>JAECRL010000010.1 GCA_016000265.1 Burkholderiales bacterium
TGGAAAAGCTCAACGCCAACACCGTGGCCGACCTGCTCAAGATCGCCCTGGGCGCCAACGCCCCGGCCGCAGGCGCAACGAAGTAAGTCACCCGCCCCAAGCGCACCGAAGGCCGCCCGACGCGGCCTTTTTCCATTCAAGCCCGCCTCTCTCACCCGCCTCCCGGAGCCCCCATGACCGCCCAACTCATCGACGGCAACGCCCTGTCCAAGCAACTGCGAGGCGAAGTCGCCCAACGCGCCGCCGCCCTGACCGCCCGCGGCATCCAACCCGGCCTGGCCGTGGTCCTCGTGGGCGACAACCCCGCCAGCCAGGTCTACGTGCGCAACAAGGTCAAAGCGTGTGAGGAAGCCGGCTTCAAGTCCGTGCTGGAAAAGTACGATGCCTCGCTGACCGAGGCCGAACTGCTGGCCCGCGTCGAAGCGCTCAACAACGACCCGTCCATCCACGGCATCCTGGTGCAATTGCCCCTGCCCAAGCACATCGACGACCACCAGGTCATCGAGGCCATCTCGCCCCTCAAGGACGTGGATGGCTTTCACGTTGCCAGCGCCGGCGCCCTGATGGTGGGTGAGGTGGGCTTCAAGGCCTGCACCCCCTACGGCTGCATGAAAATGCTCGAATCCATCGGCCTGAAAGACCTGCGCGGCCAGCACGCCGTGGTCATCGGCCGCTCCAACATCGTCGGCAAGCCCATGGCCATGATGCTGCTGGCGGCCAACGCCACCGTCACCGTCACCCACAGCGGCACGGCCGACCTGGCGCACCACACCCGCCAGGCCGACATCGTGGTGGCGGCCGTCGGCAAGCGCAACGTGCTCACCGCCGACATGGTCAAGCCGGGTGCCGTCGTCATCGACGTGGGCATGAACCGCGACGACGAAGGCAAGCTCTGCGGCGACGTGGATTTCGCCGGTGTCAAGGAAGTGGCGGGCCACATCACCCCCGTGCCCGGCGGGGTCGGCCCCATGACGATTACCATGTTGCTGGTCAACACCATGGAGGCGGCCGAGCGCGCCGCTGCAGCCCAAGCATGAGCCACAACCCCCTCCTCGACACCCAGGGCCTGCCCTGCTTCGATCAGATCAAGCCCGAGCACGTCACCCCCGCGCTCGACATCCTGCTGGCCGATGCCGAAGCGGCCCTGGCGCGCGTCACCAGCGCAGAGGTTCAGGCGGACTACGACGCCTTGTCGCTGCTGCTCGACGTGCCCACCGAGCGCATGGGCTGCGCCTGGGGCGCCGTGGGTCACCTCAACAGCGTGGCCGACACGCCGGAGTTGCGCGCGGCCTTCAACGAGAACCTGCCGCGCCTGACCGAGTTCTACACCCGCCTGGGTTCGGACGAGCGCCTGTACGCCAAGTACAAGGCCGTGGGCGCAGCAGACCAGTCGGCCCCGCCCGAGCGCCGGCTCTCGCCGGCCCGCCGACGCGCGCTGGACAACGCCCTGCGCGCCTTCGTGCTGGGTGGCGCCGAGTTGCAAGGCCCGGCCAAACAGCGCTACGCCGAAATCCAGGAGTTGCAGGCCGCCAAGTCACAGGCCTTCTCCGAGCACGTGATGGACGCCACCGACGCCTTCTCGCACATCGCGAGCACCGACGAGCTGGCTGGTGTGCCGCAAGACGTGCAGGACGCCACCCGCACCACGGCCGAAACCGACACTCAGGGTGCAAGCAAAGCGGACCACAAGCTCACCCTGCACATGCCCTGCTACCTGCCGGTGATGCAGTACGCCACGAACCGCGCCCTGCGCGAGACGATGTACCGCGCCTACAGCACGCGCGCCAGCGAGTTCGGGCCCGCCGAGCGCGACAACTCCCCGCTGATGCAGGACATCGTCGCGCTGCGCCAGGAAGAAGCCCAGCTGCTGGGCTACGCCAACTTCGCCGAGGTCTCGCTGGTGCCCAAGATGGCACAGAGCCCTCAGCAGGTCATGGACTTCCTGCGCGACCTCGCCCAGCGCGCCCGCCCCTACGCCGAAAAGGACATGGCCGAGCTGCGCGAGTTCGCGCGCACCGAGTGCGACCTGGCTGATCTGCAGGCCTGGGACGTGGCCTTCGTGAGCGAAAAGCTCAAGGAAGCCCGCTACGCCTTCAGCGACCAGGAGGTCAAGCAGTACTTCACCGAGCCAACCGTGCTGCAAGGCCTGTTCGGACTGATCGAGACCCTGTTCGACGTCCAGATTTCGCCCGACACGGCCCCCGTCTGGCATGAGTCCGTGCGCTTTTTCCGCATCGAGCGCGCCGGCAAGCTGGTCGGTCAGTTCTACCTCGACCCCTACGCCCGCCCCGGCAAACGCCCGGGTGCCTGGATGGACGACGTGCGCGGCCGCTGGAAGCGCCCCGACAACCAGCTCACCCAGACCCCGGTGGCACACCTGGTGTGCAACTACGCCAAGGGCGTGGGCGACAAGCCCGCCTTGCTCACTCACGACGACGTCACCACCCTCTTCCACGAGTTCGGCCACGGCCTGCACCACATGCTCACCCAGGTCGATGACATCGGCGTGGCCGGCATCAGCGGCGTGGAGTGGGACGCCGTCGAGTTGCCCAGCCAGTTCATGGAGAACTTCTGCTGGGAGTGGGACGTGATCCAGAAGCTCACCCACCACGTCGACACCGGCGCGCACCTGCCGCGCGCCTTGTTCGACAAGATGGTGCAAGCCAAGAACTTCCAGAGCGGCATGCAGACCCTGCGCCAGATCGAGTTCTCGCTCTTTGACATGCGCCTGCACGCCGAACCCGGTGCCCAAGCCGACATCCAGAAGCTGCTCGAAGGGGTTCGCCAGGAGGTCGCCGTCAACATCCCGCCAGCATTCAACCGCTTCCAGCACAGCTTCTCGCACATTTTCGCGGGGGGCTACGCGGCCGGCTACTACAGCTACAAATGGGCCGAGGTGCTCTCCGCCGACGCCTACGCGGCGTTCGAGGAGGCCGCTTCGCCAGGTCAGGGCGTGCTCAACGCCGAGGTCGGCAAGCGTTACCGCCAGGCCATCCTCGAGGCCGGGGGCAGCCGTTCGGCCATGGAGAACTTCAAGGCCTTCCGCGGTCGCGAGCCCAGCATCGACGCCCTGCTGCGCCACCAGGGCATGGCTTGAGGCGCTTCACAGGAGACAAGCGCATGCGTCAGTTGAACCCTCGGCACGACGCCACCGGTCGATTCCAGGCCCTGTGCCTCGGGGTCGCAGGGGCGTGCCTGCTCAGCCTGTCTGCCCCCGCGTGGTCGGCCTACAAGGTGGTCGGCCCGGACGGGCGCGTCACCTACACAGACCGCCCCCCCACCAGCCAGGCCGCCCAGCCCGTTCGCAAGGGCTCGGCCGACGCGCCCGGTGCCACCCTGCCCTACGAACTCCAGCAACTGGTGCAACGCCACCCCGTGACTTTGTTCACCAGCAAGGAGTGCGCCCCTTGCGAGATCGGGCGGCAGTTGCTGCGCTCGCGCGGCGTGCCTTACTCCGAAAAAACCGTCGACACCCCGGAAGACATCCGGGCCTTCCGCGAGCGCGAAGGCAGCGATCAGTTGCCCACGCTGCGCATCGGCAAACAACAGCTGGTCGGCTTGCAGCAGTCCGAATGGAACAGCTACCTCGACGCCGCCGGTTACCCGCAGGCGTCGGCGCTGCCCGCGGGCTACCGCGCCCCCGCACCCAGCCCGCTGGCGCCGCCCCCTGCTCGCAACGACGCCTCCACCTCCGCCCCTCGGGCCAGCACCCCGCCTGCGCCCCCTCCCGGTGGCAACGCCCCGCCTGGCTTCCGCTTCTGATCGATCGCCTGTTTTGACCTCAGCTCACCCCGACACCGCCGCCCCAGCCACCGCCCCCACCTCCGAGCCTCGGCGCGTCTCTCACGCCGTCGCCATCATCGGCGCCGGCCCCGCGGGCCTGATGGCCGCCGAGGTGCTGGCCTCGCGCGGCATCCAGGTCGACCTGTACGACGCCATGCCCTCGGTGGGGCGCAAGTTCCTGCTCGCGGGACGGGGGGGGCTCAACCTGACGCACTCCGAGCCGTTCGAGCGCTTCGTCACGCGCTTCGCCGAGCGCACGCCGGCGCTGACCGATGGCCTGCAGGCCTTCGGCCCCGACGCCTTGCGCGAATGGACCCATGGCCTGGGCGTGGACACCTTCGTGGGCACCTCCGGTCGCGTCTTCCCCACCGACATGAAGGCCGCGCCCCTGCTGCGCGCCTGGTTGAGCCGCCTGCGCGCCGCGGGCGTGCGCCTGCACGCGCGGCACCGCTGGCAGGGCTGGACGCCCGACGGCTTGCTGGACATCCAGGGGCCTCATGAGCGCCTGTTCGTGTCGGCCCAGGCCACCGTGCTGGCCTTGGGAGGCGGCAGCTGGTCGCGCCTGGGCTCCGATGGCCGCTGGCTGCCCTGGTTGACCGAGCGAGGGGTCGACGTTGCCCCGCTGCAGCCGTCGAACTGCGGCTTCGACGTCGCCGCCACGCGAGCCGACGTCACGGGGTGGTCCGAGCACCTGCGCACGCGCTTCGCGGGCCAGCCAATCAAACCGGTTGCCTTGAGCTTCACCGACGTCAACGGGCAGACCGACTCGAAACAAGGTGAATTCGTCGTGACCGACACCGGCATCGAGGGCAGCCTGGTCTACGCCTTCTCGGCCCGCATCCGCGAGCGCATCGCCCGAGATGGCGAGGCCACGGTGCACCTGAACCTGCTGCCCGCCCACAGCGCCGAGACCGTGCTGGCCGAGACGCGCCGCGCCAGAGGGCCGCGCAGCCTGGCCACCCACCTCAAGAGCCGCCTGGGGCTGCAAGGCCTGAAGATGGCGTTGCTGCACGAGGTGCTGCCGACCGAGGTCCTTCAGGACCCGAAGGCCCTGGCCGAGGCCATTCAGCACCTGCCGATCAAATTGAAGGCGGCCCGCCCGATGGACGAGGCCATCAGCACCGCGGGCGGCGTGCGATTTGAAGCGCTGGACGACGGCTTGATGCTGCGCGCCCTGCCGGGGGTGTTTTGCGCTGGAGAGATGCTCGACTGGGAGGCCCCCACAGGCGGCTACCTGCTGACCGCGACGATGGCCACCGGCCGCACCGCGGCCGAGGGCGTGGTGCGTCGATTGCAGGGGAGCTGAGCTTCAGAAACTCAGCGTCTTGACCCCTGCTGAAGTGCCCAGCAGGCAGACGGTGGCCTTGTTGCGGGCGAACACGCCGACGGTCACCACACCGGGCCACTGGTTGACGTCGGACTCGAAGCGCGCTGGCTCGGTGATCTGCAGGCCGGTGACGTCGACGATGATGTTGCCGTTGTCGGTCGTCACGCCCTCGCGCACCTGGGCGTGGCCGCCCAGCTTGGCGAAGGCCCGGATGACCTGCGCCGCCGCCATCGGGATGACCTCCACCGGCAGCGGAAAGCGCCCCAGCGACGAGACCAGCTTGGACTCGTCGGCGATGCACACGAAGCGCTCGGCCAGTTCCGCGACGATCTTCTCGCGCGTGAGCGCAGCGCCCCCGCCCTTGATCATGTTGCCCGCGTGGTCGATTTCGTCGGCACCGTCCACGTACACGCCCAGCCCCGTCACCGACTCGGCTGGCAGCACGGGCACGCCCAGCGCTTGCAGTCGCTGGGTGCTGCGCACCGAGCTGGAGACGGCGCCCGAGACGCGCTGCGGGTCAGCACGGAGCGCCTCGCCCAGCGCATCGATGAACTTGTCCACCGTCGAGCCGGTTCCCACGCCCACGACGCAGCCAGCCGGAACGTGTTCCAGGGCCGCGCGGCCCACCAGGGTTTTCAGTTCGTCTTGGGTCAAGGAGGTGGACATGGTGGGCTCGGGAGTCGGTTAAGTCGTTGAAAATGGGCGCTTCAGGCCCCGCCTCGCAGGTGAAGCCAAGCCATCAGGCCGCCGATGAAAACGGGCTGGTGGACCATGTAGAACGTCAGGCTCCAGCGGCCCAGGCTCACCAGCGCCTGCCAGCTCGCGCCACCGGCGCGCGACAGGCCGACATTGTCACCCGAAGCCGATGACAGCCAGCTTGGGCGGTGCCGCAACATCCACTGCGTGGCGGCCATGCCCCACCACATCACACCCAGCCAGGGCAGGACGGGAACGAAATCCTCCGTGACCGGTTTGTGCGTGACCAGCCCGACCCAGTTGGTGGCCCGGGTGTCGAAGAAGGGGTGCGAGATGAGCGACGGCAGCAGCAGCGCCAGCAGGCCCAAGGGCCACAGCCAGGGCCCCAGCGACGCCGACAGGCGCGCCACCACCAGCATCACGGCCATGCCGTGCAGCACACCAAACGAGATGTAGCTGCGGGGGAACATGAGCCAGCTGCCCAGGCTGACCAGCGCGGCGCACGCCACCACCTGCGCCCAGCGACGCCAGAACCTCGGCCAGGACTGCCCTTGAGCCGCGGCCACGGCCTGGCCGGCACCGGCGCACAGCAGGAACGTCGACAGGATGCAGGTGCGCTGCCAGGTCCAGAACGGGTCGCGGTAGAAATCGGCGTCGATCAGGCGGTGCGTGGCCAGGTCGAAGCAGAAATGAAAGGTCGCCATCCACAACAAGGCGGCGCCACGCAGGGCGTCGATGCGGTCGAGCCGCGTCGACGTGACATCCGTCACCCGTCGAGCGCCCTGTTCTGCGGGGACTTCACGCCCCGAATTGCCCTTTTTTCGTGCCATCGCGATAGTATCGGCCCTCCCGGAGGCGGGCTGCGCCCAGCTCGCTGCCCCAAGCCTTCGTCCTGCGCCCCGCGCCCTCACTTGCTCTTGTTGTCCGCCGCCATGTCCCTGCCCCCCCACCAGATTGAACTGCTCGCCCCGGCGCGCACCGCCGACATCGGCATCGAAGCGGTCAACCACGGCGCCGACGCCATCTACATCGGCGGGCCCTCCTTCGGGGCGCGCAGCAACGCCAGCAACGAAGTCAGCGACATCGCCCGATTGGTGCAGCATGCGCACCGCTATCACGCCAAGGTGTTCACCACGCTCAACACCATCTTGCGCGACGACGAGCTGGAGCCCGCGCGCAAGATGATCTGGGAGTTGCACGACGCGGGCGTGGACGCCCTGATCGTGCAGGACATGGGCCTGCTGGAGCTGGACCTGCCCCCCATCCAGCTGCACGCCAGCACGCAGACCGACATCCGCACGCCTGAGAAGGCCCGCTTCCTGCAAGACGCCGGCTTCAGCCAGATCGTGCTGGCACGCGAGCTCACGCTCGAACAAATCCGGGACGTCGCGGGCGCCCTCGACCCCAACCGTTGCGGCATCGAGTTCTTCATCCATGGCGCCCTGTGCGTGGCCTACAGCGGCCAGTGCTTCATCAGCCACGCGCACACGGGTCGCAGCGCCAACCGCGGCGACTGCTCGCAAGCCTGCCGCCTGCCCTACAACGTGCTCGACGGCAGCGGCCAGGTCGTGGCCTTCGAGCAGCACGTGCTGTCCATGAAGGACAACGACCAGAGCGCCAACCTCAACGCCTTGATCGACGCCGGCGTGCGCTCCTTCAAGATCGAAGGCCGCTACAAGGACATGGGCTACGTGAAGAACATCACCGCCCACTACCGCCTGCTGCTCGACGAGATCCTGGAGCAGCGACCCGAACTGGCGCGCGCCTCGTCGGGCGAGTGCACCTTCTACTTCCAGCCCGAGCCGGACCGCAACTTCAATCGCGGCGCCACCGACTACTTCGTCAACGGGCGCAAGGAAGACATCGGCGCCTTCGAGTCCCCCAAACACCTGGGCCTGCCGCTGGGCGAGGTCGCCAAGGTGGGCGACAAGTGGTTCGACGTGGCCATCGAGCCCACCGAGGGCAGCGCCGACGACCCCAGCCACGGCATCCACAACGGCGACGGCCTGAACTACCTGACGCTGACCAAGGACGTCGTCGGCGTGCAGGTCAACACGGCCGAGCCGGTGGGCAAGTCGGGCCGCCTGTGGCGTGTGTTCCCCAATGAGGGCATCGAGACGCTCAAGGACCTGCAGTCGGGCGTGGCCATCAACCGCAACCGCGACCGCGCCTGGGAAAACCTGCTGAGCAAGAAATCGTCAGAGCGCCGCATCGGCCTGTGGGCGACACTGGGCGAAACACCCGATGGGCTGACGCTTCAATTGACCGACGAAGACGGCCACAGCGCCGAGGCCCGGGTGGCCTGCGACAAGCAGGTGCCTCAGGACGCGCAACGCGCCGAGGCCACCCTGCGCGAGCAGGTCGGCAAGCTGGGCACCACGATCTTCCAGGCCAGCGACCTGACGCTCCAGCTGAGTCAACCCTGGTTCGTGCCGGCGTCCGCCCTCAACGCCCTGCGCCGCGACGCCGTGGCCGCTCTGGAAGCCGCGCGCGAGGCCGCCCGCGAGCGCCCGCAGCGCGCCGCCGCGATCCAACCCCCTGCGCCCTACCCGGACGACTCCCTGAGCTACCTGGCCAACGTCTTCAACCACAAGGCGCGGGACTTCTACGCCAAACACGGCGTGAAGGTCATCGAGCCCGCCTACGAAAGCCACGAGGAGCTCGGCGAGGTCAGCCTGATGATCACCAAGCACTGCGTGCGCTTCTCGCTGAGCCTGTGCCCCAAGCAGGCCAAGGGCGTGCAAGGCGTGCAGGGTCAGGTCAAAGCCGAGCCGCTTCAACTCATCAACGGCAAGGAAAAGCTGACGCTGCGCTTCGATTGCAAGCCCTGCGAGATGCACGTGGTCGGCAAGATGAAGAAGTCGGTGCTCAACCAGGTGCTGGCTGCGCCCATTCAGTTCTACCGCAGCCGTCCCGCCAGCGCTTGAGGTCCGGTGCCCTGGGGGGCATCCGGGTTTCATTTTTGCCATCTCGTGCAGAAATGGCGGATCGCAGCGCCGCGTGTGCGCAGCCCATCGGCGCAACTCCTAACCTCAGGCCAACCCTCAGGCTGAGCACGGAGATGAACGATGAAGACCTCGATGAAGCTGACGGCGGCCGGCGGCGCGCTGGTGTTGGGCGCCACCGCAGCGGTGCCGGCCTGGACCTCTCGGCAGGTGGACGAGCAGTTGCACGCCTGGGCACAGGTCCCGGCGCACCAAAGCGATGTGCAGTTGCGCAACCTCCAGCACCACGCGGGCTACCTGTCGTCCAGCGGCACGGCGGAGCTGGTCCTGCGCTCACGCTGCAGCACGGACGCCGAAGAGCAGGCAGGCATGGTGGTGCAGGTGAGCTACCAGGTCAGCCACCTGCCTCGGCTGGCTGGTGTCAGCGCGTTCGGGTGGCAGGTCAAGCCGCAGGGCGAAGCGGCGCAGGCCTTCAAGGCCCTCTTCGGCACCGAGAACGCCCTGACCGGACAGGGGCACGTGACCTGGTCTCGCCAGGTCCAATCCGACATCAGCCTGCCAGCCATCTCCCTCGCGCAAGGCGGTGGGTCGATCGAGGCCAGCCCCTCTCGGGGTGCCCTGACGGTCGGGGACAAGCGCGTCGCGTTCTCCTGGCAAATCGATGACGCGCAGCTGCGCAGCAGCGATGTCGTCGCCAAGCTCGAGGGCATGAACTTCTCGATGGACCTCGACAACTGGCAGCGTGGCACGGGCGACGCGGCGTTCAAGGTGCGAAGCATCAGCACCCGCGAGACGACGCTGGAGGGCTTGAGCATCGAGTCGACAACGCTGGAGAAGGACGGGCGACTCGATTCGGTCATGCGCAACCACCTGGACCGACTCCAGGCCGGCAAGCAGGAGCTCAAGAACCTGGCTTTCGACGTGGCCATGAAAGGCATGCACGCAGACAGCGTCGAGAAACTCACCCACCTGTTCAGCCAATCTTGCAGCGTCGAGCGCATGACCCAGGCGGAGCGACAAACGATGCGCGACGCGTTTCGAACGCTGCTGAGCCAAGGCATGAGCCTCCAAATCGAAAAGCTCAAGGGTGAGAGCGCCCAGGGCTCCCTGGAGGGCGATTTCACTGTCTCGCTCAAACCGTCGCAGCAGGGTGGCACCATCCAGATGGCCGAGTTGCTGACCTCCTCAGGCCGCGTGAACCTGCGAGGCGACCTGGCGTCCCCGGACTTGCGCCAAATGGCCACCGCCATGGGCTGGGGTCAGGTCAAGCAAGACAGCCTGGCGTCGTCCTTCCAGTACGAGCGGGGCCAGCTCAAGGTGCTCGATCGGGTCATCGACGCCAGCGCCGTGCAGAAGATGCTCGCGCTCGCTGACACGGTGATCCTGGCGGTGCTGGAGGACCGCGTCCCCGAGGTGCTGGCTTCCCAGGAAGACAGCGCACCGCAGGACGAGGTGGAAGCCGAAGAGGCGATCAGCACCGAGCCGGAAAGCGACGCGTCGGATGAGCCCACCGCCTCAGAGGAGGCGCAGGACAACGCCACCGAGGCGCCCGATCGCTCCGTCTGACGTCCCTCAAGCGGCCCAAGGCAAACCGTCACGCCGCGGTCGCGCGGCTGTCACATCGGCGGCTCAGGATCCGGATTCATGCACCGCTGGATCCAGGCCCCCTTGCTGCGCGCCTTGTCCTCCGCCACAACTGGTCAAGGAGGAACGACGCGACTGACGCCCCATGACGACACCGCCGCAAACGATGTCATCCGGGTGCGCACCGCGTGGATCTCCGATGTCCACCTGGGCACACCGGGTTGCCAGGCCGATGCGCTGCTGGACTTCTTGCGGCGCGTCGAATGCGACACGCTGTTTCTGGTCGGCGACATCATCGACGGCTGGCAACTCAGGCGCTCCTGGTACTGGCCGCAGGCGCACAACGACGTGGTGCAAAAGCTCCTGCGCAAGGCGCGCAAGGGCACCCGCGTCATCTACGTGCCGGGCAACCACGACGAGTTCGCGCGCAAGTTCCTGGAGCACTCCTTCGGTGGCATCGAGGTGGCCGAAGAGTGGGTCCACACCACCGCGGACGGGCGCAAGCTCTGGGTCACGCACGGTGACCTGTACGACGGCGTCATCCAGTGCGCGCGCTGGCTGGCCCTGCTGGGCGACTCGCTCTACGAGTTCACGCTCAAGCTCAACCGCCACCTCAACTCCTGGCGCGCGCGCGCCGGCCTGCCTTACTGGTCGCTCTCGAAGTACCTCAAACTCAAGGTCAAGCGGGCCGTGAGCTACGTGGCCGACTTCGAAGCCGCCCTGGCTCGCGAAGCCCGCAAGCGCGGTGTCGACGGCCTGGTCTGCGGCCACATCCACCATGCCGAAATGCGCGAGGTCGAAGGCATCCTGTACTGCAACGACGGGGACTGGGTGGAGAGCCTCACTGCGCTGGTCGAGCACGCGGACGGCACGCTGGCCATCGTCGAGTGGGGCGAGGTGATGGCTGGGCGAGCGAAGCTGACGTCGCCCGAGCCGCTGAGTGCGCCAGCGGCTGCGGCACAATCCGGCCCCTGACCAACAGGAGCACGCACATGGCATTCGCCGACAACCTCAAGGCCCTCCCCGCCGTGGCCCACCTGGCCGCACTGGAGTTGCTGGACGACACGGGCACCGTGGTCGCCCGCATCGAAAACAAGCCCGGACAAGCCGGCTCGCTGGCCGTCTACGCCGCGCTGGCCGACAAACACGGCGCCATCAACCCGGCCGCCGCACAGGAAGGCCTGGACCTCTACGCCGAGCACACCACCGACGCCCAGGCCCACCCCGGCAAGCACCCCAACATCGACCGCCTGATCGAGCTGGTCAGCAAGGCGCAGACGCTGATCGCGCGCACCGTCGCGGCCTGAGGCGCCCTGGCGCAGACTTGATCTGTGCCAAGCCTGCGCGCCCACCGGGCCGTAAGATGAAAGGGGCACCCTGTGGTGCTCCTTTTTTGATTGCCCCATGCAAAACGGCCACGACGCAAACGACGCCCACGACACCCACGACGCACCCGCCCTGCGCCTCAAGCGGGTGGCCATCGACACCTACCGCGAAAACGTCGCCTACCTGCACCGCGACTGCGCCGTCTACCGAGCCGAGGGCTTCCAGGCGCTGGCCAAGGTGGAGGTGCGGGCCAACGGGCGACGCATCCTGGCCACGCTCAACGTGGTGGACGACGACTGCATCGTCGGCCCCGACCAGCTCGGCCTCTCGGAGGACGCCTTCGCGCAAATCAGCGTCCCGGACGGTCACGAGGCCCGCATCAGCCAGGCCGAGCCCGCCGGCTCCATCCCCGCCCTGCACCGCAAGATCGCTGGCGAGCGATTGAGGCACGAGGACTACCGCGCCATCGTGCGCGACATCGCCGAGCACCGTTACTCCAAGATCGAGCTGACCGCCTTCGTGGTCGCCACCCACCAAAGCGAGCTCGACCGCGAAGAGGTCTACTACCTCAGCGAGGCCATGACCGCCGTGGGCCGCCGCCTCGACTGGCACGACCACCCGGTGGTCGACAAACACTGCATCGGCGGCATCCCCGGCAACCGCACGTCCATGCTGGTGGTGCCCATCGTGGCTGCGCACGGCATGCTGTGCCCCAAGACCTCCTCGCGGGCCATCACCTCACCCGCTGGCACCGCCGACACCATGGAGGTGCTGGCCAACGTGGAGCCGCCCTTCGAGCGCCTCATGGAGATCGTGCGCGAGCACCACGGCTGCCTGGCCTGGGGCGGCACCAGCGACCTGTCGCCCGCCGACGACGTCCTGATTTCGGTGGAGCGCCCGCTGTCCATCGACTCTCCCGGCCAGATGGTGGCCTCCATCCTGTCGAAGAAGGTGGCCGCCGGCTCCACCCACCTGCTGCTCGACATCCCCGTGGGGCCCACCGCCAAGGTGCGCGCCATGCCCGAAGCCCAGCGCCTGCGCCGCCTCTTCGAGTTCGTCGCGCAGCGCATGGGCCTGACGATCGACGTGGTCATCACCGACGGGCGCCAGCCGGTGGGCGGAGGCATCGGCCCCGTGCTGGAAGCGCGGGACGTGATGCGCGTGTTGCGCAACGACCCGCGCGCCCCGAACGACCTCAAGCTCAAGTCCCTGCGCCTGGCCGGGCGCATGCTGGAGTTCGACCCGGACGTGCGCGGCGGAGACGGTTTCGCCATCGCACGCGACATCCTCGAGTCCGGTCGCGCCCTGGAAAAGATGTTGGCCATCATCGAAGCCCAAGGCGCCAAGGCGTTCGACCCCGATCAACCCCAACTCGCACCGCTGACGCACGAGGCACGGGCCCCGCAAGGCGGCGTCGTGTGCAGCCTGGACAACCTGCAGCTCGCCCGCATCGCCCGCCTGGCCGGCGCGCCCAAAGTGCAAGGCGCGGGCGTGGACCTGCTGCACAAGCTGGGCAGCCACGTCCAAGCCGGTGACGTGCTCTACCGCGTGCACGCCGCCTACCCCGCGGACCTGGCCTTCGCGCGCGCGGCCACCGAGCAGGCCCTGGGCCTGAGCCTGGGCAGCGAGGCCGACATCGCCCCGGCCTGGCTGGAGAGCTGAGCCATGACCCCCACGCCCCATGACGCGAACACGCTGCTGCTCCACTTCGAGGACGAGGCCCAACCCGCGCAGGCCCTCGCGCTGGCCGGTGCCCTGCCACACGCCCTCATCGAGCGGCATCGTTTCCCCGACGAAGAGCTCAAGCTGCGCCTGCCGGTCAACGCGCAAGGCCGCCTGCCCGACACCCTCGTGCTCTACCGCAGCCTGGACCGCCCCAATCACAAGCTCATCGAACTCATGCTGGCGGCCGAGCAGGCACGGCAACTGGGCGCACGGCGCATCGTGCTCGTGGCGCCCTACCTGGCCTACATGCGCCAGGACATCGCTTTCCAGCCCGGTGAGGTCGTGAGCCAGCGGGTGGTCGGGCGCTTCCTCGCAAGCCTGTTCGACGCCGTCATCACCGTCGACCCGCACCTGCACCGCATCGCCTCGTTGCAAGAGGCCATCCCGTTGACGCACGCCATCGCGCTCAGCGGCGCCCCGATGCTGGCCGACCTGATCGCGCGCCACCACGCCGCCCCCATCCTGATCGGCCCCGACGCCGAATCGGCCCCATGGGTGGCCAGCGCCGCGCGGGTGCATGGGGTGACGCACAGTGTGTGCACCAAGACCCGCTGGGGAGACCGCCACGTCGAGGTCGCCTTGCCCGCCATCGAGGTGCGCGGGCGCGCGGTGGTCCTGATCGACGACGTCGCCAGCTCGGGCCACACGCTGGCCGAGGCCGCGAGGTCCCTGCTTGCCGCGGGCGCCGCATCGGTCGACGCCGCCGTGACGCACGCCCTGTTCGCCCCAGGCGCGCTGGCGCTGCTGCGGCAAGCGGGCATCCAGCAGGTCTGGAGCACCGATTGCATCGCCCACGAGAGCAACGCCGCCTCGATGGCGCCGGTGCTGGCCGCGGCGGTGACCCAGGCGCTGACGCACGCTGCGGTCAGGTGCGCGACCGATCAGAACAGGTCGCGGATGTAGATGGTCTTGTTGGTCTCGGGCGCGTAAACCCCGAACGTCGCGCGCGCAGACGGGTCCCGATCGAAGGTCGACGCGGTGCAGTCGGGGGTGCTGCCGTTTTGCGAGCGCAACCAAGGCAGGTTGGCGCCGGTGCTGGCGGGGTGGCTGCTGAGGCACGACTGGTCGGTGCTGGTGTTGCCCAGGTTCACCGCGATGTCCACGCTGCCCGTTGCCGTCGGGCTGGGCGCCGACAGGATCAGGTTGCCGCGCCCCCCGATGAGCGAAACCGACGAAGGCGTGATCGACCAGCCCGTGGCCAACGCGCCCTTGCTGTCCAGGTAGCGCGCACGCACCACGGCGGTCGATGGCACGCTCGTGCAGTTGTCTTCGCTGTTCTGGATCCAGCCCTTGGGACTCCAGTACTGCGTCTGCACCGGCATCTGCAGGTTGGCGCGCTCGGTGCCAAACACGTTCGACAAACGCAGGCGCCCGCTGCGCAGGGCCACGACGCCTTCGGTGTGACCGCTGGAGCTCACGCCATTGCCCCCACTGCCCTCCGTGGCCCGCACCGTCAGCATCGTCGGAGCGGTCAGCTTGCTGGTGAAGGTGAAGGCGGGCGCGGTCAGGGCGGCCTCGCCACGCACGAAACTCGACGCCAGCACCGCCTGGGTGCCGTTCCAGCCCCCCGGCACCGTCCCCGTCGCGTCAGACAGGTTCACGGCCTTGGCGAAGTTCAGCCCGGCCGTGGGGTTGGAGCCGTCGTAGTTCTCCGTCAGGCCCCCGGTGGCGTTGCGCGCCCGGATCATCAGCGGGCTGCCCGGCGTGCCGATCGGCTGGCCGCTGTAGGTGAAGACGCCGCATGCGTTGGTGGCGCTCACGTCGAAGTGACTGGGGATGAAGGGCCCGAGCGCGCCGGAGCTGCCCGTGCTGCCGGTGGCGTTCAGCCCGCTGCCGAGGTAGCTGGCCCCCGCGAGCGCCGCCGTCAGGTCGCCCACGCCCACCTCCGTCCACGAGAACTTGGCTGGCAAACTGGCCGAGGCCGCACCGTTGTTGAACGCCCCCAGGCTGCCCAGGAAGCTGCCGGCAGACGAGCCGCTGAAGGTCGGGCGCGCCTTGTTGAAGCCCACCGTCACGCCTGCGGGCGACGGTGACTCCTTGCCAAAATTCGGTGTGCTGACCCCGCTGCTGTTGAGCGCCGTGACGGTGGCGCCGAACGGCGCTGCCGCCACGATCACGCCGCTGGGCAGGCCTGAGAAGGCCAGCGAGGCGGGCGCCGCGATGAACGAGTCGGAGCCCGACATCGACAAGCCCGCGTCGCCACCCGACCCCGTGTAGGACGCCGTCATGCCCACGGCCCCGACGTCGGCGTAGGCGACCCGCGCCGTGGCCACCCCGCTGCCATTGAACTTCATCACGACCCCTCGCCCGCTGGCATCGCAAGCCGCCGCAGCGCTGTTGCTCGCGTTCAGCGCCGAGTAAGCCCCCAGGGTGGCGTCCGCCACGCGCACCGGCAAGGTCCCGCTGGCGGGGTTGCTGTACGTGCATTTGAAGTTGATGGTCTTGTCCACGTTCTCGAAAGCGGGCGTGCACACCGTCGCGTTGTCGGACGAGCGCACCGCGCTCACCGTCAGCGTTTGAATGGCGTCAGAAGCGTGGTTGGGCACGTCGAACAGCAGGCCCGTTGCGGCCACATCGAACGCGCAGCTGTTGCCCGCGGCCGCCGGCACGCCCATGCCGCAGTAGGGCAGCGTGCCCGCCGAAGGCGTGGCCGACAGGCCCGTCAGGCTGGCCGTCACCGTGCTCACCGTGGTGACCTGCGCCGAGACGGAGGCGATGCCCGTGGCGCTGCCCGCCGGGATGGAAAACGACACGCTCTGGTTCACCGAAGGCGAGCCCGTCAACTGCAGGTTGCCACTGATGCCGCCGGCGTAAGGCGTGGAGCAATCGGCGTTGGCGCAGGCCTTGACGGTGAAGGTTTTGGGCGAACAGGTGACCGCGTTGTTGCTGCTGGACGTCACCTCGATGTGGTGCGGCACGGTGGTGCAGGTCGGCGACTCCGCGGCCAGCGACGCGACGTTCGATGCGCTCAGCTCCGCATCGAAGATCTTGATCTGGTCCATGTAGCCGTTCGCGGAGTTCACCTCCACCGATTCGCCGCTGCGGTTGTCCCCGAAATACAGCGTGTTGATCGCGCTGGCGATGGCGTTGCTGGGGACGCTGTAGTTCTGCTCGTCTTGCTGAGCGCCGTTGACATACAGCCGCAATCGCGTGCTGCCCCCTGAGGCCTGCCAGGTGATGGCGATGTGGGCCCAGGTGTCGTCGCTGAAGGCATTGAGCTTGTCGACGTCGCGCACGGTGCCACCGCCATCGGTGACGTGAAAGTTCAGGTCGACCCCGCTGTCCTTGTCATCGCGGTAGAGGTAGAACCTGCCGGACGTGCTGGAAGTGGCGTCGAACAACATGCGGTGTTCCAGCCCCGAGGTGATGGACTTGTACCAAAACGCCACCGTGCCCGAGTTGCCGATGGTGTTGACGTCCAGCCCCGTGTCGAAGGCCGCCACGCTGGCGTCGAGGTTCTTGCCGACCAGGATGCCGCGGCAGATCTTGCCATCGGGTGTGGAGGTCGTGGCGCCCACCATGCGCCCGTGGTTGCCGTTGCCGGAGGCATCGGCCGCCTCCCCGCTCGATCCGTTGTAGCTGGTCTCTTCGAAGCGGTACTCCGCCATCAACGCGCTTTGAGGGTAGGTGCATGCCGCGGGCTTGGGCGAGCCGGCGATGCAGGTGTTGCCGCAGGTGCTGCCGGAGCCGCAACACGCACCGCCCACGGACGTCGCAGACGGCAGGACGATCGAGGCCGAGTCGTTGGAGCGAACGCACTTGTTCACCGTGCTGCCCGAGCCGAGGTAGACCGTTGACTTGGCCGTCACGTTGCCCGCCACCGCGCTGTTGGTCGTCATGCTGACGTAGCTCTGCGCCTTGATCGAGCCCCCGATCGAGGCGTTCGAGTGGATGTCCACGTACGTGCCGCCGGCGAAGAGCGAGCCCCCCACGCGCACCGCCAGGCCGGTGTCGATGTAGGACGTGACCGCGGTGATCGAGCCCGCCACGAAGCTGTAGGAGCCCGTGTCCACGTAGGTCTGGGAGTAGATGGAGCCGTTGACGTTGGCGTTGCCGCCGAGGCTCACGTAGGTCGACGTCGACGTGATCGAGCCACCGAAGGTGTTGTAGCCCGCCGCCGACACCAGGTAGCCCACCGTGTTGCCGTTGACGCCGTTGTGGGCGTTGAGGGTGACGGTGCCGCCCGAATTGATGCTGCCCACCGTCGTGCGGGTGGTGGCCGTGCCGGTCAGGAGGGTGATGGCCCCGGTGGTCGTGGTCAACGCCCCCACCACCGTGGTGCCGGCCCCCAAGGAGATGTAGCCGGTCGTCGTGCTGATGTTGCCGCCGTAGCTGACAGCCCCCGTGCTGGAGACGTTGCCCGCGGTGACATCGGCCTTGATGTTGGCCCCGGCAGAGACCGTCAACATGCCGGTGACCACGATGGACAGGTCAGACGCCGATCCGGCGACGTTGACCTGTGCATTGCTGGCGTTCAACGAGGTGAACGTGATCGTGGCTGGCTTGGGGGTGCCGATCGCGATCGTGTCCCCGCTGGACAGGATCAGGGCGCCACAGTTGTAGCTGCCCGAGCCCCCCGTGCAGCCCAGGGGCAGGTTGCCCGGGAAAACGTAATTGGCCGCGCTGGCTGGCAGCGCCCAAACCATCGACGCGGCCACGATCAGGCCGAGCAAGGCCACGCGGTGCAAGCAGGTGCGGCCCGCGCCCTTCAACGCAGCAGAGAAATGATCGAACAGCTTCATTTCCCTGCGATTGAACCTCAAGCGGGCTCTCGCAGCCGAGAGGCGGGGACCAAATCGCGCCGACCAGCGTGGTTACTCCACGAAAGTGAGCACGTTTTCACGACAGGCGCAGGCCTGCGCCTGCGCCAGCCGGGCTCACCCCACCCACTTGCGCGCGTTGCGGAACATGCGCAGCCAGGGGCTGGCGTCGCCCGCGTTGCCGCTGGTCCAGCTCATCTGGACGTTGCGGAAGACGCGCTCGGGGTGCGGCATCATGGCCGTGAAGCGGCCATCCGGCGTGGTCACCCCGGTCAGGCCCTCGGGCGAGCCGTTCGGGTTGAGCGGGTAGACCTCGGTGGGCGCGCCGGTGTGGTCCACGAAGCGGACGGCGCGATGCACCTTGGCGGCGTCGCCGCGCTGCGAGAAATTGGCAAAGCCCTCACCGTGCGAGACGGCGATCGGCATGCGGCTGCCGGCCATGCCGGTGAAGAAGATGGAGGGGCTCTCCAGCACCTCGACCTGGCTGAGGCGGGCCTCGAAGCGGGTGCTCTGGTTGGTTGTGAACTTCGGCCAGTCCTGCGCGCCGGGGATGATGGGGCTGAGCGCCGCCAGCATCTGGCAGCCATTGCACACGCCCAGACCGAAGGTGTCACCGCGCTGCATGAAGGCGGCGAACTGCTCGGCGAGCTGCGGGTTGAACAGGATGGAGCGGGCCCAGCCCTCACCCGCGCCCAGCGTGTCGCCGTAGCTGAAGCCACCGCAGGCCACGAAGCCCTGGAACTGATCCAGGCGGGCGCGACCGGCGATCAGGTCGCTCATGTGCACGTCAAACGTGTCGAAGCCGCCCAGGCTCATGGCGTAGGCCATCTCGACATGCGAGTTCACGCCCTGCTCTCGCAGGATGGCGACCTTCGGGCGCGCTTTGCCGATGAAGGGCGCGGACACATCCTCCAGCGGATCGAAGCCCAGCTTCACGTGCAGGCCGGTGCTCTCGGGCACGCCGACCTGGGCGTGCTCGCTGTCGGCGCAGGCAGGGTTGTCGCGCAGCTGAGCGATGCGCCAGCTCACCTCGTCCCAGGTCTGGTGCAGCTGCTGCAGCGGGGCCTTGAAGATGTCCTTGGCGTCGCGCCAGACTTGCACCTCGCCCTTGGCTGAACCCGTCAGGATGGGCTTGCCGATGACGTGGCTGTGCTTGCTCAGGCCGTGCTCGCGCAGGGTCTGCATCACGGCGTCGCGCTCGGCGGTGCGCACCTGCAGCACCACGCCCAGCTCTTCGTTGAACAGGGCCTTGAGCGTCAGCTCGTTGCGGCGCTCGCCGACCTGGCCGGCCCAGTTCTTGGAGTCGCCGGTGTCCGCGCGGCTGTCGCTGATGCCGTCGCTTTCGGTGACCAGCATGTCCACGTTCAGGCTCACGCCCGTGTGGCCGGCAAATGCCATCTCGCACACCGTGGCCCACAGGCCGCCATCGCCGCGGTCGTGGTAGGCCAGCAGCTTGCCCTGAGCGCGCAGCGTGTTCACGGCGCTCACCGTGGCCTTGAGCAGTTCGGGGTCGTCCAGGTCAGGCACCTCGTTGCCGAACTGACCCAGCACCTGCGCCAGCATCGAGCCGGCCATGCGCTTTTTGCCTTGACCCAGGTCGATGAGGATCAGGCTGCTGTCCAGCGACTGGCCGTTCTCGGACGTCACCAGCTGGGGCGTCAGCGTGCCGCGCACATCCGAAATGGAGGCGAACGCCGTCACGATCAGGGAGACGGGCGCCGTCACCTGCTTGAGCTGGCCTTGATCGGTCCAGCGCGTCTTCATCGACAGCGAATCCTTGCCCACCGGGATGGACACGCCCAGCGCGGGGCACAGCTCCATGCCCACGGCCCGCACGGTTTCGTACAACGCGGCGTCTTCACCGGCTTCGCCACAGGCCGCCATCCAGTTGGCCGACAGCTTCACGCGGGGCAGCTCGATGGGGGCGGCCAGCAGGTTGGTGATGGCCTCGCCCACGGCCATGCGGCCCGAGGCCGGCGCGTTGACCGAGGCCAGCGGCGTGCGCTCGCCCATGGCCATGGCCTCGCCTGCGAAGCCCTTGAAATCGGCCAGGGTCACGGCCACGTCGGCCACCGGCACCTGCCAGGGTCCGACCATCTGGTCGCGGCTGTTCAAGCCACCGACGGTGCGGTCGCCGATGGTGATCAGGAAGCGCTTGCTGGCCACGGTCGGGTGGCGCAGCACGTCGAAAGCGACCTGGTTCAGCGCCACGCCGGTCAGATCCAGGCGGCCACCGTCGCGGGCCACACGCTTCACGTCGCGGTGCATCTTGGGCGGCTTGCCCAGCAGCACGTCCATCGGCATGTCGATGGCCTTGTCGGCAGCGGGCTGCGTGGTGTCTTCGAGGATCAGCTCGCAGGCCTCGGTGGCCGTGCCGATCACGCCGAAGGGGCAGCGCTCGCGCTCGGCCATGGCAGTGAAGATGGGCAGGCTCTCGGGCGCGATGGCCAGCACGTAGCGCTCCTGGCTTTCGTTGCACCAGATTTCTTTCGGGGCCAGGCCGGTTTCTTCCAGCGGCACCTGGCTGAGGTCGAAGCGCGCGCCACGGCCGGCGCCGTCCACCAACTCAGGGAAAGCGTTGGAGATGCCGCCCGCGCCCACGTCGTGGATGGCCAGGATGGGGTTGTTGGCGCCCAGGCCCCAGCAGTGGTTGATGACCTCCTGCGCGCGGCGCTGGATCTCGGGGTTGCCACGCTGGACGGAGTCGAAGTCCAGGTTGGCGGCGTTGGTGCCCGCGGCCATCGAGGACGCGGCCGAGCCGCCCATGCCGATGCGCATGCCCGGGCCACCCAGCTGGATCAGCAAGGTGCCGGCTGCGAACTGCACCTTCTTGGTCTGCTCGCTGCTGATGGTGCCCAGGCCCCCGGCGATCATGATGGGCTTGTGGTAGCCGCGGCGGATGGCCTCGGCGCCCTCGCCCAAGTCCTGCTCGAACACCCGGAAGTAGCCGCCCAGGTTGGCGCGCCCGAACTCGTTGTTGAAGGCCGCGCCACCCAGGGGGCCTTCGACCATGATCTGCAGGGCACTGGCGATGTGCTCGGGCTTGCCAACGGGTTTGGCCTCCCAGGGCTCGTTCGTGCCGGGCAGGTGCAGGTTGGAGACCGAAAAGCCCGTCAGGCCCGACTTGGGGCGCGAACCGCGGCCGGTGGCGCCTTCGTCGCGGATTTCACCGCCAGCGCCCGTCGAGGCCCCAGGGAAAGGCGAGATCGCGGTCGGGTGGTTGTGGGTCTCGACCTTCATCAGCACGTGGGCCAGCTCTTCGCGGGCCTGGTACGGCGGGGCGTTGGTGTAGCCGGCGGGCATCCAGCGCTCGATGGCGTGGCCCTCCATCACGGAGGCGTTGTCGGCGTAGGCGATCACCGTGTGCTGCGAATTGAGCTTCTCGGTGTTGCGGATCATGCCGAACATCGACAGGTCCTGGCGCTGGCCGTCGATGGTGAAGTCGGCGTTGAAGATCTTGTGGCGGCAGTGCTCGGAGTTCGCCTGCGCGAACATCATCAGCTCGACGTCGGTCGGGTTGCGCTTGAGGCCCGTGAAGGCGTCGACCAGGTACTCGATTTCGTCATCCGACAAAGCCAGCCCGAAGGTGACGTTGGCTTCTTCGAGCGCCTGGCGGCCGCGGCCCAGCACGTCCACGCGCTCCATGGCCTGGCCGACTCGCTCGTCAAACAGGCGGCGGGCGTCTTCGCGGCTGGCCAGCACGCTCTCGGTCATGCGGTCGTGCAGCAGCGCCGAGATGGCCTGCAGGTCCTGCGGCGCCAGGGACTTGCTGCTCCCCAGCAGGGCGCCGATGACACCGGCCTTGACCACGATGCGGTACTCGACCACGCGCTCGACGCGGCGAATCGCCAGCCCGCAGTTGTGCGCGATGTCGGTGGCTTTGGACGCCCAGGGCGAGACGGTGCCCAGGCGAGGCGCGACCACGATCAGGTCACCGTCGCTCGGGCCGTCGTAGGCCTCGCCATAGGTCAGCAAGGCCGACAGGCGATCGGCGTCGGCAGCAGACAGCGGCTGGTCCGTTGCCACCCAGTGCACGTGGCGTGCATGCAGCCCCGAGATCCGGCTGTTGATTGCCTGCAAGCGCGGCAGCAAAGCCTGGACTTGGTGAGGGGCCAGGGCGTTACCGCCCTCGTGGTGCATCAAGTGGGACATGGAGAGGGCCAGCGGCGGTGGGAGAACCCGACATTTTAGCCGCACCGGGTCAACCGGAAACCCCGATAATTGCGCCCCATGAGCATCACCATCAAATCCGGCGCCGAGATCGACGCCATGCGCGTGGCCTGCCGCCTGGCCTCCGAGGTGCTGGATTACCTGACCCCCCACATCCAGCCCGGCATCACCACCAACGAAATCGATCGCCTGGCGCTCGACTACATGGTCAAGGTGCAAGGCACCGTCTCGGCCACGCTGAACTACCAGCCGCCCGGCCACGTGCCCTACCCGGCCTCCTTGTGCACGTCCGTCAACGACGTGGTCTGCCACGGCATCCCGAACGACACCCCCCTGAAGTCGGGCGACATCGTCAACCTCGACGTCACCATCATCAAAGACGGCTGGTACGGCGACAACAGCCGCATGTTCCTGGTGGGCAAGCCGTCCATCGCAGCCTCGCGCCTGTGCCAGGTCACGTTCGACGCCATGTGGAAAGGCATCGTCAAGGTCAAACCGGGTGCGCGCCTGGGCGACATCGGCCACGCCATCCAGACCTTTGCCGAGAACGCCGGCTACTCCATCGTGCGCGAGTACTGCGGCCACGGCATCGGCCAGCGCTTCCACGAAGACCCGCAAATCCTGCACTACGGCCGCCCTGGCACCGGGCTGGAGCTGGTGCCCGGCATGATCTTCACCATCGAGCCCATGATCAACCTGGGCAGGCGCGAGATCAAGGAAGGTCGCAAAGGCGGCCAGCCCTATGACGGCTGGACCATCGTGACCAAAGACCGATCGCTGTCGGCACAGTGGGAGCACACCATCCTCGTGACCGAAACCGGCTACGAGGTGCTGACCCTGTCGGCGGGCAGCCCCGCCCTGCCGGACTTCGTGAGCGCCACCTGCACCTGAGCCCCAACTCCGAGCCCCCCCGCCCAAGATGACCGCCGACGTCCCCGCCCTGCGCGCGCAGTTCCGCGCAGAAAAGGCGGAGCTGCTGCTGCAGTTCCAGACCAGCCGCCCGACCACGGCCTCGGCCACGCGCCTGCTGAGTCACCTCGCGCGCCTGGTGGACAGAACGCTGCACGCCCTGTGGGACGCGCACGCCATGCCCCGTGGTGCCGCGCTGGTCGCCGTCGGTGGATACGGGCGAGCCGAGCTCTTTCCGCACTCCGACATCGACGTCTTGCTGTTGCTGCCAGCCTCGCCGTCCGTCACCGGCGACGACGGCCTGGCCCCCAGCGTCGAAGGCTTAATCAGCGCCTGTTGGGACATCGGCCTGGAGATCGGCTCCAGCGTGCGCACCGTCGAGGAGTGCACCGAAGAGGCCCGCCGCGACGTGACGGTGCAAACCTCCCTGCTGGAGGCGCGCTTCCTGTGTGGCTCACGTCAGCGCTTCGAGGAGCTGGAGCGCACCACGCACGAGCACATCGACGTGCCCGCCTTCGTGACGGCCAAGATGCTGGAGATGCGCCAGCGCCACACCAAGCACGAAGACACGCCTTATGCACTGGAGCCCAACTGCAAGGAAAGCCCCGGTGGCCTGCGCGACCTGCAGGTGGTGCTCTGGCTGGCCCGCGCCGCCCGCCTGGGCCGCAGCTGGCATGAACTCGCCCGCAACGGGCTGCTGACGCCGTTCGAGGCCCGCCAGCTCCAGCGCAACGAGGGCGTGCTCAAGCTCATCCGCACCCGACTGCACCAGATCGCCGGCCGGCGTGAAGACCGCCTCGTCTTCGACCTGCAGACCGCCGTGGCCGAGAGCTTCGGCTACACCAACACACCCGAGCTGCGCGCCTCCGAGGCGCTGATGCGCCGCTACTACTGGGCCGCCAAGGCCGTCACGCAGCTCAACCAGATCCTGATCTTCAACATCGAAGAGCGCGTGCAAGGCTCGACCGATGCGCCCATGCGCGTCATCAACGAGCGATTCCTGGACCGCGGTGGCTACCTCGAAGTCGCCAGCGACGACCTCTACCACCGCGACCGCCACGCCATCCTGTCCACCTTCTTGACCCTGCAGCAGGAAACCACGCTCAAAGGCCTGTCGGCGCGCACCCTGCGTGCGCTCTACAACGCCCGCGGCCTCATGGATGGCGCCTTCCGCCGGGACCCAGTCAACCGAGCCACCTTCATGGCCATCCTGCAGCAGGAGCAGGGCCAGACCCGGGTCATGCGCCTGCTCAACCAGACCTCGGTGCTGGGGCGCTACCTCTGGGTGTTCCGCCGCATCGTCGGGCAGATGCAGCACGACCTCTTCCACGTCTACACCGTGGACCAGCACATCCTCATGGTCGTGCGCAACGTGCGGCGCTTCTTCATCCCAGAGCACGCGCACGAGTACCCCTTCTGCACCCAACTGGCCTCCCAGTTCGAACGCCCGTGGCTGCTCTACATCGCCGCCCTCTTCCACGACGTGGCCAAGGGCCGTGGTGGCGACCACTCCGAGCTCGGTGAAGTCGAGGTGCGCCGCTTCTGCAAGGACCACGGGGTCGCGGGTGAGGACGCCAAACTCATCGAGTTCCTGGTCGGTGAGCACCTGACGATGTCGCGCATCGCCCAGAAGGAGGACCTGTCGGACCCCGATGTGATCCAGGCCTTCGCGCGTCGCGTGGGCAACGAGCGCACGCTCACCGCGCTGTACCTGTTGACCGTGGCCGACATCCGCGGCACCAGCCCCAAAGTCTGGAACGCCTGGAAGGGCAAGCTGCTCGAGGACCTCTACCGGCTGACGCTGCGGGCGCTCGGCGGCGCCCGCCCGCACATGGACGCCGAAATCGAGTCCCGCAAGCAGCAGGCCCGCCAGGCCCTGGCCCTGTCCTACCTGCCCCCCGGCATCGAAGAAAAACTCTGGAAGACGCTCGACATCAGCTACTTCGCACGCCACGAAGCGCTGGACATCGCCTGGCACACGCGCATGCTGTGGCGCCACGTCGAAACCGAACGCCCGGTGGTGGCCGCCCGACTGTCACCGGTCGGAGAGGGCTTGCAGGTGCTCGTCTACGCCCCCGACCGCGCCGACCTGTTCGCGCGCATCTGCGGCTATTTCGACCGCGCCAGCTTCACCATTCAGGACGCACGCATCCACACCTCCAGCAGCGGCTACGCCGTCGACACCTTCCAGATCCTGTCGTCCGACCCGATGCGATTCGAGGGTGTGCACTACCGCGACATGATCGCGCTGGTTGAAACCCAGCTGTCCGAGGCCGTGGCCTCCGACAAGCCCCTGCACGAGCCCGCGCGCGGCCGACAGTCGCGCCGGGTGCGATCCTTCCCCGTGCCGCCTCGTGTCAGCCTGCGCCCGGACGAACGCGCCCAGCGATGGCTTTTGAGCGTCTCCGCGGCAGACCGCTCGGGCCTGCTCTACGTCATCGCCCGCACCCTGGCGCGGCACCACGTCAACGTGCAACTCGCCAAGGTCAGCACCCTGGGCGAGCGGGTGGAAGACACCTTCCTGGTGACCGGGGACGCCCTGCGACTGGACAAGCAACAGCTGGCCATCGAAACCGAGCTGCTGGAGGCCCTGGCCTGATCAAGCGGGCTCTTTGGGGTCCAGCATCAACTCCAGCGTCGCGATCTGGTCGCGCAGGAGCAGGCGGCGCTTCTTGAGCCGACGCAGTGACAACTCATCCACCGGCGACTGCTCGGCCGCCCGGTCGATGAGGTTGTCGAGGTCGGCGTGCTCCATCCGCAATTCGATCAGCCGTCGATGGGGGGAATGGAGGTTTTCAATCATGGAGGGCGCTCGGTGGCCGCGTCATGAGGCAGCCCTTGATCTGTGGATGACCCTGGT
Source organism: Burkholderiales bacterium (assembly GCA_016000265.1). Classification (GTDB taxonomy): domain Bacteria; phylum Pseudomonadota; class Gammaproteobacteria; order Burkholderiales; family Burkholderiaceae_C; genus Aquabacterium. The sequence continues at coordinate 26,086 of JAECRL010000010.1, forward strand.
TCACAAGCAGCCGGGTCACATCGTTTCGGGATTATAGTTTTCCTCATGATCGCAGCACCCTCCCGCTTCCGGCTGGTGGCCGCCACGGGCCTTCACCGCGGCGACCGTCCTTATCAGCAGGACCAAGTCGAAATCATCCCGCACCCGCGCGTGCAGGGGTGCCTGCTGGCCGTCTGTGCCGACGGCATGGGCGGCAAGAGTGGCGGGCGCAAGGCAGCCGATCAGGTCATCATGACGGCGCGTCAGGTGTTCGAGCGCTACAGCCCCTCGACGGAGGCCGCCGAGCCGCTCCTGCGGCAACTCGTGCACGAGGCGCACCTCATGATCAAGCTGACGGCCCTGGCCTTCGAGGAGGAGCCGCACAGCACCATCGGCGTCTACCTGATCAACCCGGACCTGTCGGCCTGGGTGGCCCACGCCGGCGACACCCGCATTTACCACTTCCACGGCCCCGACATGATCGCGCGCACCGAGGACCACTCCTACGTGCAGCGGCTGGTCAGCGAAGGCCAGATCACCGAAGAAGAGGCCAACGTGCACCCGCAGGCCAACCTGCTGACGGGTTGCCTGGGCACCCAGACCGACCCGCCCCTGGCCATCCGCCGCATCAGCCGGCTGGAGATCGGCGACAGCCTGCTGGCCTGCTCCGACGGCCTGTGGCACTACTTCACCCCCAAGGAGCTGGGCGCCATCGTTCACACCCTGCCACCGAGGGAGGCCGCCGAGATGCTCGTGGGCAAGGCGCGCTACCGGGCGCGCGCCGGCGGAGACAACCTCTCGCTGGCGCTGGTTCGAGTCGAAGCCCCGGCTTGAAGTCCGCCACCGGCGGCACCCCGCCCAACCCCAAAGCTGTACCCCCTTGAAACGCCCCCTTCACCTGCCCTCCCTGGACACCGTCCGCGGGCTGGCCATCCTCCTCGTCATCGCCCACAACGCACAGATGCTGGCCGCGCCAGGCATGGGCGGTTTGACCGCAGCAGCCGAGTACGTGCTCAACCTGGGCTGGATCGGTGTGCAACTGTTCTTCGTGCTCAGCGGATTCCTGATCACCGGCATCCTCATGGACCACCTCGGCGCCCCTGGTGCCTTGAAGAACTTTTTCGTGAGGCGGGCCCTTCGGATCTTCCCGCTGTACTACGGCACGCTCTTCGTGTTGTTCGTGCTGCTGCCCGGGCTCGACCTGCAGCCCGCCATCTACCAGCAAGACCAGGGCAACCAGACCTGGCTGTGGGCCTACCTCTCGGACTGGACCTCGCCACTGGGCATGGGGCCCCATTCGCTGCCGCACTTCTGGTCGCTGGCGGTGGAGGAGCAGTTCTACCTCCTGTGGCCTTTGCTCATCCACCTGCTGAAGCAGCCGCGCCAGATCATGCTGGCCTGCGTGGCCGTGGCCGTGATCTCACTGGGCATCCGCATCGGCCTGCTGTTCACCGAACTGCCCCAAGAGGTGCTCTACGAGTGGCCGGTGTGCCGCATGGATGCGCTGGCCCTCGGTGGCCTGGGGGCAGCGGCCTGGCGACATCCGCCCGCCGCGGCATGGATCGATCGGCACGCACGCCAGATCCTGCTGGCCACGGGCGTGATGTTCGCTGCCGCCTTCTGGTGGACCCATGGGCTGCCGCGCCAGGGCGCACGCGGGGTCACGGTGGGCTACAGCGCGCTGGCGCTTTTCTTCACCGTGATGGTGTACGCCGCGGCTCGGCGAGACGCCACCGTGGCGCCCTCTGGCGGCCCCCGTCACCCCACCCACTCACTCAACCGCCTGATGCAGAGCGTGGGCAAGTACAGCTACGGCATGTACGTCTTCCACAAACCGCTGCACGACCTGTTGAGCGTCAAGCTCATGACCAAACTCAAGCTCTACCCGGTCCACGGCATCGGCGTGGCCTGCTTGCACGTGGGGGCGGTGGTGCTGGCCTCGTACGCCGCGGCGTGGCTGTCCTATCACCTCTACGAGGTGCATTTCCTGCGCCTCAAGGAGCGCTTCGCCTGAACGCCCCGGCCTTCAGGTCAACGACGTGTCCACGATGCGGCGTTCCTCGCTGAGGTATTCCTTGGACTGCATCTCGTTGAGCCGGGAGACCGTGCGTGGGAACTCGTGCGACAACGGGCCCTCTGTGTAGAGCGCTTCGGGCGGCACATCGGCCGACACCACCAGCTTGCACTTGCGGTCGTAGAGCACGTCCACCAGCCACGTGAAGCGTCGGGCCTCAGACGCCAGTCGAACGGGCATGTGAGGCACGTTGCTCAACATCACCGTGTGAAAGCGCGAGGCCAGCTCCAGGTAGTCGTTCTGCGAGCGAGGGCCGCCGCACAAGGTCTGGAAGTCGAACCACACCACGCCCCCCGCCCGGCGGCGGGCCTTCAGCACGCGGTGCTCGATGTTGAGCGCCGGGTCCTCATCGGCGCTCTCGGCCAGGCGCCCGAAAATCGCCGACATCTCCGCGTCCGTCTGCTCGTTGAGCGGCGTCAGGTACAGGCGCGCCAACTCCAGGGTGCGGCGGCGGTAGTCCGTCCCGCTGTCCACGTTGATCACCTGCAGTTGCGACTTGAGCAGCTCGATGGCTGGCAGGATGCGGTCCCGGTGCAGCCCGTTGGGGTAGAGCTGATCGGGGTGGAAGTTCGACGTCGTCACGATGCTCATGCGGTTGCGAAACATCGCATCCAGCAAGCGATGCAGGATCATCGCATCGGTCACGTCGGCCACGTGAAACTCGTCGAAACAGATCAGGCGATGCTTGCGCGACATGCGTTTGGCCAGCACCTCCAGCGGATCCTGCACGCCTTTGAGCTCATGCAACTGGCGGTGCACCTCGCGCATGAACTCGTGAAAGTGCAGGCGCGTCTTGCGCTCCAGCGGGACCGCGTTGAAGAAGCAATCCATGATGAAGCTCTTGCCCCGCCCCACCCCGCCGTGCATGTAGACGCCCTTGGGCAAATCCGGGTAGCGCAGCATCTTGGTCAGCGCGTTGGCGCGCTTGGCCTTGTAGTTTGCCCACTCGTCCTGACAGCGCTGCAGGGCCGCGATGCCCTCCAGCTGGGCGCTGTCGGCCTTGTAGCCCCGCTCGGCCAGGCTCTGCTCGTAGAGTTGGGTGACGGATTGCTTGTAGGCGGGCATGTTGAAGCGGATTTGACCAGGGATGGGAAGAACCAAAACAAAAGGGGCAGCCAGGCCGCCCCTTCGTGTTCTGGCAGGAACCAGTTCAGAAGTTTAAGGTGCGCTTGTCAACTGCGAGCGCGGCCTCCTTGGTGGCCTCGCTCAGACTGGGGTGAGCGTGGCAGATGCGCGCGATGTCTTCGGCGCTGGCCTTGAAAGCCATGGCCACCACGGCCTCCGAGATCAACTCGCTGGCAAACGGCCCGATGATGTGAACACCCAGGATTTCATCGGTTTGCGCATCGGCGATGAACTTCACGAAGCCATTCGTGTCACCCAGCGCACGGGCGCGCCCGTTCGCGATGAAGGGGAAGGAACCGGCCTTGTAGGGCCGGCCCTCCGCTTTCAGCGCCTGTTCGGTTTTGCCGACCCAGGCGATCTCCGGGCTGGTGTAAATCACCCAGGGAATGATGTTGAAGTCCACGTGACCGTGCTGGCCAGCGATTCGCTCGGCCACGGCCACGCCCTCTTCTTCTGCCTTGTGCGCCAGCATCGGGCCACGCACCACGTCGCCCACCGCCCACACGTTGGGCAGGTTGGTCTGGCAGTCGTCGTTGACCACGATGGCACCGCGCTCATCGAGTTGCAGGCCCACGCCCTCGGCGTTCAGGCCGGTGGTGTTGGGCACGCGACCGATGGAGACGATCAGCTTGTCGCACTCCAGCTTCTGAGCCGCGCCCGAGGCGTCCGTGTAGTTCACGGTCACGCCTTTCTTGGTGGTCTTGATCTCACCGATCTTCACGCCGAGCTGCAGCTTGAGGCCTTGCTTGGTGAAGAGTTTCTGAGCCTCCTTGGCCACCTGCTCGTCGACCGCACCCAGGAAGGTGGGCAGCGCCTCGAGCACCGTCACCTCGGCACCCAGTCGGCGCCAGACCGACCCCATCTCCAGGCCGATCACGCCCGAGCCGATCACACCCAGCTTCTTGGGCGCCTCACCGATGGCCAGGGCACCGTCGTTGGACAGGATCAGCTTTTCATCGAAGTTCGCGCCGGGCAACTGGCGGGCGCTGGAGCCCGTGGCCACGACGATGTGCTTGGCCAGCAGGGTCTCGGGCTTGTCGCCCGCAACGGCCACTTCATACAGCCCATCGGCGGCCTTCACGAAGGAGCCGCGACCATGGAAGAAGCTGACCTTGTTCTTCTTGAACAGGTAGAGGATGCCGTCGTTGTTCTGCTTCACGACGGTGTCCTTGCGGCCGATCATCTTGGCCACGTCGATGGACAGGCCTTCGACCGTGATGCCGTGGTCCCCGAAGTGATGCGCCGCCTGCTCGTAATGCTCGGACGACTGCAGCAAGGCCTTGGACGGGATGCAGCCAACGTTGGTGCAGGTGCCGCCAGGAGCGGGACCGCCCTTGGCGTTTTTCCATTCGTCGATGCAGGCCACCTTGAAGCCCAGTTGGGCCGCGCGGATGGCAGCGATATAGCCGCCAGGGCCAGCGCCGATGACGAGGACGTCGAATTGAGTGGACATGGTGTGTGCGTCTTTCCGTGAGACGGTGGGGTGCGGGTCACTCGTTGGGAACGAAGATCCACAACAGGATGTAGACAACGAGGCCGGTGCCCCAGAAAAAGGTCAGCAGGGCAAAGCCCAGGCGAACGAGCCAGGACTCCACGCCCATGATGCGAGCCAGCCCCCCGCAGACACCGCCGATCCAGCGGTCATCGCGGGAGCGGCGCATCTGGCTGTCAACCGATGCCACCGGCGAGCCCACCTCACCGCCCTCGACCAACCGAGCCTTGAGTTTCTGGAACTCCTCGGAGGTGATGACGCCGCGGTCATGCAGCGAGCTGAGCTTGTCGAGTTCGTCGGCCAGGGACATGGAGGGCCCTCCGTGGGTTGGATGCAGGTCCGAGCGGCCCCTTGTGAGGGCCGCCCGGCCGCAAAACTCAGATGTCGAACAGCAGGCGAGCCGGGTCTTCCAGCGCTTCCTTCATGGCCACCAGGCCCAGCACCGCCTCGCGGCCGTCGATGATGCGGTGGTCATAGGACATGGCCAGGTAGTTGATCGGGCGAACCACCACCTGACCGTTTTCGACCACGGCGCGATCCTTGGTGGCGTGCACGCCCAGGATGGCCGCTTGCGGCGGGTTGATGATCGGCGTCGACAACATCGAGCCGAACACCCCCCCGTTGGAGATGGAGAAGGTGCCGCCGGTCAGCTCTTCCAGGCCCAGCTTGCCGTCGCGTGCCTTCACGCCGAACTCGGCGATCTTCTTCTCGATCTCGGCGAAGGTCATCTGATCGACGTTGCGCAGCACCGGCACCACCAGGCCACGCGGCGAGCCGACCGCCACACCGATGTCGAAGTAGCCGTGGTAGACGATGTCGTTGCCATCCACCGACGCGTTGAGCACCGGGTACTTCTTGAGCGCGTGCACCGCGGCCTTGACGAAGAAGCTCATGAAGCCCAGCTTGACCCCGTGCTCCTTCTCGAACTTCTCCTGGAACTTCTTGCGCATCTCCATGACCGGGGCCATGTTGACTTCGTTGAAGGTCGTCAGGATGGCGTTGGTGGCCTGCGACTGCAGCAGGCGCTCGGCCACGCGGGCACGCAGGCGGCTCATCGGCACGCGCTGCTCCGGGCGCTCACCCAGGTTGTTCGGGCCGGTGGGGACCTGAACAGCGGGCAAGGCTTTGGTGGGCACGCCCGTGGGGATGGCGGGGGCCGCTGCAACCGCCGCCGCAGCGAGCTTGGCGCCGCCTGCCACGGCGGACAGGACGTCGCCCTTGGTGACGCGACCGTCCTTGCCCGAACCCGCCACCTGCGCGGCGCTCAGGCCGTTGTCGGCCAGCAGCTTGGCCGCAGCCGGCATGGCCACGTCGGACTTGCTGCCGCCGGTGATGGCGGGAGCGGCAACGGCCGCCGCGGGAGCCGGTGCCGCCGGCACGGCCTTGACCTCCAGCGGACTGACGGCCGCCGAGCCCTCGGTGTCGATGCGCGCGATGACCTCGTCGCTGCCGACGGTCTCACCATCGTTCTTGACCAACTGCGCGATCACGCCGGCCGCCGGTGCAGGCACCTCCAGCACGACCTTGTCGGTCTCGATCTCGATGATGATTTCGTCGACTGCCACGGACTCGCCGGGGCGCTTCTTCCATTGAAGCAGGGTGGCCTCGGCCACGGATTCGGAAAGTTGGGGAACCTTGACGTCGATGATTGCCATGATGTGTATCTCCAGCAGCTGCGGCTTGGCGCGTCACCGTCCGGGCTGGCAGGCCTGTCCTGCCTCAGCCGGATCGGTCATGCAGACGCGCCGCGCCCGCATTGACCTTATTTGGTGAGAACGAAGCCCTTGAGCTTGGCGAAAGCCTGATCCAGCAGCGCTTTCTGCTGCTCCATGTGCAGGTGGGCGTAACCCACGGCCGGCGAGGCCGAGGCCGGGCGGCCGGCGTAGCCGAGCTTCTGGCCTTCCACCATGTTTTCGTGGATGTAGTGCTGCACGAAGAACCAGGCACCCTGGTTCTGCGGCTCGTCCTGGCACCACACCAGGTCGACTGCATTGGGGTACTTCTTGATCTCGGCGGCGAAGGCCTTGTGCGGGAAGGGGTAGAGCTGCTCGACGCGGATGATGGCCGTGTCGGTGCCCTTCTTCTCCGCGCGCTTCTTGACCAGGTCGTAATAGACCTTGCCCGAGCAGCAGATGATGCGCTTGACCTTGGACGCCTCGATGGTGTCGTCCACCTCGCTGATCACCGTGCGGAACTCGCCGCGGGTGAAGTCGCTCAGGGGCGAGGTCGCGTCCTTGTTACGCAGCAGCGACTTCGGGGTCATGATCACCAGCGGCTTGCGGAACATGCGCACCATCTGACGACGCAACACGTGGAAGATCTGGCTGGCCGAGGTCGGCTGCACGATCTGCATGTTGTTGTCGGCGGCCAGCTGCATGAAGCGCTCCAGGCGGGCCGAGCTGTGCTCGGGGCCCTGGCCTTCGTAGCCGTGCGGCAGCATCAGGGTCAGGCCGTTGGCGCGGCCCCACTTCACCTCACCCGAGGCGATGAACTGGTCGATCACCACCTGGGCGCCGTTGGCGAAGTCGCCGAACTGGGCTTCCCAGATGACCAGGCTGTTGGGGTCGGAGCCAGCGTAGCCGTACTCGAAGCCCAGCACCGCCTCTTCCGACAGGATGGAGTCGATGACCACATACGGAGCCTGGTTGTCGGCCACGTGCTGCAGCGGGATGTAGGTGCCTTCGTCGAACTTCTCGCGGTTCTGGTCGTGCAGCACCGAGTGGCGGTGCGTGAACGTGCCACGGCCGCAGTCTTCACCGGACAGGCGCACCGGGTAACCCGAGGCCACCAGCGAAGCGAAAGCCATGTGCTCGCCCATGCCCCAGTCGACGTTGATCTCGCCTCGGCCCATGGCCGCGCGATCGTCGATGACCTTCTGCACCAGCGGGTGGGGCTTGAAGTTGGCGGGGATGGTGGTGATGCGCTCGGCCAGGCGACGGAACTCGGCCAGAGGCAAGGCCGTGTCGGCGGAGTCGGTCCACTTCTTGTTGAGGAAGGGGGTCCAGTCGACGGCGTACTTGCTCTTGAAGTTGGTCAGCACCGGGTCCACCGTGTGCTTGCCGGCCTCCATGGCGGCGCGGTAGCCCTTGACCAGGCCATCCGGCTCGTCAGCGGCCAGTGAGCCACCGGCGACCAGGCGGTCGGCGTACACCTTGCGGGTGCCCGGGTGCTGGCCGATCTTCTTGTACATCAGCGGCTGGGTCATCGACGGCGTGTCCTGCTCGTTGTGGCCGAGCTTGCGGAAACACACGATGTCGACAACGACGTCCTTGCTGAACTCCTGGCGGTAATCCAGGGCCAGCTGGGTGGCCAGCACCACGGCTTCCGGGTCGTCGCCGTTGACGTGCAACACCGGGGCTTCGATCATCTTGACGACGTCAGAGCAGTACAGCGTCGAGCGCGTGTCCCGCGGGTCGGACGTGGTGAAGCCGATCTGGTTGTTGATGACGATGTGGACCGTGCCGCCGGTGTAGTAACCACGGGTCTGGGCCAGCGCCAGCGTTTCCATCACGACGCCCTGGCCGGCGAAGGCCGCGTCGCCGTGCACCTGCACCGGCAGAACCTGCGTGCCCTTGGTGTCGCCGCGGCGGTCCATGCGGGCCTTGACCGAACCTTCGATCACCGGGTTGACGATCTCGAGGTGCGAGGGGTTGAAGGACAGCGACAGGTGGACCGGGCCGCCAGGCGTGGAGACGTCGCTGGAGAAACCCTGGTGGTACTTGACGTCGCCGGCCGGCAGGTTTTCGGGGGCGGTGTGCTCGAACTCCGAGAACAGCTCGGCGGGCTGTTTGCCCAGCGTGTTGACCAGGACGTTCAGGCGACCGCGGTGGGCCATGCCGATGACGATTTCCTGCACGCCCTTTTCACCAGCGCGCTGGATGAGTTCGTCCATCGAGGCGATGAAGGATTCACCGCCCTCCAGCGAAAAGCGCTTCTGGCCAACGTACTTGGTGTGGAGGAATCGCTCCAGACCTTCGGCGGCGGTCAGTCGGTCGAGAATGTGCTTCTTCTTCTCGGCGCTGAAGGTCGGCTTGGAGCGGATGCTCTCCAGGCGTTCCTGCCACCAGCGTTTTTCGGTGGGGTCGGTGATGTGCATGTACTCGGCGCCGATGCTGCCGCAGTACGTTTCACGCAAGGCCTGCACGATCTCGCGCAGGGTCATGTGCTCGGCCTTGGTGAAATAGGTGTTCGTCGCGCTGAACGTGATGTCCATGTCCGACTCGGTGAAGTCGTAGAAGGACGGCTCGAGCTCAGGGATCTTGGAGCGCTCCTGACGCTTGAGCGGATCCAGGTCGGCCCAACGGGAGCCGAGGAATCGGTAAGCGGCGATCAGGGACTGGACGTGAACCTGCTTGCGGGAGACAGCGAGGTCTGCCGAGCTGGTCTTGACCATGAAGGCGTTGGCCTTCGCGCGTTGAGCGAAAGACTCGACCACGGGGGCATGGGCCACATCGCGATGGTCGGAGCCATCAGCAGCAGGGACGTTCTGGAGGGCGTCGAAGTAGGAACGCCAGTTGTCGGGCACGGAGCCCGGGTTGTCGAGGTAAGCCTCGTACAACTCTTCAACGTACGGGGCATTGCCCCCGAACAGGTACGAGTTCGACCTGAACTGCTGCATCATTTTCGCTCACCTTACTCTCAGGTTTCCTGAGACGTTGGCTGGTTGGACAACCTTCCGCGACACGGCTTGACCGGTTGGCGGATTGCGACCCGCCTTGCTGACTGCCGAGAAACAGAGATCCAGCAAGGGCGACGGGAAGGGCTTTTTTTGAAACCGAGATGGACTGTATCACCGCTGAATCAAATTTCCACGCCGCCTGCTGAAAATACGGGAAGACTCCCGCGCATTGGACGGCAAGGACTTGTCGCCGTTCGCGTGAAAAGGGCGCAAAAAAGCCGGGTCAAGCCCGGCTTCCAGTGCGTTGGTGACGTCGATCAACCGACGTCGCCTCGCTGAAGGCATCAGCCGAAGTTCTTCTCGGCGAAGTCCCAGTTGACCAGGGCGTTCAGGAAGGTTTCCACGAACTTCGGGCGGGCGTTGCGGTAGTCGATGTAGTAGGCGTGCTCCCACACGTCGACGGTCAGCAGCGCGGTGTCACCGGTGGTCAGCGGGGTGCCGGCCGGGCCCATGTTGACGATGTCGACCGAGCCATCGGCCTTCTTGACCAGGAAGGTCCAGCCCGAGCCGAAGTTGCCCACGGCGGACTTGGTGAAGGCTTCCTTGAAGGCGTCGTAGCTGCCGAACTTGGCGTTGATGGCCTCAAGCAGCTTGCCCTTGGGGGCGCCGCCGCCTTGCGGCTTCATGCAGTTCCAGAAGAAGGTGTGGTTCCAGATCTGGGCGGCGTTGTTGTAGATGCCACCGCTGGACTTCTTGATGGTGTCTTCCAGCGACAGGCCCTCGAACTCGGTGCCGGGGATCAGGTTGTTCAGGTTGGTGACGTAAGCCTGGTGGTGCTTGCCGTGGTGGTACTCGAAGGTTTCCTTCGACAGGTGCGGGGCCAGGGCGTCCTGGGCGTAAGGCAGAGGAGGAAGGGTGTGTGCCATGGTGCAGTTCCTGCGGGGTTGGTGAAGATGCGCAGCGATTGTAGGCATGTGCGGCGCCCACGCCGAAACCCCAGCGGAGATGACCGCGGATCGCGAAGGTCTCCAGGCGCGGGCACTCAGGGCTTGGCGCGTGGCTTGCGCCGAGCAGGCACCCCCGTGACGCGCAACTGCAACACACCGTCGGCCAGCACGCCTTGCACAGCCGCATCCACCGACACCTGTTGCACGCTGCTCAACGGTTGCCCTTGCGCGTCGCTGAGCCAGGCGTAGCCGCGCTCCAGCACGCGTTGCGGGTCCAAGGCGTGCAAGCGTCCGGCCAGGCGCTCGACCCGGTGCTGCTGCTGAGGCCACTGAGACCGAACCGCCCGCTGCAGTCGCGCCGACAGCACCTCCAGGGTGCGCTGCTCGCCTTGTGTCCGAGCCGCAGCCGACTGCCCCAGGCGATGGGACAGCATGACCAGCTGCCGCGATTGGGTCGCGAGGCCCTGGGTGGGGCGAGCCAGACGCAAGGCCGCCTGATCCACTCGCTGCGCCTGGGCATCCAGGCGCTGATGCAAGCGGTGCAGGAGGTGGCGCTCGCAGGCGTCCAGCGCGTCCAGCGCCCCCTGCCGATCCTGAGCCACCAGTTCAGCGGCCGCGGTGGGGGTGGGCGCACGCAGGTCGACCGCCAGGTCCGACAGGGTCACGTCGGTCTCGTGCCCCACGCCGCAGACCAGGGGCACCGGGCAGCCCACCACGGCGCGCACGACCCGCTCGTCGTTGAAGGCCCACAGGTCTTCGAGCGAGCCACCGCCACGGCACAGGATCGCGGCATCAAAAGGCGTCCCGCCCCGATGCGCCAGGGTGAGCGAAGCCAAGGCCTGAACGATCTGCGCCGGCGCCTCGACGCCCTGCACGGCACAAGGCACCAGCACGACCTCCACGTGCGGCGCCCGCCGCGCCAGCGCCGTGAGCACGTCGCGCAACGCGGCTGCAGCGGGTGAGGTCACCACAGCCACCCGACGGGGGAAACGCGGCAAGACGCGCTTGCGCTGGGCATCGAACAGCCCCTGGGCCTCCAGGCGGGCCTTGAGTCGCAAGAACTGCTCGTACAGGGCCCCGGCTCCGGCGCCCCGCATGCCTTCGACGACCATCTGCAGCTCGCCTCGGGCCTCGTAGACCGCAAGCTGCCCACGGATTTCGACGAGCATGCCATCGGCCGGGGAGAACTCCACTTGCGACAAGGCGCGGCGGAACATGGCACACCGCAACGACGCCTGGCCGTGTTCGTCTTTCAGGGTGAAGTAGCCGTGCCCCGAGGCCGCCCGGGTGAAGCCGCTGAGCTCCCCTCGCACCACGCAGGTGGCAAAGCGCGCAGACAGGGTGTCGCCCACGGCCTGCACCAGGGCGCCGACGCCCCAGACGCGTGCTCGATCCGGGCTTTCGTGGCGCCCGCTCATGACACCACCTGCCTGACAAGTCCACACCGGCCACCGCCCTGAACCGAATGGGCCACGCCCATGTCACGCCGCTTTGATGTGGTCGCAAGTCGTTGATTCATATGAATTTTATGCTGCCTCAAATTTCAGCAATGTGAGTCAAACCCAATGCTGATGCGGGTTCGCGAGCTCCATTCGCGCCTTACCCACAAAGTTATCCACAGGAACGGTGGACGACTTTCGCACGGTCGTCCGATTTTCGGACACCGCCAACCGAGCCGGCTGTCAAGGCTCGGAGTCCACCATCCGGATGCCCTCGCAAAGGGCCGCATAATCGGGCCGCTGTTGAGCCGTGGTCGGTGCGCCGCCGACCACCTTGTCGACCCGAGGGAGTCCCGAGTTGCTGTCCATCTTAATCGCCGCTGGCTGGCCGGTCGTGCCATTGCTGCTGTGTTCCGTCATCGCCGTGGCCCTGGTCATCGAGCGCTTCCTGAGCTTGCGCGAAGCCCGCGTCGCCCCTGCCCGCCTGGTCGACGAGGTGCTGACGGTGGCGCGCTCCGCGGTGCCGCCGGCCGACACCATCAACAAGCTGGCTGACAACTCCGTGCTGGGCCTCGTCCTGGCGCAAGGCTTGCGCGCGGCGGCCGCCGAGCCCCGCATCAACGAAGGCAACCTGCGCGCGGCCTTCGAGTCCGCCGGACGCGACGCCGTGCACCGACTGGAGCGCAACCTCAGCGCGCTGGGCACCATCGCGAGCGCAGCGCCCCTGCTGGGCCTGCTCGGCACCGTGGTGGGCATGATCGAGATCTTTGGTGCCTCGGGCAGCATGAACGGCGCGGGCGGCAACCCGGCCGAACTGGCCCATGGCATTTCCGTGGCGCTCTACAACACGGCCTTCGGCCTGATCGTGGCCATCCCATCGCTGATTGCCTACCGGCACTTCCGCACCCGCATCGAGGACTACACCCTGACGCTGGAGCAAGCCGCCGAGCGCATGGTGCCGCACCTGCTGCGACTGGGCTCCGGTCGCCGCTGACGCCCAGGTCTGCCATGCCCATGAACTTTCGCAAGCGGCATCAGCCCGAAGAGCCCGAGATCAACCTGATCCCGTTCATCGACGTGCTGCTGGTGGTCCTCATTTTCCTGATGCTGACCACCACTTACTCGCGCCTGACGGAGCTCAAGGTCAACCTGCCCACGGCCAACGCCAAAGCGGCAGACGCGCGGCCCAAGGAGCTCGTCGTCGTGGTGAGCGCCGACGGCCGCTACGTGATCAACCAGCGCCCCGTCGATGGCCGCAACGTCGAGATCCTGGCCGCGGGCCTGGCCGCGCAGGCGGGCTCCCAGCGCGACACCGTGGTGGTGATCAACGCCGACGCCTCCGCCAGCCACCAGAGCGTGATCAACGTGATGGACGCCGCCCGCCGCGTCGGGCTGAGCCAGCTGACTTTCGCCACGCAAGGCCAGGCCGACGCAGGTGCGGCCAGCCCGGATGGCCGTCGCTGAGCGCATCGCAAGCCACCTGCAACGCGCGTGGCTGAGGCGAGGCGTCACCGCGGTGCTGCTGCTGCCCGTGACGGCGCTGTACGCCAGCCTGGTGGCCCTGCGCAGGCTCGCTTTCAGGCGCGGCTGCCTGCGCTCCCATGCCCTGCCCCTGCCCGTGGTGGTGATCGGCAACCGAATCGCCGGCGGGGCGGGCAAGACGCCCACCACGCTGGCGGTGCTCGCTCACCTGCGTGCGCAAGGGTGGACCCCGGGCGTGCTGACCCGAGGCCACGGTGCCCGCCCGCGCTCGCCCTCCCCGACCCTGCTGGATGCGAGCACCAGCGCCAGCCTGGATGCCGACACCACCGGAGACGAGCCGCAGCTGATCTGGCGTCGAGCCGGCGTGCCGCTGATGATCGGTCCAAGGCGAACGGCCTCTGCAGCGGCCCTGATGCAGGCCCACCCCGAGGTTGACATCCTCGTGTGCGACGACGGGCTGCAGCACCTCGCCCTGAGGCGCGACATCGAGGTCATCGTGTTCGACGAGCGAGGCGCGGGCAACGGCTGGCTGCTGCCGTCCGGGCCGCTGCGCGAACCCCTGCAAGCCCCATCGGTGGGGCGCACGGTGGCCCCGCCCATCGTGCTCTACAACGCCTCGCGTGCCAGCACCGACCTGCCCGGCCACCTCTCGAGCCGCACGCTGGGGCCCTGGGTCACGCTGGACGCCTGGTGGGCTGGCGCACCGGACGCCGCCCCAACACGGCCTCCAACACGGCCTCCAACGCGCCCCCCCACGCGGGTCCACGCCATGGCGGGCATCGCGCACCCGCAACGTTTTTTCCAGTCCTTGCGTGATCAGGGCCACGACGTCATCCCCTGCCCCTTGCCCGACCACGCGCGCTTCGATGAGCTGCCTTGGTCGACCGAGGTGAGCGACCTCGTCGTCACGGAAAAAGACGCCGTCAAACTGAAGCCCGATCGCGTGCGGCGGGAGCGACCGAACACACGCATCTGGGTGGCGGTCTTAGACTTCCACCCTGACGCGGGTTTCTGGCGCGAGTTCGATGCGGCACTCCAGGCACTCCAGGCCCTGCGGGCACCTCGCCGCGCCCTGACACGTGCGGAGTGAGCGCTCGAATCTCACGCCCAAGCCCCACCCACGCCCAGCCTCATCGCACTCCTCGCACCAAAGCACCATGGACACTCGCCTCATCGAACTGCTGGTCTGCCCCGTCTGCAAGGGCCCGCTGCACCGCCCCGCCCAAACCGACATGCTGGTGTGTCCAGCCGACCGCCTGGGCTACCCGATCCGCGACGGCATCCCCGTGATGCTGGAAAACGAAGCCGTGCCGCTCGATGAAAACGGCCAGCCGCTGCCCGCCGGGTTGCCGGAGGCCGGATGAGCTACACGGTCCTGATCCCCGCGAGGCTGGCGTCCACCCGGCTGCCGGACAAGCCGCTGGCCGACATCGGCGGCCTGCCCATGATCGTTCGGGTGGCGCAGCGTGCGGCGCAAAGCCAGGCCAGCCGCATCGTGGTGGCCACGGACAGCGAGCGCATCCAGGCGGCCTGCACGCAACATCAGGTCGACTGCGTGCTCACGCGCGCCGACCACCCCACCGGCAGCGATCGCCTGGCCGAAGCCTGTGAAGCACTGGGCCTCGACCACGACGACCGCATCGTCAACGTGCAAGGGGACGAACCCCTGATCGACCCGGCTTTGATCGACGCCTGCGCCGACCTGCTGGTGCGGCGTCCCGACTGCGTCATGAGCACCGCGGCGCATGGCTTAGAAGACCCCGAGCAGTTCGGCAACCCGAACGTGGTCAAGGTGGTCACCGATGCCTTGGGGCGGGCGCTGTACTTTTCGCGCGCGCCCATACCCTGGTGGCGCGACGCTCCCCAGCCTGGGCAAGCCGCCTCAGGTGCAGGCGCTCCTTTGCGCCACATCGGCATCTACGGGTACCGAGCCGGCTTCCTGCGCGGCTTCCCCTCGCTCAGTGTCAGCCCGCTGGAGGCGGTGGAATCGCTGGAGCAGCTGCGCGTGCTCTGGCATGGTGAGCGCATCGCGGTTCACGTGAGTGCGCACGCACCGGGTGCGGGCGTGGACACCCCCGAGGACCTGGCCCGCGTGCGCGCCCTGTTCGCAGCCTGAACGCCACCGCACAGGACTTGACCCCAAACCCGAAGGCCCGCGCTGGGGCATACCCATCCCCTGTCAAGGGGGTGCCCATGTTATCCTCGAGGGCTTGCGAAGCCGTGATCAACGGCTTCCCATCATCCGGACACCAAGGACAACCATGAGACTCATCCTGTTGGGCGCGCCCGGCGCCGGCAAGGGCACGCAGGCCGCCTTCCTGTGCCAGAAGTTTGGCATCCCCCAGATCTCGACCGGCGACATGCTGCGCGCCGCCGTCAAGGCCGGCACCGAGCTGGGCCTGGCCGCCAAGAAGGTCATGGACGCCGGCGGCCTGGTGAGCGACGACATCATCATCGGGCTGGTCAAAGAGCGCATCACCCAAGCCGATTGCGCCAATGGCTTCCTGTTCGACGGCTTCCCCCGCACCATCCCCCAGGCCGAGGCCATGAAGGCCGCTGGCGTGAAGATCGACTACGTGCTCGAAATCGACGTGCCCGACAGCTCCATCATCGAGCGCATGAGCGGCCGTCGCGTGCACGTGGCTTCGGGCCGCACCTACCACGTCACCTTCAACCCGCCCAAGGTGGCTGGCAAGGACGACCTGACCGGGGAAGACCTGATCCAGCGCGAAGACGACGCCGAAGCCACCGTGCGCAAGCGCCTGGACGTCTACCACCAGCAGACCCGTCCGCTGGTGGACTATTACGGCCAATGGGCCGCAACGGGCGACGCCGCCGCGCCCCAGTGCCGCAAGATCAGCGGCGTGGGCTCGGTCGACCAGATCACGGCCGCCGCCGTGTCGGCACTGGCCTGAGCCTGGACCCACCCCAGGTCGCAGCGCCCGTCGCTCGGCCCCTGACGGCCCCGCCGCTTCGAGCGCCGGGGCTGTTTTATTCTTGAGTCCCCGCCCCGCCCCAACCAGGCCGCCGCCGTGATCCCACCCTCATTCATCCAGGACCTGCTGGCCCGCACCGACATCGCCGATGTCGTGGGCAAGTTCGTCACGCTGAAGAAGGCGGGCATCAACTTCAAAGGCCTGTGCCCTTTCCACGGCGAGAAGTCGCCCTCGTTCATCGTCAGCCCCTCGCGCCAGACCTACCACTGCTTCGGCTGCGGGGTGCACGGCAACGCCGTCGGCTTCCTCATGGAGTACAGCGGCCTGGGCTTCGTCGACGCCGTCAAGGACCTGGCGCAGATGCAGGGCATGCCGGTGCCCGACGACGACACCCGCCCGGAAGAGCGCGAGCGCCAGAAGCAGGTCAAGGCGCGGCAGCTGGCGCTGACGGACGTGATGGCCCAGGCCACCAAACACTGGAAGCAACAGCTGCGCAAATCACCGCGGGCCGTGGCCTACCTCAAGGGACGCGGGCTGACTGGCGAGATCGCCGCGCACTTCGCGTTGGGCTACGCGCCCGACAGCTGGCGTGGGCTGGCCAGCGCCTTCCCCGACTACAACGAGCCCTTGCTCGTGGAGTCGGGCCTCGTGATCACACAGGAGCCTGCGGCCGGTGAAAGCGAAGGCAAGCGCTACGACCGTTTTCGCGACCGCATCATGTTCCCCATCCGCAACCCGCAAGGCGAGGTCATCGGCTTCGGCGGACGGGTGCTGGACAAGGGCGAGCCCAAATACCTGAACTCGCCCGAAACGCCGGTCTTCATCAAGGGCCGCGAACTCTACGGCCTGTTCGAAGGCCGAGCGGCCTTGCGCAACAAAGGCTACGCCCTCGTCACCGAGGGGTACATGGACGTGGTGGCCCTGGCGCAATGGGGCTTTGGCAACGCGGTGGCCACGCTGGGCACCGCCTGCTCGGCCGAGCACGTGCAAAAGCTGTTTCGCTTCACCGAACAGATCGTGTTCAGCTTCGACGGCGACGCAGCGGGTCGCCGGGCTGCCGGACGAGCCCTGGAGGCCGCCCTGCCGTTCGCCAGCGACACACGCCGCATCAGCTTCCTGTTCCTGCCCGCCGAGCACGACCCCGACAGCTTCATCCGCGAAAACGGCCCGGAGGCCTTCGAGGCCTGTGTCAAGAAGGCCGTGCCCCTGTCGCGGCAGCTGCTGGAACACGCCAGCGCGGAGTGCGACCTGGAGAGCGCCGAGGGTCGCGCCCGCCTGCTCACGCAGGCCATCCCCTTGATCGGCCAGTTGCCCGACGGCGCCTTGCGCGGCCTGATCGCCGACGACCTCGCTCAACTGGCGCGCACCCCGGCAGACGACGTCCGCCGACGCCTGCAAGAGCGGGCCGGCGCCCGCAGCGGTGAACGCCCGGGTGACCGCGCTCGCTCAGGCGATGCGAGGCGCCCGCTCCCCTCCTCGGCCGACGACCCCTTCGGCCAGGACGGCCCACCGGCCACCGAGCCCGATGGCGGCGAGTCGTTCTGGGAAGCCGAAGGCGCCGTCTATGAGCCGCCTGTCGAGCGAGGCGGCTGGCAAGGCAAGGGCAAGTGGGCGGGCAAAGGGGGCGGCAAAGGCGACTGGAAGAGCGACTGGAAAGGCGGCTCCGGCGGACGCTGGCAAAGTCGCGGACGCGTCGTCGAGCCCAGGCCCCTGCCGCGAGCGGCCACACCGCTTGATCGCGTCGTCTGGGCCCTGGTGGCCAACAGCGCCACCTGGGAACAACTGCCATCGTCGGCGCACGACATCCTCTGCGACCAAGCGGCCCCTTACGGCCCCTTCTTCCGCTGGCTGGACCGCTTGCTCATCGACCAGGGCGCGCTGCCCGGGCCGGAGTTGCTGGCCTTGATGCGGCTCGATGACGACCAAGGTCCCGCGACAGCACCCACCGAAGCCCATGCCTCTCCCCTGGCCAGCCTGGCCACCCGCATCGAGCGACTGCATGAAGTCACCGCCTCGGGCGACGGCGTGGCCGACCTGATCGCCCTGATCCGACCGCTGGAACTCGACAGCCTGCGAGAAGAGCTCGACATGCTGCTGCAGGCTGGCGAGCTGTCGGACGCCGCCGAAGCCAGGAAGCTGGAACTCGTGCGGCTGACGCGTGATCTCAAACTTGAAATCAGCCAACAACGCCCCATTTCCGGATGAGGAAGGTCGTGCGCCAGCTCACCGCGGGCGAATTTTGACGACAGCTGCCGCTTGCGCGATAATGGAGGGTTCGACGAGGACCTTTTGCGCCCATGGCATCGTGTTCCTTGTCCGCCTCTCATCCGAGCATCTCTTTCGAGGAAGCGCATGACCGCGAAAAAAGCCGCCAAAACCGGTGTGAAGACTGCAGAAGAAGCAGACGTCAACGAAAAGAAAGCCACCAAGGCGCGCACCTCCAAAGCCAAGGACGCCGACACCACCGAAGTCGAAACCGCAGCCACCGAGCCGAAGAAGCGCGGCCGCAAGCCCAAGGCCGCAGCCACCACGGCCGCAGCCGGCAAGACCGAAGCACGCAAGGCGTCCTTTGACGAAGACGATGTGGGTGACATCGAAGCCGAAATCGAAGGCGACCTCGACGCCGTCGAAGCGGAGTCCGTCGAAGCAGAAGACACCGGCGTCGACAAGCCCAAGGCCAAACCCCTGCGCATGAAGGTCTCGCGTGCCAAGGAGCGCGCGCTGATGCGCGAGTTCGGCATCGACGACACCACGTTGACCGAAGACGAAGTCAACAAGCGTCGCCAGGACCTCAAGACCCTGATCAAGCTGGGCAAGACGCGCGGCTTCCTGACGCACCAGGAAATCAACGACCACCTGCCTGAAAAGCTGGTCGAAAACGAAATCCTCGAAGCCATCATCTCCATGTTGAACGACATGGGCGTGGCGGTGTACGAGCAGGCCCCCGACGCCGCCACGCTGCTGATCTCCAACAGCGCGCAGTCCACGGCCACCGAAGAAGAAGCCGAAGAAGCAGCCGAAGCGGCCCTGTCCACCGTGGACTCGGAGTTCGGTCGCACGACCGACCCGGTGCGCATGTACATGCGCGAAATGGGCACGGTCGAGCTGCTGACGCGCGAGGGCGAAATCGAAATCGCCAAGCGCATCGAAGGCGGCCTGCAGGCCATGATGCTGGCCATCTCGGCCTCGCCCACCACCATCGCCGAAATCCTGTCGCTGGCCGACAAGATCCGCGCCGGTGAGATGACCATCTCCGAGGTGGTCGACGGCTTCGTGGCCGCCGACGAGGCCGACGACTACGTGGCCGAAGAAGACTTCGACGAGTTCGACGAGGAAGAGGACGACGACGGCAACGGCGGCTCCAAGGCCCTGACCAAGAAGCTCGAAGAGATGAAGAACCAGGCCATGGTCAAGTTCGATGCCCTGCGCACGAACTTCGACAAGATGGCCAAGTCCTTCGAGAAGGATGGCTACAAGTCTGCGCCTTACAACAAGGCCCAGGAAGCCATCAGCCACGAGCTGATGACCATCCGCTTCACCGTCAAGATCATCGAGCGCCTGTGCGACGTGCTGCGCTCGCAGGTCGACGACGTGCGCCGCTACGAGCGCGAGCTGCGCAAAATCGTGGTGGACCGCTGCGGCATGGCCCAGGACCAGTTCATCAAGACCTTCCCGCCCAACATCCTGAACCTGGACTGGGCCGTCAAGGAAGCGCAATCGGGCAAGCCTTACAGCGCCGTCATGGGTCGCAGCCTGCCGGCCATCCAGGAGCTGCAGCAAAAGCTGATCGACCTGCAGGCCAAGGCCGTCGTGCCCATCGATGATCTCAAAGAGATCAACAAGCGCATGAACAACGGCGAGAAGGCCAGCCGCGACGCCAAGAAAGAAATGATCGAGGCCAACCTGCGCCTGGTCATCTCGATCGCCAAGAAGTACACCAACCGCGGCCTGCAGTTCCTCGACCTGATCCAGGAAGGCAACATCGGCCTGATGAAGGCGGTGGACAAGTTCGAATACCGCCGCGGCTACAAGTTCTCGACGTACGCGACCTGGTGGATTCGCCAGGCCATCACGCGCTCGATTGCCGACCAGGCGCGCACCATCCGCATCCCGGTTCACATGATCGAGACGATCAACAAGATGAACCGCATCTCGCGCCAGCACCTGCAGGAATTCGGCTTCGAGCCGGATGCCCCCACGCTGGCCGCCAAGATGGAGATGCCGGAGGACAAGGTCCGCAAGATCATGAAGATCGCCAAAGAGCCGATCTCCATGGAAACGCCGATCGGCGACGACGACGACAGCCACCTGGGCGACTTCATCGAGGACACCAACAACACCGCCCCGATCGAGGCTGCCATGCAGGCAGGTCTGCGCGACGTGGTCAAGGACATCCTCGACAGCCTCACCCCGAGGGAGGCCAAGGTGCTGCGCATGCGCTTCGGCATCGAGATGTCCACCGATCACACGCTGGAAGAAGTCGGCAAGCAGTTCGACGTCACCCGCGAGCGCATCCGCCAGATCGAGGCCAAGGCCATCCGCAAGCTCAAGCACCCGAGCCGCTCGGACAAGCTCAGGACCTACCTGGACAACCTCTGACCCACGCGCCTGGCACCCTCGTGCCACGTCATCAGAACCCGGCCTTGCGCCGGGTTTTTTCATTCAAGCGCGACAAATTACCGACAAACTGCGTGCATATCATCCCGTTGCACGCCCCCGAAACCGATCAAGATACGCCGTCATGGGCACCACCAAGGAACGCGCCATCCTGTTTGCCGACTTGCGCGGCAGCACCTCGCTGTACCTGAAACTGGGCAACAGCCAGGCGGCACAGGTGGTCACGCAAAGTCTCTCGCTGCTGGGCGACATCATCGCCAAGGCAGGCGGGCGCGTGGTCAAGACGCTGGGCGACGGGCTCATGGCGGTGTTCGACGAAGCCGAACGGGCGGTCGAGTCCTCCGTGAGCCTTCACGAGGTGCTCGAGCACCTGCCCCCACTGGGTGACGGCGTGGCCGTGCGCGCCGGCGCCATCCGGCTGAAAGTCGCCATCGCCTGGGGCGAGATGGTGGTGGTCGATGGCGACTGCTTCGGTGACGCCGTCAACGTGGCCGCTCGCCTGCTCGATCTGGCCGGCGACAACGAGACCCTGACCACCGGCCCGCTGTTGCGCGAGCTGCCGTCCGACCAGCAGGAGCGCTTTCGCAGCATCGACAAACTGCACCTGCGGGGTCGCAAGGAACCCGTGCCGGTGCTGCGCATGGACAGCCGTCGCTTCGGGGACACCTTGTCGACCGTCATCATGGACGCGCAGGAAACCGACATGCCCGACGGCATCCGCCTGAGCTGGCTGGGCACGGAGCGCATCTTCTCGACCGCCTCCATGCCCCTGACGCTGGGTCGCAGCCCGCAAGCCTCTTTCTGCGTGAGCGATTCACGGGTTTCGCGCTCGCACGCCCGCATCGAGTCGCACAGCGGGCACATTTACCTGAGCGATCAGAGCTACAACGGAACCCACATCCGCTTCGACCGGGAGGATCAGGTGCTCACCCTGCGGCGTGGCACCTGCACCCTGCACGGCAGCGGCGTCATCAGCCTGGGCGCATCGCCCACCGACCCGACCAGCACCCAGATCCGCTTCGATGTGTTGAGTTTCTCCGACACGCTGCCTCAGTGAAGACGAGGGCGAGCCAGGCGTGCCGTCTCGGCTAAAGTCGTCTTTCACTCCCTGCATTCACCCCTGCATGACCGTCCACGCCATCCAACCGGAAGAGGCAGACCGCGCCGCCCTGCTGCAGGTGGCCCAGCAGCTTGCGCTGGACCATGGCGAGGCCTTGCGGGCCTTGGCCCAACTGGCCGCCAGGGCGTGTGGCGCCCCCCGCGCGGGCATCCACCTGGTGGACGCCCATCGGGTGTGGGCCCTGACGCAGGTCGGGCCCGGGCCGCATCAGGTGTCACGCGCCGACGCGCTGCTGCCAGACAGGGATCGCCCAGGCTCCGTGCTGATCCTGCACGAGCGCCCGCACGAGCGGGACGATGAGGTCAAAGCGGCCCAGATGGCTCAACAGGGTTTGGCCGCCTGGGTCGGCGTTCAACTGGTGGTCGAGGGCCTGGTTCTGGGCCATGTTTGCGCCGCGGACACCGTGGCGCGCACGTGGGCCGACGACACCGTGCCCGCGCTGCAGGACATCGCGACCACCGCGGCGGCGATGATCGCCGGTCACCACCAGCTGTTGCGCGCACGCCGGAACGAAGAACGCGTGCGCACCGCAGGCACGGCTGGCAGCGACTGGCTCTGGGAAACCGATGCAGACAGCGTCTTGCAATGGGTTTCGGCCAGCGTCAAGCTGCACACGGGCATGGACCCGGCGTCCCAGATCGGCAAGAAGATCTCGGACGTCGTCTTCCCACGTGACGACGAAACCCGCGCCAGCTGGGAGCGCTACAAGCTGGCTCGCCAGCGACACGAGCCTTTCCAGGACATGATCGTCGAGCGCGACACGCCGCGCGGGCGGCTGACGGTGTGCATCAGCGGCACGCCCATCTTCGACGCCGAAGGCACCTTCAAGGGCTACCGAGGGGCCAGCCGCAACATCACGCGGCAGCTGGAAGCCGAGCAGGCCGCGCGCCGGGCCGACAAGCTGCTGCGTCGGGCCATCGAGTCGTTCTACACCAGCATCATGATCACGGACCCGCAAGGCAACGTCGTGCTGGGCAACCGGCTGTGGCGGGAGCTGGTTGGAGACGCGTTCGATGCGACCTGCACGCGTTGGCCCGACATCATGCGCCGCATGGCCCACGCCGGTTGCTACCCGGACTGTGCCCCCGGCCAGGAAGACGCCTTCGTGGCCTGGCGGCTGGGCTTGCGTGGCACCGGTCAGGCCGCGGAGATGCGCTTCAGGGAACGCTGGCTGCTCGTGCGAGACGACGCGCTGGACGATGGTTGCACCGTCCACTTCGCCATGGACATCACCCAGTCGCGCCAGAATGCCGACCTGCTTCAGCAGCAGCAACGGGCCTTGCAAGCCACGCAGGCGCGCTTGAGCG
This sequence comes from Burkholderiales bacterium, assembly GCA_016000265.1. Classification (GTDB taxonomy): domain Bacteria; phylum Pseudomonadota; class Gammaproteobacteria; order Burkholderiales; family Burkholderiaceae_C; genus Aquabacterium. The sequence goes on from JAECRL010000010.1 coordinate 49,222, forward strand.
CCGTGCTGCGCGCCCTGCCCGACCTGTGGTTCGTCATCGATGCCGACAACCGCTACCTCGAAGGCCACCTCGCCCACCCGCAGTTCCTGGGCTGCCCGACCGAGCTCATCGGGCGCCCCGTGGGCACGCACCTGCCCGATGCGGTGGCCGACCTGCAGCGCAACGCCGTGGACCGCGCGCGCCGCACCGGACAGCCCCAGACCATCCAGTACGACCTCCAGACCAGCGACGGCGCGTTGCACCACCACGAAGCCCGGCTGACACCCATGCCCGACGGGCAGGTGCTGTTCCTGAGCAGCGACATCACCGACCGCAAGCTGGCCGCAGACAAGCTGCGGGTCAGCGAAGAGCTCTACCGCTCCGTGGCCGCATCCATCCGGGATGGCTTGCTGATCGTCGACCTGGACGGACGTGTCGTCGCCATGAACCCCGCGGCCACCCGCATCCTGGGCATGCCCGCAGGCACGCCGCCTTTGATCGCCGAAGACGCTCCCGACTTCATCTTGCTGCAAGAAGACCTCTTCACCCCTTTGCCTCGGGCGCAATGGCCCCTGCAGGAGACCATCGCCACCGGGCAGCGCATCATCGACCGGGTCGTGCCCGCGCGCCGCGCCGATCACGAAATCGTCTGGCTGCAGATGTCGAGCAACCTGTTGCGCGTGGACCCGCAAACGCCGCCGTTTGCCGCCATGGTCACGTTTCGGGACATCACGAAGGAGCGACTGGCCGTGCAGGAGCTGGCCATCAGCGAGGAACGCTGGAAGTTCGCACTGGAAGGCGCGGGCGACGGCGTGTGGGACTGGGACATGCTCACCGGCGCGGTGTACTACTCAACGCGCTGGAAGCACATGCTGGGCTACGAAGACCACGAAATCAGCGACACCGTGGAGGAGCTCTTCAGCCGCGTCCACCCGCAAGACCGGGACATCGTCTCGCACAGCACGATGGAGTACGTGACCGAGAACACGATGCTCAACGAGGTCGAGTTCAGGTTGCGCCACCGCCAGGGGCACTACCTGCACATCCTGTCGCGCGGTCGCGTCGTGGAGCGCTCGCGCGATGGCAGCCCGCTGCGCGTGGTGGGCACGCACTCGGACATCTCGCGCTTCAAGGAGGCAGAAGAAGCGCGACGCGCCCAGCAGGTCGCCGAAAGCGCGAGCGCCGCCAAAAGCGAGTTCCTCTCGCGCATGAGCCACGAGATCCGCACGCCCCTCAACGCCATCACCGGCTTCGCACAATTGCTGCGACTGCAGATGGGGTCCGACGTCGGGGATGCAGGGCGCCGCACCTACATCGACCAGATCCTGCACGCGGGCAAACACCTCTCGGGCCTCGTCAACGACGTGCTCGACCTCCAGCAAGTGGAGGCCGGCGTGATGACGCTGCGCCAGGAGGCCGTTCGCCTCGATGAAGAAATCGTGCAATGCCTGTCGATGTTGCTGCCCATGGCGGAGCAACGTGAAATCTCGATGAGCAGCCACATCGCACCCGATGACGTCGTCATCGTGGACCGCCAACGCCTGCGCCAGGTGCTCATGAACATCGGCTCCAACGCCATCAAGTACAACCGCCACGGTGGCAGCGTGGTGGTTCGCACGCAACGCCGGGAGCCCCTCGCCATCGAGCTCAGCCTCACGGACAGCGGCACCGGCATGACACAAGAACAGCTCGACAGGCTGTTTCAACCATTCGAGCGCCTGGGTCGGGAGACTTCGAACATCGAAGGCACCGGTCTGGGCCTTATCATCACTCGCTCGCTGATTGAGTCCATGGGAGGTCGCATGGAAATCGACAGTCGTCCCGGCCACGGAACCCGGGTTGGCATCACCCTGCCTTGCGCCACATCGGCCAAAGCACCGACCGATGATGCGCCTCCCGCCGATGACAGCCGCGCTGTCTCCACCCAGACCGATTTGCCCGTGCCCATCCCACCTGAGTCCGCACCCGCATCCAGCCAGGCCTTGCGTGTGCTGTATGTGGAAGACAACCGCATCAACGCGCTGTTGTTCGCCGAAGCCTTGCGCCCCCACAACCAGCTTGAGCTCGATGTCGCCGAAGACGGGGACATCGCCCTGAGCCTGGCTCGCGAGCGCCTGCCCGAGGTCCTTGTGCTGGATGCCCACCTGCCCGGCATGTCGGGTTTCGAGGTCCTGGAGGCCTTGCGCCAGATCCCCGGGCTGGAGCGGGTGCCGGCCTACATGTGCTCAGCCGATGCCATGCCCGAAGACCTGGCCAAAGCCAAGGCGGCGGGCTTCGCGGGCTACTGGACCAAGCCCATCGACATCGTCGCGGTGACCACAGAGCTGTGCAGGTTGGCGCAGCGGGGTGACAATGCCGCTCCATGAGCGTCACCAAAGAACCGCCCTTCCAGCACGGGCAAGTGCCCCGCACCGGCATCCTGATCGTCAACCTCGGCACGCCTGAGGCGCCCACCGCGCCCGCGCTGCGCCGCTACCTGGGTCAGTTCCTCTGGGACCCCCGCGTGGTCGAGATCCCGCGAGCCGTCTGGTGGCCCATCCTGCACGGCATCATCCTGCGCGTGCGACCCAAGAAATCCGCCGAGAAGTACGCCAGCGTCTGGATGCCTGGGGGCTCGCCATTGCGGGTCTGGACAGAGAAGCAGGCCACCTTGCTCGCTGGCGTGCTCGGTGAACAAGGCCACCAGGTTCGCGTTCGCCACGCCATGCGCTACGGGCAGCCCAGCGTGGGCGCCGAGCTCGACGCCTTCAAAGCGGAAGGCGTGACGCGCGTGCTGGTGGTGCCGCTCTACCCCCAGTACTCCGGCGCGACCACGGCCAGTGTGATGGACGAGGTCTTCGCCTGGGGCCGTCGCACCCGCTTGTTGCCCGAGCTGCGTCACATCAACCACTTTCACGACGACCCGGGCTACATCGCTGCCCTCGCTCGCTCGGTGCGCGCGCATTGGGAGCAAAAAGGGCGCGGCGACAAGCTGGTCATGAGTTTCCACGGCATGCCGCACCGCACGCTGTTGCTGGGCGACCCGTACCACTGCGAATGCCTCAAGACCGGTCGACTGCTGGCTGAGGCACTGGGCCTGAGCCAGGACCAGCATGTCGTCACCTTCCAGAGCCGCTTCGGCAAGGCCAAGTGGCTGCAGCCCTACACCGAACCCACGCTGCGCAAGCTGGCCGCCACGGGCACGAAGAAGGTGGATGTGATTTGCCCGGCCTTCGTCTCGGACTGCATCGAGACGCTGGAGGAAATCGACATGGAGGCCCGCGAAGCCTTCCTGAGCAGCGGCGGCGAGGGGTTTGAGTACATCCCGTGCCTGAACGACAACCTGGACTGGGTTCGCGCCCTCGGCGAGGTGGTCGCTCGCCACCTGCAAGGCTGGCCGACGCGGGCCGAAGATCAGCCCACCGCCGAAGAGCTGCGCGCTCGTCAACTGCGCGCGCAGGCCTTGGGCGCCTCCAATTGATCAGGCCTCGGCGTCGTCGTCCGCCGCCAGGGCTTCGCCCGGCAACAGCGCCTGGGCCTGCGTCTCGGGCATGGCCTCGACCTGCTTGAGCGCGCGACTCATCACCCGGGTGCGGGTCTCGGCCTGACCGATGGTGTTGCTGGCCTCGTCGAGCTTCTTGCGGGTCTTGGCCAGCACATCACCGAACTTGGCGAACTCGGTCTTGACCGCACCCAGCACCTGCCAGACCTCGGTGGAGCGCTTCTCCAGCGTCAGCGTGCGGAACCCCATCTGCAGGCTGTTGAGCGTGGCCAGCAGCGTGGTGGGTCCGGCCAGCATCACGCGGTGCTCGCGCTGCATGGCCTCCACCAGCCCGGGACGGCGCAAGGCCTCGGCGTAAAGCCCCTCGGTGGGCACGAAGAGGATGCCGAAGTCGGCCGTGTGAGGCGGCGCCAGGTACTTCTCGTGGATGCTCCTGGCCTCCAGGCGCAGCCGCTGCTCCAGCGCCTTGGCCGCGGCCTCCACCCCGACCGCATCGGCCCGGTCCTGGGCTTCCAGCAGGCGTTCGTAGTCTTCGCGCGGGAACTTCGCGTCAATCGGCAGCCACAGCGGCTGATCGGGCTCGCCGCGGCCCGGCAAGCGGATGGCGAACTCCACCCGCGCGCCACTGCCCGGCACCGTCTCGACGTTGACGCCGTACTGCTCAGGCGTGAAGACCTGCTCCAGCAGGCCCGCCAACTGCACCTCACCGAAGATGCCACGCGTCTTGACGTTGTTGAGCACGCGGTTGAGCGAGCCCACGTCGCTGGCCAGGCGCTGCATCTCGCCCAGGCCCTTGTGGACCTGCTCCAGGCGGTCGGCCACCTGCTTGAAGCTCTCGCCCAGGCGCTGCTCCAGCGTGGCGTGCAGCTTCTCGTCAACCGTCTGACGCATCTGCTCCAGCTTCTTTTCGTTGTCGGCCTGCAAGGCCTGCAAACGCGTTTCGACCGTGGTGCGCACCTCGGTCAGGCGCCGGTCGTTGGACTCGGACAGCGCACGCAGCTGCTCGGCCATGGCCTCGGACAGGCGCTTGAGCGAAGCCTCCTGCGCCTCGTTGAAGCGCGACAGCGCCTGAGCCTGCGCCTCGCGCAAAGACGACGACTGCAGGTTGCTCTGGTGGCTGCTGTCGCGCAGCGCATCGGCCAGGCCTTGCTGCATGACCGCCAGCTGAACGCGGAAGCTGTCGAGCTGTTCGTTTTGGGTTCGGGTGGCGTCGCCCTGTTGCCCCAGCAGCGTCTGCTGGAACAGGCCGATGGTCTGGTTCAGGCCCTGGGCCAGCTCCTGGCGGGTGCCGCTGGCGCTGCGCTGCAACTCGTCGCGCAGCTCGCGCTCCAGTTGAGCGCGGCTGGACTCGGCGTGGGCCTTGAGGTCCAGGGACAGCCGGTTGAGCGACTCGTCGGCCGACGGCGCGGGCCGCACCAGCAGCCAGATGAGCAACAGCAGGTTGAGGGCCGCCAGGGCCAGCAGGATCCAGTTCATGCGGGCGATTCTCTCAGAGCCCAAGAAAGAAGCCGCCCGAAGGCGGCCTCTGTGTGGCGCATCAGCGCAGCGACACCGTCAGGCAAACTCGACGTGTGCGCCTGTTTTGGTGCGGACCTCGTCTGGCGTCACGCCGGGCGCCAGCTCCACGCACTGGAAGCCTTCAGGCGTCACATCCAGCACGCACAGCTCGGTGATGATGCGGTCGACCACGCCCACGCCGGTCAGCGGCAGCGTGCAGCGCTGCAGCAGCTTGTGCTCGCCATTCTTGGCCGCGTGCTCCATGAGCACGACCACGCGCTTGACACCGGCCACCAGGTCCATCGCCCCGCCCATGCCCTTGACCATCTTGCCCGGGATCATCCAGTTGGCCAGATCGCCCTTCTCCGAAACCTGCATGGCGCCCAGGATCGACAGGTTGATCTTGCCGCCGCGGATCATCGCGAAGCTCTCATGGCTGCCAAAGATGGACGAGCCAGGCAGCACCGTCACGGTCTGCTTGCCGGCGTTGATCAGGTCCGCGTCGACCTCGTCTTCCGTCGGGAACGGGCCGATGCCCAGCATGCCGTTCTCGGACTGCAACCAGACGTCGATGTCCGGACTGACGTGGTTGGCCACCAGGGTCGGCAGGCCGATCCCGAGGTTCACGTAGAAGCCGTCTTGCAACTCGCGTGCGGCGCGCGCCGCCATTTCATCGTGGGTCCAGGCCATGCTCAAGCTCCCGACTTTTCGGTGATGGTTCGCTTCTCGATGCGCTTTTCAGGCGTCGCGTTCAGCACGATGCGGTGCACGTAGATGCCCGGCAGGTGCACCGAATCAGGGTCGAAAGCGCCGGTCTCGGCGATCTCCTCGACCTCGACCACCGTGAGCTTGCCCGCCATGGCGGCCGCCGGGTTGAAGTTGCGCGCCGTGCGGCGAAAGATCAGGTTGCCGCTCTTGTCGGCCTTCCAGGCCTTGACCAGGGCCACATCGGGTGCGAGGGCGCGCTCCATGACGTAGACCTCGCCGTCGAACTCACGCGTCTCCTTGCCTTCGGCCACGATCGTGCCCACACCGGTCTTGGTGAAGAAAGCCGGGATGCCGGCCCCGCCTGCGCGCAGCTTCTCGGCCAGCGTGCCTTGCGGCGTGAACTCCAGCTCCAGCTCACCAGCCAGGTACTGGCGTTCGAACTCCTTGTTCTCGCCCACGTAGCTGGAAATCATCTTCTTGATCTGACGGGTGTTGAGCAGCTTGCCCAAGCCGAAGCCATCGACCCCCGCGTTGTTGGAGATCACCGTGAGGTCCTTGACCCCGGTGGCTTGCAACGCGTCGATCAGGGCTTCGGGGATGCCGCAGAGGCCGAAGCCCCCCACGGCCAGCAACTGCCCGTCTTTCACGATCCCGGCCAGCGCGCTGGCGGCGTCAGGGTAGACCTTGTTCATCCACTCACTCCTTGGTCACGGAGACCTCTTGGGTACGCATCGGAGGCTCAAAAATGCTGCAGTGCAGCGTGACGTGAGCGTACACCGGAGCACCGACACAAATCCAGTGACCCCGGCGAAAAAAAAGCAAGGCTGTGGCGCCTCACTTGCCCGGCAAAGCGGGCGGCACGTCGGCCGCAGGCAAGGCGGGCTGCGGCGCCTTCAAGGCCTTGAAAGCCTCAGGCAACGGGGTCGGGCGCCCCGTGGCCTGGTTCACCCACACCAGCGTCGCGCCACCCGCGGCATGGGCCACATCCGGCTCGTCGGTGCGCTCGACCACCACGAAGGTGTCGATGCTCGTGCGGCCCGGATCGGCCACGTAGAGCTTGATGGTCACCGTGCCCGGGAACACCAGCGGGCGGTAGAAATTGAAGAAGGCGTTGGCGATGACCGGGCCCTCTCCTTCGCCCCCCACCGAGCCGCTGATGGCCTGGATCCAGGTCACCCGGGCCTGCTCCATGTAGCGGAAGTACACGGTGTTGTTGATGTGGCCCAACGCGTCCATGTCGCCCCACAGGATGGGCAACTCGAGTTGGTGGACCAGGATCTTGTGTTCAGGGATCTCCAGGCGCATGGTGTGTTCAGGTTCAGCTTGCAGTCATGCCATCGTCGGCGGAAATGATGGCCCCGTTGATGAAGTCGCTCTCGGCCGCGCACAACATCACCACCAGCGCGTCCAGGTCCTTCGGTGAGCCCACGCGCTTGCGCGGCAGCATGTTGACCAGCTTCTGGCCCGACTCGGTGGACCAGTGGTGGTGGTTGATCTCGGTGTCGATGTAGCCCGGGCACACCGCGTTGGTGGTGATGCCGAAGCGCCCCCACTCCGCGGCCATGACCTTGGTCATGTGGATGACGGCGGCCTTGCTCATGCAGTACACGCCGATTTGAGGGAGCGTGCGCAGGCCCGCCGCCGAAGCGATGTTGACGATGCGCCCGCCCGTGTAGGTGCCCGGTGCCGATCCCTTGGCGCGCGCCAGCATGCGCTTGGCGACTTCCTGAGCCACGAAGAACGAGCCGCGGGTGTTGGTGTCGAAAACGAAGTCGTAGCTGTCCTCGGTGACGTCAACCAGGCGCTCGGTGGTGCTGACGCCCGAGTTGTTGATGAGGATGTCGATGGGGCCGACTTCGGTCTCGGCGTGGGCCACCGCCGAGCGGATGCTGGCCAGGTCCGTCACGTCCAGGCCGACCACGTGGGCGTCACCGCCCGATGCCTCGATCTCCGAGCGCAGCGTCTTGAGGCGCTCCACGCGACGCCCCGCCAACACCACGGCGGCACCCGCCCGAGCCAGGGTCAAGGCGAACTGGGTGCCCAGGCCGCTGGAGGCGCCGGTGATCAGGGCCACGCGGCCGGAAAGGTCAAGGGTGTAACTCATGGATGGGGGCTCCTCAAACAATCTTCAAACCATAGCACGAGGGCCCGGCGAGCCCATCCGGTGATGTGAGCCGTCATCGTCACCCAGCTTCGTCACACCCAGGCGCGGGGCCATTTTCGAACGACCGTGCTTTTTTTGTGAAAATACGCAGGCGACTGCCTTTAGAATCGCGGCCTTGACCAAGAGCAACCCCACCTGTTTGTCTGGACAGAAGGAAACACGATGACGCCCCAGGAAATCCTTGCGCAGTTTGGCCCCCGTGAGTCGATGGAATATGACGTCGTCATCGTCGGCGCCGGCCCAGCTGGTTTGTCCACCGCCATCCGCCTCAAGCAACTGGCTGAAAAAGCTGGCAAGGAAATCAACGTCGTCGTGCTGGAAAAGGGCTCGGAGCCGGGCGCGCACATCCTGTCGGGTGCCGTGATGGACCCGATCTCGATGAACGAGCTGTTCCCGAACTGGAAGGAACTGGGCGCCCCGCTGAACCAGCCTGTCACGGCAGACGAGGTGCTGGTTCTGACCGAAGGCGGCGCCATCGCCACGCCCCAGGCGCTGATCCCCAACAACTTCCACAACCACGGCAACTACGTCATCAGCCTGGGCAACGTCACCCGCTGGCTGGGCCAGCAGGCCGAGGCCCTGGGCGTCGAAATCTTCCCCGGCTTCGCGGCCGCCGAGGTGCTCTACAACGACGACGGCTCCGTCAAGGGCGTGGCCACCGGCAACATGGGCATCGACAAGGCGGGCGAGCCCACCGGCGACTTCCAGCTGGGCATGGAGCTGCTGGGCAAGTACACCATCTTCGCCGAAGGCGCGCGCGGCCACCTGGGCAAGCAGCTGATCGCCAAGTTCAAGCTCGACGAGGGCAAGGACCCGCAAAGCTACGCCATCGGCATCAAGGAGCTGTGGGAAATCGACCCGGCCAAGGCCAAGCCCGGCCTGGTGGTGCACACCGCCGGCTGGCCGATGGACACTTCCACCTACGGCGGCGGCTTCCTGTACCACCTCGAAGACAACAAGGTGACGCTGGGCTTCGTGACCGGCCTGGACTACCAGAACCCCTGGCTGAGCCCGTTCGAAGAAATGCAGCGCTGGAAGACCCACCCCAGCATCAAGCCCCTGCTGGAAGGCGCCAAGCGCCTGAGCTACGGTGCCCGCGCCATCACGGCCGGCGGCATCCTGTCGCTGCCCAAGTTCGTGTTCCCCGGTGGTGCCCTGGTCGGCTGTGACGCCGGCTTCCTGAACGCCGCCCGCATCAAGGGCTCGCACGCCGCCATGAAGACCGGCATGCTGTGCGCCGAAGCCATCTTCGACGCCCTGGGTGCCGACCGCCAGCACGACGAGCTGAGCGCCTACCCCGCGTCCTTCGAGAAGAGCTGGCTGAAGGAAGAACTGGACTCGTCCAAGAACTTCAAGCAGTGGTTCAAGAAGGGCATGTACGTGGGCATGCTGATGACCGGCATCGAGCAGTGGCTGCTGCCCCGCCTGGGCATGAAGGTCGCGCCCTGGACCATCCACCGCACGGAAGCCGATCACACCCGCCTGCTGCCCGCCGCACAGTGCGCCAAGATCGACTACCCGAAGCCGGACGGCAAGATCACCTTCGACCGCCTGAGCTCGGTGTTCGTCTCGAACACCAACCACACCGAGCACCAGCCGGCCCACCTGACGCTCAAGGACGCCTCGGTGCCCGTCAGCATCAACCTGAGCAAGTTCGCCGGCCCCGAGTCGCGCTACTGCCCGGCTGGCGTGTACGAATTCGTCAAGACCGACGACAATCAGGACAAGCTGGTGATCAACGCGCAGAACTGCGTGCACTGCAAGACCTGCGACATCAAGGACCCGACCCAGAACATCGTCTGGATCACGCCCGAAGGCGGTGGTGGCCCGAACTACGCTGGCATGTGATGCCGGTGAGCCAAGAGGAGCCTGCGGGCTCCTTTTTTCTTGCTTCGCCGCAAGCCGATGACAGGCTTCAGCGCCCAAGCCAATCGACCGAAGACACGCCAACGCCAACCTGGATCGCCCACTGCGACGGCGGCGCATGGCCCAACCCGGGCACGATGGCCCTGGGCGCCGTGCTCACATCCCCTGATGGGGTGGTTCGCCAGTTGTCGCAACGCCTGGCTGGCAGCGGGTGCAACAACGAGGCCGAGTGGCGCGCCACCGTGGCGGTGATCGCCTTCGCGTTGAAGCATGGCGCTCGCGGCCTGCACCTGCACACCGACAGCACCCAGGTGCGCGACCACCTGAGCCAGCCAGATTCGCCCGCCCTGCCACCCGCCCTGCAAACCTGGGTGGACGAGGCTCGCTCGCTTGCCAGTGGCCTGAATCACTTCAGCGTGCAATGGGTGCCGCGCCACCGCAACGCGCAGGCCGATGCGCTGGCCCGACAAGCGCTGGAGCTGCCGCCCAAGGCCGTGCAGACCCCACACCCCAGGGCGCGCAGAAAACGCTGACCCTGGCTCCCGCCTTCGGACGATGGCAAGCAGCACATGGCTGACCTATGCTTGCCGCATGCACGCCGACCGCCTCCCCAACCACTTCACCATCGGGCAGGCCTCGCGCCAAAGTGGCGTGAGCGCCAAGGCCATCCGCCACTACGAGTCACTCGGGCTGATGCCGCAGGTGCCGCGCCGTGGCAGCTACCGGCTCTACCAGCCAGAGCACATCGACGCCATCCGCCTGATCCGCAGGGCGCAGGCGCTGGGCTTCACGCTGGCCGAGTTGCGGCTGCTCGGCACCGATGCCTGCACGCCCGACTGGCCGCGCTTCGTGCTGGCCCTGAGCCACAAACGCGCAGCCTTGGCCGCCGAAATCAAGCGACTGCAGGCGCTGGACACCGAGCTGGCCAGGGCTTGACCTTGCCCCCGGGGACAAGGTTCAGCATGCGGCCATCTCGTTCACACACCAAATAGAGGCCACGTGACCATCCGAACCCTGCTCATCCTCGCGCACCCCAGCCCCGACAGCTTCAACGCCGCCTTGGCCGATGCCTACGCCGACGCCGCGCTCAAGGCCGGCCGACAGTTGCGCCGCATCGACCTGCACGCGCTGCGCTTCGACCCCATCTTGCACGGCGCATACCGGGGCGAACAAGCTCTGGAGGCCGACCTGCAGGCCGCGCAGGCCGACATCCTGTGGGCCGAAGAAATCGTCTGGGTCTACCCCGTGTGGTGGGGCGGCCTGCCGGCTTTGCTCAAAGGCTTCCTTGACCGCGTGCTGCTGCCGGGCTTCGCGTACAAGTTTCACAAAGGCCACCGCAGTTGGGACAAGCTGCTCAAGGGCCGCAATGCGCGCATCGTGGTCACACTCGACACGCCCGGTTGGTACGACCGCCTGGCCTATGGGCGCCCAGCCTGGCGGCAGATGAAACACACCATCTTGCAGTTCTGCGGCATGAAGCTGTTGAGCACCACCACCTTCGCGCCCATCGCCACCTCCAAGCCTGAGCAGCGTGAGCGCTGGCTGGCAGAGGTGCGGCGGCTGGCAGAAGTGTGATCAGGCAGGCGGCTCGCTGCCCGGCTCACCATCGATGACCTGGGGCAGGGGCAAGGGTTCGTGCTCCAGGTCAGGTTCGATGACCTCCAGCCCATTGAGCGCCTGACGCGATGCCGCAGCCTGGCGCGCGTCGCGCTCTGCCTTGATCTGCGCGCGCCGTTCGGCAAAAAACTGCTTGAGCAGCTGGCTGGCCGGCTCGGCCAGCACGCCACCCACGATCTGTGTGTGGTGGTTGAGTTGCGACAGCGCGAACAGGTTGGTGACCGAGCCGGCCACGCCCGTTTTCGGGTCGGGCGCGGCGAACACCACGCGCTTGAAGCGCGCATGCATCAGCGCCATCGCGCACATGGCACACGGCTCGAGCGTGACGTAGAGCTCGCACTCGGGCAAGCGGTAGTTTTCAAGCAATTGCGCAGCGTGGCGCAAAGCCACGATCTCCGCGTGCGCAGTCGGGTCGTGCGTGGTGATGGGCCGGTTGTAGCCCGTGGCAATGACTTGTCCCGCACGCATGATCACCGCCCCCACAGGCACCTCGCCAGCCAGCCAGGCGTTGTGGGCCTGGTCCAGGGCCAGGCGCATGGCGTGCTCGTCTTGGGACGAAGAGGGGGTGGTGCTCATGAACGGTGGAGGGTGAGTGCGGTGAAAGTTTACCCGGGCGGGCCTGGAGGACCCGGCTGATCAAGTTCGCGCGGTTGCCCGCCTCATCGGACCGACGCCTGACCTGACGTCGAGCGCCCATGGGCCAACGAACTGTTGGCCGAAATGAGGTCGAAGGTTCAGCCAAGCACAGGAGCCTCAACCAATGAGGCAAGGCCGATGAGACAGTCCGCAAGGCGCAGACCCTTGCCAACAATGCTGCATGCATGCACAGTTCTTTGCGCCATCCAAAAATACCCGCAAGAACACCAGGAGCTGTCTCACCATTCTTGACCACATGACCTTCCGCGTGACCGACATTGGGCGCGCCAAAGCGTTTTACGGCGCGGCCCTGGCGCCGCTGGGGTACAGCGTGGCCCACGAAGGCCACCACGGCGCGAACATCCTGGGCTTTTCGTACCCGGACCCAGCCGAGCCCGATGGCAAGCAGGCCGATGTGTGGTTCGTCGATGCCCCCTCACCCCATGGCGGACCGCCTGCCAGCACCGGCTGTCACCTGGCTTGGCGAGCCCAAACTCGCGCACAGGTCGATGCCTTTTACCTGGCGGCCGTCGGGGCCGGTGTCAGGGACAACGGGTCCCCGGCCTGCGCCCTGACTGCCATCAGAATCACGACGGTGCCTTCGTCATCGACCCGGAAGGCAACAACATCGAAGCGGTGTGCCACCACCCTCAATGAATGGCGGCTGCCCGAGGTCTGCCCGCACAGGTGCAAGGCAAGACCGCCAGGCGCAGCGCTTTTTTGTGCTGCAATGACCCATCGCTGCCGCCAGACGGCAGGCCATTCACACATGGGCATGGGTCATGAAGCAGCACACCGGCAGTTGCCTCTGCGGAGGCGTCAGGTTCAGCATCCTGGGCGAGATCGGCCCCATCCAGGTCTGCCACTGCATGCAGTGTCGCAAGGCCCAGGGCACCGCCATGGCCACCAACGTGCCCATTCGCGCCGACGACTTCACGTTAGAACAAGGCGGCGAACTGTTGGCGTCGTTCGAGTCCACCCCTGGCAAGCAACGTGTGTTTTGCAAGCGCTGCGGCTCTCCCGTCTACAGCCAGCTCGATGCCTTGCCAGGCATCCTGCGCATCAGGCTGGGGCTCATCAATGAAGACGTTGACGCACCACTGATGGCGCACTTCTACGCCGGCTCCAAGGCCAACTGGTGGCCGATTAGCGACCAGGCCCCGCGGTACGAGGCAGGTCAGGGCTCCAGTGAATGGACGGGTTGACGATGCCACCTGCCAACCTTCAACAGCGGGCCGATGCACTCGGGCTTTTCCGACAGTCGTCCGATGCCGAACTGGCTGACAGGTGCCCTGCGCCGTTCACCTCGATTCTGGCTACCAACGACACGCTGCGCACCGGCTCTACCTTCAAAAGGGTTTCGTGCTGAGCAGCCACCACCTGGCCCTGCCACTTTGACATCCCGCCCATGTACTGCCCCGCCCATTTCGAAGAACAACGCCCCGAGGTGCTGCGACAACTCATCGCCGACCACCCCCTGGCCACCATCGCTCGCATGCGCCCTGATGGCCTCGTGGCAGACCACGTTCCCTTGCTGCACGAGCCCAGCGCCCATGAACACGGCAACCTGATTGGCCACGTCGCACGCGCCAACCCTTTGTGGCAAGCCGACCCAGCGGAAGAACTGCTCCTGGTGTTTCAGGGACCGCAAACCTACATCTCTCCCAACTGGTACGCCACCAAGGCCGAAGGCGGCAAGGTGGTGCCCACCTGGAATTACGCGGTGGTGCACGTGCATGCCACGCTGACGCCCGTGCAAGAGCCCGATGCCCTGCTGGGCATCCTTGAACAACTGACTCGGCAACACGAGGCCACACAGCCGCACCCGTGGCAGGTGGGCGATGCCCCGGCTGACTTCACACACAAACTGCTGGAACACATCGTGGGCTTGCGCCTTGAGATCAGGCGCATGCAGGGCAAGTGGAAGGTGAGCCAAAATCAGCCTGAAGCCAACCGTGCCAAAGTCGCATCGGCCTTGAGCGCAAGCACCCACTCCGCCAGCCAAGCCATGGCCACCTTGATTCCGGTGTCGCGACGCTGAATCGGCGATGCGGGTCACCGTTCCAAGGCACTCAACTCATGCGCCCCTCCCATCTCCCGCCCGAATCCTGGTCACCCTGAGCATCGCCGCAGGCTTGTCAGGTTGCGTGACCGCCCGCAGCCCATCGATGCTGCGCTCGCAGCCAAGATCAAACGAACCGACGTCGTTTCCGTTGTCGGGGGTGAATTCAACCGCCGCTACACCGGGCTGACGGTTTTCAACAACGACAAGGAAACGATCGACGTACCGGATTGGGGCCTCGACAAGGCATACGAGGCACAGCTTGCCGAGGCGATCAAGGCCGGTCGAGACATCGCGGTGATTCAAGCTCCTGACAAGCGCGAACTGTTAGCCAAAGCGAACGAGCTCAACGGAGGATAGGAGGGTGGGTACGCGTGGAAGGACATCGAATCGGCCGTCCAGGCGCACTGCACAGCCAATTCTCTGGATGCCCTCTTCGTGTTGACCCGCAGCTGGAGCGGCGACTTCCTGGCCGGCACCAACCAGTCGTTCAACGGCGTTGGCATGTACGCTCGCGGCGGCCTGGGCGAAACCCGAGCCCATCTTCACGTTGTGGCCACCCTGGCGCTGCTGGATTGCCAGACGGGCAAGCCGATCGAGACCCGCCAGGTCGCCAGAAGGCAAGAGGGCTTGCCTGGCGAGATCTCAAGCTCGATTCCCTACAGGCAGATCGCGTTCAACAAGTCCCAAATGCCCATCAGCACCTGGACCGAATCTGAACTGAACGATGTGCGCAAGGCACTCCTGGCCCACAACGGTCAACAGCATCTTGCCTCGCTGAGTCAGCCCTGCATGGCTCAGGCCCGTGACCACTGCGATCAAGCAACGTCAGGCTGGCCTGGACGTTGAAAGTTCGCGTCGCGAAATGGCTCAGATTTGGATCGGCGCGTAGACAGCGCCATCTCCCACAGCCGCCCGCGCCCTGTGCAGCTTCTTGTAACTGTCGATGAGGCGCTGGTGCCTGTCCAGCCCCTCCAGCTGGATGCTGGTTGGCGTCAAGCCATGGAAGCGCACGCTGCCATCCACCGATCCCAGTACGGCATCCATGCGCGCCTGGCCAAACATCCGGCGGAAGTTGACTTCGTAGTCCTCCAGGGCCATGTCGTCGTCCAGCGCCACTTCCAGCACCGCGTTCAAGGCCTGATAGAACAAGCCGCGCTCGGCCGTGTTGTCGTTGTATTGCAAGAAGGCGCACACCAGTTCCTGCGCGTCCTCCCATTGCTGCAATGCGAGGTGGATCAGCAGCTTGAGTTCCAGGATGGTCAACTGCCCCCAGGCCGTGTTCTCGTCAAACGAGATGCCGATCAAGGTGCCGATGTCGTTGTAGTCGTCCAGCTCACTGTCCTTCAAACGATCGAGCAGGGCTTGAAGTTGGGCATCGTCCAGGCGATGCAGGTTCAGGACATCGGCGCGGAACAAGAGGGCCATGTTGGTGTTGTCCCAGATGAGGTCCTCGACCGGATAGACCTCTGAATAACCTGGCACCAGGATCCGGCAAGCCGTGGCGCCCAGCTGGTCGTACACCGCCACATACACCTCTTTGCCCATGTCTTCGAGGATGCCGAACAAGACGGCGGCCTCCTCGGCATTGGCGTTGGGCCCCTGGCGAGAAAAGTCCCAATCCACAAAGTCATGCTCTGCCTTGGCGCTGAAGAAGCGCCACGACACCACACCACTGGAGTCGATGAAGTGTTCGACGAAGTTGTAGGGCTCCGTCACGGCGTTGCTTGAGAAGGTGGGACGAGGCAAGTCGTTCAGGCCTTCGAAACTGCGCCCCTGCAGCAACTCCGTCAGGCTGCGCTCCAGCGCCACTTCGAAGCTGGGGTGCGCGCCGAATGAGGCGAACACCCCGCCGGTCTTCGGGTTCATCAGCGTCACGCACATCAAGGGGTGCTGGCCGCCCAGCGATGCATCTTTCACCAGAACCGGAAAGCCCTGCGCCTCCAGCCCCTGAATGCCAGCCAGGATGCCGGGGTATCGGGCCAGCACATCTTGTGGCACATCGGGCAGTGCGATTTCTCCCTCCAGGATCTCGCGCTTGACCGCGCGCTCGAAGATCTCTGACAGGCATTGCACCTGCGCTTCGGCCAGCGTGTTGCCAGCGCTCATGCCATTGCTGACATACAGGTTCTCGACCAGGTTGGACGGGAAATAGACGATCTGCCCGTCCGACTGGCGGACGAAAGGCAAGGCGCAAATGCCGCGCGCCACATTGCCTGAGTTGGTGTCGATCAGGTGCGAGCCACGCAGCTCGCCATCGGGGTTGTAGATGTCCAGGCAGTGCGCGTCGAGCATGCCCTCTGGCAGCGCATCGTCAGGGCCAGGTTTGAACCAGCGCTCATTCGGGTGATGAACAAAGGGCGCGTTGGCGATGTCTTCGCCCCAGAACTGGCCACCGTAGAAGTGGTTGCAGCTCAGGCGCTCGATGAACTCCCCCAAAGCCGACGCCAGGGCACTCTCTTTGGTCGCCCCCTTGCCATTGGTGAAGCACATGGGTGAGTGCGCGTCGCGGACATGCAGCGACCACACGTTGGGAACGATGTTGCGCCAGGATGCAATCTCGATCTTGAGCCCCAAGCCGGCCAGGACGCCCGACATGTTCGCGATGGTCTGCTCCAGCGGCAGGTCCTTGCCTGGGATGCAGGTGCTCGCGCCCGCGTCCGGCATCAAGGTCAGCAGGGCCTGCGCATCGGCGTCCAGGTTGTCTACCTGCTCGATCACGAACTCGGGGCCAGCCTGCACCACCTTTTTCACCGTGCAACGGTCGATGGATCGCAAGATGCCCTGGCGGTCCTTGTCGGAAATGTCTGGCGGCAACTCGACCTGGATCTTGAAGATCTGCTGGTAGCGATTCTCCGGATCAACGATGTTGTTCTGCGACAAGCGGATGTTGTCGGTCGGGATGTCGCGCGTGTCGCAGTACAGCTTGACGAAGTAAGCCGCGCACAGGGCCGACGAGGCCAGAAAGTAATCGAATGGCCCTGGGGCCGAGCCATCACCCTTGTACCGGATGGGCTGGTCGGCGATCACCGTGAAGTCATCGAACTTGGCTTCAAGACGAAGCTTGTCGAGAAAATTGACCTTGATTTCCATGCAATGAACTCCGCTCTGCGCGACCCAACGAACAAACTTCAAACCGCTCTGGCAAGGACGCCGACTCGCAACGCAGAACGAGCGCGTATTCTCCCCGGGATGTCGTGCCAGCTCATGCGCGGCACAAACAAACAAAAAGGCCCTTGATAGTCAAGGGCCCAAATGAACTTCTGGGATGTTCTGGGAGCGCTGTGAAGCGCTCTCAAATCACTCCCACTCGATGGTGGCAGGCGGCTTGGAGCTCACGTCATAGGCCACGCGGTTGATGCCGCGCACTTCGTTGATGATGCGGCTCGACACCTTCTTGAGCAGGCTGTAGGGCAGCTCGGCCGAGTCGGCGGTCATGAAGTCAGACGTCTCGACGGCGCGCAGCGAGACGACGTACTCGTAAGTGCGACCGTCACCCATCACGCCCACGCTCTTGACCGGCAGGAAGACGGTGAAGGCCTGGGAGGTCAGGTCGTACCAGCTCTTGCCCGTGGTGGGGTCGATGGTCTTGCGCAACTCTTCGATGAAGATGGCGTCGGCGCGCTGCAGCAGCGACACGTACTCGGCCTTGACCTCGCCGAGCACGCGCACGCCCAGGCCCGGGCCCGGGAAGGGGTGGCGGTAGACCATGTCGGCCGGCAGCCCCAGGGCCACGCCCAGCTCTCGGACCTCGTCCTTGAACAGCTCGCGCAGGGGCTCCAGCAGCTTCAGTCCCAGCGTCTCGGGCAGGCCGCCGACGTTGTGGTGGCTCTTGATGGTCGCCTTCTTGCCCTTGGTGCCGCCGCTTTCAACCACGTCGGGGTAGATGGTGCCCTGGGCCAGCCACTTGGCGCCCTTGTTGCCGTCGCCCTTGAGCTTCTGGGCCTCGGCCTGGAACACCTCGACGAACTCGCGCCCGATGATCTTGCGCTTCTGCTCGGGGTCGGTCACGCCCTTGAGGTGGCCCATGAACTGGTCTTGCGCCTGCACGTGCACGACCTTGGCGTGCAAGCGGCCAGCGAACATGTCCATCACCATCTGACCTTCGTTGAGGCGCAGCAGGCCGTGGTCCACGAACACGCAGGTCAGCTGGTCGCCGATGGCGCGGTGGATCAGGGCCGCGGCCACGGATGAGTCCACGCCGCCCGACAGGCCCAGGATGACCTCCTCGTCGCCCACCTGCTCGCGGATCCTGGCCACGGCCTCGGCGATGTAGTCGCCCATGATCCAGTCGCCGGCGCAGCCGCTGATGTCGCGCACGAAACGCGTCAGCATGGCGTGGCCCTGCACGGTGTGCGTGACCTCGGGGTGGAACTGCACGGCGTAGTAGTGCTTTTCTTCGTTGGCCATGCCGGCGATGGGGCAGCTGGGCGTGGAGGCCATCAGCTTGAAGCCCTCGGGCAACTTCGTGACCTTGTCGCCATGGCTCATCCAGACCTTGAGCATGCCGTGGCCTTCGGGCGTGGTGAAGTCGGCGATGCCGTCCAGCAGCTTCGTGTGGCCGTGGGCGCGCACCTCGGCGTAGCCGAACTCGCGGTGGTCGGACCAGCTCACTTCGCCGCCGAGTTGCACGGCCATGGTCTGCATGCCGTAGCAGATGCCCAGCACGGGCACGCCCAGGTCCCACACGGCCTGCGGTGCGCGCAGCTGGTGGTCTTCGTAGGTGGAGGCGTGGCTGCCCGACAGGATGATGCCCTTGGGCTTGAACGACTTGATGAAGTCGTCCGACACGTCGTTGGGGTGGATCTCGCAGTAGACATGGGCCTCACGCACGCGACGGGCGATCAGCTGGGTGACCTGGGAGCCGAAATCGAGGATGAGGATCTTGTCGTGCATGTGGAGGTCTCGATGGAATGCGGATTCAGTTGGAGGTGGCGGCGCTGGCGCGCAGGCTGACGGAGCGACTCAGGTAGCGCAAGCCCAGCCAGGCGGCCACGGCCTGGATGGCCGCGCACAGGTAGAACGGGGCGCCGATGCGCCAGTCGCCTTGCGGGAAGTGGCTGACGGCGGCCAGCAGCGGCGAGCCCATCAGGGGACCGAGCACAGCCGCGACGCTGTTGAGCGAGGACACCGCGCCCATGCTCTCGCCCTGGCGGGTCGGGTCCACCGCGTTGGCCACCAGGCTTTGCAGGCCCGGCTGGACCATGTAGCCAAACAGGTTGGCGGCGATGATCACGTACATCATCCACCCCTCGGGCACCAGGCCCCAGGCGGCGAACGCGACGGTGGACGACACCAGGCCGATGCGCACCAGCTTGTCGGTGGGCATGAACTTCTGGAACTGGCGCAGCAGTCCGCCTTGCACCAGTACGGCCATCATGCCGACGGCGAACAGCGACAGGCCGTTGTCCTTGGGCGTCCAACCGAACTTGAACTCGGTGTAGAGGAACCAGCTGGTGTGCAGGCAGAACTGCGCCAGGATGGACAGGCCCATGACCCACAGCAGGATCTCAACGCCCTTGAGCTCGCGCAGGTTGGCGAGCGCGGTGAAGGGGTTGGCTCGGGCCAGCACGAACTCGCGACGCTTGTCCTGTGGCAGCGACTCGGGCAGCACGAAGTAGCCGTAGACGCAGTTGAGCAGAGTCAGCGAGCCGGCCAGCATGAAGGGCCAGTGCACGTCGATGTCGCCCAGCACCCCGCCCATCACGGGCCCCAGGATGAAGCCCACGCCAAACATGGCGCCCAGCAAGCCATAGTTCTTGGCGCGGTCCTGGGGCTCGGTGATGTCGGCCACGTAGGCATTGGCCACCGCGATGTTGGCGCACACCGCACCGCCCATGATGCGCACGGCCAGCAGCATCCAGAACTCGGTGGCCAGGGCGGTCACGAAGAAGTTGATGGCCATGCCGAACAGGCCCAGCAGCAGCACCGGGCGGCGGCCATACCGGTCGGACAGGGCGCCCAACACCGGGGCGCTGAAGAACTGGGCCACGGCGAACGCCGCCTGCGCCAGGCCGTAGCCCACCGAGGTGCCCGCGCCGGAATCCATGAAGGTCCCGATCAGCTTGGGCAGCACGGGCGCGATGATGCCGATCGACATCATGTCGAGCAGCACCGTGATCATGATGAACGGCATGGCCGCTTGGCGGCCGCGGGTCGAAGCCATCGAGGGTCTCGGGTGGGTGGTCTGAAAAAGACGGCACCGGCCGAAGCCGGTGTCGCGGGAGGTTCAAGGATCAGGCGGGGCGGACCACCAATCAGGCGCCCCCACCTGCAGCGCGTCACTCCATGCGGTAGTTCGGCGCTTCCTTCGTGATCTGGACGTCGTGAACGTGGCTTTCTCGGATGCCGGCGGCCGTGATCTCGACGAACTCGGCACGGTCGTGCATTTCGTCGATGGTGCCGCAGCCGCAGTAGCCCATGGAGGCACGCAGGCCGCCTGCCATCTGGTACAGGATCGTGATGACCGAGCCCTTGTAGGGCACGCGACCTTCGATGCCTTCCGGCACCAGCTTGTCAGCGTTGGGGTTGGTGGTCTCGTCGTTTTCCTGGAAGTAGCGGTCGGCCGAGCCGTCCTTCATGGCGCCGATCGAGCCCATGCCACGGTAGCTCTTGTAGCTGCGGCCCTGGAACAGGATGACTTCACCCGGGGCTTCTTCGGTGCCGGCGAACATGCCGCCCATCATCACGGTGCTGGCGCCCGCGGCGATGGCCTTGGCGATGTCGCCCGAGTAGCGGATGCCGCCGTCGGCGATCAGGGGCACGCCCGTGCCTTGCAGCGCGGTGGCCACGTTGTCGATGGCCATGATCTGGGGCACGCCCACACCGGCGACGATGCGCGTGGTGCAGATGGAGCCAGGGCCGATGCCAACCTTGACGCCGTCGGCGCCGGCCTCGACCAGGGCCAGTGCAGCCGCACCGGTGGCGATGTTGCCGCCAATGACGTCGACCTGCGGGAAGTTCTTCTTGACCCAGCGCACGCGCTCGATCACGCCGTGGCTGTGGCCGTGGGCCGTGTCCACCACCAGGGCGTCCACGCCGGCCTTGACCAGCAGTTCAACGCGTTCTTCGGTGCCCTCACCCACGCCGACGGCTGCGCCCACGCGCAGCTTGCCTTGGGAGTCGCGAGCGGCATTGGGGAAGCTGTTTTGCTTGGTGATGTCTTTGACGGTGAAGACACCGGTCAGCTCGTTGCTGTCGTTGATCATCAGCACACGCTCGAGCTTGTGCTGGTGCATCAGCGCCTTGGCTTCGGCCTGGGAGGCGCCGTCCTTGACGGTGATCAGGCGCTCGCGCGGCGTCATGATCTCGCGCACCGGGGCGTCCAGGCGGGTCTCGAAACGCAGGTCGCGACCGGTGACGATGCCCACGACTTTGCCGCCGTCCACGACGGGGAAGCCGGAGATGCCGTGCTGGTTGGACAGCTCGATGACGTCGCGAACCTTGACGCTGGAGCCGATGGTGATCGGGTCACGCAGGATGCCGGACTCGTAGCGCTTGACGCGCGCCACTTCGGCGGCCTGCTGCTTCGGGCTGAGGTTCTTGTGAACGATGCCGATGCCACCCTCTTGCGCGATGGCGATGGCCAGGCGCGACTCGGTGACCGTGTCCATGGCGGCAGACACCAGGGGCAGGTTGAGTTGGATGTTTCGGGACAGACGGGTGGCCAGCGAGGTGTCGCGGGGCAACACCTGAGAATAAGCGGGCACGAGCAACACGTCGTCGAACGTGAGGGCTTTACCAAGCAGGCGCATGAACGGGCTCCAGACGCAAAAGCGGATTATACGCAGAGCCCAGGCCCCTTCCCGCCCCCGGATGTGCGTGAGGGAATCCGCACAAACCTCAAGGCATGTCGCGACAACGCCAGCGCACGCAGGGCTACACTTCATCGCATGAAATACCTGCGTGTCCTGACGAGTGCGTGTGTGGCGGCCGGGTCGCTGGCCGCCCTGCTCGTGTCCATGCCGTCCCAGGCCGGTGTGCAATGGAAGTGGCGCGACGCCAGTGGCGTCATGCAGTACACCGACCGCCCTCCCCCTGCCGGCACACCAGACAGCCAGATCCTGTCTCGCCCCTTGGGTGCACGCGCACCCAAGGTGGTGGACGCCGCTGCATCGGATGCACCGGCCGCCCCCGCATCAGCCAAGGCCGCCAGCACACCGGGCAAGGCGGTCGACCCGGAGTTGGAAGCGCGCCGCCGCAAGGCCGAGGACAAGAAGGCCGCTGAGCAAAAAGCCGAGGAAGAAAAGCAGGCCAAGGCCCGCGCCGACAACTGCGAACGCGCCCGCAACTACGAACGCACGCTTCAAGACGGGCTGCGAATCTCGCGCACCAACGCCAAAGGCGAGCGCGAGATCCTGGACGACAAGGGGCGCGCCGAAGAGATGCAGCGCACTCAGGAAGCCATCCAGGGCAACTGCCGCTGAAGCAGCCAGGAGCGACGGCTTCAGCCCTTGGGGGCTTTGGGGCGCTGGATGCCTTTGGGCAGCTTCTCGCCCTGCGCTCGGTAGCGGATGCGACGCGCCTCTTTGGGGTCCACGTTGAGGCCTCGGACCAGTTCGATGCGGTCGCGGTGGCGCAGCACATGCCCTGGACGCTCCCGGCGACCCCATACCCCCACCGACCAA
Organism: Burkholderiales bacterium; assembly: GCA_016000265.1. Lineage (GTDB taxonomy): Bacteria > Pseudomonadota > Gammaproteobacteria > Burkholderiales > Burkholderiaceae_C > Aquabacterium. The sequence continues at coordinate 71,859 of JAECRL010000010.1, forward strand.
CGCCCGGCCGCCAGCGCCGCCTCGTCGAGGCCAGGCACGGATTGCAGCAGGCCGCTGCACACCAGCGCGTCGCGCACGGTGCTGCCCGCGGGCAGGCTCAAGCGGATCAGGCGCACCTCACGAGGGGCCAGGCCCACGGCGAGTTCCACCTGGATGTCAGGCGAATCAACAGGTGATTCAGCGAGGCCCATGAACCTGCTCCGCCCGCTTCACGAAGGCCTCCACGAAGGTGTTGGCGATGCGATCGAACACGGGGCTGACGACCAGCGACAGGGCCCGACTGGCGAAGGCGTAGTGCAGGGAGAACTCGACCTTGCAGGCGGGCGAGTCGATGGGGTCGTGCCCCGCAGGCGCAGCGTGACCCGGCTTCTGGAGGGGGATGAAACGCCAGGTGCCCTCCAGTTTGGAGAACGGCCCGTCGACCAGGTTCATGATGACGCTGTGGCCCGGCATCTGCACGTTGCGGGTGGTGAAGGCCTGGTGCACGCCCGCGAATGCGATGTGCAGGCGCGCCGTCACGCCGTCGTCATGGGTGTCGATGACCTCGGCGCGATCACACCAGGGCAGGAATTGGGGGTAGCCTTGAACATCGGTCACCAGCCCGTACATTTCACGGGGTGAGTACCAGAGCAAGACGGACTTGTGCACGTGCTTCATAGAATGTCGACATTTTAAGGACCCTTCGGGTGTCCGCCTGCTTCGCCAGCCCCCACTTCCCATGTCCATCGCAGAAAACAGAAAAGCGCAATTCAACTACCACATCGAGGAACGCTTCGAGGCGGGCATCGTGCTGGAAGGCTGGGAGGTGAAGGCCATTCGCGACGGCCAGGTGCAGATGACCGACGGCTACGTCGTCGTCAAGGACGGGGAGCTGTACCTGATCGGCCTGCGCATCAATGCGCTGCGCTCGGCGTCGACCCACATCACGCCGGACGCCGACCGCACGAAGAAGCTGTTGATGCACCGCGAGCAGATCAAGCGCCTGGTGGGCAAGACCGAGCAGAAGGGCTACACCATGGTGCCGCTGAACCTGCACTGGAAGGGTGGGCGCGTGAAGGTGGACGTGGCGCTGGCCAAGGGCAAGGCCGAGCACGACAAGCGCAACACCATCAAGGACCGCGACTGGGAGCGGGAGAAGGGCCGGCTGATGCGGCACAAGGTGTCCTCGCCTGGCAAGGAGTGAGGCTCGCACCGCGCACCTCGAAGCGAAGCTCATCGAGCACCCTGCCCCGCTGACGCAGGCTGAGCACGTGCCGCCCCGGCATGGGCAGCCAGTCGTGCTGTGCGCCCAAGGCCAGGCGGCGGCCGTCGAGCCACCACTCCAGTTCGGGTTGAACAGGCTGACCAGACTGACCTGGCCGAATGGCCTGGCTGCGCAGCGTCACGCGCTGAGCCCGAGGCGGGATGTCCGGGTCGAGCGCGAAGATGGCGCCCTCCTGTGGGCTGACGATGGCCCGCCCCGGGCGTGCTGCGGTCCCTGACATGGCCGCGGCATCAAGCCGCCAGGTGGCTTGTTCGGTGCCCGCGATGAAGCGCTCCAGTCGGTCCGCGTCCACCATCGAAGCGCCTGCGCTGGCCTCGAAGTGAATGCGTTGCTGGTGCACCCCGGGGGGCAAGCCGGGCGCACGCGATGGGCGTTCGCGGTGCAGGGCTTGCACGAGGCTGGCCCACACGGGCGCCGCGCCGGCCACCCCGCTGACGTCGTGCATGGGGCTGCCGCTGGCATTGCCCACCCACACGCCCACGGTGTAGCGGTCGGTGTAGCCGATGCACCAGTTGTCGCGCATGTCCTTGCTGGTGCCGGTCTTGACGGCCGCGAAGCCGCGCGTGGCCAGGGCGCTGTGCAGGCCGAAGCTCAAGGCGCGCGCGGCGTTGTCGGCCAGGATGTCGGTGACGAGGTGCGCCGCTGCCGGACTCATGGCGGAGCGATGGCCGCCCCCAGCCCCGCCTTGCGCGTCACCCACCTGCCAGCGCAGGGGCGACCAGCGCCCGCCGTTGGCCAGCGCCCGGTAGGCGTTGCTCAGGTCGCGCAAGGTGACCTCGGCGCTGCCCAGGGCCAGGCCAGGGCCGTAGAAACCGCCGGGCTCTTTCAAGGCCAGACCGAAGCCGCGCAGGCCCTCGGCCAGGGCGTCGGCGCCCAGCATGGCGCCCGCGCGCACGGCCGGCACGTTCAGGCTGTTGCCCAAGGCGGTGCGAACGCTGACCCAGCCCCGAAAGCGCCGATCGTAGTTCTGGGGGATGTAGAGGCCGGCGCCGGTGGGCAGCTGCACCGGCTCATCTTGCAGGAGGCTGGCCGGGGTCAGCAGACGCCGCTCGAACGCCAGCCCGTAGACGAAGGGCTTGAGCGTGGAGCCGGGTTGGCGCAGCGCGAGCACCGCGTCGACCTGCGCCGCCTGTGACAAGGTGCCGCTGCCACCCACCCAGGCGAGGACCTCGCCACGCGCGTTGTCGATGACGATGACGGCGCCGTCATCGACCTGCCGGTGGGCCAGCTCGAGCAGGTGACGCTGCAGGGTCTCCTGGGCCAGGCGCTGCAGGTGGCCATCGAGGGTGCTGCGCACGCTGGGCGCGTCCGCGGGGGCCTGCGCCATGAGCAGGCGAGCGAGGTGCGGTGCGCGTTGTTCGCCCAGGGCCGGACCGCCTTTGCGCGCCAGGGCTTGCGTGACGACCAGGTCGATGCCGGCGCAGGGGCGTTGCTGCAGCGTGAGCACCTGGCAGGCGCGCCGGGCCACGGCATCGGCGCGCGCATTGGGGCCGCGCACCAGGGCCGCGGCGATGGCCGATTCCTGCGCGTCCAGGCCAGAGGGGTGCTTGCCGAACAGGGTCTGACTCAGGGCCGGCAGGCCCACCAGTTCACCGCGGAAGGGAACGTGGTTGAGGTAGGCCTCCAGGATCTCGGTCTTGCGCCAGCGGGCTTCGAGCTGGCGCGCGGCCCAGGCTTGCGTGGCCTTCTGGCTCCAGCTGCGGCCGCCAGCGGGTCGGGCGCCACGCTCGTCGAGCAAACCGGCCAGTTGCATCGTCAGGGTGGAGGCGCCACGCGTGCGCTCGTTCCAGAGGTTGGACCAGGCGCTGGCGGCCACGCCTTGCCAGTCGATGCCGCTGTGCTGCCAGAAGCGCTGGTCTTCCGACAGGACGATGGCGGTGCGCAAGGCGGGCGAGACCTCGTCGAGGGTGACCCAGGGCAGGCGGCGCACGCGGGGGTCGCGGCGCAGGGTCTGCAGGGGCTGGCCATCGCGGTCGAGCAGGGTGAAGTCGCTGGGCAGGTGGCTGGCGCGGACCTGCTGGAAGGTGGGCAGGCCGGCGGCTTGCGCAGCGGCCAGGGGCAGGCAGCAGGCGAGGCCGATGCAGCCGATGGCGGCGGCCGAGATCGGGCCATGGCCGAGGCTGCGGATGAGCCCCCCCAGCCCCCGCACACCCAGCAGCCGGTTCATCAAGGCGCCACCTCCACGCGCGGCTGGGGGGCTTCGGCGAAGCTGTCGGGCGCGTACATGGCCTCCACGCGGGTGGGCGGCACGGTGAAGCGACCCGGGTTGTTCAGGCGCACGGTGTAGTCCACCCGGTGGCGGCCCTTGGGCAAGAAGGCGTAGTACGCGCGCCAGGCGTCCTGGGCCCGCTCGACGTGGCTGGGCCAGGCGCCGGCGGTCTGCTCGCCACGCGTGGCCTGCTGCGAATCGCGCCCCAGGCCGCTGCCCAGCAGGGTCGCCCCACCGGGGATGGGGTCCTGCACGGCGACCCAGTTCATGTCGGCCTGGGCGTCGATTTCCAGCGTGACGCGCAGCACGGTGCCGCGGGCGTAGGGGGCGCCACTTGCGGTGCGGGGTGCGGGGCTGGGGGCGTCCACCACGCTGACGGTGCGGCGCACGGCGTAGCCGGCCTGCACGGGCGCCTTCAGCGGCACGGCGCTGAGCGCCTGCACGGTGGCCCAGGGGGCGCCGGTGCCGTCCTGGCGCAGCTGCAGGGGTTGCGATGTGGGCGTGCCCACCTTCAAGGCCTGCACCGGCCAAGGCAGCGCCAGCACCTGGCCGGTGGGCGCGCTGGCCCAGTCGAGCGAGGCTTCGGCCGTGGCCAGCCTGGCCACCGAGCGACCCGAGATGGGCGTGCGCTCGGTTTGTTGCCCGAAGCGCTCCAGCGCCAAGGTGCCCCAGGCGTTGGCGGGGGTCGTCAGCCAGGCGCCGTTGCGCTGTCGGCCCAGGGCGCCCACGACCAAGCGAGGCAGGTCGTCTTTCCAGGCGGGCAGCTGGCGCACGGCCAGGATCAGGCGGGCGGCGTTGGCGTCGGCGCTGTCCATGGTCCACCACCAGAAGTCCTGTGCCTCGGTGGAGAAGCGCAGCGTGGTGCCGCTGTAGGTCAGGCGGCTGCGCAAGGTCTGCTCGGCCTCTTTCATGCGGGCCTCGCGCGAGGGGGCCGAGGGCAGGCGCTGGAGGACCTGCCACCACTGGATGACGGCCGAGGTGGGCCAGTCGCCCAGCGTCGGTGAGACGGTGTCGAGCATGCGGGCGTCGGCGCGACCGTGACGCGACAGCGCATCCAGCGCATTGACGCGCTGCACGTCGCTGACCAGAGCCTGAGCCACGCCCGACGGTGCCCAGGTGCTGCGCCGGGTGCGGCCTTGCACGACGTCGCTCAGGCCGGTCAGCAGGCGCTCGCGCGCTTCGTCTGGCAGGCGCCAACCGGCTTCGTGCGAGATCGACAGCAGGTAGGCCGTGAGCGCCACGCTGCCTTGTGGGCCCGCGCCTTCTTGCAGCGGGAAGTAGGCCGCGAGGCCGTCGCCGTCGAGGTGGGTGGGGAGTTGCTGCATCAGCTCGTCCCAGCGTTGGGCGTCGCGCAGGCCGATGGCGCGCGAGGCTTGTTGCTCCAGGCAGGTGTGCGGGTAGCGCTCGAAGAAGCGTTTGACACCCGGCAGGCCACCGCCCAGCGTGGGTTGCAGGGCGATGCGCAAGCCACCCTGGGCGCGGCTGGCGCCGGGCGGGCCGCTGAGCACGGCCTCAGGCGGTGGCGCCACCGCCAGGCTGAGGGGCGCGGCGCCCAGTTGGACCAAGGTGGACTGGCGCACCTGAACGGGCACGGCGGGCTGGATCGACTGGGTGACGAGCACGCGGTCGCGCGAGGCGGCGGCACCCGCCTTGCCCTGGGTCTCCTCCACCGACAAGGTCCAGCGCAGCGTGGCCACGCCCTGAGGCACCTCCACCGGCCAGCGCACCTCGCGGGCGCCATCGGGCGGGATGTCAAGCTGCTGCGCGGGCAGCTTCAGCGCCACGGGGGCGACGCCGGTTTCTGCCGCGGCGCCCTGCCCCACCAGGCTGGCCGACACCTTCATGGCCCGCGCGGTGGTGTTGCGCAAGGTGACAATCGCCTCGAATCGGTCGCCCTCGCGCACCAGCGGCGGCAAGCCGGGCAAGGCTTGCAGGTCCTGCGTGACGCGGATGCTGGCGCTGCCGGTGCCGTAGCGCGACAAGCCCGACGTGGCGACGGCCACCAGCTTGAAGCGGGTCAGCGAGTCGTTGATGGGCACCTTGACCACCGCCTCGCCGCGCGCGTCCAGCGGCACGCTGCCTCGCCAGATGAGCAGGGTGTCGAGCAGCCCGCGCGTGGCGCCCTGCCCGCCCCCACCTCCCGCGGCCACGGCCTTGCGACCGAAATGCCGCCTGCCGATGATTTCGTTTTGTGCCGTGCTGGTCTCCACGCCCCAGGGCCGCGGCTGGAAGAAGGCGTCGAGCACCTGCCAGGAGGCGTTGTCGGACAGGGCCAGCAGGCCTTCGTCCACCGCCGCGAAAGCGATGTCGCCCTGCACGGGCCGCCCACCCTGTGTGACCCGCACGCGCGCCGTGGCCGTCTGGCGCACGCTGTATTGCGGCTGGTCGGGCAGCACCTCTACCTTCAAGGCGTGTTCGGCCACCCCCACCTGGATGGCCGCCACGCCCAGCTTGTACGCCGGGCGCGACAGGTCCACCAAGGCCGTGGGCGCCTGGTACTCGCGCCCTTCGTACCAGAAGGCCTTGACCCAGTTCCAGGGCGAGCGCCAGCCCCAGGTGAAGAAGCTGTACCAGGGCACGTCGCGCAGGCGGCCGCGCACGGCCATCACGCTGACGTAGACGTTGGGCGCCCAGCTCTGTACCTCGCCGTCGGGGCCTGGGCTGCCCTTCGGGATGGGCAGCTCGATGACCGGGTCCTTGCCGCTCAGCGGCAGCACGCGCGTGTCGATGATGCCTTCGCGCTCGATGGTGACCAGGGCCGTGGCCTCGCGAAACGGCATGCGCACCTGCAGGCGCACGGTCTGGCCGGGCTCGACGCTGCGCCGCTCGGGCAGGACGTCCATGCGGTCGTCGTTGTCCTGGCCGAACCAGACCTCGCCTTGGCGCGTGACCCACACGCTGGAGGCGGCTTGCGCCTGTCGGCCCCGGTCGTCCTGGGCCTGTGCGACCAGCTCGACCTCACCGGCGTGCCGCAAGCGCGCCTCGCACAGCAGCAGGCCGCGGGCGTCGGTCGGGCCTGAGCAGACCTCGCCCAGCTCGGCGACCTCCTGGCGGTTGTCGTAGGCGTAGAAGCCGCCGACGATGCGTTTGCGGTGGCTGAGCGTCTGCACCACGCGGGCCCGCACGGCCACCTTCTGCTGGGCCAGGGGCTGGCCTTGCGTGTCGAGTGCGACGACCTGAAAGCGCATGGCACCGGCCTCACCTGCACCGCTGCCGGCCCAACTGGGGGTGCGCAGGCCCAGCACCACGGCGCTGGGCCACAGCGGCACGGTGCGCGCCACGGTCTGCACCTCGCCGTTGGGGTCGGTGTAGCTGAGCTCAGCCTGCAGCTCGGAGGGCACCCGCACCGGGGGCAGCTTGGCGAGCGTCACCGTGGCGGCGCCCTCGCGGTCGGTGGACACGGGCAGCTTGTCGGCCAACAAGCGGTCGGCCCAGCGGGAGGTTCGCCCTTCGCCATCACCTGAGCCAGCGCCATCACCTGAGCCAGCGCCCTCGCGGGCTTCGGGCGCCTCGAAGCGGTACTCGTCGTAGCCAGGGAAGCTCGGCGTGCGCTCGCGCGTCACGGCCGTCAGGCGGGCGCCCGACTGCGCCATGCCACCGCCAGACAAATGACGCAGCTGCACCCCCATAGCCACATCGCGCGGCGCGATCTGCACGCCTTTGGGCGCCATCAACCGCGCGTCCACCAGGGGCACGCGGAAGGCCTCGACGCGCAAGCTGCCGCTGCTCAGCGTGCGCCGCCCAGACGGGCTGGGGCCTTCGAGCTCGACGTCGTACTGGCCCAGGCGGGCGCTTTTCGGGATCACCCAGGTCGACAGGGCCTGCTGGCGCGCCGACCAGCTCAACGGCTGCGTGAACTGCGTGCCCGAACCCAGGTGGGTGACGACGAGTTTGTCGGGCCACTGATCGCGCGGCACGGCCCCCAGGCCGCGCGCGGTCTCGGCGCGCAGCAGGTGCTTCATGGACGCGGTTTCACCGGCGCGAAACAAGGTGCGGTCCGTCACCGTGTGTGCGCGCACGGACACCGGCACGCCGGCCTCTCCGGGGGACTGCGTGGGGTGGTTGAAGCGCCAGGGCTCGATGCCCTTTTGCCAGTCGGTGAAGACGAAGGCCAGGTCGGTCTGCCCTCGGTGCGGGCCCTCGCTCAAGGCCTGCCGGGCCGTGATGAACAGGCCCTCGCCGACCAGGCAGCGCTCATCGCGCCTCACCACCAGGGCCTGCTCGATGCGAGCCAGGCCCTGTGCGTTGGTGCGCCCCGACCACAGGCGCGTGCCGGTGCAGTCGCTGACACCCACCTCGGCGTCGCGCACCGGGCGCCCCTTGTCCAGCGAGGTCACCCACACCAGGGCGTTGTCGCGCCCCAGCTTGGCGTGCACCGACAGGTTGCTCACCAGCACCCCCGTGCGCACATACATGGGCGCGGACTGCGCCAGCAAGGCCGCCCCCAGCCGCGGCGAGCTGACTTCGACCACGTGATAGCCCGGTCCGCTCAGCGGGATGCCGACGACCTCGAAGGGCCGCGGGTCCCGCTCATCCGCGGCGGGCACGGTCAGCGTCTGCGACGCCTTGACGCCATCGAGCAGGGACAACTCACGCGCGCCGATGCGGCGTTCGCGCTGCACGCGCTGGGGCCGCCCCGCTTCGTCGGTCTCGTTGACCCACTCCAGCCACTCGGATTTCGGGCGGCCGAGTTCCCGGGCGCTGAACGAGCTTTCGTGGTGACGCTGCACCTTGGCCATCCACTGCAGGATTTCGCGGTCACCGCGATCGGCCGTCACGGCTTGCGACTTCACGCCCAGCGCCCCGCTGCCTTTGACCTGCAGCTGGCGCTCGACGTGGCGCACGGTCAGCGGCAACAGGGGCGGCTGACCCGGCTCGCCCATCAGCTCGACCACCCCGAATGGCGCGGCGGCGAACTTGGCCAGCGGCGGCATCTCGGCCGTGGCCACCTTCAAGGGGAAGGCGCCGGCGTTGGAGAGTTCGCGGCCATCGACGTCGCGCGAGGTGGGAGGCAGCGTGAGGGTGAAGGTCGTGTTCTCCGGCAAGGGCGCCTTGAAGCGCAACTGAGAGACCTCGGACTCGCGGTCATCGGGCGCGAAAAAGGGCGCGATGGCCTCCCCCGACGCGGGCTTGAGGCGCACCTGCTCGGCCAGCTTGCGCGGCACCTCGGCCGAGAAGTTCAGCAGCAGCGGGCGCAGCGGCATGCAGGGCTTTTGGGCGCGCTCGCGCTCGCAACTGAACTCAGCCGTGAAAGCGGGCCGCACGGTGAAGTCAAACACCTGGTCCTGGCTGCTGCGCACCGGGGTGCGCCCCCCGGAGGCGATGCCTTTGCCCCAGACCAGGCGCACCTGGGCACCCGGTGGCAGCGGGCGCTGGCAGGCCAGCAGCAAGGTGCGATCGGCTTCGGCGGCGGACACGTGCTGGTGCTGGAAGACGGCCGAGCGCGCCGCACCGCCGAGCAACTGGACGGGGATGCGCTCGCCGATGCCTTCGACCTCGCAGCGCGCGTGTTCGCGCACCGAGGCCTCGTCGACCCGACCGTTGAGGCGCAGCAAGAAAGTGGCGTCTTCGTGGATCGCGCCGCCCGAGGGGGTGCTGCGCAGCACCGCCGGCCCATCTGTCTGGAAGCGCACGGGCTGGCCGCGCCAGGCCCCCGCCGAGCTCAGCGCCGGCTGCCAGCCCGCAGTGGGCTCAGCCAGGCACCGCACACCCGGCCCCACGTCGGACTCGAACTGGTGCGCCCAGGTGCGCTCGCTCAACCAGCGGCCAGATCCCTGAGGCGCATCGCCCTGGCAGGTGACGCGGTAGGGGGCGGCGTGGGAGCCATCGCCCACCGGCACGACGGCCTGATCAAAGGTGACGATGAACTGGCGCAGCTGCCGCACCTCGCCTTGCGGGCTGGCGCGCAACACGGTGGCGGCCTGCGCCGCAGACCAGGCCCAAGCCACCCAAGACACGGCGAGGAGCAGGCTCCAGCCTCCTGAGCGGCGCTTCAGCGAAACGGCGCGGACAGCAGCGCGAACAGCGGATCCCTGGGTGGCGTGCATGGCGGCTTCCTCGTGCCTGGTGCGGCCCCTGTGCGTGGGGCCGATCGGGCTTGAGTCTAGCGGCCCCAGGCTCAGCTCAGGGCCGCGAGAGCCTGCTCCAGGTCAGCGATCAGCCCGGTCGTGTCTTCCAGGCCCACGGCCAGGCGCACCAGCGTGCCCTGTTGCCCGGCCAGCGGGCCGAAGCGCCGCATGCCCTTGAGCCCGTAAGGCATCACCAGGCTGAGCGGGCCGCCCCACGAGTAGCCGATCTTGAACAAGCGCAAGGCGTCCACGAAAGCGTCCACCTGCTGCGCCGAAAAGCGCGCGCCGTCGAACACGATGGAGACCAGGCCGGCCGCGCCGTGACAGCAGGCCTGCCAGTGCGCGTGACCAGGCGAGTCCGCCAGGGCCGGGTGCAACACGCGCGACACCTCGGCTCGGGTTTGCAGCCAGGCTGCGATCTGGCGGGTGGAGGCGTCGTGCGCGGCGTAGCGCAAGGCCATGCTGGGCAGGCCTCGCAGCAGCAGCTCGACGTCGTTGAGGCCCACGCCCAACCCCAGGCGCATGTGGGTGAGCTTGAGCTGCAGGTGCAGGCGCTCGTCGCGCGTGACGACCGCGCCCATGAGCACGTCGCCCCCCCCCGAGGGGTACTTGGTGAGCGCGTGCACGGTCAGGTCCACGCCGCGGGTGTCGCTGGCGCCTTGCGCCGTGTTCGCTGACGGCACGCCCAAATCGAAGGGGTTGAAGGCCAGGCCCGCACCCCAGGTGTTGTCCAGCGCGGCCACCACCTGGGCGTGCTGGCGGATCACCTTGAGCAGGCCGGGCAGGTCCGGGAACTCCAGCGTGACCGAGCCCGCCGCCTCCAGCCAAACCAGGCGCGTGCGTGGCGTGATGGCCGCCGCCAGCGAGGCCGCGTCCATCGGGTCGTAAAAGCCCGTGCCGATGCCCCACTGCGCCAGCTCGTGGCGCGCGAAATCCCGGCTGGGGCCGTAGACGTTGTCGGGCAGCAGCAGCTCGTCGCCGGCCTTGAGCAGCGCCTGCCCCACCAGCGCGATGGCGGCCAGCCCCGAAGGCGCCAGCAGCACCTGCCGCCCGCCCTCCAGCGTGGCCAGGCGCTCCTCCAGCACGAAGGTGGTGGGCGTGCCATGCAGGCCGTAGGTGTAGCCGGTCTTGTCCTTCCACTCGCGGCTGCGCAGGGCAGCCGTGTCCTCGAAGACCACGGTGGAGGCCTTGAACACGCCCGGCTGCACCGACTGGAAGCCCCCGGGGGCCTCGTAGGGGTGGTGGATGAGTTCGGTGGCGGCCTCGCTCAAGCTGCGAGGCTGGGTGCGCGACGTCATCCCCACATTCCCCTCAGATCGGCAGGCCGACGAGGTCGTGGCCTTCCACAGCCACGATGCGGGCGCGGGTGAATTCGCCCACCTTCAGCGTCTTGCTGGCCTTCTCGGGCGGCAGCAGGCGCACGGTGCCGTCGATCTCGGGCGCATCGGCGTAGGTGCGGCCCACGCCGCCCTTGCGGCCCAGGGCCGGGGCGCTGTCCACCAGCACCTGCATGGTCGCGCCCACGCGGCGCTGCAGCTTGGCGACCGACACGGCCTCGGCCACTTCCATGAAGCGGGCGCGGCGCTCTTCGCGGACCTCGTCGGGCAAGGCGCCATCCAGCGCATTGGCCGGCGCGCCATCGATGGGCGAGTAGGCAAAGCAGCCAGCGCGGTCGATCTCGGCTTCTTTCAGGAAGTCCAGCAGGTGGGCGAACTCGGCTTCGGTTTCACCCGGGAAGCCGGCGATGAAGGTCGAGCGCACCACGATTTCGGGGCAAATCTCGCGCCAGCGGCGCAGGCGGTCGAGGTTCTTCTCGCCATTGGCCGGGCGCTTCATGCGCTTGAGCACGTCGGGGTGCGAGTGCTGGAAAGGCACGTCCAGGTAAGGCAGCACCAGGCCTTCGGCCATCAGCGGGATGACGTCGTCCACGTGCGGGTACGGGTACACGTAGTGCAGGCGCACCCAGGCGCCGTGGGCCTTGGCCAGCTCGCCCAGCTGGGCCACCAGGTCGAGCATGCGGGTCTTGACCGGCTTGCCGTCCCAGAAACCCATCACGTACTTGACGTCGACGCCATAGGCGCTGGTGTCCTGGCTGATGACCAGCAGCTCTTTCACGCCGGACTCGAACAGCGCGCGGGCCTCGTTGAGCACCTCGCCAATCGGGCGCGAGACCAGGTCGCCGCGCATGCTGGGGATGATGCAGAAGCTGCAGCGGTGGTTGCAGCCCTCGGAGATCTTCAGGTAGGCGAAGTGCCTGGGCGTGAGCTTGATGCCCGCGATGCCGCGCGCCTCGGGCACGAGGTCGATGAAGGGGTCGTGCGGCTTGGGCACGTGCAGGTGCACCGCGTCCATCACCTCTTGCGTGGCGTGGGGACCGGTGACGGCCAGCACGCTGGGGTGCACGTCCTTGACCAGGTTGCTGCCCGCGTCCGCACCCGCCTTGGCGCCCAGGCAGCCGGTGACGATGACCTTGCCGTTCTCGGCCAGGGCCTCGCCGATGGTGTCCAGGCTTTCCTTGACGGCATCGTCGATGAAGCCGCAGGTGTTGACGATGACGAGGTCGGCGCCCGCGAAGGTCTTGCTGGTCTCGTAGCCCTCGGCGCGGAGCTGGGTCAGGATCAGTTCGGAGTCCGTCAAGGCCTTTGGACATCCAAGGCTGACAAACCCGATTTTGGGGGCGGAGCCGGCGGCCGCTGCGGTGCCGCTGGTGGGGGTGTGTTCGCTGCTCATGGGGCGAGATTGTCCGGCAAATCGGGTTCGGGGTGGCGGTCGGGCTCCGTGGTGCGGAGGATTTCGTTCAGAACGGACGTGGCGTAATTCCCGGCGGGCAAGGTGAACGTGAGCACCAGTTGGTCGGTCTGGTGGTCGACGGGGTGGTCGGCTTTCTGCCACGCCCATGACATGTCCACCGGGCGCGCCACCAGGGGCCGGCGCGCCTGATCCAGTCCGGCGTGTTCCATGCCGTCGCACAAGGTGGCGTGACGCTCGGCCACGCCGCTTTCCAGGGCCAGCGCCTGGTCGGTGGTGCTCAAGCGCCCCCGTCCCCACAGGGGACCGGTGGGCTGGCCCGCCTCGTCCAGGACGTCACCGGGCAGGGTCTGGCCCCAGAGGCCCTGCTGAATGCGCAGCGCCAGCACCTCGTTGAAAACGAAAGAGCGCACCGCCGACAGGTAGAGGCCCTTTTTCTTCGGGTTGCGCACGCGGATCTCGCGCGCCAACATGGCCCGCCCCTGCTCGACGTTGCCGCCCTCGGAGCCAAACCGCTGGGCGCCAAAGTAGTTGGGCACGCCTTGTGCAGCAACGGCCTTCAGGTTGGCCTCCAAGGCCTGCATGGCCTCTGGCTCGCCGGTCACGTCACGCAACACGATGCGAAACTGGTTGCCCTGCAGGTCGCCGGGGCGCAGTTTCTTCACGTGGCGGCTCTGAGCCAGCACCTTGAATTCCGGGTGTTGAAGCTGGGTCAGGTCGGGCGTTTCGCCGGTTTTTCCGCTCGGCAGGTAGATGCTGAACCACTGACGGGTGACGGCCCAGCGGTCCTTGAGGCCGGCATAGCCCACGTCACGCTCCTGCACGCCGGCGGCTTCAGCCAGCTGCTGGGCGACGAAGGCGGTGTTGGCGCCGTTCTTTTCGATGTCCAGCCAGATGTGTTCGCCCTCACCGGAGGGCAACTGCAGCGGCAGCTCGGTCACGGCGAAATCCTCGTTGAAGCGTTTCAGCGTGGCGCTGGCGCCGCTGGACGGATGGGCGTTGGGCCACTGCGGCAAGGTCGTGTATCGAGCGTCGTTCATGAGGGGGCTGACGGCACCGGCTGTCGATGGAGGCGGGCCGTGATTGTCTCCCCACCCGAACGACCAGACCTCGCATGGCTCGCCAGGGGGGGAGCGCAGCGCCTTCTAAATGGGGGGCGGGACGAGCGGTCGCCGATCAATTCGGCGCGAACTGGCTTGCGGCTCAATGAACCCGCAGCACCTCAAACTGCTGTCGGATGGGTGCGACCTGCATCGACACCTCATCACCCTCACATTTGCCCAGCATGGCCCGGCCCAACGGGGATTCACTGCTGATGACCTGAACGAGCTGGGTGCCGCTGACCAGTTTCATGCTGCCGCCCTCCGGGCCGAGAAAGAGCTGTTGCTGCCTGTCGTCGGAGTCGACCAGGCAGACCAGCGCACCGAGCTGTATGCCTTGGCTGGGGTCATAGGGACGCGGGCGGAACTGGCGCCAAGTGACCATCGCCTGGCGGATGGCTTCGGCGCGACGAGCTTGGCCGGTGGCCAGGTAGGCGGCCTCAAGTCCCAAGGTGTCGTACTTGTTTTCGGCGATGTTTTCTTCGTGGGTCGCCGTCTCATGGGCCACACGCGCCGCCTGTTCGGCCTGCAGCAGGTCTTCGGCTAGCCGTTCCAGCACCTGCTGCTGCAGCAAGAATTTATCCATGGTGGAGCGTGGGCATGTCGAACAAACCGAACCAACAGGGGCGTTCCTGATTATGAAGGGCCCCACGGGCCTTCGAAGCGGCTGTTGGCGGCGGGTCGATTTCAGCCACGGGTCGACCGCCATTCACCCCACCGGCGGTGAACGTCGGCAACCTGCCCGAGGCCGGCGCGGCGGCTGACAACGCCGCGCCATGCACAATGCGCCCACCATGGACACCGCCCCCTCCAGCACCCGCAGCCCCACCCTCCGTGAAGACGAGGTCGAGGTCACGGCCGTGCGCGCCCAGGGCGCCGGGGGCCAGAACGTCAACAAGGTGTCCAGCGCCATCCACCTGCGCTTCGACATCGCCGCATCCTCCCTGCCCGAGGACATCAAGGCGCGCCTGCTGTGCCTGAGCGACCGCCGCATCACCTCCCAGGGCGTGGTGGTGCTGAAGGCGCAAACGCACCGCAGCCAGGACATGAACCGCAGCGAGGCCCTGGCGCGCCTGCAGGAGCTGATCGACAGCGTGGCCAGCGTGCCGCCCGAGCGCCGCGCCACCAAGCCGACGCGCGCTTCACAGCGCCGCCGCGTCGAGGGCAAGCGCCAGCGCAGCGAGGTCAAGACCCTGCGCGGGCGGGTGAGCGACTGAGGCGCTAGCCCGCCGCCAGCCACCCCGCCAGCTCCGCCGCCGACTTCACGCCCAGCTTGGAGAACACCCGCGCGCGGTGCACCTCCACCGTTCGCACCGCGATGTGCAGCTCATCGGCGATCACCTTGTTGAGCTTGCCCGCGGCCACCCGGTGCATCACCTCGCGCTCGCGCTCGCTCAAGCTGGCCAGGCGGGCCTGGCGCTCCATCGCCGCGGCGTTGTCCGCCAGCGAAGCCGCCTCCACCGCCAGCGCCTGCTCGATGCGGTCGACCAGGGTGTTGTCGCTGTAAGGCTTTTCCAGGAAGTCGAACGCGCCTTTCTTGAGCGCCTCCACCACCATCGGGATGTCGCCGTGGCCGCTGAGGAAGAGCACCGGGTTGCGCAGGCCCAGCGCGATCAAGGCCTCGTGCAACTGCAGCCCGGAGGTCGGCTCCATGCGCACGTCCAGGACGAAGACGCCGCGCACCGGCTGCGGCGCCTGCTCCAGGTGCGCCAGCAAACTGGCTGCGCCGTCGAAGGCCAGCACCGCCAGGCCGCGCGAGCCCAGCAAGAAGGTCAAGGCGTCGCGCACGATGGCGTCGTCGTCCACCAGGTAGACCCAGCCCGAGCCAGGGGCCGCTGAAAGGGGATGGGCGCTCATGCAGGGTTCTCCGTGTCGTTGTCGTTGTCGTTGTCGTTGTCGGTATCGGCGTCGGTGGTCGGCAGGCTGAACGCGAACATCGCCCCGCCCGATGGCGATTCGCTGGCGTCCAGCGCCCCGTAGTGCAGCTCGATGATGGAGCGGCAGATGGCCAGGCCCATGCCCATGCCATCGCTCTTGGTCGTGAAGAACGGCGCGCACAGCGTGGCCACCGTTTGCCCGTGCAGGCCCGGCCCGCTGTCGCTGACGGACACCCGCACGAAAGGGGTCACCGAAGGCGCTGCGCACGAGGCCTCCGCGTGGATGCGGATGCGCCGCGGGCCCTCCTGGCCGGCCATCGCGTCGCAGGCGTTGCGCACCAGGTTGACCACCACCTGCTCGATGAGCACCGGGTCGGCGATCACGCGCGGCAGGTCGTCGGCCAGCTCCAGGCTCACCTCCACCTCGTGGCGGGCGATGTCGCGCTTGAGCAGCCCCACCCCGGAGGCGATCACCTCGTGCAGGTCGCACGGCTCGCGCTGGGGCTCACGGCGTGTGAGGAACTCGCGGATGCGCTTGACGATGCGCGCGGCCTGCCCCGCCTGCTCGCCCTGGCGCTGCAAGGCCTTTAGCACGGGCTCGGGCACGTCGCTGCGCCCCGACAAGGCATTGAGCAAACCCGTGTTGTAGCTGGTGATGGCCGACAGCGGCTGGTTGAGCTCGTGCGCCAGCGTCGAGGCCACCTCGCCGAGCATGGTCAGGCGGGCCTGGTGGGCCACCGCCTCCATCTGGCGGCGCTCGCGCTCTTCCAGTTGCTTGCGCTCGGTGATGTTGACGATGGAGGCCATCCAGCCGATCTGCACGCCTTGCGCGTCCACCAGTGGGGCCTCGTAGACCATCACCTCCACGATGTGACCGTCGCGGTGCTGCCAGCGAGACTCGTAGCCGCCTCGAGGGGCCTGGCCGGCCATGTTGCGCAGGTGGCGCCGCATGCTCTGGTCGAGCTCGTCGGGCACCCAGTAAGGCATGGGCGGCAGCAGGCCCACCAGCTCTTCGGGCTGGCGCCCCACCATGTCGGCCATGGTCTTGTTGACGTAGATGAGTCGGCCGTCGAGGTCGCGCGCGCGGATGCCCACGGCCAGCGAGTCCTCCATCGCCGTGCGCCACGCGGCCTCGGTGCGCCAGGCCTCTTCGGCGCGCGAGACGCTGCGCATCTGCTTGCGCAGCATGACCGAGGCGCCCGCGATCAAGCCCAGGAAGCCCAGCATCAGCGCCACCGGCAGGGTTCGCCACCACGGTGCGATGCGCTCGCGCGAGGCCAGCTCCAGCCAGGCACTCGGCAGCGACGGCCCCAGGCTGACGCGGTACCAGGCCTGGCCCTCGTCGCGCGGGCCCTCGACGGTCGCGGCGATGACGTCATCACCGTCGTCGACCATGCGGATGTCGTATTTGCTGGCCAGCCACCAGGGCACCTTCTCGCGCAACAAGGCCGCCGCTGAAAAACGCGCCACCAGCAGGCCGCCCGGGCGGTCCGTTCGCCCCGCCAGTGACACCGACAGGTGGCCCGTCAAGCCGCCGTCGTTGCTCAGTTGCCGGCGCGTGGCGCCCACCGGGTCAGCCTCCTCGGGCTGGTGCGCCTGGATGCGGCCGGCGTCGCTCAACCAGGTCACGCTGACCCAGAAGCGCCGCAACCCGTCGAGCACCACCGGGTGGGCGTCGAAGGCCTGAGGGGTCAGGCGGCGTGAGTCGATCAGGTCGGCCAGGATGCCGAGTTGCGCCAGCTCCCCGTCCAGGCGCCCCGTCATCTGGGCCTCCAGCGAGAGCGCGTCCGAGATCATCTCCTCGCGTTGGGCCGTCAGGCTGGCCTGCTCCTGGCTGCGCAACCAGAACATCACGCCCCCCACCACCAGCAGCGACAGGATCAGGGGCCAGGCCCACAACGAAGCCGGCACGCGCACGGGCGAGCCGAACAGCCGCAGGCGAGGCTGAGGCGGCACAGAGAGGGTGGGACGGGGCGGGACGCTGACAGGGGAAGCCATGGCACCTGGGGTTAACGAGCCCATGAACAACCCTCAGTCTAGGCTGCAAGCGCCCAAAAATCCTCGTCAAAGCCGGCCGATGTGGGATTCCACAATGGCCGCAGCTCGTGCGCCGGAAAAACAATTTCTCAACCCGCAACGAGAAGACACCATGCGCCCTCACCCCAGCGTCAACGCACTGCGCCGCGGCCTCCTGGCCCTGGCAGCCAGCACTGCCTTGACGCCCGCTGCGTTCGCCGAGGGGCCCATCGTCATCAAGTTCAGCCACGTCGTGGCCATCGACACCCCCAAGGGCAAGGCCGCCGAGTACTTTGCCAAGCGCGCCGGTGAGCTCACCAAAGGGCGGGTGAAGGTCGAGGTCTACCTCAACAGCCAGCTCTACAAGGACAAGGAAGAGATCGAGGCGCTGCAACTGGGCTCGGTCCAGATGCTGGCGCCCTCCTTGTCGAAGTTCGCTCACCTGGGCGTCAAGGAATTCGAAGCCTTCGACCTGCCCTTCATCTTCAACGACTACAACGACCTGCACGCCGTGACCAGCGGCCCCGTGGGCCGCAAGCTGCTCAAGAAGCTCGAGTCGCGCGGCATCACCGGCTTGGCTTACTGGGACAACGGCTTCAAGGTTATGTCGGCCAACAAACCCCTGAAGAAGCTCGAGGACTACAAAGGCCTGCGCATGCGCATCCAGCCCTCCAAGGTCCTGGACGCCCAGATGCGCGCCGTGGGCGCCCTGCCCCAGGTGCTGGCCTTCTCCGAAACCTACCAGGCCCTGCAGACCCGGGTGGTCGACGGCACCGAGAACCCGCCATCCAACCTGTACACGCAGAAGATGCACGAGGTGCAAAAGCACGTGAGCACGACCCACCACGGCTACCTCGGCTACGCCGTCGTGGTCAACAAGAAATTCTGGGACGGCCTGCCCAACAGCATCCGCGCAGCCTTGAGCCAGGCCATGACCGAGTCCACCCAGGTGGCCAACGACATCGCCTTCCAGGACAACCTGGACGCGCTGGCCAGGATCAAGGCATCCGGCAAGGCCACCGTGTACCAACCCACGATGGAAGAGCGCCAGCAACTCAGGCGCGCCATGTTGCCCGTGCACCAGCAGATGGCCACGCGCATCGGGATGCAGACCATCGAGGAAATCTACCAAGCCACCGGCTTCAAGCCGCTCCCCACCCCCCTGACCCCTTGAACTGAGAACGAGAACACCATGCCGATTCAAACCACCAAGCGTGCCCTGCTCTGCGCCACCCTCGCGTTCACTGCGTTGTCGGGCACCCCAGCCCTGGCGCAAACCTTCCCCGACAAGCCGATCACCATGATCGTGCCCTTCGCCGCGGGCGGCCCGACCGACACCGTCGGGCGCATCTACGCGCAGTCCATGACGGCCTTCCTCAAACAGCAGGTCATCGTCGAAAACGTGGGCGGCGCCGGAGGCACCCTCGGTGCGGCGCGCGTGGCCCGCAGCGAGCCCAATGGCTACACCATCTTCCTGCACCACATCGGCCAGTCCACCGCACCGGCCCTCTACCGTAAGCTCACCTACAACGCCGCCGACGACTTCACCCCCATCGGCCTGGTCGCCGACGTGCCGATGACCCTGGTCGCCCGCAAGGACTTCCCGGCCAAGGACCTCAAGGAGCTCATCGCCTACGTGCAGACCCACAAGGACAAGGTCACCTACGCCAACGCCGGCGTGGGCTCGGCCTCGCACCTGTGCGGCATGCTGCTGATGTCGGCCATCAAGGCCGACCTGACCACCGTGCCCTACAAAGGCACCGGCCCCGCGATGAACGACCTCCTGGGCGGCCAGGTGGACTTCATGTGCGACCAGACCACCAACACCACGGGCCAGATCAAGGCCGGCAAGATCAAGGCCTACGCCGTGACGACCAAGACCAAGGTCGCCTCGCTGCCCGACATCCCGGTGGCCGACACCAACGGCCTGCCTGGCTTCGAGATCGCCGTCTGGCACGCACTGTACGCACCGAAGAACCTGCCCAAGCCCGTCGCCGACAAGCTCGTGGCCGCGCTGCAGCACGCCGTCAAGGACCCGATGGTCAAGCAAAAGCTCGCCGACCTGGGCACCGAGCCCGTCGCGCCCGCCCGCGCCACCCCGGCGGCCCTCGACCAGTTCCTGCGCTCGGAAATCGTCAAGTGGACCCGCATCATCAAGCAAGCCGGCGTCTACGCTGACTGACCCAGGGACTCAAGATGGCAAGCTTCATCCGCGACCCGAAAGACTTCCTCTCCGGGCTCATGTTCCTGGGTTTCGGTGGCTCGGCCATCTTCCTGGGCCAGGACTATGAAGTGGGCCGGGCCATCCGAATGGGCCCGGGCTACTTCCCCCTGTTTCTCTCCGGGCTGCTGTGTCTGGTGGGCGCCGCCTGCGTCATCCGATCGCTGGCGCGCCCCGGCGAGCCCGTCGCCGGCCTGGCCTTCAAGCCTTTGATCCTGGTGGTGGTGTCCACCCTGGTGTTCGGCTTGCTGCTGCGCAACGCCGGGATGGTGGCCGCACTGGCGGTGTCGATCCTGCTGAGCTCCCTGGCCAGCAGCAAGTTCTCACTCAAAGCCGCCGCGCTGACGATCGTGTTGCTGTCGGCGTTTTGCTACCTCGTCTTCCTCAAAGCCCTTGGCCTGCCGATCCCCCTGATCGGACCGTGGCTGGGTGGCTGAGCGGCAACTGGAGTCATGATGGATGTATTCGCAGACATCGGCCTGGGCGTGCAAACGGCCCTGAGCCTGCACAACCTGCTTTATTGCCTGCTGGGCGTTTTCCTGGGCACGGCCATCGGCGTGCTGCCCGGGCTGGGGCCGATCGCCACGATCGCGATGCTGCTGCCGGTCACCTTCGGGCTGGACGCCACGGCCTCGCTGATCATGCTCGCGGGCATCTACTACGGGGCCCAGTACGGGGGCTCGACCACCGCCATCCTGGTGAACCTGCCGGGTGAATCATCGTCGGTCGTGACCGCGCTCGATGGCTACCAGATGGCGCGCAAAGGCCGAGCCGGCGCGGCCCTGGCGACCGCGGCCATCGGCTCCTTCGTGGCCGGCACCATCGCCACGGTCATCATCGCCTTGTTCGCCCCGCCGCTGGCCGAAGTCGCCTTGAAGTTCGGGCCGGCGGAGTACTTCTCGCTGATGGTCCTGGGCCTGGTCGCCTCGGTCGTGCTGGCGCACGGCTCGCTGCTCAAGGCCATCGGCATGATCTTGCTGGGGCTTTTGGTCAGCACCATCGGCACGGACGTGAACTCCGGCTCGCAGCGCTACACCTTCGACATCCCCGAGATGGCCGACGGCATCAGCTTCGTGGTCATCGCCATGGGCATGTTCGGCCTGGGCGAGATCATCCGCGAACTGGAACACGAGTCCACCCGCAGCGTGCTGATGACCAAGGTCACCGGGCTGATGCCCACCAAGGACGACCTCAAGCGCATCGTCGGCCCCATCATGCGCGGCACGGCCCTGGGCTCGCTGCTGGGCATCCTGCCCGGTGGTGGCGCCATGCTGGCCTCGTTCTCGGCCTACTCGCTCGAGAAGAAGATTTCGAAGAACGGCGCCGAGTTCGGCAAAGGCGCCATCGAAGGCGTGGCGGCCCCGGAGTCGGCCAACAACGCAGGCGCACAGACCTCGTTCATCCCGATGCTGACGCTGGGCATCCCCTCCAACCCCGTGATGGCACTCATGATCGGCGCCATGATCATCCAGGGCATCCAGCCCGGCCCCAGCGTCATGACGGAGCAGCCCGCGCTGTTCTGGGGGATGATCGTCTCGATGTGGGTGGGCAACGTCTTCCTCATCATCCTCAACCTGCCGATGATCGGCCTGTGGGTGAAGATGATCTCGATCCCCTACCGCGTGCTCTACCCGATCATCCTGGCGTTCTGCGGCATCGGCGTCTTCAGCGTCAACAACTCCACGTTCGACGTCTACCTGATGGCGCTCTTCGGTGTGATGGGCTACGTCTTCTCCAAGCTGGAGTGCGAACCTGCCCCCATGCTGATGGCCTACGTGCTGGGCTCCATGATGGAGGAGTACCTGCGCCGCGCGCTGCTGCTGTCCCGAGGCGACCCCATGGTCTTCCTGGAGCGACCCATCAGCCTGACCATGCTGCTGCTGGCCGCCGCCGCCCTGGCGATGGTTCTGATGCCCGCCATCCGCAACAAGCGTGAACAGGCTTTCGCCGAGGAGGAGTGACGCCACCAGAGCTCACCGGCGCTCACCAGCGCTTATAATCAAGGTTGCTAGGAGAGAACCCGCACCAGCGTGCGGGTCGCCGAAGGCGCAGGGCCCGCTCACCCCGGTGAGCCGCCCGAACGCTCAGGCAAAAGGACTGGCAAACACGGCCTGTGATGGGCCGTGATCCTCACTGGAGAGAGCCCGGAGGCGCTGCCCGACAGCGCGAGCCGGGCCACCGAAGGGGCAAGCCTCAACCGCGGCGCAATCGCGCCGCGAGGGGTCAATCTCTCAGGTAAAGCGGACAGAGGGGGCAAGCGGAAGTTCAACGGGCTCCCCACGGGGCTGGCTGAACGGATCAAACCCTGCCCTTCCGGCCTCAGGTCGGCTTTCGTCATGTCCGAAAACGCTCCCCCGTCCGCCCCGCTGCTGACCACCCCGCTGCACTCACTGCACATCGAACTCGGCGCCCGCATGGTGCCTTTCGGTGGCTACGACATGCCCGTGCAGTACCCCAAGGGCATCCTCGCCGAGCACCGCCACACCCGCGTGGCCGCCGGCCTGTTCGACGTCTCGCACATGGGCCAGGTCCTGCTCAAAGGCGACGGCGCCGATGCGGCCCTGGAGTCCCTGGTGCCCGTGGACATCGTGGACCTGGGGCTTTTCAAGCAACGCTATGCCCTGTTCACCAATGAGGCCGGCGGCATCCTCGACGACCTGATGGTGACCCGCCGCGAACACGACCTGTTTGTCGTCGTCAACGCCGCCTGCAAGCACCAGGACATCGCCCACCTGCAAACGCACATCGGTGCTCGCTGCACGGTCGAGCCCCTGCCCGAGCAGGCCCTGCTGGCCCTGCAAGGCCCGCAAGCCGTCACCGCCCTGGCGCGCCTGAACCCCGGCGTGCAGCGCCTGGTCTTCATGACCGGCGGTCACTTCGCACTCGACGGCATCGACTGCTTCGTGACCCGCTCGGGCTACACCGGCGAAGACGGCTTCGAGATCTCCGTGCCGGCCAGCCAGGCCGAGCCACTCGCGCGCGCGCTGCTGGCGCAACCCGAAGTCCAGCCCATCGGCCTGGGGGCGCGCGACACGCTGCGCCTGGAAGCCGGCCTGTGCCTGTACGGCCACGACATCGACACCACCACCACGCCGGTGGAAGGCTCGTTGACCTGGGCCATCCAGAAGGTGCGCCGCGCAGGTGGCGCGCGCGCGGGCGGCTACCCCGGTGCTTCCGTGATCGACGCGCAACTGGCCCAAGGCGCCCGCCGCAAACGCGTCGGCCTGATCGGCAGCGAGCGCGTGCCCGTGCGCGAAGGCGCCCAGTTGGTGGACGCCAGCGGCGCCGTCATCGGCCAGGTCACCAGCGGCTCCCTGGGCCCCAGCGTCAACCAACCCGTGGCGCTGGCTTACCTGGACCTGGCCCACGCCACCGTCGGCGCGGCCGTCTTCGCGCTGGTGCGCGACAAGAAGGTGCCGCTGAGCGTGACCCCCTTGCCCTTCGTGCCCAACGGCTACTTCCGCGGCTGAACCGGCGCGGCTGAACGACAGAACGACCCGCACGCTCGGGAACCGCAGACGCTGCGAGAATCACGCCCGTTCGGATCCGATTCGGCTCAAACCCAACACCCCCAACTTCCTCAAGGACGTCCCTCATGACCATCAAGTACACGCCCGACCACGAGTGGCTGAAGATCGAAGCCGACGGCACCGCCATCGTCGGCATCACCCACCACGCCCAGGATGCCCTCGGTGACGTGGTCTTCGTGGACCTGCCCGCCGTGGGCGCCACCTTCAAGGCCAAGGACGTGGCCGGTGTGGTCGAGTCCGTCAAGGCCGCCGCCGACGTCTACATGCCCGTCAACGGCGAGATCGTCGAAGTCAACGAAGGCCTGCGCGACGACCCGGCCCTGGCCAACACCGACCCGACCGGCGCCGGCTGGTTCTTCAAGGTCAAGCTCAGCAACCCCGCCGAGCTGGACGCTTTGATGGACAAGACCGCCTACGACGAGCTGCTCAAGAACGCCTGAGCGAAGCCCCGCTTCCCCGCTCAAGGGGTGCGGCCCTGAGCCCGCCGCACCCGAATCCCACCCGATGCCGAACACCATGACCCACGCCGCCCTGACTTCCCTCGCCAGCCTGTCGCAACTGGAAAACGCGACCGAGTTCCAAGCCCGCCACCTGGGCCCCTGGGAAGCCGAGCAGGCCAGCATGCTGTCCGTCATCGGGGCGGCCTCGCGCGAGGCGCTGATGCAGGCCGTCGTGCCCGAGACCATTCGCCGCACCGCGCCGATGGCCCTGCCCGAGCCGCTCACCGAGGCCCAGGCCCTGGCCGAGCTCAAGGCCATCGCGCAGCAAAACAAGGTCATGCGCAACTGCATCGGCCAGGGCTACTTCAACACGCTCACGCCCGGCGTCATCCTGCGCAACATCCTCGAGAACCCCGCCTGGTACACGGCCTACACGCCTTACCAGGCCGAGATCTCGCAAGGCCGCATGGAGGCCCTGGTCAACTTCCAGACCATGGTCACCGACCTGACCGGCATGGCGATCGCCAACGCCTCGATGCTCGACGAGTCCACCGCCGCCGCCGAGGCCATGACCCTGGCCGCCCGCGTGGGCAAGAGCCAGTCCATGCGCTTCGTGGTCTGCCACGACGTGCTGCCCCAGACGCTGGAGGTGGTGCAGACGCGCGCTCAACCCTTGGGCATCCAGGTGGACGTGGTCCACGCCGCGCAGCTGGTCGAGCACCTGCGCAGTCACGACTGCTTCGCCGCGCTGATGCAGTACCCCGGCCTCAACGGCCAGGTGCGTGACCTCACCCCCCTGATCGACTCCCTGCACGCCCAAGGCGCCATGGCCATCGTGGCGGCCGACCTGCTGGCCCTGACGCTGCTGAAGTCGCCCGGCGAGATGGGCGCCGACATCGCCTGTGGCACCACCCAGCGCTTCGGCATGCCCATGGGCAACGGCGGCCCGCACGCCGCCTACTTGGCCACGCAAGACGCCTTCAAGCGCTCACTGCCCGGTCGCCTGGTTGGCGTCAGCATCGACAGCCACGGCAACCCCGCCTACCGCCTGGCCCTTCAGACCCGCGAGCAACACATCCGCCGCGAAAAAGCCACTTCCAACATCTGCACGGCGCAGGTGCTGCCGGCCGTCATCGCCAGCATGTACGCCGTCTACCATGGCCCCGAAGGCCTCAAGCGCATCGCCCAGCGCGTGACCGCCTACGCATCCATCCTGGCCGCTGGCCTGAAGCAGCTCGGCCGCGAACTGCTGCACGACACCTGGTTCGACACCCTGCACGTGCGCTGCGCCAGCCCGGCTGAGCGCGACCAACTGCTGGCCTCCGCCGTCGCCCAGGGCATGAACCTGCGCGCCGCCAGCGCCGACACGCTGGGCATCTCGCTGGACGAGACCACCACCCGCGCCGACCTGGCCGACCTGCTGAGCGTGTTCGCCGCCGGCAAAGCCGTGCCCGGCATCGACCAACTGGCTGCCACCGCCACCCTGGGCCTGCCCGAGGGCCTGCGCCGCACCAGCGCCTACCTGACGCACCCGGTCTTCAACACCCACCACTCCGAGACGGAGATGCTGCGCTACATCCGCGCCCTGTCCGACAAGGACCTGGCCCTGGACCGCACCATGATCCCGCTGGGCTCGTGCACCATGAAGCTCAACGCCACCAGCGAGATGATCCCCATCACCTGGCCGGAGTTCGCGCACATCCACCCCTTCGCGCCGCGTGAGCAGCTCAAGGGCTACGAGCTGCTCGACCAGCAGCTGTGCGCCTGGCTGTCGCAGGCCACGGGTTACGCCGGCATCAGCCTGCAGCCCAACGCCGGTTCGCAAGGCGAGTACGCCGGCCTGCTGGTCATCAAGGCCTGGCACGAATCGCGTGGCGAAGGCCACCGCGACATCTGCCTGATCCCCGAGTCGGCACACGGCACCAACCCGGCGAGCGCCCACATGGTCGGCATGAAGGTCGTGGTCACCAAGTGCGACGCCAACGGCAACGTCGACCTCGACGACCTGCGCGCCAAGTGCGAGGCCCACAGCGCCAACCTGGCCGCGGTGATGATCACCTACCCGTCCACCTACGGCGTGTTCGAAACCCGCGTCACCGAGCTGTGCAAGCTGGTGCACGAACACGGTGGCCGCGTCTACGTCGACGGCGCCAACATGAACGCCCTCGTCGGCCTGGCCGCACCGGGCCAGTTCGGCGGCGACGTCAGCCACCTCAACCTGCACAAGACCTTCTGCATCCCCCACGGCGGTGGCGGCCCCGGCGTCGGCCCCGTCTGCGTGGTCGATGACCTCGTGCCCTTCCTGCCCGCACACCGCTCGGCCGGCATCGGCGGCGAACAGCAGGTGGGCGCCGTCAGCGCCGCACCGCTGGGCAACGCCGCCGTGCTGCCCATCAGCTGGATGTACATCCGCATGATGGGCGAGGCGGGCCTGAAGGCCGCCACCGAGGTCGCCATCCTCAACGCCAACTACGTGGCCGCCCGCCTGGCCGACCACTACGACATCCACTTCAGCGGTGGCAGCGACAGCATCAGGGGCGGCGGCGTCGCGCACGAGTGCATCCTGGACCTGCGCCCCTTGAAAGACAGCAGCGGCGTCTCCGCCGAAGACGTGGCCAAGCGTCTGATCGACTACGGCTTCCACGCGCCCACGCTGAGCTTCCCCGTGGCCGGCACCCTCATGGTCGAGCCCACGGAGAGCGAGTCGCAAGTCGAGCTGGACCGCTTCTGCGACGCCATGATCGCCATCCGACAAGAGATCCGTCAGGTCGAACAAGGCCAACTGCCCCAGGACGACAACCCGCTGAAAAATGCGCCGCACACGGCCGCCAGCCTGCTGGGTGGCGACTGGGCCCACGCCTACAGCCGCGAGGCCGCCGCTTACCCGGTGGCCAGCCTGCGCCAGCAGAAATACTGGTCTCCCGTGGGACGGGTCGACAACGTGCATGGCGACCGCAACCTGTTTTGCAGCTGCCTGCCTGTGGGCGACTGAGCGAGCTGGACGGCGCCGCAGAGCGTTCGGGATCGCCTTGACGATTGACGCCCGCCTGACTCCGCAATACCCTAAGCCGACTGTGGACGCATCAGGGGCCTCAACCGAGGCTCCGTGATGCCGACCAGCGCAATGGGCATGGCCACCTGAGACCCCATCAGGCCGGTGCGCGCCCCTGAAAGTGCAGTGCGTGCGCGGCCGTGGTCCGCGCGTTTCGCCCACCGCAGGAGGCCCGATGTGTTCTGCGCAGTCGCATGAAAGTGACCCCAGGCGTTTCGTCCCGTCTCACGCCAGCCTCTGCCTGGCGCTCCATGCCGCTCAGGCCGGCATCTGGGAATGGGACCTGAGCAGCAACGTCAACCGCTGGTCCGACGAAATCTGGGCGCTCTACGGCCTGGATCCGAGCCAACACCCCGCCTCTTACGAAAGCTGGCTGGCCAGCATCCACCCGGACGACCAGGCCCACGCACAAGCCGTCGTCACCGCAGCCGCGAACCAGCTCGAAGCCTTCGAAACCGAGTGGCGCACCCACCCGGACAACGGCCCGCAGCGCTGGATCCTCAGCCGCGGCCAGCCCAGCGTCACGCCGGACGGGCACACCCAGCGCTACGTCGGCATCGTGCTGGACATCACCGAGCGCAAAACCGCCGAAGAAGCGGTTCAAGGGCTCAACGCCGAACTCGAGCGGCGCGTGACCGACCGCACCCAGGCCCTCAGCGAGCACCAGCGCCTGCTGCAAACCATGCTCGACGGGGTGCCCGGGCTGGTCGGCTACTGGGACCACCAGGGCCTCAACCGCTTCGCCAACCAGGCCTATCGGGAGTGGTTCGGCGTGACCCCCGAAGAAATCCAGGGGCGACACATCCGGGACCTGCTCGGCCCGGACCTCTACGCCCGCAACCGCCCCTACATCGAAGGGGCCCTGCGCGGAGAGCGCCAGTGCTTCTTGCGCGACATCCCCGTGCCCGGCACGCCCGACGCTTTCCGCATCAGCGAAGCCCACTACCTGCCTGACATCGACAAGGGCGTCGTCCGAGGCTTCCTCGTCCTGGTGCTCGACGTCACGCAGGTGAAGAAGGCCGAACTCGCCGCGCGCCAGGCGAGCCACGCCAAATCCGAGTTCCTGGCCAACGTCAGCCACGAACTGCGCACCCCGCTCAACGCCATGTTCGGGTTGGCGCAGATCGGCGCGCGCGACGCCAGCGGCACGAGGGCCGCCCGCACCTTCCAGCAGATCCTGGAGTCCGGTCAGCACTTGCTGGCGCTCATCAACGACGTGCTCGACTTCTCCAAAATCGAAGCCGGCAAGCTTCAGCTGCAGCGGCACGCCATCGACATGGGGCAACTCATCGAGCAGGTGGTCGGCCTGACCTGGCTGCGGGCCGCCACCAAAGGGCTGAACCTCGTCATCACCGAAAGCCCAGGCTTGCCGCTGCGGGCACAAGGTGACGGCAACCGAATCGCCCAGATCCTGGTCAACCTCGTCACCAACGCCATCAAGTTCACCGACCAGGGAGACGTCCGCATGGCCTTGCGTCGCGAGGGCGAGGACCTCGTCGTCGTCGTGACGGACACGGGCATCGGCATCCACGCCAGCCGACTGCCCGACCTCTTCCAGCCCTTCGTTCAGGCCCACGACGAACGCAGCCACCCAGGCGGCACGGGCTTGGGCCTGGCCATCTGCCAGAGGCTGGCCCAGCTGATGGGGGGGCAGGTTGCCGTGCGCAGCGAGGTCGGCGTGGGCAGCGAGTTCACGCTGCGCATCCCGCTGGAAGACGCCGAGGCCGCCGACTTCCACGAACTCGACGGGCTGCTGGCCATCGGCTTCCCACCCGCCCTGCGCGACACCCTGTGCCGGGCCCTGCGCGAGCGGGGCTGCCAGGTCCGCTGGAGCGACGAACTGCCCCCCTGCGCCGCCAGCGACCAGCCCCTGCTCATCCATGAACACGCCTTGCCTCACACCCCCATCCCCACACTCAACCGGATGCTGGCCCATGGGCAGAAGCTGATCGTCCACCTGCAACAGGGCCCCACGAGCCCCGTGTGCCCCAGCGGCACGCCCTTGCACGACGAGGCCGTCATCCTCAGCGGCCCCTTGAGCCCGATGCGCCTGCTGCATGCCGTGCGCCAACAACCCACGCCCAGCAAACGCCCCAGCCGCCACCATCGCCTGCCAGGCCTGCGCATCCTCGCAGCTGAAGACAACCCGGTGAACCGGCTGATCCTGGCTCAGATGCTGGAAAACGAAAGCGCCCACGTGACCTTCGCTTTCGACGGCGCACAAGCCGTCGAGCGCGTTCGCAACCAAGGTCTCGAGCCCTTCGACGTGGTGCTGTGCGACATCCAGATGCCGGTGATGGACGGCTATGAAGCCACCCGCCAGATGCACACCCTGGACCCGACGCTGCCCGTCATCGGCTTGACGGCCCACGCCTTCAACCAGGCGCGCCAGTTGGCCGCCGAAGCGGGCATGGTCGAGTACCTCACCAAGCCCTACATGCTGGATACACTCGTCGAAGTTGTGCAACGACACGCGCGTCACGCGCGCAGCCGCGAGATGCCACACACCCAGATGCCGACCCTGACCCCTCAGCCCGTCCCCGACGCCAGCGAACAGACGGACTGGGCCGCCATGCGCCATCACTTCGGGGCACAACCCGCCCTGCTCGCCCAGCTCAAAGCCGTGGCGGAGCAGTCCCTGCCTGGGGTGCAGGCCCAGCTCACGCGGGCCCGCGAAGCGGCCGACACCGTGGCACTCGCCAAGGTGGCCCACGAGATCAAAGGCATCGCCCTCAACCTGCGCGCCGCCAGCCTGTCGAGGCTGGCGGCCCACACGCAGGAGCGGGCCCGGCAAGGTGCCCCCGAGAGCCTTCTCAGCGCCGAAGACCTCAGTCAGGCCCTCGCCACGTTCCTGGACGACATGCGAAGCGCCGAGGTCGCGCCCACTCAGTAAATCAGCCGATCAGGCCGGATGTCGCGCAGGATCGTCGTCGCGATCTCCTCGATCGACTTGTGCGTGGACGACAGCCACGCGATGCCCTCGCGGCGCATCATCGACTCGGCCGCGCTCACCTCGGTGCGGCAATTCAACAGGCTGGCGTACTTGCTGCCCGGGCGACGCTCGTTGCGGATCTGAGACAAGCGAACCGGGTCGATCGTCAGCCCGAAGCACTTCTTGCGATACGGCTTGAGCATCGAGGGCAGGAAGCCCCGGTCGAAATCCTCGGGGATCAAGGGCACGTTGGCCGCCTTGATGCCGTGCTGCATCGCCAGGTAGAGCGAAGTCGGCGTCTTGCCACAGCGGCTCACCCCCACCAGCACCACATCGGCCTCTTCGATGTTGCGCGACGACTGCCCGTCGTCGTGCTCCAGCGCGAAGTTGATGGCCTCGATGCGACCGTTGTATTCCTGGTCCACGCTGGCGTCGCTGAAGCGGCCCACGCGGTGGTTGGACTTCATGTTGAACTCCTCCTCGAGGGGTTCAACAAAGGTCTTGATCACATCAAAGACCTTGCCCTGACAGGTTTTCAGGATGGCCAGCACGTCGTCATTGGCCAAGGTCGTGAACACGATGGCGCGCTTGCCCTCGCGCTCGCAGGCGTTGTTGATTTCACGCACCACCTGGAAGGCCTTGTCCTCGGTGTCGATGAAGGGCCGGCGCACGTGGCGAGGCTTGATCGCGAACTGAGCCAGGATGGAGTTGCCCATGGTTTCGGCGGTGATGCCGGTGCCATCGGAGACGAAGAAGACACTGCGGTCGGACATGGCGCGGGGCGGGACCGCGAATGGGGGTGTGAGGTGTTCACACAAGGCCCCGGCGCCGGTCCCTGAATCGGGTGGAAGACAGGACGGATCATAGGCGGGACCCTACAATCTGCTCAACAGGTGTCCAAGCCAACAGGCAAGACAGCGGGCATGCGTGCGCCAGGTTCACAACACACAGAACAAACGACCTGGCAGCCAGCCCCTCTGCGCACACGAAGCCATTGGATGCCGCCGGCATTTTTTCACCATCCTGGAGCTTTTCATGACCCAACGCTTTGAGCCGACCGCCCTGGTCGTGCCCTTCGAGCAACTGCGCATGACGGACGTCGAAGTCGTCGGCGGCAAGAACGCCAGCCTCGGCGAGATGATCTCGCAGCTGCCCACCGGCCCGGACGGCGTGCGCGTGCCCACCGGCTTCGCCACGACCGCTCACGCCTTCCGCGAATTCCTCAAGCACGACGGGCTGGCCGATCGCATCAGCCAGCGCCTGGCCGCGCTCGACACCGAAGACGTGCGCGCCCTGGCCGTGGCCGGTGCCGAAATCCGCGGCTGGGTCGAGGCCCAGCCCTTCCCGGCTGACCTGGAGCAAGCCATCCGCGGCGCTTTCCAGACCCTGGCGGGCGACAACCTGCAGGCCTCCTTCGCCGTGCGCTCTTCGGCCACCGCCGAAGACCTGCCCGACGCCTCCTTTGCCGGCCAGCAAGAAACCTTCCTGAACGTGGTGGGCATCGAAGACGTGCTGCACAAGATGAAGGAGGTCTTCGCCTCCCTCTACAACGACCGCGCCATCTCCTACCGCGTCCACAAGGGTTTCGCCCACGACGTGGTGGCCCTGTCGGCCGGCGTGCAGCGCATGGTTCGCTCCGACCTCGGCGCAGCAGGCGTGATGTTCACCATCGACACCGAATCCGGTTTTTCGGACGTTGTGTTCATCACCTCCAGCTACGGCCTGGGTGAAACCGTCGTTCAAGGCGCCGTCAACCCCGACGAGTTCTACGTCCACAAGCACGCGCTGAAGGCCGGCAAGCAGGCGGTCATCCGCCGCAACCTGGGCTCCAAGCTCATCAAAATGGAGTTCGCCTCGGCCGAAGAAAAGGCCGCCAGCGGCAAGCTGGTGCGCACCGTCGACACGACCGTGGAAGCCCGCAACCGCTACAGCCTGACCAACGAGGACGTGACCGAGCTGGCCCGCTACGCCGTGATCATCGAGCAGCACTACGGCCGCCCGATGGACATCGAGTGGGGCAAAGACGGCACCGACGGCCAGATCTACATCCTGCAAGCCCGCCCCGAAACCGTGAAGAGCCAGCAGCAAGGCAAGGCCGAGCAACGCTACAAGCTCAAGGGAGTCGGCACCGTGCTGGCCGAAGGTCGCGCCATCGGTCAGAAGATCGGCACCGGCCCCGTGCGCATCGTGCACAACATCTCCGAGATGGACACCGTCAAACCTGGCGACATCCTCGTCACGGACATGACCGACCCCAACTGGGAGCCCGTCATGAAGCGCGCCAGCGCCATCGTGACCAACCGCGGCGGCCGCACCTGTCACGCCGCCATCATCGCGCGTGAGCTGGGCATCCCGGCCGTGGTCGGTTGCGGCAACGCCACCGAACGCCTGACCGACGGCACCCTGGTGACCGTGGCCTGCTCCGAGGGCGACACCGGCTACATCTACGAAGGCCTGCTGGAAACCGAGGTCACCGAAGTGACCCGCGGCGAGATGCCTCACATCGGCCTGAAGGTCATGATGAACGTGGGCAACCCTCAGCTGGCCTTTGACTTCTGTCAGATGCCCAACAGCGGCGTCGGCCTGGCTCGCCTCGAATTCATCATCAACAACAACATCGGCGTGCACCCCAAGGCGATCCTGGACTACCCGAACATCGACTCCGACCTGAAAAAGGCCGTGGAATCGGTGGCCCGTGGTCACGCCTCGCCACGCGCCTTCTACGTCGACAAGCTCGCCGAAGGCATCGCCACGATCGCCGCGGCCTTCTGGCCCAAGCCGGTCATCGTGCGCCTGTCGGACTTCAAGTCCAACGAATACAAGAAGCTGATTGGCGGTTCGCGCTACGAGCCGGAAGAAGAAAACCCGATGCTGGGTTTCCGTGGCGCCTCGCGCTACATCAGCGCCGAGTTCGGTGAGGCCTTCGCCATGGAGTGCGAAGCCCTCAAGCGCGTGCGCAACGACATGGGCCTGACCAACGTCGAGATCATGGTGCCCTTCGTGCGCACCCTCAAGCAAGCCGAGCGCGTGACCGGCATGCTGGCCGACCACGGCCTGGTGCGCGAATCCCAGGGCGGCAAGGACGGCCTGCGCGTCATCATGATGTGCGAAGTGCCTTCCAACGCCATCCTGGCCGAGCAGTTCCTGGAATTCTTCGACGGCATGTCGATCGGCTCCAACGACCTGACCCAGCTCACCCTGGGCCTGGACCGCGACTCCGGCCTGGAGTTGCTGGCCCACGACTTCGACGAGCGCGACCCTGCCGTCAAGGCCATGATCTCGCGTGCCATCGCCGCCTGCCGAGCCCACGGCAAGTACATCGGCATCTGCGGCCAGGGCCCCTCGGACCACCCCGATTTCGCCGAATGGCTGGCCGACGAAGGCATCGTGTCCATCTCCTTGAACCCGGACACGGTGGTCGACACCTGGCAGCGCCTGGCCGCACGGGGCTGACGCCCTGCCTGATTCAGGCTATAATCGAAAGCTTTTCCGCCTGTTGCAATTCGACCCTCACCATGAGGGTCGGCTTGCAGCGACCTTGCCGTACGCGGGTTTGACGCTTCGCGACGGCTTCCATCCCACCCTTAAAAAGGTGGAATCCACAAGGAGTTCTCATGCGTCACTATGAAATCATCGTGCTGATCCACCCGGATCAAAGCGAACAGGTTCCGGCCATGCTGGAGCGCTACAAGACCCTGATCACCACCAATGGTGGCCAGGTTCACCGCGTTGAAGACTGGGGCCGCCGTCAGCTGGCTTACCAGATCAACAAGCTGGCCAAGGCGCACTACCTGTGCCTGAACGTCGAAATCAGCAAGGACACCCTGGCTGAAATCGAAACCGGCTTCAAGTTCAACGACGCCGTGCTGCGTCACCTGACCGTGCTGAAGGACAAGGCCGAGACCGCTCCTTCCGTGATGATGAAGCAAGTTGAGCGTGAAGAGGCCCGCAAGGCCCAGCAGGAGCAAGCCACCGCCTGATTCATGCCGCAAGGCGTGATCAGACACCCGTCCCCGCGTGATGAGCCCTGGCGCTGCAAGACATGAATCAGGTCCTGCTGTCAGCCAAGATCATCGAGCGCAAGGCGCTGAGATACACCCCCGCCGGCCTGCCCGCCCTGGACCTCATGCTTGAGCATGAATCCGAGGTGAGCGAGAACCAGCAAACCCGCAAGGTCAAGCTGGAAGTCAAGGCCGTGGCCCTGGGCGAGATCGCACACCGACTCACCCGGCTGGACAGTGGCGAAACCTTTGGTTTTGCCGGCTTCCTGGGTGCCCCGCGCAACGGACGAGGCGTGCTGCTCCACATCACCGCACTCAACGACATCGTTTAAACACATCCATTCGGATACTGAGAGGTCATCATGGCTGCTCCCCGCTCCAAGAACGGCAAGTTCTCCAAAGACCGCAAGGGCAAGCGCAACACGCAATCCCTGCTGTTCCGCCGCAAGCGCTTCTGCCGCTTCACCGTCGCTGGCGTCGAACAAATCGACTACAAGGACGTCGACACCCTGCGCGATTTCATCGCTGAAAACGGCAAGATCATCCCCGCACGCCTGACCGGCACCCGCGCGATCTACCAGCGTCAGCTGACCACCGCCATCAAGCGCGCTCGCTTCCTGGCCCTGCTGCCTTACAGCGATCAGCACCGCGTCTAAGGAGTCCCTGTCATGCAAATCATCCTCCTCGAAAAAGTCGCCAACCTGGGCAACCTGGGTGATGTGGTCAAGGTCAAGGACGGCTACGCCCGTAACTTCCTGATCCCGACCGGTCAAGCCCGTCGTGCCACCGAAAAGGCCGTCGCTGAGTTCGAAGCCCGCCGCGCCGAGCTGGAAAAGGCCTCCGCTGAAAAGCTGGCCGCCGCTCAAGCCCTGGGCGAAAAGCTCAGCGGCAAGACCGTCTCCGTCAGCCAGAAGGCTGGCGTGGACGGCCGCCTGTTCGGCTCCGTCACCAACCACGACATCGCCGAAGGCCTGACCGCCGCTGGCTTCACCGTCGCCAAGCAGCAGGTTCGCCTGCCCAACGGCCCGCTGAAGACCACCGGTGAACACGCCGTCTCCGTGTCCCTGCACACCGACGTCGTCGTGGACGTGACCGTTCAAGTGGTCGGCGAAACCGTCTGATCACGGTGACACCGATGGTGGGTTGACTGCTCAGCCCACCCCAGCAAAGCCGGCGCATGCCGGCTTTGTCGTTTCTGGGCCCCGCTGGTGAGCCCAGCGAGGCGAGCGCCGAGTTGTCCACGAACTTCCCCAGGAAGTCCCCCGCTTGTCCACAGGCTTGCCCACAGGGTCGCACCCGCGCGCCCGTATGATTGAACCCATGGCCGCTGTCTTCCCCACCTCGTCTTCCTTCCGGAACCCCGCCGACGCCCCCAGCAGCGATGAAATCGCCCGCCTGCGCGTGCCGCCGCATTCCATCGAGGCCGAACAAAGCGTGCTGGGGGGCTTGTTGCTGGACAACAGCGCCTGGGACCGGGCCGCCGACCTGCTGCACGAAGGCGATTTTTACCGCCACGAGCACCAGCTGATCTTCGTGGCCATCCAGCAGCTGATCTCGGGATCCAAACCGGCCGACGTCATCACCGTTTTCGAGCAACTTCAGATGCAGGGCAAGGCCACCGACGTGGGTGGCCTCACCTACCTCAACGCACTGGCCCAATCGGTGCCAAGTGCGGCCAACATGCGTCGCTACGCCGAGATCGTGCGCGAGCGCGCGGTGTTGCGCAAACTGGTCACCGTCAGCGACGAAATCGCCACCCAGGCCTTCAACCCGCAGGGCAAGTCGGTCTCCGACATGCTCGACGAGGCCGAAGCCAAGATCATGAAGATCGGGGAGGAAGGCAGCCGCAACAAGCAGGGCTTCTTCGCCATGGACACCCTGGTGGTCGACCTGCTGGACCGCGTGCAGGAGCTGGCTGACAACGGCGCCGAAGACGTCACCGGCGTGCGCACCGGCTTCATCGACATGGACAAGATGACGGCCGGCCTGCAAAAGGGCGACCTCATCATCCTGGCCGCACGCCCCTCCATGGGCAAGACCGCGTTCGCGCTGAACATCGGCGAGAACGTGGCCGTCAACGAAGGCCTGCCCGTGGCCGTGTTCTCCATGGAAATGGGCGCCTCGCAGCTGGCGCTTCGGATGGTCGGCTCGATTGGCCGCATCAACCAGCAAAACCTGCGCACCGGCCGCCTCACGGACGACGAATGGAGCCGACTGAGCGAGACCGTTGAGAAACTCAGCCACGCGCGCGTGTTCATCGACGAAACGCCCGGCTTGTCGCCCAACGAGCTGCGTGCGCGCTCGCGTCGCCTGGCTCGCCAGTTCGGCGGCACACTCGGCCTGATCATCGTCGACTACCTGCAGCTGATGAGCGGCTCGGGTGGCAACGAAGAAAACCGCGCCACGGTCATCGGTGAGATCTCTCGCGGCCTCAAGGCCCTGGCCAAGGAGCTGCAGTGTCCCGTGATCGCGCTGTCGCAGCTCAACCGATCGGTTGAGACCCGCCCTGACAAACGCCCCATGATGTCCGACCTGCGCGAATCCGGCGCCATCGAGCAGGACGCTGACGTCATCATGTTCATCTACCGGGACGAGTACTACAACAAGGAGTCCAAAATCCCGGGCACGGCCGAAATCATCATCGGCAAACAGCGTAACGGCCCCGTGGGCAGCGTGCACCTGGGCTTCATCAAGGCCAACACGCGCTTTGAAAACCTCGCGCCAGGCACCTACCTCGGCGGCGACGAATACTGAGCCTGGCAGGCGTCCGCCACCGCGCGGATCTCCTGGCGCAGCCAGCGGCGCAGCGGATCGGCCTCGGTGCGTTCGTGCCAGATCTGCATGACCTGCACCGGCGGCACCACCAGGGGCAGCGGGTGCATGACCAGGCCCGCGTCGTGGGAGACGGCCTCCTCGGCCACCGTGCGCAGGCAGCACAGCAGCAGGTCGCTGCCCCGCACGAGGCTGACGGGCGCCAGGAAGCTCGACAACCCCGCCACCACCCGCCGCTTGAGGCCTTGGGCGGACAGGGCCCGATCGATGAGGCCATCGAGGTCCCCCGTGAGGGTCGTCAAGACGTGCTCGCTGGCGACGAAGGCATCCAAGGTCAGGCCGTGCTGGCAGGCCGGGTGACTTCGGCTGGAGAGCACCACAAAAGACTCGCTCCAGAGGCTTTGCTGGCGCAAGGTGCCAGCCAGGTCGGCGTAAAAACCAGCGATGGCGAGATCGCAGGCGCCGGTTTCCAGCTCGGCGCGCGGCAGGGCCCCACGCGTGTGGTGGGTGATCAGCACGACGCCCGGGGCCTGGGCCCGGACGCGCGGCAGCAAGCGGGGCAGCAGCGTCTGCTCCATGTAGTCGGTGGAGTGGATGTGCAGGCGGGCTTGAATGTGGCGCAAGTCGAAGGCGCCCAACCCACCGTAAAACCCGTCGATGGCAAGCATGAGGCGAGACACCTCGGGGGCCAAAGCGTGGGCGCGCGGGGTCGGGGCGAGGCCACGCGGGGCGCGCACGAACAAGGGGTCGCCAAACGCCTGTCGCAGGCGATTGAGCTGGTGACTGAGCGCCGGCTGGCTCAGGGACAGGCGATGTGCCGCTCGCGTGACCTGCCCCTCCTGGTAGACCACGTGAAAAACACGAAGCAGGTTCAGATCCTGGCCTTCAACATTCATTTTCTGGATGCCTCATATTCATGCCAGCCTCTTTTCGAATGACTGGTGGCTTTCTAACATGCACCCATGCCGTTGACACACGACGGTGCCACGCAAACGCATGCAACTGCATGCAGAAAGGCCTCCCATGAAGATCCTGATGGTCCTCACCTCGCACGACCAACTTGGCAACACCGGCCTCAAAACCGGGTTCTGGCTGGAAGAGTTCGCGTCGCCTTACTACGTCTTCCGGGACGCAGGCGCCCAGGTCACCCTGGCGTCCCCGCTCGGTGGCCACCCACCCATCGACCCCAAAAGCGACGCCCCCGAGGCTCAAACGCCCGCCACCGAGCGCTTCCGGGGCGACGCCGCCGCGCAAGATGCGCTCGCTTCGACGCTGCCGCTGCACTCGCTCCAGGCCAGCGACTTCGACGCCCTCTTCTACCCAGGCGGCCACGGCCCGCTTTGGGACCTGGCGGAAAGCCGTGAATCGGCCGCGCTGATCGAAGCTTTCCTGGCCCAGGACAAGCCGGTGGGCGCGGTCTGCCACGCCCCCGGCGTGTTGCGACACGCACGCAAGCCCGACGGCACGCCGCTGGTGCAGGGACTTGAAGTCACCGGCTTCGCCAACACCGAGGAAGACGCGGTCCAGCTCAGCGAGGTCGTGCCCTTCCTGGTGGAAGACATGCTCAAGGGCCACGGCGGCCTCTACACCCGGGGCCCGGACTGGGCGAGCCACGTGGCCGTCTCCGGCAGGCTGGTGACAGGGCAGAACCCCGCCTCGTCCGATGCGAGCGCCGAGGCGGTGTTGAAGCAACTGCGCTGAGTCACGTAAGCATGAAAAAGGGAGCCCCGAAGGCTCCCTTTTTTTTGAGGCTTGCGCAATCAGTCGTCGCTGCCACCCAGGCCGGTGAACAGTTGCAGCAGGGCCGTGAAGACGTTGTAGACGCTCAGGTAAACCGACAGCGTGGCGGTGACGTAGTTGGTCTCGCCGCCATCCAGGATGCGCTTGAGGTCGTACAGGATGAAGGCCGAGAAGATCAGCACGGCCATGGCCGAGATGGCCAGCATCAAAGCGGGCATCTGCAGCCAGATGTTGGCCAGCGAAGCCACGATCAGCACCAGTGCGCCGACGAACAGCCACTTGCCCATGCCACTGATGTCGCGCTTGATCGTGCTCGACAGCGTGGCCATGGCCGCGAAGATGACGGCGGTGCCACCGAAGGCCATGCCGATGAGCTGGCTGCCGTTGGACAGGCCCAGCACGAAGCCCAGCAAGCGCGAGAGCATCAGGCCCATGAAGAAGGTGAAGCCCAGCAGCAGCAGCACGCCGACGCCGGAGTGCTTGAACTTCTCGATGGCGTAGAAGAAGCCAAAAGCGATGGCCATGAAGGCGATCGCGCTGATCAGGGGGCTGCCGGCAAACAGGCTGAAGCCGAACGAGACGCCCACCCAGGCGCCCAGCACCGTCGGGATCATCGACAGCGCCAGCAGGGCGTAGGTGTTGCGCAGCACGCGCTGGCGGTCGGCACCCAGCGAGCCGCCGTAGACGACGTCAAGGGATTTGAGAGAGCGGTCCATGGTTCCTCCGAAAAACAAGGGGCGTGACGCCCGCAGATGCGTGAATCTTAGGGCAAGTCACCCCGGCCTGCCGAATCAGTGGGCATGGCCCGGTGCCAGGCGACGCCGCAGCGACTCGTAAAAGCAAATCGCGGTGGCCGCGGCCACGTTGAGCGACTCTTCCCCGCCGGGCTGCGGGATCTTCACCGCCAGGGCGCAGCGCGAGAGCAACTCGTCGGACACGCCCTGCCCTTCGTGGCCCATGACCCAGGCACAGGGCTCGGGCAGGTCCACCGCGTGCAAGTCGTGCTCGGTGTGCGAACTGGTGGCCACCAGCGGAACCCCCAGCTCGTCGAGTTGCTCGACCTGCAGTTGCTCGACCAGCCTGAGCGCGAAGTGCGCCCCCATGCCGGCGCGCAGCACCTTGGGGGACCACAGCCCCGCGGTGCCCTTGAGGGCCAACACCTGGGTCACGCCCAGGGCGGCCGCGCTGCGCAGGATGCTGCCGACGTTGCCGGCGTCTTGCAGGCGGTCCAGCACCACCGAGGGCACACCCGGTTGGGGTCGACTCAACGTGGCCGCGTCTCCTCCCAGGGCAAGCAAATAGCCGATGCCAGCAGGAGACTCCAGGCCGGTGAACGCTTTCCACAAAGAAACCGGCACCACCACGACCCTCGCCGCTCGACGCGCCAGGCGGGTCGCCACATCGGCACGCGGGTCGTTGCGGTCGCCCACCCCGTGCTCACCCAGCCAGGCGTTGTCGGTCACCACGGCCACAGGAGTCTGCACGCCGCGGCTCAAGGCCGCCGAACACAGGTGGTCCCCCTCCAGCCAGACCTCGCCCTGCTTGCGGTAGGCCAGCGGCTCCTGAGACAGGCGGCGAAGGCGCTGGATGAACGCGTTCTCGCGGGAGGTGATGAGCTGAACGGATGAGTCGGCCATGGGTGGGGTCGGAAGGTGGCGCCAGGCTTCAGCGCGAACCGGATCGGGTGGGGGCAGAGCCGATGGTCAGGGAAGGATCGGGCACCAGCCCCAAGGCCACCTTCACGGGGCCGAAGCTGCGGCGGTGCGCCGGGGTGGCCCCATGCCGGCGCAGGGCCGCCACGTGGTCGGCGGTCGGGTAGCCCTTGTGTCCGTCGAACCCGTATTGCGGATAGGCCTGGTGCAGTTCGTCGCACAGGCGGTCCCGGTGCACCTTGGCCAGGATGGACGCGGCCGAAATGGCCTGCACCTTGGCGTCGCCTTTGACGATGGCCTGCGCCGGCACGGCCAGGGGCGGCACGCGGTTGCCGTCGACCTGAACCAGCGCGGGTTTGAGGCGCAGTCCTTCGACCGCGCGGCGCATGGCCAGCATGGTGGCGTGCAGGATGTTGAGCTGGTCGATCTCTTCGACCGTGGCCAGCGCGATGCTGCAGCACAAGGCCTTGGCCCGGATCTCGTCGAACAGGGCCTCGCGCTGGCGGGCGGACAGCTTCTTGGAATCGGCCAACCCGACGATGGGGTTGAGTTCGTCGAGGATCACGGCGGCGGCCACGACGGGCCCGGCCAGCGGCCCACGGCCGGCCTCATCCACACCGGCCAGCAAGCCGATGGGCTCAAGCGGGCAGAGCAAATCGAGTTGCTGGTCCGCGGCCAGCGGAGCGGCTGCGGGCGCAGACATTGCCTTAACGCGTTTCGAGGACCTGGGCGATGGCATCGGTGGCCGCCTTGGCCGTGTCACGGCGAAGGGTGTGGTGGAGTTCGAGGAATCGCTGCTGCACCGAGGCCGAACGAGCCGGGTCGTCCAGCCAGGCCAGCACGTCGCTGGCCAGCTGCGTCGGGTTGGCGTCGTGCTGCAGGCGCTCGGGCACGACGAAGTCACGCGCGAGGATGTTGGGCAGGCCCACCCAAGGCAGGTAGCCCATGCGCTTCATGATCTGCCAGCTCATGGGGCTGAGCTGATAGGCGATGACCATGGGGCGCTTGAACAAGGCGGCCTCCAGGGTGGCGGTGCCGCTGGCGATCAGGGTGACGTCGCAAGCCGCCAGCGCCTCGTGAGACTGGCCGTCGAGCAGCGTCAGGGGGGCGCCTGGGGCGTGCTCGCGCACCATCGGCTCGACCATCTCGCGCAAGCCCGGCACCACCGGCAGCACGAAGCGCAAATCGGGCCGCAACCGGGCCAGGCGGGCGACGGTCTGCAGGAACACCGGCGCGATGTGGCGGATCTCACCGCGTCGGCTGCCAGGCAGCACGGCCACCAAGGGCACGCTGTCGGCGAGGCCCAGCTTCTGGCGCGCCGCAGCACGCGGCACCTCCAGGGGGATGGTGTCGGCCAGGGGGTGGCCCACGTAGCTGGCCGCGATGCCCGCGTCGTGATAGATCTGGGGCTCGAACGGGAACAGGCACAGCATGTGGTCCACCGAGCGGTGGATCTTGTTGATGCGCCCGCCTCGCCAGGCCCAGATGGAGGGGCTGACGAAGTGCACGGTCTTGATGCCCTGGGCCTTCAGCCGGGCTTCCAGGCCCAGGTTGAAATCGGGGGCATCGACTCCGATGAAGATGTCGGGGCGATCGGCCAGAAACCGGTCGCCCAGGTCGCGGCGGATGCACCAGATCTCGCGAAAGCGCCGCAGCACCTCCATGTTGAATCCGTGCACCGCGAGCTTGTCGTGCGGCCACCAGGCCTCGAAGCCCTGCGCAGCCATCTTGGGTCCGCCGATGCCTTGCGCGCCCAGTTCCGGCCAGCGGGCTTTCATGCCCCCCATGAGCAGACCGGCCAGCAGGTCGCCGGAGGTTTCGCCGGCGACCATGCCGACACGCGGTGCGGACAGGCTCACGGGTCCGCCCTCAACGCACGATGCCGCGTTTGGCGTCGGCCAGGAACGCCAGCATCTTGTCGATGTCGGCCTGGGCTTCGGGGCCGATGGCCTCGGGGGCGTCCTTCAGGGCTCGGATGGCGTCCACCGAATCCGCCAGGGTCAGCCCCTTGCGGTAAAGCAGCTTGTAGACCTGCTTGAGCACGCTCAGGCGTTCGGCCGAGTAGCCCTTGCGGCGAGGACCTTCCTGGTGCACGTTCTGGGCCTGCGCGGGGTTGCCAGCGGCCACCACGAACGGCGGCAGGTCCTGCGACAAGCGCGTCTGGAAGCCCAGCATGGCGAAATCGCCGATGCGCACGAACTGGTGGATGCCGCTGATGCCACCGATCAAGGTGTGGCTGCCCACCGTGACGTGGCCGGCGAACTGCACCGAGTTGGCGATCACGTTGTGGTCGGCGATGACGCAGTCGTGGGCCACGTGCACGTAGGCCATGATCCAGTTGTCGTGGCCGATCTGGGTGACGCCCTTGTCTTGCACCGTGCCGGTGTTGAAGGTCGTGAACTCGCGGATGGTGTTGCGGTCGCCGATCACCAGGCGGGTGGGCTCGCCAGCGTACTTCTTGTCCTGCGGGTCGGCGCCCAGCGAGGCGAACTGGAAAATCTGGTTGTCGCAACCGATGGTCGTGTGGCCCTCGATGACCGTGTGGGCGCCCACGGTCGTGCGCTCGCCGATTTCGACGTGGGCACCGATCACGGCGTACGGCCCGATGGTCACCGAATCCGCCAGGCGGGCCTGCGGGTCGACGATGGCGGTGGGGTGGATGCTGGCCATGGGGCTCAGGACACCTTGCGCACGGTGCACATCAGCTCGGCCTCGACGGCCAGCTCGTCGCCCACCATGGCGCGTGCGTTGAACTTGTAGATGCCGGCCTTGTTTCGGCCCATGGTCACGTCCAGGAACAGCTGGTCACCCGGCTCGACCGGGCGCTTGAAGCGCGCACCGTCGATGCCGACGAAGTAGTACACCGAGTTGTCGTCCACCGAGTCACCGGTGGTCTCGAAGGCCAGCAGGGCCGCGGCCTGGGCCAGCGCTTCCAGCATCATCACGCCGGGCATGACCGGGCGATTGGGGAAATGGCCTTGAAAAAACGGCTCGTTGATCGTCACGTTCTTGAGCGCACGGATGCGCACGTTCTTCTCGACTTCGAGCACGCGGTCCACCATCAGGAAGGGGTAACGATGGGGGAGCTTTTGAAGGATCTTGTGGATGTCCATCAGCTTTTCACTTGCTTTTCTAGGGTGCGGATGCGGTCACGCAGGGAGTGGAGCTGACGCAGGGTCGCTGCGTTCTTCTCCCAGGAGGCGTTCTCGTCAAACGGGAAGACGCCGCTGTACTGACCGGGTTGGTTGATGGAGCGCGAAATCAGCGTGCCGGAGGACACGTGCACATGGTCGGCCAGGGTGAGGTGGCCCAGGATCATGCCGGCGCCGCCCACGGTGCAATGCTTGCCGATGCGGGCGCTGCCGGCCACGCCGACGCAGCCGGCCATGGCGGTGTGTTCGCCGATGTGCACGTTGTGCGCGATCTGCACGAGGTTGTCTAGCTTGACCCCGTTTTCGATGACGGTGTCTTCCAGGGCGCCGCGGTCGACGCAGGTGTTGGCGCCCAGTTCAACGTCGTCGCCGATGCGCACGGCACCGAGCTGCTCGATCTTTTCCCACCGTCCCTGGTGAGGGGCGAAGCCGAAACCGTCGGCCCCGATGACCACGCCGCTGTGCACGATGCAGCGCTCACCCACCACGCAGTCGAATCCGACCACGACGTGCGGGGCCAGTCTGGTGTGGGCACCGATGCGGGCGCGCTCACCGACGCTGCATTGCGCACCGATGACCGCGCCGTCCCCGACGACGGCTCCCGCTTCGACCACCGCCAGCGCACCGACGTGGGCGCTGGGGGCAACCGAGGCGTCGGGCGACACCACGGCGCTGGGGTGGATGCCCGACGCAGGGCGCGGGCGCACGCGCGCCGCCCACCAGCGGGTCACCGCCGCGAAGTAGCGATACGGGTCTGCCGTGACGATGGCGGCGTTCAAGCCCCTCGCCTCGTCCAGCACCGAGGGGCCGACGATGACGCAGGCCGCCCGGGAGGTGGCCAACTGCGCGCGGTAGCGCGGGTTGGACAAGAAGGACAGCGTGTCGGGCTGGTCGGTGTCGAGTGGGCCGATGCGGCGGATGACCGTCTCGGCGGGGCCCTGGATGTCGGCCGGCAACTCGGCGGCCAGCTCCGCCACCAGCTCCCCGAGCGTGATGCTCAACGACCTGGGCGATGCGGGCTTGGTGTGCACATCGGCTGAGGTCACTTGCCCGACCCGGCGTTCATGGACTTGATGACCTTGTCGGTGATGTCGACGCGGGGGCCGGCGAACACGGCTTCCTGCACGATCAGGTCGAACTTGTCCTGGTCGAAGATCTGCTTGACCACGCGATTGGCGCGGTCCAGCACGGTGGACAGCTCCTCGTTCTTGCGCTGGTTGAGGTCTTCCTGAAACTCGCGGCGCTTGCGTTGCAATTCGCGGTCTTGTTCGACCAGGTCGCGCTGTCGGCGCAGGCGCTCGCCCTCGCCCAGGGTGGCCGCGTCCTTGTCGAAGCGCTCAGAAGCGACCTTCAAGCGGGCCTCGCCGTCGTTGAGTTCCTTCTCGCGACGGGTGAACTCGCTCTCCAGCTTGGCTTGCGCCGCGCGCGCGGGTGCCGCGTCACGCAGGACCCGGTCCAGGTTGACGAAGCCGATCTTGAGTTCCTGCGCCTGCGCAACCGCCGCGCACAACAGCGCGCCAACGGCCATCAGGGTCTTGAGGTTCGATTTCATGGTCAGAAAGCCGTGCCGATCTGGAACTGAAGAGACTGGATTTTATCTTGGTCGAACGACTTGATCGGCTTGCCGTAGCTGAGCTTCAGGGGGCCCACGGGCGAGATCCAGCTGATGCCCACGCCCACGGAGGCGCGCAACTCGCTCATGCGCAGCTTCTCGTCTTCACCCCAGACGTTGCCCGCGTCCATGTAGCCAAACAGGCGCAAGGTGCGGTCGTTGCCGGCACCCGGAAACGGCACGTACAACTCGGCGTTGAGGTTCAGCCGCTTGTTGCCGCCGATGTAGGCGCCTTCGATGTCAACCGGGCCCAGCGAGCTTTGCTCGAAACCACGCACCGAACCCAGGCCGCCGCCGTAGAAATTCTTGAAAACGGGGTATGGCTTGCTCTGCAGACCACGGCCGTAGCCGAACTCGCCGCGCAGGCCGAGCGTGAGGCGGTTGGTCAGCGGGAAGT
This sequence comes from Burkholderiales bacterium, assembly GCA_016000265.1. Classification (GTDB taxonomy): domain Bacteria; phylum Pseudomonadota; class Gammaproteobacteria; order Burkholderiales; family Burkholderiaceae_C; genus Aquabacterium. Next base: position 116,642 of record JAECRL010000010.1, read on the forward strand.
ACTGCTGGGCCTCGAAGTCGCTGCGCATGTAGCGGGTGTCACCCAGCAGGCCGGTCTCGAGGTTGACGCGCTGGTAGCGACCGGTGGTCGGGGCGATCGTGCTGTCGCGGGCGTCGCGGGCCCAGCCCACCGTCAGCGGGAAGGACGTCACGCGCTCGCCGAAGGTGTCGCGGAACAGGCGGTAACTCACGGGCAGGCCCAGGTCGCCCTTGATCGCGGTCTGCTCCAGGCCCAAGCCGAAGAACACGGTGTCGAACTCGGTGAACGGCACCCCGAATCGGACCGCCCCGCCGGTGGTCTCGATCTTGTAATCGCCACCCTGGGTGTTGAGCGGGCGCGAGGTCCGGAAGAACACGTCGTAAGAGCGCGAGACGCCCGCGTCGGTGAAATACGGGTCCACGGTGCTGAGCACCAGCGTGCGATTGTACTTGCTGGTGTTGACCTCGATGCCCAGGTAGTTGCCGGTGCCAAAGACGTTGTCTTGCTTGATCGAGGCCGACAACGTCAACTTCTCGGCGGTTGAGAAGCCTGCGCCCAGCATCAGGTTGCCGGTGGGTTTTTCTTCCACGGCCACGGTCAGGTCGACCTGGTCGACGGTGCCGGGCACCTCGGTCGTCTCGACGTTGACCTGCTTGAAGTAGCCCAGGCGGTCCACCCGGTCGCGCGAGAGCTTGATCTTCTGGCCGTCGTACCAGGCGGATTCGAACTGGCGGAATTCGCGGCGCACCACCTCGTCGCGCGTGCGGGAGTTGCCTGCCACGTTCACGCGGCGCACGTACACGCGGCGCTGCGGCTGGGCCACCAGCACGATGGCCGCCTGGCCCTTTTCGCGGTCCAGTTCGGGTCGGACCTCCACGCGTGCGAAGGCGTACCCGTACGTGGCGAATCGGTCGGTGAAGGCCTTGACGGTGGCCGCCACGGTGTCGACCTTGTAAGCCTCACCGGTCTGCACCGTCACCAGCTTGCGAAAGACCGATTCCTTGCCGAGGTAGTCGCCATCGAGCTTGACGGCCGTGACGGTGTAGCGCGGGCCCTCCGTCACGTTGACGACCAGGCTGATGTCCTGCTTGTCCGGCGAGATGGCCACCTGCGCCGACTCGATTCGGAACTCGAGGTAGCCGCGGTTGAGGTAGTAGGACTTCAGCGTCTCGAGGTCGGCGTTGAGCTTGGCGCGCGAGTACTGGTCGGACTTGGTGTACCAGGTCAGCCAGCCGCCGGTGGTCAGGTCCATCTGCGACAGCAGCGTGCTCTCGGAGAAGGCCTGGTTGCCCGTGATGCGGATGTTCTTGATCTTGGTGATCTCGCCTTCCGTGACGGTGAAGGTCACGTTGACGCGGTTGCGTTCGGCCGGTGTGATCGTGGTGACCACCTCGGCGCCGTACAGGCTGCGCGTGAGGTACTGACGCTTGAGCTCCTGCTCGGCGCGGTCGGCCAAGGCGCGGTCGAAGGGCTGGCCTTCGGAGATGCCGACGTCCTTGAGTGCCTTGATCAAGGCATCCTTGTCGAACTCCTTGGTGCCGACGAACTCGACGCGGGCGATGGCCGGGCGCTCCTCGACCACCACGACCACGACGTTGCCGTCGACCTCGATGCGCACGTCCTTGAAGAGGCCCGTGGCGAACAAGGAGCGCAGGCCGGCCGCGCCCTTGTCATCGGTGTAGGTGTCGCCCACGCGAAACGGCAGCGAGGCGAACACGGTGCCGGCGTCTGCGCGCTGAAGGCCTTCGACCCGGATGTCCTTGAGAACAAAGGGTTCAACGGCCCAGGCCGACTGAAAAAGGGACGTCGCCAGCAAGGCGGCAAGCAGGGTCGGCTTGAGGCGAACAGCGGTCATGGAGGGGATGTGCATGCGAAAAAGATCAGTGCACGCCCAGCAGGCGTGCGAAGTCGTTGTACAGGGCCAGTGACATCATCATCAGCATGATGGCCACGCCACCCCGCTGCAGACGCTCAAGCCAACGCTCGGAAACCGGCCGGCCCGTCACACCTTCAAAAAGATAATACATGAGGTGCCCGCCATCGAGGACGGGCAGCGGCAGCAGGTTCAACACGCCCAGGCTGACGCTCACCAAGGCCAGGAAGCCCACGTAGTAGACCCAGCCCAGTTCAGCCGAACGGCCGGCGTAATCGGCGATGGTGATGGGGCCACTGAGGTTCTTGATCGACGCCTGCCCGATCAGCATCTTGCCCAGCATGTCCAGGCTCATCGCGGCCACGTCCCAGGTGCGCGTGACGGCGCGCGTGAAGCCTTCGACCAGGCCGTAGCGCACGTCCACCGTCGCAGCAGGCGCCCCCAGCGCGGCCTCGATGCGGGGCCATTTTTTGCCTTGCACGTCTTTCATGACGGGCTGCACCACCACGTCCAGCGCACCGCCCACGCGCTCAACATGGAAGCGCAGGGGGTGGGCCACGCCATCTTGGGCGCTTTGCCGAATGGCCTGGCGCAGCTGCCCGGCGTCGTGAATGGCCTGACCGTTGAGACTCAGGACCCGGTCGCCCTCCCGCAACCCGGCGCGAGCGGCCGGGCCGCCCTCCACCAGTTGCGCCACCAAGGGCTCGGCAAAGGGGCCACTGAAACCCACTCGCTCCAGCAGGGCCCCATCGACCTCGGCGGCCGGGATGGTGCTCAAGCGCAAGGTCACCTCGCGGACGCCACCCGCTGAGGCGCCATCTCCCGGGCGATGGACCACCCGCAGGCGCACGTCCTCGCCTTGCACCGCCGCGCCGGTGAACAGCCACTGCAGGTCCGTCATGGACCGCACGGGCAACCACTCCGCATCCGGGTCACCCACGCGCTGCAGGCCGATCACCTCGTCACGGGACTTCAACCCGGCTTGATCCGCCAGGCTCTGCGCCTGTGGCTGCGCCATCCAGGGCCGCACCTCCTGCACCCCCGCCCAGTTGACGCAGGCGTACAGGAACACCGCCAGCACGAGGTTGGCCAGCGGGCCGGCGGCCACGATGAAGGCGCGTTGACGCAGGGGCTTGTTGTTGAAGGCGCGCGCGCGCTCCTCGGCCGGCACACGCCCTTCCCGCTCGTCCAGCATCTTGACGTAGCCGCCCAAAGGCAGGGCGGAGACCACGAACTCCGTTTCACCCCGGGTGCGGGACCACAGCACCCGCCCGAAGCCCACGGAAAAACGAAGGACCTTGACGTCGCAGGCCACCGCCGCGCGGTAGTGCCCGTACTCGTGGATCACGACCAGGATGCCGATGGTGACCAGGAAGGCAAGAACGGTCAGGACCATGATGGAACTCCACAGCGCGCCAGGCGCGCCTTCACGTCAGGACGAAGAACAGCCAGCAACCACGCCCTGGGCCACGCGGCGGGCCTCGGCGTCCAAATCCAGCAAGCCCGAGACGGATTCTGCCGCGCCTGACGGGACCTTGCAGTCCGCCAGGCTCTGGGCGTTGACTCGGTGGATCTGATCAAACCGGATGCGTCGCTGCAAGAACGCCTCCACGGCCACCTCGTTGGCGGCGTTGAGCACGCAGGTGTGACCGGGTGCGGCCTTGAGCGTCTCCCAGGCCAGTTGCAGGCCCGGGTATCGCGAGGCATCTGGCGCTTCGAAGGTGAGCGCGCTCAAGCGGGTGAAGTCCAGCAAGTCGGCGCCGGACTCGATGCGCTCGGGCCAGGACAGCCCGTAGGCGATCGGCACCCTCATGTCAGGCGTGCCCAGTTGCGCGAGCACGGAGCGATCGCGGCACACCACCATGGAGTGGATGATGCTCTGGGGGTGCAGCACCACGCGGATCTGATCGGGCGCCAAGCCAAACAGCCAGCGCGCCTCGATGACCTCCAGCGCCTTGTTCATCATCGTCGCGGAGTCCACCGAGATCTTGCGCCCCATGACCCAGTTGGGGTGGGCACAAGCCTGCTCGGGCGTGATCGCGGCGAACGTGGAAACGTCGCGCTGCCGGAACGGACCGCCCGAGGCCGTCAACACGATGTGGTCGATGCGAGCCGCCCAGGTGGACGGGTCTTCGGGCAGGCATTGGAAAATGGCCGAATGCTCGCTGTCGATGGGCACAAGCGTCGCGCCGCCCTCCTCCACCGCCTGCATGAACAGCGCGCCCCCCACGACCAGCGCCTCCTTGTTGGCCAGCAACAGCCTCTTGCCGGCGCGGGCCGCAGCCAGGCACGGCGCCAGGCCCGCGGCCCCCACGATGGCGCCCATGACCACGTCCACCTCGGCGTGAGACGCCACGTCGGCCAGCGCTTGCGCGCCTTCCAGCACCTCCGTGGACAACCCGGCCTCACGCACCTGCAGGCGCAACTGAGCGGCCAAAGTGGCATCGGGCATCACGGCGAAACGAGGCCGCCATTGAAGGCACTGGCTCAGCAACTCGGGCACGCGACTGGCGCCGGTGAGCGCCCAGACCTCGAATCGCCCTGGGTGACGGGCGATGACGTCCAGCGTGTTGACCCCGATCGACCCCGTGGAGCCGAGGATGCACACCCGTTGCGGGCGACCCGTGAAGGCATCAACCATGGCACAGACTCATGATGGCGAGTGAAACGGGCAACACCGGCAACAAAGCGTCGATGCGATCGAGCACCCCGCCGTGGCCTGGCAGGAGCTGGCTGCTGTCTTTGGCGCCCGCCTGACGCTTGATCAAGGACTCGAACAGGTCCCCCACCACGCTCAGGCCGGCCAGGGCCAACAACGCGGCGACCATGCCGGGCGCACCCAGGCCCCACATCAGGCGGCTGTACAGGCTGGGCGAATCGACGCCCAGGCTCTGGTCAACGGCCAGCCAGCCCAGCGCCAGCAACAACACCGCCACCATGCCGGCCACCACGCCCTCCCAGCTCTTGCCCGGGCTGATGGATGGCGCCAATTTGCGGCGCCCGAAGGCCCGCCCGCCAAAGTAAGCACCGATGTCCGCCGCCCAGACCAGGCAGAACACCGATAGCATGTAATTCAGCCCCTGCGCCTTGCTCTCGACCAGGGCCATCCAGGCCAGCACCAGCAGGACCAGGCCCAGCAGGCGCCTCAACAGCTGCGGCAGCAGCAGCCAGTGGGTCGGCCCCCAACGCAGCGCCACAGCGCCACCCAGCCCCCACAAGGCCGCCGCCCCCACCCACACGGCAGAAGGCGTCAGGAAGCCCACCAGCGCGTGCCCCCAGGCGTGCACGTGTTCATGGGACGCCGCCGCTGAGGTGCCCCAAAGCGGGAGGTGGAACACCTGAGCCGCGTAGACGCAGCCCCCCGCCACGGCCGCGCCCATGAGCCACGCCCGAGCGCCCGGCGCCCCATTGAGCCGCGACCATTCCCACCCCGCGGCGGAGATGAAAATCAAGGTCAGCACGGCGAACGGCCAGGCCGCCTCGGCCATGAGGGTCGGCAGCAAGATGGCCACCAGGATCAGGGCCGTGATGACCCGTTGCTTGAGCATGTCAGCTCCCTTCGCCAGTGTGGGGGCTGGGCACATTCGCCCCGATGGCCCCATCGCCCTTCCCCGAGCTGCCCACGTCGCCGAAACGCCGCTCGCGCGCGGCATAAGCAGCGATCGCGCGATCCAGCTCACCCGCGTCAAAATCCGGCCAGAGGCAGTCCGAGAAGACCAGCTCCGCGTACGCGCTCTGCCACAGCAGGAAGTTGGACAGGCGCACCTCGCCGCCCGTTCGAATGAACAAGTCGGGATCCGGCGCATAAGACATCGCCATGAAGCGGGACAGCGCCGCCTCATCGAGTGCGTCGCCTCGCAAGCCGGCGTCGACCGCCTTCTGGCAAGCCTGCACGATGTCCCAACGACCACCGTAATTGAACGCCACCGTCAGCACCAGGCGATGGTTGTCGCAAGTAGACGCTTCGGCGTCGAGCAAGGCATGGCGCACCTTCTCCGAGACGTTTTCCAAGTCACCCGCGATGCGGATGCGCACCCCGTCTGCCTTGAGCCGGGTGAGGTGCTTGGACAGCGCCACCAGCAGCAGGCTCATCAAGCCGGAGACCTCCTCTTCAGGCCGTTTCCAGTTCTCGGACGAAAACGCGAACACCGTCAGGAAACCCACTCCGCGATCGGCCGCGGCCTGCACGACCTTGACCAGCGCGTCCACCCCGGCCTTGTGACCCAGGCCACGGGGCATGAAGCGCTTGCGCGCCCAGCGCCCGTTGCCGTCCATGACGATGGCGATGTGACGAGGAACCGAAGGGGTCTGGGAGGGCGTGGCCATGGCAGGAGGAACGGAAGGCAATGAAGAGGGCAAGGCGATGAACGTGGGGCCTGAAAAACAGCGAGGCGGACACAAGCCGCCTCGGGGTCACGGGTGCGTCAAGCGCTGGTCAAGCGCCAGCCGATCGCAGATCAAACGGCCATGATCTCGGCTTCTTTGCCCACGATCAGCTTGTCGATCTCCGCGATGTAGCGATCGGTCAGCTTTTGCACGTCGTCCTGCGAGCGGCGGTCGTCGTCTTCGGTGATTTCCTTGTCCTTGAGCAGTCGCTTGGCGTGCTCGTTGGCGTCGCGGCGCAGGTTGCGCACGGCGATCTTGGCGTCTTCACCGGCGCCCTTGACCACCTTGGTCAACTCGCGGCGACGCTCTTCGGTCAAAGGGGGCATCGGCACGCGGATCAGGTCACCTTGGGAGGCGGGGTTGAGTCCCAGGTCGGATTCGCGGATGGCCTTCTCGATCTTGGCGCCCATGCCCTTTTCCCAGGGTTGGACCGAAATGGTGCGAGCGTCCATCAGGGCGACGTTGGCCACCTGGCTGATGGGCACCATCGAGCCGTAGTAGTCGATCTGCACCTGATCCAGGATGCCGGGGTGGGCACGGCCCGTGCGGATCTTGGCCAGTTCAGCCTTGAATGCGTCGATGGACTTGAGCATTTTCTGCTCGGCGTTCTTCTTGATTTCAGCGATGCTCATGGACAACTCCGTGCGAGGTGAAGGAGGAAACCGGGCTCACCAACGCGTCAGAAGGGAAACAGGAGGACAGGAAAAAACCAGGGGCTGCCGCCGGGCTCAAACGTGAACCAGCGTGCCCTCGTCCTCGCCTTGCACAACGCGCTTGAGCGCGCCGGGTTTGAAGATGGAGAACACCTTCAAGGGCAGGTTCTGATCGCGGCACAGCGCGAAGGCCGTGGCGTCCAACACCTGCAGGTTCTTGATCAGGGCCTCGTCGAAGGTGATGCTGGCGTAGCGGGTGGCCAACGGGTCCTTCTTGGGATCGGCCGTGTACACGCCATCCACCTTCGTGGCCTTGAGCATGATCTCGGCACCGATTTCGGCACCGCGCAGCGCAGCGGCCGTGTCGGTCGTGAAGAAGGGGTTGCCGGTGCCGGCAGCGAAGACCACGACCTTGCCCTCTTCGAGGTACTGCAGGGCCTTGGGTCGCACATAAGGCTCGACCACCTGATCGATGCTGATGGCCGACATGACACGGGCGGTCATGCCTTCCTGGCGCATGGTGTCGGCCAGGGCCAGCGAGTTCATCACGGTGGCCAGCATGCCCATGTAGTCGGCGGTGGCGCGGTCCATGCCGACGGAGCCACCAGCGACGCCGCGGAAGATGTTGCCACCACCGATGACCACAGCGACCTGCGTGCCCAGCGCGGTGACTTCCTGGATCTCCTTGACCATGCGCACGATGGTGGCGCGGTTGATGCCGTAGGCATCTTCGCCCATCAGGGCCTCACCGGAGAGTTTCAGGAGGATGCGCTTGTAAGCGGGCATGGGATCGGGTCCTTGACTTGATTCTTGACCAGAAGCGAGAGCGACTTTAACGCAAGTCGCGGCCCGCATCCGGCTCCATTCAGAAGGGGGCCGAAGCCCCCTTGATGTTTGCCTGACTTTACTGACCCTTGGCCGCAGCCAGGGTGGCAGCGACTTCGGCAGCGAAGTCTTCTTGCTTCTTCTCGATGCCTTCACCCACGGTGAACATCGTGAAGCCCTTGACGTCGGTGTTGGTCGACTTCAGGTACTGCTCAACGGTCTGCTTGCCGTCAGCGGCCTTCACGAAAACCTGGTTGAACAGCGAGACTTCCTTGAGGTACTTCTGCACGGCGCCTTCGATCATCTTGGCGGCGATGTCAGCGGGCTTGCCGGACTCAGCGGCCTTGGCCGTGGCCACGCTGCGCTCGATTTCGATCAGGGCAGCGGGCACGTCGTTCGACGACAGGGACACGGGCTTCATGGCGGCCACGTGCATGGCCACGTCCTTGGCGGCGACGTCGCTGCCGGTGAACTCGACGACCACACCGATGCGCGAACCGTGCAGGTAAGCAGCCAGCTGATTGTCACCGCTGAAGCGCTTGAAGCGACGGATCGTCATGTTCTCGCCGATCTTGCCGATCAGGGCGGAACGGGTGGCCTCGACGGTGGAGCCGTTCAGCTCCAGGGCCGACAGGGCCTCGACGTCGGCGGGGTTCTTCTTGGCGATCAGCTCGGCCACGGCCTTGCCGAAACCCAGGAAGTCGTCGTTCTTGGAGACGAAGTCGGTTTCGCAGTTGATTTCGACCAGGGCGCCGGTCGAGCCGTCGATGTAGGTCGACACGATGCCCTCAGCCGTCACGCGAGCGGCGGCCTTCGAGGCCTTGCTGCCCAGCTTGACACGCAGGATTTCCTCGGCCTTGGCGAAGTCGCCATCGGCCTCGGTCAGGGCCTTCTTGCACTCCATCATCGGGGCGTCGGTCTTGGCGCGCAGTTCGGCGACCATGCTGGCGGTGATAGCAGCCATATCTTTCTCCGTTTGATTCAGGGGCGGTGTCATCACCGCCTCACAAAAAATCTTGCTGTGAAAAAGGGGCTGATGTCAGCCCCTTTGATCTGGGTGAAGAGGCCTCAGACGGCTTCTTCGTTCACTTCCACGAACTCGTCGTCGCCAGCCGCAGCAACCGCGGCCACCACGTCGTTCACGGCGTTGGACTTGCCTTCCAAGATGGCGTCAGCGACAGCCTTGGCGTACAGGGCGACAGCCTTGGAGGAGTCGTCGTTGCCAGGGATCACGTAGTCGATGCCTTCGGGGGAGTGGTTGGTGTCAACCACGCCGATGACGGGGATGCCCAGCTTCTTGGCTTCGGCGATGGCGATCTTGTGGTAGCCGACGTCGATGACGAACAGGGCATCAGGCAGGGCGCCCATGTCCTGGATGCCGCCGATGTCCTTTTCCAGCTTGGCCAGCTCGCGTTGGAACAGAAGGCCTTCCTTCTTCTTCAGGTTGTCCAGGCCAGCTTCGACTTGAACCTGCATGTCCTTGAGCTTCTTCAGCGAACCCTTGACGGTCTTGAAGTTGGTCAGCATGCCGCCCAGCCAGCGCTGGTTCACGAAAGGCACGCCGGCGCGTTCGGCTTCCAGGGCGACCACATCGCGCGCTTGACGCTTGGTGCCAACCATCATCACGGTGCCGCGGCGAGCCGACAGCTGCTTGATGAACTTCAGGGCGTCTTCGAACGCAGGCTGAGTCTTCTCAAGGTTGATGATGTGAATCTTGTTGCGATGGCCGAAGATGTACGGGGCCATCTTGGGGTTCCAGAAGCGGGTTTGGTGGCCGAAATGGACACCGGCTTCCAGCATGTCGCGCATGGACACAGTCATGTGTAGCTCCAGAGGTTGAGTCTTGAATCCGGCTGCAACCACCTGCGCTTGAGCGCCAGGCAGCACCTTGGAATGCCGTGATTCGCGTTTCTCGATCAAATAAAGACGGCATCAGCCGCCAGACATCGCCTCCCCGACCGCTTTTGATGCAAGTCCGGGAAAACTCCGACAGTCTAGCATGAAATCACCGATCAGCGACACCCAGGCCGCCGATCGGATCACGCGCCCAGGTGCTCAGCGCTTGCCGCTCGATCGACCGCGGGGCGCGGCCTTTTTCCCCGCGGGCTTGCCGCGCGCGCCGCTCACGGCAGCCCCCACGGACACCCGCTCGCGCGACTTCGCCCCCGCCTTGGTGCCCGACGACTTGCCGGCCTTGGTCGCGCCCTTGGCCGCGCGCTTGACCTCGCGGTCCATTTCGCGGATGTCGGCCAACTCCTCCTGAGCGGAGGCCTCGCCAGGCCAGTCCTGCGCACTCGCGCGCTCGCCCGATTTGTCGCCCCCCCTGCCCTTGCGGCGAGGCGACGCCCCCCCCGACCCCGCACCGTTGCGGGCTGCGTCGGCGCCCTCGCGCACCAGGCGGAAATCGATCTTGCGGGTGTCCAGGTCGACGCGACTGACCTGAACGCGCACCCGCGCGCCCACGCCGTATCGAACGCCGCTGCGTTCGCCACGCAATTCCTGGCGGGCTTCGTCGAACCGGTAGTACTCGCCCCCCAGCTCCGTGATGTGGATCAAGCCCTCGACATACAAGCCATCGAGCTGAACGAACAAACCAAACGACGTCGCCGCGCTGACCGTGCCGCCGTATTCCTCGCCCAGGCGTTCACGCATGAACATGCACTTGAGCCAGGCCTCGACGTCGCGCGAGGCCTCATCGGCCCGGCGCTCGTTGGCGCTGCAATGCACCCCCGCGGTCTCCCAGGCTGCGGCCTCAGCCGGCGGCAGCTTGATGCGTGCCGCGGCCTTGGTGGGCTGCTGAGGCAAGCCCTTGGCGGGCGCCCCTGCCCCACCCGGCTTGCGCTTGAAGTTGCCCACGGACGAGACGATGGATGCCGGCAGGATCAGGCTGTAGCGACCACTGCCCAGCAAGGACTTGATGACACGGTGCACCAACAGGTCCGGGTAGCGGCGAATCGGGCTCGTGAAGTGGGTGTAGGCCTCATAGGCCAAACCAAAGTGCCCGCTGTTCGTCGGCGTGTAGATCGCCTGCTGCATGGACCTCAGCAACATGGTGTGGATCTGCATGGCGTCGGGCCGGTCCTTGGTGGCCTGCGCGATGGCCTGGAACTCACCCGGCTTGGGCTCATCCCCGATGCTCAAGCCCAGGCCCAAAGCCTTGAGGTAATTTTTGAGCACGTTGCGCTTCTCAGGGGTTGGCCCCTCGTGGACGCGGAACAGCGACGGGTGCTTGGCCCGCATGATGAAATCAGCCGAACACACGTTGGCCGCCAGCATGCACTCTTCAATGAGGCGGTGGGCGTCGGTGCGCACGCGCGGCACGATCTTGGCGATGCGGCCGTTGTCATCGCACACGATCTGCGTCTCGGTGGTCTCGAAGTCGACCGCGCCGCGCCCTGAGCGCGACTTGAGCAGCGCCCGATACACCTCGTGGAGGTGCAGCAGGTGCGGAACCAGGTCAGCGCGGCGCTGAGCCTCGGGGCCACGCGTGTTGCCCAGGATGGCCGCGACCTCGGTGTAGGTCAGGCGGGCGTGCGAGTTGATGACGGCCGGGAAAAACTGGTAAGCATGCAACTCCCCGTCGTGGGTGACGAGCATGTCGCACACCATCGACAGGCGCTCGACCTCAGGGTTCAGCGAGCACAGGCCGTTGGAGAGCTTCTCCGGCAGCATCGGGATGACGCGGCGCGGGAAGTAAACCGACGTGGCGCGCTCATACGCATCGCGATCCAGGGGCTCACCCGGTTTGACGTAATGACTGACGTCCGCGATGGCCACGATCAGTCGCCAGGCATTCGGCGCCTTGCTGCGCCCCACCGTGGCGGGCTCACAATAAACCGCGTCATCGAAGTCACGGGCGTCCTCGCCGTCGATCGTGACCAAAGGCACGTCGGTGAGGTCGATGCGCCCCTTTTTATCGATGGCGCGAACCTTCTCAGGCAACTTCGCGGCTTGCGCCAGCACATCGTCCCTGAAGCGATGCGGCACCTCGTATTTGCGGACCGCGATTTCGATTTCCATGCCCGGATCGTCGATGCCACCCAGCACCTCGACGACCTTGCCGATCGGCTGAGACGTCAGAGATGGCGCTTCGGTCAACTCGACCGAAACCACCTGCCCGGGCTCGGCACCGGCCGTCGCTTTGGAAGGGATCAGGATGTCCTGGCCAAAGCGGCGGTCCTCCGGCGCAACCAGCCAGGCGCCCCCTTCATGAAGCAAGCGCCCGATGATGGGGGTTTTGCGCCGCTCGACGATCTCCAGCACCAGGCCCTCCGGCCGGCCTTTGCGATCGAAGCGAACCACCCTCACCTTCACCCGGTCGCGATGCATCACGGCTCGCATTTCCTGCGGCGGCAGGTAGAGGCTGATCACGCCGTCGTCCGACGTGACGAAGCCATGCCCGTCGCGATGGCCTTGCACCGTGCCGGTGACCTCGCTCATCAAGTTCACGAATTGTGTTGTGGGTGTTGTCATGGACAAGATTTTGATGCTAGAATTTATGTCTTCGCTGATGCAGACAAACAAATTTGTTGAGCAAGCAGCACCCCGCAAGAGGTGGCGCTTGGTGGCAAGTGGCGAACAAGGTCCATGACGCAAAGCTTGAAACTTTGATGAATCGATCTTGATGCAGATGGCAAATGAGCACCTGCCCAGGTGGCGGAATTGGTAGACGCACTAGTTTCAGGTACTAGCGGGTAACTCCGTGGAGGTTCGAGTCCTCTCCTGGGCACCACTTGAAGAGCCGCTTGATCGTTGATCAAGCGGCTTTTTCTTTTGCCAAGCTTCCCCCGCCGATGCCCCAAGCAAGCGCTGCAGACGCAGCGAATCTGGGCGGGTCGCGAGGGAAAACGCAAAGAAGAAAAGCGCATGGGTGCCCCAGGGTACACCAAGCGCCTCGCAAGGACTCAGGGGTCGCGCAAAGCGCCCTGCCGCGCCGTGTCGCATGAACGTCACACAACTCGACTGAATCGGCAAAAACCGGGCGCTCATGGACAAGGCGCCGCAACCCGTGCTAGACTATCAGTCTTGATTCGTTGCAAACAACGTTTGTGTTGAATTAAGCACCTGCCCAGGTGGCGGAATTGGTAGACGCACTAGTTTCAGGTACTAGCGGGTAACTCCGTGGAGGTTCGAGTCCTCTCCTGGGCACCAAACATGATGAGCCGCTTGATCGTTGATCAAGCGGCTTTTTCATTTTGAGCAGCGCCATCCGGTCTTGCGCCTGCTCATGAAAAAAGCACCCCATGGGGTGCTTTTGCTTGACTCGGCCCGCACCCGGTGACCCGGGGCGTTTTCAGTGGCGTCGCTTGAGCAAGGCGTCCGGGCGAAGCGAGTCGTATTCTTCGAACGGCTGATGAATCCAGGGGCTCGTCGGCAGCATCTCAACGTGGTAATCGGGCGTGTAACTGGAGACGCCCTTGACCCAGATGACAGCCGAGCGCAACTCCTCGATGGCCGGCATCGCGCGCAAGCGATCGACCACCGCACGCAGCGTCACACCCGAGTCGGCCAGGTCATCGACCAGCAGCACCCGACCGGCCAATTGCCCTTTGGGCATCGTGATGTACTGAGCCATGTCCAGACGCCCCTGCAGGGTGCCGCCCTCGTCTCGATAGGAGCTGGTGGACATGATGCCCAGTGGTTTGTCGAACACACGCGACAGGATGTCTCCGGGGCGCAGGCCACCACGGGCCAGGCACAGGATCTGGTCGAAGGCCCACCCGGATTCGTGCACCTTCAAGGCCAGGCGCTCGATGAGCTGGTGATACTCCTCCCAGGACACATACAGGTGCTTGCCATCGTCGGTCAGCATGGACATTCCTCTGTTGAACAGGTGCATGAATCGGCCGAAATCAACCCTTGTAGGGGTGTCGCAGCAAAATGGTGTGGTCGCGATCGGGGCCGGTCGAAACCATGTCGATGGGCGCACCGATGAGGCGCTGGACGCACTCCAGGTAGGCGCGGGCGTTGGCTGGCAACTGATCCCAGTTGGTCAGACCGAAAGTCGTTCCTTCCCAACCGGGGAAGGTTTCGTAGATGGGTTCACAGGCCACGATTTCATCGGCATCCAGCGGAAGGATGTCGATGGTTTCGCCGCGCAGCTTGTAGCCGGTGCAGACCTTGATTTCGCGCAGGCCATCGAGCACGTCCAGCTTGGTCAGGCAGATGCCTGAGATGCCGTTGATCAGCACCGAGCGCTTGAGGGCGGCGGCATCGAGCCAGCCGCAGCGTCGTGCGCGGCCCGTGACCGTGCCGCGCTCCTGACCGACTGTGGCCAGGTGGTTGCCGACCGTGCCCGGGGTGTCCCAGTCAAGCTCGGTGGGGAACGGGCCACTGCCCACGCGCGTGGTGTAGGCCTTCGTGATGCCCAGGATGTAATGCAATTTGTCGGGGCCGACGCCGGAGCCCGCGGCAGCGTTGCCGGCCACGCAGTTCGACGAAGTGACGTAGGGGTAGGTGCCGTGGTCGATGTCCAGCAAGGTGCCTTGCGCCCCCTCGAACAGGACGCTGCCCCCCGCCACGTTGTGGGCGTGGATCTTGACGCCCACGTCGGCCAGCATCGGCAGGATCTGCTCGGCGGCCTTCATGGCGGCGTCGTAGATGGGCTGAAATTCGAGGGTGCTGCTCTTGAGGTAGCCGCCCAAGGCAAAGTTGTGCAGCTCCAGCAACTCGGCCAATTTCTTGGCGAAGCGCTCGGGGTGCTTGAGGTCCTGAACGCGCAGGGCGCGTCGCGCCACCTTGTCTTCGTAGGCCGGCCCGATCCCCTTGCCGGTGGTGCCGATCTTGCCGGAACCACTGGTCTCGCGCAGGGCTTCACGGGCCTTGTCGACCTCGACGTGAAACGGCAGGATCAGCGGGCAGGACTCGCTGATGAAGAGGCGCGAACGCACATTCAGGCCCGCGGCCTCCAGGCGCTCGATTTCCGACAGCAAGTGGGTGGGATCGACCACCACGCCGTTGCCGATGTAGCAAGCCACGCCCTCGCGCATGATGCCGGACGGGATCAATTGCAAGGCGGTTTTCTTGCCGTTGATGACCAGGGTGTGGCCGGCGTTGTGACCACCTTGGAAGCGCACGACGGCGGCGGCGTGGTCGGTCAACCAGTCGACCACCTTGCCCTTGCCCTCGTCACCCCACTGGGTGCCGACGACGACGACGTTGCGGGCGGGAATGGAGTCGGCACGCGCCGACGCGGAAATGCTTTGCATGGCAGGGTCCTGTGTCTGGGGAGGTGCGGCTCAGCGAGCCTGCACCGTCCAACGTCCATCGACGAGGGCGAGTTCTCGATCGCACTCGAATTCCTGGACATCGTGTTCATGTCCGGGCAGCACGCACACCACGGTGTGGCCCTGCCCCCTGAGATCGCGCACGGCCTGGCGCAAGGCGGGGTCCTGACCCCAGGGCGCCAGGATGGCCTGACGCGCG
This sequence comes from Burkholderiales bacterium, assembly GCA_016000265.1. GTDB lineage: Bacteria > Pseudomonadota > Gammaproteobacteria > Burkholderiales > Burkholderiaceae_C > Aquabacterium. The sequence goes on from JAECRL010000010.1 coordinate 131,783, forward strand.
GCAGCGGCCTCGCGACCGGCCAGCACGTCGCCCAGGACCTTGAGGTCCAGGCTGAAGCCCACGGCCGGGCGGCGGCGGCCGAACACCGCCCCCACCTCGTCGTAGCGACCACCGCGCACCAGTGCGTCAGCATGGCCCGAGCCGTAGACGGCAAAGCGGGTGCCGCTGTAGTAGGCGTAGCCGCTGAGGTCAGACAGGTCGAAGCCGACCTTGACCTCCGGGCGAACGGCGCGCAAGTGCCCCGCCAACCAGGTGAGGTCATCCAGGGCGGCGGAGACCAGGGCGTGTGCAGGCAAGACCTGACGCGCTTCGGTCAACACGCTGTCGTCGCCATAGAGGCGCGTGAGCGCGACCAGCACGGCCTCGGCCCGGGGGGATGCGGCCAGTGCACCTTGGCGCGCCAAGGTGCGCAAGGTGCCAACGTCTTTGCTGGAGATCGCGGCGATGACGGCCTCGTGCTCAGCGACCGGCAACTCACTCACACCCAAGCCCGCCAGCACGCCCTGAAGCAAGCGGACGTCTGCGAGGTCCATGACGAGGCCGGACAGGCCCGCGGCCTGCAGGCCGTCGAGGGCCAGTTCAGCGGCCTCGAGATCGGCCTCCAGCCCGGCGTGGCCGTAGATTTCAGCGCCCCATTGGAGGGGCTCGCGACTGGCGTGGGGGCTGGCCGGGCGGGTGTGCAGAACCGGGCCGCAATAGCACAGCCGGGTCACGCCCTGGCGGTTGAGCAAGTGGGCGTCGATGCGGGCGACCTGAGGCGTTGCGTCCGCGCGCACCCCGAGCGTTCGCCCGCTGAGCTGGTCGACGAGCTTGAAGGTCTTGAGGTCCAGCGCGTGACCCGTGCCGGACAGGAGCGACTCCAGGTGCTCCAGCAGCGGGGGCATGACGAGTTCGAAGCCGTAGCCACGGGCCACGTCCAGCCAGACGCGGCGCAACTCTTCCAGACGTCGGGCCTGAGAAGGCAAGACGTCGGCGATGTGCTCTGGCAACAGCCAAGCAGACGACATAGAAAAACGTGTGGGGGTTAAAACGGAGATTCTACCGGCTGAACGCGACAGATTCAGGAAAAAGTCGGGGCTCAGAGCACCCACAACATCACGAGGCCGGCGATCATGCTGATCAGGCCAAAGGTCCGGATCTGCTGTTCAGGCAGTTGCAGCAACTGCTCGAACATCCGCCTCCAGCCCCCAGGGTTGAGGGCGGGCATGAGGCCCTCGAGCACGAGCACGAGGGCCAGGGCCATCCAGAGGGCATCGGCCATGAGTCGCCTTCAGGCAGGCGCCCGGGCAGGACTCAGGGCGGTCATTTCTTGGGTGCAGCCGCCGGACCGCTGCCGCGCAGGGTGCGGAAGAAGTCGCTGCTGGGGTCCAGAACCATCACATCGGACTTGCTGCGGAAGGTGGCGCGGTAGGCCTCCAGGCTGCGGTAGAACTGCGCAAACTGAGGGTCGCGCCCGAAGGACTCGGAGTACAAGGCAGATGCCTTGGCATCGCCCTCACCCTTGATTTTCTGCGCATCGCGGTAGGCTTCAGCCACGATGATTTCCCGCTGGCGGTCGGCATCGGCTCGGATCTTCTCGCCTTCGGCGGTGCCGGTGGAGCGCAACTCGTTGGCCACGCGCTTGCGTTCGGACTCCATGCGGCGGTAGACGGAGTCGGTGATCTGGGCAGAAAAGTCGACGCGCTTGATTCGCACGTCCACCACCTCGATGCCGAAGCTGCGGGCCTCGTCGGCCAGGCGCTTGACCACGCCCTGCATGACCTTCTCGCGCTCGGCCGACAGCATCGCGCCCACGGTGCGCTTGGTCACCTCGCCGTTGAGGGCATCCTGCACGACGGGCGAGAGCTTGTTTTCGAGGTTGCGGATGTCAACGCCGTTGTTGCGGATGAACTGTTTCGGGTCCGTGATGCGCCATTTCACCAGCCAGTCGATGACCAGGCTCTTCTTTTCGGCGGTGAAGATGGGGCGGGACTCGGGGCTGTCGAGCGTCTGGATGCGGCGATCCAGGAAGACGACGTTCTGCAGGGGCGCAGGCAGCTTGGCCTTCAGGCCAGGCTCGGCGATCACTTCCTTGATCTCACCCAGGGCGTAGACGACGGCGAACTGGCGCTGATCGACCACGAAAAGGGTCGACGCGGCCAGGATGACGGCCAGCAAGACGCCGACCAAAATGGTGCCAATGCGATTCATGTCAAGTTCCTTGCGAAGGTGGCACGAGGGGCTCAGCGACCGTCGCGGTCACGGCTGCGGCCGCTGTCGCGGGCTCGCGGGTCCTGGATGGCGTTGCCGCTGGCCAGGGGCGCCGAGGTTTCGGCCGGCTGGCTGCTCGCGGCCGCAGGCGCCACCGCAGCGGTGGCACCACCACCGTTCATCTGCATCAATTTGTCGAGCGGGAGGTACAGCAGGTTGGAGCCCTGTCGGGAGTCCACCATGACCTTCGTCACGTTGCTGTAGACCTGCTGCATGGTGTCGATGTAGAGGCGGTCACGTGTGACGGCGGGCGCCTTCTGGTACTCGGTCAACACCGCCTTGAAGCGCTGCGAATCACCCTCCGCCTGAGCGACAACGCGAGCGGAATAGCCCGCGGCCTCTTCACGCAGGCGAGCGGCCGTGCCCTGGGCCTTGGGAATCACGTCGTTGGCGTACGCTTGGCCTTCGTTCTTGAGGCGCTCTCGGTCGGCACCCGCCTTGAAGGCGTCGTCGAACGCCGCCTGCACCTGCTCGGGGGCCTGCACGCTTTGCACGTTGACATTGGCCACGATCACCCCGGCCTTGAGCTTGTTGAGCTGTGCCTGGATCGACTTGACCAGGTCGGTGGCGATGGCGTCACGTTGCTCATAAAGCACGGAGTCCATGGTGCTGTTGCCCACGATCTCACGCACGGCCGACTCGGAGGCCTGGAGCACGGCCTCGTCGGGGCTGCGGTTCTCGAACAGGTACTGCCTCGCGTCCGAGAGGCGGTACTGGACGGTGAAGCGGATGTCGACGATGTTTTCGTCGCGGGTGAGCATGGACGAGTCGCGCAGGCCGGTGGCCTGCATGACGGAATTGCTGCCCACATCAATGGAGCGCAATTGCGTCAGGTTGACGATTTCGTGACTCTGGAAGGGATACGGCCCGCGCCACTGGATGCCGGCGTCCACGTTGTGGCTGAAACGCCCGAAGGACATCACCACGGCCTGCTGGCCTTCCTGGACGATGAACACGCCGCTGCCCAGCCACACCAGGGCCACCAGGCCCACGATCAGGCCAGCGCCGATGCCCGCGCCGGTCGGATCCGGCGTCATGCTGCCGCCGGGGCCGTTGTCACCGCCGCCTTTGCCAGCGAACAGGCCGCTGAGCTTGCGGTTGAAGTCGCGCCAGAGTTCGTCCAGATCGGGTGGGCCGTCGTTGCGGCTGTTGTACATGGCGGTGTCCTCGCGGCGAGCGCCGAGCGACCACATCGCGCGCCGGGAGACGCCCGCGACGAGCTCCAGCGCGGCACGCGCCGCGTGGCTCAGGCGGGAAGGCAGGGCCAGACCGGTCTTGGCGGGCGCAGCACCCGCATCCATGGCATGCATGTTCATGATTGGACGGATTGAGGGGGGGACGGCAACCCGTCGGGTGCCGCATCTTCGGAAGCATTGTGCATGTCGAAACGGGGGTCGACGGGACGGTGAGCGAGTGAATCGCCTTCCAGTCCATTCAAGGCCGCTTCAGCGAGCACCTCGCGCAACACATCGAGGCCCTGGCCTTTGAGCGCGCTGACGAAAACCCGCACGCAGCGACGCCCGGAGGGCAGCTCGTAGAGGTCCCGGGCGTGACGAGGCTGCTGGTGCTCCGGCAGGCTGTCGCATTTGTTGAACACCAGCACCTGCGGCAACTGGCCGGCCCCGATGCTGTCGAGCACGCGCAGCACCTCGTCGATCTGCTCGTGCAGAACCGGACTGGCGGCGTCCACCACGTGCAGCAAGAGGTCCGCCTCAGCGGCCTCCTGGAGGGTCGCCTCAAACGATTCGACGAGGCTGTGCGGCAGGTCGCGAATGAAACCGACGGTGTCGGAGAGCGTGACGCTGCGCTGGGCCTGCGCGAGGTACATCTGGCGGGTGGTGGTGTCCAGCGTGGCAAAGAGCTGATCGGCGGCGTAACTGCCGGCCTTGGTGAAGGCGTTGAACAGCGTGGACTTGCCGGCGTTGGTGTAGCCAACCAGGGAGACGCGGAAGGTGTCGGTGCGCTCGCGTGAACGGCGCTGGGTGTTGCGCTGGCGTTTGACCTTGCCCAGCCGCTCTTTGAGCGACTTGATCTTCTGGTCGATCATGCGGCGATCGAGCTCGATCTGGGTCTCACCCGGACCACCACGGTGGCCCACGCCCCCACGCTGACGCTCCAGGTGCGACCAGCGTCGCACCAGGCGGGTGGAGAGGTATTGGAGGCGAGCGAGTTCGACCTGAAGCTTGCCCTCGTGGCTGCGGGCGCGGGCACCGAAGATTTCGAGGATGAGGCCGGTGCGATCGAGGACCTCCACGCCGATGTGGCGCTCGAGGTTGCGCTGCTGCGCCGGCGACAAGGCTTGATCGAAGATCACGCCATGCGCCTGGTAGAGGGTGACGATGTCCTTGATTTCGTCGGCTTTGCCAGAGCCCACGAAGAAGGCGGCGTCGGGCGCGCGTCGTTTGGCTGTGACCTTGGCGACGGGCTGGTCGCCAGCCGACTCGGCCAACAAAGCCAGCTCGTCGAGCGTCGGGTCAAAGGAAGAGCCGGGACCGAAGTCCACCCCGACCAGGACCACCCGGGGGTCGCCTGAAGAAGGGGTGTCGTGAGGAGTGGGTGACAAGTTGGGCGTGTCGAGGTCGGCGAAGGGTCAGTCGGCCCGAAGACCGATCAGGCTTCTTCGCTGTCGTTGGCGTGGAAGTTCACGGCACGGCCGGGCACGACGGTGGAAATTGCGTGCTTGTAGACCATTTGCGTGACGGTGTTGCGCAGCAGGACCACGTACTGATCGAAGGATTCGATGTGACCTTGCAGCTTGATGCCGTTGACCAGGTAGATGGACACTGGCACGTGCTCGCGGCGCAGAAGGTTCAGGAAGGGGTCTTGTAGGAGTTGCCCTTTGTTGCTCACGATATGCTCCGTGTTGAAAAAAATGATCGAGTGGTCACCTTAACACAGTCCTTGTCGGACAAGTGCCCCTGCCCCGTCACTCCTTGTCGGTGAAAGGGTTCTGCGAGGACTTCATTTCGATGCGCAGGGGGGTGCCGGTGAGCTTGAAGTGCTCGCGGAAGCGGCTCTCCAGGAATCGCTTGTAGACGTCGGTGACGTGCTCCAGGGAGTTGCCGTGGATGACGATGACCGGCGGGTTCTGGCCACCCTGGTGGGCGTAGCGCAGCTTGGGGCGGAACGCGCCGGCTCGCTTGGGCTGCTGAAACTGCACGGCCTCGGCCAGCAAACGGGTCAGCACCGGGGTGGTCATCTTGCGGTTCGCCGACGAGTACGCGGCGGCGATGGCCTTCCAGACCGGGCCGAGCCCTTGGCGCTTGATCGCCGAGATGTAGAGGACCTCGGCAAATTTCAGGAAGGACAGGCGGTGCTCGATGGAGCGCTGCAGCATCTCGCGCTGGTAGCTGTCGATGGCGTCCCACTTGTTGACGGCGATGACGACCGCGCGACCGGACTCCAGGATGAAGCCGGCGATGTGGGCATCCTGCTCGGTCACGCCTTGCGTGGCGTCCACCAGCAGCAGCACGACGCTGGCGTCGGAGATGGCCTGGAGCGTTTTGACGACCGAGAATTTCTCGATGGCCTCGAAGACCTTGCCCTTGCGGCGCAGGCCGGCTGTGTCGATGAGTTCGAACTTCTGGCCGTCGCGCTCGAAGGGCACGCTGATGGCATCGCGGGTGGTGCCGGGCATGTCGAAGGCGACGAGTCGCTCTTCGCCCAGCCAGGTGTTGATCAGGGTCGACTTGCCCACGTTGGGGCGCCCGGCCACGGCCAGGCGGATGGGTCGGTCTTCCGCCGGGGTCTCGTCTTCGTCCTCATCGGGGTCAACGAAGTCCTCCAGCGCCCACTCGATCATGCTGCGGATGCCCTGGCCGTGCGCCGCGGACACCGGCATCGGCTCGCCCAGGCCCAGCTCGTAGAACTCGGCCAGCTGCGGCGCGCTCTGCATGCCTTCGGCCTTGTTGGCCACCAGCAGCACCTTCTTGTTCGCCGTGCGCAGGTACTTGGCGATGTCGTGGTCCTGAGCAGACAGGCCGTTGCGGGCGTCCACGACGAAGATCACGGCATCCGACTCGGCGACGGCCTGGCGGGTCTGCTTGGCCATTTCCTTGAAGATGCCCGACTTGCACTCGGGCTCGAAGCCCCCGGTGTCGATGGCGATGAAGGCGTGTGCGCCCAGGCGACCCTCGCCGTAGTGGCGGTCGCGTGTGAGGCCGGCGAAGTCAGCGACGATGGCGTCGCGACTTTTGGTCAGTCGATTGAACAGGGTCGACTTGCCGACGTTGGGTCGCCCGACCAGTGCAATGACAGGTTTCATGAAAGCACGCGCCGGCGGTCAGCCGGCGTTCGTTTAGGGGCGCCAATCCGGGCGCCCGAGCGGTTCTGAGGGGTCAGAGGATTCGAATCAATTGGCTCGCAAGGCCAGCAGGCTGCCCTTGCGGGTGGCCAGCAGCAGCAGGTCACCCGCGACGACGGGGGGGGCCGCCAGCGGGGAGTCCAGTTCGTGGCGGCCGACGGTGCGGCCGTCTGCCTTGGCCAGCAGGTGCAGGTAGCCATCGGCGTCGGCCACGGCGATGCGCTCGCCCCAGATCACCGGGGCGCTCAGCCCGCGGTTCGTGAAACGGTCCACGCGCCAGAGCTGCTCGCCGTTCTCGGCTTTCCAGGCAGCCAGGCGGTCGGTGCCATCGGCGCCCACGACGGTGTTGAGGTCGGCGGCCACCGCTTGGGTGCCGGCTTGCGGACGCGACCAGCGGACGCTGCCGCGGTTGAGCTCCAGGCAAGCCACGGAGAACTGGAAGACGCGAACACACGCTTCGTCATCGACGCGGGCCATCGGCCCGACCAGGTCGGCCAGGCGTTCGACTTCGTTGCTGCCGCGCGGGGTGCCGACGTTGACGTCGAAACGGGGCGTGCCTTTGGTCGGGTCGAGCCCGACCAGGCGGTTGCCCTGCCCCACCAGGAGGGTGTCGCGGAATGGCTGGATCACGGCGCGCGAAGCCAGGGCCAGGGGCTCGGAGCCCTGGCGCTGGTAGGACCACAGCCAGCGACCGTCCAGCACGTCGTAGGCGCGCACGCTGCGGTCAACGGCCTGCAGGAAAACGCGCTCGCCCGCGACCACAGGGGAGGTCAGCACCCGCCCGGGCTGGCGCTCGCTCCACAGCAGCTTGCCTTGGTCGAACACCATGAGCTCGTTGGCGTCGGAGACCACGGCAGCGTAGCGCCCATCGGAGCCCACGGCGGCCGACAAGGCGCCCTTGACCTGGGCGCGCCAGCGCTCGCGGCCCGAGGCGATGTCCAGCGAAACGATGTCACCGTCCGCGGTGGCAAAGCTCAGGCTGTCCTGGGTGCGGGCGATCGAGAAGGTGGGTTGGGCGGCGCCCACGCGAGCCGACCAGACCGGCGTCAGCCGCACCGAGGCGCTGCTGCCAAGGGACTCCAGGGGAGCGGGCTTGGGCTTGCTGGAGCCACAGGCGCTGAGCAGCGCGGCCAGGGTCAGTGCCCCCAGGGTGTGGATGAGACGCGAAGGAGTCGTCACGGATGGGAGGCTCATGGGTGCGTGCTGTGGGTGAGCGGGGCGGCCGCTTGGGCGGCTCGCGTCGGTCAGTTGGCGGGCGGCGTCACCGCGGGTGCGGCGGCGGGGGTCTTCTGAGGCTCGGGGGCGTGACCCAGGGCCGTGAGCTTGCCTTCAACGAAGCGGCGGTACTCGACGCTGGCGTCCAGGCCCTTCCAGGCGGCTTGGTAGGCCTTGACGGCTTCGTCGGTTTTGCCTTGCGCCGACAGGATGTCGCCACGGCGGTCTTCCACCAGCGCAGCGTACTCTTCGGGCACCTTGGCCGACAGGGTTTTGAGGGCGTCGTCGAACTGCTTGGCGTCAAGCTGCATGCCAGCCAGGCGCAGGCGAGCCACGGCCACCAGGCCGCTGTTCTTGCCCTTGTCGACGGTCCATTGCAGGGCGGCGCGGGCGGCATCCGCCTTGCCGGCATCCGAGGCGAGCTTGGCGGTCAGCAAGGCACCCTGCTCCGACGCGGTGGTGCCGGGGTACTTGTCCTTGAGGTCGTTGAAGGCCTGCAGCACGCGGTCCACGTTCTTGTCGGTGGCGGCGCGATCCAGTTCGTCGTAGAGGCCAGCGGCGGCCTGCGAGCGGTTCTGCTGCCAATACAGGTAGCCGGTCCAGGCGGCGTAGGCACCCAGGACGAGGACGAGGGTCCAGGTGATCAGGTTGCCGTACTGCTTCCAGAAGTGCTTGACCTGGTCAAGTTGCTCCTGCTGTTCGAGGTCGAAGGTGGCCATGGTGTGCGTGTGAGGTGAATCCGTTGATTATGACCGGGCTGCCAGCGTGGGCGCCCATTCGGCGGCGGCGGCCAGGGCGCGGACCTGCTGTTCGCCCCCTCCACGCAGCGGCTTGAGCGCCACCTCGCCACGGGCCACCTCGTCTGGACCGAAGACCAGCGCGAAGCGCGCACCGCTGGCGTCGGCCTTCTTGAACTGAGACTTGGCGCTGGCTGCACCGTCCTTGCCGGCGGGGTTGAGCACGACGCTGACGCCTTGAGCCCGGAGCTTTTCCAGCGCGTCCATGACCGCGTGCAAGGGGGTGCCGGCCAGGACGATGGCGAAGGCGTCGGGCGACGTGGCAGGCGCTTCGATGCCGACTTCCTGCAGCAGCAGGAGCAAGCGCTCCATGCCCAGGCCCCAACCCACCGCAGGCGCCGGCTTGCCGCCGAGCTGCTCGATGAGGCCGTCGTAGCGGCCACCGCCACACACCGTGCCTTGGGAGCCCAGTCGCTCGGTGACCCACTCGAAAACGGTGAGGTTGTAGTAATCCATGCCGCGCACCAGGCGCGGGTTGACCTCGTAAGGCAAGCCCGCGGCGTCCAACACGGTTCGCACGGCGTTGAAGTGCGCCAGGGACGCTTCGCCCAGGAAGTCGATCAGCTTCGGTGCGGCCTCGACGACGGGCTGCATGGCCGCGTTCTTGGTGTCGAGGATGCGCAACGGGTTGCTGTGCAGGCGACGCTTGGCCTCGTCATCGAGCAAGTCGGCGTGGGCTTCGAGGTGGCGGATCAGGGCCTCGCGGTGGGCCAGGCGCTCTTCGGGCTGTCCCAGGCTGTTGAGCTGCAGGCGCACGTCCTCGCCCACTTTCAAGCCCAGGTCGCGCCACAGGGCGGCCGTCATCAGGATGAGCTCGGCGTCGACGTCGGGGCCAGCGAAGCCCAACACCTCGGCACCGACCTGGTGGAACTGGCGATAGCGGCCTTTTTGCGGGCGCTCGTGGCGGAACATCGGGCCGATGTAGTACAGGCGCTTGCCCCCTTCGTACAGGAAGCTGTGTTCGTTGATGGCGCGCACGGCGCCAGCTGTGCCCTCGGGGCGCAGGGTGAGCTTGTCGCCATTGAGGCTGTCCTCGAAGGAGTACATCTCCTTTTCGACGATGTCGGTCACCTCGCCGAGGCCGCGCACGAACAGGGCCGTGGGCTCAACGATGGGCGTGCGCATGTTCAGGTAGCCGTAGCGGCGCATCAGTTGACGCACCTTGTCTTCGAGCCACTCCCAGCGCGCCGAGTCGGGCGGCAGGATGTCGTTCATGCCTTTGATGGCTTTGAGCAATTCGGCCATGAGGGATCTGGGATGTTGTTCTTGTGGGGGGAAACAGGGGTCAGGCCACGGTCGACGCGCCGCCATAACGGCGCTCGATGTAGCCCTGCACGATCTGCTGGAACTCTTCGGCGATGCGCTCGCCGCGCAAGGTCAAGGCCTTTTCGCCGTCGATGAAGACGGGGGCCGCCGGGGCCTCACCGTTGCCAGGCAGGCTGATGCCGATGTCGGCGTGTTTGCTCTCGCCCGGGCCGTTGACGATGCAGCCCATGACCGCCACCTTCATGTTCTCGACGCCGGGATACTGTTTGCGCCAGACGGGCATCTGCGAGCGCAGGTGGTCGTCGATCTGCTTGGCCAACTCCTGGAAGACGGTGCTGGTGGTGCGACCGCAACCGGGGCAGGCCGTCACGCTGGGCACGAAGTGGCGCAGGCCCAGCGCCTGCAGGATCTCGAGCGCGACCACCACCTCCTGGGTGCGGGCCTCGCCGGGCTGCGGGGTGAGCGACACGCGAATGGTGTCGCCGATGCCGTCTTGCAGCAAGATGGCCAGGGCCGCCGCAGACGCCACGGTGCCCTTGGCGCCCATGCCGGCTTCAGTCAGCCCGAGGTGCAGCGGGTAGTCGCAGCGAGCGGCCAGCCCGCGGTAGACGCTGATGAGGTCCTGCACGCCGCTGACCTTGCACGACAGGATGATCTGCTCTGGCCTCATGCCCAAGTCACGCGCCGCCTGAGCGGACTGCAGGGCCGAGCTGATGAGCGCCTGGTACATGACCTGCTGGGCATCCCAGGGGGCGGCGCTCTTCGCGTTTTCGTCCATCAGGGACGCCAGCAGCTCCTGGTCCAGGCTGCCCCAGTTCACGCCGATGCGCACCGGCTTGTCGAAGCGCATGGCGGCTTCGATCATCTGCGCGAACTGGCGGTCTTTTTTGTCGCCCTTGCCCACGTTGCCCGGGTTGATGCGGTACTTGGAGAGCGCCTCGGCACACGCCGGGTAGTCGGTCAACAGGCGGTGGCCGTTGTAGTGGAAGTCGCCCACCAGTGGCACGTCGATGCCCATTCGGTCAAGCTGCTCGCGCACGTGCGGCACGGCTTGAGCGGCCTCCGGCGTGTTGACGGTGATGCGCACCAACTCGGAACCCGCCAGCGCCAGCGCCTTGACCTGGATGGCGGTGCCGATGACATCGACCGTGTCGGTATTGGTCATCGACTGCACGCGCACGGGGGCGTCCCCGCCGATGGTGACCACGCGCGAGCCCCAAACCACGCGGGACTGGATCGAGCGACGGGCCGCCGGGCGAGCCACGTCGATGAGGGAGCAGTTCTCCAGCGTCATTTCAATTCCAGGCGTGCGACGTTGTTGCGGGTGAAAGCGGCCAGCTCGATGGGCTCGCCGCGCAGGGTGACCTTGACACCGCCGGCGTTGCCGATCTTCACGCTCCAGGGGGCCACGCCGCCCATGGACAAGGTCTCGCCATTGCGCACGATGCGCGAGACGCGCTTGACGCCCTCGCCGTCGGTGACATCGACCCAGGAGTCTGAGGTCACGCTCAGGATGACCACCCCGGCTGCGTCGGCCGGTGCAGCGGTGGCCACGGTGGGTGAACTCGCCAACGAGGTGCTGGCCGAAGCGGCCGGTGCCGCTTGATTCGATGCCGGGACGGTCGAGGCCGCGATGGCCGTGGAAGCGGCGGCGTCAAGCGACAAGCCCACGGCGGGCTCAGCGCTGGATGGCACCTCGCTCAAGGCTGGCGCGAATGCGGGGTCCACGGATTCGGGGGCCGAGGCCGCGCTGGCTGATGGCGACACCGAGGCGCCTTGCGGCAACCAGGCCGGCCACTCGATGGACTCCGGCAGGACGTACACGAGCGCGGCCGCCAGCAACAAGGTGAGCGGGGCCAACCACTTGAGCTTGAGCAACTGAGACCAGTCGGTCCCGGCCTTGCTGCGGTCGAACATGTGGGCGCCCAGTCGAGCCTCCTTGAAAGGCTGATTCAAGGGCTCCTTCTCCGACGCCAGGGAGGCGATCCTGGCCGCGGGCAAGGCCGCCATGACCGGCGCCGGATCGATCTTGAGCACGCGGCACATCGTCTGCGCCAGCGCACGGGCGAAACTCGCGTCAGGCAGTTGATCCAGTCGCCCCTGCTCCAGAGCCTCCAGCTTCGCCGGGCCGACCTTGAGCACCGCGGCGAGGTGCTCCAGGCTCAGGCCCTGCGACTCGCGCGCGGCGCGCAGCATGTCACCGGCTCCTCGCATGGAGGCATCGGGAGAATGAAACTGGATGGACGAAGGTGACTCACTCATCGAAGCGCCCCAACTCAAGTGCGTTGGCTTCGCGGCTGCCGGTGAAGCGGCGCCGCAGCTGGTCGGCGAACTCGTCGCGCATGCCCAGGTTGCCCAGGCGATGCTCGATGCGGGCCGCCAGCCACAGCGACTCGGCCGTCACCTGCGCAGGCACGTTGTTGATGCGACGCACGTAAAAACGCGCACGCTCCAGCTGCCCCTGGCGCATCAGCACCGAAGCCAGGTTGAAGCCAGCGGCAGGGCTGGACGGGTCCAGCTCGTAGGCCCTCAGCAGGGTCTTTTCTGCATCCGGGTAAAGCCCGGCGCGCACCTGGCACACCCCCCGAGCCAGCAAGGTCTTGGACGTCGCGATGGTCTGCGGCTGGCTGGCTGCGCGCTCGAACAAGGCATCGGCCTCGGCGTACTGCCCGCGGCGGCACAGGGACCAAGCGTGGTTGTGCAGCACGCTGCCGTTGCGCGGATCGAGGCTCAAGGCCTGGCGGAAGCTGGCGTCGGCGCGATCCGTCTCGCCCATGGCGTCGTAGATCAAGCCGCGCATCTCGTGGGCGGCGGGCATGGCGGGGTCGATCGCCACCGCCTGCTTGAGTTCATCGAGCGCCGTGGAAAACTGCCCCTGTGCGTAGTAGGTCGACGCCAACTCCATTCGGATGCGCGCGCGACGGCGGGCCTCGCCCTCGTCCGAGGCCGTGGCGATGTCGTTGCCGCCCTGCCCCACCCGCGACGGCGCAGACGGACCGCCTGCGCACCCGCTCAAAGACAGCAGGGCCGACAGGCCAAGGGGCAGGCTCAACAGCAGCAGCCCAAAGCGTAGCTTCCTCATTCAGCAGTCTCCTTCACGGGGCAGAGTGTAGGCGCGACGGGACGCTCGGGGCCGCTCAGTGGCCATGGGGTTTGCGTGAGGCCGACGCGGGCGCAACAGAAGCGGCAGTGCCCAGGGCATCGGCCGCAGGCCCAACGGGGTGCAGCACGATGGGCTGGCGGCGCATGCGCTCGTCAGCCCGGGTCCGGTCCTGCACCTCGCCCGCGAGCTGACCACAAGCGGCGTCGATGTCGTCGCCGCGGGTCTTGCGCACGGTCGTGACGATGCCCGCATCGGCCAGGATGCGCGCAAAGGCCTGCACCCGCTCGTTCTGGGAGCGATGCAAGCCCGATGCGGGGAAGGGGTTGAACGGAATCAGGTTGAACTTGCAGTGGATGCGGTTGCGCACCAGCGCGATCAGTTCACGTGCGTGCTCGTCGGTGTCGTTGACGCCGTCCAGCATGCAGTACTCGAAGGTGATGAAATCGCGCGGCGCGGCCTGCAGGTAGGCCTGGCATGCCGTCAGCAACTCATCGATGGGGTACTTGCGGTTCAAGGGAACGAGCTGGTCGCGCAGCGGGTCGTTCGGGGCGTGCAGGGACACGGCCAGCGCAACGGGGCAGTCCTGCTGCAGCCGCTCGATCATGGGCACAACGCCCGAAGTGGACACCGTGACGCGGCGGCGCGACAACCCGTAGCCATGGTCGTCGAGCATGGTGCGCAGAGCCGGCACCAGGGCGCCGTAGTTCTGCAGCGGCTCGCCCATGCCCATCATCACGACGTTGCTGATGACGCGCTCTGACGTGTTAAGGCGCTTGCGCAGCGCGTGCTCGGCCTGCCACAGTTGCGCGACGATCTCACCCGTGGTGAGGTTGCGGCTGAAACCCTGGTGGCCCGTGGAGCAGAAGCGGCAACCCACGGCACAGCCGGCCTGGGACGACACGCACAAGGTGCCTCGGTCGTCCTCGGGGATGAAGACGCTTTCAACGGCGTTGCCCTGTCCGACATCGAAGAGCCATTTGATGGTGCCGTCGGACGACACGTGCTCGCTGATGACGCTCAGGGGTTTGATTTCGGCCACGCCCTGCAGCTTGCTGCGCAGGGATTTGGCGAGGTCGGACATCTGCTCGAAGTCAGATGCGCCTTTTTGATGGATCCAGCGAAACAACTGGGTGGCGCGGAAGCGCTTTTCACCCAGTTGCTCGCAGTAGGCTGCCAAGCCGTCGAGATCGAAATCCAGCAGATTGACAGCACTCATGAGACAACAGCTCTCAGTCGCCTGCGCCGCTCAACGGGCGTAAACGTTCAGGCCAGCGAAGAAGAAAGCGACTTCCTGGACGGCGGTTTCGGGGGCGTCGGAGCCGTGCACGGCGTTGGCGTCGATGCTTTCGGCGAAGTCAGCGCGGATGGTGCCGGGGGCGGCCTTCTTGGGGTCGGTGGCGCCCATCAGGTCGCGGTTCTTGGCGATGGCGCCTTCACCTTCGAGGACCTGAATGAACACGGGACCGGAGACCATGAAGTCCACCAGGTCCTTGAAGAAGGGGCGAGCGGCGTGAACAGCGTAGAACTGCTCGGCTTCGGCGCGCGACAGGTGCACCAGCTTGGCAGCGGCGACCTTCAGGCCGGCGGCTTCAAAGCGGGCAACGATTTGGCCGATGACGTTCTTGGCGACGGCGTCGGGCTTGATGATCGAGAGGGTGCGTTCGATGGCCATGTTTTCTCCTGGTTCAACAATAGGGGCAAAACCTCGGATTGTATCGTCCGAATGTGGTTTGTCTGTGGCAGGCGCCCCTTCATGCGGCGCGCCCGGAAGGGATCAGCCGGCCTTCAGGCCGAATCGAATCAGCGGCGGCCGCGGCCACCGCCGCCGCCCCCACCACCGCCCCCGCGGCGATTGCCGCCGGAGCGGCCACCACCGAAGTAGGCGTCGGCCCCGATGTAGCCCACGGAGGTCTGCATCGGATCGGGCTGCTTGGGGCCCTTGTTCTTGCCGCCGGCGTCGCGCCCGTGATCCTGATCGGGGCGACCGAAGCCGGACGTGATGCGCTTGGAGCCCTTCACGAAACGCTTGTCAAAGGTCTGCTCCAAGGGGTTGGGGATGGGGCCAATGTGATCGAAATCATCGTCACCATCGTGGGACGCCTGGCGGGGGCGATCCTCGTTGCCACGCGGCGGGCGTTGACCCTGACCACCAAACGGGCCCTGTTGCGGACGACCGCCCTGCCCTTGCCCCGGCTGGCCGCCACGACCCTGGCCGTGCGGCTTGCCGCGCTGGCCCTGCTGCCCGCCCTGCCCCTGCTGGGCTCCCTGCTGAGCCCCACCTTGGGCATTCTGGCCACGCTGGCCCTGCTGTGCTTTCTGGCGAGGCTGCTGCTTGCCGCCCCGGCCTTGCCCCTGGCCCGACTCCTGCTCGTGGCGATCCATGCCGGCCAGCGACTTCACCGCGCGGACATCGGACTCGCCCAGCTCAACCCACACGCCACGACGCAGCCCACGGGGCAGCACGATGGCGCCGTAGCGAACGCGGATGAGGCGGTTGACGGTGAGGCCAACGGCATCAAACAACTTGCGAACTTCGCGGTTGCGGCCTTCGGTGATCACCACGCGGTACCACTGGTTCACGCCCTCGCCCAGGCCGTTGCTGATGGAGACGAAAGAGGCCGACTGGCCCTCGATGTCCACGCCCGTCAACAGACGCTCGCGGGCGGCGTCATCGAGGCTGCCCAGCACGCGCACGGCGTACTCGCGCTCCACGCCGAAGCGGGGGTGCATCAACTGGTTGGCAAGCTCACCGGAGTTGGTGAACAGCAGCAGGCCTTCGGTGTTGAGGTCGAGGCGGCCCACCGACATCCACTTGCCGTTTTGCAGGCGAGGCAAACGACGGAAGACGGTCGGACGGCCCTGGGGGTCATCGTGCGTGACGACCTCACCCACCGGCTTGTGATAAGCCAGGATGCGGGCGGCGGGCGGCGCGATGCGGATCTTGATGGGCTTGCCGGCGACCTTGACGCGATCACCGTGCGAGATGCGCTGGCCGATGTGCGCAACCTGGTCGTTGACCTCGATGCGCCCGTCTTCGATCATCTGCTCGATGTCGCGGCGCGAACCGACGCCCGCTTGAGCCAGGACCTTCTGCAGCTTGGGTGCATCCGGCTCGGGGCGCAGCACGCGCTTGTAGGGGCCGCTGTCTTCGGCGCTGGCCTCTTCAGCCTCTTCTTCATGGACCTTGTCGAAGTCACCCGACAACAATTCGGCGAACACCTCGGTGGCCTGCTGCTGGGCCATGTTCGCGCGGCGATTCAAGCGCAACTCGGTCGGCTCAGCGGCCTCGTCCACAGCCGGGTCGCCGGCTTGAGCGGGCTGGCGGTCTTCACGCGGGCCACGGGCTTCGCGATCTTCTCGACCCTCGCGGCCATCCCGTGCCGGGCGTCCGTCGCGACGACGCTGACCACGCGGGGGGCGCTCGCCTCGGTCACCTTCAGCGCCGCCAGGGCCATCAGCGACCTCGCCAGCAGCATCGGCGGATGCGACGGATGCGACGGGAGCCTGAGCCAACACAGGAGCCTCGGCCACGTCCGCCGACGACGCCACCGACTCAGGCGCAACGGACTCGGCCGCCACCGCCTTGCGGCGCGGGGCGCGCTTGGCTGGGGCCGGCTGCGCATCGACCGCAGTGGCCGCCTCGACTTGGGCCGTTTCAGCGACAGGCGTGAGCTCCGGAGCCACCCCCTCCTCGGCCTCTGCCTTGCGACGACGAGGCGCGCGCTTGGGCGCAGCCGCCTGGGCCGACTCCGAGGGCTCGGCCGGCGCCTGGGCGCTCACCGCCTCAGGGGCAACGGCTTCGATCTGTTCAGGCGCGGGCTTGGCTCGCCGCGTGCGCTTGGGCTTGGCCGCCTCCTCCACGAGGGGCGTGCTGTCGTTGGATTCGGGCATGGGCGCGGAGTCGGTGGTCATGAAACAGAAGGGATGAAATCGGGTTCGGGCGGCGTCTCAAGGGACGCGTCCTCGGGGGAAGCGAGGTCGTCGGACGTCGCCAGAAGGTGCTGCGAAGCATCGCCGGCGTCATCGGACGCATCAGGTGGCAACAGCGCGGGCTCATCGAGGCCGGGCAGGAGCGCCTGGCTGACGGGCAGGCCGTCGAGGGTCGGCAGCTGGGAAAGCGAAGCCAGCCCGAGGTCGTCGAGGAACTGCTTCGTGGTGGCAAACAAGGCCGGGCGCCCCGGCGCATCCCGGTGACCGATGACCTCCACCCAGCCACGGTCCTCGAGGGACTTGACGATGTAGGAGCTGACGGTGACGCCTCGGATGTCTTCGATGTCGCCTCGGGTCACGGGTTGCTTGTAGGCGATGATCGCCAGGGTTTCGAGCGTCGCCCTCGAATACTTCGGTGGCTTTTCAGGGTGCAGTCGATCCAGGTGCGCCTGGACATCCGAGCGCGTCTGGAAACGCCAACCCGACCCCACCTCGGCCAATTCGACACCCTTGCCCGACCACTGCTCCTGGATGCGCGACAGCATGGCCCGGACGCCGTCGGCAGAGACGGTGTCGTCGAACAACTGACGCATCTCGCGCAAGGTCATCGGCTGATGTGCGCAGAGCAAAGCGGCTTCGAGGATGCGCGCGGCATCCGACGTGTCGATGATGTCCATCTCTTCACTGGTGAGCGGGCACCCCGCGGCGGGACTGGCGACCGGACACGGAGGCGAGCACAACCACGTTGCCTGCGATGCCTCCAACCCGAGGATGGAGGAAGGGTCAGCGAGAACGGGGCGTCGCTTCACGTGTTCAGCCGCACTGCGGCCAACGGGCGATCAATTCAACGAACAGGAGGGGCCTTCAGGAGGCGGTTTCGAGCGGCCTTGACGCACAGCGTCTGACCAGACTCGACGGGCACGGGCTTCGTGCGCGGGCAGGAACTCTGCCTGGATGAACCCACTATACACCAGTTTGCGGGACCGTGGCCCCTTCTTCCAGCCAGGCCCAGGCCTGGGCCATGTCGGGCGGCAGGGGCGCCTCAAATTGCAGCGGCTCGGCCGTGATCGGGTGAGCGAAGCCCAAGCGAGCCGCATGCAAAGCCTGTCGGGTGAGGCCCAGGGCCTGCGCACCTCCGTACAGGGCGTCTGCCACCAAAGGGTGTTTGCGGCTGCTGAGGTGCACCCGGATTTGATGCGTGCGGCCGGTGTGCAGCGTGCACAGCACCCCGCTGATGAGGCGGGTGGGGCGCAGGTCGTCGTGGCGATTCAACGGCTCGGACTGCCACACGCCGCACAGCAGGCGCTGGACATCGGTGCGAGCGGGCTTGCCTCCCGGCACGACGGCCATGCGGACCCGCGTGACGGGGTCGCGCCCGATGGAGGAGCAGACCGACATCGACTCCGACACCTCGCCATGGGCGAGCGCCAGGTACTGCCGCTTGACCTCCCGAGCCGCGATGGCGCGACTGAGCGCCGTCACCGCCTCCTGCGTCTTGCCCACCACCATCAGGCCGCTGGTGTCCTTGTCGAGGCGGTGCACGATGCCAGCGCGAGGCAGGCTCGCCGCGCCTGCGTGATGGGCCAGCAAGCCATTCATGAGCGTGCCCTGCCAGTTGCCTGCCGCCGGGTGCACCACCAGGCCAGCGGGCTTGTTGATGACCATCAGGTGCGCGTCCTCGAACACAACGGGCAGGTCCATGGGCTCGGCCACGAAAGCCTGGCTCTGCGCCGTGGGCTGCAGGGAGACCCCCACCGCCTGCCCTTGCGCGACCTTGCGCGAGGCCGTGGTGATGGCCTGTCCGCCCACCTGGACGTGCCCGGCCTCGATCAGGGCCTTGAGGTGGCTGCGGGAGTGCGCCAGGATCTGCGAACTCAACCAGGCATCGAGCCGCTGCCCATGCGCCGCAGACTCCACCACCAGGTGTCGAAGCTCGACGGCGGGCGCGACACCCACGGCCGGCGCGGAGACCTGAGTCAGGTCGTCGAATTCCTCCAGGTCCTCGACGAGGGACTCGGGTGCGGACTCGGCTGCGGGGGCGCCACCAAGGGCGACGGGAGCGACAGGGGCAGCGGGGGGCGTCGAAGGGAGGAGTGAGGAGCGGCGGGACATGGGTAGGCGGTCAGGCGGTCAGGCGGTCAGGCGGTCAGGCGGTCAGGAGGTTGCGGCGCGGAGGCCGGCGAGAGGGCGACTAGCTTCTATACTGCGCACTCTGGCGCTGCAAGGCGGGACTGATGGCGGAGCGATCCGCCCCATACTCAACGTGAAACTGCTGAAGACCACCCCGAAGACCCTGTTGTCACAAACCCGTTGCGGCACGCGTGCCGGCTGGATGGCGGTGTTCATGAGCGTCGTGCTGGCGGCCTGCGGCAGCACCCCGAAGGACGAGTTCGCCAACATCGCTCCAGACAAATTGTACGCAGACGCCAAGGACGACGCCTCCGAAGGCAACTACGAGACGGCTGTCAAGAAGCTGGAGAAGGTCGAAGCGCGCGCTTCGGGCACCCTGCTGTCGCAGCAAGCCCAGATCGACCTGGCCTACGCGTACTACAAAACCGGCGAGAAAGCCCAGGCACTCGCGAAGCTGGATCGCTTCACCCGACTGCACCCCACCAGCCCGGCGCTGGACTACGCCTACTACCTGCAAGGCCTGATCAACTTCAACGAAGACCTCGGCCTGTTCAGCCGCCTGTCGCGCCAGGACCTCTCCGAGCGCGACCAGCAGGCCTCGCGGGACGCCTATGAGTCGTTCAAGCAGGTTGTCGAGCGCTTCCCGAAGTCTCGCTACGCAGAAGATTCGCGCCTGCGCATGAACCACATCGTGAACTCGCTGGCGGCGGGTGAGGTTCACGTGGCGCGTTACTACCTGCGCCGCGGGGCCTACCTGGCGGCCGCCAACCGCGCCCAGCAGGCTGTCAAGGAGTACGGTCAGTCGCCCGCGGTGGAAGAAGGCCTGTTCATCATGGCCCAGGCCTACGACCAGCTGGGCCTGGTGCAACTGCGTGACGACGCCCTGCGCGTGCTCAAACAGAGCTTCCCCAACAGCACCTTCCTCAACAGCAACGTCGCCGCCAACGCCGGCGCCGCGCCCGCCCCCAAAGGCAAGCCTTGGTGGCAGTTCTGGTGAGCTGAAGCGGAGCCCAGCCAGGCCTGAGAAACAGGCCTGGCTGGGCTCAGACGTTCAATCGCCGCTCGCGGATGAACCGCTGCTGAAGCCGGTCAACATGCCTTGATCGTGCACGCTGGGGCCCAAGGGCTGCACGTCCACTGCCTCCTCGACGGGAGCAACCTCGGGAGAGGGCTCTTGCGAGGTGAGTGGGGCCTGGATCTTGTGGATGAACCGACGCGAGCGGTCGTACGGGAACACGTCGTGCACGTAGCCCGCCTGGATGCGCTCCTTGCGCTCCTGCCAGAACGCGGCCTCCAGCAAATCGGCATGGTGGGCCATGAAGATCTTGCGCACACGCGGGTCACCCAGCAGGAAGGGCCCGAAGGTCTCGGGGAACACGTCATGCGGCCCCACCGAGTACCAGACCTCGCCGGACATCTCGTCTTCTTCGTTGCGCGGCGTGGGCACCTTGCGGAAGTTGCAATCGGTGACGTACTCGATCTCGTCGTAGTCGTAGAACACGACCTTGCCGTTGCGCGTGACGCCGAAGTTCTTCCACAGCATGTCGCCGGGGAAGA
Source organism: Burkholderiales bacterium (assembly GCA_016000265.1). Taxonomy (GTDB): domain Bacteria; phylum Pseudomonadota; class Gammaproteobacteria; order Burkholderiales; family Burkholderiaceae_C; genus Aquabacterium. The sequence goes on from JAECRL010000010.1 coordinate 152,334, forward strand.
TGTTGGCGGCCACGAGGTCCTTGAGCGCGTTGCCATATTCGATGACGGCGTGTTCCAGCGACTCCCCTGATGCCTCCTGGATGTAGATGTTCAGCGGGATCATGCGCCGCTCGATGTAGAGGTGCTTGAGGATCAGCACCTGACCGTCCTCGTCTTCCTCCATCACGCTGGGCGCGAACTTCTTGAGCTCTTCGATGAGTTCTTCATCGAAACGGTTGCGCGGGAAGGCCACGTTGGTGAACTCCAGCGAGTCGGCCATGCGGCCCACGCGGTCGTGGTGCTTCACGAGCTGGTACTTGCTCATGATCATCTCGCGCGTGGTTTCCTTTTGCGGCGGGAAGTAGTCCTTGATGACCTTGAAGACGAAGGGGTAGGACGGGAGGTCGAACACCAGCATCACCATGCCCTTGATGCCGGGCGCGATGCGGAACTTGTCGCTGGAGTGGCGCAGGTGGAAGAGGAAGTCGCGGTAGAACAGGTTCTTGCCGTGCTTTTGCAGGCCGATGGCGCTGTAGAGCTCGCCACGGGGCTTGCGGGGCATCAGGGTGCGCAGGAACTGCACGTACGCTGAGGGCACCGGCATGTAGACCATGAAGTAGGCCCGCGCAAAGCTGAACAGGGCCAGCAGGTCGTCTTCGCCAAAGAGCGCCGCGTCGATGTAGAGGCGGTTCTTGGAGTTGTGCAGGATGGGGATGGCAAAAGGCAGGCTGCGGAAACCGTTGACCACCTTGCCGACGATGTAGGCGCCCTTGTTGCGAAAGAACAGCGAGGACAGAACCTGGATCTGGAAATTGGTGCGCAGGCGGACGTTGCCGACCTGCTCCATCAGGGCCTCGTAGACGAAGCCGATGTCGCGCTCGAGGTCGTCGAAGGGCACGTCCAGGTCGTAGCTTTCGACCACGGTCTTGAGCATGCTGCGCAGGTTGTCGCGCGTGGGGTAGTAGGCACGGAAGGTGGCGCCGCTGCCCTCGTCTTCGTCGTCGATGTACTCGGTGGAGACCGCCGGTCGCACGAAGATGAAGTCGTTGCGGTAGTACTTGCGGTCCAGGATCTGGATGGTGACGGAGTTGAAGAAGGTCTCCGCCAGCTCGGGCTGCTTGTGTCCGGTCAGCAAGCCGATGTAGAAGAGCTTGATCTGGTGCCAGACCTCCATCGGCAGGGTGCTGGCGCCGTAGTCTTGCTCCAGGCGCTCGACGGCTTCGTCCACGCGCAGGTCGTAGAACTCGATGCGGGCGCGCTGGGCCGTTTGCTGACCGTGCCAGTCGGCGACCTCGAAGCGCCGCTTGGCCTGGGCGCTGGTCTCCGAGAAGATCTTGTAGTGGCGGTCAAAACCGTCCAGCAGGGCGCGCGCGATCTCGAAGACGCGGGGGTCGGTGAGCTGTTGGGGGAACATCGTCATCAGGGCTGGGTGGTTTGGGTGTACCGCTGCTTCAGTTGGTTCAGCCCCGCCTCGTAAGCGGACAGGACCTGGTCCGACGACGACACCGACATCCGCAGGTCGTTGATCAATCCATTATGCAAGCCGTATACCCAGCCGTGCACCACGACCTCCTGCCCACGCGCCCAGGCGTCCTGGACGACGGTGGTTTCGCAGACGTTGCGGCACTGCTCCAGCACGTTGAGCTCGCACAGGGCGTTGAGGCGCACGGGGCCATCGGGCAGGGACATCAGCCAGCCACGGTGGACGTTGCGCACATCCTGCACGTGGCGCAGCCAGTTGTCGGCCAGGCCGATGCGCAGGTTGTTCATGGCCGCGTTCACCCCGCTGCAACCATAGTGCCCCACCACCATGATGTGTTTGACCTTGAGCGAATCGATGGCGAACTCCATCACCGACAGGCAGTTCAGGTCGGTGTGCACCACGACGTTGGCCACGTTGCGGTGGACGAACAGCTCACCGGGCAACAGGCCACAGATTTCATTGGCCGGCACGCGGCTGTCGCTGCAGCCGATCCAGAGGTACTCGGGTGACTGCTGCTTTTGCAGTCGGGTGAAGAAGCCCGGTGTGCGCTGTTCGATGTCTCGCGCCCAGGCGCGGTTGCTGTCGAAAAGATGGGAAAGCGATGAGGAGGTCATGGCGGGAGTGTAGACAACAAGGCGTCGTTCGGCCTGCCCGGGCACAATCATCGGATGTCCGCCCCGGGCCGATGAGCCAACCACCCGCATGCTGCCCCCCTACTCTGCGTCTTCTGCGTCCACCGCCCCCCTGACCTACCCTTGGGGCGACACCTTGCCGGAGACCGGCGCCCTCCTCACGCTGCGCCCGGGCCTGCACTGGGTTCGCATGCCCATGCCGTTTGCGCTCAACCACATCAACCTGTGGGTGCTGGACGACGAGCTGGCCGGCCAAGCGGGCTGGACGGTGGTGGATGCGGGCGTGGCCACACCGGCCATTCGCGAGGCGTGGCAGGCGTTGTGGCGAGGGCCGCTGCACGAGCTTCCGCTGCGGCGCATGCTCGTCACGCACATGCACCCTGACCACGTCGGCAACGCACAGTGGCTGATCGATGGCTACAGCGCACCGGACGAGCCCGCTCGTTTGTGGATGAGCGCCACCGACCACTTTGCGGCGCTGCTGGCTTGTCAGGCAACGACGGGCTTCGGCGGCGACCGAGCCGCGGCGTTCTTCATGAGCCACGGCCTGCGTCAGCCCGACGACGTGGACAAGATCCGCCAGCGCAGCGGCTACTACCGCTCGCTCGTGCCGTCCGTGCCGCCCAGCTACCGTCGCCTGATGGACGGGATGGTGCTGCGCATCGGCGAGCGAGACTGGCGATGCCTCGATGGGCACGGGCACAGCCCGGAGCACATCGCGCTGTTCAATGAGCGCGATGGCCTGCTGATCTCGGGCGACATGCTGTTGCCCAGCATTTCGACGAACGTCAGCGTGCTGGACCTGGAGCCCGAAGCCGACTCGCTCGGCCTCTTCCTGGACTCGATCAAGCGCATGCGAGCCCTGCCCGCTGACACGCTCGCGCTGCCCTCGCATGGCAAGCCGTTCACGGGCATCCACACCCGCATCCAGCAACTCCAGGATCACCACGACGAGCGACTGGCCGAGGTGCTTCAGGCGTGCAGCGAGCGCCCGTCGAGCGCGGCCGACATGCTGCCGGTGCTGTTCAAGCGATCACTCGACCTGCACCAGACGACGTTTGCGATGGGCGAGTCGGTGGCTCACCTCAACCACCTGTGGCACCAGGGGGTGCTCAAGCGCTGGGCCGACGCAGACGGGGTGTGGCGCTTCGAGAAGGCTTGATCGAAACCGTCACTCGGGGATGATGACCCGGCGCAGGTGATCCCGCGCCGGCTCGAAGTCGGGCAGGATCGATCGGACCACGTCCCAGAATCGCGGGCTGTGGTTCATTTCGCGCAGGTGAGCGAGTTCATGGGCGACCACGTAGTCGATGACGCTCAGGCTGAAGTGCATGAGGCGCCAATGCAGGCGGATGGAGCCATCGGCGCTGGCGCTGCCCCAACGGGTGCGCGCCGACGACAGGCTCACGCGCTTGACCTCCACCCCCAGCTGCCGGGCGAAGTGCTCGGCACGCTGGGCGAATAGCACGCGCGCCTGGCGCTGCATCCAGGCCTGGGTGGCATCGCGGATCTGCTCGGGTTGCGCGTCGTGCGGCAGGCCCAGGCGCAAGGTGTGGCGACATGGCGATGCGTCCAGCGACGCCGGCTGAAACCGCGCCCCCACCTGACTGGGGTCCAGCACGACGGTCACGGTCTCGCCCATGTAGGGCACCTGGCAACCGGCTCGCCAGTCGATCTGAGCCGACACGCGACGGCGCGCGCGCTCGCGCTGCTCGACCAGCTTGGTGCAGATCCAACGCTCCTTGGCCCGCAAGGCCGTTTCGATGTCGCCCCAGGCCGCCCAGTTGGGCGCCCTGACCGAGAGGCCGTCGTCGCTGACCACCATGCCGATGCTGCGGCGGCGCACGCGCGTGCACTCGTAGGCCACCAAGGCTTTGCCCAGGCGGATTTCACGCACCGCGCGAGGGTGACGGAACACCGGCAGGCTGCCCAACAAGGCGGCCTCGGGCACGGTGGCCCGGGCATCCGAGTTCAAATTGGCAGGCTGGTTGACGGCGGTGCCATCGGAGAGACCCGCCGTCGATTCATCGTCCGACCACAAATTCAATTGACTCAACGCTGACTGACTGCTCAAGTCAGCTCCCCCATGTGCGTGGCAACCGGCTCGTCTTCGCCCTGGATGCGGCGGTCGCGCAAGATGATGAAGTCGGCGAACGCCGACAGGTCGGGGTGGATGGTGAGGTCCGGCACGCGCCGGCGCAGGTCCTGCAAGTCGGTGTCGGTCATGGTGGCGGCTTGCCCGGTGCGCACCAGGTGCGGCTCACAGCCCACGGATTGCGCCGCGAGCACGTCGCGCGGGAGGTCCCCGACCATGGGCACGCCCTCGAGGCTGCAGCCAAAACGCTGGCCGATCATCTGGAACAAACCAGGCAAAGGCTTGCGGCAGGTGCAGTTGTCCTCGGGGGTGTGCGGGCAGAAGAAAACCGCCTCGATGCGCCCACCCACCCGGGAGAGCAACTGGTTCATTTTGGCGTGCATCGAATTGAGCGACACCATGTCGAACAGCCCCCGGCCGATGCCGGACTGGTTGGTGGCCACCACCACGTGCCAGCCGGCGTGATTGAGCCGGGCGATGGCTTCCAGGGCCCCGGGCAGAGGCACCCACTCATCGGCGGACTTGATGTAGTCCTCCCGCTCGTGGTTGATGGTGCCATCGCGATCGAGGATGACCAGCTTCATGGCCTCTCCGGGGTGGGGTCTGGAAAACACGTTCAGGCTGCCAGTCGAGAGATGTCGGCCACGCGGTTCATGGCAGCGTGCAGGGTTGCCAGCAAGCCCAGTCGGTTGGCCTTCAAGGCGGCGTCATCGGCGTTGACCATGACCCCGTCGAAGAACGCATCCACCGGTGCCTTGAGCACCGCCAAAGCTTGCAGGGAACCAGTGTAGTCGCCCTGCTCGAAGGCCGACTGTGCTTTTGGCACGACCGCCTGGAGCGCCTCGTACAGCGCGCCTTCGGCGACTTCCTTGAACAGGCTGGCGTCCACCCGGGCCTCGATGGCCTCTTCGGCCTTCTTGAGGATGTTGCTCACGCGCTTGTTGGCCGCGGCCAGCGAAGCGGCTTCGGGCAAGGCCGCGAAGGCGCGCACGGCGGCCAGGCGGCGCGGCACGTCACCCAGGCGCGGCGGCTGCAGGGCCAGCACGGCGTCAACCTCCTGGGCGCTGTAGCCCTGGTCACGCAAGGACACGGCCAGGCGGTCGGCGAAGAAGCCGAGCAAGGCCTCTGTGGGGCGATCGATGAGCTCACCGAAGGGCGCAGCCGCGGCGTCGAACAACTCGGGCAGCGACAGCGGCAGGTTCTTCTCGATGAGGATGCGGATCACGCCCAGCGCGTGACGACGCAGCGCAAACGGATCCTTGTCGCCCGTGGGCAATTGGCCGATGCCGAACAGGCCCACCAGGGTTTCGAGCTTGTCGGCCAGGGCCACGACGGTGCCGGTGTGGTTGCGCGGCAGCGCGTCACCCGCGAAGCGCGGCTTGTAGTGGTCCTCGATGGCGATGGCCACGCCGTCACGCAGTCCTTCGTGGCGCGCGTAGTAGCCGCCCATGATGCCCTGCAGCTCGGGGAACTCGCCGACCATGTCGGTCAACAGGTCGGTCTTGGCCAGCAGCGAAGCTTCCTGGGCCTTGCTGTCGAGCACCTCGAAGTGGTCCTTGTCGTCGACCGTGAACGGCACGGTGTGCAGGCTGAGTTGCTGCACGATGGCGTGGGCGATGGCGCGCACGCGCTCGGAGCGCTCACCCTGGGTGCCGAGCTTGTTGTGATAGACGACCTTGGCCAGGCCGGCCACACGGGACGCCAGCGTCTTCTTGCGGTCCTGGTCGAAGAAGAACTTGGCGTCGGCCAGGCGCGGGCGCACCACGCGCTCGTTGCCCCCGATGATGGCGCTGGGGTCCGCTGGCGAGATGTTGCTCACCACCAGGAACTGGTGCGTCAGCTTGCCCTCGGCGTTGAGCAGCGGGAAGTACTTCTGGTTGGCCTTCATGGTCAGGATCAGGCACTCCTGGGGCACCGCCAGGAACGCCTCCTCGAAGCGGCCGATCAGCACGTTGGGGCGCTCGACCAGGGCAGTGACCTCGTCCAGCAAGGCCTCGTCTTCGATGGGCTTGAGGTCGTGGCCAGCGCGGCCGGCGGCTGCAGCCAGTTGGGAGGCGATCTCGGCGCGTCGCGCGGCGAAGCTGGCGATCACGGCGCCCTCCTCGGCCAATTGGGCTGCGTAGCTGTCGGCATCGCGCAGGACCACGGGCGAGACCTTGGCCTCGAAGCGATGGCCGTGGGTGTCACGACCGGCCTTGAGGCCCAGGGTGGCCACGGGCACGATCTGGTCTCCATGCAAGGCCACCAGGCCATGCGCCGGACGCACGAAGTTCACGCTGGTCCAGCCAGGCTGAAAACCCTCACCCTCGCCCTGCTCCAGCTGGTAGGTCATGACCTTGGGAATGGGCAGCTTGGCCAGGGACTCTTCCAGGGCCTTCTGCAGGCCCTCGGCCAGTGCGGCTCCGGGCTTGACGGTGTCGAGGAACAGGGCCTCGGCCTTGCCGTCGGGTTGACGCTTGAGCGAGCCCACCACCTCCGCACCCAGGCCCAGCGAGCCCAGCTTCTTGAGCAACGCGGGCGTGGCCTGGCCATCGGCGCCCAGGCCCACGGCCACGGGCATCAGTTTGTGCTGCACGGGCTGGTCAACGGCCTTGGAAGCCACGCCACTGACGTGCACAGCCAGGCGGCGCGGCGACGCATACGGCGTGACCACCGCGTCCGCGCCCGCCAGGCCCTGGGCCTTGAGGCCGTCGGCCAGCACGTTGGCGAAGGACTCGCCCAGCTTCTTGAGCGCCTTCGGGGGCAGCTCTTCAACGAACAGCTCGACGAGGAGGTTGGCCTTTTGATTGGGGGACGTCATGCTCAGGCAGCCTTCTTGTTGGTCAGTTGTTCGACGACTTCGTCGGCCCAGGCCTTGGGGGCCATCGGGAAGCCCAATCGGGCTCGGCTGTCGAGGTAGCTGGCGGCAACGGCGCGCGCCAGGTTGCGGATGCGGCCGATGTAGGCGGCGCGCTCGGTCACCGAGATGGCACCGCGGGCATCCAGCAGGTTGAAGGTGTGGGCGGCCTTGAGGATCTGCTCGTAAGCCGGCAGCGCCAGCGCCTGCTCCATCAGGTACTTGGCCTGAGTTTCGTAATTGGTGAACGCACCCAGCAGGAACTCGACGTTGCTGTGCTCGAAGTTGTAGGTCGACTGCTCGACCTCGTTTTGGTGGAAGACGTCGCCGTACTTGATGCCCGGCGCGTAGACCAGGTCATAGACGTTCTCGACGCCTTGCAGGTACATGGCCAGGCGCTCCAGCCCGTAGGTGATCTCGCCGGTGATGGGCTTGCAGTCGATCCCGCCGACCTGCTGGAAATAGGTGAACTGCGTCACCTCCATGCCGTTGAGCCAGACCTCCCAGCCCAGG
>JAECRL010000011.1 GCA_016000265.1 Burkholderiales bacterium
CAGGGACCTACGGATTAACAGTCCGGCGCTCTACCGACTGAGCTATCGAGGAATATGTCGGTTCAGGTTTCCGAAGGTGTCAGCGATTTGCATCGCGTCGTCGTCATCAACCAAGACCTCAACTATAGCATCATTTCCTGTGATGTCGCAAGTTGGTGTGGGTTTGTGGTGGCTTGTTGGCCGCCTGCGACACCCCGCTCGCACCTGCGAAGATCAGAAGTCGATCGTGGCCGATGCGCTCACGCTGCGCGCGGCCATGGGCATCAGGTAGACGTGGTCCGAGTAGGTGGGCGCTTCGCGCCAGTTGCGCAGGTTGAACAGGTTGTGCACGTTCAGGCGCCACATCACGTTGCGCCCGCCCAGGTTCTGGCTGGCGCGCAGAGACACGTCGGTGCGCGTCCACGACGACAGCCGCACGCTGTTGTCGGCCGTGACCGCGCGGGGCCCCTCGTGGATCACGTCGGCCTGCAGCCAGGTGGTCAGCGCCGGCAGCACGGACGCCGGGACGCGCCAAGCGACGGAGGCTTTCAAGGCGTGCTCGGGCACGTTCACCGCCGGCTTGCCGTTGACCTGGACGTCGGTGCGCTGGCTGCCGCGGCGCTCGGTGTCCAGCAGCATGCCGCTCAGCGAGGCTTGCCACTGGTTGTGGCGCAGCTGCCAGGTGCCTTCCAGGCCTTGGTGCACGGCTTCGCCGTCGGCCACGAAGGTGTTGTCCACGCGGTCGGCCACCGGGCGGTGGATCTGGAACAGGTTGGCGCCCCAGCTTTGACTGCCATGGGCGCCCTTCAGGCCGACTTCAACCTGGCGGCTGCGACGAACGGGCAGGGTCGCTCCCGCGTTGTCGTACTTGTAGATCGGGGTGCTTTGTGCGCTGAAGGCCTCCAGGCCCTGTCCCCAGCTGACGTAGGCCTGGGTCTGCTCGGCGAGTTGATAGCCCAGGGCGGTCCAACCGGTCGTCAGGTCCTGGTCGAGCGAGGCGCTGCCGCTGCCGTCGGTCAGGGCGGTGTCGCGCTGCAGTTGGGTGTGGCGCAGGCCAACCCAGGCGCGCCAGGGGCCGTTGTGGCTGAGGGCGTCCACGATGCTCAGCTCGGTGCTGCGTTCGCTGCGCTGGGTGTTGGCGTAGTCGAGCGCCGGGGCGATTTCGTCCACGGTGAAAGTGCCGCTGACGTTGCCCCCGCCGGCGTAGGTGTACATGGCTTGCTGCAGGTCCGCATCGTGGCGCGAGCGCAGCAGCCCGAAGCTCAGGTCGTGGCGCACCGGGCCGGTGCCGACCTGGCCGTTGAGCGTGGCGTTCCAGGCGCGCGTGCGGCGGTGTTCGCCGGGCGAGCGGAAGTCATACAGGTCGAAGCTGCCGTCGCTGCAATAGGCGCTGTAGTTGCCGCTGGCGTCGCAGCCAAACGGGAACGCCCCCCGGTCGGTCGACTGCAGGCGTTGTTCGCCGTAGCTCAGCTGGCTGCGCCAGCCTGCGCCCCAGTTCTGCGTCCAGCGCAGGCTGCCGGTGTTGCCTTGCATCTCGACCGGGCGGCTCCAGGCCTGGGCGTTGAGGTTGATCGTCGGGTCGATCGACTTGGCCGAGGGCAGGGCGGTGCCCAGCAGGCTGAAGCCGGGCACGCTGACCTGGCTGTGCTGACTGTGCTCGAACTCGGCTTCCAGGCGGGTGTCGGCGTTGAGCTTCCAGTCACCGGCCAGGGCCAGCAAGCGGCGGTTGCCGTCGGCTCGCTGAACCGTGGGGCGCAGCGTTTCGGCCGCGGCGTTGACGCGCAGGCCGAACTCGCGCTGAGCACCAAAGCGATCAGACAGGTCGAGCGAGGTCAGCACGCCGCCGCGGTCGTTGACGCCCAGGGTCAGCTCGCGCAGCGTCACATCGGGCCGCTTGACCAGCAGGTTGACCAGCCCGCCCGGGGCGCTGTTGCCGGCCTGGATGCCGCTGGTGCCCTTGAGCACCTCGACAGCGGATTTGTTGTCGAGCGCCAGGCGGGTCTCGGCGCTGATGGGCAGGCCCTCGCGCCGGTGGTTTTGTGCGTTGCTCAGGGTGAAGCCGCGCACGCTCAGGCTGTCCCAGTAGCCGATGGGGTTGTAGGCGTCCGTCGTGCTGGCGTCGAGTTTGGTGAGGTCGGCCAGGCGTGTCACGCCGGCATCGCGCAGCAGGGGCTGGCCCAGGCTGATGGCCTGTGCGGGGGTTTGCCATCCGGGCAGGTCACCCAGGCCGGTGATGCTGGCGCGGGACTGGCGTGGCGCTGGTGCGCTGACGCTGGCGCCTGGCAGCAACTCGTCGCCGGCCTGTGCCAACACGGGGTGACTCAGGCTGGACAGGCAAGCCAGGCAGACCAGGCTCAGAGGGGAGGTGATTCGGGAATCGGGACGGCTCATGCAGACAACTCCATGGCATTCGGGCGCCAGTCGGTGAGGATGGGGCCGAGGAGACTCGCGCATGGAAGCGCCGTGGCAGAGCAGGGGGCCTGCGCGAGCAGGCGTGGACACCACGGTGGTCTGGCTTCCCTACGCGAGGACGATCTCGGTCAGGTTCAAAGGGACTCTCTCAGCGGCCACCGGTCGCGCGCACCAACGTGCACGCGCACCGGGGGCCGCACCCCCAGCAGGTCGCGATTGTAGTGCGGTGTTCCCGTGAGCCGTTGGGCCCGTGCTCAGACGCCCAGCCGCTGGTGCAGCACCGGGCTGGTGGTGGTGTAGAGCAGGTGAGGGGGCGCGTCCGGCTGGAGCGCCGTGGCGATGGCGTGTGCGGCCAGCGTGGCCTCGTGGAAGCCGCACAGCAGCAGGCGTTTTTTGCCCGGGTAGGTGTTGATGTCGCCCACGGCGTGGACGCCGGCTTGCGAGCTGGCGAAGGTGGCGGTGTCCACGCGCACCTGTTTGCGCTCCAGGTCCAGCCCCCATTGCGTGAGGGGGCCGAGCTTGGGGCTCAGGCCCAGGCGCACCAGCAGGTGGTCGAACGCCAGGGTGTGGACCTGGCCATCGGCTCCCAGCAGCTCCAGCGCGCTGACGCGGTCGCCTTCGCGTTGAGCGGCTTGCGGCAGGCCGATGACGAGCTGCACCCGGCCTTGTGCGATGAGTTCGCGCACCGCGGCTTCTTGTTGCGGTTCCGCCTGGAAGGCGTCGCGACGGTGCAGCAGGCTCAGGCGGGCGGGGCGGTGTTCAGGGTGCGGCGCGTGCGCGATGGCCAGCACCGCAGACAGCGCTTCTTCGCCGCCCCCGGCGACCACCAGGTGCTGGCCGGCCCAGGGGGGGGCGACAAGGTGGGGCGTCAGCGCGGTCGTTGGGAGCGCTGCGGCGTGATCGGGGCCATCGGCGTCAGGCAGGTGATGGCTGACGTTGTGCGCGCCGTCCAGCGCCGCGACGCCCAACCCACGCGGCACGAAGGCGCCCGCGCCGGCCGAGACCACCAGCGCACGCGCCTGACAGCGCCAGCCGCCGCTGCCGCCCACGAGCCAGCTTCCATCGGCTGCGGCCTCGATCGACTCGACGAGGTGCCCCAGGTGCAGGTGCTGGCGTCGGCCGGTTTCGGCGTCGATGGGCAGAAACGGCGAGGCCTGCTGGAGCAGCAGGCCGGTGAGTTCGCGCCCGGTGCAGCGCGGCACGCCGGGCACGTCGTAGATGGGCTTGTCAGGGTAGAGGGCCATGCACTGGCCCCCGGCTTGCGGCAGCACATCGACCACCTCGACTTTCAAGCCGAGCAGACCGAGCTGGAAGGCCTGGAACAGGCCCACCGGGCCGGCTCCGATGACCAGGGCATCGGTCTGGATCATGTGCGCGCCGTTCAGCGGATCAGCTGATCGAGCTTGCCGGTCTTGTCTTTCCAGTCATCGGCATCGGGGAGCGCGTCCTTGCGCTTGGTGATGCTGGGCCACTTCTTGGCCAGGTCGGCGTTGATCTGGATGTACTGCTGCTGGCCGCCGGGCACGTCCTCTTCGGGGACGATGGCGTTGACGGGGCACTCGGGGATGCAGACGGCGCAGTCGATGCACTCGTCCGGATCGATCACCAGGAAGTTCGGGCCTTCGCGGAAGCAATCCACCGGGCACACGTCCACACAGTCGGTGTATTTGCAGCGGATGCAGGCTTCGGTGACGACGTGGGTCATGACGGGTCTCTGGGTAAGGCGGGGTTGAGGTTGCTGGGCGGGATTTTACCGGGGGCTCAGGCTTTGTCTGAGGCCGGGCCTTCTCCGCACAAGGCGATGTGGGTCAAAGGTTGGTCGGGAATCGCGGTCGCGCCGGCGCCCACGATGACCAGGGTGGGGCGCCCCGCGTGGATGACGCTGGCGTCGTCCAGGCTGGCGACCGTGTGCACGGTGTGGGCCATGTCGGGCCAGCCAGCGCGCGAGACGACGCTGACTTCGGTGTCGCCCGGCCAGCCGGCGTCCAGCAGCCCCTTGGACAAGGGCGCCAGCTGCCGTCCGGCCATGTAGAAGACCTCGGTGTCGGCGCGCTGGCCCGGGCCCATGCCGCACTGCAGGTCGCCCGTGCGGGTCATGGCCGTGGTGAAGCTGACGCTGCGCCCGCTGCCGCGCCTCGTGAGCGGGCGTTGGGTGGCGGCGGCCGCGGCGAGGGCCGAGGTCACGCCGGGCACGACTTCGCAGGCGATGCCGGCGTCGCGCAAGGCGTGCAGTTCTTCTTCGAGGCGGCCGAACAGGTTGGGGTCGCCGCCCTTGAGTCGGGCCACGGTGGCTTGTTCGCCATGCGCGGCGCCCACGGCTCGGGCGTGCTCGACCAGCAGGCGGTTGATGCGCGTCTGGCCGTTGAAGTCGCTGCCCTCCTTGCCGGAGAAGCCGCGCTTGCCCACGTCCACCCAATCGGCCGATGGGGCGAGGTCGCGCAGGCTCGGGTCGGCCAGGGCGTCAAACAGCACGACCTTGGCCTGGGCCAGCACGCGGGCGCCGCGCACGGTGATGAGGTCGGCCTCGCCCGGGCCCGCGCCGATGAAGACGATGCGGGCGGCGGGCGGGGTTCGGGTGTCGGCCATGCGGTCGGGCTCCGTCGGGCTCACTTGACCAGCAAGGCGCCGCTGGTGCGGTTGGTCGTGGGGTCGACCACGATCAAGGCGCCGCCGACGCGGTTGCTGGTGTAAGCCTCCACGGGCAGGGGCTGTTGCGTCTGAATCTGCACGCGGCCGATCTCGTTGACGGCCAGCTCCTGCGCGTCCGTGTCTTGCAGCGAGTGGATGTCCAGCCGGCTGTCGATGCGGGTGATGCGGGCTTGCACCCAGCGGTTGCCATGACGCACCCAGTACTTGCGGCCGACCACGGCGGGCTCGGTGTCCAGCCAGGCGAGCGTGCCGCCGAAGGACTCGGTGGGCTGGATCGAGCCGGGGGTGTGGATCCAGTCGCCGCGCGAGATGTCGACCTGGCGGTCCAGCACGATGCCGGCCGACTGACCCGCTTCGCATTGGTCCACGACCAGCGCTGAGTGGCGCACTTCGGCCACCAGCGCGGTCTGGCCGCTGGGGAAGATCTGCACTTCGTCGCCGGCCTTGACCGCGCCGTGGGCGATGCGGCCCCAGAAGGTGCGGTGCTGGTGGCCCGTGCCGGAGGCCGTGGCCTCGCCTTCACCGACGCTGTCGCGGGTCACGTACTGCACGGGATGCAGCAGCGCGCCGTCGTGGCGCTCGTCAGACGCGGGCAGCTCTTCGAGCACCTGCAGCAGGGTCGGGCCCTGGTACCAGGGCCAGTTGGCCGAGGGCGTGGTGACGTTGTCGCCGCGCAGGGCCGACACCGGGATCACGCCCTTGTTGACGATGCCGGCCTGCTCGGCAAAGGCTTCCAGCGAGGCCTTGACGTTGTTGAAGGCGAGCTCGGTGTCCTCTTCGATCGCGTCCAGCTTGTTGATGGCGAAGACGATGGAGGGCACGCGCAGCAGGTGAGCCAGCAGGCTGTGGCGACGCGTCTGGGCCAGCAGCGGTACGGGCGACGCCTTCCAGTCGATCTTGGTGATGTCCACCAGCACCACGGCGGCGTCAGAGCCGGCGGCGGCCGTCACCATGTTGCGGGTGTACTGCTCGTGGCCGGGGGCGTCGGCGATGATGAACTTGCGCGTCTTGGTGGCGAAGTAGCGGTAGGCCACGTCGATGGTGATGCCTTGCTCGCGCTCGGCTTCCAGGCCGTCGGTCAGCAGCGACAGGTCGATGGGGGCGCCTGCGGCGCGCTTCTCGAGTGCGTCGAGCTGGTCGGCCAGGATGGCGCGGCTGTCGAACAGCAGGCGGCCGATCAGGGTGCTTTTGCCATCGTCCACGCTGCCGGCGGTCAGGAAACGCAGGGCCTTGTGCGCGAGCTCTTCGCGGGCTTCGCAATGCGTCACTTGGACTTGTTCTTGGGTGCTCATCAGAAATAACCTTCCTTCTTGCGGCGCTCCATCGAGGCCTCGGACGTGCGGTCGTCCATGCGGGTGGCGCCACGCTCGCTCACGGTCACGTGCAGGGTCTCGGCGACGATGTCGGCCGGGTTGGCGGCGTCGGATTCGACCGGGCAGGTGCAGGTCATGTCGCCCACGGTGCGGAAGCGCACGTCCACCGTTTCGACGGTTTCACCCTCGAGCGCCGGCGTGACATCGGTCAGCGGCACCAGCAGGCCCTTGCGGCGGATCACCTGGCGGGCGTGCTTGAAGTAGATGTTGGGCAGCGGGATCTTTTCGCGCTCGATGTAGAGCCACACATCCAGCTCGGTCCAGTTGCTGATGGGGAAGGCGCGGAAGTGCTCGCCCGGCTTGATGCGGGTGTTGAACAGGTTCCACAGCTCGGGGCGCTGCTCCTTGGGCTGCCACTGGCCGAAGCTGTCGCGGTGGCTGAAGATGCGCTCTTTCGCGCGGGCCTTTTCCTCGTCGCGACGCGCGCCGCCCATCAGGCAGTCGAAGCGACCGTCTTCGATGGCTTCCAGCAGGGTCACGGTCTGGTGGCCGTTGCGCGACTCCAGCGGGTGGGCCAGGCGCACGGTGCCCTTCTTGATGGACTCTTCCATGTGCGCCACGATCAGGCGCTCGCCGATCTCGGCCACGCGCTGTTCGCGGAACTCGATGACCTCGGGGAAGTTGTGCCCGGTGTCGACGTGCAGCAGCGGGAAGGGCAGCTTGCCTTCCAGCTTGCCCGTGGCCGGGTTCTTCATCTTGAAGGCCTTCTCGGCCAGGTGCAGGACCACGCAGGAGTCCTTGCCGCTGGAGAACAGCAGCGCGGGGCGCTCGAAGCTGGCCGCCACTTCACGCAGGATGAAGATGGCCTCTTCTTCCAGGGCGTCCAGGTGGCGGTGGTCGACGTCCGCCAGCAGTTGGTTCACGTTGTCGGGGGTGCTCATTGTTTTCTCGCTCTTGAATTCACTTGTGGACGTGCAGGCCGCATTCCTTGGCCTTCTCGTCCTCCCACCACCAGCGGCCGGCGCGGAAGTCCTCGCCCACCGCGATGGCGCGGGTGCAGGGGGCGCAGCCGATGCTGGGCATGAACTGGTCATGCAGCGGGTTGTAGGGCACGTGGTTGACGGCCACGTGGTGCCACACGTCGCCCCAGGTCCAATCGATCATGGGGTTGAACTTGGCGCGGCCTTTGTCGTCCACCTCGCGCGCGGCCATGTCGCCGCGGTTGTTGGACTGCTCGCGGCGCAAGCCCGTGATCCAGGCGCTGCGATCGGCCAGCATGCGGCTCAGGGGCTCGAGCTTGCGGATGCCGCAGCAGGCCTTGCGCAACTCGATGCTGTCGTACATGGCCTTTTCGCCGTTCTTGCGCACGAACTCGACCACGGTTTCCTGCACGGGCCGATAGACCTCGACGTGGATGCCCACATCGGCGTAGTGCGACTCGATCGTGCCGATCAGCGAGGCCGTTTCGGGGTTCAGCATGCCGGTCTCCAGCGTGCCGATGGCGATGGGCAGCTGGTGGCGGGCGATCAGGTCGGTGACGATCATGTCCTCGACGCCCAGGCTGGTGGCTTGCACCACCTTGCCCGGGTGCTCGAATGCAGCGGCTTTCAGCAGCGCAACGGTGGCCTGCACCTTGGCGGCGTAGTCGGCGCTGGGGCGGTTGTACAGCTCGATGGCCGAGGCCGTGGGGGCCGGGCCGCCGATCAGGGATGAAACCTCGTGGGATGAAGCTTCGTTCATGGTGTGCTCCTGTGCGGGGGGATCAGGCCGCGCGGCCGAACACCGGCTGGTGCTGCTGCACGTCGCCCTGGTAGTGGCCACGCGCGGCGAAGAAGCCCAGCTGTCGCTCGGCGGTGGCGCGGTCCTGGTCGCCGCGCAGGGCCACGGCGTCGAAGCCGGTGCGCGCCAGCAGGGGCATCATGTCCACGAGCACGTCGCCGATGGCGCGCACTTCACCGCCGAAGCGGTAGCGCGCGCGCAGGATGCGGGCCTGGGTGTAGGCGCGGCCGTCGGTCCACTTCGGGAACTGCAGCACGACCAGGTCCAGCTTGGCGAGGTCTTGTTCCAGCACCTCGACGTCGGTGTCGTTGGGCAGGATCACGCCCACGGGCTTGTGCGCCTCGTGGCCCTTGGCGGGCCACTGCTCGCGCACGGCGTGCCACTGGCCCAGGGTCAGCAGGCTGTGGGACTTGATGGGGGGGTGCGACATCGGGCCGTCTTCGCCGCCGACGGTGTGCCACTGGTCGTGTTGGGTGTCGATGAATTTCATGGTGAGGTCTTTCGCGTTTGGCTGGCGATCAAGCGGCTTTGGCCGTCGTGCGGCGCACCGCGTTGGCGGCCGCCTTGAACGGCTCGATGCCCACGCGCTTGACGGTGTCGATGAACTTCTCATTCGCGGCACGCTGGCCGCGGTAGGTCTCGATCACGGCCTCGATCACGTCGGTGACCTCGTCGGCCGAGAACGACGGGCCGATGACCTTGCCGGCGACCGCGGCGGGCGCGTGGTTGGAGCCGTCCGAGCCGCCCAGCGTCACCTGGTACCACTCGGTGCCGTCCTTGTCCACGCCCAGGATGCCGATGTGGCCGCTGTGGTGGTGGCCGCAGGAGTTGATGCAGCCGGAGATGTGCAGGTCGATGTCGCCGATGTCGTGGAGCTCGTCGAGGTCCTGGTAGCGGGCGATCAGGTCGTTGGCAATCGGGATGGAGCGCGCATTGGCCAGGGCGCAGAAGTCGCCGCCGGGGCAGGCGATCATGTCCGAGAGCAGGCCGATGTTGGGTGAGGCGAAGCTGTTGGCCTTGGCGGCCTTCCACAAGGCGAAGAGGTCTTCTTCGCGCACGAAGGGCAGCAGCACGTTCTGGTCGTGGGTCACGCGCAGCTCGCCGCAGCTGAACTGGTCGGCCATGTCGGCGATGGCGTCCATCTGTGCGTCGGTGGCGTCACCCGGGGCCTGGCCCACGCGCTTGACCGACAGCTGCACGTTCTTGTAGCCCGCCACCTTGTGGCCGACCACGTTGCGCTCCAGCCAGCGGGCGAATTGCTGCTGGTCGGCGTCGGAGGCGTCGGCGGGCAGGCCATTGCCGGTGGGGGTGTGTGGCTGGACCGATGCGGGGTAGGCGAAGCCTGCGTTGACGCGGTCGAATTCGGCCTGCGGGATCAGGTGGGCGGCGCCATCCGCATCGCGCGTGAGGATGTTGTTGAACTCCTCGTTGACCTGGTCGAAGAACTTCTGGCCCTCGGCCTTGACCAGGATCTTGATGCGCGCCTTGTACATGTTGTCGCGGCGGCCGTAGCGGTTGTAGACGCGCACGATGGCCTCGATGTAGACGAGGATCTGTTGCCAGGGCACGAAGGCGTTGATCTCGGTGCCGGTGATGGGCGTGCGGCCCATGCCGCCACCCACCAGCACCTTGAAGCCGATGTCACCCGCGTCGTTCTTGATCAGGTGCAGGCCGATGTCGTGCCAGGCCACCGCGGCGCGATCTTCCCGGGCGCCGCTGACGGCGATCTTGAACTTGCGCGGCAGGAAAGCGAACTCGGGGTGCAGGGTGGACCACTGGCGCAGCACCTCGCAGTAGGGGCGGGCGTCGATGATTTCGTCGGGGGCGGTGCCCACCATGGCGTCGGCCGTGATGTTGCGGATGCAGTTGCCCGAGGTCTGGATGCCGTGCATGTTGACTTCGGCCAGCAGGTCCATCACGTCGGCGGCCTGGCTCAGTGGGATCCAGTTGTACTGGACGTTCTGGCGCGTGGTGAAGTGGGCGTAGCCGCGGTCGTGCTCGCGGGCGATGCGCGCCAGCTGGCGAATCTGCTTGCTGGAGAGCTCGCCATACGGGACGGCCACGCGCAGCATCGGGGCGTGGCGCTGCACGTACCAACCGTTTTGCAGGCGCAGCGGGCGGAATTCCTCGTCGCCGAGCTTGCCGGCGAGGTTGCGTTCAAGCTGGTCGCGGAATTGAGCAGCGCGCTGGCGGACAAACTGTTTGTCGAATTCGGAATATTGATACATGGTGCGCAGCGAGAGAGAATGAATATGGGGTGCGCGGTGATGGGTGGCGCGCAGGATGGTTCAGGTCAGCCGAGAGCCCGGTGCAGATTGTAGAGGCTGATGCAGGAGATGACGCCGCCCACGAGCATCAACAGGGTCTTGGTGTTGAGGCGGCGCGTGAGGAAGGCCGCAAAGGGCGCAGCAAACAGGCCGCCGACGACCAGGCCGGCCACGGTGGGCCAGGGGCCTTCTTCCACCAGGCCGGCGAACACCGCGGCGCTGGTGAACGTCAGGAAGAATTCCGCCAGATTGACCGAGCCGATCGTGGTGCGAGGGTCTTGCCCGGTGCCCACCAGCGTGGTGGTCACGACCGGGCCCCAGCCACCGCCGCCCACGGCGTCGACGAAGCCGCCAAACAAGCCCAGTTTGGCCACGTGTTTGGGGGTTTCCTTGCGCGGGGTGATTTTCTTGAATACCTTGCTGACAATATAGAGACCCATCAGGAAAAGGTAGGCGGAAACCACCGGCTTGATGATGCTCGAATCCACGCTGGAAACCACCCAGGCGCCGGCGCTGGCGCCCAGGATGCCGGGAATGAGCAGGCGCAGAAAAAGGGATCTGTTGACGTTGCCCAATTTGACATGGGAAATACCTGAAACCCCCGTGGTGAAAACCTCGGCGATGTGCACGCTGGCCGAGGCAACGGCCGGTGACGACCCGGTTGCCAGCAAAAATGACGTGGAGGTGATGCCGTAGGCCATGCCCAACGCGCCATCCACCGTCTGCGCCAGCAGGCCAACCAGGACGGCTTTCCAGAAAGCGTCACCGGTGACGGTCTCCATGATGAGCTCCATGCCCGTCTGTTGATGCTGCCCGTTGAACAGCTTGGACCCCAGGTAGACCACCACCCCGATCAGCATGAAACCCACCGCCCACACGGCGATGCGCAGCACAGGGTGGTCGGACGGGTGGCTGACGTCGTCTTCAACGGGGGGCAGACCCAGGGCCGTGTGCTCCGCGTTGATCGCGTTGTCGGTGAGGTCGAGGTTGCGGATCTTCATGGGGGCCGGAAAAACGTGGGCAGGCGACGTGACAATCGGGGAAGCGTGGATGCTACCCACCGTTTATATACATGAGAAGAACTTTTATGGAAGTTGTTTATAGCTGTTTTGCATATGGAGGGCGGGCCCGTTCCTGGCGCCTGCTCCTGGGTGGGGTCGTGCTGTCCTGCCTGAGCGCATGCAGCAGCCTGCTCAACGAGCCCGCACCGGCGGTGCCCACGCCCGTGGTGCCGGCGCCCCAGGTGGTCGCGCCCAAGCCGCCCTTGAAGGCGCCGCGCATCGGCCTGGCCCTGGGTGGCGGCGCGGCGCGTGGCTTTGCCCACATCGGCGTGCTTCAGGTGCTGGAAGAGCATGGCATCAAGCCCGACCTGGTGGTGGGCACCTCCGCCGGCAGCGTCGTGGCGGCCCTCTACGCCTCGGGCAAGACCCCGGCCGAGTTGCACACCATGGCCATGACGCTCGATGAGTCCAGCATCACCGATTGGGTCTTCCCGGGGCGCTCCCTCCTCAAAGGCGAGGCGCTGGCCCGGTTCATCCGAACCCAGACCGGCGGCAAGCCGATCGAGTCCATGCGCTTGCCCCTGGGCATCGTCGCGGCCGACCTGCAAAGCGGCCAACCCATCCTGTTCCGGCGCGGTGACCCTGGCGTGGCGGTGCGGGCGTCCAGCGCGGTGCCGGCGGTGTTCGAGCCGGTCAAGATGGGCGGGCGCGAGTACATCGATGGCGGGGCCGTGTCGCCCGTGCCCGTGCGGTTTGCCCGGCAGATGGGCGCCGATGTGATCATCGCCGTTGACATTTCGGCCATCCCGCAGGGGCAGTCCACCCGCGGCGCGGTCGACATCCTGCTGCAGACCTTCAACATCATGGGACACGCCATCAGCCAGCACGAGCTGTCTGATGCCGATGTGGTCATGCGACCCAAGCTGGAGGGCGTGGGCAGCGCGGACTTCGGCTCGCGCCGCCTGTCCATCCTCGCCGGGAGGGAGGCGGCGCTGTCGGTCCTGCCGCAGCTCAAGGAACGCCTCGTCTCGCGCGTGCGCTGAGACGGGGGTTGAGGCGGAGCGCTGGCCTCTGCAGGGTGGTCAGCGCGGGCTGCCGAATGGCGCGCCGGTCAGTTTGCTGCCCGTGCCCAGGCCGCGCTTCTTGAACCATCCGGTGTTCATCTCCAGCACCATCCGCACCGGCTTGGCCGAGCAGTGTGACTCCAGGGTCTGAGGCTTCATCTCGTCGACGTTCACGATCGTGCCGTCATCGGCCACGAACGCGATCGACAGCGGGATCAGCGTGTTCTTCATCCAGAAGCACTGCGTGCCCGGGCGCTCGAAGATGAACAGCATGCCCTCGTTGGCGCCCATGCTGGTGCGGTGCATCAGCCCGATGGTGTGCTCCTGGGGGGTCGAGGCCACCTCTGCGACGATGTTGTGCATGCCGGCACCCAGCGGGGTGGTGCGCAACTTCTGGGGTGCATCCTGGGCACAAGCCAGCCCGGTGGCCAGCGCCGCGAACAGCGCACCGGCCGCCATGAGCGCAGATTGCCGCCACCCGTGGCCGACGCCTGAGGGGGGGCGGGGGGTGCTTTGATTGACAATGCCCGTCTTCGTCATCATCTCGCTTCTTTGATTCGATCTGGTTCGCGCCCTGGGTGCCCAAACGCATGCCCGCGTGGAGGGGGGAACCCGTCGAACTCGACTGTAGCAGTCCTCGCATGAACGCCCCTGATCCCCTCGTGCCCTTGCCCGAACTCACGCCCGCACAGGCCGCCGGACTCGATGACCCCGACCTGCTGGCCCAGTGCGTGGTGGAGTGGCCCACGGGCTCCTTGCGGCGCATCGGGCTGGGCATTTCGGGCATGTACTGCGCGGCGTGCTCCATCGCCATCGAAGACGCCTTGCTCAAGGTGCCCGGGGTCAGCGAGGTGCAGGTTCAGGCGGCGTCCCAGCGCGCGCGCATCCTGCTGGATCCGGCCCGAGTCAACCTCTCCGAGGTGGTCGAGGCCGTGCAGCGCGTGGGCTACCGGGCCTGGCCGGATGCCGCCGCCCGCGCTGGTCACGAGCGCCTGCGGGAGCGCCGCGTGCTGCTGTGGCGCCTCTCTGTGGCGGCGTTTTGCATGATGCAGGTCATGATGATCGCCTGGCCCCAGTACGTGGCCGGCCAGGATGAGATTCCCCCCGACATCTGGCGCCTCATGAACTGGGCCAACTGGGTGCTGAGCCTGCCCGTCATGCTGTTTTCATGCGGGCCCTTCTTCACCGGCGCCTGGCGCGCGGCTCGGCAGGGGCGCATCGCCATGGACACACCCGTGGCCATCGGCATCCTCGCCACCTTCATCGTCAGCACCGGCGTGGCGTTCGGGCAGACCGAGGTGTTTGGCGACGAGGCCTTTTTCGACTCCCTGACCATGTTCGTGACCTTCCTGCTGGCGGGGCGATGGCTGGAGAGCCGAGCGCGTGAGCGCGTCACCCAGTCCCTGGAGGCGCTTTGCGTGCGCCTGCCCGAAGCCGTCGAGCGTGCCGTCGACCCCGAAGAGGTCGACCTCATGGCGGCGGCGGTCGAGTCCGTGGCGCTGTCTTCCTTGCGTCATGGCGACCGGGTTCGCGTGGCCGTCGGACAGGCCTTTCCCGCCGACGGGCAGGTCCTGGCCGGGCACACCGAGGTCGACGAGTCCCTGCTCACCGGTGAGTCCCGCGCCGTGCCCCGCGCACCTGGGCAGGTCATCGTGGCGGGCAGCCTGAACCTCGGCGCCCCGGTTTGGGTGTCGGTCGAACGGCTGGGGCCCGACACCCGCTACCAGCAGATCGTCTCCCTGGTGCAGCAAGCCATGACCGAAAAGCCTGGCTGGATGCGCGCCGCCGACCGCGTCGCGGGGCCCTTCCTGTGGGGGGTGCTGGCGCTGGCGGCCTTGGGTGCGCTCGCCTGGCAATGGATCGACCCGTCCCGCTCGGTCTGGGTGGCCGTGTCCGTGCTCATCGTCACCTGCCCGTGCGCGCTGTCCCTGGCCGCACCGTCGGCGCTGTTGTCCGCGGCGGGCGCCATGGCGCGACGGGGGGTGCTCGTGCGCCGCCTCGACGCGCTGGAAGCGTTGTCCACCATCCGCCAGGTCTTCTTTGACAAGACCGGCACGCTCACGGAAAGCGAATTGAGCGTCGTGAGCCTGCGCACCGCCACCGGGCGTCACGACCCTCGGCAGGCCTTGAGCGGGGCGCCCGCCGAAGCGTGGCAAACCGCGACCTCCCTGGCTGCGCAGTCGCATCACCCGGTCTCGCGTTCCATCGTCCAGGCGGCCCGCGTCCAAAACGACGCGTGGGCCCCCAGCACCTGGGTGAGCGTCAACGAGTTCGCAGGCAAGGGCGTCGAAGCCCGAGACGGCTCGGGCCTGGTCTGGCGGCTCGGTCGGCGCGACTGGGTCCTGCAAGGGCAGGGACGTGATCTGCTGTCGGGCTGGTTCGATGCCGACGCGCCTCGCGTCTGGTTGGCCTCGCGCGACGAAAGCGGGGCCTGCCAGCCAGGCTCGGTCATGGGGTTGGTGCTCGACGAGGTGTTTCGCCCCGAGGCGGCGCCCGCGCTGCACCAATTGAATGCACTGGGGTGCCAGTCCGCCTTGTTGTCTGGAGACCACACTGACCGCGTGGTTGCTGCCTCGCTGGCCCTGGGCCCCCGCGGTGAGTTGCCCGTGGCCGCGGCCCAGGCCGCGCCCGAGGACAAACTCCGCATCGTCTCCGAGGCCCAACAGGCCGGTGGGCACGTGGCCGTCGTGGGCGACGGCATCAACGACGCCCCGGTCCTGGCCAAAGCCGACGTGTCGATTGCCCTGGACCAAGGCGCTGCACTGGCTCAGTCCCAGGCGGACCTGATCATCTTGAACGGCCGCCTGACCGGTTTGCCTGAGGCGATCATGCACAGCCGGCGTGCCATGCGCGTCGTTCGGCAAAACCTGGCCTGGGCGGCGATCTACAATTTCAGCTGCATCCCCCTGGCACTGATGGGCCTGCTGCCGCCTTGGGCGGCCGGTCTCGGCATGGCGCTGAGCTCGCTCGGCGTCGTGCTCAATTCCCTGAGACTGGGCCCCGCATCATGGAAATCCTCTTTGTCCTGATTCCCGTGTCAGTTCTGCTCGTGCTGGCAATTCTGGCCATCCTGGGCTGGGCGGTCCACAGCGGGCAGTTTGAAGACATCGACGCCGAAGGGCATCGGATTCTTCAAGGGGGAGACGCGAATGAACAGGATAACGTTGAGCGGCATCAAAAATAGCTAATGGTTTGCCCTCACAATTCAGGCTGTAACTTAGGAGAACTAGAGATGGCAACCACCCACTCTGCCACGTACAACGACACCGTTGTCCGGCAGTTCGCCATTGCCGCAGTGATCTGGGGCGTCGTCGGCATGGCCGCAGGCGTCCTGATCGCGTCGCAACTGGCCTGGCCGGAACTGAACTTTGGCATCCCCTGGCTGACCTACGGTCGCCTGCGTCCCCTGCACACCAATGCGGTGATTTTCGCGTTCGGCGGCTGCGCCCTGTTCGCCACCTCGTATCACGTTGTGCAACGCACGTGCCAGACCCGCCTGTTCGCCGGTCCCCTCGCCTCGTTCACGTTCTGGGGTTGGCAGCTGGTCATCCTGGCGGCCGCCATCTCTCTGCCCCTGGGCTACACCAGCGGCAAGGAATACGCCGAACTCGAGTGGCCGATCGACATCCTGATCGCCGTCGTCTGGGTTTCCTATGCCATCGTGTTCTTCGGCACCATCGGCACCCGCAAGATTCGCCACATTTACGTGGCCAACTGGTTCTACGGCGCCTTCATCATCGCCGTGGCCCTGCTGCACATCGTCAACAGCGCCGCCGTGCCCGTGGGCCTGACCAAGTCCTACTCGGTCTACGCCGGCGTCCAGGACGCGATGGTGCAATGGTGGTACGGCCACAATGCCGTGGGCTTCTTCCTGACCGCGGGCTTCCTGGGCATGATGTATTACTACATCCCCAAGCAGGCCGGCATGCCCGTGTACTCGTATCGCCTGTCGATCGTGCACTTCTGGGCCCTGATCTTCACTTACATGTGGGCGGGTCCTCACCACCTGCACTACACCGCTCTGCCTGACTGGACGCAATCGGTCGGCATGGTGTTCTCGCTGATCCTGCTTGCACCATCGTGGGGCGGCATGATCAACGGCATCATGACCCTGTCGGGTGCCTGGTACAAGCTGCGCGACGACGCCATCCTGAAGTTCCTGATCGTGGCCCTGTCGTTCTACGGCATGTCCACCTTCGAAGGTCCGATGATGTCCATCAAGACCGTGAACTCGCTGTCGCACTACACCGACTGGACCGTGGGCCACGTGCACTCCGGCGCCCTCGGCTGGGTGGGCCTGATCTCCATGGGCTCGCTGTACTACCTGATCCCGCGCATGTTCGGCCGCACCACGATGTACTCGGTGTCCGCCATTTCCATCCACTTCTGGGCGGCGACCATCGGCATCGTGCTCTACATCGCCGCGATGTGGATCGCCGGTGTGATGCAGGGCCTGATGTGGCGTGCGGTCAACCCCGACGGCACCCTGGTCTACAGCTTCGTTGAAAGCGTGAAGGCGACCTATCCCTTCTACGTGATCCGCGTCGCAGGCGGCCTGCTCTACCTGGGCGGCATGATCCTGATGCTGTGGAACACCGTGATGACCGTCATGGCTGGGCGCGCCGTCAACGCCCCCATCCCCCAGGGTCACGCTCAGCCGGCTCACGCCTGAGCCCCAGAAGGAGAACAACATGGCTGACAACAACCACAAGCCCAAGCTCTTCTCGCACGAGAAGATCGAGACCAGCAACTTCCTGATGATCGTGCTGACGCTGATCGTCGTGTCCTTCGGCGCGCTGGTCGAGATCGTGCCGCTGTTTTTCCAGCACAGCACGACCCAGCCGGTCGATGGCCTCAAGCCCTACACCGCCCTGCAACTGGCCGGTCGCGACGTCTACGTGCGTGAAGGCTGCTACGGCTGCCACTCGCAGATGATCCGCCCCTTCCGCGCCGAGACCCTGCGCTACGGCCACTACTCCATGGCGGGTGAGTTCGTGTACGACCACCCCTTCCAGTGGGGCTCCAAGCGCACCGGCCCGGACCTGCACCGCGTGGGTGGCAAGTACTCCGACGAGTGGCACCGCGCCCACCTGTACAACCCGCGTCACGTCGTGCCCGAGTCCAACATGCCCGCCTACCCGTGGCTGGAGACCGCCAAGGTCGACGCCCAGGGCATGGCGCCCCGCATGGAAGCCCTGCGCATGGTCGGTGTGCCTTACACGGACGCCGAGATCAAGGCCGCCGCCGACGAGGTCAAGGACAAGACCGAGATGGAGGCCGTGATCGCTTACCTGCAGGTGCTTGGCACCGCGGTCAAATAAGGAGCGACGCACATGGACGTCATCACGTTGAGAAGCCTTTTCACGGTGGGATGCCTGTGCGTTTTCGTGGGCATCGTGGTGTGGGCGTATTCGCGCCGCAACAAGGCCCAGTTTGAAGAGGCAGGTCGACTGCCTCTCGCAGAAGATTGACTGGAGGCTCAGACATGAGCGACTTCATTAACAACGGCTGGTCGTGGTACGTCATCGCGATCGTGGTGGGTGGTCTGGTTTACTGTGCCTTCGTGCTGATTGGCGCCGCCCAGCACAAGGTCGTCTACGACGCCCAGGGCAACATCGACAAGACCACCGGTCACGTGTGGGATGGCGACTTGCGCGAACTCAACAACCCCCTGCCTCGCTGGTGGCTGTTCCTGTTCATCATCACCCTGGTCTTCGCGGTGGCCTACCTGGCCCTGTACCCCGGGCTGGGCGACGCGCCTGGCAAGCTGAACTGGACCTCCAAGGGCCAGCTCGAAGCCGAAAACGCCAAGGCCAAGCTGGAGCAGGACAAGATCTTCGCCAAGTTCCAGAACGCATCGGTCCAGGACCTGGCTCGTGACCCCCAGGCCAACGCCATCGGTCAACGCCTGTTCCTCAACAACTGTGCGGCCTGCCACGGCTCCGATGCCAAGGGTGCCAAGAGCTTCCCCAACCTGACCGATGGTGACTGGCTGCACGGCGGCTCGCCCGAGAAGATCATCGAGACCGTCAACGGTGGCCGACGTGGTCAGATGCCCCCGATGGGTGCGGCGGTGGGTGGCCCCGAAGAGGTTCGTCAGGTGGCCAACTACGTGTTGAGCTTGTCGGGCTCGGGTCACAACTCCATCCTGGCTGAACTGGGCAAGGCCAAGTTCAAGCAGGTGTGCGCTGCCTGCCACGGTGCCGATGGCAAGGGCAACCAGGTCATCGGTGCCCCCAACCTGACCGACAAGGTCTGGCTGCACGGCTGGGGCGAGCAGGCCATCGTCGAGATCGTCAACAAGGGCAAGGTCAACGTCATGCCGGCGCAGAACGTGCGCCTGTCCGACGACCAGATCCGCCTGGTGGCCTCTTACGTCTGGGGCCTGTCCAACCCGACCCAGACGGCTCAAGCCAAGTGATTCGATGATTCGGTGACTGTCGCCGGGAGCTTGATCACGATCAAGCCCGGCGCACAGCCTGGCCCAGGGCGGTGGCGAGTCGTGATACCCTGAGGGGTATCCGGTTCAGCCACCGTTTGTTCATTTCAAACCATCATGAGCGACACCAGCCCCCCCCATGGCGCCAACAAGCGCGTCATCCCCATTCAGCCTGTTGGCGGTGCGCGTGAAGAGCTCGTCTCGCTCTATCAGAAGGGCGAGAAGATCTACGCACGCGAGGTGCAGGGCTGGTTCACCAAGTGGCGCTGGGCGCTGGTCTGGCTCACCCAGATCGTTTTCTATTGCACCCCGTGGCTGATGTGGAACGACCGTCAGGCGGTGCTGTTTGACCTCACCACCCGGCGCTTCTACCTGTTCAACCTGGTCCTGTATCCGCAGGACTTCATCTACCTCACGGCGCTGCTGGTCATCTCGGCTTACGGCCTCTTCCTGTTCACGGCGGTGGCGGGACGCCTGTGGTGCGGCTACGCCTGCCCGCAGTCCGTCTACACCGAGATGTTCATGTGGATCGAGCGCAAGATCGAAGGCGATCGCGGCCGCCGCATGAAGCTCGACAAGGCGCCCTGGTCGCTCGACAAAGTCTGGCGCAAGACCGCCAAGCAACTCGCCTGGATCGCCGTGGCGCTGTGGACCGGCTACACCTTCGTGGGCTACTTCACGCCGGTGCGCGTGCTCGCTCAGGAGGTCGTCACCCTCAGCATGGGCCCTTGGGAGATCTTCTGGGTGCTGTTCTACGGCTTCGCCACCTACGGCAACGCCGGCTACATGCGAGAGCAGGTCTGCAAGTACATGTGCCCGTATGCGCGCTTCCAAAGCGCCATGTTCGACCGTGACACGCTGATCATCAGCTACGACGAAAAGCGCGGCGAGCCCCGTGGCTCACGCAAGCGCGGCGTCGATGCCAAGTCACAGGGGCAGGGCGACTGCATCGATTGCACGCTGTGTGTTCAGGTCTGCCCCACCGGCATCGACATCCGCAAGGGCCTGCAATACGAGTGCATCGGCTGCGCGGCCTGCATCGACGTCTGCGATTCGGTCATGGACAAGGTCGGCTCTCCGCGTGGCCTCATCCGCTACGCCACCCAAAACAGCATGGAGCAGGGGTGGGGGCGTCGCGAGATGTGGGCGCGCGTCACGCGTCCGCGCGTGCTGATCTACAGCGTCATCCTGGTCGCCGTGGTCGTTGCTTTTGTCCACAGCATCTACAGCCGCCCGCCCTTCCGGGTCGACATCGTGCGTGACCGCGGCGCCTTGGCGCGCGTGGTCGACGAGGGCTACATCGAGAACGTCTACCGCGTCCAGGTCATGAACGCCAGTGAGCAGACCCAGCGCTATCGCGTGGGCGTGGAGCAGCTGTCGCAGCCCCGCGTCGAAGGGGGCCAGGACGTCATCCTGGGGCCGGCCGAGGCCCGTTGGGTGCCGATCTCCGTTCGCATCCCGCCGGAGGTGGCGGGCCGCATGGGCACCGGCGCCCACGGCATGACCATCTTGGTCGAGCAACTGCGCCAGGGCGACGCCCCCCAGGTCGACGTGCGCGAAAAGTCCACCTTCATGGTCCCTCGCTGAGGCGCCGCTGAGTTTTTCCGGAGCACCGAATGAACCCGTCCCAAACCCCTCCCGCCCACAACCCGCCGTGGTGGCGCTTGCCCATCGTCTGGATGGTGATCGCCGGGCCCGCCATCGTCGTGGTGGCTTCCCTGATCACCGTGACCCTCGCCGTCAAGCACGTGGACCCGGTCCTCGACACGTCGAAGGGCCAGGTCAAGGGCGTCAACGAC
Organism: Burkholderiales bacterium; assembly: GCA_016000265.1. GTDB lineage: Bacteria > Pseudomonadota > Gammaproteobacteria > Burkholderiales > Burkholderiaceae_C > Aquabacterium. The sequence goes on from JAECRL010000011.1 coordinate 20,703, forward strand.
ATGCCCGCCGTTCAGGGGCGCAACCACGCGGCCTCGCCCGAGCGTCAACCCGCCGACCGCTGAAGGGCTGGGCGGCTGAGGTGAACCCCTGAAATTGGGGGTTAGTCCTCGTTGAGATTCGGGCGTGCGGGCAGAACATGGGCCTTGTGTGCAGCTTGACTCAAGGAGACCAGCATGACACCTCGTGCCTTGCACCTTGCCCAGATTCTCTGGCCCGCCTTCATCATGGCGGGCATCCTGGAGATGGTTGTGTTTTCGATGGTGGACCCCTCCGCCATGAGCGTGGGTTCCTGGCAGCCCGACGCCCGAACCACCTACAGCTTGGCCTTCTTCGTGTTCTGGGCGCTGGTGTCTGCGGCCTCCGGTCTGAGCCACCTCATGATGCGTGAGCCAACGGCCTCGGTGAGCGGCGCTCGTCGCTCGCGCCGTCACTTACGCCGTGGTGTGGCCATGCAGCATCAACCCTGACGACACCGTCGCGGCCCCCCCGGCCGGGCCTGCCATTGCGAAGCCCGAACGGATCAGCAGCGCACGCTGTTGACCAGCGCACGCAAGCCCGCTTCGTCCGTGATGCGGATGTCGCGTTGCTTGACTTCCAGCAGCCCTTCATCCTGGAACTTGGAGAAAGTGCGGCTGACGGTTTCGAGCTTGAGCCCCAGGTAGCTGCCGATTTCTTCGCGCGTCATGCGCAGCACCAAGGCGGAGGCCGAAAAGCCCCGTGCGTGCAGGCGCTGCGTCAGGTTCAGCAGGAAAGCAGCCAGGCGCTCTTCCGCCCGCATGCTGCCCAGCAGCAGCATCACGCCGTGATCGCGAACGATCTCGCGGCTCATGATCTTGTGGAATTGGTGTTGCAGGTCAGAGAACTCGCGAGACAGCTCCTCGAGCTGCCCGTAGGGAATCACACAAACCTGCGAATCCTCCAGCGCGATCGCGTCACAGGCGTGGCGATCGGTGCTGATGCCATCCAACCCCAGCAGCTCACCGGCCATTTGGAAGCCGGTGACCTGGTCGCGCCCGTCTTCGGACGACACGCGCGTCTTGAAGAAGCCCGTGCGCACGGCGTAGACCGACTTGAACGGGTCGCCGGTGTGGAAGAGGGCGTCGCCGCGCTTGATCGAGCGACGGGTGGCGACCAGGGTGTCCAGGTGAGTCAACTGGGGCTGGCTCAGGCCAACCGGCAGGCACAACTCGCGCAGGTTGCAGCTGGAGCAGGCGACCTTGAACGAATCGAGTTTGATGGGGGTGACGGCCGCGCTGTTCACCGACGCACCTCGGGTGCTGCTGCAAGGCGCAGAGGGGCAGGGCGGCTGGTCGGCGTGGGGGGCAATCTGGGGGGCAGTCGGGTTCAACATGAGCAACCTCAAAGGATGTCTGGATTGTTGCCTGATTCCGGTCGCCGCCCTTGAGGCAGATCAACCCTGGTGGCGGGGACTTTGGCACAGTCGCGTGAATGAGTGAACCGGCCGTCAGAACCCTGTCCGAAACCCCGATCGTTTCCCGGGAGATGCTCTCTCGACTCGATGTTGCGGGTCCACGTTACACATCCTATCCGACGGCCGACCGCTTTGTCGAAGCCTATGGTGCAAGCAATTACATCCAGGCCTTGCAACAGCGTGGACAAGGGGCGGGGGCCCTGACGGCTGGCGCGGGCGGCCTGTCGATTTACGTGCACATCCCCTTTTGCGAATCGGTGTGCTACTACTGCGCCTGCAACAAGGTCATCACCCGCCACCACGAGCGCGCCGACGCCTACCTGGCCGACCTGCGGGAAGAAATTCGCCTCGTCACCGAGCAACTCGGCCCCGGCCAGATGGTGTCGCAGCTGCACCTGGGCGGCGGCACGCCCACCTTCCTGAGCGACGACCAGCTCGACGGCCTGTTGCACACGTTGCGGCAAGCGTTCCGCTTCGTGCCCGGCGGGGAATACGCCATCGAAATCGACCCCCGAACGATCGACGCTGGGCGACTCAAGCGCCTGGCCGCCATGGGTTTCAACCGACTCAGCTTCGGGGTTCAGGACTTCGATCCGGCCGTGCAGCAGGCTGTGCATCGCATCCAGCCGCACGACCAGGTGGCGGCCCTGGTGCATGCCGCTCGCGCAGAAGGCTTCGAGTCCATCAACATGGACCTGATCTACGGCCTGCCGCGCCAGACGGCAGAGAGCTTCCAGCGCACGCTGTCTCAGGTTGCGGCGCTGCGCCCGGATCGCATCGCCTTGTACGCCTACGCGCACCTGCCCCAACGCTTCAAGCCGCAGCGCCGCATCGATGCGCAAGCCTTGCCCCAAGCCGAAGACAAGGTGGGCATGCTCTCGATGGCGATCGACACCTTCAGTCAGGCTGGCTACGACTACATCGGCATGGATCACTTTGCCTTGCGTCATGACGCGCTGGCGGTGGCCAAGCGCCAGGGGCGGCTGCACCGCAATTTCCAGGGCTACAGCACCCACCCCGATTGCGACCTGATCGGCCTGGGCGTGTCGGCCATCGGGCGCATCGGCGCCCACTACATCCAGAACGCCAAGACACTGGAGGAGTACCACGATGCCTTGCATCGACACCAGTTGCCGGTGGTGAGGGGCATGGTGTTGAGTCGCGACGACCTGGTCCGCCGGGCGGTGATCATGGCCATCATGTGCCAGGGGCGCGTGGACTTCGAATCCATCGAACTCGCCTACTTGGTGAATTTCAGGCAATACTTTGAAGGTGAGATGCGCCAACTGGAGCCACTCGTCGAGTCGGGGCTGGTGCAACTGGAGTCTGATGGGATCCGCGTCACCCCGGTGGGGTGGTACTTCGTGCGCGCCGTGGCCATGGTGTTTGATCGCCACTTGCAGGCCGATCGGGCCGTTGAGCGCTTTTCACGCATCATCTGAGCCTGCTTGCTGGCCTCGGAGGCGCTCATGTTGAGCGGCCTCCTGCTGACGGCCTTCCTCATGGGCTTGGGCGGCATGGCCCATTGCGCAGCGATGTGCGGGGCCGCTTGTGCCGTGGCGTTCCCGCGCGGTGTGTCGCCCTGGGCGTTGCTCGGTCGGGCCATCGGCTACGCGATGTTGGGGGCCCTCGCGGCCTTGGCCACCGGTTTGCTGTCCCAATGGGGGCGTCAGGTGGCCATGCTCAAGCCCCTTTGGATGATGGCCCAGGCGGCCGTGGTCATCCTCGGGGTGGCCTTGCTGCTGCAGGGACAGGTTCCTTCCTGGCTGGATCAATTGGGCCGCCCCTTGTACGATCGCTTGCGACAGCGCTGGGGCGCGGCCCGCGGATCCGTGCCCGCGTGGGGGCAGCCCCTGCTGCCATTGGTGGCTGGCATGGCCTGGGCCCTCCTGCCCTGTGGCCTGCTGTACGCGGCCCTGATGGTCGCTGCGCTCGCCCCCGATCCCGCGGCGGGGGCTCTGGTGATGTTCGCGTTCGCCTTGCCCAGCGCCGTGGGGGTTTGGGCCGCGCCGGCTTTGTTGCGGTGGCTGCGTGTGCGCGGGCAGCCGGCGGGTGTGGCGCTCGCAGGTGCCGCCGCGTCAGCGCCGGTCATCTGGATGCGCCAGGAAGTCGCCGTGCCAGCGAATGGCGCTCCCTTGGAGGCGGCACACGATGCCGGTGCCATGGCGCCGTCCGACCCCGCGCCAGCGTCGGTGGGGGATGGTGCTTCAGCGAGGGACAACTGGCTCGACCCGCGTTGGGCGGTGCGCCTGTCCGGTTTGTGCCTGGCTGGCATGGCCGGCTGGGGGCTGGCTCACAACCTGTGGGCGCAATGGCAGGTCTGGTGTGCGTGATCTGTCGCATCGTCGCGCCGAAATGCCCAAGCTCCTGGGGAATACCTGAGCTTCCCGCCGCCCCTGATTCGGGTGGTCGCGTAGAATGAAGGACACGTTGCCGACATCCATGGCAATGTTTTCACGGACACGCCAAACGCGGAGACCAAACACATGTATCAGCACATCAAGGTGCCCGAGGGTGGGCAGAAGATCACGGTCAACCCGGACTTCTCCCTCAACGTTCCCCACAATCCCATCATCCCTTACATCGAAGGGGATGGCACCGGTTTCGACATCACGCCCGTGATGATCAAGGTGGTCGACGCGGCGGTGGCCAAGTCGTATGGCGGCCAGCGCCAGATCCACTGGATGGAGATTTTCGCGGGTGAAAAGTCGACGCGCGTCTACGGCCCCGACGTCTGGCTGCCCGAAGAGACCCTGAAGGTCCTCAAGGACTACGTCGTCTCCATCAAGGGCCCGCTGACCACCCCCGTGGGCGGTGGCATCCGCTCTTTGAACGTGGCCCTGCGCCAGGAGCTGGACCTCTACGTCTGCCTGCGCCCGGTGACCTACTTCAAGGGCGTGCCTTCACCCGTGAAAGAGCCCGAAAAGATCGACATGGTGATCTTCCGCGAGAACTCGGAAGACATCTACGCCGGCATCGAATTCGAAGCCCAGAGCGACAAGGCCAAAAAGCTGATCAAGTTCCTGCAAGACGAGTTCGGTGTCAAGAAGATCCGCTTCCCGGAGACCTCGGGCATCGGCATCAAGCCCGTCTCGCAAGAGGGCACCGAGCGCCTGGTTCGCAAGGCCCTGCAGTACGCCGTTGACAACGACAAGCCCAGCGTGACCATCGTGCACAAGGGCAACATCATGAAGTACACCGAAGGTGGCTTCCGTGACTGGTCGTATGCCCTGGCCCAGAAGGAGTTCGGCGCCGAGCTGATCGACGGCGGCCCGTGGTGCAAGTTCAAGAACCCGAAGACGGGCAAGGACATCATCGTCAAGGACGCCATCGCCGACGCCTTCCTGCAGCAGATCCTGCTGCGCCCGGCCGAGTACAGCGTGATCGCCACGCTCAACCTCAACGGTGACTACATCTCCGACGCGCTGGCCGCTCAGGTCGGTGGCATCGGCATCGCCCCGGGCGCGAACCTGTCCGACAGCGTGGCCATGTTCGAAGCCACCCATGGCACCGCGCCGAAGTACGCGGGCAAGGACTATGTGAACCCGGGCTCGGAGATCCTGTCGGCGGAGATGATGCTGCGTCACATGGGCTGGACCGAAGCCGCTGACCTGATCATCACCGCGATGAACAAGGCCATCCAGAGCAAGAAGGTCACCTATGACTTCGCCCGCCTGATGGATGGCGCCACCCAGGTGTCCTGCTCAGGCTTCGGCCAGGTCATGATCGAGCAGATGTGATCGCTTGAAGCGCCCAACAAAAAGCCCACCGAGAGGTGGGCTTTTTTCATGGTGCCTCCGCCGTGGGTGATGACGCGGCGCTTGGGTGATCAGTGCGGCAATCGTTGTGCCTGACCGGGCTGATCCCTGAAGTGCAAGTCTGACAGGGCGTCGTCCACCGCCACCTCGCTCAAATCGCCTTCCACGGGCTGGATGTTTTGCGCCAGCATGCCCTTGGGGCCGGCCACGAGGTCGTATCGAACCTTGGAGCCTTGTTTGAGTGTTCGAAAACCATCCATTTGGATGGCCGAAAAGTGCGCGAAGACATCGCCTCCGCCTTGATCGGGTTCGATGAAGCCAAACCCTTTGGCGTCGTTGAACCATTTGACAGTGCCGGTGGCCATGCTGTCCCTCCTGTTAATTTGTTGGCATTTTCAGCCGCATAACAGGGGCTGTCAAGGGACGGGTTGCAGCGTGGCTGCAAGCGGGGAGGCCACTTTGTTTCCCAATGCAATAAATGGTTGAGGTCGTGTTTTTCGGTTTTCCGCTGGGGCCTTCGTGGGTGAATGGGGTGCGGTTGCGTCAAAAAATGAGGGGGCTTGTGCGGTCATTGGAAAAGTGAGCTTGTGACCGTGAATTTCCTGACCTTGAACAACGCGGGGACACCTCAAGATGACATGGCATTAGCAGACAGCGTCTCTTAGAATGGTTTCATGACAGCCACGTTGCATCCACAGCTGGCCACGAAGCCGACCCACCCCCCCGAAGACGGGCAGGGGGCGACCGTGGCCGAAAAGCAAGAGCTGGCCCTGGAGCCGCCGAGCCTGTACCAGGTCGTCATGCTCAACGATGATTTCACCCCGATGGAGTTCGTGGTGTTCGTGCTCCAGGAGCACTTCCGCCACGACATCGACACGGCCACTCAAATCATGCTCAAAATCCACCACGACGGTCGTGGTGTGTGCGGGGTCTACACCAAAGACGTCGCGGCCACGAAGGTCGAACTCGTTCTTGCCGCCGCCCGACAAGCCGGGCACCCCCTGCAGTGCATCCTGGAGACCGCATGATTGCGCAAGAATTGGAAGTGAGTCTGCACATGGCCTTCGTCGAGGCTCGGCAGCAGCGACACGAATTCATCACCGTGGAGCACCTGCTGCTGGCCCTCATCGACAACCCCTCAGCTTCCGAGGTGTTGAAGGCCTGCGCCGCTAACCTGGATGAGCTCCGCAAGAACCTTGACCAGTTCGTTCGCGACAACACGCCCACCGTGGGCGGCACCGACGAGGTCGACACGCAGCCGACGCTGGGTTTCCAGCGCGTGATTCAGCGCGCGATCATGCACGTGCAGTCCTCGGGCAGCGGCAAGAAAGAGGTGACCGGTGCCAACGTGCTGGTGGCCATCTTCGGCGAGAAGGATTCGCACGCGGTCTACTACCTGCACCAGCAGGGGGTGACCCGCCTCGATGTGGTGAACTACATCGCGCATGGCATTCGCAAGGCCGATCCCCCGGAGTCTTCGAAGCAGGCTGGTGACCCCGGCCAGGTCGAGCCCGAGAAGGAGGAGGTCGAGGGCAAGGCTTCGCCGCTGGAGCAGTACACCCAGAACCTCAACCAGATGGCGCGGGAAGGCAAGATCGACCCGCTCATTGGCCGAGACACCGAGGTCGAGCGCGTCATTCAAGTGCTTTGCCGCCGCCGCAAGAACAACCCGTTGCTGGTGGGTGAAGCGGGGGTGGGCAAGACCGCCATCGCCGAGGGCCTGGCGTGGCGCATCACGCAGAACGACGTGCCCGATGTGCTGGCCGACGCCGAGGTTTATGCGCTGGACATGGGCGCGCTGCTGGCGGGCACCAAATACCGCGGTGATTTCGAGCAACGCTTGAAGGCCGTCATCAAGCAGCTCAAAGAGCAGCCGGGTGCCGTGTTGTTCATCGATGAAATCCACACCCTGATCGGTGCCGGTGCGGCTTCGGGCGGCACGCTGGACGCGTCCAACCTGCTCAAGCCTGCGCTGAGCTCGGGGCAACTCAAGTGCATCGGTGCGACGACCTTCACCGAATACCGTGGCATCTTCGAGAAGGATGCGGCCTTGTCGCGCCGCTTCCAGAAAGTGGAAGTAGCGGAGCCGTCGGTCGAGCAGACCATCGAGATCTTGAAGGGCCTGAAGTCCCGCTTCGAGGAGCACCACAGCGTGAAGTACGCGCTGGGCGCGCTGCAGGCGGCGGCCGAGCTGTCGGCCAAGTTCATCAACGACCGGCACCTGCCCGACAAGGCCATCGACGTGATCGACGAGGCGGGTGCGGCGCAACGCATCCTGCCCAAGAGCAAACAGAAGAAGACCATCACGCGCGCCGAGGTGGAAGACATCGTGGCCAAGATCGCGCGTGTGCCGTCCACCAGCGTCTCCAGCGACGACCGCGGCAAGCTCAAGACACTGGATCGCGACCTCAAGAGCGTGGTGTTCGGTCAGGACAATGCGATCGACGCGCTGGCGTCCGCCATCAAGATGGCCCGCTCGGGGCTGGGCAAGCCGGACAAGCCGATCGGCTCCTTCCTGTTCAGCGGCCCCACTGGCGTGGGCAAGACGGAGGTGGCGCGTCAGTTGGCCTACATCCTGGGCATCGAGTTGATCCGCTTCGACATGTCGGAGTACATGGAGCGTCACGCGGTCAGTCGCCTGATTGGCGCGCCCCCGGGCTACGTCGGGTTCGACCAGGGCGGCCTGTTGACGGAGGCCGTCTCCAAGAAGCCGCACGCGGTGCTGTTGCTCGATGAAATCGAGAAGGCGCACCCGGATGTTTTCAACATCCTGCTGCAGGTGATGGACCATGGCACGCTGACGGACAACAACGGTCGCAAGGCCGATTTCCGCAACGTGTTGATCATCATGACCACCAACGCGGGTGCCGAGACGCTGCAGAAGTCGACCATCGGCTTCACCAACCAGCGCGAGTCGGGTGACGAGATGGCCGACATCAAGCGGCTGTTCACGCCCGAGTTCCGCAACCGACTGGATGCGATCGTGGGCTTCAAACCCCTGGACGAGGAGGTCATCCTGCGGGTGGTCGACAAGTTCCTGCTGCAACTGGAGAGCCAGCTGGCGGAGAAGAAGGTGGAGGTCACCTTCACCGACGCGCTGCGTCGCTACCTGGGCAAGCGAGGGTTCGACCCACTCATGGGTGCGCGCCCGATGCAGCGACTCATCCAGGACACCATCCGCAAGGCGCTGGCCGACGAGTTGCTCTTTGGCAGCCTGGTCGATGGGGGCCGTTTGACGGTGGATGTGGTGGACAGCGGCAAGGACGGCGAGCCCGAGGTCAAGCTGGACATCCAGCCGAACAAGAAAAGCGACAAGGCCAAGCCGGAGGCCGCGACGGCCGAGTGAGTTCGGTCGTGACACGAAAGGCGCAGAAAGGCCCGCGTGATGCGGGCCTTTTTCATGCGAGGGAGATGCGGCTCAGCCCCGATGCCTGCCAGCGCAGAACCTCCGCGCGTGGGGCGCCATGGTCCATGTCCCAATCGCTCAAGACGTGGCGCACCCCCTGGCCAAATGGCTGCGAGGCCGGGCGGTGGGTGTGGCCGTGGATGAGGATGTGGCAGTCCGACGCACTCATCCACAGGGCGGCGGTGGCCTCGTCGACGTCGGCATCCAGCGCTTCGGTGTGCTGGTGCTGGTGGGCCTGGCTGGCGGCGCGCATCTGTCGGGCCTGCGCCAGTCGCGCGCTCAAGGGGCTGGCGAGGAAGGCCTGCTGCCAGGGTGTCTGGCGGACCTGGTTGCGGAACTTGAGGTAGGCCGTGTCGGCCAGGCAGAGTTCGTCGCCGTGCATCAGCAGGGCGCGCTCCCCGAAGGCACTGAGCACCGTGGGATCGGGCAGTCGGTGTGCGCCGCAGTCCTTCAAGAAGGTCTCGCCAAGCAGGAAGTCCCGGTTGCCCACCATGATGCCCAGCCAGCGCTGGCTGGCGGCTCGCCTCAGGATGTCAAGGCAATGTGATTCGTGGGGCTCCTGGCGCATGTCGTCGCCCACCCAGGCCTCGAACAGGTCACCCAGGATGAACACGGCATCGGCCGGTGTGTGGGCCAGGTGTTGTGCCAGCGTCGCGGTGGTGCGCGGCAAGCCCTCGTGCAGGTGCAGGTCAGAGATGAAGTCAATGCACCGCCACGAAGGCGGTGCATTGAGGGTGTGGGCGCCGGGGAAGTTCGGCAGGCCCATTGATCAGACTTCGGTGGCCTTGGTGATCAGCACGTCTTCCAGCGGCACGTCGTCGTGGAAGCCCTTGCGGCCCGTCTTGACCTTTTCGATGGCGTCCACCACCTCGGTGCCGGCCACGACCTTGCCGAACACGGCGTAGCCCCAACCCTGAGGCGACTCGGACTTGAAGTTCAGGAAGTCGTTGTTGGTGGCGTTGATGAAGAACTGCGCCGAGGCCGAGTGAGGCGCGCTGGTGCGTGCCATCGCGACGGTGTACTTGTCGTTCTTCAAGCCGTTGTTGGCCTCGTTCTGGATCTCGCCCTTGGTGGGCTTTTGCTTCATGCCTGCTTCGAAGCCGCCGCCCTGGACCATGAAGCCCTTGATCACGCGGTGGAAGACGGTGCCGTCGTAGTGGCCGGCGTTGACGTAATCCAGGAAGTTGGCGACGGTCACCGGGGCCTTGGCGTCATCGAGTTCCAGGCGGATGACGCCAGCGGTGGTTTGCAGTTCAACGGTCTTGGTCATGGTTCACTTCTCGATGGAGGCTTGTTTGATGATGACGGGCTGGAGGGGCACATCGCCATGGGGCGGGCGGGTGGTCGTGGGGACCTTGCGGATCTTGTCGACCACGTCCAGGCCCTCGATGACCTTGCCGAACACAGCGTAGCCGTTGCCATCGGGCGAGCGGCTGGCGTCCAGGAAGCCATTGTCCTTCACATTGATGAAGAACTGGGCGGTTGCGGAGTCGGGTACGCTGGTGCGGGCCATGGCGATGGTGCCGCGGGTGTTGCTCAGGCCGTTGCGGCTCTCCAGCGGGATGGGCGCGCGGGTGGATTTTTCTTTCAGGTCGGGGGTCATGCCGCCGCCCTGGATCATGAAGCCATCGATGACGCGATGGAACACGGTGCCGTTGTAATGGCCCGACTTCACGTATTCAACGAAGTTCGCCACGGTCTTGGGGGCCTTGGCGGCGTCCAGCTGAACGACGATGTCGCCTTCGCTGGTTTTGATCCGAATGTTCTGAGCCTGGGCAGACAGCGCGACCCAGGCGGTGGCGGCGGCCACGATCAGCTTTTGCATCATCATCCAATCACTCCTTCATAGAAGATTTTCCAGAGGCCACCCTCTTTGCCCCAGTATTGACGCTTGACGGCGCCAGTCCGTTGACCTTCTGCGACTTCGCCGAAGGTGACCACCAGGACGTCGCTTTTGTCCTTCCAGCCCAGGATGGACACGTCCTTGAGTTGCAACTCGCGGCCGCGCGCCTGGCCGATGTCGCGCTCGATGGCTTGACGCCACTGGCCGATGTCCTTGCTGCCGGTCGAGAACTGGCTGGAGTAGAAGGACATCAGGCGGTTGACGTCCCCGCTGGCGCGAGCGGTGCGCCAGCCTTCCAGCAGGTTGTTGAGGCTGCGGCGCTCCGGCTCCTTGACCGCCGGAGGCACCCATTGCAGGTTGCGTGCGATGACCACCGGGGTGTTGCGCGGCTGAACCCGTTCGATGATCGATTGCAGTTCGGGGTTGGCCAGGACCACGCAGCCGTCGGTGCTTTGAGGGCTGCGTGCGTAACTCTCGGCTGGCACGCCGTGCAGCCAGATGCCGCTGCCGGTGCGGCCCAGTCGCCGGTCGTATTCGTTGGGGTAGTTCAGTGTCAGGGCACCGACGCCATAGAAGTCCGTCAGCTGGCGGGCCTCCAGGCGGCTGGTGATGAAGTAGACCCCCAAAGGCGTGCGCTGGTCGCCTTCGACGCTCTTGTCGGATCCCAGCTTGCCGATGGATGCGTAGTGGTCGGCAACGAGTTGCAGGCCGCGAGGGCCGTTCTCGAACAGGTACAGGCGAGAGCGGCTGGCGTCGACGGCGATGGCGTGGCGGGTGGTGCTGGGCAACTCGATGAACTGCGCGGGGATGGTGCCGACGGGCGGGCGTTCGCGCAGCGCGGCCAGGCGCCTTTCGGCCTCCTGCTTGAGCTGATCCAGCCGGGCTGGGGCCCGCGCCGCGAGGTCCGCTGGCGCCTGCCCCATGGCGGGCAGCTTGCGAGTCTGGGCCAGCAGCAAGTCGCCGTAGACCAGTTGTGCAAGCTGGAAATGGGGCACGTCTTGAACCAGGCTCTGGGCCTTGTCCAGCGCTTCGCGACCCTCACCCCGACCGATGTGGCGGTAGACCTCCAGCAGTCGAGCCTCGGCCGGTGGCGCTTGGCGCGCCAGCGTGGCGGATGCCCGCATCATGCCGGGCGCGGGGGCGCCGTTCGCCGTGGCGATCGCACCGGCGGTGACCAGGCCCGCGACGCCCGCTTGTGTTGTGGCGCGTCCAGCTTGGCGAGCGGTGACGCGATCGCTTGCTCGCCGCGCGGTCGCCTTGGTGTCGTCCTTCTTGCGTGAGGCGCGTGCCGCTTTTTTGCCATCGGTGTGGCGGGCTTCGGTCGCGCGAGCTCGGCGATCACCCGACTCCGGGGGCTTTTTGCGCGCCGACGACGCGCGCGTGCCCTCTGACTGGGCGTGGCAGGGCGCGGCCGAACTCAGGGCGAGCATGCCAGCCAGCAACCCCGTCGCCAGGCCCATCGCCACGACGCGAAGCACGTTGCCGGCACCGCGGGGCGCCGGCTCACGGAACACGAACGACATATCAGGAACCGGTGCTTTCCTTCACGATCACCCAGTTGCCCCCCGAGCGAACCAGATCCAGGCGCTTGCCGCTGCTGACGCTGAGGTTGTCGGCCTTGTAGTCCTGGCGGAACTGGGCCACGGCCTTGTTGCCGTTGACGGTCACTTTCAGGCCGGAAACCTTGACCGAGATGCTGCGCTTGCCCAGGATGCGCTCGCGGCGGTCTTGTTCCCAGGCCTTGCGTGTCTTGCCACCGTCGAAGTCTTTGGCGTAAGCGCCAAAGTAGTCGTTGACATCCTTGCGGCTCCAGGCGTCGGCCCACGCTCGAACGGCGCCGGCCACGTCGCGTTCTGCGGCGCTGTCTTCGGCGTCTTGCTTGGTCGCCGGTGCTGCAGGGGCAGGGGCGGGTGCGGGCGTCGGAGCCGGCGCGGCTGCGGGTGCGGGCGCAGGTTTGGGCGCGGGCGCGGGCGTCGGCGCGGGCGCTGCAGCGGGTGCCGCAGAGGGGGCGGGCTTGGCTGCGGGCGTCGGAGCTGGGGCCGGAGCAGGCGCAGCGGCGGCCATGGCGATCTGGTTGCGCTCTTTGGGGAACAGGTCCCGGATCATCGCGAGCTTGGGGGCCACGGCCGAGCGGGTGTCGATCTGCAGGGCCTTCGAGTAGGCCTGGCTGGCGAGCTTGGCGTAGACGTCGCCGAGGTTCTCGTAGGCGGTGGCGTAACTCGGGTTGGTGCGGATGGCCATCTCGAGTGCGTTGCGGGCCTTGTCGTACTGGCCTTGCTGGGCGTGCAGCACCGCCAGGTTGTTGAAAGGCTCCGGCAGCTCGGGGTAGTCTTCGGTCAGCTTGGTGAAGGCCGTGACGGCTTCGGCGGTGCGCCCAGCCTGGGACAGGCTGATGCCACGCAGGAAGCGCATCATCGGGTCACGCGGCTTGCTGGACAGGAATTGGTCGGCCTTTTGCAGGGCTTCGGCGTTCTTGCCGGCGGCCAGCAGCTTCTGGACGTCGGAGACATCGTCGGCCTGGACGCTCAGGGCGGTCACGGACAGCGCGGCGGCTGAGATGAACTTGGCTGCGAAAGCCGTCAGGCGAAGTCCGAAGTGGGGCACATCAGTCTGCATGGAGGGTCGTGTCAGAGAGGTTGTGGGGGGCGACAGGGACCAGACCGCGGTTTCAGGCCACCCACCGGCGCGGCCTGCGCAATCCATCCCGCTCCCAGCGGTGGAGGATAGCAGTCCGTGGGGTGGCCTGAGGGGCTTGCTGACCCTGGGGTCGGGTGCGCCTCCCAGGCCTCGCAGACCGGCCGCTATACTCGGCAGATTGTATCTGAGCGTCGCTCCGCCCTGCGCCGTGCCCACCCGTCGGCGGGCGTGCTGCTGCGGGTGCGGCCACGTGGTGCGCGCCTTCGAATGCCTATCCCTTCATGAGTCTGCGTCTTTTCAACACCCTGTCTCGACAGGTCGAATCCTTCGTTCCCATGACGCCGGGTCAGGTCCGCATGTACGTGTGCGGCATGACCATCTACGACCTCTGTCACGTGGGGCACGCCCGCATGATGATGTCATTCGACGTGGTGCAACGCTGGCTGCGCGCCAGTGGCTATCAGGTGACCTACGTTCGCAACATCACGGACATCGACGACAAGATCATTCGCCGGGCGGTGGAGCGGGGCATCACGATCCGTGAATTGACGGACGAAATGACGCAAGCGATGCACGATGACATCGCTGCATTGGGCATCGAGCCGCCCACTCACGAGCCCCGCGCCACGGAGTACGTCGGTCAGATGCTCGATCTGATCGGCAAGCTGGAGGCCAAGGGCCTGGCTTACCGAGCCGGCAACGGCGACGTCAACTACGCCGTGCGCAAGTTCGTGGGCTACGGCAAGTTGTCGGGCAAGAGCCTGGACCAGTTGCGCGCCGGCGAGCGCGTGGCGGTGGACGATGGCAAGCAGGACCCGCTGGACTTCGTGTTGTGGAAGTCGGCCAAGGCCGAGGAGCCCGCAGACGCCAAGTACGAATCGCCCTATGGCGCGGGGCGCCCGGGGTGGCACATCGAGTGCTCGGCCATGAGCTGCACTTTGCTGGGTGAGCAGTTCGACATCCACGGCGGTGGCCTGGATCTGCAGTTCCCCCACCACGAAAACGAGATCGCGCAGAGCGAGGGGGCCAGCGGCAAGCGCTTCGTCAACTACTGGTTGCACAACGGCTTCGTCAACGTCGACAACGAGAAGATGTCCAAGTCCTTGGGCAACTTCTTCACCATCCGCGACGTGCTCAAGCACCACGATGGCGAGACCCTGCGCTTTTTCATGCTGCGCACGCAGTACCGCAGCCCCTTCAACCACAGTGAAGCCGGCCTGGACGACGCCCGCAATGGCCTGCGCCGTTTGTACACGGCGCTGCATGGGGTCAAGGGCACCGTCGTGGGCTCGCCGGACATCGACTGGGCTCATCCTCAGGCCGCGCGCTTCAAGGCCGCGATGGACGAGGACCTGAACACGCCGATGGCCCTGTCCGTGCTGTTTGACCTGGCGGCCGAAGTGAACCGCTCGGGGTCGCCGCAGGTCGCGAGCCTGTTGAAGTCATTGGCGGGCGTCCTGGGGGTGCTGCAACAGGACCCGCAGGCCTACCTACAGGGGGGCTCGGCCGCCTCAGGTGCCCCCGATGCCCAGGCCGTCGAGGCCTTGATCGCCGCGCGTGCGCAGGCCAAGCAGGCTCGCGACTTCGCGGAGGCGGATCGCATCCGTGACGAATTGGCCGCGCAAGGCATCGTGCTCAAGGACGGCCCGCAGGGCACCACCTGGGTGAGCGCCTGATGCCCGGTGCAGTGAAACCCAGCCCGAAGGCCGGGCCGAGCGAGGCCGTCGTGTCGGCGCTGGAGCTGGTCACGCCGCCTTACTGGCAGGAAGCCTGCAAGCACCTGAGCAAGCGTGATCGCGTCATGCGCAAGCTGATCGCCGATCACGGCTCGGCTGGCCTGCAAAGCCGCGGCGATGCCTTCACCACCCTGGCGCGCTCCATCGTGGGCCAGCAGATTTCTGTCAAGGCCGCTCAATCGGTCTGGGAGAAGCTGCTGCGGGTGATGGGGGCCGACCCGGAGGTCGACCGCGGCCCGCTGCTGCCGTCGGCCATGCTGGTCAAGACCAGCGAGGAACTCCGCCTGGCTGGCTTGTCGGCGCGCAAAGTTGAATACCTGCTCGACCTGGCGCGGCACTTCCACGAAGAGAAGGTGCATGTGGCACAGTGGCAGGAGATGGACGATGAGGCCATCATCGATGAGCTCGTTGACATCCGTGGCATCGGTCGCTGGACGGCCGAGATGTTCCTGATCTTCCACCTGATGCGCCCCAACGTTCTGCCGCTGGACGACCTGGGCCTCATCAAGGGCATCAGCCAGAGCTATTTCAGCGGCGAGCCCGTCTCACGTGCCGAAGCGCGTGACGTGGCTGAAGCATGGTCGCCCTTCCGAACGGTGGGCACCTGGTATTTGTGGCGCAGCCTTGACCCGCTGCCCGTGGCGTACTGACGGGCGATCCTCGTCGGGCCGCACTCAAGAAGGACCCTCACCATGAGCAAGCGACACTTCCTTGAATTTGAACAGCCGATCTCCGAACTGGAGTCGAAGATCGAAGAGCTCCGCTATGTGCAGAGCGAATCCGCGGTGGACATCTCTGAAGAGATCGACCGGCTGAGCAAGAAGAGCACCCAGCTCACCAAGGACATCTACGCCAACCTGTCGCCCTGGCAGGTCACGCAGATCGCGCGCCACCCGCAGCGCCCCTACACGCTGGACTACGTCAACGAACTCTTCACCGATTTCCAGGAAATGCACGGCGACCGGCATTTCTCCGACGACCTCTCCATCGTGGGTGGGTTGGCCCGATTCAACGGGCAGCCCTGCATGGTGGTGGGGCATCAAAAGGGCCGCGACACGAAGGAGCGCGCCATGCGCAACTTCGGCATGTCCCGCCCCGAGGGCTATCGCAAGGCCTTGCGCCTGATGCAGACGGCCGAGAAGTTCGGCCTGCCGGTGTTCACCTTCGTGGACACCCCCGGTGCCTACCCGGGCATCGGTGCCGAGGAGCGCAACCAGTCCGAGGCCATCGGCCGCAACATCTTCGAGATGGCGCGCCTGGAGGTGCCCATCATCACCACCATCATCGGTGAGGGCGGGTCGGGCGGGGCGCTGGCCATCAGCGTGGCCGATCAGGTGCTGATGATGCAGTACTCGGTGTACTCGGTGATCTCGCCCGAAGGCTGTGCCTCCATCCTCTGGAAGACCTCGGACAAGGCCTCTGACGCCGCTGAGGCGCTGGGCATCACGGCTCACCGGCTCAAGGCCCTGGGCCTGATCGACAAGATCGTCTCGGAGCCGGTCGGTGGCGCCCACCGCGACCACAAGCAGGCTTGCGCCAACCTCAAGCGCGCGCTGACCGATGCGTTCCGCCAGGTCAGCGACGTCAAGGTCAAGGAGCTGCTGCAGTCGCGCTATGAGCGCCTGCAGGCCATGGGCCGCTTCAACGACACGACCGAGCACTGAAGCCGCTGTCGTCGGGGACGTCGCTCATGCCCTGTGTGGCCGTGGCCTGCAGCGGTGGGCGAGACTCGGTGGCCCTGCTGCACGCTGTGGCCACCGCGGCGCAGGAGGTGCCTGGGCTGAGCGTGGTGGCGCTGCACGTGCACCACGGACTGAGCCCCCGCGCTGACACCTGGTTGAGCCACGTCGAGCGCCTGTGTGGCGATTGGTCCGCGCAGGGGCTGCCTGTGCGCTGCCTGTCCAGGCGCGTTGAAGTCCCTCAGGCGCCTGGGCTCAGCGTGGAGGCAGAGGCCCGGCGGGTCCGCCGTGTGGCCTTGGCGGACCTGGCCCGTGAGGCCGGGGCCGAGCTGATCCTGCTGGCGCATCACCGGCGCGATCAGGCCGAAACCTTGCTTTTGCAGGCCTTGCGGGGGGGCGGCCTGGCTGGCCTGGCGGCGATGCCCCGTCAACAGGAGCGAGGGGGGGTGCAATGGGTGCGCCCCTGGCTGGACCACCCGCGCGAGGCCATCGAGGCTTACGTGGCCCATCACCGGCTCGATCACGTTGAAGACGACAGCAACGGTGACCCGCGTTTTGCGCGCAACCGCCTGCGTTTGCAGGTGTGGCCGGCTTTGCTGGCGGCGTTTCCCGACGCGGAGGTGGGCCTGGCGCACGCCGCTGCCCACTTGGCCGATGCCTTGGAGCCTTTGGCGGATTGGCAGGACAGGGCGGTGGCGACCCTGGGTCCTCAACTGGATGTGGTCGAGTGGGCCAGCTGGTCGGATTCGGCCCGGCGGGAGTCGCTGCGCCACTGGTATCGCACGGTCAGCGGAGCGGCCTTGAGTGCTTCGTGGGTGAACCGCCTGGCCAGGGAGGTGCCCGCGGTGCTGGCCCGCTCCGGGGTGGGCCATTGGCCTGAAGTCGGCTTGGGGCTGCATCGGGCTCGGCTGAGTTGGCGTCAGCCTGCGGCGTTCGATGCCCCGATGGGTGCGGACGCTTCGCTGATGCGGGTGGATGCGCCCGGCGACTGGGTGCTGCCGGAGTGGGGTGGTTTGCTGCGGGTGACGCCCTGCGAGGCGGGTGGGGTCGAGCCAGGTCGCTTGTTGAGCCTGCGCGTGACGCCTCGGTGTGGCGGCGAGCGCTTTCAGGCGGGGCCCGCGCGCCCCCCGCGCTCGCTCAAAAAGCAGTACCAGGCCGCGGCGATCCCGCACTGGGCGCGAAACGCCCCGCTGTTTTTCGACGCGCAGGCGCTGGTTTTCGTCCCCGGGTTGGGGCTGGATGCCCGTTGCCTGGCCCCGGTGGGGGCAACGCAGTGGGCGCTGTCGTGGCACCCCGTGTGCGACGCCGAGCCGCTCGAGGCCCGTCTGACGCTAAAATCGCAGGTTCGATCGCGCGCTGAATGAATGCGCGGCCCCATCGGGGTCGCCCAGGCGCGCGGTGGCATCACCAACCTCTGACATGGCACTGATCGTTCACAAATACGGCGGCACGTCGATGGGCTCGACCGAGCGCATCCGCAACGTGGCCAAGCGGGTGGCCAAATGGGTGCGGGCGGGTCATCAACTCGTGGTCGTGCCCTCGGCCATGAGCGGCGAGACCAACCGCCTCCTCGGCCTGGCCAAGGAACTCTCCGCGAACCCCAGCCCGCGCGAACTCGACGCAATCGCCTCCACGGGCGAGCAGGTGTCTTCGGGTCTGCTGGCCATCGCGCTGCAGGCCGAGGGCCTGGAGTCGGTGAGCTACGCGGGCTGGCAGGTTCCCATCAAGACGAACTCCGCTTTCACGAAGGCCCGCATCGAGAGCATCGATGACGCCCGCGTGCGCGCCGACCTCGCGGCCGGCAAGGTGGTGGTCATCACGGGCTTCCAGGGCGTTGACCCCGAAGGCAACGTGACGACCCTGGGTCGCGGTGGCTCGGACACCTCGGCCGTGGCCGTGGCGGCCGCGATGAAGGCCGACGAGTGCCTGATCTACACCGACGTGGATGGCGTGTACACGACCGACCCCCGCGTGGTGCCCGAAGCCCGCCGCCTGAACGCCATCAGCTTCGAAGAGATGCTGGAGATGGCTTCGCTGGGCTCCAAGGTCCTGCAGATCCGCTCGGTGGAATTCGCCGGCAAATACCGCGTGCCCCTGCGCGTGCTGTCGAGTTTCACGCCCTGGGACATCGACCTGGCCGAAGAGGCCAAGTCGGGCACGCTCATCAGTTTTGAGGAAGACGAAAAAATGGAACAAGCCGTCGTTTCGGGCATCGCGTTCACCCGCGACGAAGCCAAGATCACCGTGGTCGGCGTGCCCGACACCCCAGGCATCGCCTACCAGATCGTGGGCAAGGTGGCCGAGGCCAACATCGATGTCGACGTCATCATCCAGAACGTCTCGCACGACGGCAAGACCGACTTCTCGTTCACCGTGCCGCGCGGCGACCACGCCCGAGCCATGGAGTTGCTGAAGTCGCAGGTCGTGCCGGCCCTGGGCGCCCGCGAGGTGGTGGGTGACGCCAAGATCGCCAAGGTCAGCATCGTCGGCATCGGCATGCGCAGCCACGTGGGCATCGCGTCGACCATGTTCAAGACGTTGTCGGACGAGGGCATCAACATCCAGATGATCACGACGTCGGAGATCAAGACCTCGGTCGTGATCGACGAGAAGTACCTGGAGCTGGCGGTGCGTGCCTTGCACAAGGCTTTCGGTCTGGACGAAGCCAAGGCCTGATTTCGCCGTGGCGCCCGGCGTGTTGTTTTGAGCAACACGCCCGGTGGTCCGGGTTTTCTGGACTACAATGCGAGCTGCTGCTGGAAACGTGACCGAGTGGCCGAAGGTGCTCCCCTGCTAAGGGAGTATGCGCCAAAAGCGCATCGAGGGTTCGAATCCCTCCGTTTCCGCCAAAACAGGAAGCCCCTGCAAGTTCTGCTTGCAGGGGTTTTTCTCTTTCTGCGGCTGTCAACAGCCTCTGTTTGGTGGTGTGTCCATGTTCAAGAACCTCATCGTCTACCGCATCGGCGAAGGCTGGTCGGCGTCTGCTTCGCAACTGGAGGCCGAACTGGCCAAGGCCCGCTTCGTGCCTTGCGGTGCCTCGCAGCAAAAGTCCACCGGCTGGGTTGAGCCCCGTGGTGAAGCCCATGGCCCCCTGGTCGAGGTCGTTGGGGGTCAGTGGGTGCTCAGGCTGATGAGCGAGCAGCGCGTGGTGCCCGGCTCCGTCGTCAAGCGACGCACCGAAGAAATCGCCGAGCAAATCGAAAAGCAGACGGGCCGCAAGCCGGGCAAGAAGCAGACGAAGGAGCTCAAGGAGCAGGCGCTGCTGGAGTTGCTGCCCATGGCGTTCACCAAGCAGTCTGGCCTGTCGGTGTGGCTGTCGCCCAAGGACCGCTTGCTGGTGCTGGATTGCGGCAGCCAGTCGCGAGCCGACGAGGTCGTGACGTTGCTGGTCAAGGCCCTGGATGGCTTGTCGCTGAGCCTGATCCAGACCGAGATGTCGCCTGCCGTGGCGATGGCGCACTGGCTGGGCACGGGTGAGCCGCCCTACCAGTTCAGCATCGATCGGGAGTGCGAGTTGAAGTCGCCCGATGAGATGAAGTCGGTGGTGCGGTACGCGCGCCACCCGCTGGACACGGATGAGGTCAAGCAGCACATTCAGGCGGGCAAGGTGCCCACGCGCGTGGCCTTGACCTGGCGCGATCGCCTGTCGTTCGTGTTGACCGAGGCGCTTCAGCTCAAGAAGCTGTCCTTTCAGGATGTGGTGTTTGAGGGGGCGGCTGCGCAGTCTGCCGGCAGCAAGGCCGACAAGGCCGAGGCCTTCGAGGCCGATGTGGCGATCTCGACCGGCGAGTTGGTTCAGATGATCCCGGACTTGCTGGAGGCCCTGGGTGGAGAGGCCCTGACGATGGCGTCGGTGGGCACGCTCAAGCCCGAGCCAGCGTCGGGCGTTGCTGCCAGCGCTGCACCTGTTGCACGACCCACTCACCCGCATCCAGCGGCAGATCATGCCCCGCCGTGGGATGTGTGATCAGCGGTGCGCCCCATCGGCTGGCCAGCACGGCTGAGCACGAGGGGTGGACCAGCCGGTCGCCTGCGCCGTTGAGCAGCAGCACCGGCACGGGAGGCGCTTGCCGAGGCGAGCGGTAGCTCGCGGCGGCCCAGAGTTGCCGCAACCCGTTGGCCGTGCTCACCGGGTGGGCCTGGCGCAGGGCCAGCCAGTGTTGCAGCGCCGCCTGGGCGTGCGCAGGGTGTCGGGTGGTCATTTGCATGATGGCCTCTTCCCAGTCGCGGGGGGCGGTCGGCCCCAGCAGCAAACGCAGGATGCGCGGGTACTGCCGGGCCTGCAGGCGGCGCCAGAAGGGGCTGTGCGGCTTCAGGCTGGTGTTGATCAGCACGGCATCCCGCAGCTCTTGCGGGTGTCGGTGCGCCCACTCCACCGTGACCATGGCGCCCAGTGACATCGCCAGCACGTGATAAGGCGGCTGTGCGCCGGCTGCTTGCAGCTGGGCGCGGATGGCCTCGACCAATCCGCCCACGCTGGCGGGGCTGCGCTCGTGGCACCAGGCGCCGTTGCCGGGCAGGTCCGGGGTGAGCACCTCGCTGCCTTCTGGTAAGGCGGCCTGCAGCGCCTTGGGGAACCCGCCCCAGTGGCCTTGTTCGCGCGTGAGGCCGCGCAGCAGCACCCAGGTTCCGCGGGTCATGGTGATTCGCTCGTTTGGGGATGCAGGCGAGGCAAACCGGGGTACCACCGGGCTTTGGCCTGTCGTTCGTGCAAAGCGCGCTCAGAAGCGTCCGGCAGCCATCGGTCCGGGCTGGCTGCCGCGCGGCCCATGAAGTCGAGCAGCGCCATGTGTCGGCGCAGCACGCGCTGCTGGCGGTGGGCGATGAGCGGGTTGAAGATGCCGTGGCGGCTGAAGAGCTGCCGGGGGTTTTTCTTGACCCACATCCACGAGCCCATCTCCAGCGTGAGCGGCAGGAAGACGTGAGCGGGATGGCGTTCGCGGCAGCGCAGGTAGAGGTGATCCCAGAGGTCGCCATGGGTGCGGTACTGCAGGTTCTGCGGCTCGAAGACGTAGTTGTGTTGCGCGTGCGCCTGGCTGAAGATGCGGTGCAGGGCGTGCACCTCGGCCAGGTGGTCGAGTGGGTGCGATGTGTGGGCGAAGGGGAACCACAGCCGGTCCTGGATGCCGAAGCCGGAGTGGCAGTCCACGGCGAGGCTGAAAGCGCGTGAGCTCAGCTCGGCTTCGACGACCTGGCACAGGGCCTGGCTCTCGGCTTGCATGGGTGCGCCTTGCGGGCCGCGGTACCAGGGCAGGGCGGCGCTCATGCGTTGTCCACCCAGCAGCCAGGGCACCGGCTCGAGGGCATCCAGCGGCGCGTTGCGCATGAGGTCGACCCCTTGGGGGTTGGCGCGGGTGCCCAGCCACAGGCCGCCGGGGTTGACCAGGGGCATGAACACCATGCGCAGGTGGTCGAGCTGGTGGTGCAGCACGCTGTCCCATTTGAGGCGTTGCACCAGGCTGCCCAGGTAAGCCAGGGCCACCTCGGCGCCGATGCGCTCCAGGCCGTGCACGCCGCCGAAGATGCCGATGGCCGGCACGCCGGGCGAGGGGTTGCCCAGCGTGACGCAGGGCACTTCGAAGCGTCGCTCGCCCACCTGCACCTCGCACAGCGTGCGAGCCTGGACGTGGGCGCCGCCCAGCTCGATGAGGCGATGCAACTCCTGGAGCTCGGGCAAGGGGGCGTCGGGCAGCACGGTGGTGTGTGGGGGCGGTGCGGGTGAGGTGGGGAGACCCTATCGGCTCAGCATGTCAGCTTGGCGACGGCGGATCAGGTGATCGTCACGGCCTTGTCATTCGCCCTGCCTACTGTGGCGGTTTCGCACGCTGCTGAGGGGTTCAAATGCAACGGTTTCGCGCGCCTCATGTCGCCTTTCGCTGGTCCGTCCTGGGACTGGCCTTGCTGGCGGGCTTCAGCGAATGCCTGGCGCTGTGGCGCGCCCGCATTCGAGCACACTGAGTCGGGGGCGGGCTCGGTCACAATCGGGGCATGACCGACGCCCCTTCTCTCATCCTCTTCAGCCCGGCGGGCATCGTCGCGAAAGCGACCCCGGTGCGGCAGGCCGCGCGCCGACTCCAGGCGCTGGGATTTGCGCCAAGCATCGACGCCTCCGCGCTGAACAAGCACCAGCGCTTCGCGGGTGACGATGCGACCCGCATCGCCGCCGTTCACCGCGTGGCCGAAGCGGCGCCCCATGTGGCGCTGGCCACGCGCGGCGGCTATGGCCTGAGCCGGATGCTGGACCAGCTGGATTGGGCGCTGCTGGCTCGCAGCGTGGAGCGCGGCACGGCCTGGGTCGGCCACAGCGACCTGACCGCCTTGCACCTGGCGGCCCTGGCTCACGGGGCCGCGGGGCCGGCCAAGCCGGGTGAGGGCGTTTCGGCTGGTTTTTGGGCGGGTCCCATGGCCTGCGGTGACTTTGGGCACCCCGACTCCCCGGATGGTGGTGACGACGTCACCCAGGCGTGTTTCGTGGAGGCCGTGACCGGTGAGCTGGAGGCCGTGGGCTTTCGCACCGAGCAGGGCTTCGATGGCCTGGAGGTGTCCGGCCGGCTGTGGGGGGGCAACCTGGCCATGACGCAAGCGCTGCTGGGCACGCCGCATTTCCCCAAGGTGCGCAATGGCATCCTGTTCCTGGAGGACGTCAACGAGCACCCCTACCGAATCGAGCGGGCTTTGCTGCAGCTGCATCAGGCTGGGGTGCTCAAGCAGCAAAGGGCCATCGTGCTGGGCTCGTTCAGCGAGTATCGCAAGTCGCCGCTGGACCGCGGCTACACGCTCAAGACCGTGATCGCGCACCTGCGCAGCCTCACCGAGGTGCCCATCCTCACGGGCCTGCCTTTCGGGCACGTGCCCACCAAGGTGTGCTTGCCGGTGGGGCGTCAGGTTGTGTTGTCGGTGCAAGGGCGTGACGCGTTCATGCTCTGGTAGTCTTTGCGGACATCGCATCGGCCGTCGTCTGCAGGGGATCACGTTGGGGTTTTTCGGCACATTCAATCGCGCACTCGCGCCGGTGGTCAGCCTGATCGGGGCGTTTGTCCTGGCCGGCTCGGCCTGGGGCGCACACGCTTACGCGCAGTTCGGGGACATCAAGTACCCGGCCGGCTTCAGTCACTTCGATTACGTCGACCCCCAGGCCCCCAAGGGCGGGGAGTTCTCGCTGGCGCCACCGGTCATCGCCAATCGCTTTGACAAATACAACCCGTTCACGCTCAAGGGCACCGCGCCGCCGGGCTTGAGCGCGCTCGTGTTCGAAACCCTGCTGGTGGGCAACTTCGAGGAGCCATCGACGGCCTATGGCCTGCTGGCCGAGGACGTGGCGGTCTCGCCCGATGGCCGCTCGGCCACGTTCCGGCTCCACCCGAAAGCGCGCTTCCACAACGGCGACCCGGTGCTGGCCAAGGATGTCAAGCACGCCTTCGACATGCTGACCAGCAAGCAGGCCTCGCCCCAGTACGCGGCGTATTTCGGCGGGGTCTCGGGCGTGCACATCCTGGGTGAGCGCACCGTGCGCTTCGACTTCCGTCGCCCGGATGCAGACTTGCCCCTGCTGGTGGGCAGCCTGCCGGTCTTCAGCCACAAGTGGGGTCTCGTCAACGGCCAGCGCAAGCCGTTTGATCAGATCGTCAGCGAGCACCCGATTGCGTCGGGGCCCTACCGCATCGGCAAGGTTTCGTCCGGGCGCGACATCTCCTATGAACGCGACAAGGCGTACTGGGGAGCGGAGCTCAACGTGCGTCGCGGCATGTTCAACTTCGACCGCATCACCTACCGGATGTACCTGGACAACGTCGCGGCCTTCGAAGGCTTCAAGGCCGGCGAGTTCGATTTCATCGAGTCCTACATCTCCAAGGACTGGGTGCGCCAGTACAAGGGCAAGCGTTTTGACTCCGGCGAGCTGGTCAAGAAGACGCTGCCGCATCGCAACGCGGCCAATTTCCAGGGCTTCATCTTCAACACCCGGCTCGACAAGTTCAAGGATGTGCGCGTGCGCCAGGCCATCGGGCTGGCGATGGACTACGAGTGGATGAACCGCCAGTTGTTCTACGGCATTTACTCGCGCATCAACAGCTACTTCACCAACAGCGACTACGAGGCCAAGGGCCTGCCAGGCGCGGACGAGCTGGCTTTGCTGGAGCCGCTGCGCCAGCAACTGCGCCCCGGCGTGCTGGCGCAGCCCGTGCCCCAGCCCCCGGTGACGACGCCGCCGCACTCCCTGCGCGACAACCTGCGACAGGCCCGCGACCTGCTCAAACAGGCGGGCTGGGTCTTGAAGGACGGCCAGCTGGTCAACCCGCAGGGCGAGCCGCTGACCATCGAGCTGCTGGACAACTCGCCCAGCATGGGCCGGGTGGTGACGCCTCTGCTGCGCAACCTGGAGAAGCTGGGCATCCGCGCCAGCTACCGCGTGGTGGACTACGCCGTCTACGAAAAGCGCATGAAGCGCTTCGAGTTCGAGGTGGTCAGCCTGGCCTTGCCGGGGCAAGAGGTGCCCGGGGCCGAGTTGCGGCAGTTTTATCACTCGTCGCTGGCCGGGGTCGAAGGCTCTGACAACCTCACCGGCATCGCCGACCCGGCGGTCGATGCGCTGATCGAGCGCGTGGCCCAGGCCAAAACCCGCCCGGAGCTGGTGGTGGCCTTGCGCGCCCTGGATCGGGTCATGCGCCACGGGCATTACTTCGTGCCCCACTGGTACTCCAGGACCTTCCGCGTGGCGTGGCGGGGCGGCCGATTCGGCATGCCCGAGCCGCCCGACCATTACCGCCCCGACGCCTGGGCCCTGAGCTGCTGGTGGAGACGCTGACATGTGGGCCTATGTTCTCAAGCGCATCTTGTTGATGGTGCCCACGCTGCTGGGCGTGATGCTGCTGACCTTCGCCGTCATTCAGTTCGTGCCTGGTGGGCCGGTCGAGCAGGTGATGTCTCAGCTGACCAGCCGCACCAGCGGGGGCGAGCGCGCGGGCCCCGACGGCGCCTACCGCGGCCGCCAAGGGGTGGACCCGGCTCAGGTGGAGGAGCTCAAGAAACTCTACGGCTTCGACAAGCCAGCCCCCGAGCGCTTCCTCAACATGGTGGCCGACTACGCCCGATTCGACCTGGGCCAGAGCTTCGTGCACCACAAGGACGTCTGGGGGCTGATCCAGGAGAAGCTGCCCGTCTCGATCAGCCTGGGGCTGTGGACTTTCTTTTTGAGCTACCTCGTGTCCGTGCCGCTGGGCATCGCCAAGGCCGTGCGCGCCGGCAGCCGCTTCGACATGGTCACCAGCATCCTGGTGCTGGTGGGCTACGCCGTGCCGGGCTTCGTGCTGGGCGTGGCGCTGCTGGTGTTGTTCGGCGGTGGCAGCTTCCTGCAGCTGTTTCCCTTGCGGGGCCTGACCTCGCCGAACTGGGACGAGCTCAGCCTCATGGCCAAGGTGACGGACTACCTCTGGCACATCGCCCTGCCGGTGACGGCCAGCGTGGTCGGCAGCTTCGCGGTCATCACCATGCTGACCAAAAACGCCTTCCTCGACGAGATCCGCAAGCAGTACGTGCTGACGGCCCGCGCCAAGGGCCTCGACGAGCGCAAGGTGCTGTGGAAACACGTCTTTCGCAACGCGCTGATCCCCTTGATCACCGGTTTCCCCGCGGCCTTCATCGGGGCCTTCTTCACCGGCTCGCTGCTCATCGAGACGCTGTTCTCGCTCGACGGGCTCGGCCTGCTGGGCTACGAGTCGGTCATGCGCCGCGACTACCCCGTGGTGCTGGGCACCCTCTACCTCTTCACGCTGATCGGCCTGGTGACCAAGCTGATCGGTGACCTGTGCTACGTGTGGGTCGACCCGCGCGTCAAGCTGGACAAGTGAGCCCAATCAGCCAAGTCCGCATGAGCCAAGTCCGCATGAACCCATCTCTTGCTTCTTCCCTCTCCCCCGGCCGCCGCGCGTGGCTGCGCTTCAAGCAGCACCGCCTGGGGTACTGGAGCCTGGTCCTGTTCGTGGCGCTGGTGCTGGTCAGCCTGGCCGCCGAGCTGGTCTCCAACGACAAGCCCCTGGTGGCTCGCTACAACGGCCAGTGGTACCTGCCCATCGTGCAGGATGTGCCCGAGACCACCTTCGGTGGCGACTTCGACACGCCCACCGACTACCTCGACCCCTTCATCGTCGGGCAGTTTGCCAAGCCGGGTAACTTCGCCGTGTACCCGCTGAATCACTCCCACCACCGCACCATCAACTACTTCGCCAGCTCGCCCAACCCGGCGCCGCCCTCGGGCGAGAACTGGCTGGGCACCGACGACCGCGGGCGCGATGTCTTCGCCCGGCTGCTCTACGGTTTTCGCGTCTCGGTGCTGTTCGGCCTGGCACTGACCTTCACCGGCGTGATCGTCGGGGTGCTGGCCGGGGCCTTGCAAGGCTTTCACGGCGGGCGAGTCGACCTCGTCATGCAGCGCGTCATCGAGATCTGGGGCTCGATGCCCGAGCTCTACCTGCTCATCATCTTCTCGGCCGTGCTCTCGCCCAGCCTGGGCTTGCTGCTGTTGCTGTTGAGCCTGTTCGGCTGGATCGGCCTGTCTGATTACGTGCGCGCCGAGTTCCTGCGCAACCGGCAGCTGGACTACGTGCGCGCCGCCCGCGCCATGGGCCTGAGCAACTGGCAGATCATCCGCCGCCACATCCTGCCCAACAGCCTGACGCCGGTCGTCACCTTCCTGCCTTTTCGCATGAGCGCGGCCATCCTGGCGCTGACCTCGCTGGACTTCCTGGGCCTGGGCGTGCCGCTGGACACCCCCAGCCTCGGCGAGATGCTGCAGCAAGGCAAGAACAACCTGGACGCCTGGTGGATCTCGCTGTCGACGTTCGGGGTGCTGGTGCTGACGCTGCTGCTGCTGACCTTCATGGGCGACGCCCTGCGTGACGCGCTGGACCCGCGCAAGGAGCATGGCCAATGAGCCCGCAAGACGTTGACGTGACCCCGCTGCTCGACGTGCGCGACCTGCGCGTGGCCTTTGGCGACAAGGACGTGGTGCGCGGCGTGAGCCTGCACATCGCCCCGGGCGAAAAGCTGGCCCTGGTGGGCGAATCCGGCTCCGGCAAATCGATCACGGCCATGAGCCTGCTGCGCCTGGTGTCCCACGCGCGCGTCAGCGGCCAGGCGCTGTTCAACGGGCAGGATCTGCTGCAACTCTCCGAGCGCGAGCTGCGCGGCGTGCGAGGTCGCGACGTCGCCGTCATCTTCCAGGAGCCCATGACGGCGCTCAACCCGCTGTTCACCGTGGGCGACCAGATCGCCGAGGTCATCGAGCTGCATCAGGCCACCACCCGCGCCCAGGCGTGGCAGCGCGCCATCGAGCTGCTGGAGCAAACGGGCATCCCCGAGCCGGCTCGCCGGGCTTCGAGCTTCCCGCATCAGCTCTCCGGTGGGCAGCGCCAGCGCGCCATGATCGCCATGGCGCTGGCCTGCCAGCCCAAGCTGCTGTTGGCCGATGAGCCGACCACGGCGCTGGACGTCACCCTGCGAGGCCAGATCCTGGAGTTGCTGGGCGACTTGCAAAAGCGCCACGGCATGGCCGTGCTGATGATCACGCACGACCTGCACCTGGTGAAGCGCTTCGCCGACCGCGTGGCGGTGATGGAGCAGGGCGTGCTGGTGGAGACCGGTCGTGTGGCCGAGGTCTTCGCCCACCCGCAGCACGCCTACACGCGCAAGCTGCTGGACAGTCGCCCCACGCGCGACCCCCTGCCGCCGCCGCCCAGCGCGGTCGAGCCGGTCATGCAAGGGCGCGGCGTGGGCGTGTCCTACCCCGTGCCCCTGTCGGGCGTGAAAGGCTGGTTCCGATCCGGGCGTTTTCAGGCGGTCAAGTCGGCCGACTTCGCGGTGCCCGTGGGCCGCACCCTGGGCGTCATCGGCGAGTCGGGCTCGGGCAAGTCCACCCTCGCCCTGGCGGCGCTGGGTTTGCAGGCCAGCGTGGGTGATCTGCAGGTGGTGGGGCAGCGCTGGTCGCTTCATGCGGGCCGCGACCGGCCTTTGCGCCAAGCGGTGCAGGTCGTCTTCCAGGATCCGTTCTCATCGCTGTCGCCGCGCATGACGGTGCAGGAGTTGGTCGAAGAGGGCCTGCTCATCCACCAGCCCAGCCTGGGTGCCGAGCCCCGTCGCCAGCAGGTGCTGCAGACGCTGGCCGAGGTGGGCTTGACCGAAGCGCAGTTCCCGGGTCTGTTGATGCGTTACCCGCACGAATTTTCAGGTGGACAGCGTCAACGCCTGGCGCTGGCGCGGGCGTTGGTGGTCGAGCCGAGGCTGCTGGTGCTCGACGAGCCCACCAGCGCCCTGGATGTCACCATCCAGAAGCAGATCCTGGGCTTGCTGCAACGCCTGCAGCGCGAGCGCGGCCTGAGTTACCTGCTGATCACGCACGACGTGGAGGTCGTGGCCGCCATGGCCCACGACCTCATCGTCATGCGGGGCGGTGAGGTCGTCGAGTCGGGCCCGGTGGAGCAGGTGCTCCAGCGGCCCTCGCACGCTTACACCCAGCGCCTGGTGTCGGCCAGCCTGGGCTGAGCCTCGACCTCAGATGCCCATCTTGCCCAGCCGGTCGACCAGCTCCCGCAGCGTGCCGACCAGGTAGGGGTGATCGGCCTCCAGGCGCGTCTCCAGTTCGCGCGCCATCGCCGTCAGCTCCGTGTCCTCGCCTTCGGCCAGCGCCGACTCGGCGGGCGCTGGCGGCTCGGACAGCACGCGCTGAATGTCTTCATCCAGGGATGCGAGGGCGTGCCGCAGCGAAGCGTCCACCCCCTGGCTGCGAGCCAGTTCGTCCTTCAGCTTGGCCAGCAGGGCGTTGAGTTCAGATGGGTTCATGTGGGTGCCTTTGTTGAGCTGGCTTTGATTCTGCCAACTCGGCGCCGACATGCAAGCGCGGTGAGCATGCCCGATGCAGCTTGTGTTCAGAACACCCCACCTTTGAGGCGGCCTCGGTGCAGGTCGTACATCCTGCGCACCCACGCGATGGCGGGGCGCCCCTCCCAGCCTCGGAGCGCTTGGGCCATGCCCGCCTGGTAGGCCGGGTCGCCATAGACGGGGTGCTGCCTGGGGCAGGCCAGCGGCGCCAGCAAGGACGCCGCCGTGATGTCGGCCACCGTGAACGTGCCGTCGACCAGGTAGGTGCGGCCATCGGCGAGTTGCGCGTCGAGCCAGTCCATCGTGGCGGCGATGCGCTGCCGGGCCTTCTCCACCCGGGGCGGGTTGATGCTGAGCTTGCGCTTGAACACCCAGCGCATGACGGGGTAGGTGTGGCGGATGAAGGCGGCTTGCCAGGGGCTTGCGTGGTCCGTCCACAGCTTGAGGATGTGGTCGTCGGCCACGCCGAAGCTGCCGGCGTAGAGGTAGCGAGCCACGTCCTTGCCGATGGCGTCGAAGCGCTTCTCGACGTCGCGTGCCTCGCTGTCGATCGGACTGGGCATGACGGCCAGCGGCCCGCGATGCAGCTGCAGCCAGCTCAGGATGCGGGGGCTGTCCTGGATGGCGACCTCGTCGGCCTGGATGATGGGCAAGGTGGTCTGGCCGCGCCCGCCCATGCGCAAGGCCGGCGCGATGTGGAAGGCCGGGCTCAGGCAGACCTCGCGGTAGGGGATGTCGCTGGTGTCCAGCGTCCAGCGAACCTTCTCGCTGTAGTGCGACATCGCGAAGGTGTAGAGCGTCAGGGGCGTGGCGGTGATCATGTCGTGGGCGCGTTTGCAGGCGGGGTCAGGCGAGGGCGCGCACGCGGTAGCCCGTGCGGGGGAAATGGATGTGAACGTCACCGCAGCGCTCGCTGTGCAGGCGCAGGGTCAGCCGGCGGGCGTTGATGGCCATCAGCTCGCCTAGCACACTGGTGCCGTGGCCCAGTTGCTCTGGGGTGACTTGCACCACCTGGCCGAGCGCCACCCCGGCTGGGTCCGGCGAGACGCTGTTGTCGGGCAACGCGGCGGGGGCCGCTGCCTGGGCGACATTCAGCGCGCCTTCGGCGTTGAAGTCCTCGCGCTGGCCGTGCCCGAAGGCGCCCATGCGCTCCATCCAGGCGCTGATGCAAGGCAGCCCCGAGAAGTCAAAGCGCCCATTGCGCAGGAACCACAGCGTCGAATAAAGCGTGAAGTCGCCGTTGCCCGGCTGGGCGCCGTTGACGAAGGGGGCATCACCCTGCAGCCCCGTCTCCACCCAGCTCAGTTGGGTCTCGAGCTCTTGCCGGGCCAGGGGCACGGCCCGTTTGAGGGCGTCTCGCTCCAGCGGACCGCCTCGCAGCGCGGCGCGGTCTGCCAGCAGCTCGTCGGGCAGGTGGTCGGCCAGGCTGCCAAAGGTGAAGCCCACGGCCTTTCCAAACAGGTTGACGTCCACCCAGTTGGCGACCAGGTCGTTGAAGCGGCCGGCCTCGCTGGCGGTGCCGGGTTGCGGGTGGCGCGCCTGCAGCACCTCCGCGATCAAGGTCGTGTCGCAGTAGACGTCCGCCCCGATCTGCAGCACGGGCACCTTGCGGTAGCCCCCGGTCAGCGCCACCAAGTCGGGCTTGGGCGCGATGCGCGGCACCTTCACCGAGCGCCACCGCAGGCCCTTGTGCCCCAGCAGGACGCGGATCTTCTCGGCGTAGGGAGACTCGTTGTAGTGGTGCAGGATCAGGTCGCAGGTCGGGGCGCTCATCGAGGGGCTCTCTGTTCGAAGTGGGCGGGAAGTGAGTCGATTGTGTCGAGCCACGCGCTGCCGTGCTATTGTCGTTAAAGACATCTTTGATGCTGATATGGACAATCTTCCCGATCATTCGCCCCGCCCGGCGCGGCGCCTCCACCGCGTCGCGATCGTCATCTGCCCCCAGCACAGCCTGGGCAGCGTCGGCCTCGTGCTCGATGTCTTTCGCATGGCCAATCAACTGCCCGGGCCTCACCGATTCGACGTGGTTCGCGTCAGCGAGGACGGCGCCCCGGTGGCACACCCCGATGGCCTGCTGCGCGTGGAGGGTGGCCCCGAGTTGCTGCCCGATGTGGAACTCGTGGTCTTGCCCTCTCTTTGGACCCAGGGCCCGCAGGCGGCGGCCACCCACCCGCGCGTCATCGCGGCGTTGCAGGGTCTGCGACCCTCGGTGCGCGTGGCCACCTTGTGCACGGGTGTGTACCTGTTGGCCGCGACCGGCCGACTGGACGGCCAGGCCGCCACCACCCACTGGATGCTGGCCGAGGAGCTGCAGGCGCGTCACCCGCGGGTGCAGGTGGAGTCGGCTCACAACCTGACGCAAGCGGGTGGCCTGACCTGCTCAGGGGGCTCGCTGGCCGGCGTCGACGCCTGTTTGCACGCCGTGCAGGCCCTGACCGATCGCGAAACCGCGCGGGCCCTGGCGCGCATGCTCGTCACCGACCTGGAGCGCGGGCCCCAGACGCTGTACATGCCTCCGCAGGGCTGGCGTCGCCACGCGGACGCCGGCATCCGCGAGTTGCAGGATCGCCTCGAAGCGTGCTGTGCGCAGCCGCTGTCCCTGCAGGAGCTGGCGTCGGCCCTGCACGTCAGCGTGCGCACCTTGCAGCGGCGTTTCCTGGCCGCCACCGGCACCACGCCGATTCAATATCAGCAGGCCTTGCGCCTGGCACGCGCCCAGGCGCTGCTGGAGACAGGGCGCCTGCCGGTTGCCGAGGTCGCCGCGGAGGTCGGCTACGCCGATCGGGTCGCGTTCGGGCGGCTGTTCAAGCGCCAAACCGGCCTCACGCCCGCTGCCTGGCGCCAGAAGCACGCGGCCGTGCCCGTTTCTGCTTGATCGTGGGCGTGAAAAAAGGGGCCGAAGCCCCTGGTGTGTCAAGCGAGCCTCGGCGCTCATTCGGCGTCGGTCAGCCCACCCATGACGTGGCTGAAGCCGCCGTCCACGTAGGTGATCTCGGCCGTCACGCCGCCGGCCAGATCCGACAGCATGAAGGCGGCCACGTTGCCGACGTCTTCGATGGTGACGTTGCGGCGCAGCGGCGCGTTTTGCTCGACCACGCTGAGGATCTTGCTGAAACCCTTGATGCCGGCTGCCGCCAGCGTCTTGATCGGGCCGGCCGAGATGCCGTTGACGCGGATGCCCTTGGGGCCGAGGCTGGCGGCGGTGTAGCGCACCGAGGCCTCCAGCGACGCCTTGGCCAGGCCCATGGTGTTGTAGGCCGGCACGATGCGCTCCGAGCCCAGGTAGGACAAGGTCAGCAGCGCCGATTTCGGATTCAGGTAGGGCAGCGACGCCTTGGCCAGCGCCGGGAAGCTGTAGGCCGAGATGTCGTGGGCGATGCGGAAGCCCTCGCGCGACAGGCCCTCCAGGAAGTCGCCGGCGATGGCCTCGCGCGGGGCGAAGCCGATCGAGTGCACGAAGCCGTCGAAGGTGGGCCAGGTCTTGGACAGGTCGGCGAACATGGCCGCGATCTGCTCGTCGTTGCCCACGTCGCAGTCGAAAATGAGCTCGGAGTTGAACTCTTTGGCGAACTCGGTGATGCGCTCCTTGAAGCGTTCGCCGACGTAGCTGAAGGCGAGCTCGGCGCCTTCGCGGTGACAAGCCTGGGCGATGCCGTAGGCGATGGAGCGGTTTGACAGCAGGCCGGTGATCAACAGGCGCTTGCCAGCGAGAAATCCCATGGGGTCTCCAGATGAGGGGATGAACCAGGCGCGAATTTTGACATGGCTGAGGGTCTGGACATGAATTTCAGGGTCGACCCTTGATGTGACCGTTTCATCGGGGTAAAATCCGGGATTGGCTGCTTTGGTGTCAGCGCCGCAGGCGTTGACTTCAGGGCGGTTCGTCTCGTGAATGTCATGGGCGGTCGGTGTCGTGCCAGGTGGTGCGGTGCCGGGTGCCCGTGCTGCGTTAGCGTTTGGGCGGATCACTCCAGCCCTTTTTTTTTGCTTGACCGCTTTTGTTGATCAATTTTTCGGGATCGCCTGCATCGGATGACCTGGTTGAATGTCGTTGAAACCACCGTGACCGGACTCGGTTACGAGCTTGTGGACTGCGAGCGCAGTTCACACGGTCTGCTGCGCGTCTACATTGATCGCCTGCCCGATCAGCCGTACGACCTCCCGGGCGACCTCGTCACGGTCGACGACTGCGAGAAGGTCAACCGGCAGTTGCAGTACGCCCTGGAGACGGTCGACGCCGACTACAGCCGGCTGGAAGTGTCTTCCCCCGGTGTGGATCGCCCGCTCAAGACGCCAGCTCACTTCGAGCGTTTCCTGGGCGAGCAGGTCGAGATCTCTTTGAAGGCCCCTTTCCAGGGGCGCAAGAAATACAGCGGCGTGCTTTGCGCGTCGCAAGACGGCGACGAAGCCGCCATCGCCGCGGGCCAGGCCTGGGGCCTGGTGCTGAAGTCGGCCGATGCGGACAAGCCACTCTCCAAGACGGCGGCCAAGAAGCTGGCCAAGGCGGCTGAAAAAGGCCTGGCCGAGCCGCAGGACGTGGAAGAGGTATTGGGATTCACGCTCGATGAAATTCGCGAGGCACGCTTGGTGCCGGAAGTGAGTTTCAAGGGTCGTGTGCGTCGGGAGGCAACCCCGGCGAGTGAAGTTGCCGTCGATGAGGCGCAAGAACTCGGAGGTCAAAAGAAATGAATCGTGAATTGCTGATGCTGGTGGACGCCATCTCGCGTGAGAAGAGCGTGGACCGTGACGTGGTGTTCGGTGCGGTTGAATCCGCCCTGGCCTCTGCCACCAAGAAGCTCTACCAGGGCGAGGTCGACATCCGTGTCTCCATCGACCGCGACAGCGGCGTGTACGAGACCTTCCGTCGCTGGCTGGTCGTGCCCGACGAGGCTGGTTTGCAGAACCCCGAGGCCGAAGAAATCCTGTCGGACGCCATCGACCGCATCGCCGACATCGAAGTCGGTGACTACATCGAAGAGTCGATCGAGTCCGTGCCCATTGGCCGCATCGGTGCGCAGGCCGCCAAGCAGGTCATCCTGCAGAAGATCCGCGACGCCGAGCGCGAACAGTTGCTCAATGACTTCCTCTCGCGCGGCGAGAAGATCTTCGTGGGCACCGTCAAGCGCCTGGACAAGGGCGACATCATCGTCGAGTCGGGTCGCGTCGAAGGCCGCCTGAAGCGCACCGAGATGATCCCGAAGGAAAACCTGCGTTCGGGCGACCGCGTGCGCGCCTACATGCTGGGGGTCGACCCCACGCAGCGCGGCCCGCAGATCATGCTCTCGCGCTCTTCGCCTGATTTCATGATCGAGCTGTTCCGCCAGGAAGTGCCCGAGATCGAGCAGGGCCTGCTGGAGATCAAGAGCTGCGCCCGGGACTCCGGCTCGCGCGCCAAGATCGCCGTGCTCTCGCACGACAAGCGCGTGGACCCCATCGGCACCTGCGTCGGTGTGCGCGGCTCCCGCGTGACGGCCGTGACCAACGAGCTGGCCGGCGAACGCGTCGACATCGTGCTGTGGTCGGAAGACCCAGCTCAGTTCGTCATCGGTGCGCTGGCCCCGGCCAACGTGCAATCCATTTTTGTTGATGAAGAACAGCACGCCATGGACGTGGTCGTGGACGAGGAAAACCTCGCCATCGCCATCGGTCGCGGTGGCCAGAACGTGCGCCTGGCGTCCGAGCTGACCGGCTGGCGAATCAACATCATGTCGGCCGAGGAATCGGCCCAGAAGCAGGCGGTCGAATCGGACTCCATCCGCAAGATCTTCGTCGACAAGCTCGACGTGGACGCGGAGGTGGCTGACATCCTGATCGCCGAAGGGTTCTCCAGCCTGGAAGAGGTGGCTTACGTGCCACTGCAGGAAATGCTGGAGATCGAATCGTTTGACGAAGACACGGTCAACGAGCTGCGCACCCGTGCAAAGGATGCGCTGCTGACCATGGAAATCGCCAAGGAAGAAGAAGTCGAGACCTTGTCGGAAAACCTCAAGGGTCTGGAAGGACTGACGCCGGAGCTGATCAACAGCCTGGCCGAAGCCGGCATCCACACCCGTGACGACCTGGCCGACCTCGCAGTGGACGAGCTGACCGAGATCACCGGCGTGTCCGATGATCAGGCGCGCGCGCTCATCATCAAGGCCCGCGAACACTGGTTCGCCTGATCACGCCCGACCACCGCACCGACTCAACTCAAGCAAGCTCATCGCAAGGATCTACACAATGGCCGTGACCACCGTCGCACAATTCGCCGCGGAACTGAATCGCCCGGCTGCGACACTGCTGGAACAGCTCCAGTCTGCAGGCGTGCCCAAGGCAGCGTCTGAGGACGTGCTGACGGAGGCCGACAAAGAACGTCTGCTCGATCACCTGCGCACCTCCCACGGCTCGGCCGGTGCGGACCGCAAGAAGATCACCCTGACGCGCAAGTCGACCACCGAAATCAAGCAGGCAGACGCTTCCGGCAAGGCCCGCACCATCCAGGTCGAGGTCAAGAAGAAGCGCGTGTTCGTCAAGCGCGATGAGTCCGGTGCCGAAGAGGTCACCCAGGCCGATCTGGACGAAGCGGACCTGGCTCGCCGAGAGGAAGAAGCCCGCGCTCAAGCCGACGCCCTGCGTCAGCAAGAAGAGCAACTGGCCGAGGCCCGTCGACTGCGCGAAGAGCAAGAGCGCCGTGATCGTGAAGAAGCCGAAGCCCGCGCCCGTGCCGCCGCCGAAGCCGCCGCACGCGAGCAGGCTGAGCGCGAGGCCACCGCCTCCGCGGCTCAACCGGCTGCCGCGCCCGATGCCGACGCCACCCAACGCGAAGCCGCTGCCGTTGCCACGGCCGCGCGTCGCGCCGCGTCTCAGGAAGCCGCACGAGCCGAAGCCGCCGCACTGAACGGCGCCGCCCAGCGTGGCTCGCGCAGCGGGTTGCTCAAGGCCGCCGCTGAAAAGCAGGCGGCCGAGGCCGCTGCTCAAGCCGCCGCGCCTGCCGCTCCGGTTGCGGCTGCACCGGTTGCCGCTGCACCTGCCCCCGCGCCGGTTGTCGAGGCCCCCAAGGCCCCGGCTGTGCGTGTGGTCAAGGCCGCCGACATCGAAGCCGAAGAGCAAAAGCGCCTGGCCGACCTGGCCAACCGCCGCAAGGCCGCCGAAGCCGAGGCTGCAGCCATCCGCGCGATGATGAACGCGCCCAAGAAGGTGCTGACGGCCAAGAAGCCCGAAGAAGTCAAGCCGGCGGCCGACGCCGCGGGCATCAAAGGCACCATTCACAAGCCCAAGGGCGCACCGGGTGCCACCGCGGCACCGGGCAGCACGGCCGCCAAGCCGGGTGACAAGAAGTCGGTCAAGTCCGAGAAGCTGTCGTCCAGCTGGGCCAACGACGACAAGAAGCGTGGCGCACCGGCCGGCAAGGGTCGCAGCGACGGTGGCGCAGGCCGCAACAGCTGGAAGGCACCGGGTGGCCGTGGTGGTCGCCGTGGCGACCGCGGTGAGAGCCAGTCCACCTTCGTGGCGCCCACCGAGCCGCAAATCGTCGAGGTCCACATCCCCGAAACCATCTCCGTGGCCGACCTGGCTCACAAGATGTCGGTGAAGGCCTCCGAGGTCATCAAGCAGATGATGAAGCTCGGTCAGATGGTCACCATCAACCAGCAGCTGGACCAGGAAACCGCCATGATCGTGGTGGAAGAAATGGGCCACAAGGCGTTCGCCGCCAAGCTGGACGACCCCGATGCCTTCCTCGAGGAAGAACACGCCGAACAGACGGCAGAGGCCTTCCCCCGTGCCCCCGTGGTCACCGTCATGGGCCACGTCGACCACGGCAAGACCTCGTTGCTGGACTACATCCGCACCTCGCGCGTGGCAGCTGGCGAAGCCGGCGGCATCACGCAGCACATCGGTGCGTACCACGTGGACACCCCGCGCGGCATGATCACCTTCCTGGACACCCCGGGTCACGAGGCCTTCACGGCCATGCGTGCCCGTGGCGCCAAGGCCACCGACATCGTCATCCTGGTGGTGGCGGCTGACGACGGCGTGATGCCCCAGACCAAGGAAGCCATTCACCACGCGAAGGCCGCTGGCGTGCCCATCGTGGTGGCCATCAACAAGATCGACAAGCAAGGCGCCAACACCGAACGCGTGACGCAGGAGCTGGTTGCCGAGCAGGTCGTGCCCGAAGCCTACGGCGGCGATTCGCCGTTCGTGCCGGTGTCGGCCAAGAGCGGCCAGGGCATCGACGACCTGCTGGAGCAAGTGCTGCTGCAGGCCGAGGTGCTGGAGCTGACCTCGCCGAAGGATTCGCTGGCCAAGGGCCTGGTGATCGAAGCGCGCCTGGACAAGGGCCGTGGCCCCGTGGCGACGGTGCTGGTTCAGTCCGGCACGCTCAAGCGGGGTGACGTGGTGCTGGCCGGTGCGTCTTATGGTCGCGTTCGCGCCATGCTGGACGAAGACGGCAAGGCCGCGACCGAAGCCGGTCCGTCCATCCCCGTGGAGATCCAGGGCCTGACCGAGGTGCCGGCTGCCGGTGACGAGTTCATGGTGCTGAGCGATGAGCGCCGCGCCCGTGAAATCGCCACTTTCCGCCAAGGCAAGTACCGCGACGTCAAGCTGGCCAAGCAACAAGCCGCCAAGCTGGAGAACATGTTCGAGCAGATGGGTCAGGGCGGCGAGGTGCAGACCTTGGCGCTGATCATCAAGGCCGACGTGCAGGGCTCGCAGGAAGCGCTGGCCGCGTCGCTGCTCAAGCTCTCGACGCCCGAGGTCAAGGTGCAGATCGTGCACGCCGCCGTGGGTGGCATCTCCGAGTCGGACGTCAACCTGGCGATCGCCTCGAAGGCCGTCATCATCGGATTCAACACCCGCGCGGACGCCAATGCCCGCAAGGTGGCCGAGCACAACGGTGTCGACCTGCGCTACTACAACATCATCTACGACGCCGTGGACGATGTGAAGTCGGCCATGGGCGGCATGCTGGCCCCCGAGCAGCGCGAAGAGATCATCGGCACCGCCGAGATCCGCCAGGTGTTCATCGCCTCCAAGATCGGCACGATCGCAGGTTGCATGGTCACCGACGGTGTGGTTCGTCGCTCCGCCCGCTTGCGCCTGCTGCGCGAGAACGTGGTCATCTACACGGGTGAGCTCGAAGGCCTCAAGCGCTTCAAGGACGACGCCAAGGAAGTCAAGGAAGGCTTCGAGTGCGGCCTCAACATCAAGGGCTACAACGACATCAAGGAAGGCGACATCCTCGAATTCTTCGAGATCAAGGAAGTGGCTCGCACGCTGTAAAAAACACAGCGGCTCTCGCCTCCCGGAACCCCGCCTGAGTCCCAGGCGGGGTTTGTGCTTGCGGGAGCCCATCTGATCCGACCGAGACTGTCCCCCACACCGAACCATGCGCCACAAACGCTCCACCCCCAACCGCAGCAACCGCGTGGCCGACCAGATCCAGCGCGACGTGGCCGAGCTCATCCGCGACCTCAAGGACCCGCGCATCGGCATGGTCACCATCCAGAACGTGGAGGTGACCCCTGATTACGCCCACGCCAAGGTGTTTTTCTCGTTGTTGATCGGTGATCCGGCTGAGAGCGAGGCCGGCCTCAACGAAGCCGCGGGTTTCCTGCGCAACAGCCTGTTCAAGCGCCTGCAGATTCACACCGTGCCGACGCTGCACTTCCATTTCGACCGCACCACCGAGCGCGCGGCCGAACTCAGCGCCCTGATCAACCGGGCCGTGGCCGACAAGGCCAAGGACGCCGATGAGGCCCCCGGTCAGGCGTCGGCATCCGGTCCGGAGGCCGCCCAGTCGTGAGCGCTTCGATGGTTCAGCACCCGCACGAGGCTCAGGCGATCGACCCGATGGCCTCGTCGGCCTCGGGCAACGCACCGACGCCTTCGCGTGCCGAGCAACCGGCCCCCGATGGCGAGCGTGCGCCCCGTGCTTCCCGTGTGCAGCGTGAACCTCGCGAACCCCGTGCAGCTCGCCTGCCCCGCCGCCACCTGCATGGCGTCATCCTGCTCGACAAGCCGCTGGGTCTGTCCAGCAACGACGCCCTTCAGAAGGTCAAGCGCCTGTTGCGGGCCGAGAAGGCCGGCCACACCGGCACCCTCGACCCCCTGGCCACGGGCTTGTTGCCGCTGTGTTTCGGCGCGGCGACCAAGTTCTCCCAGGTGTCCCTGGACGCGGACAAGCGCTACACGGCCACGGTGCAACTCGGGCAGACCACGGCCACCGGCGACGCCGAAGGCGAGGTGCTGCAAAGCCGTGCCGTGAGCCCGGAGATGCGGTCGATCGAGCGCCTGCAAGCCGCCTGCCAGGCCTTCTTGGGCGAGATCGACCAGGTGCCACCCATGCACTCGGCGCTCAAGCACCAGGGGCGCGCGTTGTACGAATACGCCCGCGAAGGCGTCGAGATCGAGCGCGCCGCGCGCCGCGTGACGATTCACGGCATTGACATCCTGTCCGTGCAAGGTGAGGTGCTGACCTTGGACGTGCGTTGCAGCAAAGGCACGTACATCCGCACGCTGGCTCAGGACATCGGTGAGCACCTGGGTTGCGGGGCGCACCTGATCGGGTTGCGCCGCACGGGCAGCGGTGGCGTCAGCCTGCAAGGCGCCGTCACCCTGGACGAACTGCAGGCCCTCAGCGAGTCCGAGCGGGAAACCCACCTGCTGGCCGCCGACGTGTTGCTGTCGGACTGGCCCGATGTGATGTTGACCGAGCCGGAGGCCGCGCGCTTCCTGACGGGCCTGCGTCGCCGCGTGAGCCTGGCCGATGCCGAACAGGTGCGCGTCTATGGGCCGCTGCCCGCGGTGGACGCCGCCACCTTGCCCGCCGGCCTGGCCGACGGGCGCCGCGTGCTGCTGGGCAGCGCGCACATCCGGGGCGGCGAGCTGATCCCGACCCGCCTGCTCAGCCCCCTGGAGGTGCAGGGCATGGTGACCCAACAACTCGAAGGCGGCCGGCCCGCCCACTCCGTTGCGGCTGCGGCCGCCCAGATTTGATTTCAGACCAGTGAGATTTCCATGAGCACCCAAATCCGCAACATCGCGATCATCGCCCACGTTGACCATGGCAAGACGACCATGGTGGACCAACTGCTGCGCCAATCCGGCACCTTCGCCGACCACGAAAAGGTCGTCGACACCGTGATGGACAACAACGCCATCGAGCGCGAGCGCGGCATCACCATCCTGGCCAAGAACTGCGCCGTGAGCTGGGAAGGCACGCACATCAACATCGTCGACACCCCGGGCCACGCCGACTTCGGTGGTGAAGTCGAGCGCGCCTTGTCCATGGTGGACGGCGTGGTGCTGCTGATCGATGCGCAGGAAGGCCCGATGCCGCAGACGCGCTTCGTGACCAAGAAGGCGCTGGCCCTGGGCCTCAAGCCCATCGTCGTGGTCAACAAGGTCGACAAGCCGGGCGCCAAGCCGGACGCCGTGGTCAACGCCGCTTTCGACCTGTTCGACAAGCTGGGCGCGACCGACGAGCAGCTGGACTTCCCCGTGGTGTACGCCTCGGGCATCAACGGCTGGACCTCGCTGGAAGAGGGCACGCCGGGTGAGAAGTGGGGTGAGGACATGTCCGCCCTGTTCAACACCGTGCTCAAGCACGTGCCGGCCCAGAAGGGCGACCCGAGCGCCCCGCTGCAGCTGCAGATTTCGGCACTCGACTTCTCGACCTTCGTGGGTCGCATCGGCGTGGGCCGCATCAGCCAGGGCACGGCCA
Source organism: Burkholderiales bacterium (assembly GCA_016000265.1). Taxonomy (GTDB): domain Bacteria; phylum Pseudomonadota; class Gammaproteobacteria; order Burkholderiales; family Burkholderiaceae_C; genus Aquabacterium. Next base: position 61,772 of record JAECRL010000011.1, read on the forward strand.
AGCCGGGTCAGGACGTGGTCGTCATGGAAGGCCCTGAAGGCAAGCCCATCAAGGGTCGCATCAACCAGGTGCTGACCTTCCAGGGCCTGGACCGCGTGCAGGTGACCGAAGCCGGTCCGGGCAACATCGTGCTGATCAACGGCATCGAAGACGTCAACATCGGCGTGACCGTGACCGACCCCGTCAACCCGGCTCCGCTGCCGATGTTGAAGGTCGACGAGCCCACGCTGACCATGAACTTCTGCGTGAACAACTCGCCCCTGGCGGGTCGCGAAGGCAAGTTCGTGACGAGCCGCCAGATCTGGGACCGCCTGCAAAAGGAGCTGCAGCACAACGTGGCCCTGCGCGTGAAAGAGACCGACGAAGACGGCATCTTCGAGGTGTGCGGTCGCGGCGAACTCCACCTGACCATCCTGCTGGAGAACATGCGTCGTGAAGGCTACGAGCTGGCGGTGTCCAAGCCCCGCGTGATGTTCAAGGACATCGACGGCGTGAAGTGCGAGCCGATGGAGCTGGTGACCGCCGACGTGGAAGAAATCCACCAGGGTGGCGTGATGCAGGCCCTGGGCCTGCGCAAGGGCGATCTGGTCAACATGGAACCGGACGGCCACGGCCGCGTGCGCCTGGAGTACCGCATCCCGGCTCGCGGCCTGATCGGCTTCAGCAACGAGTTCATGAACCTGACGCGTGGCTCGGGCCTGATCTCGTCGATTTTCGACGGCTACGAAGCCCACAAGGGCGACATCGGCGGCCGCAAGAACGGCGTGCTCATCTCCATGGACGACGGTGAAATCTTCACCTACGCCCTGGGCAAGCTGGATGACCGCGGCCGCATGTTCGTCAAGCCGAACGACCCGGTGTACGAGGGCATGATCGTCGGCATCCACAGCCGCGACAACGACTTGGTGGTCAACGCCACGCGCACCAAGCAGCTGACGAACTTCCGTGTGTCGGGCAAGGAAGACGCCGTCAAGATCACGCCGCCGATCGACCTGACGCTGGAATACGGTGTGGACTTCATCGACGACGACGAGCTCGTCGAGATCACGCCCAAGAGCGTGCGCCTGCGCAAGCGTTTCCTCAAGGAACACGATCGCAAGCGCGCCAACAAGTCCAGCTGATTTTCAGCTGAGGTGAGGACAACGGGCGGTTCATCCGCCCGTTGTCACGTTGGCGTGCAGGTGATCGTGCGTGTCCATCTGCATCTCGAAGCTGAAAAAACAGTTGCGGCCTTTGGCCTTGGCGCTGTAGAGCGCTTCGTCGGCGCGCATCAGCAGCTGTTGGGCGCTGGTGTCCGAGTCGGGCACGAGGGTGGTGATGCCACCAGACAGCGTCACCCAGCCGACCGGTGAGTCCGGGTGGGGGATGCCGCTGCGGGCCATCATGTTTTGCAGCGCCCTCGCGAAGGTCATGGCACCGGAGCGCGGCGTGCTGGGCAGGATCAGCGCGAACTCCTCGCCGCCGTAGCGCGCGGCGTAGTCCATCGGGCGGCGGCAGATGGTGCTCAGGATCTGCCCGATCTGGCGCAGGCAGGCGTCGCCCTGGGGGTGGCCCAGGCGGTCGTTGTAGCGCTTGAAGTGGTCGACGTCGCAGATCAGCAGCGTCAGGGGCTGGCCTTCGCGGGCGCATTGGCGCACGCTGTGGTGCAGTCGCTCATCCAGCCCGCGGCGGTTGCCCAGCTGCGTGAGTTCGTCTTGCGTCGTCAGGTGCGTGAGGCGCTCGTTGGCCAGGCGCAGCGCCTCGGAGGTGTCGACGAGTTGGCGGCGCATGCGCTGCAGCCGTGACATGGCATGCAGCTTGGCCGCCAGCACCACGGCGGAAGCGGGCTTGACGAGGTAGTCGTCGCCACCGGCTTCGATGCCGCGTTGCAGGTCGAGCTCGTGGTCGCGGCTGGAGAGGAAGATGATCGGTGTCCAGTCGCTGCCTTCGATCAGGCGGATCTGACGGGCGGCCCAATAGCCGTCTTCGCCTGGCAGCACCACGTCCATGAGGATGAGGTCGGGGCGCTGTGATCGGAATTGACGCAGGGCTTCGTGGGCATCCTCCGCCTCCCACACGACGTGGCCGTGTGCCTGCAGCTGTTGTGTCAGCGGCATGCGCATGGAGAGCTGGTCTTCGACCAGGAGGATTTTCAGGGGTTGATTCGACATGGGCGGTGCGTGGCAGGGGGTGTCCGAAACCCCATGCGGTTTTATCGGCCGCCGAGGGCACCGCTGTAATACATTGTGCGTCGACCCTTCCTGCAGATGTTTTTTCACCCCTTGGCGAACCCCATGCAGTCTCTTGTCCTGACCGAGGTCCTTGGTGGCCTGGGTGTCATCACCCTGAACCGCCCCCGCGCCCTCAACGCCCTGAACCTGGAGATGATCCGGGAGCTGACCACCGTGTTGCGCGGTTGGGCGAACGACCCCGCGGTGCGGTGCGTGTTGCTGCGAGGCTCGGCTCGCGAGCCGGTGGACGGCAAGCACCCCGTGACCCACTTCTGCGCGGGCGGCGACATCCGCTTCATGCACGACGCGGCGCTGGCGGGCAACCCGGCGGTGGAGGACTTCTTCACGGAGGAGTACGCGCTCGATCACCTCATTCACACCTTCCCCAAGCCCACCATCGCCTGGATGGAGGGCGTGACGATGGGCGGTGGCATGGGCCTGGCCCAGGGCTGCCAGTTGCGCGTGGCCACCGAGTCCGTGCGCATGGCCATGCCTGAGACGCGCATCGGCCTGTTCCCCGATGTGGCGGGCGGGTACTTTTTGTCTCGCTGCGCGGGCTCGTTGGGCGAGTACCTGGGCATCGTCGGGCCGCACCTGCACGTGACCGATGCGCTGACCCTGGGCTTGGCCGACGTGCATGCACGCGCCGACAGCCTGATGTCGCTGCTCGCCGCTTTGCGCCAGGAGCCGGCCGGCAGCGCCGACGAGCTGATGGGGCGGGTGCGCGCGCACATCGACCTGCACCCCCTGACGGAGTTACCTGATGCCACGGTGACGGTGCACTTCGAGGCCATCGGGCGGCACTTCAGCCGACACAGCCTGGCCGAGATCGTGGCCTCGCTCAAAGGCGATCACAGCGACTGGGCGCGCGCCACGCTGCAGCAGATGTCAGGGCATTCACCGCTGATGATGGGCGTGACGCTGGAGCAGATCCGCCGTGCGCGCAGCATGCCCCTGGCCGATGTCTTTCGCATGGAGCGCACGATGGTGCGGCATTGCTTCCAGTTGCGCCTGGGCGCCAGCAGCGAGACGGTGGAGGGCGTGCGCGCCCTGGTGGTCGACAAGGACCACGCGCCGCGCTGGAACCCATCGAGCGTGGAGGCGGTCACGGCCGAGCAGGTCGAGGCCTTCTTCGAGCCGGTGTGGCCGCCCCACGCCCACCCGTTGCGGGAGCTGAGCCAGCCGGGGTGATCAGCTGGGCAGCCAGGCGCACGCGGCGACCAGCGGGCAGCCCGCGGGCAGTGCCAGGTCGACCCAGTGGATGGGGCCTGGGTGAAGGGCGTGGGGAGGGGGCTCGGTTTGCGAGGGGGCGCTGATTCGGGCGTCGCCGTGGGGCCAGGGGGCCGCGGGCTGCGCGTTCAGCGACAGCCGATGCGGCTCCAGCTGAAACCCGACCCCCAGGGCCTTGAGGCAGGCTTCCTTGCGCGTCCAGGTCCGCAAGAAGACCAGCGTGCGTTCCTCGGGCGGTGAGAGGCTGAATTGGGCGTGTTCAGCTGGGGTCATGATGCGGCGCGCCACGGCGTCGTCATCGGCGGGGCCTTTGTCCGGGGCATCTGTGACATCCCTGACCTCCAGGTCCACCCCCAGCGGGGGGCCTTGCCAGGCCGCCAGCAGGGCCCACGGGCCGCTGTGGCTGAGGTTGAAGTGCCAGGTCGGCGTGCCATCCGCAGGCGTGGGGGCCAGCTCCGGTTTGCCATGAAGCCCATCTTGCAGCCGCAACGACAGAGGGGGCTGCGCCGTCAATTCCCCGAGCACCGATCGCATCAGGGTGCGGCCGCGCCGGTGGCGCTGGGCGTGAATCGCCTGTTTGAAGCGACTGGCCCGCGCTTGTTCGTGCTCCTGGAGCAGGTCCTCGGCCACACCGGGGGCGTCCAGGTCCAGCAGGCACAGGGTGAGTTCGCGCTCGGCGAGCGGCAGTCGCCACCTGAACAGGGGCTGCACCCCCGCCCATTCGGGCAACCGTTCGGGACCCGCCTGTGGCATGATTTTTTTTGTAAAGGAGTGCAAGCGAGTGTCTGCCTGTTTTGACTCGTCGATCGACCCCCGTCTGCTGGACAGGGAGCCGTTCAAGTTCCATCATAAATTGATGGATCACCCGGCGCTGAGCCTGGAGAACCTCACCCGCGTGATCCCGGCCCTGCCCGCGGACCACGTGAAGTACTCCAAGGGGCTGATGCGCAACGGCGATGACTTCGAGTCGGCGCACCTGCAGCATCGCAGCAACTTGTCGCTGGCCGAGACCATCGAGTCCATCCGCACGTCGGATTCTTACGTGATGGTGCGCTCGCCCCAGGTTCACGAGTCCTTCCACCCGGTGTTCCGTGACCTGAGCGCCGATGTCGAGGCCTTGTTGCGCGAGCAGTTCGGCTCGCGCGAGCGCCTGCTGCTGGCGCCTCGCCTGTACCTGTTCATCGCTTCGCCCAACAGCCACACGCCGTTTCACATCGACCGCAATTCGACCATGTTGCTGCAGTTCCGTGGCAGCAAGGAGATGGTGATCTTTCCGCGCTGGGAGCCGGCGGTGGTCACGCACGAGGCCCGCGAGGCCTATGCGGCTTGCGACAACACCAAGTTGCCGTGGTCGAACGAGAAGGATCGCTTTGCCAGGCGTTTCGATTTCCGACCGGGTGACGGCCTGCACATCCCCTTCATCGCGGGGCACTACGTGCAAAATGGCTCGGAGGACGTCTCCATCTCCATGTCGATCATTTTCAACACGCCTGAGAGCCAGGCCCAGCTCAACGCCTTGCAGTTCAACCACCGCGTGCGTCCGTGGATGGCCCGCTTGGGCATGCAGCCCACCCCGGTGGGCACGAGCGCGGGGCGGGACACGTTGAAGTCCAACCTCTGGCGGGCGCACATGAAGCTCAGCCGCAGCCTGGGGGCTGGGGAGCCGGCGTGATGCCCGCCTTGTCACCGGCTTTGTCGGTTTGGCTTGACCTGTGCCGCATCCTGGCGGCCTTGTTCGTTTTCGTGGGGCACGCGGTGGGCCTGGGGGTCGCGCCGGCGGGTTTTTCCGGGCAGTGGCATCGCAGCGCGGACGACGCGGTCACGGCGTTTTTCGTGATCTCGGGCATCGTGATCGCCCACACGAGCTGGCGCCGGCGTGACGAGGGGCTGCGTGGCTACGCGGTGGCGCGCCTGTCGCGGGTGTACTCGGTGGCGGTGCCCGCGGTGCTGTTCGCGTACGCGGTGGACCTCATCGGCATGCGGCTGGATGCGTCGCACTACGTGCCCGAGTGGCAGTACCCGCAGCCCTGGTTTTACATCCCGCTGCACTGGGCTTTCCTGGGGGAGACCTGGCTGGGGGCCTTTCAGCCGTTCACGATGGCGCCTTACTGGTCCCTGGTCTACGAGGTCTGGTACTACGCCTTGTTCGGGTGCTTGTTCTTCTTGCGGGGGTGGCTGCGCTGGGCCTTGGCGGCCGCCTTGTTGCTGGTCATGGGGCCGCGCATCTGGTTGCTGATGCCGCTGTGGTGGCTGGGCGTGTGGTTGCACTCGCGGCTGCAGACGCTGTCGGTGAACCCGGTGCTCGCCTGGTTGATGATGGCGGCGCTGCCTGTGGGCTATGCCGCTTTCGTCATGACGGGGGTTCAGCGTGAGCTGGATGTGGCCTCCAAGGCGATGTACGCGGCGATGGCGGGGTGGCTGCCGTTTCCGTTTTTCAGCGGCTCCAGCGTCCACGTGTTGTCTGACTTGGTGATGGCGGGCTTGTTTGCGCTGTTCGTGGTGGGGTGCGCGCACAGTGGCATCGCGTTCGGGCCGCGAACGCGGGCGTTCATCCAGCGGGTGGCGGGCTTCACCTTCACCTTCTACCTGATCCATTACACGCTGTTGACGCTGGCGCTGGCTTGGGGCTGGTCGCGCGTGAGCGAGCTGGCTTTCGTGGGGGTGCTGGTGGGGGTGATGGCCGTGACGTGGCTTCACGCCCAGGTGGGCGAGCAACGCCGGGGCGTGTACGCGCGCTGGATCGACCGGGTCTTGCCGGGTTAGCGCCCCCGGCGCAGCACCTTGTCGCGCAGCCAGGCTTGTGTCATGCGCAGGAAGGCCTGCTGCGCGGCGGGCGTGGTGAGGAGGTGGTCGGCGGTGTCGAGGAATTCGAAGTCGACGCGCTCCAGGAAGCGCTGGCCTCGGAACATGTCGCGGAACTGCCCGGCGTGGTTGAACCACAGGGGGTTGCCTTGCGCGTAGGCGAACAGCAAGTCGACGTCCTGGTCGACCAGGGCCTGGATGCGTTGGGTGAAGACCGCCTTGTCGGGCGAGCGAGAGGGGGCGTCGCCCGCGGGGGCGGCGGTGGCCGTTGAGGGGGCTGGCAGGGGGCGACGCAGGAGGCCGCTCAGGCGCACCCGCACCTTGCGGCACAGGCCGCGCCAGCCCAGTCGGCCCAGGCGGTGGGCCCAGGCCAGCACCCGCGAGACGGGGGTGGGGTAGGCGTACAGGTCCCACAGCAGGGCGGCGCGCAGGCGGGTGTCTTGCAGGCCGACCAGGTGAGCGACTTCGGCGCCCGAGCAAAAACCGATCATCACGAAGCGGGCGCAGCCGAAGTGGCGTTGGGCGTGGTCCATCGCGGCTCGGGTGTCGGCCACCCACTGGTCGAGCAAGGCGCGGCCGCCATCCGGGCGACCGCTGTCTCCCAGGCCGCTGAGGTCGAAGCGGATGCTGGGCACGCCCATGCGCGCGAACTCGCGGGCCAGGTGCACGTTCATGCGGTTGGGGCCGCTGCGCGGGATGACGCCGGAGTTGGTCAGCAAGGCGACGAGGGGGGGGGTGTCGGGCGGCTGGCCATCGACCTCCGTGAGGGTGGCCACGAGGTGCTGGGCCTCTCCCAGGATGAGGGTGTGTTCGGTGGCGCTCATGTCAACAGGGCGGTCAGGATGCGGGGCAAGTCGGGCGGCACGATGGCGCTACCCATGGCCTGGCTGGACATCCAGTTGGTGTGCTCGGTCACCTCGTGCAGGCTCAGGCCGTTGCGCTCGCCCACCTGGCGGATGGCGTTCAGGCGCGGGTGGTCGCGTGGCGCGAGGCAGGCGGTGAGCTGGATGCCCCGCTGGAGCAGGCCAGGCAGCCAGGGCTCGATGGGGTCGAGGTGGAGGAGGTCGTTGCTGAGTTGCTCGCCGATGTCGAAGCCCAGCACCGAGCCGGGCAGGCCCGGCTCCTGGGCCCAGCCGCGCGCCAGCAGCGTGGGCCAGGGTTGGGCGAGTTGCCGCTCCAGCTCGTCTCGGTGCGCGGCTTGCAGCGCGGCCACATAGGCGGGGCCGTCGCAGATGGGCTCCCACAACACGAGGCTGGTCGGCGCCTGCGCGACGCGAGGGGCGGCTTGAAGCAGCACGTTGGCGCCCAGCCCCATGCCGAACCAGTGAGTGGGCAGATGGGGGGCTTCGGCGTGGAGGGCCCTGAGGGCCTGGTGGGCCGATGCAGCGTCGTGCACCCAGCCAGACAGGGACTGGGCGCTTTCTTCCCCGGGTGAGTCGCCGCAGCCGTGGGCGTCGTAGCGCAGCACCAGGGCGCCGGCGCGGGCAAGGCGGTCTGAGAGCACGCGGTAGACGGCCGCGGTGCGGGTGGCTTCCATGCCCATGGGGCGCGCGAGCAGGAAGGCCGCTCGGGGCTCGATGCCCCCGGGCGGGCGCTGCAGCACCCCGACGACGGGCCGGTCGGGGGGGCCGAAACGGCGGGCGAACAAGGTCTGGGTCATGCAGGCGTGGGGCGTGGACACGTGGGGTGGGCGGGCGCGGTGGGCACGGCGGTCAACGCGGGGCGCCGGGGCGAGCACCCCAGGCGCGCAGGACGCGGCCGAGCAAGCCAGGTGCGGCGGGGGCAGTGGGGGCCGCGGGTGGAGCGGTTGCAGGGGCTGGCGGCGTTGACGCGTCGATCGGGGCCAGGCTGGCGCGGGCTTGGGTGTGGGCTGGGCCGCTCGCGCTGGCCGCCAGTTGCGCCAGGGTTTCGTAGACGTAGCGGCGCGCGTCGATCTCCACGCCGAGGGCCTGGCGGGTTTCTTCCACGGCCCGCATGGCCAGAAGGGAGTTGCCGCCCAGCTCGAAGAAATTGTCGCTGGGCCCGATGTGGGCGACGTCGAGCAGGCCTTGCCAGATGGTCGCCAGGGTGGCTTCGGTGGCCGACAAGCCCGCAGCGGGCTGCGTGTGGATGGCGCCGTTTTCCTGGGCGTGGCCCGGTGGCGGCGTGGCTGGGGTGGCCGGTGCGGCCCCCGGAGAGGGCAGGCCTTCGAGGTAGACGTCGCCGTTGGGCTGCGTGGGGATGTGGCGCACGCGCACGAAATGCGTGGGCTGGTGGGACAGGGGCATCGAGGCCAGGCACGCGGCCAGCGCGCTGTCTGGCAAGCCGCCTGCCGCTTCGTCGTCACCTTGGTCACTTTGGATGTGGGCGATCAGGGCGCGCTTGCCGTCAGGCAGCACGCGCACCGAGGCCACGGCGCGCACGACATCGGGGTGCGCGAACAGGGCGGATTCGACGGCGCCCAAGTCGATGCGCTGCCCGTTGAGTCGCGCGTGGCGCCCCAGGGGGCCGATGTGCTGCAGCACGCCGTCGGCGCGCCAGCGCAGCAGGTCTCCGGTGGGCAGGGCCTCGGGTCCGTGGCCCAGGCACAACTCGCCCGGGGCGTTGAGGCCCAGGGGGCGACCCACCGCATCGCGCAGCCACAGCGCGTCGGGCACCAGGGGGTGGCCGCAGGTGCCCGTGTCGGCGGCGTCGGTCACCCAGCCTGCGGCCAGGGGCAAGCCGGTCTGGGCGGGCCGGTAGGTGGACAGCACGCGTGCGCCGCGGCTCAGCAGGTTTTGCACCAGCGTGGGCTCGGCCTCGGTCACGTCCAGCAGCGCGGCGTGGCCGCTGAGTTGGCTGGTGTGACCGTTCAGCAGCGCTTGCCACTGAACGGGGGTGAGGTGAGCGATGCCGATGGCCTCGCGTGCGATCCGATCAGCCAGGGCACTGTCCGCCAGGGGCTCGGTGATCAGCGCTTCCGCGCCGGCGATGCGCGCGGTGAGCACCTGGGAGAGCAGCGATCCGCGATCGCCCTGGTCGACGACCAGCCAGCGCTGGCCGGGCTTCGGTGCGAGCAAAGCCGCCAGGCTGCTGGCCGATGCAGCCAGCGTTTGCAGCGAGATGGGGGCGGTTTCGGTGGCTCGGTGGGCCGCCGTGGCAACGGGGCCCCTGAGGCCCGGTCGCGAGCCGGGCACGGCCAGCGCGTCGACGTGCACGACGCCATCGGGCCAGGGCCAGGGTGCCGAGTCCGGGGTGCCGGCTTCGCAGACCACGGCCAGCAGGTCGGCGCGCGCCAGGTCGCCTGCGTGCAGGGGGAGGTTGAGGCTCAGGCAGCGCGCACCCAGTTTGAGCGCGGTGAGGCTGGCCACGACGTGCGCGATCGGGTCGGGCAAGGCCACGGCGATGGCTGCGGCTTGGCCTTGGCTGGCGAACTGGGTGGGGTCCTTGCCGCCGAGGGCGGCCAGCAACACGGGCTCGAAGTGGTGGATGCGATCCATCAGCTCGGCGGCGGTGAGGCTGCGGTTGCCCAGGCGCAAGGCGCAGGCCGTCGGGGTGTCGATGGCCTGGCGGCCCAGCAGCGTGAACAGGTCCACGGCGGGGGCCGCGTCGACCAGGGTGCGCTCGATGCGGTGCAACGCGGCGCGTTCGTCCTGCGTGGGCGCGAGCAGCTCGCTCAGGCGCTGGGCCGGGTCGGCCAGCAACCGCCTGACCAGGCTGACGAAGCGGTCGCGCAGGGCATCGGCGGTCTGCGGCAGCAGCACGTCCGTGTCGTGCTGGAAGCCGCCTGCGATGCGCCGCGCCTCTTCCACCAGCCAGAAGCTGAGGTCTTCGGTGGCGCCGTACTTGCTGAGGTTGACGCGCTCGTGCTGGAGATCGCCCCAGCGCAGGATGCGCTCGCGCACGTCCTGGTAGTTGAAGAGCACCTGGTAGAGCTTGCCGGACTTGAGTCTCAGGTGGTGAGCGACCATCTCGAAGGGCACGTCCTGGTTGGCCAGGGATTCGGTGACCTGTTGCTGGACGGCGCGCACCCAGTCCAGGCCGCTGAGTTCGGGGCGAACCTTCAGCCGCAAGGGCAGCATGTTGTTGAAAAAGCCCATGAGGCCTTCGAGCTCGGGGGCGGGGCGGCCTCGCACGGGCAGGCCGATGCCGGGGGTGGGGTCGCCCAGCCACTCGGACATCAGCGCCGAGAACACGGCCATGAAGACGACGCTGACGGGGCTGCCGCAGCGACGGGCCAGCGCGCGCAGGGCCTCGGCCTCGTCGCCCTCGAAGGCCAGGAAGGAGGTGGCACCCTGGCCCGATGACTCGGCCGGGCGGATGCGGTCGACCCGCGTGGGCTGCTGGGCGGGGTTGTGCGTGACCTGGCGCTCCCAGTGGGCGAGTTGCTGGCGGATTTCGTCGCTGTGCATCCACCCGTTGTGCCAGGCGGCGAAGTCGCCGTAGCCCACGGCCAGCTCGGGCAGCGGGCAGGGCTGGCCGGCTGCGTGGGCCGCATACAAGGCCGACAGCTCCTGGTAGAGCACGTCGAAAGACCAGCCGTCCCAGACCACGTGGTGGGCCATGAGGAAGAAGCCGTGGTGGTCGTCAGCCAGGCGGTAGAGGTGGCTGCGCACGAGCGGCGCGTGGTCAAGCGCGAAGGTCTGCGAGACCAGGCCGTTCATGTGCGCGAGCATGGCGGCCTCTTGCTCGTCGCCGGCGAGGTGGCTGAGGTCCAGCAGGGGCAGGGTGTCGGGCACCTGGCTGGGGTCCATGATCTGTTGCCAGCCGCCGTCGCGCCGCACGATGGCGGTGTGGAAGGCTTCCTGGCGACGGGCCATGTCGCGGTAGGCGCGGTTGAAGGCGTCGAGGTTCATCGGCCCGCGCAGGCGGTGCGCCGACGGGGCGTGGTAGACGAGGCGGCCCGGCTGGATGTCTTCCATGAAGGCCACGCGTTGCTGCATCAGGGTCAGCGGGGCGTGGCTGCGATCGGCGCGGCGGGTGATGGGTGCGCGCGGGGGCGGGGCGTCGGCGCCTTGCTGGCGCTGGATGGCCGCGGCGAGCTTGCCCACGGTGGGCGACTCGAACAGCACGCGCAGTTGCAGTTGCAGACCGAGCTCGCGGTTGAGCTGGCCGATCAGGCGGGCGGCGAGCAGGGAGTGGCCGCCGAGGGCGAAGAAGTCGTCTTCGAGGCGCAAGGTGGCCGACTTGAGCACGGACTGCATCGCGCGGGCCACGGCCTGTTCGAGCTCGCTGGAGGGCGCGCTGCCTTCGGTGCGCGCGGGCTGGGCCTCGGCGGCTGGCGGGGGCAGGGATTTGCGGTCGATCTTGCCGTTGGGCAAGAGGGGCAGGGCGTCCATCGGGACGATGAACTGCGGGACCATGTAGTCCGGCAGGTCCACGCGCAGGGCGCTGCGCAGCGCGGCGGCGTCGGGCGTGTGCCCGGCCTGTGGCACGACGTAGCCGACCAGGCGCACGTCACCGGGCTGGTCTTCGCGGGCCACGACCACCGAGCGCGAGACGCCGGGCTGGGCGGCCAGGCGCGCCTCGATCTCACCGAGTTCGATGCGGTAGCCGCGCACCTTGACCTGGAAGTCCAGTCGCCCCAGGTGCTCGATGCAGCCGTCGGCGGCCCAGCGGGCCAGGTCGCCGGTGCGATAGAGCTTGACGCCGGGCTCGCTTCGGAACGGGTCGTCGATGAATTTCTCGGCGCTCAGCTCGGGGCGGTGCAGGTAGCCCGTGGCCACGCCGTCGCCGCCGATGCACAGCTCGCCTTCCTGGCCGATGGCGCAGGGCTGGTTGCGCTCGTCGAGCACCCACACCTGGGTGTTGGCGATGGGGCGTCCGACCGTGATGCGGCGGGCGTCGCTCACGCGGCTGAGGGTGGACCACACCGTGGTTTCGGTGGGGCCGTACATGTTCCACAGCTCGATGCCGCCGTCCAGCAGGCGTTGGGCCAGGGAAGGCGGCAGGGGCTCGCCGCCGCACAGGGCCTTGAAGCCGACGGGGGGGCGCCAGCCGGCGTCCAGCAGCATGTGCCAGGTGGTGGGCGTGGCCTGCATGACGTTGATGCCGCGTGCGGCGATCAAGGTGCCCAGCACCTCGCCGTCCATCGCTTCTTCGCGCTGAGCCAGCACGACCTGGGCGCCCACGGTCAGGGGCAGGAACAGCTCCAGCACCGCGATGTCGAACGACAAGGTGGTGACGGCCAGCAGGCGGTCGGTGCGGCTCAGGCCCGGCTGCTGCTGCATGCCGGCCAGGAAGTTGCAGACCGCGTTTTGCGGCAGCACCACGCCCTTGGGCTGCCCCGTGGAGCCCGAGGTGTAGATGACGTAGGCGGCGGCGTCGTCGGGCCAGCGGGTGTCGCGCGGCAGCTCGCTGGCGGGGGCGGCTTGCAGCACGGCGGCGTCCTCGTCCACGCGCAGTTGCTCGGCACGCGGCAGGCCGCTGAGCTTGGCGTGGCGGGCTTCGGTGACCACCAGCTTGAGCCGCGCGTCCTGGGCCATGTAGCGCAGGCGCTCGGGCGGGAAGCCGGGGTCCAGCGGCACGTAGGCGGCGCCCGTTTTCAGGATGCCCAGCAGGGCTGGCACGAGGTCGGCGCCTCGGCTCATGCACACGCCGACCAGGTGGCCGTGTGCGGCACCGCGCTCGCGCAGCACGTGGGCGAAGCGGTTGGCGCGGGACTCGAGCTCGGCGTAGCTCAGGACGCGGTCGGCCGCGACCAGCGCGGTGGCGTCGGGCGTGAGTCGGGCCTGGCGGCTGACCCATTGCTCGATGCGCGCGCCGGCTTCAACGGGCAAGGTGGTGGCGGCGTTCCAGGCGACCACGCGCGGGTCGGCCAGGCTGAGCAGGGGGGCGGGCGGCGTGGCGCTCGCTGCGATGGGGGTCGACAGGTCCTGTGCCAGTTGATGACATTGGGCCAGCAGGGCCTGCACCAGAGCGCCGGCCCGCTGGGGGCTGAAGGATTCGGCGCTGTGGTGCAGGTCCAGGGTGATGGCGTCGCCCTGGTCGTAGAAGTTGAAGAACAGCTCGCTGAGCAGGCCTTGCTTGCGGCCTTCGAACAGGCTGGCTTGCAGGTCGCCGTGGTGGCTGAGGTCCACCTTCGGGTTGAGGTTGAAGTAGATGCCGGTCAGCGATGCGCGGTCGCCGCTGCTGCGGATGCCGAGTGCACGGGCCACCGTGCCTTGGGTCATGACGGGGTGGTCGAGCGCGTCCATCAGGTGGCTGCGCACGCGGGCCAGCACGCTGCGGGCGGCCTCGCCCACCTCGGCGCTCAGGCGCAGCGGGAGGTCGAGCACGCCGTCGGCCAGCAACGGGCCGTGGGGGGCGAGGGCCTGCGCGGCGTAGGGCACGCTGACGACGAACTCGCGCTGGCCGCTTTGCTGGCGCAGCACGACGGTCACGGCGGTCAGCAGCAGCTGGAACAAGGTGGCGCCCGTCTGTCGGGCCTGTTGCCGCAGGGCTTGAACGGCGGGGCCTTCGATGCGGCCGCGCACGGTGTCGGCAGCGAAGGTTCGCGGCGACGGCGGGGTGCGATCGCCCAGGCTGAGCGGGGCCGGGGGCTGAGCCAGCTGCGCCTGCCAGAAGCGAAGAGACGCCTGGCCCTCATCGCCATCGAAGCGGGCCTGCTCGGCCACGGCGAAACCCAGCGGGGACTCGGCGGGCGCCAGGTCGGGCGCCAGCCCCACGCTGCGCGCGCGGTAGGCCTGGGCGAGTTCGCTGTTGAACACGCTGGAGGCCCAGCCGTCGAAGATGAGGTGGCTGGCCACGACGTGAACCACCTGGCGTCCGTCTGCGAGTCGCAGCAGGCTGGCGGCAGCCAGCGGCGCGCGGTCGAGCGGGAAGTCGCGGCGGCTGGCCTGGGTGCAGAAGGCGTCGAGCGCGGCGTCGGCGTCGGCCTGGCTGCGCAGGTCCACCTCGGCGATCGGCACGGGCAGCGGGTCACCCAGGATCTGACGTGGCTCGTTGAGGTCGAAGCTCAGGCGGAACGCGGCGTGACGGGCGAGCACGTCGGCCAGGGCCTGCCTGAGCGCCGCCCGGTCGACGGCGCCGCTCAGGCTCACGCAGAAGGACTCGTTGAGCGCGCGGCGAGCCGCGGGGTCGAAAGCGCCGGCCAGCCAGCGCTCGGTCTGGCCGGGGGTGAGCGGGGCTTGTCGCAACGGCGCCGAGGAGGGCGACAGGGCGGGGCGGTTGGTGCCCTGGGGGGCGGCTTGGGTGTCACCCTGGGTGCCGCGAGCCGGTCCACCGCCTGGCCCGCCGTCCGGTCCGTTGTTCGGCGCGCGCGGGTCAATGAGGCCCAGGCCCATCAGCTCGTCCATCGCGCGGATGAAGGTGTCGGCGATGCGCTCGCAGTCCGCGTCCGACATGGCCTCGGTCACGAAGTGGCCGAACTGCTCGTAGAGGTGCAGGCCGTGAAAGCGCGACAGGTAATAAAACAGGCTGATGTTGCGGGCGTTGTCGTCCCAGCTCAGGCGCCACAGCGAGGCGCAGTGCACCGCCTGGACCGGGGCGCGGCGCTCGGCGAACGCCGCGTTGATGCGCTCGACCATGCGCTGCGTGCGCCCGTTGATGGCCTGGTACAGCGCGCGCCCGCCTTGCTTGATGTGCAGCAGCGTGGCACGGGCCGCAGCCAGGGCCAGCGGGTGGCGCACGAAGGTGCCGGCGAAGTAGGTGACGCCCGCTTCAGGGTAGGAGTCGTCGCCGTACTGCCAGTGGCCGCCGTCGAGCGCGTCGAGCCACTGGCTGTTGCCCGCGATGGCCGCAAACGGCAGGCCGCCGCCGATGATCTTGCCGTAGGTGGCGATGTCGGCGCGCACGCCGTAGAACTCTTGCGCACCACCCGGGGCCACGCGGAAGCCGGTGACCACCTCGTCGAAGATCAGCGCGGCGCCGCCTTGCGTGGCGATTTCGCGCAGCTGCTGCACGAAGGCCGTGGGCTGCAGCGTCGGGTACTTGTTCTGGATCGGCTCGATCATGATGGCCGCCAGCTCGTGTGCGCATTGGCGCAGCACCTCCAGCGACGCGGGGCTGTCGTAGTCCAGCACCAGGATGTTTTCCACCGCGTTGGCCAGGATGCCCGGGGCGGCCGACAGCGAGCGCAGCTGCTTGGTGCCGCGCACGATGACCTCGTCGAAGATGCCGTGGTAGCTGTTGTTGAAGATGGCGATCTTCTTGCGGCCGGTGACGGTGCGCGCGATGCGCATGGCGCCCATCACGGCTTCCGAGCCCGTGTTGCAGAAAGCCACGCGCTCCATGCCCGTGAACTCGCTCATCAGGTCGGCGACTTCAGCGGCCATCGGGTGCTGAGGGCCGACCTCGATGCCTTTTTGCAACTGCTCGACCATGGCCTGGGTCACGTCGGCCGGCTTGTAGCCCAGGAAGTTGGCGCCGAAGCACGACAGCAAGTCGATGTACTCGTTGCCGTCAACGTCCCAAACGCGCGCGCCCTCGGAGCGGTCGGCCACGATGGGGTAGACCAGGTCCTTCCACATCGGGTTGAAGCCGGTGACCACGCGCGGGTCGGCCATCACCTTGCGGTGCCGCTGGCTGAAGGCCTTGGAGCCACCCGTGCGCTGGTTGTAGCGGCGGATGAAATCGTCGATCCACTGCTGCTGCGCCGGGGTGAACTCGTTGCTGGTGGACAGCACGATGCGCGCGGAGGCCCCGAAAGGCTTCTCCACGAGGGCGTTTTTGGCGGGTTGCTCGGTGGCGGGTTGCTCGGTGGCAGGTGAAAGGCCGTGTGATGTGCTGTTTGGTGCGCTGGATGCCGCCAAAGGCATCGCCGCGATCGCCGCGATCGGTGCGCTGGCCGAGCCTGACGTGGGCTGCCCCAGCAAGGCGAGCTGCATCTGCATGATCTGCATCTGCTGCTGGATGACGGCCATCACGGCGTTTTGGGAGCCGGGCTGAATGGACTCGATTGGCGCGGCCAGCATGGGCAGCGTTTGCACGGGCGCGAAGGCCACACCGCCAGCTTGCTGAGCAGCCGCTGACGCAGCAGCCTGAGGAGCCGCCTCTGGTGCGAAGCGATCGGCGGGCACCTGCCCGTCGAGGAAGACCGCCAACTTGCTCACGGTGTCGACGTCTTCCAGCAAGCGCCTGAAGCGCATCTTCACGCCGAAGGCCTTCTCGAACTCCAGCGTGGCCTGGGTGAGGGACAGCGAGTCCAGACCCTGGTCCACGAAGGTGGCGTGGCGGTCGACCGTTTCAGGCGGCAGCCCGGCCACGTCACCCAGGATGCGGACGATTTCTTGCTCGATGCGGGGCAGGCGATTCATGGTGATCGGCGGTGGAGGGCTGGCCGGTGTCGGCAGGCAAGGGACGTTTGTTGGTGCGGTGTCCGGTGCGGTGGCCACGGGCGCGCGGCGCGTGAACCAGTGCCGCTCGCGGCGGAAGGGGTAAGTGGGCAGGGGCACGCGGGGGGCGCCGGTGGGCACCGGCCAGGCCACGTCCACCCCGAGGGACCACAGCTGGCCCAGGGCGCAGAGCGCATGCCGAGCGGGCGCCAAGGCGGCCTGGGCAGAACTCAGCAAGGGCACGATGGCTGGCACGACACCGTCAACGCGATGCTGCCTGATCAAGGCCGTCAAGGCCTGGCCGGGGCCCACTTCGATGAACAGCACGTCACCCGGTGCGTGAGCGAGTGCCTGTTCGGCCTGCACCGCCTTGCTGAAGGCGACGGGGGCGCGCACCTGGCGGGCCCAGTAGCCCGGGTCGGTGGCATCTGAGGCCGACAACAAGGCCCCGCTGACGCAGGAGTACATCGGGATGCGGGGCGCGGCCAGCCGGGCGCACGACAGGGCGGCCTGCACGCGCGGCAGGGCGCCGTCCATGGAGGCGCTGTGAAACGCGTGCGAGACCTTCAGGCGCGTGACGCCGATGTCCTGCGCCTCCAGGGTCCGCGCCAGGGCGTCGATGTCCGCGTGCGACCCCGCGACGACGCTGAGTTGCGGGGCGTTGAGTGCGGCCACGTCGATGCTGGCTGGCAGGAGGGGGTGCAGCGCATCCAGACCCGCCCGCACGGCCAGCATGGCGCCACCGGGTTGCGCGAACATGGCCGCGCCGCGCTCCACCACGGCTTGCATGGCTTCGGCGGGCGTCATCACGCCTGCGTGGCAGGCCGCTGCGTACTCACCGATGCTGTGCCCGATCATGGCCTGAGGCTGGATGCCCAGGCTGTCGAGCCACGCGGCCAGGGCGAACGACACCGCGAACAGCGCCGGCTGGGCGTGGCGGGTTTCGGCCAGCTGCGCGGCGGCGTGGGCGTCGTCCGGGGCGGCTTGCGTGAGCAGGTGCCGCAAGGTGGTTGCGAGTTCGACCGGGGCAGCGGACAGGCAGCGCTCGAAGGCCTCCTGAAACGCCGGCAAGGCCTCGACCAGCTCGCGCGCCATGCCAGGGTGCTGAGAGCCCTGGCCGGGAAAGAGGAAGACCAGGCGCGTGGGTCGTTTGGTGCCAGCCGGGCCGCTGAGAGACGGGGCCGCGGCGAGGGCGCGCAGGGCGTCGACCGCCTCAGCCGTGCCGTGCGCCACCACCGCAGCCCGCACCGGCATCGCCTGGCGACCGCGCATCAACGTGGCGGCCACGGCGGACAGGGGGAGTTCGCCGCGGGCTTGTGTGCCGTCGTGCAGGCGGTTGTTCAGGTGTTCAGCCAGGTCCAGCGCGCGCTGCTTCAGCGCCTCGGGGTGGCGGGCCGACAGGGGCAGCCATTGCAGGCCGAGGCCCGCGTCGACACCCAGCGGCGCGGCAGGCTGCGTGACCGGCGGCGCCTCCTCGACGATGACGTGCGCGTTCGTGCCCCCCACGCCGAATGAGCTCACCGCGGCGCGGCGCACCACCGCACCGCGCGCCCAGCTTCGCGCCTGACCACTGACCTGGAAGGGCGTGGCGTCGAAGTCGATCTGCGGGTTGGCTTGAGAAAAATGCAGCGTGCCCGGGATGCACTCGCTGTGCAGCGCCAGGGTGGCCTTGATGAGCCCCAGCACGCCCGCGGCGGCCACCAGGTGCCCGACGTGGCCCTTGACGGAGCCCAGCGTGCAAAAGCCCGTCTCGCGGGTGTCTTGCGACCAGGCCCGTGTCAGCGCCGAGACCTCGATGGGGTCGCCCAGCGCCGTGCCCGTGCCGTGTGCTTCCACGTAGCCGATGCTGCGCGCGTTGACCTGGGCGTGGCGCAGCGCCATGCGGATGGCCTGGGCCTGTCCGCTCACGCTGGGGGCCGTGAAGCTCGCCTTGTCGGCGCCATCGTTGTTCAGGCCGACGCCTTTGATCACGCCGTAGACGGTGTCGCCATCGGCCAGGGCGCGAGACAGGCGCTTGAGCACCACCACGCCGCCCCCGCTGCCGAACACCGTGCCCGAGGCCTGCGCATCAAACGGCCGGCAGCGACCATCGGCCGATTCCATGCCCCCTTCGACGTGCAGGTAGCCCCCCTCTTGCGGGACGATGACGGTGACGCCGCCGGCCAGCGCCACGTCGCACTGACCCTGTGCCAGCGCGTGCCACGCTTGCGTGACGGCCACGAGCGAGGTCGAGCAGGCGGTGTGGATGGCCACGGCCGGGCCGTTGAGGTTGAGCCGGTGCGCCACGCGCGTGGCCACGTAGTCTTTCTCGTTGGCCAGCATGGTGGTGAACTCGCCGGCTTGTGCGATGAGTTCGGGCTGCTCGGCCCGCATGGCCGGCAGGTAGCCGTTGTTGGCGCTGCCCGCGTAGACGCCGATGCGTCCCGGGCTGCGAGACGGGTCGATGCCGGCGTGTTCCAGCCCGCTCCAGCACAGCTCCAGGAACAAGCGCTGCTGCGGGTCCATCAGCGTGGCTTCGCGCGGCGAGATGCCGAAGAAGGCCGCGTCGAAGCGGTCGGCGTCGGCCAGCACGCCGCGGGCCGCCACGAAATGTGGCTGGCTGCGCAGGGACTCGGGCACGGACGCATCGAGCTCCTCGGGGCGAAAGCGCCGCAGCGTTTCCTTGTCGTGCAGCAGGTCGGACCAGAAGGTGTCGAGGTCGCGGGCCTCGCCCACGCGCAAGGCCATGCCGACGATGGCGATGCCTTCGCCAGGGGGGGCACCCACCGGCGGCTCATCCGCTTGTGGCGTGGCGGTGCCGGCGTCCGTGAGCAGGGCGGCCAGCCCCGCCACCGTGGGGCGGTCGTAGACATCGGCCACGCTCAGTCGCACGCCTTGCTCCTTGAGCCGCGTGACGAAGCGCATCACCAGCAGCGAGCGGGCACCCTGGTCGAACACGTTCACGTCGTCGGCCAGGTGGCTCAGGCCCAGCAGCTCTTGCCAAAGCAGCCGGATGCGACCGGTCAGCGCCTTCACATCTGCCCCCGGTCCCGCCTCCGCGGCTTCGGTGGCGCTCACCTGGGCGGCCACCGGGGCGGTCACCGGGGGCAGCCCGCGTCGGTCGATCTTGCCGCTGGGCGTGGTGGGCAGGCGCTCCAGCGCCGCAAAACGCACCGGGATCATGTACTCGGGCAGGCGCTCGCGCAGCCAGGCGCGCCAGGTCGCCGCCGATGCGCTGGTGCCAGGTTTGGGCACCAGGTGGGCGGTCAGCACGCGGCCGCCGTCGGGGTCGACGGGTGCCGTGACCACCGCGTCCTGCACGTCGGGGTGGGCCATCAGGGCCAGCTCGATGTCTCCGGGCTCGATGCGAAAGCCGTCGACCTTGAGCTGCTGATCGACGCGGCCCAGGTAGGTGAGGGTGCCGTCTCCGTCCTGGCTGACCAGGTCGCCGGTGGCGTACCAGCGGCCCACCTGACCGGGCGGGTCGGTGAGGAAGCGCTCGGCCGTGAGGTCGTCCCGACCCAGGTAGCCCTCGGCCAGGGTGTCGCCACCCAGCATCAGCTCGCCGGACCGGGTGGACGTGGCGGCGGCCGTTGCAGCCTCCGCAGCCCCACTGCCTTCGTCCGCCTGAACCGGGCGCAGCCACACCCTCACGTGTGGCAACGGCTGCCCGATGGGCGGGATCTGCGGCCAGGCCTGGGCCGGGCCGTCAAGTTCGTGGGCCGTGACGACGTGGGTCTCCGTCGGGCCGTAGTGGTTGTGCAGCACGGCGGCTGGCTGGCGCTGGAACAAGGCGCGGATGGCGGGCGTGAGCTGCAATTGCTCGCCGGCGCTGACGACGTCTTGCAGGCTCAAGGCGGCCAACGTGGTCAACGTGGTCAACGCGGTCAAGGCCGGGGCTTGACCGGCCTCGGCATCGGCCTGAGCCAGCATCTGCAAGGCCACGTAGGGCAGGTACAGGCGCTGCACGCGCTGCTCGATCAGCGCGGCGCGCAGCCGGGCGGGGTCGCGGCGCTCGGCGTCCGAGACCAGCACCAGGGTGCCGCCGGTGGCCAGCGTCGTGGCGATTTCCTGGAAATGCACGTCGAAGGACAAGGGGGCGAACTGCAGCGTGCGCGCGGCCTGACCGAGTCGGGGGTGCGCCACGTGCCAGGCGGTGAGGTGGGCCAGCGGCGCCTCCCCCATGGCCACGCCCTTGGGGCGGCCGGTTGAGCCGGACGTGAACAGCACATAGATCAGCGAAGACGGTGCGTTCAGCGTGGCGCTGCGAGCCCGAGGTGACGCCAGGCAGGGGACCTCGCCGACCTGCGCCCGCAGCGCATCAAGCGCCGCAGGTTCACCCACGACGGCGCGCACCTGTGCGTCATCGAGCATGGCTTGCAGGCGATCAGCGGGGTAGCTCAGGTCCAGGGGCACGTATGCCAGCCCGGCTTCCAGCGCAGCCAGGATGGAGACGATGGTGTCGACACTGCGAGTCGCCGCGATGCCCACGCGGTCACCGGGGAGGAGCCCGGCGGCCTGCCAGGCGGTCGCGCGTTGAACGACCTGATCAGCGAGTTGCCGGTACGTCAGGTGGGCGCCCAGGCCCTCCAGGGCCGCCCGCTCGGGCCACCGGGTTGCGCCGTTTCGCAGAACCTGTCGAAGGAGGATGTTTGCGCCCGCCCCGTTGGTCATCGTCACTTCGTCCTGCCTTCCGATGGGTGGTTGCCAGGCGCTGCGTGCAAAGGCCTGACGTCACCCCATTTGTGAGTATCTGATGTGCAAATTGCACATACCCTGAGGGATTCCATCCCCGATCCACAGTATTCACCCAGTTCGCAATAACGTGGGGCATCAGTCCCCAGTTTGGAGGGGCTGAAAACCCCGTGCGGAGAGGCTTTTTCATGCTGTGGCCGGGTATTTTTCCGATATTCCGACGAATTGAACAACAGCTGTTGTTTTCTCATCCCTTGAAAAGCATTCTCGGATCGGTGTGAATGGGCGCACTCGCTTGCCCCCAGCCCGCGTCGGACGGAAGCAACGCGATACAGTCTCGGCCATGAACACCGAGCCCTTGAGTCCCTGGCGCGCCTGCGTGGCGCCCATGCTGGACTGGACCGACACCCACTGTCGTTACTTTCACCGCCTGCTCAGCCCCCACGCCCGCCTCTACACCGAGATGCTGACCACCGGCGCCCTGGTGCACGGCCAGATGCATCGCTTCCTGGACTACGACACGAGCGAGCACCCCGTGGCGCTGCAACTCGGTGGCAGCGAGCCCGCGGACCTGGCCCACTGCGCCAAGCTGGCCCAGAAATGGGGCTACGACGAGGTCAACCTGAACTGCGGCTGCCCAAGCGAGCGCGTTCAGCGAGGCGCTTTCGGTGCCTGCCTGATGAACGAAGCCAGCCTGGTGGGCGACTGCGTCAAGGCCATGACCGACGCGGTCGGGGGCGACCCGAAGGTGCCCATCACGGTCAAACACCGCATCGGCATCGACCAGAACGAGTCCTACGACTTCGTGCGCGACTTCGTGGGCACCGTGGCCGAGGCGGGCTGCGACGTCTTCATCGTGCACGCGCGCAACGCCTGGCTCAAGGGCCTGAGCCCGAAGGAAAACCGCGAGATCCCGCCCTTGCGATACAGCATGGTGCACCAGCTCAAGCGCGACTTCCCCCACCTGACCATCGTGCTCAACGGCGGGCTGGCCGACAACGCCGCCTGCCTGGCGCAACTGCAGCCCGGCGCCGAGCTGCCCGGCGTGACGCTGGACGGCGTCATGGTGGGGCGCGCGGCGTACCACACGCCCTGGATCCTGTCGGAGTGGGACGAGGTCTTCTTCGGCCAGGCCCCGCGCGCCGAACCCCTGACCCGCGAGGGCGTGGAGGCGGCCATGGTGGCCTACGTTGAGCAGCAGATGGCCCGCACGAAGGGCTGGGCGCATGGCGAGGTTCGCTGGCACCAGGTCATTCGCCACATCCTGGGGCTCTACAACGGCCTGCCCGGTGCCCGCCGCTGGCGCCAGGTGTGGTCCGACCACACCCTCAAGAACCACCTGCCCTCCGAGGTGATGAAGCTGGCGCACCAGCGACCGCCGCGTCGCGAAGAGCCCGGCACGGGCCTTGCAGCCGAGGTGGCATGACCGCCACGCCAGCCCCCACGCCCCCGCTCCCCCGCGGGGCTGCGCCGGACGCCTCTGATCGCTGGATCCTGCGCGGCGACCTGCTCGACTTCGTGGACGACCCCGGTTTCGCCCCCCCCGATGCCGCCCCAGGCGCCCGCTGGCGAGCCGACCACCTCGTGCTCATCGAGGCCGGGCGCATCCACGCGGTGCAGCCGGCCGCGCAGGCGTTGCCCGAGGCCTGGCGCGACGTGGCCGTGCAGGACGAACGCGGCCGCCTGATCCTGCCCGGCTTCATCGACACCCACGTTCACTGCCCGCAGCTCGACGTCATCGCCAGCTACGGCACCGAGCTGCTGGACTGGCTCAACACCTACACCTTCCCCGCCGAGCGCCGCTACGCCGACCCCGAGGTTTCGCAACAAGGCGCGCGGCGCTTCCTGAACGCCTTGTGGGCCCATGGCACGACCAGCGCCGTCGTCTTCCCGACCGTGCACAAGGTCAGCGCCGAGGCCCTGTTCGAGGCCGCGCACACCGCCGGCATGCGACTGGTCACGGGCAAGGTGCTGATGAACCGCTTCGCACCCGAGGGCCTGCTGGACGACGTCGAACAAGCCGAGCGCGACTGCGTGGACCTCATCGACCGCTGGCATGGCCGGGGCCGCAATGCCTTCGCCGTGACGGTGCGCTTCGCGCCCACGAGCACGCCGCAGCAGTTGGCCATGGCCGGACGGCTCTGCCAGACCTACGCGGGCACCTACATGCAGACCCACGTGGCCGAGAACCGCGACGAGGTCAAGTGGGTGATGGAGCTCTACCCCGACGCGCGCAGCTACCTCGACGTCTACGACCGCGACGGCCTCATCGGCCCGCGCGCCGTGCTGGCCCACGGCATCTGGCTGGACGAGCGCGACCGCGCCGTGCTGCGCGAGCACGGCGCCCAGATCGCCCACAGCCCCAGCTCCAACCTCTTTCTGGGCAGCGGCCTGTTCGACTGGGCCCAGGCCCAGCGCGACGGCCTGCACGTGAGCCTGGCCAGCGACGTGGGCGGCGGCACCAGCCTGAGCATGCTGCGCAACATGCAGGACGCCTACAAGATCCAGGCCCTGCAAGGCACCCGCCTGACGGCCTGGAAGGCGCTCTACACGGCCACCCTGGGGGCCGCGCGGGCGCTGGGCCTGTCGGCTGAAATCGGCTCGATCGAGCCGGGCCGACACGCCGACCTGGCGGCCTGGAACTGGGCCCACGGCGAGGTGGCCACGCACCGCGATGGCCTGTGCCGCGACCTGCACGAGCGCTTGTTCGTCTGGATGACCCTGGGCGACGAGCGCAACCTGCACCAAACCTGGGTGGCGGGCCAGACCGTGTTCGCCTCGCCCCCCTGACCCCACCCTCCACCGGATCGACCATGAACCTGTCTGCCGACACCTTCTCCCGCATCCCCGCCGCGCGCCTGCCCGAGCTGCTGGCCGCCATGCCCAAGGCCGAGCTGCACCTCCACATCGAAGGCTCGCTGGAGCCCGAGCGCATCTTTGCGCTGGCCCAGCGCAACGGCGTGCAGTTGAGCCACCCCAGCGTCGAGGCGCTGCGCCAGGCCTACGCCTTCACCGACCTGCAAAGCTTCCTGGACATCTACTACGCGGGCGCCTCGGTGCTGCTCAAGGAGCAGGACTTCCACGACATGGCCTGGGACTACCTGCTCAAGGCCAAGGCAGACAACGTGGTGCACGTCGAGATGTTCTTCGACCCGCAGACCCACACCGACCGCGGCGTGCCGTTCGAGGTCGTGATCAAGGGCCTGACCTCGGCCTGCGAGCGCGCCCAGGCCGAGCTGGGCGTGAGCGCCTCGCTGATCATGTGCTTCCTGCGCCACCTGTCAGAAGAAGCGGCTTTGGAGACGCTGGAGCAGGCGCTGCCGTTCAAGCACCTGCTCATCGGCGTGGGCCTGGATTCGAGCGAGCGCGGTCACCCGCCCGAGAAATTCGCCCGCGTGTTCGAGCGCTGCCGCCAGCTGGGCTTGCACCGGGTCGCCCACGCCGGTGAAGAAGGCCCGCCCGAGTACATCCGCAACGCGCTGGACATCCTGAACGTCGAGCGCATCGACCACGGCGTGCGCTGCGTGGAAGACCCGGAGCTGGTCAAGCGCCTGGCGCGTGAGGGCATGGCGTTGACGGTGTGCCCGCTGTCCAACATCAAGCTGTGCGTGTTCGATGACATGGCCCAGCACAACTTGAAAGACCTGCTGGACGCCGGCCTGAAGGTCACCATCAACTCGGACGACCCGGCCTACTTCGGCGGCTACGTCAACCAGAACTACCTGGCCACCTTCGCGGCCCTGCCGCTGGGCGTGGCCGATGCCTACACCCTGGCGCGCAACAGCCTGGAGGCCAGCTTCGTCTCAGCCGACACCAAGGCCGGCTGGGTCCAGCAGCTCGATCAGGTGTTCGCCAGCTTCGCCGCGGCCTGACCGAAGCCATACGCATCCATGGCCAGGTGACCGTGGGTCACGCTGGCGTGCAGGCGCAAGGCGGTGGTCGGGGTGGCGGCATCGACGGTGGCGTCGCTTTCGCAGCCCGCGCCGGCCGCGAAGTAAAACGGCAGCCAGTGTTCATCGGTGGGGTGCATGGCCACGGCGTGCGGGGCCTGCGTGCGGTAGGCCAGCAGGGCCGGCCAGTCGCCCACGCGCGTGCGCTCCTCCACCCAGGTGCGAAACGCCGCGCAGTCGGGCTCCTCGGGGCCGTCGGTTGGCGTGGGGTTCTGGAAGAAGCGGCGCAGGTTGTGCGTCAGGCTGCCCGAGCCGATCAGCAGCACGCCTTCTTCGCGCAGGCCCCGCAGCGCGCGCCCCATGGCCAGCATCTGCTCGGGTGAGGCCTGGGGTGTGAGCGACAGTGGCACCACCGGCACGTTCAGCGCATCAGCCGCGGGGAACAGGTGCATCAGCGTCGTCCAGATGCCGTGGTCCAGCCCGCTGTGCGGGGTCCACGTCGCGGCAACCTGCGCCTGCTGCAGGCGGCGCGCCACTTCGCGCGCCAAGTCGGGCTCGCCCGCGGCGTCGTACACGACCTCGTACAGCGCGGGGGGGAAGCCGCCGAAGTCGTGCACCGTGTCGTGGTGTGCGCCGCCCAGCACGAAGGGCGTGGGCGTGGCGGTGTGCGGCGAGACGATGACGATGGCGCGGGGGGCGCCCCATTGCGCCCGGATGGCGACACCCAGTCGCTGCATGAAGAGGCCGGCTTCACCCGGCTCGAGCGCGATCATGGGTGAGCCGTGGGAGAGGAACAGGGCGGGCAGGGCAGACATGCGGCCAGTCTAGCGGCTGGGCCCCACCCGGCGCAGGGCCGGGGGAAAGCTGCGATGATCTTCGCCCATGAGCCAATCCACCGATTTCCCACAGGCCGTGCGCGTGTCGGCCTGGCGCTGGGCGCTGATCCAGACCCGCCGCGACCTGCGCGCCGGCAGCATGCGTTTCCTGCTCCTGTCCGTCGTGCTGGCCGTGGCGGCGCTGACGGCCGTGGCCTTTTTCGCCGACCGCATCGAGCGAGGCCTCAGCCGCGACGCGGCGCAGCTGCTGGGCGGCGATGCCGTGATCGTGGGCGATCAGCCCGTGCCAAGCGAGTTCGCCCAGCGTGCCCAGGCCTTGGGCCTGCGCGTGGCGCGCACCGCGGTGTTCCCGAGCATGGCCCGCGCGCTCGACGAGCAAGGCGGTGAAGCCCGGCTCGCGGCCATCAAGGCCGTGAGTGATCAACACCCCTTGCGAGGGCGCCTCACGCTGGGGCGGCTGCTGCCCAACGGGCAGGTCGAAGCGGGTGAGCTGGCGCCGGCCGGTGGCCCCCCGGCGGGCCAGGCCTGGGTCGACCCGGGCCTGCTGCTGGGCTTGAACCTGAGCGTGGGTGACACCATCTGGCTGGGCGAGGCGCGCTTTCGGATCGCCGCCGTCATCCACAGCGAGCCCGACCGGGGCGGCGGCTTCATGAACTTTTCGCCGCGCGTGCTGATCCGCGAGTCGGACCTGGCGGCCACGCAGTTGGTGCAGCCCGCCAGCCGCGTGACCTACCGCGTGATGGTCGCGGGCGCGGCGCGGGGCTCCGATGCCGCCGCGGCCGATGCCTCCACGGTTGCCCCGGCCGCCGTGGCGAAGGCCCAGGCCGAGGCCCTTGCCGTTCAGCGCTTCGTCAGCGACAGCCAGGCGCGAGCCGAAGACCTGCGCGGCCTGCGCGTCGAGACCCTGGAGCAGGGCCGCCCCGAGATGCGCGCCACGCTCGACCGCGCCGGCCTGTTCCTGCGCCTGGTGGCCCTGCTGGCGGCGCTGCTGTCGGCGGTGGCCGTGGCGCTGGTGGCGCGCGATTTTGCGCAACGCCGCCTCGATGACTGCGCCCTCATGCGCGTGCTGGGCGTGCCCCAACGCACCATGGCCTGGGCCTACGGCCTGCAGTTCCTGATGGTCGGCCTGCTTGCCAGCCTGCTGGGTTTGCTGCTGGGCTGGGCCTTCCACCTCGTCTTCGTGCACCTGCTGGCCGACCTGGTCAACGTGACCTTGCCGGCGGCGGGCTGGCAGCCCGTGCTGTTGGGCGTGGGCGTGGGCGTGCTGCTGACGCTGGGCTTCGGCCTGCCCCCGGTGTTGCAACTCGCCCGCGTGCCGCCCCTGCGCGTGCTGCGCCGCGACCTGGGTGGGCTGCGGCCCCTGTCGGCTGGCATGGCGGTGCTGGGGGGGCTCGCCCTGTTCGGCTTGTTGATGGCCGTGGCCCGCGACGTCAAGATGGGCGGCATCGCCCTGGGCGGCTTCCTGGGAGCCATGCTGACGTTCGCCTTGCTGGGCTGGCTGGCCGTGCTGGCCTTGCGTGGCCTGGCCCAGCGCCTGGCCGGCCGCATGCCGAGCTGGTGGACGCTGGCCACGCGCCAGCTCACGGCCCAGCCGGGCCACACCATCGTTCAAGTTTGTGCCTTGGGCGTGGGCCTGCTGGCGTTGATGCTGCTGGTGCTCATCCGCACCGACCTGGTCGCCAGTTGGCGAGCCGCGACCCCGCCCGATGCCCCGAATCGCTTCGTCATCAACATCCAGCCCGACCAGGTCCAGCCCTTCCAGCAGGCCTTGGTGGGCGCGGGCGTCGCCCGTTTCGACTGGTACCCGATGGCCCGCGGTCGACTGGTGGCCATCAACGGCCAGGCGGTGCGCCCCAAGGACCACCCCGATGAGCGAGCGCAGCGCCTGCTCGACCGCGAGTTCAACCTCAGCCACGCCGCCGTGGCCCCCACGCACAACGAGGTGGTGGCCGGGCGTTACGTGGCCGACGAGCCTGGCGCCTTCAGCGTCGAAGAGGGCCTGGCCAAAACGCTCAATCTCAAGCTCGGGGACCGCCTGCGTTTCGACATGGCCGGCCACATCGAGGAGCGCCGCATCACCAGCCTGCGCAAGGTGGACTGGTCGTCCATGCGCGTGAACTTTTTCGTCATGGCGCCATCGGCCGAGATGCCCGACTGGCCGGCCACCTACATCACGTCGTTTCGCATGCCGGTGGGGGCCAAGCTGGACCGCGAGCTGGTTCAGGCCTTCCCGAACGTGACGGTGGTGGACGTCTCGGCCACGGTGCAACAGGTTCAGTCGGTGCTCACGCAGGTGATCACGGCCGTGGAGTTCCTGTTCGTGTTCACGCTGGCGGCGGGCCTGATCGTGCTGATGGCCGGGCTCATGACCTCGCGAGAGCGACGCGCCCGCGAGTGGGCGGTGCTGCGATCCCTCGGCGCCACGCGAACCCTGCTGTCGCGGGTGCAGCGCATGGAGTTGATCGGCCTGGGTGCGCTGGCCGGGGCCCTGGCGGCCGCGGCGGCGCTGGCCATCGGCTGGGCGCTGGCGGCCAAGGTGTTCGAGTTCGCCTGGACGGCCCCGTGGTGGTGGCCGCTGCTGGGCGCCGTCGTGGGCGCCTTGCTGGCGTGGCTGGCGGGGTGGTGGAGTTTGCGTGGCGTCTTGCAGCGCCCCGTCTCGCTGACCCTGCGCCGGGCGGACTGAGCGCCCCGCCGGTCAGTTGGTGGTCAGGCTGTTGATGAGGCCCATCTCGGCGCTGCCCATCAGCGACTCGATGTCCATCAGGATCAGCAGCCGATCGCTGACGTTGGCGATGCCCGTGATGTAGGTCGTGTCCACGATCGAGGCGCTCATCTCCGGTGCGGGCTGGATCACCTGCTCGGAGAGCTGCATCACGTCGCTGACCGAGTCCACCACGGCGCCAACCACGCGGCCCTTGACGTTGAGCACGATCACCACCGTGAAGCTGTTGATGTCGGTCTGGCCGTCGTCGTTGACGCAGTTGAACTTCACGCGCAGGTCCACGATCGGCACGATCACGCCGCGCAGGTTGACCACGCCCTTGAGGTAGGCCGGCGCGTTGGCGATCTTCGTCGGGGGTTCGTAGGAGCGGATCTCCTGCACCTTCAGGATGTCGATGCCGTACTCCTCGGAGCCCAGGCGGAACGTGAGGTATTCACGGCCTGCGGGAACGTGGCGAACCTGGCGCGTGGTGGTCTGGCGCATGCCGAAGCCGGACGGGGCGCTGGCGCCTTCGGTGCGGGTGGGCGTGGCGGTCTGGGGGGCGACGGCTTGCAGGGTTTCCATGTCGGTCCTCTGGAGGTCCTCGTGCGCCAGGCGGGGCGCACTCCGATGAAGTGTTCTCTTCGGGATATCGGAGGCTGTTGCTGAAACTGAAGCGCGTTTTCTGCGCGTCGCCAGCGCTCAGAACCGGATGCCGTACCAGCCGATGCCGATGCCCCAGCTGCCCGTCTCGGCCCGGCTGCCCATGCGGGAGGCGGTCAGGTCCAGGCCGAGTGTTTCGGGGATGAGCCAGTGGCGCAGGCTCAGGCTCTTCTGAGCGGAGGTCTGCAGGTTGCCCAGCACCTCCGCGCCCAGCTGCCAGCGCGGGTGAGGGCGCCACACCAGCGCCGCCGCGTAAGCGGTGTCCACGCCTTGCTGGTCGGTGCGGTGCAGGTGGCCCGCGTTGAGGTGGAGGTCCCAGTGCTCATGCAGGGGCATCGAGGCCAGCACCAGGGCGGTCGACTGGCCCGCGCCCCATTGGCGCGCACCGGGCTCCTTCTGCGAAGACACGCCCAGTTTCAGGCCGAACTGGATCGCGTCCAGGCGGGCCCAGGCGGGCACCCACTTGAGCGCCAGGCCCCGACCTTGCGCCTGCTCATCGCGCGGCGCCGACCACACCCCTTCGACGCCCAGCTCCACGCCCGTCACCACCCCGCACGCCGGGGCCACGTGGTGGTGGTGCGCGCCTCGGTCCTGGTCCCGCCAGGCCTCGACCTGGCAGGTGCCGGGCTCGTTGACGCCGGCGTCGTCGGTGGTCAGCGGGCGGGCGGCCCCGGCCTCGCCGGGCGCCCCCAGCAAGGCGGTGATCAGGACCACACCCAGGCATGTGCCCAGGCACAAGCCCCGGACCGGGGTGACGGTTCGCCCCCGACGCTCATCCGGCGTGCGTGCGGTGGCCAGGGCAGGGCGGCCGATGGGGTGCATGGACGGCATGGTGGGCTCCCGCGGGGTTCAGACCTGAAAGGCCGAGACGGTTTGCTTGAGTCGATCGGCTTGCTCGCGCAGGCTGGACGAGGCCGCAGCGGATTGCTCCACCAGCGCGGCGTTTTGCTGGGTCATCTGGTCCAGGGTGCTGACCGATTGGTTGACCTGACCGATGCCCTGGCTCTGATCGGAGGCCGTCACGCTGATTTCTCCGATGATGTCTCTCACCCGCTGGACGCTGGAGATGATCTCCTCCATGGCGCTGCCCGCATCCTGAACCAGGCGCGTGCCGGACTCAACGGTGTCCCCGGAGGCCTGAATCAGTTGCTTGATCTCCTGGGCGGCGCTGGCGCTGCGTTGCGCCAGGCTGCGCACCTCACCGGCGACCACCGCGAACCCCCGGCCCTGTTCTCCGGCGCGCGCGGCTTCGACCGCGGCGTTGAGCGCGAGGATGTTGGTCTGGAAGGCGATGCCATCGATCACGCCGATGATGTCGTGGATGCGGTGGCTGGTCTGGCTGATGGCACCCATGTTGGCCACCACCCCGCTGACGATGCCGTTGCCACGCTGAGCGGCTTCGCTCGCCTGCTCGGCCATCCCGTTGGCCAGGGTGGCCGCCTCGGAGCTTTGCCGCACCGTCTGCGTGAGCTGATCCATGCTGCTGGCGGTGGCCTGCAGGCTGGATGCCGTGTTCTCCGTGCGACCGGACAGGTCCATGTTGCCCGTTGCGATCTGCCCGGACGCCACCGAGATCGCCTCGGCCGAGGCCCGCACATCGGTCACCAGCGCCTTCAAACCGTCCTGCATCTGAGCCAGGGCTCGCAGCAACTCGGCGGTCTCATCGTCGCCTTGCGTCACGATGCGGTTGTGCAACTTGCCCTGAGCGATGGCCAGCGCCAGCAGGCGCGCCTCGTCCAGCGGGGCGCAGATCGATCGCTGGTTGAGCACCGTCAGCGGCCCCACCACCAGCACCGAAAACGCCAAGGCGGCCACGAACCACGACAGCGTCATGGTCATGTTGTCGCTTTGAGCCTGGGTCGATTCCTGGGCTTCGGCCTCCATCACCTTGTCGATGGCGTTGAGCACCGGGTCCAGCTGCTGGAGCTGACTCAGCGCGGGCTTGACCCAGGCAACGGCCTCGTCCCCGCTGACGCCGCCAGACAGGCTTTGTTGCCAAAGCGGAGCCATCGTCGTGCGGTGGGCCGCCACGAGCTTGATCAGGTCGCGGGCCAAGGGGTTGTCCTCGTCCTCGTCGCCTTCCAGCATGCCCTTTGCCAGCGCCTCAATCGCGTCGGTGTCCTGACGCCAGCGCGCCGCGATCGCCTGCAGTTCCGCCGCGTGCGTGACGTTCAAAGCCAGGTGGGTGACGTGCAACTGCGTGCCCATGACGGCTTGCCTCAGCAGAGACAAAGCCCGCATCTCGGAGAACGCGTGATCGGCGTGGTGCTGCGACTCGCTCTGGTTGTGTCTGAGGCCATACAGGCCCACGCCCCCCACGAGCACCAGCAGCGCAAAGACCACGGCGATGGCGCCATGCATGCGCAGGCGGATGCTGAATCGCCGCATCAGGTCAGTCAGTTTCATGTGATCGCTCCAAGCCAAGGGCCGATGGACGTCACCCGACAGCCAAACCCCCCTGCCTGCAACGCCTTGTGCAGTCCATTTCGGACGAAACGGGGTCGGAGTTGAGGCGAATCGACGACAGCGATCCGTGAAGCAATCGACCTTCCCAGGTCGATGGGGGCCGGCAAGCGCGCTGGGGGCGCACCCGCCGGCCCGAAGGGAATCAGACGTTGAATGGCTGTTATGGATACTGGCTCGCAGTAGTCGGCGTTGGATTTTTTGTAATCGCTGACGCATGCATTTTTCGGCGCACGACCCAATGGGCTTCATTTTCACGTCTCGAAATGGGTGAAATTGTGTGAGGCTGCCATCTTCCAGAAATGCTTGGCTAGAAAAGCCCTCGGAAAGGTCTGCACAAATGAGCACTGACCATGGTCGGGTGCTCTGATGTGAGTAGATTGGTATTTATTCGGCCCTCCGTCAGGTTTTTTGGTCGTGTTTCGCGCTCGTTTCTCATGTGCTAGGCGCACTCATGCAAGGCGCTCATTCAAACGTTTGCACACCATTCGCAGATTGGCCAGCGCCAATAGCGTTTGCGACTGCGCGCTGTTCTTGGCCAGGCCGCGGTAGCGCACTTTCAGATGGCGGAACTGGCGCCTGATGGAACGGAACGGGGGCTGCAACTTGGCGCGGATGTTGACCTTGATGCGCTCAGCCTGATCTGTAAGCGCATCCATGAGATCAGTCTTGGCCATCAACTTGCGCGAGCTCGGTCGCATGGACACATGCCGCTGCACATCTTCTTTGGCGTTGTGTTGCTTGTGCGCCCCCTGGTAGACAGCATCGGCGAAGACGTCCGCCCCTTGCCCATGAAGCAAACTGTTGGCCTCAGCCACATCGTTGACGCTGCCAGCGGTGCTGCGCACGGTGCTCACCATGCCAGAGTCAGCGCCCACCCCCATGTGAGCCTTCATGCCAAAGCACCACTGCTGACCCTTGCGGCTTTACCTCATCTCCGGGTCGCGCCCACCATCAGCGCTCTTGATCGAGCTCGGTGCCGAGATCCGCGTGACATCGGCCACTGTGCCGCTGCGCGGCATCAAACCCTTGGCCTCCAGCAGCAGGTTGATGGTTGCCAGGATTCGACCGGCCAGATTGTGCTTGTCCAGCACATGCCGAAAGCGCGAGATGGTGCGCTCGTCAGGTAGTCGGCCATCCCGACCACCCAGGCCTACGAAGTCACGGGACAGCGGTATGTCGCGCAGCGTTACTTCTATCGCCGGGTTCTCAGTGTGAACCACTGCTGCATGACGTGAATCTGCGGTAGCGATCCAACAGGGCACGGTGTGTGGTTACGCTTGCTCTCGGGCATGAAAGGTGAGGTCTCTGCCACAAAGGCAGACCACGAGACTACTCAGTACATCTCGTACAGGAACTCCCGGCGGCGCTTGAGCATTGTCGAGATGCCCAATCTAAGCCTGCTCTGCTTCATAAGTTCAATGGTCTCCTGCAATAACGCTGGCGCTGAGCACACATCCGTGTGGCTTATGCAGAGCTTTCTTGGAAGGTCATCAATCTGCGAGCCAGAGGTGGGCGTGACGCCCCGCAAGGCGGCGGCAAGAAGGGCGAGCCACAGTTTCAACCCACGCGCCCGCGATGGGCGCGACCACAAGGAGTACAAGACCCTGCACGCCGTGCCCTGGTTTCAACCCACGCGCCCGCGATGGGCGCGACTGGTGGGAGGTCTTCTCCCCCGATTTTTTGGGTGTTTCAACCCACGCGCCCGCGATGGGCGCGACGTTCCCGCCCCGCCCAGATTCGACGGCAAGCAATCGTTTCAACCCACGCGCCCGCGATGGGCGCGACTGCGGGGCGAAGTCAGGCCGTTGTTGCTGGCGCTGTTTCAACCCACGCGCCCGCGATGGGCGCGACCCCCGACCTGGCCCGGATGGGCGCATCGAGCACGTTTCAACCCACGCGCCCGCGATGGGCGCGACGTGCTGCCAAGCGCACGCTGCTGCTCGGGCAGTTTCAACCCACGCGCCCGCGATGGGCGCGACGCCGAAGAGGCCTGAAAGCACCTAAGAACGCACCAGTTTCAACCCACGCGCCCGCGATGGGCGCGACGGAGCCAAGACCCAGCGCCTGGCGCTGGAGTTCGTTTCAACCCACGCGCCCGCGATGGGCGCGACCGCACGTTCCCGTCCAACACGAAGTCCACCGTGTAGTTTCAACCCACGCGCCCGCGATGGGCGCGACTGGTTGCCTTGATAGACCACCATGTTCGATTCAAGGTTTCAACCCACGCGCCCGCGATGGGCGCGACATTTCTGCAGACATGGTGTGTCCTTTCTGATCGGTTTCAACCCACGCGCCCGCGATGGGCGCGACACCGCGTACCAGTTCTTGCCCGCGTTGCTGCGCGTGTTTCAACCCACGCGCCCGCGATGGGCGCGACGTAGATCGCCGTGTAGCCCTCTGCCGCGTAAGACAGTTTCAACCCACGCGCCCGCGATGGGCGCGACCCCACTGCACGTTGTTGCGCAAGTGCAGGTTTTTGTTTCAACCCACGCGCCCGCGATGGGCGCGACGTTCCGAGAGGTCTATGACTTCGTGCGGATCATGGTTTCAACCCACGCGCCCGCGATGGGCGCGACCTCGGCACGGTCGCCGCCCTTGGGGGTTCCAACGAAGTTTCAACCCACGCGCCCGCGATGGGCGCGACTGCGGCGTCAGCCAGGCCCCAGCCGCCGAACCAGTTTCAACCCACGCGCCCGCGATGGGCGCGACACCCCGCCCGCGTCGGTGCCTGCCTCGTATCGGAAGTTTCAACCCACGCGCCCGCGATGGGCGCGACTTGGAGTGGGTGCGGCGCAACGCCTACACGGGCGTTTCAACCCACGCGCCCGCGATGGGCGCGACCTGGTGGACGATGCGCCTGGCCAAGGACACCCAGTTTCAACCCACGCGCCCGCGATGGGCGCGACTCCTCTTCCCAGGTCTCGCCCAGGGTGGTGTTGACGTTTCAACCCACGCGCCCGCGATGGGCGCGACATGCCAACTCCGACCACGCCGAACCGCGGATACCAGGTTTCAACCCACGCGCCCGCGATGGGCGCGACTTCCACTCCATCGCTCGCTGGTTCGGCGGCGGCCGGTTTCAACCCACGCGCCCGCGATGGGCGCGACGATCACCGCCCTGGAACGGCAAGGCCGCGTCGATGTTTCAACCCACGCGCCCGCGATGGGCGCGACTTCGCCTGTTCGCGCAGGGTGTTCAGGTTCACCTGTTTCAACCCACGCGCCCGCGATGGGCGCGACTGGGCCGCCAGGCCGAGCGTTTGATTCAGAGCCTGCGTTTCAACCCACGCGCCCGCGATGGGCGCGACCGTGACAGGCGGTTGCCCGATGGCCTGAAATTGGCGTTTCAACCCACGCGCCCGCGATGGGCGCGACGCCGCCTCTCCCGTGTATTGGCGCCGCATGTAAAAGTTTCAACCCACGCGCCCGCGATGGGCGCGACGTCCGCACACCTCGGGGGTGTAGCAGGTGGGCAGGTTTCAACCCACGCGCCCGCGATGGGCGCGACGCGAAGCCCTGAAACTGGCCGCCGCCGAACAGGC
Organism: Burkholderiales bacterium; assembly: GCA_016000265.1. Taxonomy (GTDB): domain Bacteria; phylum Pseudomonadota; class Gammaproteobacteria; order Burkholderiales; family Burkholderiaceae_C; genus Aquabacterium. The sequence goes on from JAECRL010000011.1 coordinate 97,018, forward strand.
GGGTTTCAACCCACGCGCCCGCGATGGGCGCGACGCGCGGCGTTCATGCTTGGATCACCCAGGCCACCGTTTCAACCCACGCGCCCGCGATGGGCGCGACGCCCTGCCCTTCTACGACGCCGAGAAGTTCAAGCAGTTTCAACCCACGCGCCCGCGATGGGCGCGACCCCTGGCCCGCCCGCTGGCCGAGCAGATCATCGGTGTTTCAACCCACGCGCCCGCGATGGGCGCGACCTGGCCCCGGCCATTGCCCAACAGGCCGCAGTGGCCGTTTCAACCCACGCGCCCGCGATGGGCGCGACGCCATGCGTCAAAGCCGACATTGAGGCCATCCGGGCCGTTTCAACCCACGCGCCCGCGATGGGCGCGACGCTTCCGCAGTAGCAGACCAGGACCAGAGGCGCGTTTCAACCCACGCGCCCGCGATGGGCGCGACGTCGAAGCGATCGCCACAGTGCGCACACGGCACATGGTTTCAACCCACGCGCCCGCGATGGGCGCGACCCGCTGGCGTCAACCCCATCACGCAGCTCCACGAAGTTTCAACCCACGCGCCCGCGATGGGCGCGACCACCGACGACTGACATGACCGACCTCATCAAAACCGTTTCAACCCACGCGCCCGCGATGGGCGCGACAGCAACGCGAGTTGAAGCGCGAAAACCGGGAGCTGTTTCAACCCACGCGCCCGCGATGGGCGCGACTGCTCATCGAGGGTTGACCATGCGCACAGAACTGTTTCAACCCACGCGCCCGCGATGGGCGCGACGTCGGGGCGGCTGGACATCACCGATGCCTACAAAATGTTTCAACCCACGCGCCCGCGATGGGCGCGACAATGCGGGGGCACATGGCGCGATCAGGTTAGACGTTTCAACCCACGCGCCCGCGATGGGCGCGACATCAAGACCGGGCTGCCCATGGTCATGACCGACCAGTTTCAACCCACGCGCCCGCGATGGGCGCGACTCCATCACGAAGGCCACGATCAGCGAGATCGTCGTGTTTCAACCCACGCGCCCGCGATGGGCGCGACTCGACCAGGTCAACCAAATCCAGCAGGCCCAAGACGTTTCAACCCACGCGCCCGCGATGGGCGCGACAGCGTGGCGCGGCCCAGGGTGATGTGGTTCTTGTGGGTTTCAACCCACGCGCCCGCGATGGGCGCGACACCAAGCTGGCCAACGACTCCGCGTCCATCGCCCTGTTTCAACCCACGCGCCCGCGATGGGCGCGACGTTGCGCTCCCTCATGGAGTCGGCCCCGTACCTGATGTTTCAACCCACGCGCCCGCGATGGGCGCGACCCGCCTGAGCGCCTTGGCCAACACCGAGGTGCAGTTTCAACCCACGCGCCCGCGATGGGCGCGACGGTCTGAGCCCTTCGCCTCCCAGGTCAATGCCGGGTTTCAACCCACGCGCCCGCGATGGGCGCGACAATCCCATGAATGCATCCTGTGTGCGCTCATTGGAGTTTCAACCCACGCGCCCGCGATGGGCGCGACCGCCGGCCGACTTGTCCTGATAGCGCGTCATCGTGTTGTTTCAACCCACGCGCCCGCGATGGGCGCGACACCGAGCCGCCATCCAAGCCCTTGGCGAACAGCTCGTTTCAACCCACGCGCCCGCGATGGGCGCGACTTGGAAGGCCATCTGCACCTCCACGCCGATGAGGTGTTTCAACCCACGCGCCCGCGATGGGCGCGACCGGCAACCCGGTCAGCGGCCAGACCTGGCGTCAGATGTTTCAACCCACGCGCCCGCGATGGGCGCGACAGGGCCACCGTGGCCAGCCGGTCACCCTGGGCGCCGTTTCAACCCACGCGCCCGCGATGGGCGCGACGACGCTACTCGCCAGCGCCTCACTGGTGTTGACGTTTCAACCCACGCGCCCGCGATGGGCGCGACTGGACGAGCTGGACGGCTTCGACGCCGACGTCGAGTTTCAACCCACGCGCCCGCGATGGGCGCGACATGTCGTCGCTGTCGTTGATGTAGCAGCTCACTTGTTTCAACCCACGCGCCCGCGATGGGCGCGACGCCGACCTGGGAAGGTCGCGCCGCCTGCGCACAGTTTCAACCCACGCGCCCGCGATGGGCGCGACCTCGCGCGCCACGCTGCGAAACGAGTCGCCCGCGTCGTTTCAACCCACGCGCCCGCGATGGGCGCGACATCCTCGCTATTGTTGCGCTGGCCGTCCTGGCTGTTTCAACCCACGCGCCCGCGATGGGCGCGACGAGGCCCGGCTGGACAGGATGGCGTGGTTGTAATCTGGTTTCAACCCACGCGCCCGCGATGGGCGCGACCGGCGCCAGGTGCTCGAGGCCTTCGGTGTCGGCGAGTTTCAACCCACGCGCCCGCGATGGGCGCGACCAGCGTCTGGATTACACGCAAAGGTACATCAAATGTTTCAACCCACGCGCCCGCGATGGGCGCGACGCGACCAACCTGGGCTTTCGTCATTGGCACCAGCACGTTTCAACCCACGCGCCCGCGATGGGCGCGACTGTTTGGCCTGACCTACCTGTCGGCGGAGGGCTATGTTTCAACCCACGCGCCCGCGATGGGCGCGACCTTGTCAGCACGCCGCGCTCGGCCGAATCCTGGATTGTTTCAACCCACGCGCCCGCGATGGGCGCGACTAACGACTGCCATGCCAACTCCCCCCATCGAGATGTTTCAACCCACGCGCCCGCGATGGGCGCGACGGCAGCCTCATCAGCACGGCCTTGCCGCTCAAGCGTTTCAACCCACGCGCCCGCGATGGGCGCGACTTCACCAACGGCGTGGCGCGCTACACCCCAGGCCTGTTTCAACCCACGCGCCCGCGATGGGCGCGACATCAGCCCGCACAGCATGCAGGCCAGGCAGCGCATGTTTCAACCCACGCGCCCGCGATGGGCGCGACATCCACATGGTGGCGCCCGCCTTGGGGCTGCAGTGTTTCAACCCACGCGCCCGCGATGGGCGCGACCCTGCTTGCATGGGGCGGTCCTTGGGGGGTTAGACGTTTCAACCCACGCGCCCGCGATGGGCGCGACAGGCCCGGGTCGAGCTCATGCGCAAGGCCCAGGAGGTTTCAACCCACGCGCCCGCGATGGGCGCGACGCGGTGTTTATAAACCATTGACGGAAAAGAAAAAAAGGATCCGCATCTGCGAACCCTTCTCCACAAACCCAGCCTCGGCTCGCCGATCACGCTCAATCAGCTTTGCTCACATCAAAATCAACATGTTAAAGAGCTGCGAACCTCAGAGCGTCAAACAAACCACTTGAGGTTCGCAAGACCATCAAAGAATCAATGGCGCGTGGAGGTCCAGCACAGCTTTTGCCCCAACGTGCTCTACCTTGTTCTGCCAGTTCTTGCCCAGGTAATAAAAACGCAAGCTGTCCGTTGTCGGCTCAATGATCGACGTCAGCTCAGCCTTCAACTGTACCCACCGCGCTGGCTCCAGCTCAATCTCGAACACCGAGAACTGCACCCGCTGCCCGAGGTTCAGACAGGCTTTCGCGATCCGCCGCAAGCGCCTGGCACCCGCTTTGTCTTGGGTGCTCACGTCGTAGCTGACCAAAACCATCATGTGCCTAGCTCACTTCCACAAAAACGGCGGATAGCCATCAATGTCGCCACGCAGGTGCCTGGCCATCAACTGCGCCTGAAGAAATGGGAACAGCCCGATCGGTGCCTTTTCATCCAGGAAGACGTGTCGAAGCTCTTCGCGCTTGCGCTCCTGATAGGCCGTCAGCACGACCTTGCGCGAGTCTTCCTTCAACAGCACAGCGCCGTTGTCCATCGTCTGGAAGTCCTTGGATGTGAGCTGCTTCAAGTTGATGAGCGAAAGCGCCAACCTGTCCGCCAGCAGGGGCCGGAACTCTTCCAGCAGATCCAGCGCCAGGCTGGGGCGCCCTGGCCTGTCACGGTGAAGGAAGCCCACCGCTGGATCCAGCCCCACGCTTTCCAAGGCCGATCTGCAGTCATGCGTGATCAAGGTGTACAGGAAGGACAGCAAGGCATTGACCGCATCCATCGGAGGCCTGCGGCTGCGCCCTTTGAAGCGCATGGCGGGCTCGTTGCTGCGGATCAGGTGGTCAAACACGCCAAAGTAGCTCTGTGCGGCCCCGCCTTCCAGCCCGCGCAGCACGTCGAGTGTCGCTTCGCTCTGCACCTTGTCCATGATGCGGTCCAAGCGTTTGTGCGCATGCGTGAGCGCCGCCTTGTCTTCATCTGTCAGCTTGTCGGCATGGTCGCGCAAGCCACGCCCCAGCACCGCCCGTTGGTTGTGCAGCTTGCCCACCAGGATGTTCTGCACGATCTGGGCGCAGCGGGCGGGGTCATCCGTACGCCGGTATTGCTCTCGCCGCAACAACACATTGCCCGATACGGGCCCTTCAACCCTGGCCTGAAATCGCCCGTTCATCGACAGATACGACACGGTGATGCCTTGCTCTGCGCAATAGCCCATCAAGGGTGGCGAGACCATCACGCGCCCGAGGCAAACAAGCCCCTCCAACATGTGAACAGGCAGGCGCGCACGGGTTTCGCCGTCCACGTCCATGACGATGTTGGCGCCGTCCTTGTGCAGCCAGGCCCCTTCGGTCGTCACGTACAGAGTGTTGAGTTGACGCCGCATGGCTCATTCGCCTTTCAGTTGCGCACGCAACCAGTGCTGCACAGATTCACCCCGGTGGAGCAGGCGCGGCTGACACAGGTCGAGCAGGGAACAGTTGTCGCAGAGCTTGGCCGAGTACGCGGCCGAAGGCGTGCGCCCACTTGCCACCATGGCCCGTGTGGCTTCGATGGTTTGGCAAGTCAATGCCCGCAAGGCCTCATCGAAGGGCACCACGGTGCGTCTGCGCGTTTCACCGTAGTACAGCGCCCCTTCGGGGATCTGGCAGCTCAGCATGTGCTCCAGGCACAAGGCCTGGGCACACAGTTGCACTTCGTCGGCTTGATGCGCCTTGGGCCGCCCGCGCTTGTATTCCACCGGGTAGGGGCGCTCTGCGGCGTCATCACCCATGTGGAACTCGACCACATCGGCCACCCCCGTGATTCCCAGCAGAGGCTGGGCCAGGGGCATGGCGGTGACGGTGCGAACGCCTTTGCGACGCTCCATCTTGGGCTTGTCGGCCTTGTCATGCAGCAGGCGCCCTTCAGCGGTGTGCTGGCTTTCTGCCCACAGTTGCTCCACATGAATCAGCGCACATTGCCGTGGGCAATACAGGAAATGCTGCAAGGCCGAGATGGGGATCGGTGCTTCGTCATCCATGCCCATGCTCCCCAAGTCGCCTCACATCTTGATCACAGCAGTTCGTGCAAGGTCACGCCCGATGGCAGCGCATCGCGCTTGACCGACACCTGGTAGTCCGTGAAGGCCCGGGCCGGGCCATCGGCTGGCGTCTTCAGAGGCGTGACATCGATGGCGTCAAAGAGCTTGTGAGCCGGGGCGTTGCCCATGGCGCTTTCGTGCTCGAACACGAAGAGCTTGCGGGCCGCCATCTCGCCACGCGCTGCCGAGCGGTCGTGCTCAAACATGTTGATGAGCGATTGCCACAGCAGGCTCAGGTCACTGTTAGAAAAGCCTGTGCGCTCGGCCAGCTTGGCCGACACAAAGCCATGCACGCGGTACAGGCCATAGGGGATGATGTGCTTGCGCCCCATGGTGCGGTTGTCGCCGCTTTGGTCTTCCGCTTCTTTTTGCGTGGTGACGGCCATGCGGGTGATGGACACCTCGATGGGCACGACCGGGTCAATGGATGTGGCGAAAGCCAGTTGCACGGGCCCACGCACCTGGCCAGCATTCACGCCCGTGGTCATGACAGCACCAAACGCGCGGATGTCAAAGAAGTTGCTGCACATCCAGGCGGTCAACTCACGCGCCTTGGCCTCGTCTTTGGGCAGCTTCTTGAGTTCGTCTGCGGTTTCCTTTTCCAGGCCCACAGCCTTGCGCCCGATGGCGTGCTGGTTGTTCAGCACGGCCTTCTCTTGCATGTAGATCGCGAAGCCTTCGTTGTCGCCCTTGTCCAGCGTCACGTAGTTGCGGATCTTGCGCTTGAGGCACACGTCCGTCACGAGGCCCTTGTTGGTCTCAGGGTCCAGGCGCGGCAGGTTGCCCGCATCCGGGTCGCCATTGGGGTTGCCGTTGGTGACGTCAAACAGAAAGACGAATTCGTGGCGGTGTGTGATCGCGCTCATTGGGCGCCTCCTTGCTTGTTGGTGTCGGTGGTGTCGTTGCTGCCGTTTGAGGTGGCATCAGCCTTGTCTGCCTTCTGGAAACGAGCCTGGGCCTGGTGGTAATAGCCAATCGCAAAACGGCCTTGGTCTTGCATGCCCAGGTGTTTGGGGAACTCGCCGGGCAGCTTGTCGATGACCTCCTGGATGTCGCGCTCGATGTTGATGGCGGCACCGGGCTTGTCCTTGCGGATGCGGCTCATGTGGTTCTGCGTGTTGCGCAGCAAGAACGGGAAGACCAGGGCAGGCGTGGCCGATGCCGAGCCGTAGTAACGGTCACGGATGGTGGCGTTGACCTGGCTGCCCAGTGCCAAGCGTTGCGCGCCTTCCAGCACCGCAAACAATCGCCCGAGCAGGTAGCCCGAGTTGGTGGAATGCACATCAAGACTCACAGGAACCTCCTTGTTTGGAACATTGGAATGAGACAGCCGCAGATCGCGGTTCAGCACCGCTTTGCAAAGGGCCGCCCGCACACCGCTGATGTCGCCATCAGAACGCATGCGCATGACGACATTCGTCAGCAGGCTCTGCGGATAGCGGCCACCGGTCAGGATGGCGCGCATCAGCTCACCGGCGAGGAGGGGCGGCACGTCGTCAGCCTTGGCTTTGGGCGGGTCGCCACGTGAGGGTGCTGTGGCCAGTGCTAAGCGCCACACGCTGGGTGCGGTTTTCCACGGTGAGGGCTCCAGATTCAGATCCTGGGCGTGCTGGCGAAGGCGTTGAACCAGATCCCCCAAGGTGTCGCACAACCAGTAGCGGATGGACAAGCGTGATGCATTGGGTGCCAGGCCCAGCACGAACATGCGGGTGCCTTCGTCCAACTTGTGATCCAGCTCGGCCAACGGGCGGCCTTTGGCCACGACCTCCATGACACGGCGGATCTTCTCGGTTTCCTGCCCCTCGTCGCTTTTGCTGTCGGGGTTCAACAGCATGGCCAGCAGGTCTTCGTTGCTTTGGGCCTGCTCCGGATCTTGTGCTTCAGCCCAGAACACCACCGAGGCGTCCCCCACGGAAAGGCGTTGGCGGTTGTGTGGGTCACGCCGCAGCAAGTGGTTGAGCACCGTGGTGTAGGCGAAGGCGGCTTGCTCAGATACCGGCGCGTTGTCACCCTGGCTCTTGCCGTAGGAGTTGAATGCCTCCAGGTTGAACGAGACGATGGAGGCCCCGGAGCTCTGCGCCCCATTGACGCCTTTGATGGCCGGGTGCAGACGTGCCACGTCAGCCAACTCGCCTGAGACGAGGCAACGCTGCGTGGGGGCCGTCTCCGCACCGGCGTCTGCCGCTGGGCCCAACAAACGCGCACGCACGGTTTGGGCGGCGGGCCGCGCGTGCAGGTACTGCCTTTCACCATCCAGTTTGAAGATGACGTTGGCGTCCAGCATGTCTGCCGTGAAAGGGGCGGAGGCGAAGCGTTCGGGCGTCCATTTGCCCAGGAACTTCAACAAGGCCATCAGCCCAGGGTCAGTGTCGCCGGCCAGGGCTTGGGCGTGAAAGGCTTTGAAAGCCTCGTGCTCTTCTGTCGTGCGTTTGCTGCTGGCGCTGACACCCAGCACGTAGCTGGTCTTGTCCCACAAGAAGTTCGACTTGATACCCGACGTGCGCTTTTCCGGCTGTGGCACGCTCATGCTTTGGGGAACGGGCTTCTTGCCGCTGGTGTCCAGCAGCGACTGCACATCCACCGGGTCGCCATCGACAGACAGCACGATGGCATAGCTGATCTTCTCGGGGCTGTAGCCGTAGGGGGACAGGCCGGGCTCATCGCGCTCAATCAAGCGCTGGTATTGGTGCGCAAGGGCTTCGAGGATCATGACTTCACCTCGTCGCTGTGCCAGGGCGGCACGTCGATGACGCCATCTTGCATGTGGGCACGGAAGAACCGCGGGGTGTTTCCATGGTCGAAGTCGATGTCGTGCAGCATCCAGCCAAGGTCGCGCGCGCCGGTCAGTGCAGCATCGGTCTGTGGCGTGGGCTCATCGCTTTCCACCAGGCTGAAATGCGCTGGGAACTCACGCACGCCAAAGCAAGGCATCTGGAAGCACTGGCCCTTGCGGGCGCGGCGGTTGAAGATGTCCAGGTGCTTGCCCACCGAATCCTCTTCACCTGCCTTGGGTGTGAGTTCAAAGTGCGCTTCGATCACATAGGCCACGTCGCGCAAGACGGTGGCGGCGCGTTGCTGGCGGTCTTCATCGACCAGGTTCCACAAGCCATCGGTGGTGCCCGCCTTCATGGCCTTGCTCACGGCCCCGGGGGGCAGCTTGTTGCCGACCTCATTGCGGCGGATGGACTCGAAGCGGATGGGCTTGAGCACATGGATGCGGTCGATGTGCCAGCGGATGGCCGGCTTCCAGTGGATGGCATCGAGGATGCCTCGCGCTGCGGACGGTGTCATCGCATCGTAGGAGACGCGCTCGACCTTCATCTCCGCGCGTGTGAAACAGGCGCGCTCACCCCAGACATGCAAACGAATTCCGAATGCCATGATTTCCCCTGATTTAGTTTTGACTTTTCGGCTTCACCCACAGGAGCAGCAATTTGCTACTCCTGACTGCGCAAACGCACGCCGGACAAGAGCTGGCGCCCATCTAACGTTTCAACCCACGCCACTCAAAAATTGGCGAGCCACTCCAACCTGATTTCTTTCTCTTGTGTGCAATGTAAGTTCAAATTTCGGAAGCGTCAACTGACATGCAACACTCGCAGCAACAAGTTGCTGTAGCTCAACTAACGAACTAATTTACCAACCTAGCGCCTGAACATTGATGAACGACGGCTCATCCCAACTGAGCCCCACATGGGGGTCATACAAGCTCTCATTGGCCAGGACCATGAACTGATCCCCCCATTCTTTCGGGCGGACGGCCTCGATGGCACCCGCCTTGCGCAGGGCCTCAAAGCCATGCCTGGGCACCTGTACCAAGTAGCGCTGCAGGCGGCTGCTGATGCCTTGCAGGCCGCCTACGAATTCCAGGTCACGGATGGCGCTCTTGGCCTCATCGTCAAACGGAATGATCACGGGCATTTGCACGCTGTCGATCATCTTGAATTGCTCGGCCACGGTGTCCATGGGCAGGCTGTCGATCTTGGCCTTTCGGAGCAGCCCCAAGAGGCTCAGCGCATCAAGTGCCTCATCCCCTTTTTGCCAATAGAGCTGTTTGAAGTAGCGCTCAATGGCCACCGTGTCCAGCGGATCGCCCTGGTGGTTCCTCAGCACCTCTCGGGTCACGTCGGCGAACTGGCGCAGCTCAGGCGGGGCCTTCCAGTCGTCATTGGCATTGGCAAAGATGCGCACTTCGCTGTCTTCCGCCGCCCAACGTCCTTCGCGGTTGCAGCGGCCCGCCGCCTGCGCGATGGAATCAAGCCCTGCTTCGGCTCGGTAGACGGTGGGGAAGGCCACATCTACACCCGCTTCAATCAATGCGGTAGATGCGAGTCGGCAGGGGCGCCCTTGTTTCAATGCTTCTCGAACCGTGGCCAGCACCTGGCTGCGGTGTGCCGCGCACATGAGGGTGGTCAGGTGGTAGGTGCCGATCAGGTCAGCCATGCCCTGGTACAAGGCCCGTGCATGGCGGCGGTTGTTGACGATGCACAGCACTTGTTCGCGCTCACGCAGCTGGCTCAGCAAGGCAGCGTCGTCCAGCGCACCGACGTGCTTGACCGTGACGCGCTTGAGCTGCTCGAAGAGCTTGGCAGGCTCGGGGGCCAGCTCACGCACGTTCTCAAGGCCGCCTTCAAAGCCTTCTAGGTCCGCTGCCGCATCGGGTGCTTTCAACGCGGGTTGCGTGGCGGTGCACAGCACGACGCTGCTGCGGTAGTTGCGCGCCAGCTCGTCCAAGGCGGCTACGCAGGGGCGCAGCACCTTCAACGGCATCGTCTGCGCTTCATCCAGGATCACCACGCTGTTGGCGATGTTGTGCAGCTTGCGGCATTTGGATGGGCGGTCTGCAAACAGGCTCTCAAAAAACTGCACGGCCGTGGTGACGATGATGGGCGAGTCCCAGTTCTCCATGACCAGGCGCACCTTGTCCCGTGCCTCCTTGCTGTCGCGTGGGTCGTCTGCAAAGGCGCTGTGGTGTTCCAGCACGGCGGCACGGCCCCAGGGCCCCAAGGCCTGGCGAAACACCGCTGCGTTTTGCTCCACGATGCTGGTGAAGGGGATCACGAAGATCACGCGCTGTTGGCCGTGGCGGATGGCGTGGTCCAGCGCAAAGGCCAGCGAGGCCAAGGTCTTGCCGCCGCCCGTGGGCACGGTGAGCGAGAACAGGCCCGGCTTCAAATCCGCCTGAGCGCGCACATGCTGGAGGATCTCGGCACGGATCTGGTTGACGGGTTTGTCTGCGTTAAAGCCTGCCAGATGAAGGTCCAACGCAGCCTTCAGATCGGCCAGCGTGGGCCCGGTGCCCAGTTCAGGGCGCAACGCGGGGCGGCCTTCCACGCGGTTGTAGAACGCTTCCGTGTCCAGAAAGTCGGCATCCACCAGGCAGGAAAACAGCATGCGCACCAGAAAGGCCATCTGGAACATGCCTCGTTGTGGGTGTGGCTTGAAGCCGGGCACCATGGGCAAGGCCGCGGGCACTGGCAGTTCGTCTTGCCATTGCGGATGCAGCTTCGGTAAATCTGCGACCAAGCGCTCTTGCAAACTGGCGCGGCGGCCTTCGCCCTTGCCGTTGGCCAGGCCGGTATGGTGCCCGGCAATGGCGTAGGCCAGCAGGTAGCCCAAGGATGGGTAGCGCTCCAAAGCGATGCGGGCGCCCCAGGTCGAATGATCGACTTTCTCGGGGCTGCCCTTCAATCTGGCTTGAAACTCACTTGTGTATTTTCCAAGGTCGTGTAATAGCCCCGCGCAAACAGCAAGCTGCTTCGCGCCAAATGGGCTGGCAAAGTTACCGGCAAGCTCTCCGGCTGCCTTGAGGTGCTCTGACAGGCTTTGCCATTCTGATTCGCTGCGCCCTTCTGACGAGTGGCCATAAAAAATCATGGGTGAGAAAAAGTCAGTCGCTTGGTCGAATGTGGTACTCAACGAAAGCCTCCAAGCTGTATTTTCAGTGAATTATCGCGCAGTGAATGTGTTGGTCTCATGAAGGGCTTCACAAATGAGTGGTGCCCATGGGTGATGTGCTGAGGTGCCCCGTTTTTGCGTCAGGCTGGTCTTCCTGCAGGTGTTTGGGGTGTGTGCCGCACTCATTTTCCGTTCGCTGTAAGCACCCACGTGCCAGGCTCCCGCTCAAACGTCCGCGCGTCATCCACGGATTGGCCTGCGCAAACGGCGTGTGCAGTTGCGCTGTGTTCTTGTCAGGCAGTGGCAGCGCAACTTGACATGACCGAACTGGGGGGTGATGAATCGGATCTGATGCTCCACCTTGATGTGGATGCTGGATTGGATTTGTTTGACCTACTCGGGCAACGCATCCGTGGGGTTGGCTTGTGCGCGCCCTGGTAGACGTCATCTGCGAACACATCGCACCTTTGTTCGTTCAAAAGTCTGCTGCTGGCAGTGGGGGTAAATCAGTTTGATGAGCGGTGCATATTGAAAAATGTGTATGCACTGGCAGTCAATTTCAGATCGAAAGGTATTGCAAATGTTCGAAACGAAAAAGCCCTCTGTCGATGAGGGCTTGGCATCTTTTTCGGAGATTTCGGAAGTTTTGTGAAACCTCCTGAAACCCCGCATCCGATTTAGACGTTGAACAGGAAGTTCAGCACGTCGCCGTCCTTGACGACGTACTCCTTGCCTTCCGCGCGCATCTTGCCCGCGTCCTTTGCGCCGGCTTCGCCCTTGTACTGGATGAAGTCTTCGAAGGCGATGGTCTGGGCGCGGATGAAGCCCTTTTCGAAGTCGGTGTGGATCACGCCCGCGGCTTGCGGGGCCGTGTCGCCCACGCGGATCGTCCAGGCGCGCACTTCCTTGACGCCCGCCGTGAAGTAGGTCTGCAGGCCCAGGAGCTTGAAGCCGGCGCGGATCAGGCGGTTGAGGCCCGGCTCGCTTTGGCCCATCTCGGCGAGGAACATGGCGCGGTCTTCGTCTTCCATCTCCGAGAGCTCCGCCTCGGTCTTGGCGCAGATCGCCACCACTTCACCCTTTTGCGCCGCGGCGTACTCGCGCAGGCGGTCCAGGAGGGGGTTGTTCTCGAAGCCCGACTCAGACACGTTGCCCACGAACATCGCCGGCTTGGCCGTGATCAGGCACAGCGGCTTGAGGATGGCGAGTTCCTCCTTGCTGAAGTCGATGGAGCGCACCGGCTTGGCTTCATCCAGCGCGGCCTGGCACTTCTCCAGCACCTTGACCAGGGCCGCGGCTTCCTTGTCGTTGCCCGAGCGGGCCGCTTTGTTGTAGCGGTGCAGGCTCTTTTCGACCGTGCCCAGGTCGGCCAGGCACAACTCGGTCTGGATGACCTCGATGTCTGCGATCGGGTCGACCCGCCCGGAGACGTGGATCACGTTGTCGTCCTCGAAGCAGCGCACCACGTTGACGATGGCGTCGGTCTCGCGGATGTGGCTGAGGAACTGGTTGCCCAGGCCTTCGCCCTTGGAGGCGCCTGCCACCAGGCCGGCGATGTCCACGAACTCGACGATGGCCGGCAGGATGCGCTCCGGCTGGACGATCTCGGCCAGGGCCTGCAGGCGCGGGTCCGGCACCTCCACCACGCCCACGTTGGGCTCGATGGTGCAGAAGGGGTAGTTCTCGGCCGCGATGCCGGCCTTGGTCAGGGCGTTGAAGAGGGTGGACTTGCCGACGTTGGGCAGACCCACGATGCCGCACTTGAGGCTCATGGTGTTCCTGACAGAGGAGGGGGTGAGGGTGAAAACGGGTGGCGCAGGGGCGGGGGCCCGGCGCGATGGGTGGCATTTTACGCGGGTGGGGGCTTCTCGCCCGGCCGGCGCGAGCCCTTGGGTTAGATTAGCGGGCGCGGTGGGCCTCGTGGGCTCGGCGCGAGGAAGATTTCACATGAACCAACCCAGCGGCAAACGATTCGATGTGTGTGTGAGCGGCTCCGGCGCCGTGGCGATGAGCCTGGCGCTGTCGCTCTCGGCCGAGGGCTTCGAGGTGGCCTGGGCGCGCGCCGAGGCCTTCACCGCCCCGAACTCCACCGACGTTCGCACCTACGCCCTCAATGCGCGCGCCATCGCGCTGCTGACGCGCTTGAAGATCTGGCCCGCGCTCCAGTCTCACGCCGCCCCGGTCTTCGACATGCAGATCCGAGGCGACGCCGGCGGCGCCTTGCACTTCTCGGCCTGGCAGCAGCGTGTGACCGAGCTGGCCTGGATCGTCGACGCGGGCGCCCTGGAGCGCCTGCTCAGCGACGCCCTGCGCTTTGCCCCCCGTGTGGACGTGGTCGCACCGCTCCAGGGCGGGCAGGCCCCGGCCAACGCCGCGTTGCTGGCCATCTGCGAGGGCAAGTTCTCCGACACCCGCCAGAGCCTGGGCGTGGCGTTCGAGCGCCAGCCCTACGGGCACTGGGGCGTTGCCGCGCGCCTTCAAGCCAGCCGGCCCCACCAGGGCGTGGCCCGGCAGTGGTTCCGCTCGCCTGATGTCATGGCGCTGTTGCCCTTCAATCAGCCCGATCCCCACGCCTCTTACGGCCTGGTCTGGTCGGTTCCTCAAGAGCGCGCCCAGGTCCTCGCTGGCCTGCCCGCCGCGGACTTCGAGCTCGCCTTGCGCGAGGCCATCGAGGCCTCCGAGCCCGGTGCGCTCGAGCACCTGGGTGAACTGCGCCTGACCTCGCCCGTGGCCTCGTGGCCGCTGGCCCTGGCGCAGGCCTCGCGCTGGAGCGGCCCAGGCTGGGTGCTGGTGGGCGATGCGGCCCACCAGGTGCACCCGCTGGCCGGGCAGGGGCTCAACCTGGGCCTGGCAGACGTCGACACCCTGGTGAACGTGTTGAGCGAGTCGCGCCGCCTGGAGCCTTGGCGCCACGCGGGCGACGAGCGCGTGCTGCAGCGGTACGTCCGCCGCCGCGAATGGCCCACCCGCACCATGGCCAACCTGACCGATGGCATGCTGCACCTGTTCGCCGACTCGCGCGGCCCCCTCAAGGACTTGCGCAACGCGGGCATGAGCCTGGTCGAGCGCCTGGGGCCCCTCAAGCACTGGCTGGTCGGGCGCGCCCTGGACGCCTGAGCCTTCATTCTTCAAGGACCCGAGATGATCAACAACAAACGCAGCCTGATGGCCATGGGCCTGGGGCTGACAGTCGGCCTGCCGCTGATCGGCCTGAGTGGCCTGAGCGGCCTGGCGCAAGCCCAGACCCCCGAGCTCAGCGCCGCCCAGCTCGCGGCGCTCAAGCAGAAGCTGGCCCAGCGGCTGCCGCAACTGCCCCCCATCGACGGCGCCCGCCAGACCACCATGCCCGGTGTCATCGAGGTGCGCTCCGGCGGCAACATCTTCTACACCGACGCGAACGGCGATCACCTCATCGAAGGCCAGATGATCGACACGCGCAGCCAGCGCAACCTGACGGAAGAGCGCCTGGAGGTCCTCAACCGAGTCGACTTCGCCACCTTGCCGCTCAACGACGCCGTGCTCTGGAAGCGTGGCAATGGCAAGCGCCGCATGGTGGTCTTCTCCGACCCCAACTGCGGCTACTGCAAGCGCCTGGAGCGCGACATCCAGAAGCTCAACGACGTGAGCGTCTACACGCTCATGATCGGCATCCTGGGTGACGACTCCCGTGCCAAGGCCGAGGCCATCTGGTGCGCCAAAGACCGCACCCAGGCCTGGCTGGGCTGGATGCTGGACGGCGCACAACCGCCCAAGGCCCTGGGCCAGTGCGGCTCGCCCCTGCAGCGCAACATGGCGCTGGCGCAAAAACTGCGCGTCAACGGCACACCGGCCATTTTCTTCGAAGACGGCACCCGCGCACCCGGCGCCGTGCCACTGGCCACGCTGGAGCAGCGCCTGGCTCGCGCCGCCGGCAAGGGGGACTGAACCCCTGGGCGCTCAGGGAGGCGCGGAGGGCCTTGGCGCAGGCGTTGCTGCTGGCGTCGATGCCGCTGCCGTCGCCTCTCCGGACGCCCCCGGAGACTGCTGCGGCGCCCGATCGAGCCGCATGTCCATCCAGACGTCGTCCTTCATCTTCATGTAGATGCGCACGGGCAGGTACTGCAAGCCCGGTGCGAACCACACGTCGGCGGGCAGCGCGCCGCCATCGACCACCGCCTTGCGCGGACGGACGTGCAGCGTCGGGATGCGCCCCATCGGGGTCTCCAGCAGCTCTTCGGCCACCACGTCGAAGACCAGCGGCTCCGGCTTGCGCAGCGTCACCACCGTCATCTCGAAGCTCGCACCCGGGCGCAGGCGCTCGGGTTTGAGCACGAACTGGTAGGCGACCTGGATCATGAAGCTCGCCGGGTCCTGGATGCCTTCAGGGCGTGGATACTGCTTGCCGTCTGGCTGGGTGACCTGATCGGCGTCGAGCTTGATCAGCTTGGGTGTCGACGTTTTGATGAGCAGCCGGTTGACGTTCTCATACAGCCGCGGGTAGAGCCCCTCCGGCTGGATGTCGCCCTCGCTGGTCAGGCGCCACGAGCCCAAGGGCGCGAAGCTCGGCCCCACGCTGGCCTCGACGTGAACCTGGTAGCGCTGGTCCTTGCGCACCCACTCCACCGAAGACTGGCCGTAGACCGGCCCCCGGTAGAAGCCTTCTAGCTTGTAGCTCACGCGGGTGGCCGCCGGCCACACGAACGCGGAGCCTGTGGCGTTGCCGTTGCCGTTGCTCGCCGATGAGGCCGCTGCAGAGGGGGCTTGCGCCATCGCGGGGGCCTGAGGGGCAGAAGAGGCAGAAGAGGCAGAAGGGGGCGGCAGCGGGCTGGCTGCGAGTGCGGCGTCGCTGGCGGCCTGGGCCACCGCCGAGGCCGCCTTCGCCGACTCGTGTGGGGCCGACGCCGCTTTGGGAGGCTTGACAACCTTGCGGCGCTTCGCAACCGGCGCCGCCTGGGCCTGGGCAACGGGGGGCGCCGGCGGGGCCACCCTCGCCGGGGGCTGTGTCAGCTTGACCTCGCTGACGTAGGTGGCCTCCATGCGCTGGATGGCGCGGGCGTCGGGTTGAAGCGCCTGCATGTCATCGAGCACCGTGCCCGTCAGCCACAGGTGCAGCGCCGCCACCAACGCCGTCAGCGCCACGATGGCGCGAACCGGTCTCGCGCGCCTGGCCTGCGGGTCGGGGGTCTGCGCGCCGAGGGTCACGCCAGCAGCCAGCCTTGGCGTCGAAGCAGGGACTCAGCGGGCACGGTCTCACCCGCGAGGGCCAGCGAGACGAGGTCGGCGCCAGCCGACTGTGGCATGGGCGGCAAGCTGAGCTGGAGCACGCGTTGGTCGCGGCTGATCAACAACGCCTGGCTGCGCTGGGTGGCGTGCCATTGAACCAGGTCGTCGCCGCGCTTGAGGCGCCAGCCGTCCAGCGCCAGCAATTCATCCGATGCGCTCAGCCCCGCCGACTCGGCCACGCTGTCGCGCATCACCGCCTGCACCTTCAGGGCGCCTCCCGCCTCCGACAGGCGCACGCCCAGGCGTTGCGCCAGCGGTGCGGCTTTGCTCACCCAGTGCACCCCCGCGGCCGACAGCAGGGCCTGCAGCGGCAACTCGTCGCAGCCTTCGGTCCAGCGGTGCAGCAGCGCCGACCAGCTCGCGGCCGAGGCCCCGGCCGCCTTCAGGACGGCGGTGTTGGGGGCGGCCACGGCCTCGTCACCCAGGGCTTGAGCGATGTCGGCGTGCGTGATCGGGCGGCCCAGGCGCCACAGGCGCTGCATCACGCCATCCAGCGTCGGCTGCCGAGCGTCGACGGCTGGCATCAGGCGCAGGCTCAGGTCGAGCGTCAGGGCCACCAGCGAGCCCTTGGTGTAGTAGCTCACCGTGGCGTTGGCGGTGTTCTCATCCGGACGGTAGTAGCGCGTCCAGGCGTCGAAGCTGGCCTGTGCCACGCTGTAGCGGTGGCGCCCCGGCGTGCTGCGCACCTGGTTGATGGTCTTGCCCAGCAGCTTGAGGTAGGTGGCCGCGTCGATCAGGCCGGTGCGCAGCAGAAACTGGTCGTCGTAGTAAGACGTGAAGCCCTCGAAGAACCACAGCAGGCGCGTCATGGTCTCGCGCGTCAGGTCGTACGGCGCGAACTCCACCGGCTTCAGGCGTTTGACGTTCCAGGTGTGGAAGTACTCGTGGCTGATGAGGCCCAGGAGGGTTTGGTAGGCCTCGGTCGGTGGGGTGCGACCTTGGCGGGGCAGGTCCTTGCGCGCGCAGATCAGCGCCGTGCTCTGGCGGTGCTCCAGCCCCCCGTAGCCATCGTCGACCGCGTTGAGCATGAAAACGTAGTGGTCGAAGTCCGGCTTGCGTCGGCCATGCCAGAACGCGATCTGGGCCTCGCAGATGCGGCGCGTGTCGGCCAGCAGCCGGTTGCCATCGAGGTCGTCGCTGGCGCCCGAAACCACGAATTCATGTCGCACGCCGCGCACCGTGAACTCCCCACGCCAGAACGTGCCCAGCTCCACGGGGTGGTCGATCAGGGCGTCGTAATCGGGGGCCAGGTAGTCGCCTGCACCCGAGGCTTGCAGCTTGAGGGCCGGCAAGGACGTGGCCACGCGCCAGCCTTTGGGCAGGCCACTCAGGCGCACCCGGTGGGGTGCGTTCGAGAAGCCTTCGGCCAACAGGAACAGGCTGGTGCCGTTGAAAAAGCCGCGCTGCGAGTCCAGGAAGGCCGTGCGCACCGAGCTGTCGAAGGCGTGCACCTCGTAGCTCAGCGTGAGCGCCGTGCGCCCGTCGGTCTCGACCTCCCAGGTCGTTTTGTCGACGGGTGTGACTTCGCAAGCGCGCCCGCCTTGAGATGCACTCAGCGGCGACAGGTTGCGGGCGAACTCCCGGATCAGGTAGCTGCCCGGGATCCAGACCGGCAGGCTCAGGCGCTGGCGTGCCTGCGGGCGGGGCACCCGCATCGTCACCTGAAAGCGGTGGCGGTGCGGCTCATGGGCTTCGACGCGGAATTCAATCATCCAGGGGCCTGTGTCTTGTTTCTGGTGAAGGGGTCAGATCTGGGCGGCGGCCAGGAAGCAACTCAGGCTGGCCACCACCGTCAGGCGAAAGCGCAACGTGAGCCAGCCTGCGGCGCCCAGCTCCAGGTAGTGCTTGCGGTCGGCGAGGTAGCAGCCGATGAGCAAGGCCCCCAGCAAGGCCAGGCCAGCGTGTGGCGGCATGAGCAGCGCCACCCACGCCGCCAGGGAAAAAGCGATGCCCGTCCACAGGGAGCGGCGTTGGTAGCCTGGTACGTCCGCTGCGGTGTGATCCGCCTGGGATGAACCCATGACCAGGCCCCAACGCATGCCACCGAGGAACGACAGGATCAGGGCCGCGTAGGCGCTGAGCGCGCGCACCACGAAGGCAAAAGGCTCCTCGTCGATGCGCCCCACCAGCAACCACACGAACAGCGACCCGCCCACGAAGGGGATCAAGCCGGCGTAGCCCAGGCGAAGGGCGAGCCGATTGGGCTCGGCGTGATGGGGGTGGGGAGGGGAGGGCTGGGCCGTGGGGGCGGTGGCGTGAGGCATGCGAAGTGAAACCAGGTGCTGAAAACGAGATCGTCAAGCCGCATTGTGTCAAGAACGGCCCCCGTGCGCTGGCACCGGGGCGCGTTCCCCCGTGCTCAGGCGGCCAGCCAGCTGAACACGGCCGGCACGTCGGTGGGCAGCGCCAGCGCCTGCTGGCGCCAGCGGGCCACGGTGTCCGTGCGCGTGAAGCCCCCGCGCAGCGTCAGGCCGCAGCTCACGTTGAGCAGCGTCTGGGGCTGCAGGTGTTGCAGCAGCGCCTGCCACATGGCTGGGTTGCGGTAGGGCGTCTCGATCACCAGCTGAGTCTGGTGTGCTTTGCGCGACGTTCCCTCCAGCTCGCGGATGCGCTGGGCGCGCTGGGTGGCGTCCGTGGGGAGGTAGCCCACGAAAGCGAAGCTCTGTCCATGCAGCCCGCTGCCGGCCAGCGCCAGCACCAGCGAGCTGGGGCCGGACAGGGGCAGCACCGTCAGGCCCGCGCGATGCGCCGCCTGGACCACGGCGGCCCCCGGGTCGGCCACGCCAGGCAGCCCGGCCTCCGAGATCAAGCCGATGTCGTGCCCGCTGCGCGCCGGCGCCAGCAAGGCTTCGACGGCCTGACGCTCGACGCCCGGCGCAGCGGGTTTGCCCCCTTTGGGGGGGCGTGGCAACTCCTGGATGTCCAGCGACTGGAGCGGTGCGGACAAAGGCGTGATCGCCTCCACCCGTTTCAGGAAGGCCCGGGTGGTTTTGGCGTTTTCTGCCACCCAATGCCGCAGCCGCGCCGCAGCCTGGATGGCCCCCAGCGGGAGCACCTCCTGCAAATCGGGCGGGGCGCCTGCGGTCGGGTCGATGCAACCCAGGTCCAGCGTGTTGGGGATCAGCAGCAGCCGACCGAGGGTGAGGGCGTCAGCCATGATGAGGGGCAGGGTTGGAAGGGGGTGGTTGGGGGGTGTCTTGAGCGCGCAGGGCGGCCAGCAGGTCCAGCCCGACAGCAGCCAGCAGGCGACGCGTGGCGATCAAGGGCAGGCCGATCAGGGACGTCGGGTCGTCGGAGTCGATGCGCTCCAGCAGCGCGATGCCCAGCCCCTCGCACTTGGCGCTGCCCGCGCAGTCGTAGGGCTGCTCGCGCTGCAAATAGGTTTCGATGTCGTCGTCGCTCAGTTCGCGAAACGTCACGGCCACCGAACTCAGCGCCTCCTCAAGACGCCCTGTGCGAGGTCGAAGCACGCACACGGCGGTGTGAAAGTGCACCACCTGCCCGCGCATCGCACGCAACTGCGCCACGGCGCCCGCGTGGTCGCCCGGCTTGCCCAGCGCTTGCCCGCCGAGGTCCGCCACCTGGTCGGAGCCGATGACGACGACGTCGTCGCTGGACAGGATGTCGCCGCCACCCTGGCAGCGCGCGGCCACCGCCTCGGCTTTGGCGCGAGCCAGTCGCTGCGCCAGGGCCCGCGGCGCCTCGCCCGGCCGTGGGCTCTCATCGGTGTGCGGCGCCACGGCGTCGAAGGCAAGCCCCAGCCTGGCCAGCAACTCCCGCCGGTAAGTCGAGGTCGAGCCCAGCACCAGGCGGGGGGGGGCGCTGGGTCGGGCGGGGGACGGGGAGGGCGAGCGGTGCATGGCGCGCATTGTCCGCGGATTTGACGGACGGGCCTCGGTGCCCCGGTCGGCGAAGCCACTAAACTCGCGGCATGAAAACGCGCGCTTTTGCCCCCGAAAAACTCGACGTCCAGGCTTTCATCGAGGACGCCGCCTCCCTGACGGGCCAGACCCCCGTGGCCGCCCTGCCGCGGCTGGCCTCCGGTTTGTCTCCCGAAGCGGACCTGGCCGGCTTGCCCCCCGTGACCTGGTCGGCAACGGGGCGCCTGGTGCCTCAGCGCGTCGGCGCCCCCGAACTCTGGCTGGACCTGCAAGCCGAGGCCGACCTGGAGTGGGAGTGCCAACGCTGCCTGCATGGCGTGCGCCTGCCCGTGACGCTGGAGCGCCAGATCCGTTTCGCCCGCGATGAAGCCGAGGCCGCGCAACTGGATGCCGACTCGGACGACGACGTGCTGGGCCTGTCGCGCAACTTCAACCTCATCGAATTGATCGAAGACGAACTGATCATGGCCCAGCCCATCGTGCCGCGCCACGAGGCCTGCCCCACGGACGTCGCCTCCCTCATGGCCGACGAGTCCGAGACGCCGGTGCCCGGCGCGCCGGTGGACGCCGAGCCAGTCGCCCCAGAGCGCCCCCACCCCTTTGCGGCGCTGGCGGCGCTCAAGAAACCGAAGCCCGACTGAGCATTTGGGTCCGCAATCGGGTTTGTGCTAGAATCTCGCTTTTTCCGGGATCTGCATTTGCGGGTTGAGTGCGCCACAGGCGGCTTGGTCGTGATTTCAGCACCCATTCACCAGTTGCCGCATGCGGACTGTGGGCCCAGGGTTCGCACGGCATTGGCATACACCGACCACAAATCGCCCACAACTCGCACGGAGTCATCATGGCCGTTCAGCAAAACAAGAAGTCGCCTTCCAAGCGTGGCATGCACCGCTCGCACAACGCCCTGGTCACCCCGGGTACCGCCGTCGAGTCCACCACCGGTGAAGTGCACCTGCGTCACCACATCAGCCCGACCGGTTTCTACCGCGGTCGCAAGGTCCTCAAGACCAAGGCCGACGCCTGATCGGCTGATTCCTGAGCCGGTCCGCTTTCGGGCCGAGCCAGTGCGCTTTCCAAGCCAAGAGGGCTGGACAACCCGTTAACATGGGTTTGCCGGCCCTTCGTTTTTGTCGGTCGCGTTTTGTCGATCGCGTCTTGTCGATTGGTCTGCCGGCCTCCGCCTGGCTGACGTCCTCATCCGGCCCTCGCCGTCGTCATCGCCCATGAGTTCTGTCATTTCCCCTTCCTCATCCGCGACCGCCGGCTCGGCCGGCCTGCTGCCTTCGCCTGTGCGCATCTCGGTGGACTGCATGGGCGGAGACCATGGCCCGTCCGTGACCTTGCCCGCGTGCGAGGCCTTCCTGGCCAAACACCCCGAGGCCGAGTTGCTTCTGGTCGGCTCGCCCGAGGCGCTGGCACCGGCCCGCTCCTGGGCCCGTTGCCGCATCGTGCCCGCCAGCGAGGTGGTCACCATGGACGACCCCGTTGAAGTGGCCCTGCGTCGCAAGAAGGACTCCTCCATGCGCGTGGCCATCAGCCAGGTCAAGGCCTCGCCCGAGGCGCCGGCCGCGGCCCACGCCTGTGTGTCCGCGGGCAACACCGGCGCCCTGATGGCCCTGGCTCGTTACCTGCTCAAGACCGTGGAAGGCATCGATCGCCCGGCGCTGGCCACCGTCATGCCCAATCAGAAAGACGGCTTCACCACCGTGCTCGACCTGGGTGCCAACGTCGACTGCTCGGCCGAGCACCTGCTGCAGTTCGCCGTCATGGGCTCGGCCCTGGTGTCGGCTGTGGACGGCAAGGCTTCGCCCAGCGTGGGCCTGCTCAACATCGGCGAAGAGGTCATCAAGGGCAGCGAGGTGATCAAGCAGGCGGGCGACCTGCTGCGCCGCGCGCACGAACACGGCCTCATCAATTTCCACGGCAACGTCGAAGGCAACGACATTTTCAAAGGCACTTCGGACATCGTGGTCTGCGATGGTTTCGTCGGCAACGTCGCCTTGAAGACCGCCGAAGGCCTGGCCAGCATGTTCGCCTCCTTCATCAAGCAGGAGTTCACGCGCAACATCGTCACCAAAATGGTGGCTTTGGTGGCCATGCCGGTGCTAAATCGCTTCAAAAACCGCGTTGACCATCGCCGCTACAGTGGGGCGGCCTTGCTGGGCTTGCGTGGGCTCGTCTTCAAGAGCCACGGCTCTTCGGACAAACTGGCCTTTGAAGTGGCGCTCAATCGCGCTTATGATGCGGCCCGTCATCGACTGCTGGACCGGGTTCACGACCAGATCGCAGCCACGCTGGTCAGCCTGCCCAACCCGGCAGACCCGACAGCGCAGGCGGATGTGGGACGAGCGGCCTGATCCCCTCATCAATGTCAGAACGACATGCGGGCGACAAGATCGCCCACCCGCCAGCCTCCACCCAGGCTGCACCCCAAGCGCCCCACAAGGGCGCTGTCTCGACAAACAGGTTCTCTCGCATCGCCGGCACCGGCAGCTTCCTGCCACCCCATCGGGTGAGCAACCAGGAGCTGGTCGATCGCCTGGCTCGCGATGGCATCCAGAGCTCCG
Source organism: Burkholderiales bacterium (assembly GCA_016000265.1). Lineage (GTDB taxonomy): Bacteria > Pseudomonadota > Gammaproteobacteria > Burkholderiales > Burkholderiaceae_C > Aquabacterium. Next base: position 119,952 of record JAECRL010000011.1, read on the forward strand.
ACGAGTGGATCGTCGAGCGCACGGGCATCCGTGCCCGGCATTTCGCCGAGCCCGACGTCACCGCGAGCAAACTTGGCCTGGCGGCCTGCCAGCGTGCGCTCGACGCCGCTGGCTGCACACCCGCCGACATCGACCTGATCATCTGCGCCACGTCCACGCCGGACATGGTCTTCCCATCCACGGCCTGCCTGATTCAGCGCGACCTGGGCGTGGGCGGGTGCCCGGCTTTCGACGTCCAGGCGGTGTGCTCGGGCTTCATCTATGCCCTGACCGTGGCCGACGCCATGATCCGCACGGGGGCGGCCAGCCGCGCCCTGGTTGTGGGGGCTGAGGTCTTCTCGCGTCTGCTCGATTTCCGGGACCGGACCACCTGCGTGCTCTTCGGTGACGGCGCCGGGGCCGTGGTGCTGGAGGCCTCGGATCGCCCCGGCATCGTGGCCGCGCGCTTGCATGCCGACGGCCAACACGTGGGCCTGCTCAACGTCCCTGGCAACGTCAGCGGTGGGCAGATCCTGGGAGACGCCACCATCAAGATGGACGGGCAGTCTGTCTTCAAGCTGGCCGTCAGCGTGCTCGACAAGGCTGCGCACGAGGTGCTGGACGCCGCCGGACGCAGCCCCGACTGCATCGACTGGCTCATCCCGCATCAGGCCAACCTGCGCATCATGCAGGGCACCGCCAAAAAATTGAAACTTCCCTATGACAAGATCGTGGTCACGGTGGATCAGCACGGCAACACCTCCGCTGCATCCATTCCGCTGGCGCTCGATCATGGCGTCCGCTCGGGGCAGGTTCAGCGCGGCCAGACCCTGATGCTCGAAGGCGTCGGTGGGGGCTTCACCTGGGGCGCCGTGCTCGTCGATTTCTGAGCGGCCCTCGTTTCATCTTCCCCATCTCGTCACACCCACAAAAACATCCAAGGACGACACACATGACCGCGTTCGCATTCGTCTTCCCGGGTCAAGGCTCGCAATCCGTTGGCATGCTCGACGCCTGGGGTGATCACGCCGCCGTGCGCGACACCCTCGCCGAGGCCTCCGACGCCCTGGGCGAAGACATCCGCAAGCTGATCGCCGAAGGCCCCAAAGAGGCCTTGGACCTGACCACCAACACCCAGCCCGTCATGTTGACGGCCGGCGTGGCGTGCTGGCGCGCCTGGCTGGCTGAAACCGGCCTGACGCCCTCTGCCGTGGCGGGGCACTCGCTGGGTGAGTACACCGCCCTCGTGGCAGCGGGCGTGCTGACTTTGAAGGACGCGCTGCCCCTGGTTCGTTTCCGCGCCCAGGCCATGCAGGACGCCGTGCCCGTGGGCATGGGCGGCATGGCCGCCATCCTCGGCATGGACGCCGAGGGCGTCAAAGCAGGGTGTGCGCAGGTTGCGGCTGAAACCGGCCAGGCCGTTGAAGCCGTGAACTTCAACGACCCCAAGCAGACCGTCATCGCGGGCACCAAGGCCGGCGTGGAAAAAGCCTGTGAATGGCTCAAGGCCGCCGGTGCCAAGCGTGCGCTGCCTTTGCCCGTGTCCGCGCCGTTTCACAGCAGTCTGATGAAGCCCGCCGCCGAGCGCCTGAAGGAAAAGCTCGCGGCCACGCCGTTTGCAGCGCCCCGGTTCGCCGTCGTCAACAACATCGACGTGGCCGTGGCCCAGGACCCCGACGCGTTTCGCGATGCGCTCTATCGCCAGGCCTTCGGCCCCGTGCGCTGGGTCGAGACCATCCAGGCCCTCAAGGCCCGCGGCCTCTCGCACGTGGTTGAATGTGGTCCGGGCAAGGTCCTCTCCGGCATGGTCAAGCGCATCGACGCCGACCTGATCACGGCCACCGTGCTGGACCCGGCTTCGCTGGCCGAGGCCCGTGCCCTGCTGGGCTGAGGGCCCGAATCGTTTCAAGAGAACACACCATGAGCACCGAATTCAAAGGACAGATCGCGCTGGTCACCGGCGCCAGTCGCGGCATCGGTCGCGCCATCGCCGTGGCCCTGGCTCAGCGTGGCCTGAAGGTCATCGGCACGGCCACGTCTGAGGCGGGCGCGCAAGCCATCACCGAGGGCCTTTCGGCCTTCGAGGGCTCCAAGGGCATCGTGTTGAACGTGACCGACGCCGCGGGCGTGGACGCCGCCATCGACGCCATCCTCAAGGAGCACGGCGCCTTGCACGTGTTGATCAACAACGCAGGCATCACCCGCGACACCCTGGCCATGCGCATGAAGGATGACGACTGGGATGCCGTGATGGACACCAACCTCAAGGCCGTCTTTCGCTTGAGTCGCGCCGTGATGCGCCCCATGATGAAACAGCGTCATGGCCGCATCATCAGCATCACCTCGGTGGTGGGCGCCAGCGGCAACCCTGGGCAGGCCAACTACGCTGCCGCCAAGGCCGGCGTGGCCGGCATGACCCGCGCCCTGGCCCGTGAGCTGGGCAGCCGGGGCGTGACCGTCAACTGCGTGGCACCGGGCTTCATCGACACCGACATGACCAAGGCTTTGTCGGAAGAACAACACGCCGCCCTGAAGTCGCAGATCCCGCTGGGGCGACTCGGGCAGCCTGAGGACATCGCCGAGGCCGTGGCCTTCCTGGCCTCGCCGCAAGCCGCCTACATCACGGGCGTCGAGCTGCACGTCAACGGCGGCATGTTCATGAACTGATTTTGAGATCTTGCTGGGGAATCTCAAATTCCTTTTTCGAGCCGTCAGCGTAATGACACGCTGAGCCGGTAAAATCCCCTGTTTGTTTGCAAACCCTCCTGGAGGAGTCATGAGCGATATCGAAGCACGCGTCAAGAAGATCATTGCAGAGCAACTCGGCGTGGCCGAGTCTGAAGTCAGCCCCGAGAAGGCTTTCGTTGCCGACCTGGGTGCCGACTCCCTGGACACCGTTGAGCTGGTGATGGCCCTCGAAGACGAGTTCGGCATCGAGATCCCCGACGAAGAGGCAGAAAAGATCACCACCGTGCAGCTGGCGATCGACTACGCCAAGGCCCACGTCAAGGCCTGATCCGCCTCGCAGAGTCAAGGCCCTTCGGGGCCTTGTTCGCATGGAACTCAACTTTTTGCATTGGCAAGCATGACCCGTCGTCGCGTCGTCATCACCGGCCTGGGGCTGATCACTCCCCTGGGCAACCATGTTCAGGACTCCTGGGACGCCCTCGTTGCAGGCCGCTCCGGCATCCAGACCATCACCCAGTTCGACGCTTCGGCGTTTGCCTGCCAGTTCGCCGGCGAGGTCAAGGGCTTCAACATCGAGGATTACATCCCCGCCAAGGAAGCCCGGCACATGGACCGATTCATCCACTTCGGGCTGGCTGCAAGCATGCAGGCCGTCCGGGATGCGGGCCTGCCCACCGGTGACGCCCTGACCCCCGAGGTCGCCGAGCGCATCGGTGTCATGGTGGGTTCGGGCATCGGCGGCCTGCCCATGATCGAGCAGACCCACACCGACTACAAGGAACGCGGCCCCCGCCGCATTTCTCCCTTCTTCGTGCCCGCCTCGATCATCAACATGATCAGCGGCCACGTCTCCATCTACCACGGCTTCCGTGGCCCCAACCTGGGCGTCGTCACCGCCTGCACCACGGGCCTGCACGCCATCGGTCTGGCCGCTCGCCTCATCGAGTGCGGAGACGCCGACATCATGGTCGCCGGGGGCTCCGAGTCCACCGTGTCGCCGCTGGGCGTCGGCGGCTTTGCCGCATCCCGCGCGCTGTCCACCCGCAACGACGACCCGGCCACCGCCTCGCGCCCGTTCGACAAGGACCGCGACGGTTTCGTGCTGGGCGAGGGCGCCGGCGTCATGGTGCTGGAGTCCTACGACAGCGCCGTGGCCCGAGGCGCCCGGATCTACGCCGAACTCGCCGGCTTCGGCATGAGCGGCGACGCGCACCACATGACCGCCCCGGACGTGGATGGCCCCAAGCGTTCGATGCTCAACGCCTTGCGCAACGCTGGCTTGAACACGGACGAGGTGCAGTACCTCAACGCACACGGCACCTCCACGCCACTGGGTGACGTCAACGAAACCAATGCCATCAAGCTGGCTTTCGGTGACGACGCCAAGAAGCTGGTGGTCAACTCGACCAAGTCCATGACCGGCCACCTGCTGGGTGGCGCGGGTGGCATCGAGTCGGTGTTCACCGTGCTGGCCATCCACAAACAGGTCTCCCCCCCGACGATCAACATCTTCAACCAGGATCCCGAGTGCGACCTGGACTACTGCGCCAACACCGCACGCGAGATGAAGATCGACGCCGCGCTGAAGAACAACTTCGGCTTCGGTGGCACCAACGGGTCCCTCGTTTTCAAGCGCATCTGACCTCATCTGCAGCGGGTTGTGCAGGTTTGATCCGCTGAACCTTGCCCAACATGTCGATCCTGGCTCCGCTGCTGCGTCCAGCGTCCTGGCGCCTGGCGCCGGGCGCCGCCGACGCCCCCCTGATCCGCCTGGCCGGACAGGCCCTCATCGTGCTCAGTGGCCTGGCCTTGCTGGCCTGGTCCCTGGCCACCTGGCACGGCGCCTGGGTGCGCGCACAAATCGACTGGCCTGCTGCCCTCGCGGTGTTGTGCTGCCTGGGGTGGTCCTGGCAGGCTTCGCGCTTGTGGCGAAACTGGTCTGCACCTTCTCACCGACTGACGTTGCGCTGGACCGGTCCGCCCTCCAGTGGCGGTGGCTGGCGCGTCGATGAATGGGGTGAAGTGGGCGTTGAGGTGGCCTTGATCTGGGACTGGCAGCACGTGTTGCTGGTTCGACTCAAGCCATTGCAGGGCGGGGCCCCGGTTTGGGTCTGGTTGTCCGAGCGGCTCGGCAACGAGGTCCACCGACTGCGCACGCTGGTGTGCCTGCCCCCTTCCTTCACCCAGGCCGACGCCAGCGTGGGCGCGGCTTCGGGGCCAGTCGGGGCGCGCGCCTTGCGCCAGGTGGCATCATCCATGGGTCAACCCGCCCGGAGTGCCCGATCGATGAGCGTCTCGTCCCTGTCTTCCCTGGTGCGCAGCCAGTCCGTGCGTGGGCCCGGTCGCGGGGTGGACCAGGCGGATTCGGCGGGCTTGGCGGCGCCCCTGCGCATCGAAGACGATTTCCCCTTGACGCAGTTTTTCGACCGCGACGACCTGGGCTTCGATCCGACACCGGCGCCGTCGACCAAGGGGCCTGCATGATGCCCGGTGACATCGACGACCCCACCGCTGTGCCCGGCGTGCCTCGCTCGGGCGCCTTCCCCGACGAGGGGGCGCCCCTGGCCGAGCCCGTGATGCCTTTGCTGGACGTTGATGCGGCGCTGGTCGAGCGCGTGCAGCGGGGCGATCAAAAGGCCTTCGAGATGCTGGTGGTCAAGTACCAGCGCCGCATCGAGCGGCTGATCGCCCGCATGGTGCGTGACGTGGACCTGGTGGAGGACATCGCCCAGGAGACCTTCATCCGGGCCTACCGGGCTTTGCCGGGCTTCCGTGGCGAGAGCGCGTTCTACACCTGGCTCTACCGCATCGCGGTCAACACCGCGAAGCGAGCCATGATCGGGCTCAAGCGGGACCCCTTGCTGACCGAGGCGGCCCGGGGGGGCTCCGGCGAAGACGACGACGATCAGCCCCGCGCCCAGGACGACGCCAGCGATGGCGAGACGCCCGAGTCGATCATGGCCAGCCGCCAGGTGGCCGAAACCGTCAACGCGGCCATCGAGGCGCTGTCCGAAGACCTGCGCCAGGCCATCACGCTGCGCGAGATCGAGGGCCTGAGCTACGAAGAGATCTCCGAGATCATGGGCTGCCCGATCGGCACCGTGCGCTCGCGGATCTTCCGGGCTCGGGAGTCCATCGCGTCGCGCCTGCGCCCCTTGCTCGACACCCGCGAGGGCGAGCGCTGGTGAGCACGGAACTTTTCGCTTTTGCCCTGATCCATGAAAGGCGCCTGCATCCCATGTCGGGGTGCGGGCAGGCTGATTCAGGAGCCAAGACGCATGTCTGAACACCCTCAAGGCGGTGCCGTGTCCCGCGAAATCCTCTCTGCCCTGGCCGATGGTCAGGCCAGTGCCTCCGAGGCCGCCCAGGCCGCAGCCGCCTGGCGTCAGCAGCCCGATGCGCGGGCCACCTGGCACGCCTACCACCTCATTGGCGACGTGTTGCGCTCGCCCGAGTCCGTGGCCGCGTCTGACAGCGAGCGATTTTTGCAGCGCCTGCGCGACCGCATGGCCGAAGAGCCGGTGGTCCTCGCTCCCCAGGCTGCGCAGGTTTGGCGTCACGAGCCCGCTGCCCCCGCCACCCAGGATGCCTCGGCGTCGCCCCTGCGTCGCCGCATGTGGGCGGGGCCCGCGGCGGTTGCGGCCAGTTTCGCCTTGATCGTGGGCGTGTTGACGTCCCAGATCGGTGGCCCGGGTGGCGCCGCCAGCGGCGATCAGTTGGCGCGCTCAGGCACCGGTTGGGCCGAAGCCAGCCTCAGCACCCAGCCTGGCTTGAGCCTGGCTGCGGGCGCCTCCTTCAACAACCGAGGGGATCAGGTCACGAGCCTGCTGCCACGTGACCCGCGCCTGGAGCAGGTCATGACCGTGCAGCGCCCGCTGCCCAATCCGCCCTCGACGTTTTCCGACCCGCCCGGCTTGATCCGCCAGGCCGTCTACAGCACGCCTTGAATTCAGCGGGCCTGGTCCCCAACTTCACCGCGGCGAGCCTTCAGGGGCCGCCGCGGTTTTGTCTGTTGGGGCAGATGCATTGCAGACTTCAGGCCCCAGGGCTTCACCGAACTTTGCCGGGCTCATCGATTGCTGGCGTGAACTGTCGTCCAATCTGATGGCTCCAACGTTGCCATGTCATCCGCATCTCCATCCAAGAGGTCTTCGTTCATGACGCCTTCCCAAATGACCGCTGCATCCACGCCTTCCGTCATCCGCCGCACCCTCGTCGTCGGCGCGGTGGTCTCCGCCGTCGGCTTGATCCTCAGCTCCAGCCTCTTCCCGCACGCGTCTCAGGCGCAGCAGTCGGTGGCGATGGCCTCCACCCCGGTGAGCACGCTCCCGACTCAGCCTCCTTCGCAGGCCCCGCTGCTGGTCAAGGGCTTGCCTGATTTCACCGACCTGGTCGAGAAGGTGGGCCCCTCGGTGGTCAGCATCCGCACCACCCAACGCGTCAACGACGAAGATGAAACGGGTGACGAGGCCGACGCGCAGATGCGCGAGTTCTTCAAGCGGTTCTTCGGCGTGCCGATGCCCGATCAACGTCGCAACGCGCCCAAGCGTGGAGGCGAGCAGGGCGGCGAAGAGCGCCCCCGCGGCGTGGGCTCCGGCTTCGTGCTCAGCGCCGATGGCTACGTCATGACCAACGCGCACGTGGTGGAGGGGGCCGATGAGGTCTACGTCAACCTGACCGACAAGCGCGAGTTCAAGGCCAAGGTCGTGGGGGCCGACAAGCGCACCGACGTCGCCGTGCTCAAGATCGAGGCCACCAAACTTCCGGCCGTTGCGATCGGCAACGTCGGCAGCCTGCGCGTGGGCGAGTGGGTCATGGCCATCGGCACGCCCTTTGGCCTGGAGAACACCGTGACCGCCGGCATCGTCAGCGCCAAGGCGCGCGACACCGGCGAAGAAATCCGCTTCATCCAGACCGACGTGGCGGTCAACCCGGGTAACTCGGGCGGCCCGCTCATCAACATGCGCGGCGAGGTCGTGGGCATCAACTCCCAGATCCTCAGCCGCTCGGGCGGTTTCATGGGCATCTCGCTGTCGATTCCCATCGACGACGCCATGAAGGTGGCCGACCAGCTTCGCAGCGGTGGCAAGGTGATCCGTGGTCGCATCGGCGTGTCGATCGCGCCGGTGACCAAGGACGTGGCCGAGTCCATCGGCCTGGGCAAGCCGCGCGGCGCGCTGGTGCAGGGTGTGGAGCCGGGCACCCCGGCCGACAAGGCCGGGGTTGAGGCGGGGGACATCATCACCCAGTTCAACGGCCAGGCCATCGAGAAGGCAGGGGACCTGCCGCGGCTGGTCGCCGCCACGCGCCCCGGCACCAAGAGCAGCCTGCAGGTTTTCCGTCGCGGTGGCTTCAAGGAGCTCGGCGTGACCGTGGCCGAGCTGGAGGCCCCCAAGGCCAAAGCCGAGTCGGCCAAGCCCGCCGTGAAGGCGTCGGCCGCCGCGCTGGGTCTCACCGTCACCGACCTCAGCGCCGAGCAGAAGCGCGAGCTCAAGCAGAGCGGCGGTGTGCTGGTGGAGGCCGCCGAGGGCCCCGCCGCCCGCGCCGGACTGCGTGCGGGGGACGTCATCCTGGCCGTGGCCAATGTTCAGGTGGCCAATGCGGGCGAGTTCGAGGCCCTGCTGGGCAAGGTGGACAAGACCCGTCCCGTGAGCGTGCTGGTGCGCCGCGGTGAATGGGCTCAGTACGCCGTGATCCGGCCCGGGAAGTGAGCCGAGGCGGCGCGCGCGGGGCAATCCTGAGCATGCCATGGGGTTGTTGGCCCCTTTCGACAGCCCCGTTTGGTGTTGATAACTCGGGTGGCAGGGTGGAATCTGGCTACAATTCGCCCTGCCGTCGAGACTGACGGCCTCTTTCTGTTGACGTCAGACTTACCCACAACGTGCTGTTGATAACCTGTGCATAACGGGTGCTCGCCGACCTGCACGCCTGCCCCGGTGGCTTGCAAACAGCCCTTGCGGATGGGACCTTCGGTACAATGGAGGTCCAACAAGCAGTTGCCATACGTTTTTGTTGGAAGGCGCGTCACTCCTTTTGACGTGCCTTTTTTTTATGAACCACATCCGTAATTTTTCGATCATCGCGCACATCGACCATGGCAAGTCCACGCTGGCCGATCGCCTCATTCAGCGCTGTGGTGGCCTGAGCGACCGCGAGATGGAAGCGCAGGTGCTGGACTCGATGGACATCGAGAAAGAGCGCGGCATCACCATCAAGGCGCAGACCGCTTCGCTGCAGTACAAGGCCAAGGACGGCCAGGTCTACAACCTCAACCTGATCGACACCCCCGGGCACGTTGACTTCTCTTACGAAGTCAGCCGTTCCCTGTCGGCCTGCGAGGGCGCGCTGCTGGTGGTCGACGCCTCGCAAGGCGTTGAAGCACAGACGGTGGCCAACTGCTACACCGCGCTTGACCTGGGCGTGGAAGTCGTGCCCGTGCTCAACAAGATGGACCTGCCACAGGCCGACCCCGAGCGCGCGAAAGAAGAGATCGAAGACGTCATCGGCATCGACGCCACCGATGGCATCCCGTGTTCGGCCAAGACCGGCATGGGCATCGACGAGATCCTGGAGGCCGTGGTGGCCCGGATGCCCCCGCCCAAAGGCGACATCGACGGCCCGCTGCGCGCCATGATCATCGACGCGTGGTTCGACAACTACGTGGGCGTCGTCATGCTGGTTCGGGTGGTCGATGGCGTGCTCAAGAAGGGCGAGCGCATCCGCATGATGGCCACCAACACCGTCTACCCGGCCGAGCACCTGGGCGTCTTCACGCCCAAGTCCACGCCGCGTGACGAGCTGCGCGCAGGCGAGGTGGGTTTCATCATCGCGGGCATCAAGGAACTGGCCGCGGCCAAGGTGGGCGACACCGTCACCCTCGAGAAGAAGCTGCCCAACAACGCCGGCCCGGCGTCTGAAGCGCTGCCGGGCTTCAAGGAAATTCAGCCGCAGGTGTTCGCGGGGCTTTACCCCACGGAGGCCAGCGAGTACGACCAGCTGCGCGATGCGCTCGAGAAGCTCAAGCTCAACGACAGCTCGCTGCGCTATGAGCCCGAGGTGTCACAGGCGCTGGGCTTCGGCTTTCGCTGCGGCTTCCTGGGCCTGTTGCACATGGAGATCGTGCAGGAGCGCCTGGAGCGCGAGTTCGACCAGGACCTGATCACGACCGCGCCCAGCGTGGTCTATGAGGTCGAGCTCAACGGCGGCGAGGTCATCGAGGTGGAGAACCCCTCGAAGATGCCCGAGGTGGCCCGCATCAACGAGATCCGCGAGCCCATCGTCACGGTGCACCTGTACATGCCGCAGGACTACGTGGGCCCCGTCATGACGCTGGCCAACCAGAAGCGTGGCGTGCAGATGAACATGGCCTACCACGGCAGGCAGGTCATGCTGACCTACGAGATGCCGCTGGCCGAGATCGTGCTGGACTTCTTCGACAAGCTCAAGTCGGTCTCGCGTGGCTACGCTTCCATGGACTACGAGTTCAAGGAGTACCGAGCTTCCGACGTGGTGAAGGTCGACCTGCTCATCAACGGCGACCGGGTGGACGCCCTGTCCATCATCGTGCACCGCGCGCAGTCGCAGTACCGCGGCCGCGCCGTGGCCGCCAAGATGCGCGAACAGATCCCGCGCCAGATGTACGACGTGGCCATCCAGGCCGCCATCGGTGGCAACATCATCGCCCGCGAGAACATCAAGGCGCTGCGCAAGAACGTGCTGGCAAAATGCTACGGCGGCGACGTTTCGCGCAAGCGCAAGCTGCTGGAAAAGCAGAAGGCAGGCAAGAAGCGCATGAAGCAGATCGGCTCGGTGGAGGTGCCTCAGGAGGCCTTCCTCGCCATCCTGCAGGTGGACGACTGACCCCGCTCAGGACCACACCGATTGCCAACGACCACAACGAGAACATCGATGAGTTTGATCACCGGATTGCTGTACGCGGCGCTGGCCGTGTACCTGGGGGGCTGGTACGCGGGGCGCTGGCACGGCAACTTTTCACTGCTGCTGTTCGTCATGACCGTGGTCACGTTCGTGTACTGGCTGGCTGAGCGGTATCGCTTCCGCCCGGCGCGTGAGGCCGCAGCCCAGGCGTTGATCGAGCAGGATCATTCGCGGCGCTCGCAGTTGGCTTTGCAGGGCATCGATCAGGTCGACGGCAACGTGCTGGTGGCGCGTGACCGCCTGCTGGCCCAGCCCTGGTGGCTGGACTGGAGCGCTGGCCTGTTCCCGGTGATCTGCGCGGTGTTCTTCATGCGCTCCTTCCTGTTCGAGCCGTTCAAGATCCCCTCGGGCTCGATGATCCCGACGCTGCTGGTGGGCGACCTCATCCTGGTCAACAAGTTCCACTACGGCATCCGCCTGCCGGTGATCAACAAGAAGATCGTCGACAACAACGAGCCGCAGCGTGGCGACGTCATCGTCTTTCGCTACCCGGTCAACACCAGCCTGGACTACATCAAGCGCGTGGTGGCCCTGCCCGGTGACACCGTCGCCTACGTGAACAAGCAACTGACCGTCAACGGCCAGCCCGTGCCCCAGGATCAGCTGCCCGAGTACTACGATGCCGACAGCCTCAAGTACGCGCTGCAGTTTTCCGAGAAATTCGACGGCCGTGAACACCGCATCCTCGTCGACAAGGATCGCCCGCCCTTCGTGCCCCCGCAGGCCGTTGAGGACTACCCCCACCGAGACAACTGCAGCTACAGTGGCGAAGGGGTCGTCTGCAAGGTGCCGCCCGGTCATTACTTCGTGATGGGCGACAACCGCGACAACTCCCAGGACTCCCGCTACTGGGGCTTCGTGCCCGACCAGAACCTCGTCGGCAAGGCCTTCGTGATCTGGATGAATTTCGGCGACTTCAAGCGAATCGGTTTCTTCCATTGAACAGGATCGAGCCCATGTCCCTCGTCATGCCCCTCGCGCCTCGCCTTGGCCGCCTTCCCCGTCGCTCGGGTGGCGTGCGCGCCCGTCAGTCCGGCGTCACGCTCGTCGGCTTGCTCTTCTGGGCGGTGCTCATCTGCACCTTCGCCTTGTTGCTGATGAAGGTGGCGCCCGCGGTGTCGGAGTACGGCACCATCCAGGGCATGGTCAACAAGGCGGCGGCAGAAGGGGGCTCCACGGTGCCTGAGATCCGCGCGGCCTACGATCGCTACGTCCAGATCGAGTATGGCGTTGAGGCCATTCGTTCCGGGCGCGACCTCGACATCTCCAAGGAAGACGACCGCGTGGTCATCCGCTTTGCATACGACAAGGAAATCGAACTCGTCGACCCGGTCTACCTGGTCCTCAAGTTCAAGGGCCAGTCCAAGTGACCGCCTGTTCTCCTTGCTCCTTCCTGACCCGGGCCTGTGATCAGGCCCTTTCTCATTGCGGGAACGCACCTTGACCAGCCTTTCGCCCTCCCTGCTGGGGCTGCAACAACGACTGGGGCACGCGTTCGCCGACCCCGGCCTGCTCGTGCGCGCCGTGACCCACAAGAGCTTCGGCGCCGACCACTATGAGCGCCTGGAGTTCCTGGGCGACGCGGTGCTGGACTTGGGCGTCTCGACTTTGCTCTACGCCCGGTTTGATCGCGGGGCCGAGGGCGACCTGACGCGCGTGCGCGCCCACCTGGTTCGCCAGGACATGCTGCATCGCCTGGCGGTGCAGCTCGGGCTGCCCTCGGTCCTGCGCCTGAGCGAAGGCGAGGCCAAGGGGGGCGGGGCTCAGCGCCCCTCCATCCTGGCCGATGCGCTGGAGGCCATCATCGGAGCGGTCTACCTGGATGCGGGCTTCGAGGCCTCCCGGGACCTGGTGCTGCGTTTGTTCGAGCCGGTGCTGGCCGAGAGCTCGCTGGAAGGCTGGAGCAAGGACGCCAAGACGGCCTTGCAGGAGTGGTTGCAGGCGCGCAAGATGCCCGTTCCGACCTACCGCATCGAAGACACGCGCGGCAAGGCACACGAGCAGGTCTTCGTCGTGGCCTGCGAGTTGCCTGACCTGAACATCTCCGTGACGGGGGAGGGCACCTCGCGGCGAGCGGCCGAACAAGCCGCCGCCCAGGCCGCGCTGTCTCGGGTGTCGGCCTTGCCGGCTCGCCAGACCGCCGTGCGCAAGCCCGAGCCCGTCGTCGTTCGCAAGCCCCGCTCGCCGCAAGCGGACTGAGCCCCACACGCGGCTCGCCGCAGCCTTTGTTTCTGATTGGTTGAACCATGCCCAAGTCGCCCGCCGATGACCTGAACCCCTCGCTTGACCAGATGCTGGCCAAGTTGACGATGGCCCGCACCGGCGATGGCCAGGCGGCCGAAGCCACTCAGCAACGCTGTGGCCTCGTCGCCATCGTGGGGCGCCCCAACGTGGGCAAATCCACCTTGTTGAACGCACTCGTGGGTCAGAAGGTGTCCATCACCTCTCGCAAGGCCCAGACCACGCGCCATCGCATCACCGGCATCCGCACCGAGGGCGACACGCAGTTCGTCTTCGTGGACACGCCCGGCTTCCAGACGCGCCACACCGTGCGCGGCACCGCGGCCCTCAACCGCAACCTCAACAAGACCGTGCAAGCGACTTTGTCGGACGTGGCGGTGGTGCTGTTCCTGGTCGAGGCCGGTCGTTTTGGCCCGGACGATGCCCAGGTGCTGGCCCTGCTGCCCAAGGACCGTCCGGTGCTGCTGGTGGCCAACAAACTCGACCTCATCCACCGGCGCGAAGACCTCTTCCCCTGGTTGCAGTCCATGCAGGAGCGCCACCCCTTCACGGAGTTTGTGCCGCTGTCGGCCAAGCGCGAAGACGACACCCGCCGCCTGCTGGACATCGTGCGGCCTTACCTGCCCGAGCAAGGCTGGTGGTACGAGTCCGACGCGCTCACCGACCGCACCGACCGCTTCCTGGCCAGCGAGATCGTGCGCGAAAAGCTCTTTCGCCTCACGGGCGACGAGCTGCCCTACACCTCGACCGTGGTCATCGACCAATACACCGACGAGCCCCCGCAGGCCGACAACCCCAAGTCCACCGGCATGGTGCGCATCGCCGCGACCATCATCGTGGAGCGCGAGCAGCACAAGGGCATGGTCATCGGGGACAAGGGTGAGCGCCTCAAGCGCATCGGCACCGAGGCCCGCACCGAACTCGAGCGCCTGATGGGACGCAAAGTCTTCCTGGAGATCTGGGTGAAGGTGCGTTCGGGCTGGGCGGACGACGACGCCCGACTGCGCACCTACGGCTACGAGTGAGGCCAGGCCCGCGAGCATGGCCAAACCTGCGTCCCGCTCGACATCGCGTGCGCCGTCACCGGCTTACGTCCTGCACAGCCACGACTGGAGCGAGTCCAGCCTGATCCTGGACCTGTTCTGCCGTGATCAGGGCAGGGTCATGGCCATCGCCAAGGGAGCCAAGCGGCCGTATTCCCAATTGCGCCCCGTGTTGATGCCCTTTCAGCGCATCACCGTGGGCTTCGGTGCCAAGCGGGGCGAGGAGTCCGAGGTGTGGCTGTTGCGGCAGGCCGAATGGGCGGGCGGGCCGGCTTTTGGGGGGGGCGATGCCTTGTTGCCTGCGTTTTACCTCAATGAGCTGCTGATGCGCCTGCTGCCCCGCCACGAGCCGCACCCCGTCTTGTTCGAAGCGTATGCCGACGTGCTGCGGGCCCTGCCCGAGCCGGGCCTCCTGCAGGCGAGCTTGCGCGCCTTCGAGCTCGTCTTGTTGCGCCAGCTGGGGCACCTGCCGGACCTGTCTTTGCTCACGCTGGACGGCACGCCGGTGAGGGCGGGGGAGCCGCATGAGCTTCATCCTGAGCTGGGGGTGAGGGCGGCGCACTGGATGGGCGAGTCCACCGACGGCCCGGCGGTGCTCAACGGCGGGGTGCTGCTGGCCATGGAAGACGCCCTGTCAGACGCCTGGCTCAACGACGAGCGCCGCGTGCAGCCCGGCCACTCCCCGGTGCCCAGCCTGATGGCGGCCTGCATGCCGGCACTGAGTGACCTCAAGTCCACCACGCGGGCCTTGCTTCACTATCATCTGGGTGCACACACGCTGCGCACCCGCCAGCTCATGATGGAACTTCAGCAACCATGACCTTCTCCGGCCTGCACCTCACCGCTTTGGATGCGCCCCTGCTGGGCGTCAACATCGATCACGTGGCCACGGTGCGCAACGCACGCGGTGGGCGTTTCCCCGACCCGGTGGCCGCCGCCTTGCTGGCCGTCGAGGGCGGTGCCGACATCATCACCTTCCACCTCCGTGAAGACCGGCGCCACATCCGCGACGACGACGTGCTGCGGCTCAAGGAGTCCGTCCACGTGCCCTTGAACTTCGAGGCCGCCGTCACGGACGAGATGCTCGACATCATCGAGCGCACCGCACCCGAGCACGTGTGCCTGGTGCCCGAGCGCCGCCAGGAGGTCACGACCGAAGGGGGCCTGGACGTGATCGGCCAGTTCGACCGCGTGCGCGACGCCTGCGTGCGCCTGGGTGAGGCGGGCAGTCGCGTGTCCTTGTTCATCGGGGCCGACCCGGCACAGATCGACGCGGCCGCGAGGGCTGGCGCGCCCTGCGTGGAGCTGCACACCGGCCCGCTCGCACACGCCTGGTGGGACCGCGACCACGCCGCGCTGGAGCGGGAGCTGCAACGCCTGCAGCGCGGCCTCCTGCACGCCACCAGCCTGGGGTTGCGCACGCACGCCGGACACGGCCTGGCCCTGAGCCAGCCCGAGGCGGATGGCGCCGACCAGCCCAGCAGCGCAGCCTTGGTGGCTGCTTTGCCGGATGTCCACGAACTGCACATCGGCCATGCGCTGATCGGCCATGCCATCTTCGTGGGCCTCAAGCAAGCCATCTGCGACTTCAAGGCCGAGGCCATTCGCGCGCGGCAGGCGGGGCGCGCGTGATCGTCGGCATCGGCACCGACCTGTGTGACGTGCGTCGCATCCAGGCCACCCTGGAGCGCCGCGGCGATCGCTTCGCTGAGAAGGTGCTGGGCGAACGCGAGTTGGCCGTCTGGCGGGCTCGCACGGCCCGCTCGCCCTTGCGCGGTTTGCGCTACCTGGCCACGCGCTTCGCGGCCAAGGAGGCGTTCTCCAAAGCCATCGGCCTGGGCATCCACCTGCCCATGACCTGGCGGGCCTGCCAGGTCCTCAATGCCGAAAGCGGCCAGCCCCAGATCGTGCTCGATGGCGCCTTGGCCACGTGGTTCAACGCCCGGGGCTGGAAGGCCCACGTCACGGTGACCGACGAGGGCGACCTGGCCCAGGCCTTCGTCGTCGTCGAGACCGAACCCGCGGCCTGAACGCAGCGACAATGCTGCCTTCTTCGCCGTTTGACCAGACGCCCGACGCCATGTCCAAGAAACGTTCCACCCCGCCCGCCATCGAGTCCACCCAGCACGCCCCGGTGGTGTTGGACATCGAAGGCCTCAGCCTCAACGACGCCGACCGTCGCCGCCTGGCTCACCCGCTGACCGGCGGCTTGATCCTGTTCGCACGCAACTGGCAGAGCCGCGCCCAGCTCACCGCCTTGTGCGCCGAGATCAAGTCCATTCGCCCCGACGTGCTGATTTGTGTCGATCACGAAGGCGGTCGGGTGCAGCGATTCAAGACCGACGGCTTCACCCACGTGCCAGCCATGCGTCGCCTGGGCGAGATGTGGTTGGACGACGGCAAAGGTGGCAAGAACGGCCAGGGCAGCGGCGCCCTGGTGGCCACCGATGCGGCGACGGCCTGCGGCTACGTGCTCGCCAGCGAACTGCGCGCCTGCGGCGTGGACCTGACCTTCACGCCGGTGCTGGACCTGGACTGGGGCGAGAGCAGCGTCATCGGTGACCGCGCCTTCCATGGCGACGCCCGCGTGGCCACGCTGCTGGCCAAGAGCGTCATGCACGGCCTGCTGCTGGCCGGCATGGCCAACTGTGGCAAGCACTTCCCTGGTCACGGCTTCGTCAAGGCGGACTCGCACATCGACGTCCCCATCGACAAGCGCAGCCTCAAGGCCATCCTGGCCGATGACGCCAAGCCCTACGAATGGCTCAGCACCTCGCTGACCAGCGTGATGCCGGCCCACGTCATCTACCCCAAGGTCGACAGCGCCCCGGCGGGCTTTTCGTCGCGCTGGCTGCAAGACATCCTGCGCGGACAGCTGGGCTTCACCGGTGCCATCTTCAGCGACGACCTGAGCATGGAAGGCGCCAGCGTGGCCGGCAGCCACACCCAGGGGGCGGTGGCCGCGCTCAACGCCGGCTGCGACCTGGTGTTGCTGTGCAACCAGTCCCTCCAGGGTGGCCAGCCGGTGGACGACCTGCTCGATGGCCTGATGCAGTCCCTGGCCCGCGGCGAGTGGTCGCCCAGTGCCGACAGCGAAGCGCGCCGCCTCGACCTGCTGCCCCAGTCGGCGCCCCACACCTGGGACGATCTGATGCACCTGCCGCAGTACCAGCAGGCGCTGTCCCGCCTGCCGCGCTGACCTGGCTGGGGACAGGCGGGGTCAGTGCGCCCCGCTGTAGAGCCGCTCCAGCAGGTCCTGGTGGCGGTCGATGACGACCTTGCGTTTGACCTTGAGCGTGGGCGTCAGCTCGCCGCCTTCCACCGACAGCGAATGCGGCAGCACCTCGAACTTGCGCACCTGCGCCACCCGGGCCTGCTGCGAGTTGACGTGGTCGACCTCGGCTTGCAAGGCCTGTCGCACCTTGGGGTGCTGGTGCCACGTGGCGGGCTCTCCCAGCCCGTGCGCTTCGGCGAAGGCGGCCAGCGTCAGCGGGTTGAGCGTGAGCAGCGCGCTCAGGTAGTGCCGGCCGTCGCCGCACACCACGGCGTGCTCGATCAGGTCGGCCTCCATCAGCGCCGACTCGATGTTGGCCGGCGAGATGTTCTTGCCGCCCGAGGTGATGATGATGTCCTTCTTGCGCCCCGTGATGTAGACGTAGCCGTCCTCGTCGATGTGGCCGATGTCCCCCGTTCTCAGCCAGTCGTGCTCGAAGCTGTCGGCGGTCGCCGCGGGTGAGCCCATGTAGCCTTGGAAGATGTGGGGGCCGCGGACCAGCAACTCCCCGTCGTCGTTCACGCGGATCTGCGTGCCTGGCAGCGGCTTGCCCACGGAGCCCACCCGCGTGCAGCCCGGCAGCGACAGGGTCGACGGCCCGCACACCTCCGATTGCCCATACAGCTCACGCACCGCCAGGCCCAGGCCCGCGAAAAAGCGCAGCTTCTCCGGGTTGATCGGCGCGGCCCCCGAGCTCAGCAGCCTCGCGGCGTCGAAGCCCAGCGCCGCCTGCACCTTGCGGTGAATCAGGCGGTGCGCCAGCGCCTTCTGCAAGGTCAACCACGGCCCGGCAGGATGCCCCGCGTGATCGAGGTCGTGCCAGCGTTGCCCCACGTCCATCGCCCAGCGTGCCAGGCCCGCCTTGACCCCGGTGGCCTGGTTCAGCTTGGTCTCGATGGCCGACTGCATCTTTTCCCAAACCCGCGGCACACCGAAGAAGATGGTCGGGCGGACCTCCTTGAGGTGATCGCCCAGGTCCTCGATGCTGCGCGCGTAGTACACGCTGAAGCCGGAGTGCACCTGGTTGTGCATGGTCCCCATCTGCTCGGCGACGTGCGCCAGCGGCAGGTAAGACAGCACCCGATCGCGCTCGTCGACGGTGAACAAGGACGTCATGGTCGCGCCCATCCACCACAGGTTGCCCAGGCTGAGCGCCACGGCCTTGGCGGGGCCGGTGGTGCCGGAGGTGTAGATCAGGGTGCCGATGTCGCAGGCGCGCAGGCCATCCAGGCGTTCGGCGAGGGCGGCTTCGTGCGCCTCGTGCCCCATGCCCAGGAAGGCGGGCCACGACAGCACCCTCAAGTCCGTGTCGACCTCGTCGTGCCCAGACAGCATCACCACGGTGCGCAGGTGATGCAGTTGCGCCTGGCAGGCCTCGACCGGGGCCATGCGCGCGGGGGTGTCCACCAGCAGCAGCGACGCCTTGCAGTGATTGAGGATGTAGGCGATGTCCTGGCTGGAGCTGGTCCAGTAGATGCCCACCGGGGTGGCGCCCACCGACATGGCGGCGAAGGCCATGGCGACCCATTGCGGGTTGTTGAAGCTCAGGATGGCGACGGCGTCGCCACGCTGCACGCCCAACTCGATCAACGCCCGAGCCGCTCGGCGCACCTCCTGGGCGTGGTCCGCCCAGCTCGTGGCCTGCCAGCCTCGCTCATCGCGCACGTGGTACGCCGGGTGGGCGGCGAGGCGCCTGGCCGTGCCGAACAGCAGCACAGGAGGGGGAGTGAACCCCGCCAGGGCGGTGGTGGGCGCGGTGTCGTCAGCCTGCGCCGTGGCTGGAGCGTGTGCAGTCGCCAAGGTCTCTCCTGTGTTTGACAGGCATTACAGACCTTTGTGACGTTAACGTCAATCAGTCACCGTTTAGGTGAAACCCTCTGGGCGCACGATGCCTCTCTGGTGTTGGGGAACGCGTTGCGCGCGCTCGTTGGGCCGGCGCCAGTCCCAGTACATGAGCTTGGCAAAGTACAGCATCAGGCTCAGGTCGGTGCGCGGCGCCCCACGCCAGAACGAGGGCTTCAGCGCGGTCATGAGCATCTCGGCGCCGCGGTGTTCCCGAGCCAGCCCGAGCACCGGTTTGGGAAACACGCAAGCCGACCATTCGCGCGCCTCCTGCGGTCCGCACGACGGGGTTTGGCCCGCCAGCAGGGCGACCAGGGGGGCGAAGATGGGGTTGCCCGAAGCCAGGGCCGCGGTCATCGAGCCCCAAGGCCGCGGGTTGATTTCCAGGAACCAGAACGTGCCTTTTTCGTCGCGGATGAAGTCCACTTGCATGTAGCCGCTCCACTCGAGCGCCGCCCCGAGCTTCGTCAGCGACTCCACCATCTCCGGCGGGTGCTCGTGACGCACGAAGGACGCCGGGCCGGATCCCACCGGCTGCTGCTGGACGATCTCATAGCCATGCAGGTGGGTGAGGGCACCTCGGTGGAAGAAGCCGCCACAGGCCCAGCTGGCGCCTCGAATGTGCCTTTGCAAGAGCGTTCGCTGCCCCTCCAGCTTCTTCAGGCCTGCGCGCAAAGCCGCGCCGTCCTGACAGATCACGACCTGGTTGCCGGCGTGCCCCCACTCGCCCTTGAGCACCGCAGGGTAGCCGAGCCGTTCGGCGACGGCGAACGCGTGGTGGATGTCGTTCACGCACTCCCACTCGGGTGTCGGCACACCCAGAGACCGGGCGAAGGCCGCCATCCCCGACTTCTTTTGGAGCATGTCAAGGTCGACCCGTTTGATCCTGGGCACCAGCTTCGTGCTCTCGGGTGCGGCGTCGTGGCAGGCGAAGATGCCGGCCTCATCCAGGGGCAGGATCCAGCGGTTGCTCGGGTCCTGCTCCAGTCGGCGGACGTGAGCGACCAGGGCTTGCTCGTCTGCGAAGTCGACTTGCTCCACTTTCAGCCAGCTGGCCAGCTCGCGCGGCTGACGGCCGTCAGACAGCATGTGCACCTGCCAGCCGGCGTCGTGCAGGGCTCGGGCCAGGTAGAGGTTCTGCGGCCAGTCCATCTGGCCGATCAGGGTCACTTTGCGAGGTCCGGGGGCGGTGAGGCTCAACTTCTTCTCCGGTGTGCATCGGTGTCGGTCGTGCGCGTTGCGGCGATGGGGTGCCGATGCCGCGCACGCCCTGACCCGTCTACGGAGTCCATCGGCGCGTGGATGCAGTGGGTTGAGCGTTTTGGGTCGGGGCGGGGACGTGGGTGGCGGCGCGCGTGACGGCCTTCACGATTCGGCTTGCTGCGAAAAGCCAGGTGAAAAGCCAGGCGAAAAAAAACCCGGCGGGTGCCGGGTTGGGGGGAGGGAGGCCGATCAGCCTGGGCTGCGTTCGAAAGGCAAGGTGATCTGGCTGAGGTCCTTGCGGGTCTCGACCAGGATCAGCGGGCCTTCGTCCAGCACCACAGCGGGCTGGCGCTCGCGGGGCACGTGCACGGGCTTGGGCTCGTTGGCGATGGCCTCTTGAACCACGCGGATTTTCTCTTCATCGGAGTTGACCCACTCCAGGCCGGCGCCTTGCGCGATGGCTTGCAGCTCCTGCATCGGCAGCACGAAGGCCACGGCGGCGGGGGGCGCTGCCACCGGGGCGGCTGCTTCTGGTGTCACAACAGCCGGGGCGGGTTGCGGGGCCGGTGCCGGTGCAGCCACCTCATCCTGCCGGTTGCTCGCTTCGGCGGCTGCGACCGGCGCTGGCGCGTCGATTGGCAACTCCGGTGCGGGTGCCGGCGCGTCTGGTGACGCCGTCATCGTCGGGGCGGGTGAGTCCAGGTTCTCGACTCGATCCGTGCTGTCGACGCCGTCGAGTTGCCCGTCGGTGCCTTCCGCACCATCGGCTCCCTCGGCCCCTTCCGTGCGCTCGCGACGCTCGCCACCTCGGCGGTTGCGGCGGCGACGACGCCCTTCTTGGCTGTCGGCGTTGCTGGCGTCGTTCGCCACGTCACCGTCCGTCGACGTCGGACCCTGATCGCGATCCGCCTCCGGGGCCTCGCTGGCTTCACCAGCCTCACCTGCCAAGTCAACTTGTGCCTCATCGCGCTCACCGCGTCCGCGGCCACCGCGGCGACGTCGGCGACCGCCTTCGCGTTCGCTCTCGGCTTGTGCGGCGGCGTCAGGCGCCTGCACACCTTCTGCTCCGGCGGCGGCCAGGCCCAGGGCCTGTGCCTCGGCCGAGATGGCTTCGCGGTTCAGGGATGGGCGCTCGGCGCCGTCGCCGCGACCGCGGCCACCGCGACCGCCACGCTCACCGCGTTCGCGTCCGCCTTGTGTCGATTCCCTTTGAGTGTCCCGCTGACCTTCCCGGTTGGCGGCGTTGTCACCTTCGGCGCGATCCTCGCGAGGCCCCTGACGACGGCCGCCACGGCCCTCGCCCTTTTCGGTGCGCTCACCGCGCTCACCGCGCTCACCGCGCTCGCTGCGCTCACCGCGACCGCCTCGGCGCTGACCGTCGCGACGGCCTCGGCCCTTGCCGTCTTCCTTGGTCTCTTCGGCGGGTTTGGGAGCGACAGGGGCTGCGACCACGGGTGCCGGCGCGGCCGCGGGGGCCTCACCGAAGCCCAGCAGGCGCTTGACCCAACCGAAGAAGCCACCGTTGGCCGGGGCCGGAGCGGCGGCAACCGGTGAAGCCGGGGCGGCCGTGACCGGGGGGGCCATTTCGACGGGTTCTTCCTTGGGCGCGGCCACGGGCGCGGGCTGGTCGGGCAGCACGCCCTTGATCACCGGCTCCTGCTTGGGCTTGGCCTTCTCACGGCGGGTGATGCCCACCTCGTCGTCCGGCTCCTCGATCATCGTGTAGCTGGCCTGGATGTTTTCCAGACGCGGGTCGTCGTGACGCAGGCGTTCCAGCTTGTAGTTCGGGGTTTCGAGGTGGCGGTTGGGCACCAGCAGCACGGTCACGCGCTGCTTGAGTTCGATCTTGGTGATCTCGGTGCGCTTTTCATTGAGCAGGAAGGAGGTCACCTCCACCGGCACTTGCACGTGCACGGCCGAGGTGTTGTCCTTCATCGACTCTTCTTGAATGATGCGCAGGATCTGCAGCGCCGAAGACTCGGTGTCGCGGATGTGGCCGGTGCCGTTGCAGCGCGGGCAGGTGATGTGGCTGCCTTCGCTCAGCGCGGGGCGCAGGCGTTGGCGCGACATCTCCAGCAGGCCGAACTTCGAGATGGAGCTGAACTGAACGCGGGCGCGGTCGAAACGCAGGGCGTCACGCAGACGCTGCTCGACCTCGCGGCGGTTCTTGTTGTCCTCCATGTCGATGAAGTCCATGACGATCAGGCCGCCCAGGTCGCGCAAGCGCATCTGGCGGGCGATTTCGTCGGCCGCTTCCAGGTTGGTGCGGAAGGCGGTTTCCTCGATGTCGCTGCCACGGGTGGCGCGCGCCGAGTTCACGTCCACCGACACCAGGGCCTCGGTGTGGTCGATCACGATGGCGCCGCCGGACGGCAGGTTCACCGTGCGGCTGAAGGCCGTCTCGATCTGGTGCTCGATCTGGAAGCGCGCGAACAGGGCGGCGTCATCGCGGTAGCGCTTGACGCGGCTCGACTGGTCGGGCATGACGTGCAGCATGAACTGCTTGGCCTGCTCGTAGATGTCGTCCGTGTCGATCAGGATTTCGCCAATGTCGTTGGTGAAGTAGTCGCGGATGGCGCGGATGACCAGCGACGACTCCTGATAGATCAGGTAAGCGCCCTTGCCGGCGGTGGAGGCCTCGTCGATCGCCGTCCACAGCTTGAGCATGTAGTTCAGGTCCCACTGCAGCTCGGCGGCGGTGCGGCCGATGCCAGCGGTGCGGGCGATCAGGCTCATGCCCTTCGGGTACTCCAGCTGGTCCATCGCCTCCTTGAGCTCTTCGCGCTCATCGCCCTCGATGCGACGGCTCACGCCACCGCCGCGCGGGTTGTTGGGCATCAGGACCAGGTAGCGGCCGGCCAGCGAGACGAAGGTCGTCAGGGCCGCGCCCTTGTTGCCGCGCTCTTCCTTTTCGACCTGGACGAGCAGCTCCTGCCCCTCCTTGATCACGTCCTGGATGCGGGCGGAGCGAACTTCCACGCCGTCCTTGAAATACTGCCGGGAAATTTCCTTGAACGGCAGGAAGCCGTGACGCTCTTCGCCGTAGTCGACGAAGCAGGCTTCCAGCGAAGGCTCGACGCGCGTGACGACGGCCTTGTAGATGTTGCCTTTGCGTTGTTCCCGACCTTCGATTTCGGTTTCGAAGTCGAGCAGTTTCTGTCCGTCAACGATGGCCAGGCGCCGTTCTTCGGGCTGCGTGGCGTTGATCAGCATGCGCTTCATGGGCTCTCCATGTTCCAGGCGGAGGCCGGTCGGGATGGCGCCGATCCATGCCTCCACATGCCTCCGACCCGAGGGTCAGGGGCTGCGTTCATGCGCGAGCAACGACGAAGAACCGAGAAGGAATTGCCAGGGACGTCAGGGCTGCGAGAGGCAGCCTGGCGGCAGGGGCGCGCGTGTCAGGGCGAGGACGCGTGTCGGGCGACAGCCAGAGAAAGCCCATGCCGAAGGCGCCGGGTGGGCGCGACGGCGGGCTGGGAAAAGGGGGCTGGCGGGCAGGTTGCAAACCACCGTGAACACCCATGCGAGCAGCGCACCGACGGCCACTCTGAGGGCGTCGGCCTGCTGACAGGCGGGGTGGGCGGATTGCGGAACAAGCCAGGACACGTGTGCTTCACTCAACACAGGTCTCAGCAGACTGCGCCTGAATCCATCAGACAGCACGGGTGCTGAAACCCATCAACCTTGAATCGTGGTTCGATCGACATTGGCTCTGACAAACCCCTCGTCCGACAAGTCCACGCCTTGGGTGGTCTTTTCCGGAAGAAGCGAATGCTGCATGGCCATACGTTTGGCGGGACACCCCGCCGTGCCCCATCTTCGTCAGCTGCGGCGACCGGCTCGTCGTAAAATTGCGGTCTGCTGCGGCAAGCGCTTGGGTGGGCGATTTGCAGGCGAAACTCGCTGAGCGCAGATTCCGCATACAACCACTCACACAAGACACACGACGTGGCTCAAACCATTATAGGTGCGAAAAACGCATCCAGACGTTCGGGATTGGCCGCGAAAAAGGCAGCTGCAAAGACCGCCTCCTCGGGCCAGCGAAAGCCGCAGGCATCGGCTGCGCCCCGTGCCCAGGCCGATGCTTCACCGGCATCGACCGCGCCAGCCGTGGTGCAGCGACTCGTGGTGGACGAGGGCAGCGTCGACCAGCGACTCGACAACTTCCTCATCAAGGTGCTCAAGGGCGCGCCCAAGACCCTGGTCTACCGGATCATTCGCAGCGGCGAGGTGAGGGTGAACAAGGGCCGCGCCTCGGCCGACACGCGACTGGCCATGGGCGATGAGGTGCGCGTGCCTCCCTTGCGCCTGGCGGAAAAATCCGACCCGGACGCCGCCTCGGTGCCCGCGCGCGAGTTCCCCGTGATTTTCGAGGACGAGGTCATGCTGGTCATCAACAAACCGGCAGGCGTGGCCGTCCACGGCGGCAGCGGCGTGAGCTTCGGGGTCATCGAGCAGTTGCGCCGAGCCCGGCCGACGGCGCGATTCCTGGAACTGGTGCACCGCCTGGACAAGGAGACCTCGGGCGTGCTGGTGATCGCCAAGAAGCGCAGTGCCCTGACCACCTTGCAGGACGTCTTTCGCCATCGGCAGGCCCACAAGACCTATTCGGCGCTGGTTGGCGGCGCATGGCCCGATCGAAAAAAAGTGGTCGACGTGGCGCTGCACAAGTTCCTCACCCCCGAGGGCGAGCGCCGGGTCAAGGCCGTCGCGGGTGACGACGACGAGGGGCGGCGGTCGATCTCCCTGGTTCACGTCGTGAAACGCTACGCCGGCTACAGCCTGCTGGACGTGACCATCAAGACCGGCCGCACCCATCAGATCCGCGTGCACCTGTCGCACGAAGGCCACGGCATCGTGGGCGACGACAAGTACGGTGACTTCGCCTTGAACAAGGCCTTGGCCCGCGGGGGCGAGGGCCCCCTGCCGAACGTCGATCGCGCGCGCCTGCCACAGGGGCGCTTCGAGCGCATGTTCCTGCACGCGCGCTACCTGCGCCTGGCGCACCCGGTCACCGGCGAGGACGTCACCTTCGAGGCCGAATTGCCGGCGGAGTGCAACGCCTTGCTGGGCGCGCTGACCCCGCACGACGCGGGTGTCGCGGCGCCGAAGTAAAGTGCACGCCAACAGACCACATCCTGACGGGCACAGCTTGACTTCCTCCACCGATTCCGGCCTGCGGCCGCGGGCATACGACCTGGTTGTCTTCGACTGGGACGGCACCCTTTACGATTCCACCGCGCTGATCGTGCGCTGCATCCAGTCGGCCTGCGCCGACCTGGGCCTGCCCGTGCCCCCTCCGCAAGACGCGGCCTACGTCATCGGCCTGGGCTTGCACGACGCCTTGGCCCACGTGGCGCCCACGCTGGATCCGGCCCGTGTGCCCGAGTTGGGCTTGCGCTACCGCCACCACTATTTCAACCGCCAGCATGAGCTGTCGCTGTTTGACGGCGTGTTGCCCATGCTGCAGTCCCTCAAGGAGCGCAACCACTGGCTGGCTGTGGCCACGGGCAAGTCGCGCTCCGGGTTGGATGAAGCGCTCACCCACGTGGCGCTTCAGGGGGTCTTCGACGGTTCGCGCACGGCCGATGAGACCGTCTCCAAACCCCACCCTCGCATGCTGCTGGAGTTGATGCGTGAATTCGGCGTGGAGCCGCAGCGGACCCTGATGATCGGGGACACCACGCACGATTTGCAGCTGGCGCTCAACGCCGGTGCGCACAGCGTGGCCGTCAGCTACGGTGCCCACGAGCCGGAGGCCTTCGCTGACTTTCCCACCCGCTTCGTCGCGCACTCCACCCCCGAGCTCCACGACTGGCTGTCCCGCCATGCCTGAGCGCCACCTGGAGCCCCAGGCGCTGTGCGCGTCGTCCGAGCTGCAAGAGGGCGGTGACGCCGTGACCTTCGAGGTCATGGAGTTCGGGCGGCCCGCTCCGGCCTTCGCCGTGCGCTTTGACAACGTCGCCGTCGCGTACCTCAACCGCTGTGCCCACGTTCCCGCCGAGATGGACTGGCAGCCGGGCAAGTTCTGGGATCAGGATCGACGCTTCATCATCTGCTCGGTGCATGGCGCCTTGTACGATCCGGGCAGTGGACGCTGCGTCAGCGGACCGTGCCCCGGCGCCCGCTTGCACGCCATCCGCTTGAAGGAAGAGGGTGGCCAGGTCCATTGGTATCCTTCCGATCGCCTCCAGCCGCTGTCCTGATCACCGAGCCTCTGCTCGTTCCCCTCCTCGTTTCACCACACCAGCCCCCTCATGGACGCTTCCACGCCCGACCCCAAGCCCGAGGCCCAGGCGGCCTTGTTCAATGAACTCGCTCGCGTCTACCTGGATCAACAGCGCCGCGACGCCCGCTGGCGCCGCCTGTGGCGCCTGCTGTGGCTGGGTGTGGCCATCAGCCTGGTCTGGGCGGCCTGGGAGTCGGTGCCTGCGGCCCACACGCCGGTCACCCGCCACACCGCCATGGTCGAGGTGCGAGGCGAGATCGCCATGGAGACCGAGGCCAGCGCCGACAACCTCATGACGGCTTTGCGCAGTGCGTTCGAGGACGAAGGCGCTCAGGCGGTGGTGCTGCGCATCAACTCACCTGGCGGCAGCCCGGTTCAGGCGGGCCTGGTCAACGACGAGGTGCGCCGACTGAAAGCGCTGCACAAGAAGAAGGTCTACGCGGTCTGCGAGGAAATGTGCGCCTCGGCGGCTTACTACATCGCGGTCTCGGCCGACCAGATCTACGTCGACAAGGCCTCCATCGTGGGCTCCATCGGCGTGCTGATGGACGGTTTCGGTTTCGTCGGGGCGATGGACAAGCTCGGTGTGGAGCGCCGGCTGCTGACGGCGGGTGAGAACAAGGCCATGCTGGACCCGTTCTCGCCTGTGAATCCGCAACACGAGGGCTACGCCCGCGCCATGCTCGACCAGATCCACCAGCAGTTCATCGGCGTGGTCAAGCAGGGCCGAGGCAAGGCCCTCAAGGGCGCGCCCGAAACCTTCACCGGCTTGTTCTGGAACGGTGAGCAGGCCGTGCAGATGGGCCTGGCTGATCACCTCGGCAGCCTCGACCACATCGCACGTGACGTCGTCAAGGCGGCCGACATCGTGAACTACACCCAGGAAGAAAACCTGGCTGAGCGTCTGGCCAAGCGCTTCGGCGCGGCCATGGGCTCGGGCGCGGTGAAGGCCCTGCGCAGCGGCACGGGCATCCGCTGATCGACGGGCCGGCGGCTTGTTTCTCAGTCGTCCATCCCGCGCAGCAGGCGGGAGGCGGCGTCGGGGGAAATGTTGAGCAGTTGCCCGACGTCGGCGACGTCATCGGGCAGGGCGGCCAGGCAGTGCGGGTCGTCCCAGCCGTGTTGGGTGTGCCGCGCGATGCGCACGCCCAGCGCAACCGAGCGCACCTTGGGGTCGTTGGCCAGGCGCTCGTCCGTGCAATGGATGAGCAGGTCGGGCAGCTGCCAGCGCCGCATCAGCACCTGAGCGAGGTCCTGCAACTGGATGCCCAAGACCTCGCGCTGAACGAGCGACGAACGCAAGGTGTGGTCGTCTGCCAGTCGGCGCGAGATGGTCAGCGCCAGCTCGGGTGCCAGGCACCACAGCAGCATTTCAGCGAAGCCATGCAGCAAGGCGGCCTCCTGGATGACGACCGCGTCCTGATCCTGTCGCTTGAGCGCAAAGCCCATGGCGAAGTGCGCGGCGCGTCTCGAGCGCCGGATCACCGACTGCAGCCCGTCCAGGGCCTCGGGCTGATCCGCGAGCAGCTCGCTGACCGAGATGGGGTGCTCGAAGGCCGTGAAAAAGGGCCCGACGCCTTGCATGACGATGGCGCCCACCAGCGTTTCCGGCGGCTCCACGCTCAGGCGCGTGCAGTAGCGCGAGACGTGCACCAGCACCTTGAGCGTCATGAGGGGGTCGGCGCTGAGGTTCTCGGCCAGGGTGTGGGCGTCCATGTCCCCACGGGCGTCTTCAATCTGGCGCAGCAGCGCGAGTTCAGCAACCGATTCAGGCAGGATCGGGATGTCGGCCTTCTCGAAGGCGTTGACCCAGGCCTCCAGCGAGGGCAGCGGCTGGTGGATCATGGCGAGCCCCTTGCAAATGTGGCCTCAGCTTAACAAAGGCCGCGCTGAGGGGCGCGCGGAAAAACACCCGAAGCGGCGTGCAGTTCTCACGCCACCTCGCCTTGCGTGGCCTCACTTGGCGCTGAGCAGGCCTTCTTTGAGTTCATCGTCCACGGGTTTGTTGCCCAGCCAGATCTTCAGCACGGCGGCGTAAAAGTCGTCGCCAGCGATGTCGGCGCCTTTTTGGACACCGTTGACCAGGGTGCGGGTGCCCGAGCCGGGGACGAAGTTCAGCTGGATGGCCGTGCCTTTCTTGACCAGACCGAACGCGATCATGGTCTTGCGGATGTCTTCCAGGCGGGCCTCGTGTTTGGCGATCTCGGCCTCGGGGTTGTTTTTGCGGAAGCCTTTGATCATGGCGTCGGCGAAGTCTTCGCCCGTGAGGTCGCGCAGCAGCACGATCTGCATGCTCTTGGCGCCGGGCTGGCTCAACACGGCCTGAGCCGATGCGTCGCGCTTGGCCACGTAGAGGCCGGCGGCGTACACGTCGATCACGATGCGCACGCGCACGCCGGCGCCGTTGAGTTGCAAAGCCTGGCCGGCCACGGTCGTGGTGTCGGCGAACTTGACGCCCCGAACTTCAACGGCCTGCGCGGGCAGTGCGATGAAGGCGGCGGCTGCCAGGGCGAGGGCCCAGGCGGGAATCTGCTTGAACATGCGGGATCCTGCGATGAAAAGGGTCGGGGTCACGGTGATGGCACCGGACCGGACCACGGCCACCCGTCATGCAACGGGCGTCCTCTGCGTCAGGCCGATGCGCGCAAGTCAGTTCGCGTCAGCAAACTGCATCGGAAAGGACTGTATCTTGCATCAGAATGGCGACCCATCACGGCTCGGGGCGCCTCGTGCGCCCGCAACCACACATGGCATTCCTCGTCATCGACATCGGCAACACCCGCCTCAAGTGGGGCCTCTATGCCCAACCCACCCCGGGTGCCGACCTGCTGGCGCATGGCGCGGTGGTGCTGGAAGACATCGATTACCTGTGGGAGTTGTACTGGCGCAACCTGCCGGTGCCGCCTCAGGCCATGCTGGGCTGTGTTGTGGCCGGCGACGCGATCAAGCGCCGCGTGGAAGAGCAGCTCATCGAGGGCTGGGGGCTGCAGGCTCGCTGGGTTTCGGCGTCCGCCGCCGCGGGTGGCGTGGTCAATGGCTACGAGCACCCGCAGCGCCTGGGCGCCGACCGCTGGGCGGCCATCATCGGGGCGCGTCAGCGCGCCTTGCAGCAGTCGCCGAGCAACCCGCCTCCGGTGCTGGCCGTGATGGTCGGCACGGCCGTGACGGTCGATGCGGTGGACGCTGCCGGGCGCTTCCTGGGCGGGCTCATCTTGCCGGGCTTTGGCCTCATGTACCGCGCCCTGGAGAGCGGCACCGCCGGCCTCAAGGTGCCCACCGGCGAGGTCAGTGACTTCCCCACCAACACCAGCGACGCGCTGATGAGCGGCGGCACCGACGCCATCGCCGGGGCCATCGAGCGCTCCTTGCGCCGCTTGCGCGTGCGCACCGGTCGGGAGCCGCTGTTGATCATGTCGGGCGGCGCGGTCTCGCGCTTGTCACACGTTGAAGAACTTCAGGTCACGGTGGCCGAGAACCTGATCTTCGAGGGGCTGTTGACTCTGGCGGCGCAGACGGGCGGCTGAGGCCTTCGTCAGAGGATGAAGCGCGAGAGGTCCTCGTTGCGCGACAGCTCGCCCAGGCGCCGGTCGACCTCCGCTGCGTCGACCTCATGCGCCACGCCCGACATGCCCGGTGCGTGAAAGGAGAGGTCTTCCAGCAGCCGCTCCATGACCGTGGCCAGTCGCCGCGCGCCGATGTTCTCGGTGCGTTCGTTGACGTCGCAGGCGATCTGCGCGAGCCGACGGATGGCCTCGGGCTGGAAGCTCAGGCTCACCCCTTCGGCAGCCAGCAGGGCCTGATACTGCTTGATCAGGCTGGCCGCGGGCTGCGTGAGGATCGCCTCGAAGTCGTCGACGGACAGGGACGACAGCTCGACGCGGATCGGGAATCGGCCTTGCAGCTCGGGGATGAGGTCGCTCGGTTTGCTCAGGTGGAAGGCGCCGGAGGCGATGAACAGGATGTGGTCGGTGCGCACCATGCCGTGCTTGGTGCTCACGGTGGTGCCCTCCACCAGCGGCAGCAGGTCCCGCTGCACACCTTGCCTGGAGACCTCGGCGTTGTGCCCCTCGCCGCGGCTGGCCACCTTGTCGATCTCGTCGATGAAGACGATGCCGTTCTGTTCGGTGCGCTCCAGCGCCAGCGCCCGGATGTCGTCTTCGTTGACCAGGCGAGCCGCCTCTTCCTCGATCAATTGCTGGCGCGCCTGGGCCACCGTCACCTTGCGTGACTTGCGCTGCTGCTTGCCGACCTGCGCAAACAGGCCGCGCAGTTGATCGGCCATTTCTTCCATGCCCGAAGGGCTGATGATGTCCACCGCAGCGGCCTTGGCGTCGGAGAGTTCGATGTCGATGTCGCGCTCATCCAGCGTGCCCTCCCGCAGGCGCTTGCGCATCACCTGGCGAGCGGTGTTGTCCGGCTGCGCCTGACCCAGTTCGTGGCGAGGCGGGGGCACCAGCACGTCCAGGATGCGCTCTTCGGCGGCGTCCTCGGCCTGGGCTCGCTTGGCCACCATCTGGCGCTGGCGTTCCTCCTTGATCGCCATCTCGACGAGGTCGCGGATGATGGTGTCGACGTCCTTGCCCACATAGCCGACTTCCGTGAACTTGGTCGCCTCCACCTTGATGAAGGGGGCGTCGGCCAGGCGTGCCAGGCGGCGGGCGATCTCGGTCTTGCCCACGCCGGTGGGGCCGATCATGAGGATGTTCTTGGGTGTGATCTCGCTGCGCAGCGTGGCGTCGACCTGCTGGCGGCGCCAGCGGTTGCGCAGGGCGATGGCCACGGCGCGTTTGGCTTGGGGCTGGCCGACGATGTGGCGGTCCAGTTCGGTGACGATGTCTTGCGGTGTGAGGCTCATGTCGGCTCAGCCCAGCGTTTCCAGGGTGTGGTTCTGGTTGGTGTAGATGCACAGGTCGCCTGCGATCTCCAGCGACCGCTTGACGACGTCGGCGGCGCTCAGTTCGGTGTGTTGCACCAAAGCGCGTGCCGCCGCCTGGGCGTAAGCGCCTCCTGAGCCGATGGCGACGATGCCGTGCTCGGGCTCCAGCACGTCGCCGTTGCCGGTGATGATGAGGGAGCTCTCCAGGTCGGCCACGGCCAGCATGGCCTCCAGCTTGCGCAGCACGCGGTCGGTGCGCCAGTCGCGCGTGAGGTCCACGGCGGCGCGCTGCAGGTGCCCCTGGTGCTTCTCCAGCTTGGCCTCAAAACGCTCGAACAGGGTGAAGGCGTCCGCCGTGGCGCCAGCGAAGCCGGCCAGCACGCGATCTTTGTGGAGCCGTCTGACCTTGCGGGCGCTGGCTTTGACGACGATGTGGCCGAGGGTGACCTGACCGTCGCCGCCCATGGCAACCTGCCAGCCGGTGGGGGTCTGGCGGCGCACGCTGACGATGGTGGTGCCGTGATACGAGTCCATGCAGAAGGCGCGGCGGGGGCGCGAAGCGGATGAACGGGGGAGGTGGGGGCATCCGCCGGGCGTTTCAAGCCCCCCGACTCAGGTGCGCCCAAGGCGCGCCGTCGATTCAAACGGTCTGGAGCTTGACCGTGGCGTGCTCGTTGATGCCCATGGCGCCGAAGAACAGCGCCACCAGTCGGTGCGGGTTCAGGAAAATCACGTGCCGCTCCTCGGAGCGGCGCGCCAGCACCCAGTTGAGCAGGTCACCTGCGGCGATGAAGTCCACGCGCAGCAGGTGGCTGCAGTCGATCTCCAGCGAGATGCTGGCGCCGAGCTGGTCGTCCAGTCGACCCAGGGTGGAGCCGATGTCGCCGACGAGCTGGCCCGACAGGTTCAATGCGGCCACTTGAACGAACTCGATGTCCTGGTGCACCTGCGATTCCACGAAGCTGGTGGTGACCTCGCTGACGTGCGACATGGGGGCCGTCGGGGCGCTGATCGCGTCGCGTTGCTCCCTGACGGTGCAGCGCGTGGCTTCCCAAGACGGAGGCGATTGCTCGTAGGTGACGCAGTAGTCGATGGCGACTTCGTCGAACTGAACCGGTTGGTTGACCAGCCTGAGCACGTCAAGTCGGAGCATCCAGTAGGCGGGGTCGATGTCCCGGCTGCCGGTGGGGGTGGCGTCTTCCAGCAAGCGCAGCAACTGGTCCGAGCCCGCCCAGATGAGTTCCATGGGCTCGCGAGCCCACTGTTTGAGCAGCATGCTGAGCTGGTGCGCGGCCTGAGGCGTGACCTGGGTGAGATCCTGCCAGTCGATGCGCCAGGGGCGTGGCAGCTGCAGCATGGCCACTCGCAGCAGGGAGATGCCATCCTGGTCGAGCACAGCCGGGGCGATCCAGCCGGGCTGGGGGGCATCCCAGTCGGGGCCTTCGGCTGCTTCTCCGGCTTCGGTCGAGGGGCCGGAGAACGCGTCTGATTCACTGAGGCTCGGCACGGCGGGGGGCGGCGCCGAAGATGCGGTCAGCGCAGCGGGCGAGCCTTCGGCGCGGTCCATGTGCTGAGCCACGCGCTGAGGCAGCGAGTACCACTGCGGCGCAGACACGCCGAATTGCTGCGCGAACGACACCGCGAGGTTGTCGAATTTGTGCGGCAGGTCAAGCGCCCGATACAGGTCGAACAGGACCATCCACGTTTCGGCGTGGTGATGGCGAACGGCCCCGGGCTGCACCAGCGTCAGCAGGCACTGTTCGCATTGATCGAAGTCGGCGTTGGCGAAGGCGATGACCGCCTCGTCAAGTTCCGGGTCGTGGGCCATTTCGACCACCTGGAGGCCGCCGGGTGCGGTGGGGGCCATCGGGGGGATGGGCGTGGCCTGCCCGGGCATGCGAGGCACCTGGGCTCGAGCGGCATCGAGCACGGCCTGAGAGACCTGCGGTGTGTCGCGACGCGCGGGCGGACTGGCTGACGGCGCCAGTGAGCTGGGGGCCGTGATGGGCAGGTCCACCGAGCCACCGGGCACCGTGGGCAGCGCCGCGGCTTGCGACGGGGTGACCTGATTGCGCCCGCTGGCGCCCACCATCTGGAGTTCGATTTCGTCGATCTTGGCCTTGACCGTGCTGTCCGAGCGGGCGCCGCTCTGAGGGCGTGACTCGGGGTCGAGGTTGGAGATGCTGCCCATGGCCAGGGCGGCGTCCGGGTTCAATCCCTCGCGGCGGATCTTGCGCAGCATGTCGAGTTCGCGCTTGCGCACGAAGTCATTGCGCCGCTTGCGCTCGATCATCGCCTTGATTTCGGTCTTGGCGTAGTCGCTTTCAGCTGGATCCGATGGGGGCGCGTCCAACTCCGCCCAATCCGTGGTCGGATTGGCGACGAAGCGCACCACCTTGCGCAGGAAACTGCCGGAGTCCTTGCTCATGTCTTGCCCGAGGCTCAGTCTCCGAACATTTTTTGCTTGAGCTCGCGACGCTGCTGGGCTTCCAGGGACAGCGTGGCGGTCGGGCGGGCGAGCAACCGGCCCAGGCCGATGGGCTCACCGGTTTCGTCACAAAAACCATACTCGCCGGAGTCGATGCGCACCAGGGCCTGAGAGATCTTCTTGAGCAGCTTGCGTTCGCGGTCGCGCGTGCGCAGCTCCAGTGCGTGCTCTTCCTCGATGGTGGCGCGGTCGGCCGGGTCCGGCACGATGGAGGTGTCCTCGCGCAGGTGCTCGGTGGTCTCGCCGGCGTTCGACAGCAGGTCTTCCTTTTGAGCTTCCAGGCAGGCGCGGAAGAAGTCCAGCTGCTTGTCGCTCATGTATTCCGACTCCGGCATCGCCATGAGTTCGGCTTCGGTCAGGTCTCGGCCGGCCTTGTTTTTCCAGGCATTGGCGAGTTTGGTGTCAACCTTGGTGGTGGCGGAGGGCATGGTGTCGCTTGTTGTACTGATTTTTTTGGACGTCGAGCGGGGCTTGACGTCAGCTTCGGCCGTTGGGGCCGCAGCTTGAGGGGTGACGGTGGCGGATTGGGTGGCGGGGGTCTTGCGAGCAGCGGCCTTGACGGCCGAAGCGGACTTGGCCGAGCTGGGCTCGGCTGCAGGCGCCTTGTTTGTCGAGGCGGTGTTTTTCGTCACAGGATCCTCCTTCCCAAATTGCGTGATCCACAGACAGGGGGCGATTGGAACAACGCGGGGCCTTCAGGCAGCCGACGCCTCATCCAGACTGGAAGCGGCTTGCTGCGGGGCCGGTGGACCCCACAGGAAGCGCGCGGATTGTAGCCATGCTTGTGGTCGGTTTGCCCCAGGCTATCCCTCGAACCTGAGCTGAATCAAGCCAGGCACTGGTCCAGGCCGGCTTTGAACAGGTCCTGAGGGAGGTCGATGCCGATGAAGACCATCTTGCTGATCTTCTGCTCTCCCGCGGCCCATTTCGGCCCGGTGTCGCTGCCCATGAGTTGGTGCACGCCCTGGAAAACCACCTTGCGGTCCATGCCCGTGACGTGCAGCACGCCCTTGTAGCGCAGCATGCGCGGGCCGTAGATCTGCACCATGGAGCCCAGGAAGTCTTCCAGGCGGGTGGCGTTGAAGGGTTTGGTCGATTTGTAGACGAAGGACTTGACGTCGTCGTCGTGGGCGTGGTGATGCGGGTGGTCGCAGTGCTCGCCGTGATCGTGGTCGTGTCCGCAGTCGGCGCCATGAACGTGGCCGTGATCATGTGCCCCGTGGTGGTGCCCTTCACTCAGGAAGTCCGGGTCGATGTCCAGCTTGGCATTGAGGTTGAAGCCCTTGAGGTCAAACACCTCTTTGAGCGGCACCTCGCCGAAGTGCACGCGCTTTTGCGGCGCGCGGGGGTTCATGTGCTTGATGCGGTGCGACAGGGCGTCTGCGGCTTCTTCGCTGACCAGGTCGGTCTTGCTCATGAAGATCAGGTCGGCGAAACCCACCTGGCGGCGCGCCTCCTGGCGGGCATCGAGTTGTTGCTCGCCGTGTTTGGCGTCGACCAGGGTGACGATGGCGTCCAGCAGGTAGCTCTCGGCGATCTCGTCATCCATGAAGAAGGTCTGCGCGACCGGGCCCGGGTCGGCCACGCCGGTGGTCTCGATGACCACGCGCTCGAAGTGCAGCGTGCCGGCCTTTTTCTGCTTGACGAGATCGGCCAGCGTTTCGCGCAGGTCTTCCCGGATGGTGCAGCAGACGCAGCCGTTGCTCATCTGAACGATGTGCTCTTCGGTGTCGGCGACCAGGATGTCGTTGTCGATGTTTTCTTCGCCGAACTCGTTTTCGATGACGGCGATCTTCTGACCGTGGGCTTCGGTCAGCAGGCGCTTGAGCAGCGTGGTCTTGCCGCTGCCCAGGAAGCCGGTGAGGATGGTGACGGGAATGAGGCTCATGGCGTCAAGTGTAGGCCTGTTTCGTGGCGCCGCACGGGCTGGCCGCGGTCGTTTCACGGGCATGGGGTATTCTCGCGAGATCCCCACAACGACACCCCTGCCGTGTCCGAATCAGACCCCAGTCGACCTTCCCGGGCCGACAGACACCCCGATCGCGGCTCTTCTGGCGCCCCCAGGCGCTCCCGTGAGCGTGATCGCGACCCCCGCAGCCTGTTTGTTCGCCTGGTGGAGTTCATCTCCCCGGGCCCCGACTCGACGGCCGAACTCATCCGCACCCTGGCCGACGCCGAGCACCGCGACCTGATCGAGCCCGAGTCGCGCGTCATGCTCGAGGGCGTCATCCGCATGGCCGGCATGAGCGCCGGCGACGTCATGGTTGCCGTGCGACGCATGGACATGCTCGACATCAACGCACCGTACGACGAGCTCCTGGCCACCGTGATCAACACCGGTCATTCGCGTTTCCCGGTGTTCGAAGACAGTCGCGACAACATCATCGGCCTGCTCATGGCCAAGGACCTGCTGAAGCTGCAGCGCTCGCCCGACCTGAGCCTGCGCACGCTGCTGCGCCCTGCCTTTTTCGTGCCGGAGTCCAAGGGCCTCAACGAGCTGTTGCGCGAATTCCGCTCCAGTCGCAACCACCTGGCCATCGCCATCGACGAGTTCGGCAAGACGGCCGGCCTGATCACCATCGAGGACGTGCTGGAGGAGATCGTCGGCGAGATCGAAGACGAGTTCGACGACGACGACGGCCAGTCCAGCATCTTCACGCTGGCCGATGGCAGTCAGCGCGTGGCAGGCGACACCCTCATCTCCGATGTGAACGAAACCTTCCAGGCGCAGCTGCCCGAAGAAGATTTCGACACGATCGGTGGCTTGATCGCACACGAGTTGGGGCGCGTGCCTCGCCGAGGTGAGCAAGTCGAGTTGGGCGGGCTTCGTTTCGTGGTGATGCTGGCGCGCGGGGGCTCGGTGCGCTGGTTCAAAGTGACTTCCGCTCGCAACCCGGCTGACGCAGCAGAACATGCGTGAGTCTGCGTCGATGATGGGGTGGCGTCGGCCCCTGGTGACGGGGCTCGCCCCCGTGATGGCCGGCTCGCTCCACGCCTTGGCCCTGTCACCCTGGGTGGCGGCGATCGGGGGCAGCTGGCCCGCGGCGCTGCAATCGCTTGCCCTGGTCGGTTTGCTGTGGTGCCTGTCGGGCGCCCGGCGAGCGCGCGACGGGGCGCTGAGTGCCTGGCTGTATGGCAGCACCTGGCTGGTCGGGGCAACGGGCTGGATGTTCGTCAGCCTGCATCACTTTGGCGGCTTGCCTGCGTGGCTGGCGGCCCTGGCGGTGGGCTTGCTGTGCATGGCCCTGTCGGGCTACATGGCCTTGGTGGGCGTCGCCTGGGTCCGTTGGCGCCGAGGCCGCCCGTTGGCCGATGCGGCCTTGTTCGGCGCCTTGTGGTTGCTCGCCGAACTGGCGCGGGCGCTGCTGTTCACCGGCTTCCCCTGGGGCGCCAGCGGCTACGCCTTGATCGACAGCCCCTTCGAGCGCCTGGCCCCGTGGCTGGGTGTGTATGGGCTCGGCGCGACCTGGGCGACCCTGGTGGCCTGGGCGGCTTTGGGTGTGGGGCGTCGGGCGCCTCTGGCTTGTTTGCCCCTGCTTGCCGTGGTGGGGGGGCTGGCGGCCTGGCCCGCCCCTGAATTCACCCGTCCCCACGGATCACCCTTGCGAGTCGAGCTGCTGCAGAGCAACGTCCCGCAGGACGAAAAATTCGACGCGGCCCGACTCGCCGACATGCTGAACTGGCACGCCGTGCAGCTGGCGCAGGCGCGCGGCGACCTGATCGTGGCCCCCGAAACCGCCATCCCCTTGCTGCCCGAGCAGCTGCCCCCCGGTTATTGGGATGCGGTGGTGGCCTCGTTCGGCTCCTCGTCGGGCCGCGCGGCCTTGATCGGCGTGCCACTGGGCAGTTTCGAGTCGGGCTACAGCAACTCCGTCGTCGGCCTGGCGGGGCAGGGGGCGGCCTATCGTTACGACAAGCACCACCTGGTGCCCTTCGGCGAGTTCATCCCCGCGGGCTTTCGCTGGTTCGTCAGCTTGATGAACATGCCCTTGGGCGACTTCTCCCGCGGCCCCCTGGCCGCCCCGTCGTTCGCGGTCAAGGGGCAGCGCGTGGCGCCCAACATCTGCTACGAAGACCTGTTCGGCGAGGAGATCGCCACCCGGTTCGTGGACGCCCGGCGCGCACCCACCTTGTTGGCCAACGTCAGCAACCTGGCCTGGTTTGGCGACACGGTGGCGATCTTCCAGCACCTGCAGATCGCTCGCATGCGCTCGCTGGAGTTTCAGGTGCCCACCATCCGCTCAACCAACACCGGCGCCACGGTCGTGATCGACCACCTCGGGGTCGTCACCCACCGCATGCCCACTCAAACCCGCGGTGTGCTGCGGGCCGACGTTCAAGGTCGGGCGGGGCAAACCCCCTTTGCGCAATGGGCTGGGCGCCTGGGCCTGTGGCCGCTTGTGCTCCTGGGGCTGGCTGTGGCGGCGCTGTGTGTCCGACGCGGCGTTTCGGCTCACGGGCTGGGCGCGTCGGCCATTCACTAGAATCCGGGGTTCGACTCCGTCACCTTTTTCATCCCCACCGGCTGATCGGCGGCAGCGCACGGCGCACCGCATCGGCCCACAAGGCAACAACATGCTGACCTTCCAGCAACTGATCCTCCGCCTCCAGAGCTACTGGGACGCCCAAGGCTGCGCCCTGCTGCAGCCGTACGACATGGAAGTCGGTGCGGGCACCAGCCACACCGCCACCTTCTTGCGCGCCATCGGCCCGGAGCCCTGGAAAGCCGCTTACGTTCAGCCCAGCCGCCGCCCCAAAGATGGCCGCTATGGCGAGAACCCCAACCGCCTGCAGCACTACTACCAGTACCAGGTCGTGCTCAAGCCCGCGCCGGCCAACATCCTGGAGCTCTACCTGGGCTCCCTGGAGGCCGTGGGCTTCGACCTCAAGAAGAACGACATCCGCTTCGTCGAAGACGACTGGGAGAACCCCACGCTGGGCGCCTGGGGCCTGGGCTGGGAGGTCTGGCTCAACGGCAT
Organism: Burkholderiales bacterium; assembly: GCA_016000265.1. Classification (GTDB taxonomy): domain Bacteria; phylum Pseudomonadota; class Gammaproteobacteria; order Burkholderiales; family Burkholderiaceae_C; genus Aquabacterium. Next base: position 158,732 of record JAECRL010000011.1, read on the forward strand.
GGAGGTGACGCAGTT
>JAECRL010000012.1 GCA_016000265.1 Burkholderiales bacterium
CATGGGGTTCGAGCTGGGCGTGGCGGCAGAGGCCTTGTCGGCGCGCAGGGCGTCGCTGGCATCGGAGGGGCTGTGGAAGACGGCGCTGACCATGGTGGGCTCCTGGGTTCTGCGAGGGGTCTGAGGGAGGTCCAAGAAAGACCTGGGGCGGGCGGCGGGTCGCAAGGGCCCGCCCGGTTCGGCGTTGACTCGGTGTTTGCGTGGCGGTGGCCTGCGGCGCCTTCTGCGAGGCGCCTGCGAGGCCGGTGCGGTTTCTCAGCGGGGGGGGGCGTGGGCAAACGAGGGGCGAACCGGGCGGCTTGCAACGGGCAAAGGTCAAAGGGCGGTTCAGGCGCCGGCTTTGATCTTGAATCCGTCGGCGTATTTCTTGGGGTCCTTGCCGTCCCAGACCACGCCATCGACCATCTTGCTGGTGCGCATCACGTCCTTCGGGATCGGCACGTTCAGCGCGCTGGCGGCCTGCTTGTACAGGTCGACCTTGTTGACCTGCTTGGCCACGCCCAGGTAGTCGGGGTGATCCTTGAGCAGGCCCCAGCGCTTGTGCTGGGTCAGGAACCACATGCCGTCGCTCAGGTACGGGAAGTTGACCTTGCCGTCGTTGAAGAACTTCATGTGGTTGGGGTCGTCCCAGGTCTTGCCCAGGCCGTTCTGGTAGCGGCCCAGGATGCGCTGGTTGATCGCGTCCACGCCGGTGTTGACGTAGGACTTGGCGGCGATCGTCTCGGCCATCTTGAGCTTGTTTTGCAAGCCGGCGTCGATCCACTTGCCCGCCTCCAGCACCGCCATGATCACGGCGCGCGCGGTGTTGGGGTACTTCTTGACGAACTCGTCGGTGCAGCCCAGCACCTTCTCCGGGTGGTCCTGCCAGATCTCTTGCGTGGTGGCCGCCGTGATGCCGATGCCGTCCACGATGGCGCGGTGGTTCCAGGGCTCGCCCACGCAGAAGCCGTCCATGTTGCCCACGCGCATGTTGGCCACCATCTGCGGCGGCGGCACGGTGATGACCTTGGCGTCCTTCATCGGGTTGATGCCATAAGACGCCAACCAGTAATACAGCCACATGGCGTGCGTGCCCGTGGGGAAGGTCTGCGCGAAGGTGTATTCGCGCTTGTCGGTGGTCATCAGCTTGGCCAGGGAGGCGCCGTCCTTGCCGCCGGCATCGGCCACCTTCTTCGACAGCGTGATGGCCTGGCCGTTGTGGTTGAGGTTCATCAGCACGGCCATGTCTTTCTTGGGTCCGCCGATGCCCAGCTGCACGCCGTAGATCAGCCCGTACAGCACGTGCGCCATGTGCAGGTCGCCATTGACCAGCTTGTCCCGCACGCCCGCCCAGGAGGCTTCTTTGGTGGGGATGATCTTGATGCCGTACTTCTTGTCGAAGCCCAGGACCGAAGCCATCACGATGGAGGCGCAGTCGGTCAGCGGGATGAAGCCGATCTTGACTTCTTCCAGCTCGGGCTTGTCCGAGCCGGCCGCCCAGGCGGTCGATTGCAACCCCGGGACGACACCGACGGCGCTGGCGGCGGCCACGGTCTTCAAGATGGAGCGGCGGGTCATGTTCAGATCCTGCGGGTTCATGGTGCGAAGCTTTCCTGTTTGAAAAACAAAAAAGGTGTCGTCGCTGCCGGGCTCGCTCAGGGCGGGCTCGCGCATCGAAGACACCTTTGTCCGGAAGCTCGGGGCTCAGCGTCGAGCACCCAAGTCACGCAAGGTCGCCGTTGACCCTGCTTGCCACAGGTCATGCAACCACCGTGCCAGCTTCGTGTTCTCAGGCGGCTCCCCACGTCAGCACCGTGTTTGCACCATGCTGGGCCCGGGCTTTGGGCAGGCTGGTGCGCGTCCTGCCCGCAAAGGGGGCGAGCGCGTGGGGGAGGGCGGGGCGTCAGCCCAGCAGGTCGGCCGCGTCGAGCAGTCGCTGAGCCACGTCGGCCAGCTTGATGCCGCGGTCCATCGCGGCCTTGCGCAGGCGCGAGTACGCCTCTTGCTCGCTGAGGCCCTGGCGCGTCATCAGCAGGCCTTTGGCCCGATCGATGACCTTGCGCTCTTCCAGCTGGTTGCGCGCATCGGCCAGCTCGCTGCGCAGCTTTTCCTCGTGCTCGAAGCGCGCCAGCGCCACGTCCAGCACGGGCTTGATGTGCTCCGGGGGCGTGCCCGCCACCACGTAGGTCGACACCCCGGCCGAGATGGCCTGGCGCACGTAGCTGGTGTCGGGGTCGTCTGACAGCATCACGATGGGGCGCCGCCCGTCGCGCGTGGCCATCACCACGTGCTCCAGGATGTCGCGCCCCTGAGACTCGGCGTCGACCACGATCAGGTCTGGCTGAATCTGGGTCAGCCGCTCCGGCAGGAAGCGGTCGCCGGGCAGGGTGGCCACCACGTTGTAGCCCGCCTCCAGCAGCGCGATGCGCAGGATGCGCGTGCGCTCCACCTCCGCGACCTCCTCGTCATCGGGCTCGATGGACAAGGTCACGGGCAGGACGATGACGACGCGCAGGCTCAAGGCTTCCATTGGCATGTTGACCATGATGCAACAAACGCGCCGCGCCTCGCAGCCCTACACTGGCGAGATGTCAGTTTTTCCCATGCGCATCCTGGGCATCGAGTCGTCGTGCGACGAAACCGGTGTCGCCCTGGTGGAGCTGCCGCCCTCCGGCGCGCCCATCCTCCTGTCTCACGCGCTGCACAGCCAGATCGACATGCATCAGGCTTACGGCGGGGTCGTGCCCGAGCTCGCGTCGCGGGATCACATCCGACGCGTCGTGCCCCTGACCCGCCAGGTCATGGCCGATGCCTCGCTGGCGCTGGCTGATGTCGACGTGGTGGCTTACACGCGCGGGCCGGGGCTGGCGGGCGCCTTGCTGGTGGGCGCCGGCGTGGCGTGCGCCCTCGCCACGAGCCTGGGCAAGCCCCTGCTCGGCGTGCACCACCTGGAGGGCCACCTCCTGTCGCCCTTCCTGTCGGCCGACCCGCCCGAGTTCCCCTTCGTGGCCTTGCTGGTGTCCGGCGGTCACACGCAGCTGATGCGCGTGGATGGCGTCGGGCGCTACGAGTTGCTCGGCGAAACCGTGGACGATGCCGCTGGCGAGGCCTTCGACAAGTCGGCCAAGCTCATGGGCCTGCCGTACCCGGGGGGCCCGCACCTCTCCCGCCTGGCCCAGGGCGGGCGCGACGACGCGTTCGACCTGCCTCGCCCGATGCTCCACAGCGGCAACCTCGATTTTTCCTTCGCGGGCCTGAAGACCGCGGTGCGCACCCACCTGGTGCGACTGGGTTGGCTGGACCAGGCCGCCCTCCTGGCCGACCCCGTCAACCACGCCACGCTGGTCGACCTGGCCGCATCCACCCAGGCCGCCATCGTCGACGTGCTGGTCAAGAAGTCGCTGGCGGCCCTCAAGGCGACGGGCCTCAAGCGCGTGGTGGTGGCCGGTGGGGTGGGGGCCAATCGGCTGCTGCGCGAGCAGCTCGACCGAGCCTGCGCGCGCCGGGGCATCCGGGTGCATTACCCCGAGTTGCACCTGTGCACCGACAACGGCGCCATGATCGCCCTGGCCGCTGCCATGCGCCTGCAAAGCGGGCAGGCCGCCCTCAGCCACGAGCCCGTGTTCGACGTCAAACCCCGCTGGGACCTGTCCATGGCGGGGGCGCCCACCTGACTTTGAGGAGACCCGGATGAAAGTCGCCTTCGTGTCGTGCATCTGCACCGAGCTGTTCCCCGATCAGCCCGTGTGGCAGCACATCGCGGCCCACCGGCCCGACCACCTCGTCTTGCTGGGCGACTCCATCTACCTCGACATCGACTCACCCAAGCCGCCCCAGGAGATGGAAGACGACGAGTTCGCCCAGCACCTGTGGCGGCGCTACAGCGCGCTGCTGGCCCACCCGGGCTTCGTCGCGCTGGTTCGCTCGCTGCCGCTGGGCCGCGTCTTCAGCATCTGGGACGACCACGATTTCCTCTGGAACGACGCCTGGGGCGCCGAATTCGAAGGCAGCCCCGTGCATGGCGGCAAGGTGCGCCTCAGCACCGCCTTCCAGGAGGCCTTCCGTCGGGCCCTGGCGGCGGGCCTGGCCCCTGGCAGCTTCCCGGCTTCCCACGGCGACCCGGTGTTCTGGCGACCCGACCAGCCGCGCTTGACGACCCCGTCGTTCAGCCTGGCTGCCGACGTCCGCCTGCACCTCTCCGACGGGCGCACCCCCCGCACCCGGACCTGGCTGCTGGCCGAGTCCAAGCGCGCGATGCTGGGCGCCGCCCAATGCGCGACCTTCGAGGCCGCCTTCCAGCAGGCCCCGCCCGAGGCCATCCACCTCTTCGCCAGCGGCTCCACCCTGGCGGGCTGGAAACGCTACGGGCGCGATTGGACCTGGCTCAACCGCATGGCGGCGCGGCACCGCACGCTGGTGCTCAGTGGCGACATCCACCGCAACGAGCTCGACGGCTTCGGCACGGGAGGCTTCCCGCTCCACGAAGCCACCTCGTCCGGCGTGGCCGTCAAGGACGCCGTGGTGGTCGGCACCCGCAAGCACAACTTCGGTTTGCTGGAGGTCACGCCGGAGCAGGTCGACGTCCGCCTGTTCAAAAAGGGCCGCGAAGAGATGCGCCGAACCCTGAGTCGCTCGACTTGGTTGCCCATTCGCTGACGCGTGATATCTGTTATCATCCTGGGCTGTCCAGCTTTCGGGTTGTGACATTCGCACGGCCCGGGTCGGTTTCACCTGGTGTTCCGCAAGTCCAACGCAGAAACCGTCGCAGCTGGTGGTGCCGAGTGCGCCCCACTGAAGCGGACTGCATCTGTTTTATTCAGGAAACACACATGTCCGTCGCAGACATCAACACCGCAGCCATCGTCAAAGACAACGCCCGCAGCGCCAATGACACCGGCTCCCCCGAAGTGCAAGTCGCCCTGCTGACTTCGCGCATCAACGAACTGACCCCCCACTTCAAGGCCAACAAGAAAGACCACCACGGTCGTCGCGGCCTGCTGCGCATGGTCAGCCGCCGTCGCAAGCTGCTCGACTACCTCAAGGGCAAGGACTTCGACCGCTACGCCGCCCTGATCCAGAAGCTGGGCCTGCGCAAGTAAGCACCCCATGACGACAAAAAGCCTGTCTGGACGCCTCCAGCACAGGCTTTTTGTTTTTTAACGCCGCCTTCCATGGCGCTTTTCATCGCCGCCAACTGACCCAAAGCGAACGCTGTGTCATTCCAATGTGGTTGAGCCCGAGCCCCTGGTTCAACCTCGCTGGAATGGCATCGCGACAGGTGACGGCACCACCGACAGCCCGCACGTTGCGGGCGTCCATGACCTCCGGAGACACCATCCATGACCATGTTCAACAAAGTCACCAAGACCTTCACCTGGGGTAAGCACACCGTCACCATGGAAACGGGTGAAATCGCCCGTCAAGCCAGCGGCGCCGTGCTGGTCGACATCGAAGGCACCGTCGTGCTGGCCACCGTGGTGTGCGCCAAGACCGCCAAGGCCGGCCAGGACTTCTTCCCCCTGACCGTCGACTACATCGAGAAGACCTACGCCGCCGGCAAGATCCCTGGCAGCTTCTTCAAGCGCGAAGCCAAGCCTTCCGAACTCGAAACCCTGACCTCGCGCCTGATCGACCGCCCGATCCGCCCGCTGTTCCCCGAAGGCTTCTACAACGAAGTGCAGCTGGTCATCCACGTGGTGTCGCTGAACCCCGAAGTCTCGGCCGACATCGCCGCCATGATCGCCTCCAGCGCCGCGCTGTCGATCTCCGGCATCCCCTTCAATGGCCCCATCGGCGCCGCCCGCGTGGGCTACGTCAACGGTGAGTACGTGCTGAACCCCAGCATCACCGAACTGGTCGACTCCAAGATGGACCTGATCGTCGCCGGCACCGAAACCGCCGTGCTGATGGTCGAATCCGAAGCCGACCAGCTGTCTGAAGACGTCATGCTGGGTGGCGTGGTGTTCGGTCACGAACAAGGCAATATCGCCATCGCCGCCATCCACGACTTGGTGCGTGACGCTGGCAAGCCGTCCTGGGACTGGCAAGCGCCTGCCAAGGACGAGGACTTCATCGCCAAGGTCAACGGCCTGGCCGAAGAGAAGCTGCGCGCCGCCTACCAGATCCGCTCCAAGCAGGCCCGCACCCAGGCTTGTCGCGCTGCGTATGCCGAAGTCAAGGGCGCCCTGGCCGCCGAAGGCATCGCCTTCGACGCCGTCAAGGTCGAAAGCCTGATGTTCGACATCGAAGCCAAGATCGTGCGCAGCCAGATCCTGGCCGGTGAGCCCCGCATCGACGGCCGCGACACCCGCACCGTGCGCCCCATCGAGATCCGCACTGGCGTGCTGCCGCGCGTGCACGGCTCGGCCCTGTTCACCCGTGGTGAAACCCAGGCCCTGGTCGTGGCCACCCTGGGCACCGAGCAGGACTCGCAGCGCATCGACGCCCTGACCGGCGACTACCGCGACACCTTCCTGTTCCACTACAACATGCCTCCGTTCGCCACCGGCGAAACCGGTCGCGTGGGCACGCCCAAACGCCGCGAAATCGGCCACGGCCGCCTGGCCAAGCGCTCGCTGGTGCCGCTGCTGCCCGCCAAGGAAGACTTCGCCTACACCGTGCGCGTGGTCTCCGAGATCACCGAGTCCAACGGCTCCTCGTCGATGGCTTCGGTCTGCGGCGGCTGTCTGGCCATGATGGACGCCGGCGTGCCGATGAAGGCCCACGTGGCCGGCATCGCCATGGGCCTGATCAAGGAAGGCAACAAGTTCGCTGTGCTGACCGACATCCTGGGTGACGAAGATCACCTGGGCGACATGGACTTCAAGGTGGCCGGCACCACGGGCGGCATCACCGCCCTGCAGATGGACATCAAGATCCAGGGCATCACCAAGGAAATCATGCAAGTGGCGCTGGCGCAAGCCAAGGAAGCCCGCCTGCACATCCTGGGCAAGATGGTGGAAGCCATGTCCGGCGCCAACACGGAAGTCTCCGAGTTCGCGCCTCGCCTGTACACCCTGAAGATCAACCCGGAGAAGATCCGTGACGTGATCGGCAAGGGCGGCGCCACCATCCGCGGCCTGTGCGAAGAGACCGGCTGCCAGATCAACATCGCCGAAGACGGTGTCATCACCATCGCTTCGACCGATGGCGCCAAGGCCGAGTTCGCCATCAAGCGCATCAACGAGATCACCGCTGAAGTGGAAATCGGCGCCACCTACGAAGGCGCCGTCACCAAGCTGTTCGACTTCGGTGCCCTGGTGAACCTGCTGCCCGGCAAGGACGGCCTGCTGCACATCAGCCAGATCGCCCACGAGCGCGTCGAGAACGTGGCCGACTACCTGAAGGAAGGCCAGATCGTCAAGGTCAAGGTCCTCGAGACGGACGAGAAGGGCCGCGTCAAGCTGTCCATGAAGGCCCTGCTGGAGCGCCCTGAAGGCATGCCCGAGCGCGAAGAGCGCGGCGACCGCGGCCCCCGCGGTGACCGTGGCGATCGCGGTGGCCGTGGTGGCGACCGTGGCGACCGCGGTGGTGATCGCGGCGAGCGCCGTGACCGCGCCCCGCGCGCCGAGCAAGCGCCTCAGGACGCCGGCTCGGAAGGCCAGGGCCAGGGCCAAGAGCAACAACAGCAGTGAGCACCATGAAGAAGCTGGTTGTTGGCAACTGGAAGATGCACGGCAGCCGTGCATCCAATGCCGAGCTGATCCAGGGCCTGCTGGCGGCTGACCTGAGCACCACGGCGCCCCGCGCCGATGTGGCGGTCTGCCCGCCTGTCGTGTTCCTGGCGGATGTTGCCGCGGCCCTGCAGGGCTCGGCCATCGCGGTCGGCGTGCAGGACGTGTCGGTGCAGTCGCAAGGCGCTTTCACGGGCGAGGTCTCTGGCCCCATGGTTCGCGAATTCGGTGCGACTTACGCCATCGTGGGTCACTCCGAGCGTCGCAGCTACCACGCCGAGTCCGATCAGCTGGTCGCCGACAAGGCCAAGGCGGCTCTGGCGCACGGTCTGGTGCCCATCGTCTGTGTGGGCGAGACGCTGTCTGAGCGCGACGCTGCTCAGACGGAGTCCGTGGTCGGTCGCCAGATCGACGCCGTGATCGCCACCCTCGGGGCTGACATCGCCCGGGTCGTGGTCGCTTACGAGCCCGTCTGGGCCATCGGCACCGGCAAGACCGCTTCGCCCGAGCAGGCCCAGGCCGTGCACGCCTTCCTGCGTGCGCGCCTGAAGTCGGCTCAGCCCGCTGCCGTGGCGGTGCCGCTGTTGTATGGCGGCAGCGTCAAACCTGATAACGCAGCCGTTCTGTTTGCTCAGCCGGACATCGACGGCGGCCTCATCGGCGGTGCGGCCCTCAAGGCCGCTGATTTCGCAGCCATTGCGCGAGCGGCCTGAAGCGCCACTCGCCTAGACATTGGAGTTTGAGTTCATGCAACAAGCATTGTTGACCGTGGTGCTGCTGCTGCAGGTGCTGTCGGCCCTGGCCATGATCGGCCTGGTGCTGGTCCAGCACGGCAAGGGCGCCGACATGGGGGCCTCTTTCGGCAGCGGCTCCTCGGGTAGTCTGTTCGGCGCCACAGGCAGCGCCAATTTTCTGTCCCGCTCCACGGCGGTGGCGGCCACCGTTTTCTTCACGTCGACGCTGGCCCTGGCCTACTTCGGCACCCAGCGTGGTGGCGTGCAGGAAGAGGCCCCGTCCCTGCTGGAGCAGGCCGCCAGCGCTTCTGCGCAGGCTTCGGCCGCGCTGCCCGCTGTGGCGCCTTCGGCCGCGGCATCGGGTGCGGCCCTCATCCCCACCAAGTGATTGGGGGTGGCGCGACCCCGTTGAGCCGGCTGGGTCGCGCACGAATTGCGCATTCGCGCGCGAGCGCTTCGTTAAGAAGTGTTTTTCGGTTTAGAATCTGAGTCTTCGGTGAGCAATCCTCAAGCAATCCGAAGCAAAGATCGAAAGTGATCGCAATGGAGCGATCGTCGCAGTGTTCAGGCCTCGGCCTGTTGGTTGCGAATCTGAATGGCCGACGTGGTGAAATTGGTAGACACGCTATCTTGAGGGGGTAGTGGCGAAAGCTGTGCGAGTTCGAGTCTCGCCGTCGGCACCAAAAGATCAACGAGTCTTCGTGCCCACCCACATGATCAGCGCCTGTTGTTTCCTTCAAGCTGATCAAAAGGGTTCTGACAGCCAGCCAGAAGTGGTTTGCGTCAATGGAACGAAGTCCTCCGGAGGGCGCGCTGTGGCTGATGTCACGTCGGGGTCAAACCCGACCGACACGATGCCTGGCGCGCTTTTTGTTTTGTCTGTGTGGTCCAATCGCGCAGCGCGTTCTTGATGCGCTGCAACACGACGTTCAATCTGAAAGCCTGTGGCCATGAACATTGAGCAATACCTGCCCGTCATCCTTTTCATCCTGGTCGGCATCGGTGTCGGCGTGGCGCCCCAGTTGCTGGGCTTCCTCCTGGGCCCCCGTCGCCCCGATGAGGCCAAGAACTCGCCTTACGAGTGCGGCTTCGAGGCCTTCGAAGACGCCCGCATGAAATTCGACGTGCGCTACTACCTGGTCGCCATCCTGTTCATCTTGTTCGACCTGGAAATCGCATTCCTGTTCCCCTGGGCCGTGGCGCTCAAGGACGTGGGCATGACCGGTTTCCTGACCGTCATGTTGTTCCTGGGCATCCTGGTCGTCGGCTTCGTCTACGAGTGGAAAAAAGGCGCGCTGGACTGGGAGTGATCCCCTCCGCCGCGCCATGCGCACATCCCCCCGGAATCTGAAGAGGTAAACACCATGGGCATCGAAGGCGTCTTCAAGGAAGGCTTCATCACCACCTCCGCCGACACCCTGATCAACTGGTCGAAAACTGGCTCGCTGTGGCCGATGACCTTCGGTCTGGCCTGTTGCGCCGTCGAGATGATGCACGCGGGCGCGGCGCGCTACGACATCGACCGGTTCGGCATGCTCTTTCGGCCCAGTCCCCGCCAGTCCGACCTGATGATCGTGGCGGGCACGCTGTGCAACAAGATGGCCCCGGCGCTGCGCAAGGTCTACGACCAGATGGCCGAGCCCCGTTGGGTTCTGTCCATGGGCTCGTGCGCCAACGGCGGTGGCTACTACCACTACAGCTACTCGGTGGTCCGCGGTTGCGACCGCATCGTGCCAGTGGACGTGTACGTGCCGGGCTGCCCCCCGACGGCCGAAGCGCTGCTCTACGGCATCCTGCAGCTGCAGGCCAAGATCCGCCGTGAAAACACCATCGCACGCTGATCAGGAACCCTGCACATGAGCCAGAAACTCACCACCCTGCAAGCCGCCCTCCAAACCGTGCTGGGCGACCGGGTCAAGCGCCTCGACGAAGCCAGGGGCGAGCTGACCCTGACCGTGTCCGCCGCCGATTACTTCGACGTTGCCACCACGCTGCGCGATCACGCCGACCTGAAGTTCGAGCAGCTGATCGACCTGTGCGGCCTCGACTACGCCACCTACAAAGACGGTGCCCCCAGCCTCTACACCGACGGTCCTCGTTTCTGCGTGGTCAGCCACTTGCTGTCGGTCAGCAAGAACTGGCGCCTGCGCCTGAAGGTGTTCGCGCTGGAAGACGATTTCCCCGTCGTGGCCTCGGTGAACCCCATCTGGAACAGCGCCAACTGGTTCGAGCGCGAAGCCTTCGACCTGTATGGCATCGTGTTCGATGGTCACGAAGACCTGCGTCGCATCCTGACCGACTACGGCTTCATCGGCCACCCCTTCCGCAAAGACTTCCCCGTCACCGGGCACGTCGAGATGCGTTACGACGCCGAGCAGAAGCGCGTCATCTATCAGCCGGTTTCCATCGAGCCGCGCGAGATCACGCCGCGCATCATCCGCGAAGACAACTACGGTGGTCTCCACTGATGCACTGAGGTTCAAGCCATGGCAGACATCAAGAACTACACCCTGAACTTCGGCCCGCAGCACCCCGCGGCACACGGCGTGCTGCGCCTGGTGCTCGAGCTGGACGGCGAAGTCATCCAGCGCGCCGACCCCCACATCGGCCTGCTGCACCGCGCCACCGAAAAGCTGGCCGAGTCCAAGACCTACATCCAGTCGCTGCCCTACATGGACCGCCTGGACTACGTCTCGATGATGTGCAACGAGCACGCGTACTGCCTGACCATCGAGAAGATGCTGGGCATCGACGTGCCCGTGCGCGCGCAGTACATCCGCGTCATGTTCGCGGAAATCACGCGCGTGCTCAATCACTTGCTCTGGCTGGGTTGCCACGGTTTCGACTGCGGCGCCATGAACATCCTGATCTACTGCTTCCGTGAGCGCGAAGACCTCTTCGACATGTACGAAGCCGTCTCGGGCGCCCGCATGCACGCGGCCTACTTCCGACCGGGCGGTGTCTACCGCGACCTGCCGGACACGATGCCGCAGTACAAGGTCAGCAAGATCAAGAACGCCAAGACCATCGCGCGCTTGAATGAGAACCGCCAGGGCTCGCTGCTGGACTTCATCGACGACTTCACCCAACGCTTCCCCAAGCTGGTCGACGAGTACGAGACCCTGTTGACCGACAACCGCATCTGGAAACAGCGCACCGTTGGCATCGGCGTGGTGTCGCCCGAGCGCGCCCTGCAGATGGGCATGACCGGCGCCATGCTGCGTGGCTCTGGCGTGGTCTGGGACCTGCGCAAGCACCAGCCCTACGACGTTTACGACAAGCTCGATTTCGACATCCCCGTCGGCACCAACGGCGACTGCTACGACCGCTACGTGGTTCGCATCGAAGAGCTGCGTCAGTCCAACCGCATCATCAAGCAGTGCGTGGACTGGCTGCGCGCGAACCCGGGCCCGGTCATCACCGACAACCACAAGGTGGCGCCGCCTTCCCGCCTCGAGATGAAGACCTCGATGGAGGAGCTGATCCACCACTTCAAGCTCTTCACCGAAGGCTTTCACGTTCCCGAATGCGAGGCCTACGCCGCCGTCGAGCACCCCAAGGGCGAGTTCGGCACCTACATCGTGTCGGACGGCGCCAACAAGCCTTACCGCCTGAAGATCCGCGCCCCTGGCTTCCCGCACCTGGCGGCCCTGGACGAGATGTCCCGCGGCCACATGATCGCCGACGCCGTGGCCATCATCGGCACGATGGACATCGTGTTTGGCGAAATCGATCGCTGAGCGACCGCAAAACGAGCAGCCCCACCATGTTGAGCGAACAAACCAAAGCGCGGTTCGACCGCGAACTGGCCAAGTACCCGGCTGACCAGCGCATCTCCGCGGTCATGGCCTGCCTGTCCATCATCCAGCAGGAGCGTGGCTGGGTCTCGCCCGAGAGCGAGCGCGAGATCGCCGAGCACATCGGCGTGGCGCCGATCGCCGTGCACGAGGTCACCACCTTCTACAACATGTACAACCAGCAGCCGGTGGGCCAGTTCAAGTTGAACGTGTGCACCAACCTGCCTTGCCAGTTGCGCGATGGCCAGAAGGCCTTGCAGCACCTGTGCGAGAAGCTGGGTGTGGAAGCCGGCGGCACCACCGCCGATGGCCTGTTCACGGTGCAGCAGTGTGAGTGCCTGGGCGCTTGCGCCGACGCGCCCGTGATGCTGGTCAACGACCGCCAGATGGTCAGCTTCATGAGCAACGACAAGCTGGACCAGCTCGTCGACGTGCTCAAGGCCAACGCGAAGTGAGGTGACGGAGATGCTCGACCTGTCTCAATTCCAGGCCACCGGGAAAGAAACCGTCTTCCACGGCCGCCACATCAACCCGCAGATCTACGCCGGCATCGACGGCACGAACTGGGGCCTCAAGGACTACGAGGCCCGCGGCGGCTACGCTGCCCTGCGCAAGATCCTGGGCAAGGATGGTGGCGAAGGCATGACCCAGGATCAGGTCATCGCCGAAGTGAAGGCTTCCTCGCTGCGCGGTCGCGGCGGCGCCGGCTTCCCCACCGGCCTGAAGTGGAGCTTCATGCCCCGCGCCTTCCCGGGCCAGAAGTACCTGGTGTGCAACTCCGACGAGGGCGAGCCGGGCACGGCCAAGGACCGCGAGATCCTGCGCTTCAACCCGCACACCGTGATCGAAGGCATGGCCATTGCAGCCTACGCCATGGGCATCACCGTCGGCTACAACTACATCCACGGCGAAATCTTCGAAGCCTACGAGCGCTTCGAAGCCGCTCTGGAAGAGGCCCGTGCCGCCGGCTACCTCGGCGACCACATCATGGGCAGCAACTTCAGCTTTCAGCTGCACGGGCACCACGGTTTTGGCGCTTACATCTGCGGTGAGGAAACCGCGCTGCTGGAATCCCTGGAAGGCAAGAAGGGCCAGCCTCGCTTCAAGCCGCCTTTCCCGGCCAGCTTCGGCCTGTACGGCAAACCCACCACGATCAACAACACCGAAACCTTCGCGGCCGTTCCCTGGATCATCCGCAACGGTGGCGAGGCGTTCCTGGCCGCGGGCAAGCCCAACAACGGTGGCACCAAGCTGTTCACCATCAGCGGGGACGTCGAGCGCCCGGGCAACTACGAGATCCCGATGGGCACCCCGTTTGCCACGCTGCTGGAGCTCGCCGGTGGCGTGCGCGGCGGCAAGAAGCTCAAGGCCGTGATCCCTGGTGGTTCGTCGTCGCCCGTGATCCCTGCGCACACCATGATGGAGTGCACGATGGACTATGACTCCATCGCCAAGGCCGGCTCCATGCTGGGCTCGGGCGCCGTCATCGTGATGGACGAGACCCGTTGCATGGTCAAGAGCCTGCAGCGCCTGTCGTACTTCTACATGCACGAGTCCTGCGGCCAGTGCACACCTTGCCGCGAAGGCACGGGCTGGTTGTGGCGCATGGTCGACCGCATCGAGACCGGACACGGTCGCCCCGAAGACATCGAGATGCTGGACAACGTGGCCGAAAACATCCAGGGCCGCACGATCTGTGCGCTGGGTGACGCGGCCGCCATGCCGGTGCGTGCGTTCATCAAGCACTACCGCGATGAGTTCGTGCACCACATCGAACACAAGACCTGCACGGTCCCGGCTTACATCTGACCTGGAACCCCACCCATGGTTGAAATCGAAATCGACGGACGAAAAGTCCAGGCCCAGGAAGGCAGCATGCTGATCCGTGCGGCCGAAGAAAACGGGACCTTCATCCCGCACTTCTGCTATCACAAGAAGCTGTCGGTCGCGGCCAACTGCCGCATGTGCCTCGTGGACATCGAGAAGGCCCCCAAGCCGATGCCCGCCTGCGCCACGCCGGTCACGCAAGGCATGATCGTTCGCACCAAGAGCGACAAGGCGGTCAAGGCTCAAAAGAGCGTGATGGAGTTCCTGCTCATCAACCACCCGCTGGATTGCCCCATCTGCGACCAGGGCGGTGAGTGCCAGCTGCAGGACCTGGCGGTGGGCTACGGTGGCTCGGCCTCGCGCTACAAGGAAGAAAAGCGCGTGGTCTTCCACAAGGAAGCCGGCCCGCTGATCTCCATGGAGGAGATGAGCCGTTGCATCCAGTGCACCCGCTGCGTGCGCTTCGGCCAGGAAATCGCCGGCGTGATGGAGCTGGGCATGGTTCACCGCGGCGAGCACTCCGAGATCGCGACTTTCGTGGGCCAGTCCATCGACTCCGAGCTCTCGGGCAACATGATCGACATCTGCCCCGTCGGTGCCCTGACCAGCAAGCCTTTCCGCTACAGCGCCCGCACATGGGAGCTGTCGCGCCGCAAGAGCGTCAGCCCGCATGACTCGACCGGTGCCAACTTGATCGTCCAGGTCAAGAACGGCAAGGTGCTGCGCGTGGTGCCGCTGGAAAACGAAGACGTCAACGAGTGCTGGATCGCCGACCGCGACCGCTTCAGCTACGAAGCCCTCAACAGCGACGATCGCCTGACCCAACCCATGATCAAGCAGGGCGGCCAGTGGCGTGAAGTCGACTGGACCACGGCCCTGGAGTACGTGGCCAACGGCCTCAAAGGCGTCAAGACCGAACACGGCGCGGCCGCCATCGGCGCGCTGGCCACCGAGCACAGCACCGTCGAAGAGCTCTACCTGCTGGCGCAGCTGATGCGCGGCCTGGGCTCCGACAGCGTCGACACCCGCCTGCGTCAGGCTGATTTCACGACCGGCGCCGGCGCGCGCTGGCTGGGCCTGCCTGTGGCAGACCTCAGCACGCTGGACCGCGCCCTGGTGGTCGGCTCCTTCTTGCGCAAGGACCACCCGCTGTTCGCTTCGCGCCTGCGCCAGGCGGCCAAACGCGGTGCGCAGGTCAGCGCCATCGGTGGGGCCAACGACGACTGGCTGATCACGCTCAAGCAGCGCGTCACCGCGGCGCCGAGCGCCTGGACCCAGGCCCTGGGCGACGTGGCCGTGGCCATCGCCAACCAGCTGGGCATCGACATCCCCTGCAACGGCACCGCCACCGACGCGGCCAAGGCCATCGCGGCTTCGCTGCTGTCCGGTCAGAACAAGGCCGTGCTCCTGGGCAACGCCGCCGTGCAGCACCCGCAGGCCTCCAGCCTGCAGGCCCTGGCGCAGTGGATCGCCGAGAAGACGGGGGCCAAGCTGGGCTTCCTGTCCGAGTCCGCCAACACCGTGGGCGCACAGCTCGTGGGCGCTCAGCCGCTGACCGGTGGCCTCAACGCCGCGCAGATGCTCGGTGGTCAGGCGCTGAAGGCCCTGGTGCTGCTGGGTGTCGAGCCCGAGTTTGACTCGGCCAATCCCGCCGCGGCCCGGGCTGCGGTGCAGGGCGCCGAAATGGTCGTCTCCTTGTCTTCCTTCAAGACTTCGGCCACCGAGTACGCTGACGTGATCCTGCCGATCGCGCCGTTCTCCGAGACCTCGGGCACCTTCGTCAACGCAGAAGGCCGCGTCCAGAGTTTCCACGGGGTGGTCAAGCCCTTGGGCGAAACCCGCCCGGCCTGGAAGGTCCTGCGCGTGCTGGGCACGATGCTGGGCCTGCCGGACTTCGCCTTCGAGACCTCGGAAGAGGTCAAGGCGCGCGCCCTGGGTGACCTGGGTGCGCTGACTGCCAAGCTGAACAACGCCACGTCCGCGCCCATCGCCATCACCGGGGGCAACGGTTCGCTGGAGCGCCTGGCCGATGTGCCCATTTACAGCGCCGACGCGCTGGTGCGCCGCAGCGCCTCGCTGCAAGCCACCGCCGACGGACGCGCCCCCGTGGCCAGCCTGCCGCCCGCCTTGTGGGCGGAGCTGGGCCTGGCGGAGGGCGCTCGGGTCCGGGTTTCGCAAGAGGGCGGCTCAGCGGTGCTGAGCGCCGTCCTGGATGCCAGCCTGCCGGCCAACGTCGTTCGCGTGCCCACCGGCCACGCCAACACCGCCACGCTGGGGGCCGCTTTCGGCACCTTGCGCGTGGAAAAGGCCTGAAGGGCAGGGGAGAGCACAGATGATTGACACCCTGTACGCCGCTGGCGCAGCCAACCTGGGGGCCGCCTGGCCCGTGGTCTGGTCGCTGATCAAGATCGTGGCCCTGCTGTTGCCGTTGCTGGGCTGCGTCGCCTACCTGACCCTGTGGGAACGCAAGGCCATCGGCTGGTCGCAGATCCGCCCGGGCCCCAACCGCACCGGTCCCATGGGCCTGCTGCAGCCCATCGCCGACGCGGTCAAGCTGATCTTCAAGGAGATCATCACCCCGACGGCGGCCAACAAGGGCCTGTTCTTCCTGGGCCCGATCATGACCATCATGCCGGCCCTGGCCGCCTGGGCCGTGATCCCCTTCGGCCCTGAAGTGGCGCTGGCCAACGTCAACGCCGGCCTGCTGTTCCTGATGGCCATCACCTCGATGGAGGTCTATGGCGTGATCATCGCCGGCTGGGCCTCCAACTCGAAGTACGCCTTCCTGGGCGCGCTGCGCGCCTCGGCCCAGATGGTGTCGTACGAAATCGCGATGGGCTTCTGCTTCGTGGTCGTGCTGATGACCGCCGGTTCGCTGAACATGACCGACATCGTGCTGAGTCAGGACAAGGGCATGTTCGCCGATGCGGGCATGAGCTTCCTGTCGTGGAACTGGCTGCCGCTGTTGCCGATCACGGTCGTGTACTTCATCTCCGGTCTGGCTGAGACCAACCGCCACCCCTTCGACGTGGTCGAAGGCGAGTCGGAAATCGTGGCCGGTCACATGATCGAGTACTCGGGCATGTCGTTCGCCATGTTCTTCCTGGCCGAGTACGCCAACATGATCCTGGTGTCGACCCTGGCCGCCATCATGTTCTTCGGCGGCTGGCTGCCCCCCGTTGAGGCCCTGAGCTTCATCCCGGGCTGGTTGTGGCTGGGCATCAAGACCTTCATCATCGTCACGATGTTCCTGTGGGTGCGGGCTTCTTTCCCTCGCTTCCGCTATGACCAGATCATGCGCCTGGGCTGGAAGATCTTCATCCCCGTCACCCTGGTCTGGTTGATCGTGGTGGGCGTCTGGATGATGTCGCCCTGGAACATCTGGAACTGAAACCAAAGGACACCGACACCATGAGCACGTCCTTCAAGGAATTCGTCTCCAGCTTCTTGCTGCTGGAGTTGTTCAAGGGCATGGCCGTCACCGGCCGGCACTTCCTCAAGCCGCACATCACCGTGCAGTTTCCGGAAGAAAAGACCCCGATGTCGCCGCGCTTCCGCGGCCTGCACGCCCTGCGCCGCTACGAGAACGGCGAAGAGCGCTGCATCGCCTGCAAGCTGTGCGAAGCCGTCTGCCCCGCCATGGCCATCACCATCGAGTCCGATGTGCGTGACGACGGCAGCCGCCGCACCACGCGCTACGACATCGACCTGACCAAGTGCATCTTCTGCGGCTTCTGCGAAGAAAGCTGCCCGGTGGACTCCATCGTCGAGACCCACATCTTCGAGTACCACGGTGAAAAGCGTGGCGACCTGTACTTCACCAAGGACATGCTCCTGGCGGTGGGCGATCGCTACGAAAAAGACATCGCAGCCAACAAGGAGGCGGACGCGAAATATCGCTGACAGACTCATGGACACCTTCAGCCTACTCTTCTACACCTTCGCCTTCGTGCTGGTCTACGCGGGCTTCCGCGTGATCACCGCACGCAGCCCGGTGACCGCCGCCCTGCACCTGGTGCTGGCTTTCGTCAGCGCATCCTGCGTCTGGATGCTCCTGCAGGCCGAGTTCCTGGCCATCTCCCTCGTCCTCGTCTACGTGGGCGCGGTGATGGTGCTGTTCCTGTTCGTGGTGATGATGCTCGACATCAACGTCGACTCGCTGCGCCAGGGCTTCTGGAAGCACTTCCCCGTCGCGGGCATCATCGGCGTGGTCATCGCGCTGGAAATGTCCTTCGTGCTGACCCGCGGGTTCGACCTGCCGTCTGCCAAGCCCATGCCGCCTGACGTGGCCAAAGTGGCCAACACCAAGGCCCTGGGCATCGACCTCTACACCAACTACCTGTTCCCGGTGCAGATCGCCGCGGTCATCCTGCTGGTGGGCATCATCGCCGCCATCGCGCTGACGCTGCGCAAGCGCAAGGACTCGCGTTCGCAGAGCGTGGCCGAGCAGGTTCGCGTCAAGAAGGCCGACCGCCTGCGCGTGGTCAAGGTGGCCGCCCAGGTCGAAGCGCCTGCTGCCGCTGCTGACAACCAGACTGGAGGCCAGGCATGACCACCTCGATCACCCTCGGGCACTTCCTGTCGCTGGGCGCCATCCTGTTCGCGATGTCGGTCATCGGGATCTTCCTGAACCGCAAGAACCTGATCGTGCTGCTCATGGCCATCGAGCTGATGCTGCTGGCCGTCAACATGAATTTCGTGGCCTTCTCCCATTACCTGGGAAACATGGACGGCCAGGTCTTCGTGTTCTTCATCCTGACCGTGGCGGCCGCCGAGTCGGCCATCGGTCTGGCCATCCTGGTGGTCTTGTTCCGCAATCGCTCGTCGATCAATGTGGATGAACTCGACACCTTGAAGGGCTGAGGCGACACCAAGGGATACACAAACATGTCTGAACTTTCTGTCAATTCGCTGCTGGCGGTGCCCCTGGCGCCGCTGGTCGGCTCGATCGTGGCGGGCCTCTTCGGTCGCTCCATCGGTCGCCGTCCGGCCCACCTGATCACCATCCTCGGGGTGCTGGTGTCCTTCATCATCTCGGCGATGACGCTGAAGGCCGTGGCCGCCGATGGCGCCACCTTCAACGCCACCATCTACGAGTGGATGACCCTGGGCTCCCTGAAGATGGAGGTCGGCTTCATGGTCGACGGCCTGACCGCCATGATGATGTGCGTGGTCACCTTCGTGTCGCTGATGGTGCACATCTACACCATCGGCTACATGGAAGAGGACGACGGCTACCAGCGCTTCTTCAGCTACATCTCGCTGTTCACCTTCTCGATGTTGATGCTCGTGATGAGCAACAACCTGCTGCAGCTGTTCTTCGGCTGGGAAGCGGTCGGCCTGGTGTCCTACCTGCTGATCGGTTTCTGGTTCAAGAAGCCCACGGCTGTGTTCGCCAACATGAAGGCCTTCCTGGTCAACCGCGTGGGCGACTTCGGCTTCATCCTGGGCATCGGCTTGCTGCTGGCCTACACCGGCACGCTGAACTACACCGAACTGTTTGCCAAGGCCGGTGACCTGACGGCGCTGACGCTGCCGAAGACCGACTGGTCGCTGATCACGGTCATCTGCATCTGCCTGTTCATCGGTGCGATGGGCAAGTCGGCGCAGTTCCCGCTGCACGTCTGGCTGCCCGACTCGATGGAAGGCCCGACGCCGATCTCCGCGCTGATCCACGCCGCCACCATGGTGACGGCCGGCATCTTCATGGTCACGCGCATGTCGCCGCTGTTCGAGTTGTCCGACGCCGCGCTGAACTTCATCCTGGTGATCGGCTCGATCACGGCGCTGTTCATGGGCTTCCTCGGCATCATCCAGAACGACATCAAGCGCGTGGTGGCTTACTCCACGCTGTCGCAGCTGGGTTACATGACCGTGGCCCTGGGCCTGTCGGCCTACAACGTCGCTGTCTTCCACCTGATGACGCACGCCTTCTTCAAGGCCTTGTTGTTCCTCGGGGCCGGCTCCGTCATCATGGGCATGCACCACGATCAGGACATCCGCAACATGGGCGGACTGCGCAAGCACATGCCCATCACCTGGATCACCTCGTTGCTGGGCTCCCTGGCGCTGATCGGCACGCCGTTTTTCGCGGGCTTCTACTCCAAGGACTCGATCCTGATCGCCGTGGAGTACAGCCACCTGCCGGCCGCCGGGTTCGCCCAGTTCGCCGTCATGACGGGCGTGTTCGTGACCGCCTTCTACAGCTTCCGGATGTACTTCCTGGTCTTCCATGGCAAGGAAAACTTCCACCACAAGCCGTTCCCGGGTGAGCACGATCACCACGACGACCACGGTGACGACCACGGCCACGCACACGACCACACGCCGCACGAATCCCCGTGGGTGGTGACGGCGCCGCTGCTGCTGCTGGCCATCCCCTCGGTGGTGATCGGCTTCCTGGCGATCGAGCCGATGCTGTTCGGCGACTTCCTCAAGAGCGCGATCGTCGTGGACGCGGCCAAGCACCCGGCCATGGCCGAGCTGGCGCATCACTTCCACGGCGCCACCGCCATGGCCCTGCACGGCTTCCAGACGCTGCCGTTCTTCCTGGCCCTGGGCGGCGTGGTCACGGCTTATGTGTTCTACATGGTCGCGCCGCAGATCCCCGCGATGTTCGCCCGTGTGCTGCGTCCGCTGATCGTGATCGGCGAGAACAAATACTTCCTGGACTGGTTCAACGAGAACGTCCTTGCCGCGGGAGCGCGACTGCTGGGTCGCGGCCTGTGGAAGGTCGGTGATGTCACGTTGATCGACGGCCTGCTGGTCAACGGCTCGGCCAAGCTGGTCGGCCTGATCGGCTCCCTGACGCGCCTGTTCCAGACCGGCTACCTCTACCACTACGCGCTGGTCATGATCCTGGGGGTGTTCGCCCTCATGACCTGGTTCGTGTTCATGCAACCCTGAGCACGAGGACCCGCCATGCAAACCATGTCCCATCTTCTGTCTCTGGCCATCTGGATCCCGGTGGCTTTCGGGATCCTGCTGCTGGTCACCGGCCGCCAGGAAAACGCCGGCGTCTCCCGCTGGATCGCCCTGATCGGCTCCGTCATCGGCTTCCTGGTCACGCTCCCGGTGATGCTCGACTTCGACACGACGACCGCCGCGATGCAGTTCGTCGAGAAGGCCCCCTGGATCGAACGCTTCAACGTGTTCTATCACCTGGGTGTCGACGGCATCTCCATGTGGTTCGTGCCCCTGACGGCCTTCATCACCATCATCGTGGTGCTGGCGGGCTGGGAGGTCATCGAGGACCGCCCGCACCAGTACTACGGCGCCTTCCTGATCCTGTCCGGCCTGATGGTCGGTGTGTTCTCGGCGCTGGACGGCCTGCTGTTCTACGTGTTCTTCGAAGCCACGCTGATCCCGATGTACATCATCATCGGCGTGTGGGGTGGCCCGCGTCGCGTGTACGCCGCCTTCAAGTTCTTCCTGTACACGCTGCTGGGCTCGCTGCTGATGCTGGTGGCCCTGATCTTCCTGTACTACAAGTCGGGCGGCTCCTTCAACATCCTGGACTGGCACAAGCTGCCGCTGGCCGCCACGCCGCAGGCCCTGCTGTTCGGTGCTTTCTTCGCGGCTTTCGCCGTGAAGGTCCCGATGTGGCCGGTGCACACCTGGCTGCCTGACGCCCACGTGGAAGCCCCCACGGGTGGCTCCATCGTGCTGGCGGCCATCATGCTGAAGCTGGGTTGCTATGGCTTCCTGCGCTTCGTGCTGCCCATCGTGCCGGACGCCTCGCATGAGTTCGCCCCGGTGGTGATCACCCTGTCGCTGATCGGCGTGATCTACATCGGTCTGGTGGCCATGGTCCAGCAGGACATGAAGAAGCTGGTGGCGTACTCGTCCATCGCGCACATGGGCTTCGTGACCCTGGGCTTCTTCATCTTCAACGAGTTGGGTGTGTCGGGTGGCATCGTCCAGATGATCGCGCACGGCTTCGTCTCCGGCGCCATGTTCCTGAGCATCGGCGTGCTGTACGACCGCGTTCATTCGCGTGAGATCGCCAGCTATGGCGGCGTGGTCAACACCATGCCCAAGTTCGCCGCCTTCGCGCTGTTTTTCTCGATGGCCAACTGCGGTCTGCCGGGCACCGCCGGCTTCGTGGGCGAGTGGATGGTCATCCTGGGCGCCGTCCAGTACGACTTCCTCATCGGCCTGCTGGCTGCGACCGCGCTGATCTTCGGCGCCGCCTACACGCTGTGGATGTACAAGCGCGTCTACTTCGGTGACGTGACCAACGACCACGTGCGCGAGCTGAGCGACATCAACGCCCGCGAATTCCTCATCCTGGCCATCCTGGCCGCCGCCGTGCTGTGGATGGGCATCCAGCCCAAGCCGTTCACCGACGTCATGCACGTCTCCGTGACCGAGCTGCTCAAGCACGTGGCACAAAGCAAGCTGAACTGAGGGCCAATAGAACATGACTGACCTGAACTGGCTCGCGGTGACCCCCGAGATCGTGCTGCTGGGCATGGCCTGCCTGGTGGCGCTGGTGGATCTGTTTGTCACCTGCCCCCAACGCCGCCCGACTTATTACCTGACGCTGGCTTCTCTGGCTGCTGTGGCTGCGCTGCACCTGTGCGAGCTCGACAGCGGCGCCTCGGTCTACGCCATGCAGAAGATGGTGGTGACCGATTCGATGGGGCACCTGCTGTCGCTGTGTGCGACGCTGGCCGTCATGGGCAGCCTGGTCTATGCCCAGGTCTACGCCGGCCCGCGTGACATGCTCAAGGGCGAACTGTTCACCCTGAGCATGTTCGCGCTGCTGGGCATCAGCATCATGATCATCGGCAACAACTTCCTGAGCATCTACTTGGGCCTGGAGTTGATGTCGCTGTCGCTGTATGCCCTGGTTGCGCTGCGTCGCGATCACGCGCAAGCCACGGAAGCCGCCATGAAGTACTTCGTGCTGGGCGCGCTGGCTTCGGGCTTCCTGCTCTATGGCCTGTCGATGATGTACGGCGCCACTGGCTCGCTGGACATCGCCGAGGTCTACAAGGCCACGCTGGCGGGTGACCTCAACAAGCAGGTGCTGGCTTTCGGCCTGGTCTTCATCGTGGCGGGCCTGGCGTTCAAGCTGGGTGTGGTGCCGTTCCACATGTGGGTGCCTGACGTCTACCAGGGCGCTCCGACCGCCGCCACCTTGCTGGTTGCGGGGGCGCCCAAGTTGGCCGCTTTCGCCATCACGATGCGCATCCTCGTGGAGGGCCTGATCAACCTGGCCACCGATTGGCAGCAGATGCTGATGATCCTGGCCGTGGCCTCGATGACCATCGGCAACCTCGCGGCCATCGCGCAGACCAACCTCAAGCGCATGCTGGCTTATTCCGGCATCGCGCAGCTGGGCTTCATGCTGTTGGGCTTCGTGCCCACGGTGGTGGCTGGCAACACGGTCTCGGCGGGCAATGGCTACGGTTCGGCCCTATTCTACGTGTTGACCTACGTGCTGACCACGCTGGGCACCTTCGGCCTGATCATGGTGCTGTCGCGCCCTGGGTTCGAGTCCGAGCAGGTCTCCGACCTGGCCGGCCTGGCCAAGCGCAGCCCGGTGCTGGCCGGTGTCATGGCGGTGTTCATGTTCTCGCTGGCGGGCATCCCTCCGACGGTGGGTTTCTACGCCAAGCTGGCCGTGCTGCAGTCCCTCATCACCACCAACTCGGCGCTGCTGCTGCAGTTGTCCATCCTGGCGGTGTTGCTGTCGCTGATCGGTGCGTTCTACTACCTGCGCGTCGTCAAGGTCATGTACTTCGACGAGCCGACGCAGACCGCAGCCGTGGCCGAAGGCGGTGGCGCTCGCGTGCTGTTGTCGATCAACGCGTTGGCCGTGCTGGCGCTTGGCATCCTGCCCAGCGGCCTGATGTCGCTGTGCGCGCGCGCCATCACCCAGTCGCTGGCTGGTTGATGGTGACGGCAACGGCAACGTCCATGCGAGACGCGGCGTGACCGGGCTGGTTCCGGCCTGGGCCGTGGTCTGCGTGCTGCTGGCCGCGTTCGTCGCGGCCAATTTGCCGTTCTTCAACGAACGACTGTTCGTGGTGGGGCCGCGGCGCGACCCCAAGCCGGTGGCGTGGCGCGTGGTGGAGCTGCTGGCCTATGCCGGCCTGGTCGCCGTGCTCGGGCGGTTGCTGGAAAGCCACCTCGGGCGAGTCAGCCCCTTGCGCTGGGAGTTCGTGGCCGTGTGGCTGTGCGTTTTCCTGACGCTGGCCTTTCCCGGCTTCGTCTGGCGCCACCTGCGCAAGCACTGAGGCGGGGCGCTGCGACGTGTCCGGCCACGCCCCGATCCCCGACGACTCGGACGCTCACCTGCGGGAGCAGGTGGTGCTCTCTGAATTCGTCTACGAGGGTCACTTCATCCGGCTCAAGCGCGACCTCGTCAGGCTGCCCGATGGGCGCGAGGCGGTGCGCGAGTACGTGGTGCACCCCGGCGCGGTGATGATCGTGGCCCTGCTGCCCGATGGGCGCCTGGTGCTGGAGCGTCAGTACCGACACCCGGTCGGCCAGGTCATGCTGGAGTTTCCGGCCGGCAAGCTCGACGCGGGCGAAGGCGGGCTGGCTTGTGCCCGGCGAGAGCTGCTGGAAGAAACCGGCTACCGCGCTCGCCGTTGGGCCCGCGCTGGCATCATGCACCCCGTCATCGGCTACGCCAACGAGTTCATCGAGTTGTGGTTCGCCGATGGCCTGACGTCGGGTGAGCGCCAGCTGGACGAGGGCGAGTTCCTCGACGTGTTCTCGGCCACCCAGGACGAGCTGGAAGCCTGGGTGCGCGACGGCAAGCTGACCGATGTGAAAACCATCGTGGGCCTGATGTGGCTCCAGCAATGGCGGGCCGGTCGCTGGTCGCTGTCGTGGCAGGACGAACCCGATGCTGGTCGTTGACCTGCATTGCGAGCAGGGGCACCTCTTCGAAGGCTGGTTCGCTTCTGCTGACGACCTGGCCTCGCAGCAGGCTCGCGGCTTGGTGAGCTGCCCGGTGTGTGGCGTCCGTGAGGTGGTGCGGCGCCCTTCGGCTCCTCGGTTGAACGTGTCGCACGCGGTGGAGCCGCAGGCTGCGCCGTCCGTCGCGCCATCCGGCGCGCGGGATGCCCAGGCCTTGCAGGCCCGGTACCTGCAGGCGGTGCGGCAGGTGCTGACCAGCACGGAAGACGTGGGCGAGCGCTTCGTGGACTAGGTGCGCGACATGCACCGCGGGGACGCGCCGCAGCGTGCGGTTCGCGGTCAAGCCGATCGAGACGAGGTCGCGGCTTTGCGCCAGGAGGGCATCGACGTGTTGTCGGTGCCCATCCCCGATGCCCTCAAAGGCCCGCTTCAGTGACGCCTGCCGACGTCGCTTGACGCGGCCTGATCACGGCATGGCGAGACAACTCGCCACCGTTGTGATCAACCCGGCTGATCGCCCTTGCCGCGTTGCAGGCGGCGTGCGCCCACCACCCCGAGGCCGGCGAGCATCAGCGCGATGGTTTCGGGTTCGGGCACGGCCCCGACCGACACGGTCAGGCTGACGCGGTCGCCCGCTTGCAGCCCCGTCAGCGTCCAGTTGAAGGCGCCCGACGTGGTGCCCAGCGCGTTGCCGAGTTCGATGTCGAGGTACTCCGGGACGTTGAAGTTCAGCTGCGCGACCTGGTTGCCGCTCAGCGTGACTTGGGTGGTGCCGCCAAACTGGCGTGTGACCGAGCCGATCGTGCCGAAGGCGCCCTTGTCGAGCGACAGGGTGTAGCTGTTGAGGCCCAGGCCCGTGAGGTTGCGCAGCACGGCGCTCAGGGACAGGGGCTGCAACAGGTCTTCTTCGTCGATGCGGAAGTCCAATGAAACGGACGAGGTGTTGGCGAAGTCGATGTCGAAGGAGATCAGGCCGGTGTCCACATAGGGCGTGACGGCGGTGGCGCCTTGCGAGATCGCGCCTTCGAAGGACAGCGCCGAGGCGGGGCTGCTGACGAGGGTGGCGCCCAGCAGGGCGACGAGGGGGAGGAGTTGCTTCATGGTGATCCGTCTGGTGTGAGGTGAGGGGCGGTGCGGGTCACAGCGTGCCGTTTTGCCAGGGGCCGGTGATGGCCAGGGTGACGCCGACGTAGAGGTTCACGAACAGCACGCGGCCATCGGGGCTGAAGACGCAACCCGCCCATTCGCTGTTGCGCTGGTTGCCCGCGGTGGCGCCGGTCTTGCCGACGGCGTCCAGTTGGGCGCGGGTGAAGTCGTAGTTGTGTTTGGCGAAGGTGTAGCTGCTGCCTTCGGGCGTGACGACCTTGAGGTGCTGTGCCGTGATGGCCGGGGTGTTGCCCGGGCCACCGGTGCCGCCGTCTTCGCAGAACAGCACGCCGCCGCGCGGCGAGACGCACAGGTTGTCGGGCGAGTTGCCCACCTGCAGGCTGTTGCTCACGAAGATGGCCTTGAGGGTTTGCGTGGCCAGGTCCAGGGCCCAGATGCGGCCGGCGCGAGCGGGGGTGGTGGTGACTTGCTTGTCGGTGAAGAACACCACGCCGTTGGCCACCCAGCAGCCTTCGGTGGCACCGAAGATGGCCGCGCCGTTGGCGTAGGCCTGGATGTAGGGGCCGCTGGCCGAGACGTTGCCGTTGACGGTCGACAGGGTGGCGCCGTCCATGTCGGGGGCGGGCACATCGACCCATTCGACGGCGTACTCCTGGCACAGCGTCGGGTCGCGCAGATCGGCGTTGGTGACGTTGCGCACCTTCAGGCCTTGCAGGCGGCCGCCGGCGTGCAGCGAGTTCAGGCCACCCTGGATGTTGTTGGGCAGGAAGCGGTAGAGCGTGTTGGCGTTGCCCTGGTCTTCCGTCAGGTACCAGTAGCCGGTGGCCGGGTCGATGGCGCTGGCTTCGTGGGCCATGCGGCCCATGTCGTAGATCGGCGTGGTGCTGGCGGCGTTCAGGCTGGTGTCGGCCGGGATCTCGAAGATGTAGCCGTGCTTCTTGCCGGTGCTGCTGATGTTGTTGCTGCGGATCTCTTCGTTGCTCAGCCAGGAGCCCCAGGTGCTGGAGCCGCCAGCGCAGGGACGGTAGATGCCGCCGAAGGAGGCGTAGCTGCCAACCCAGTTGCCGTCGCGCCAGATCAGGTTGGTGTTGCCGCCGACCTGGTAGTTGGTGCCGGTGAGGCCCGTGTCGTACTTGGCGACGTTGCTGCGGCTGCCGCCGATGATGTTGGCGGCGTTGCTGCTGGTCGACAGTTCGTGGTTGCGCACCAGGATGATCTCGGTGCTGCGGCCCACGCGGCGGCTCACGACCACGCCCATGCCGTCGTGGGCGCCGGGGGTGGGCAGGCCGTCGGACATGATGTCGCCGCGCCAGCCGTGGCTCTTGTAGCTGAAGCCGGCGGGCAGCTCGATGAGGGGCAGGCCGGTGGTCAGGTCCTTGACCGGGGCGGTGGGGCCGTAGGGGCTGGCGCCCAGCGCGGAGGCGGCCGCGGGGGCGCATTGCGAGGCTTCGGCCACGCGGGTGGCCATCGCGGCGATCGGGCCGCCGAAGGCCGCGGCGATGGCGGCGGAGCCACCCTTGAGCAGGGAGCGGCGCGAGGTGTCGAAGGAGTCGGTCATGAGGGGCCTCGTTGTTGAAAGCCCCTGCATGCTCAACACAACCTGTTACGTGGTTGTGACCCCGGGGGCATCCCCTTGTGGCACCAGGACCCGCCCCGGGTTGAGAACGCCCTCGGGGTCGAGGGCCTGTTTGATCGAGCGCATCAGGGCCAGGGCCACAGCGGGTTGCCGGCGGGCCAGCTCGTGTTTGCGCAACTCGCCGATGCCGTGCTCCGCCGACAGCGTGCCGCCCAGGCGCTGGACTTCGTCGAACACGATCGCATTGACAGCCTGCTCGAAGGCATCGAAGGCGGTGCTCGAACCCACCGAGGCGGGTGGCTGCACGTTGAAGTGCAGGTTGCCGTCACCCAGGTGGCCGAAACACACCACCTGCGAATCGGGCCAGCGCGTGCGCAGCTGGTGTTGCGCCGCCTCGATGAAGTGAGGCACGCTCGACGTGGGCACGCCGATGTCGTGTTTGACCATCTTGCCGGCCAGGCGCTCGGCGATGGGGATGGACTCGCGCAGCCGCCACATCGCTGCGCGTTGCGTTTCGTTGTGGGCGACCCAGCCGCCGTCGACCTCGCCGTGCTCCAGTGCTTGGGCGGCCAGGGCCTCCAGGCGGGTTTGCGCCTCGGCGTCCGAGGTGGCGCTCGTGGCTTCCAGCAGCACCAGCCAGGGGGCATCGGCTGGCAGGGAGGCGAGGGTGGGCAAGGTCAGGCTGCCCAGGGCCTGGGTCACGTCCGGCAGGTGCTCGCGCACCAGCGCCAGGGGCAGTGGCGCCATCAGCTCGCAGGCGGTCAGGTTGGCGTCCAGGGTGCTTCGTGCCCGGGTGAGCAGGGCCAGGGCCGCGCCGGGGTGGGCGCAATTCAGCAAGGCGCAGGCGGTGCCCCGTGGGCGCGGGTGCAGTCGCAGGCTGGCGGCGGTGATGACGCCCAGGGTGCCTTCGCTGCCGATCATCAGGTGACGCAGGTCGTAGCCGGTGTTGTCTTTGCGCAGCCCCTTCAGCCCTGACCAGACCTCGCCTTGAGCGGTGACCACCTCCAGGCCCAGGCACAGCTCGCGCGCGGTGCCGTAGCGCAGCACCTGCGTGCCGCCGGCGTTGGTCGCCAGGACGCCGCCCAGGGTGCAGCTGCCTTCGGAGGCCAGGCTCAAGGGAAAGAGCAGGTCGTGTGCGGCGGCCGCCTGCTGCACCTCGGCCAGCACGCAGCCGGCCTCGACGGTCATGGAGAGGTTGGCGGCGTCGACGCTCAGCACGCGTTTCATGCGTCGCAGGTTGAGCACGACCTGTCGGCCACTGGTGTCGGGCACGGAGCCGCCCACCAAACTGGTGTTGCCCCCTTGGGGCACGATGCTGACGCCATGCGCTCGGCACAGCCTGATCACCTCGGCGACCTCGGCGGTGCAGGCGGGGGACACCACCGCAAGGGCCCGGCCGCGGTAGCGCCCGCGCCAATCGACGAGGTGGGCGTCCAGGGGCGTGGAGACCGTGGGCACTTGCACCGCGGCATCGCCCACGGCCAGGCTCAGCGCCTCCAGCAAGGCTTGGGTTGTGACCGACTCGGCGTGGGGCACCTCAGGCACCTGCAGCGGGCGCCGATGTGGCGCCTTTGCCGGGCTTGGGCGGCAGCACCTTCAGGCGCAGGCGCACGTACACGGCACAGGCGATGAACAGGCCGGTGCTCAGGGCCACTTCGATGCCGGCCAGGCCTTGGGACAGCCCCCGGTCGCTGAACGCGCGCACCACGCCTTCGGTGAAGTACAGCCAGATCAGCAGCGACATCCAGCGGTAGGTGTAGAGGCGATGGCGCAGCATGCCCGTCACGGCCAGCGTGAGGGGCAAAGCCTTCCAGGCCAGCGCGCCGGTGCCGCCTTTGAGCGGCGCCAGCCAGAGCTCCCAGACCACGCACAACACGATCAGCGACACCAGCATCAGCACGTTGAGCGTGCGCAGGAGCTGGATGCGCGACAGTCGCTCTGGCGGGTGCTGACCGAGGATGGGGTCGGGGGTCTCGGCGCAAGATTCGGGGGAGTCGGAGGAGGGCAAAGTGGGGGACATCGGGGGCAGACGTGGGTTGCGAGGCCAGGGGCCATGGGCATCGCGGCATGCAGACGCTGGCATCATAGCCAGCATGACGTCATCGAGGACCTTCACCGACCGCACCCAGCAGCGCTGGAGCCAGCTTGTCACCACCTTGAGGACCTGGCCCTGGCGCCAGACCTGGGACACCCTGCGGCAGCGGTTTCGGGAAGATCGCCTGGGCCTGACGGCCAGCAGCCTGACGTTCACCACGACCATCGCGCTGGTGCCGCTCTTCACGGTGATGCTGGCGCTGTTCAGCGCTTTTCCGGTGTTCTCGCGCTTTCGCAAGGTGCTGGAGCAGCAGGTGCTCACGGGCCTGGTGCCCGATGCCATCGCCAAACCGGTGCTGCTGTCGCTGACCAAGTTCGCGGCCAAGGCCAGCCAGTTGGGCGTGCTGGGCCTGATCGGCTTGGGCGTGGCGGCCATGGCCTTGATGCTCACCATCGACCACACGCTCAATGGCATCTGGCGGGTGCGCAAGGCGCGCCCCATCGCCCACCGCGTGCTGATGTACTGGGCCGCGCTGACGCTGGGGCCGCTCCTGCTGGGCGCGAGCCTGTCGGTCACGTCCTACGTGCTGTCGGCGTCGCGCGGGTTGGTCAACGAGCTGCCGGGTGGGGTCGGGCTGTTGCTGGCGGCCATCCTGTTTGCGCTGCAGACCGCCGGATTCGCCGCGCTCTACAAGTACGTGCCCAACACCTTCGTGCGCACCGAGCACGCCTGGGGCGGCGCCATGTTCGCGTCCCTGGGGCTGGAGCTGGCGCAAAAGGTCCTGGCGCTGTACCTGACCAAGGTGCCCGTTTACTCGACCATCTACGGGGCGTTCGCGGCGGTGCCCATCTTCCTGATCTGGATCTACCTGAGCTGGCTCATCGTGCTGGCGGGGGCGGTGGTGGCGGCCTACACGCCCAGCCTGATGTCGCAGGTCAAGCGCTGGCCCGACACGCCGGGCGTGCGTTTCTCGCTGGCCCTGGCGGTGCTCAAGGCGCTCGCGACCCTGCAGCACGCCGAGCGCAAGGGCCTGTCGGCCACCGGCCTGGCCCACCGGCTGCGCACCGACCCGTTGCAGATCGAGCCCCTGCTGGAGCTCTTGCAGCAGCTCGACTGGATCGGGCAGCTCGACGAGCCCGAAGGCGAGCGCGGCGCCCGCTACGTGCTCTTGTGCGATCCGGACCACACCGTGGTCGCCCCGCTGGTCGACCGGCTGTTGCTCAAGCAGGACACCCTGGCACAGGGGTTCTGGCGAGAGGCCGCGCTGGAACGCCTCACGCTGCGTCAGGTCATGGCCTGAGCTGGGCTTTTTCTGGCAGGATCAGGGTCATCCCGCTGGTCACATCGACGCATGTCTGTCGCAATGAAGGCGACGTTCGTCCTGCCGGCATCCTTCGGCATCGGCGCCATGTGCAACCCCATCGAGGAGACACATCCATGAAAGTCAGCGACATCCTGCGCGTCAAGGGCAGCACCTTGTTCACCGTTCAGCCCGAGCAGCCGCTGGCTGAGGCCGCCAAAACCATGGCCGACCACGACATCGGCTCGCTCGTCGTGATGGACCACGGCGACCTGGTCGGCATGCTGACCTTCCGCGAGGTCATCCAGGCCACCGTGCGCAACAGCGGTGTGTTCGGCAGCCTGACCGTGCGCACCGTCATGGACGACCACCCCCTGACCTGCACCCCCGAGACCGACATCGACGAGGTGCGTCGCATGATGCTCAGCCGCCACGCGCGCTACATGCCCGTGATGACGCAGCGCACCCTGATGGGCGTGATGTCGTTCTACGACGTGGCCAAGGCCGTGGTCGATGGCCAGGACTTCGAGAACCGCATGCTCAAGGCCTACATCCGCGACTGGCCGGTGGAAGAGAACGCCGGGGGCGAGCGCCCCGCCTTGCTTTGACCTTGCCCTGATGCCCTTTTCACGCCCGAGCTGATCGGGCGTTTTTCATGGCGCACGCCCGCGAGGGCAGGATGGGGGACAATGCGCCTTCGCGTTTTGTTTTGCGTCTCAGCTTCTCTGGATCCCGCGTCATGGCTGGCAGCACCTTCGGTCTCTTGTTCACCGTCACCAACTTCGGCGAGTCGCATGGCCCGGCCATTGGCTGTGTCATCGACGGCTGCCCCCCGGGCATGGCGCTGGCCGAAGCCGACATCCAGGGGGACCTGGACCGCCGCCGCCCCGGCACCTCGCGCCACGTCACGCAGCGCAACGAGCCCGATGCCGTCGAGATCCTCTCCGGCGTCTACGAGGGCAAGACCACGGGCGCGCCGATCGCCTTGCTGATCCGCAACACCGACCAACGCAGCAAGGACTACGGCAACATCCTGCAGACCTTCCGCCCCGGGCACGCCGACTACACCTACTGGCACAAGTACGGCATCCGTGACCCGCGAGGCGGTGGCCGCTC
Source organism: Burkholderiales bacterium (assembly GCA_016000265.1). GTDB lineage: Bacteria > Pseudomonadota > Gammaproteobacteria > Burkholderiales > Burkholderiaceae_C > Aquabacterium. Next base: position 32,023 of record JAECRL010000012.1, read on the forward strand.
GTCGGCCCGCCTGACCGCGCCGATGGTGGCCGCTGGCGCCGTGGCCAAGAAGTGGCTGCGCGAGCAGTTCGGCACCGAGGTGCGCGCCTGCATGACCCAGCTGGGTGAGCAGCCCATCGCCTTCGAGGGCTGGGAACACGTGCCGAACAACCCGTTTTTCGCGCCCAATGTCAGCCAGATCGATCAACTCGAGGCCTACATGGACGAGCTGCGCAAAGAGGGTGACTCGTGCGGGGCCAAGCTCATCGTCGAGGCCTCGGGCGTGCCCGTGGGCCTGGGCGAGCCGCTGTTCGACAAGCTTGACGCCGACATCGCCTACGCGATGATGGGCATCAACGCGGTCAAGGGCGTCGAGATCGGTGCCGGCTTCGAGAGCGTGAGCCAGCGCGGTACCGTGCACGGCGACGAGTTGCACCCCGACGGCTTCGGCAGCAACCACTCGGGCGGCGTGCTGGGCGGCATCTCCACGGGCCAGGACATCCGAGTGGCCATCGCCATCAAGCCGACCAGCTCGATTCGCACGCCGCGCCAGTCCATCGACCTCAACGGCCAGCCGGCCACGGTCGAGACCTTCGGGCGCCACGACCCCTGCGTCGGCATCCGCGCCACGCCGATCGCCGAGGCCATGCTGGCGCTGGTGCTGATCGACCACGCGCTGCGCCACCGCGCCCAGTGCGGTGACGTCGAGGTCAGCACGCCGAAGATCCCGGCTCAGCGACCCTGATCCCGCGGATCAGTTGAGTTCGGACGCCGCCTGCGGGCGTTCGATCAATTCAATCTTGTACCCATCCGGGTCCGTGATGAAGGCGATCACCGTGGTGCCGCCCTTGATCGGGCCGGGCTCGCGCGTGATGGCGCCACCCAGCGCCGCGGCCTTGTCGCGCACGCCGTGGCAGATGCCGGCCACGTCATCGACGCCGATGGCGATGTGGCCGTAGGCCGTGCCCAGCTCATACCGATCGACCCCGTGGTTGTGGGTCAGCTCGATCTCGGCGTGCTCGGGGTTGCGGCCATAGCCCAGGAAGGCCAGCGTGTAGCCCTGCTCGGGGCGTTCGGTGGTGCGCAGCAGTTGCATGCCCAGCACCTGGGTGTAGAAGTCGATGGAGCGCTGGAGGTTGCCAACGCGCAGCATGGTGTGGAGGAGGCGCATGAGGTGGGTCCGTCAAACAAGGCCCACAGTCTGCCAGGGTTGCCGCGTGCCCGTGAGGGTGCGGCCTTCTGGCAAGCGCTCCGTCAGCTCAGCCGGGTTCTTGCGTCGGTTCCTGCATCCGGACCGTCAACCACCCTCGCACGCTGTTGAGCAAGGCCACCTCGTCGGCCTGGGCCAGGTCGCTCAGGGTCAGGCGACGCTCTTGCAGCCGGCCTTGTGCCAGCGACTCGGCGCGCATCACCCCGGGCAGCATCCCGGCCGACAGCGGCGGGGTGAACCACTGCCCGCCCAGCCGCAAGGCGACGTTGCCGATGGTGAACTCGGTCAGCTCGCCGGCCTGGTTGAACAGGAGCGTGTCGAAGCAACCTGCGGGGGCGGCGAAGGCGACGTAAGCGTCGCGTCGCGTGGTCTTGTGGCGGATGAAGTCATCGGCCGCGGGCATGGGTCGCTCGGCCAGGGCCACGGTGGGTGGCTGTGGAGAGGGCGGTGCCAGCGCAGCCGCTTCGACCGTGGGGTGGCCGTGGGCGCTCAGCAGCAGGCGCAGCTTGAAGGTGCCATGCGGGTGGGCCAGGCAGGCGCTTTGCAAGGCCGAGCGCACCGCCTCGGGCCGCCAGGCGAAGCCGAAGTGCTCGGCGCTGGCGGCCAGGCGGGCCAGGTGCCGCGGCAGGCGGTGCAGTTGCCCGTTCTCCAGCCGCATCGACTCCAGCAGCGAGAAGGGCTGGCTGGCGCGTTTGAGGAAGGCCTGTTTGGCTTGCCATTCCTGCCACTCGCTCTCGGGGCGGGCGTCCAGCGTGATGCCGCTGCCGATGCCGCAGCGCGCGCGCCAGGGGGCGTCAGGCGGTGGCGTGTCGAGCACCACGGTGCGGATCGGCACGTTGAAGGTCACGCGGCCACCGGGCGCCATCAGGCCCACGGCCCCGCAGTACACGCCGCGCGGGCCGGCTTCCAGTCGCGCGATGTGGTGCATGGCCTGGCGCTTGGGCGCGCCGGTGACGGAGCCGCAGGGGAAGAGCGCCGCAAACACCTCGCTCAGGCGCAGCCCGGGGCGCGAGCGCGCGGTGATGGTCGAGGTCATCTGCCAGACCGTGGGCAGGGCCTGCAGGTCGAACAGCGAGGGCACGCGCACGCTGCCCACCTCGGCCACGCGCGAGAGGTCGTTGCGCAGCAGGTCCACGATCATCAGGTTCTCGGCTCGCTCCTTGGGGCTGGTGCGCAGGTGCTCGGCGGCGGCCTGATCGCTGGCTTCGTCGGCGCCGCGTGCAGCCGTGCCTTTCATCGGGCGGGTGGTCAGGGCCTGGCCGTCCCAATCGAAAAACAGCTCGGGGGACACGCTCAGCAGCACGCCGGGCGAGCGGCAGGCGGCGCGTGCGTCCAGCATCAGGCTGTAGCCGGCGGGCTGGCTGCGACGCAGGGCCTCGAAGAAGGGCTCGATCGCTTGGGGGCCGCCATCGAAGGGCGCGCTGAGCGTGTCCGTCAGGTTGACCTGGTAGACCTCGCCGGCCTGGATGAGTTCGCGCACCCGCTCGATGCGGCGGCTCACCTCGGGTTCCGCGAGTGCGGGCGTCCAGGGGCCGGCCGCCCAGGGCGCTGATGACGGGGTGTCGGGTTGCGCGTTGGGTGGCGCGACGGTGTCCGCCCAGGGCTCTGCCTGGTCGAAGACCGCCCAGACGGCGAAAGGGCGCCCAGGTGGCAGGGCCTTGACGGGCAGGCAGGCGTCGAGTCCGGGGGCGGCTTCGTAGGCGACCCAGCCCACCACCCAGCGGCCTTCTTTCGCCAACTGGTGGGCGGCGTCGAGCAGGCCGGGGACCTGAGCGGGGTCGTGGGCGACCAGCCATCGCTGAGGCTGGCTCAGGCGAAGGCGCTGGCGCGCCTGTCCGGGTTCGGGGGGGGGGAAGTCCAGCAGGGCCGTGGGCGCCCCGGGCAACTGGTCAAGCACGTCGACCCGGCGTCAGCACGTTGACGACCAGCACCAGCCCCACGACGGCGAACAGGGCCAGGCTCCAGAACTCGAAGGGCACACCCAGCACGCTGACGGCCGCGTCGGCGCAGGTGGCGCGCACTTCGAACCAGTCGGGGAAGCGCATGTCCAGCCCCGTGAAGGCGATGAGCTCGTCGGCCAGGGTCATGTTGCAAGACGAGGTCCGGGCGGCCACGAAGTGCTGCCACAGGGCCGCGGCGATGCCGGCCACCGGCAGCGGCAGCAACAGAGCGGACCAGGCCCGGCGAGCCGGATGGGGCAGCACGGAGCCGACCACGCACAGCACCGCCAGCGCCACAAAAAACAGCCTTTGCAGGATGCACCAGGGGCACGGCTGCATGCCGAAACGATGCTGGGCCAGCAGCGCCAGGCCCACCGAGGCGGCGCAGGCCAGGCCGATGCCCAGGAGCGCGGTGCGGGGGGGCAGTCGCAGTCCCATGGTCAGGCAACCTCGGCGATGAGCTCGATCTCGACGCAGGAGCCCAGCGGGATCTGGGCCACGCCAAAGGCGCTGCGAGCGTGTCGGCCGGCCTCGCCGAAGACGTCGGCGAGCAGCTCGGAGCAGCCGTTGGTGACGAGGTGCTGCTCGGTGTAGTCGGGCGTGGAGTTGACCAGGCTCATGACCTTGACGATGCGAACGACCTGGTCGAGCCCTCCGGCGGCCACGGCCAGGGTGCCCAGGAGGTCGATGGCGACGGCGCGTGCGGCCTGTTGGCCCTCTGCCGTGCCCATGTTCTTGCCCAGCTGGCCGACCCAGACCTGGCCGTCTTTCTTGGCGATGTGGCCCGACAGGAAGATGAGCTTGCCGGTTCGGGCGAAAGGCTGGTAGGACGCGGCGGGCACGGCCACGGGGGGCAGGGAGATGCCCAGGGCCTGAAGGCGTTGTTCGATGGACATGGAGCGGGGGCGAAGGCCTAAGAAACGGAGGCGGGAGGGTGAGCGGGAGGGGCGAGCAGGCGACGGCATCCCTCCTCATGGGGACGTGGCTGTCACTGGCTCCGGGTGCTCCCGATCCTACACTGAGCCGACAACAACAAGCAGGGAAGGGTGTGCCGCATGGTGGTCTGGCTGGGCGCCAGCCTGGCCTGGTTGCTGGGTGTGGCGTGGCGTCTTCAAGCCGATGGCCTGCCTTCTGCGTGGGGGGCGGGCCTGGGCATGGCGGCGGGGGCGCTGGCCATGCTCGGCGCCTGGGGCGGGTGGCGCCGCGTTCGGGGCGGTCGCTCGCCCCAGGCGGCTCGTCTCCGCTGGGTGGTGCTGGGCTTGTGGGGCGGGCTGCTCCTGCTGGCCTGGGGCAGCACCGGCTGGCGAGCCCACCTGCGCCTGCTGCCAGCGCTGGCGACCTGGCAGCAGGGGGAGGTGCTGGCCGAGGTCCGGGTGGTGGGGTTGCCTCAGGAGCGCCAGGGGCGTTGGCGTTTCGAGGCGCAGGTGTTGCGTTGGCTGCACCCGCTGTCGGTGGACGCCTGGCCTGAGCACCTGCAGCTGCACATGACGATCCAGGATGACGCGGTGGGCCTGCGTGCCGGGCAGGTCTGGCGCGTGCCCGTTCGCCTTCACCCTCCTGATGGGCTCTCCAACCCTGGGATGCGCAGCGCCACGCTCTTGCCCTTTGCGCGAGGGGTCCAGGCGGTTGGGCAGGTGCGAGCGGGTGCGCTGAGGCAGCCCGATGCCCAGGCCGAGGCGCCGGGCACCGCGCTGGCCTGGCAACTGCGTGTGGACCGCTTGCGCCAGGCCACCCGCGAGCGCCTGGTCAGGCACCTCGGGCCCTCGCGCGAGGCGGGCATCCTGGCGGGCCTGTCGATCGGCGACCAGGCCGCGATCCCGCCGGCGGATTGGGAGGTGTTGCGCCGCTCGGGCACGGCGCACCTCGTGAGCATCAGCGGGGCCCACGTGGCCATGCTGGGCGTCTTGTGCGCCTGGGCCGTGCGGCGAGCGTGGTCGGCGGCCCCGATGCTGGCGCGGCGGCTGCCAGCACCGATGGTGGCGGCTTGGGCGGCGACGGGGGTGTCGACGGGCTACGCCTGGCTGTCGGGGTGGGGCGTGCCGGCCCAGCGCACGGTCTGGATGATGGTGGTGGCCGTGTGCCTGATGACCCTGGGGCGACGCTGGCCCTGGGCCCTCATCTGGCTGCTGTGTGCGGCCATCGTCTCGGCGTTCGATCCGTGGTCGCTGTGCATGCCCGGGTTTTGGCTCTCCTTCGTGGCGGTGGGGGTGTTGCTGGCTTCGGGCCTGGCGCCGGGAGACGCGGCGCCCTTGCACGCAGCGGGTTCCGGGCGCGGGTGGCAGGGGGTCAGGCGTTCGGCACGGGAGCTGCTGCAAACCCAGCGCCTGGTGGCTTTGGCCCTCACGCCGGTGGCCTTGGTTTGTTTTCAACAGGTGTCCGTGGTGGGGGTGGGGGTCAACCTCGTGGCGGTGCCGGTGTTCACGGCGCTGATCACGCCTTTGGCCCTGGCGGGCGCGCTGTGGCCGGTGTGCTGGGACGTGGGCGCCTGGCTCATCGGCTGGATGTGGGTGGGTTTGCGAGGCGCCGCGGAGTTGCCCTGGGCTGTCTTGCACGCGCCGGAGCTGCCCGTTTGGGTGGCGGTCGCGGGCGTGCTGGCGGCTTTTGCGCTGGCCTTGCCGGGACGCTGGCGCTGGCGCGGCCTGGCTTGGCCCTTCCTCCTGCCTTTCGTGATGCTGCCCGATGCCTGGCAACTGGTGCCTCCACCCCCGCCCGGTCGCTTCACCCTGGTGGCCGCCGATGTGGGGCAGGGTGGCGCGGTGCTGGTGCGAACAGCGAGGCACACGCTGTTGTTCGACACGGGTGCTCGGCGCCCGGATGGCTCCGACCTGGGTGAGCGCGTCCTGCTGCCCTTGTTGCGCGCCCTGGGGGTGGATCGGCTGGACGAATTGGTGATCAGCCACGAAGACATCGATCACGTGGGTGGCGCCGCTTCGTTGCTGCAGGGGATGGAGGTGCTCGCCCTGAGGACCACCCTGGAGGCGGGGCACCCCTTGTTGCAGCAGGCCGCGGCGAGGTCGCCTGTGGTGCCGCACATCGGCTGTGAAGCGGGCGCCAGCTGGGCGTGGGACGGGGTGCGCTTCGAGGTGTTGCACCCCCTTGGTCGCCGGGCTGCCGGCGAGTCGGACAATGCACGCTCTTGTGTGATCCGGGTGCAGGCGGCGCCTGATGGGTCAGGGCGCCCGGCTGCGAGCCTGCTGTTGACGGGGGACATCGAAGCCCCGCAGGAGCAGGCGCTCTTGCAGGCGTGGGGCGCCGCCGGTTTGCGCAGCACGGTGCTGGTCGTGCCGCACCACGGCAGCCGCACTTCGTCTTCCCTGGCCTGGTTGCAGGCGGTGGCGCCGGTGCAGGCGGTGGTTCAGGTTGGTGCGCGAAACCGCGACGGCCACCCGCATGCCTCGGTCATGTCGCGCCACGGGGACCTGGGCGTGGCCGTGTCAACGAGTCCGCGCTGTGGTGCCCACATCTGGCGCTCCGACGAGGCCGAGCGGGCCGATGGCCCCCCGCACCCCGGGCGCCCCCGATTGGGGCGATGCTGGCGAGAGGGACAGCGGCGCCATTGGGAGCCGGGGGCTTCGGGCAGCGCGCCCCCCTGAGCAGATGATCAATCTGCGTCGGGCAAACGGCAGGCCAGGATCTTGTCGACGCGCTTGCCGTCCATGTCCACGACCTCGAAGCGCCAGCCTTCCCATTCGACGGCGTCGGTGGTGCGCGGCAGGCGGCCCAGCAGCATCATCACCAGGCCGGCCAGGGTGTTGTAGCGGCCACGGTCTTCGTCGGGCAGGGTCTTGATTTCGAGGCGGTCTTTGAGTTCCGGCGCCGGGATCAGGCCGTCGATCAGCCAGGAGCCGTCATCGCGCTGCACGGCCCAGGCATCCGACGCCTCCGGGGGGGTGAACTCGCCCGTGATGGCCTCCAGCACGTCGCGCAGGGTGATGACGCCCTGCACCTCGCCGTACTCGTCGACCACGAAGACCATCTGCACATCGGAGGCGCGGAAGTGCTCCAGCAGCTCCATGCCCGAGAGCGTCTCGGGCACGAACACCGCCGGCAGCAGGCCGTGGTGGAGGTCGTTGTCCTGGTGCTGCGTCAGCTGGTGCAGCAGCTGCTGGGCCGTCATCACGCCCACGACGTCATCCAGTCCGCCGCGGCAGACCGGGTAGCGGGAGTGGCCGTGTTCGGCGATGGTGGCGAGGTTCTCGGACATCGGCACCTCGATGTCCAGCCAGGCGATGTCGCTGCGCGGGATCATCATCGAGCCGATCTGGCGCTCGTCCAGGCGGAACACGTTGCGCACCATCTGGTGCTCGTGGGCCTCGATCACGCCGGCGTCCAGGCCTTCTTCCAGCTGCGCGGCGATCTCTTCTTCGGTGACGCTGCGGTTGCCGTTGTCGCGGATGCCCAGCAGCTTGAGCATGCCCTCGGTGGTCACCGACAGCAGGTGCACGAACGGCCGCGTCAGGCTGGAGAGCCAGCGCATGGGCTTGGCCACGGTGCGCGCCACGGGCTCGGGGTACATCTGGCCGATGCGCTTGGGCACCAGTTCGCCGAAGATGATGGTCACGAAGGTCAGGATGACGACGACGAGGGCCGTGGCGGAGATGCCTGCGACGGACTCGGTCATCTGCAGGTGTTCGATCAGCCACAGCGCCAAAGGCTTGGAGAAGGCCGCTTCACCCACGATGCCGTTGAGCACGCCGATGGAGGTGATGCCGATCTGGACCGTGGAGAGGAACTGGGTGGGGTTGTCGTGCAGCTCGATGGCGGTGCGGGCCCCGGCGTCGCCGGTTTCGGCCATCACCTGCAGGCGCGCTTTGCGGCTGGAGGCCAGGGACATCTCGGACATGGCGAACAGGCCATTGAGCACGATCAGGAAAATCAGCAGAGCAAGGTCCATGGAAGGCGCCGGGCGAGGCCGGGCCGTCGGTCTAGATCAGCCAAGCGTAGCAGAATCCAGGCCATGGACTACCTTGTTGGCGACTTGCAGGGCTGCTGCGACCCCCTTGAGCGGCTGCTGCTGGCCCTCGATTTTTCCCCTTCCCGCGACCGGCTTTACGTGCTGGGCGACCTGGTCAACCGGGGGCCCGACTCCCTGGGGGTGCTGCGTCGCCTGCGTGGCCTGGAGGGCTCGGCGACGTGCCTGCTGGGCAACCACGACCTGCACCTGCTGGCCGTGGCGCATGGCGTGCGCAAGCCCCACCGCAGCGACACGCTGGACGCGATCCTGCACGCGCCCGACCGCGACGACTGGCTGGCGTGGTTGCGTCAGCAGCGTCTGGCCGTGCACGAGCAGGGGTGGCTGATGGTGCACGCCGGGGTGTTGCCCCAATGGGACGCGGCGCGCACCGTGGCGCTGGCCGCCGAGGTCGAGTCCATGTTGCGCAGCCCCGACCTGGGTGACTTCCTGACGCAGATGTATGGCAACGAGCCGGCGCGGTGGGACGATGGCCTGAGCGGCATCGCGCGCTGGCGCTGCGTGGTCAACGCCTTGACCCGCTTGCGGTTTTGCAGCGCCGACGGGACCATGGAGTTCGCCACCAAGGAAGGGGCGGGAGGGGCGCCCGAGGGCTTCATGCCCTGGTTCGATGTGCCGACGCGCCAGACGCGGGGCACGCCCGTGGCGTTCGGGCACTGGTCCACCCTGGGCCTGATCGACCGGGCCGACCTGCTTTCTCTGGACACCGGGTGCGTGTGGGGGGGGCAGTTGAGCGCGGCCCGCATCGACGGGCATCGGCGCGAGGTCATCCAGGTGGATTGCCCCCAGTCGCAAAAGCCGGGTCAGGCTTGAGTTCGGTGACCCGCACACTGCCACTACAATGGCGAGCTTCAGGGTGTGTGGCCGAGCGGTTTAAGGCACCGGTCTTGAAAACCGGCGAGGGTTTGCGCCCTCCGTGAGTTCGAATCTCACCGCACCCGCCATCACAAGTGCTTGTCAGCCCAGGAAAACCAGTGCTGACGGGCCTTCTGAGTCGATGGCTGTGACAGTTGAGCGTGACACTTTGGTATCTTCCAGCGTGTGAAGAATAACGAAGTGGCAAAGCCGATTGGACTGTCCCGACCCCAGGGACGCTCCCCGCAGGTTCGCATCTGCATCCCCCAAGACCTGCAGCCGCACTATGGTGGGCGCAAGGACTTCCGCATCAGCCTGGGTAAGGTCTCGGCCTCTGAGGCCAAGGTGGAGTCACACCGCATCCGCGCTGAGAAGGAGCAGGAGTTCGAAGCCAAGCGGCGGGAGCTTCTGCTTGCCGCACAGCCATTGCAGGACATCACACCCGAGTTGGCCCAGGTCGTTGCGCAGGGCGTCTATGCCGAAGGCCTGCGTGGGGACGATGGTGCACGTGAGGCACCCGAGGTGCGGGAAGCACTTCAGGAGCTGGCCAGCCTCTCTGCTGATTCCTTGGCGGGGGGCATGCTCTCCATCGGCGGAAAGAAGCCACTCCATGCGGCTCAAGTGCCAGCCGTGGACGGCATGTCCGATGAGGTGGCCGCAGTCCTGGCCGACCTGAACGCACTGAAGGAGGGGCACGTAGCCCTTGACCTGGCCCGCCGAAGGCTGTCTGTAGTGCAGCCCGTGGCAGACCGTGTGGCTCGTCGGCTGGGTCTGGCTGTGGATTGGCCCACCGAGGCTGGCCGTGCCGCGCTCAGACTGTCTCTTGAGCAATACCGAAGGGCGTGGAAGGACCGTGTGGCGCGTGACCAGGGCGACGCCATCCCTACCCCTTCGCCCGCTCAGGCATTCGCTAGCGGGCCCTCTGGAGGTCTTCTCAAGCCTCCGGCGCAGCACAGGTTGCGGGATGTCTTCGACAAGTGGAAGACCAGCGGTGACAACCCGACCGCAGCGACCATCCGCAAGAAGGAGGTTGCCGTGCGCTTCTATGAGCAGTTCACCGAGGACAAACCCATTGAGGCACTGACACCCGAGATGGGCGACGAGTTCGCTGGGTGGCTGCTGAAGAGGTGCAAGGCAGAGAAGACGGCCAAGGATCACTTGGATGCTGTCAAGTCATTGCTGAACCGGGCGACCAAGCAGGGTGGCCTGGGCTGGCTGCCTGAGAACCCGTGGTTGGCCTGGCGGGTCAAGGTCCGCAAGGTCAACGCGCGCAAGCCATGGCGGGCTGAGGACCTAGTGAAGCTCTTTGGCTCCACGCTGTTCACGTCCTATGAGCTGCCCTCGTTGCCCTCTGCAGGGGGTGCTGCGGCTTACTGGGTCCCGCTACTTGGGTTGTGCCTGACAGCGTGGCCGACTACCTGACGGGGCACTCATCGGCAGGGCGAGGCAGTGCACGCAAATACAAGCACATGCAGGAGCTGCGAGTGCAACAGGCCAAGCTCGTGTACCCGGAACTGCGGTTGCAGAGGGTCTATCGGTGTGCTCCCCTTGAATGATGTTCGGTGATGCAGTAAGCTGCAAGTGCTTCACGAAAGCACGCCCCCCACACTGGCGAAGCCGCAACCGGCACGTGTCCCTCGGTGCAATGCTGGGGGAATCTGAGCTGACTTTCATTGTCTGCTGTCTGTCTTGCCGAGTGGGTGCGTCAGGAACGAGGCAGCGGTCACATGAAAGCTAGCCATGAACAAACCCTCCCTTTCCGCTCACAAGCTGGACCGGCTGCGCAAGGAAGCCAAGGTGCGCTGCCGTGACATGGGTATTTCCCATGCCGAAGCATTGGACCAAATCGCCGGTCGGTATCACTGGACTTCTTGGGCGCTGCTTGTGAAAAACGGCGGCTCTGCCGCAGTCCCTCGTCCACTCTTTGAGCGCACGCCTGATGAGATGAGCATTGCAATGCGTCAGTTGGGACGGCTGGAGTTGCAGCCCCGCTCCTCTGAGTCTAGTCAGTTGGTTGAGTCTGTATCCAATCTGTTCACGTCTCCAGCGGATGCACTGCAGTTTGCCATTGAGTACATGCGGTGCGCACTGTCCGTGCCCCGGTACGCGCGCCCAGCGAAAACGACTGTTGCGTACTGGGAGATGCGTGCATGGCTGCCCTACTGTGCACACTTGGTAGTGCAGGCGGGGGAGAAGCGCCGCTGTCTGCTGGTCAATCGGCTCTACAAGCCTGTAGGCGTGACCAATGAAAGTGAATGGGTTGACTACGCTGCGGTGCCGTCGTTGACTTTGATGCTGCCGGAGGCAAAGTTGTCCCTGTTCAGCCATGTGCAAACGGGCCTTGGGTATCTGTACGGGGAACCGCCATGGGACTCCCGACGTAGCGCCGAAACCTACCTCATGCGGCTTGAAAGGCTTAAGGCACTGATGGAGGACCCGAGCTACACGGTTCCGGTGCGATTGGGATAAGTGAGGCCCTGCACTGGGGCTCAATTCGAAAAAGCGATAGGTGCTCCCGAAGGAACACCTATCAGCTCCATCTGGGTCAGTCCCAGGGGCAGGAATCGTCCGCGCTGGGTTGCAGTTCGCGGGTTGGCACAGGCTTCTGTTGCGCGGTGGCCTGAGCGACCCTCTTGGCCTTGTTGGTCTCTCGTGTGGCCTTGGCCCGTTCCTGCATCTTCACCTTGTCCATGGCCTCCTTCTCGGCGGCCTTGATGATTTCTGCGGCTTCCCTGTGCGCATCGGCCAGGGTCTGAGCTACCCGCTTCATGGCTTGCCGGTCGGCTTGTGCTTTCAGGCGTTCCCCCAGCTTGGCCCGCAGCTCTCGCTTGATGTCTGCTTCAATCTGGGCGCATGTGGCGCACCTGTTGGAGGTTGTCAGTCTCAGGTTCCCGTGTTTGGGTGCCTTGCGGCACACGATCCAGGAGGGGAAGACCTTCAGCCTTTGGGCTTTGGCTTCCTTGTTGGTCATGGGGTGCTGCATTGCTGCGTTCTCCGGGTAGCCCGCAGGGGGCGGTGTGAAGTTGAGGGGCAGGGTCAGGCCTCCCCGCCTTCTTGCTCAAGAGGCCAGATAGGGTGGGGATGGTGAGGAGGCTTGATGCTGGTTTGTGGCGTCACCTGTCCGGTGATGCCGTCAGGGGTGGGATACGACAGAGGGGAGACCTCAGTCCATGTGCCTTGGGGGTGTGCACCGTGGATGCGTCACAGCGCGTCGGTGCCGAACATTCGGGACATCCGGGCCATGCCCTCCCGCATCTCCTCAAAGCGGGCCTTGTCTATTGACTTGCAGAGCTTCAGCAGCTCGGGGTTCAGGCCAAAGATGAGCCACAGGAGGCGGTTCATTGACGGGACTGACAGGTTTTCATAGTGGGACCTACCGTCGTGAATCTCTCGCCTGTAGTACTTGTCTCCGAGGTTGATCGGGTGCCCCAAGAAGTCCAGCATGGTCTTGCGGGCGCTCTCACTCCTCCACCGATACACGTGTGGGACTGGCATTGGGTTGTCGCGCTGCTCTTCGCTGCACCGGGGCTCGCACTGTTGGTGCCTGGCGTTCTTGCAAGCTTCTTGCCGAAGCGTGGGGGGTCACCCGCCCATCCATTTCGACAGCACGCAGGGAGAGGACGGCGGGCGGGGGCTTGATGGGCATAGGGCTCCTTGGTTTGTGGAGCCGAAGCATACGGTGCCGTCATGCACCTGTACACGCGTGCGGCGCGGTACACTGAATGAGTTGTGTGACGCTTATGTGTGACAGTTGAGGGTGGTGCTGCCTCTGTAAGTCATTGATTTTGCTGGGTCAATGCAGGTCAGGCGGTGACTTCGAATCTCACCGCACCCGCCAGTTGCTGCGCCGTTCGCGCGCCACTGGCTGCCCGCCGCGGCTCACGCAGCGCGTCGGCGCCGAACCACCCACCCCAGTGCCCCCATGCCCGCCAGCAGCAGCGGAAGCGCGCCCGGTTCCGGCACCGCCGCGATGGCCGTGCCGAGCGAGGTGCGGTTCGGGTCGATGGCCTGGATGTCAAGGGACGGGATGGCTGCGTAGTTGGGCGGGTTGTTGGCCTGACGGAACACCAGGATCACGCGGTTGTACGCCGGGGTGCTCGCCTGGGCGCTCGGCGTGACGTCGACGTTGCGAATCGAGGTGCCCACGGTGAAAGCCAGGTTGGGGTCGTAGACCGATTCGTCTTTGAGGTCCTTGTTCCCGCTGAAAACGCGCGTGCCGTCGTTGAACAGCTCGAACCAGCCGTCGACGGTGTCGTTGCCGCCCACCCAAGCCACGCGGATGCGGTTGACTTGAATGGCTTCGTCTGCCTGGATGAAGGCGTGGGCACCGGACGAGGAGCCCGAGGTGCCACCACCGAGCACGAACACCGGCCCGGAGGTCGGGTAGTTGAATGTGTACCAGGTGGCGCCGGGCGAGCCGAAGCTCAGCCCTTCGAAGCGCCCCGATCCCACCTGCGCGCCGTTGGGCAGGGAGGCGGCTTCAATCACCGTGGCCGAGGCGGACGCAGCCATCAGCCAGGATGCCGCGGCCAGGGTGGTCAAAGCGCTCAGGGCGGCCCTGCGGCCTGGGAGGGGGAAGGAAGGCATGGCGCGGCTTTCAGGTGCGGGGTGGGTGACGACTTGCGCCCGCATTGTGCCATCAAGTGTGCAATATGCACATATTGACCTGTGGTGCCGATGTGCACCTCGTCCCAACGGGACGGACTCAGGCCACGCGCTTGCCGGTGGGCTGATGGAGTTCCTGAGGCGTGGCTTGGGGTGCGCGCCAGCGGCTGACCCAGTCGGGGAACTGGTCGCTGGGCATGGGCTTGGCGATCCAGTAGCCCTGGGCCACGTCGCAGCGCAGGCCGGCCAGCATGGCCCAGGCGGCCTCTTCTTCCAGGCCCTCTGCGGTGACCTTCAGGCCCAGGTTGTGGGCCAGGTCGACCACCGAGCGCACGATCTTGGCGTCCTGTCCGTCGCGCTGCATGTTCATCACGAAGGACTTGTCGATCTTGAGCTCGTCCACCGGCAGCCGCTTGAGGTAGGCCAGCGAGGAGTAGCCCGTGCCGAAGTCGTCGATGGAGAGCTTCACGCCCATGTAGTGGAACTGCTCCAGCGTTTGCTGGGCGCGGTTCGGGTCGTCCATGATGGCGCTTTCGGTGATCTCCAGGCACAGGCAGTGGGGTGGCACGCCGTGCTGGCCCAGCAGGGCGGTCACGCGGCCGGGCAGGTCGGGGTCGATCAGGTCGCGCGCGGACAGGTTGATCGACATCTGCAGCGACAGCCCTTGCTCGGCCCAGCTTCGCCAGGTGCGGGTGGACTCCTCCAGCAGCCAGTTGGTCAGGTGCCGGATGAAGCCCGATTGCTCCGCAAACGGGATGAAGGCGCCGGGTGGCACCAGACCGCGGGTGGGGTGCTGCCAGCGCACCAGCGCCTCGGCGCCGATGACCTGCCCGTTGGCCAGGGCCACTTTGGGTTGCAGGAACATGCGCAGTTCGTCGCGGTCGATGGCCTGGCGCAATTCGCCCAGCAGGAAGAGGGCCTCGTCGGACTTGACGTCCATCTCGGGGCGGAACACCACGTGCCCGACCTGCGATTGCTTGGCCTTGTACATGGCCAGCTCGGATTGCCGCAGCAGGGTGACGGCGTCTTGTGCGTGCTCGGGGCAGGCGGCGATGCCGATGCCGGCGCCCAGGTCCACCGTGTTGCCGTTGAGGTCGATGGTGGTCTCCAGGCTTTGCTGGATGGAGCGGGCCACGGCGCGAGCCTGGGTCACGTCGCCACGGCGCAGCAAGATGGCGAACTCGTCGCCGCTGAGCCGGGAGACGGTATTGGCTTCGTCGACGATGAGCTTGCGCAGCAACTCCCCCACGCGCACGAGCAGCTGGTCTCCGGCGTCATGTCCGAGCACGTTGTTGACGTGCTTGAAGCGGTCGAGGTCCAGCATGATCACGGCGCAGGAGCCTTCGGGCGTGCGCAGCACCTCCGTGACGGCTTCCCTGACGTTGACGGAGAACTGCGCCCGGTTGGGCAGGCGGGTCAGGCTGTCGGTGAAGCCGCTGCGCCGGATGGCGTCTTCGCGATCCTGGACGGCTCGCCGCATGGACTCGAAGGCGTCGGCGAGTTGACCGATCTCGTCTTTGCCGTGAGAGGGGATGGGGGCGTTGAAGTCGCCATTGCTCAGCCGCCGCGCCAGGCCGGTGAGGGTGGAGACGGGGGTGGTGATGCGGCGCGCGGTGAGCACGCTGCCCATGGCGAAGGCCAGCACGCCCACGCCGTTGAGCACCATGATGGCCAGGCGCAGCTCCTCGTAGGGGGCCACGGCCTCGTTGACCGAGCGCAGCAGCATGGCCACGGTTTGCTCGCCGGGCTGGATGTTGAGGCCCACGAGGCGGGCAACGTGCAGGCCGCCGGGCAGGTCGAAGCTCAGGCGGTCGGGCATTTGCGTGCCGTTGATGTTGAGCGTGGGCATCCAGCGCCGCACCACGTCGTCGGTCTGGTCCGGGCGCAGGTGGCTGAGGGCCGCGCGCCAGTTGCCCTGGCTGTGGCGCGTCATCACGACCACGCCCAGGCCGGTGAGCTGGTGCATTTCGGTCAGCAGTTGCTGCTCGAGCCTGAAGCCCATCACGACCCAGCCGATCGTCAGGGGGGCTTTGACCGGCACGGCGATCAGTTGGTAGGGGCGCTGCTGGAGCTGCATCACCAGCGGGCGCACGCCGTCGCCGCCTTGCTGGCTGGTCTGGGTGATGGCCCCATTGATGGCCCGGGTGACCAGGGGTCGCAGGGCGTGGGTTTCTTGCAGCGTGCTGGCCTTGAGCACGCCTTGGGCGCTGGTGAAGACGGCGAATGCCGCTCCCAGGCGTTCGCCGTGGTTGGCCAGGGCCGATTCCAGCGTTTCGGTGTCTTCGCTGGCGATGGCTTCGCGAAAGCCGTAGTCGGCCGACAGCAACTGGGTCGATTCGTAGAGGTGAACGGCGTTTTGCGTCAGCAGTCGGTCGAACACCCGCTCGCCCAGGTTGAGAGACTCTTGCAGCACGCCGCGGGCGTTCTGGTCGATGCTTTTCTCGACCAGCGTGAAGCTGACGAACTGGATGATGAGCAGCAGGCCCAGGAACAGCGCGACGATGCGGTACGCCAGGCGGCGCCGACGCGGGATGGCGGTGTTGCCCAGGGGCGTCAGCGTGCTGTTGTCGCTCATGGGGTTGAGCCACCTCGTGAGGGCGTGACCTTCACGTTCACGGTGGCGCCGGAGCCGCCGACTTTGAGGGGTTGTCGATGTGGCAGGCTGGTGTCCCCGTGCATGGGGTGCCAGACCTGCAGCGTGTGCTCGCCGGCTGGCACATCGAGCATCGCGATGCCGTCGACCTGGGTGCGCGCGAAGTGGGGCGTGTTGACCACGTGCACGAATGCGGTCATGCGGTCGTGGATGTTGCAGCCGAGCACGGCCGTGCCGGCCTTGTCGAAGACGACGGGCGCCGCGGGCGTGCCGGAGTACAGCTTGATCTCGAAGGGCTTGGCCTGCGAGAACGAGTACACGTGGTGGCGCACGGTGTCGAAGTTGGGGAAGTTCACCGCGGTGCCGCTCTGGATGGCGAGCACGCGCGGGGTGAAGTTGCGCCCTCGCTGGCCCAACTCAGCCTGGGTGCCGGGTGCGGCCGTGGCCTTGGTGCCTTTGACCTCGACGGAGACCACGGCATCGGCCTGTGGCACGCCCGCGGCGTCGGTGACCGTGACCGTGAGCGGGGCGGCTTGGGCGCTGCCCGCGGCCAGCAGGCCGGCGCCGAGCCAGGGGGCGACAAGAAGCGGGGTGATGCGATGGGGCATGGGGTCGTCCTGTCTCAGCGTCCGGGCTGGACGATGTCGCGTCGCATGGGCGCGAGCCGGCGCAGCAGCTCGTTCTTGGCGGCGGTGGACACGCCGGCGGCGTCCAGCTCGTCACGCAGGAACTGCACGGTGGCGTCGAACTCGGAGCCCCCGAGGTTGAGGTCGGCGTGGGATTTGGCCATCGTCTCGCCTTCGTAAACGCAGGGGCCGTCGGCCACCTGGCACAGGTGGGCCGCGAGGTTGTTGCCCAGCGTCTTGAGGTTGATGCCGTCGAAGGTGCGCCGGGTGCGCGGGTCGGTGGACATGCGCTGGAGCATGCCGCGTGCGATGGCGTCGATGCCTTGAACGCCGCCCAGTTGCTGATGCAGCGGCTGCGTGGGGGCGCTGGCGCAACCTGCGAGCGCACAGCCCAGCAACCCGGCCATCAGTGCTGGGCGCAGGCGAGTGAGGCGAGGGGGGGCGGGGCGACGCAGGGAGGGCTGCTGCATGCTCGGGTCTCCTGTGGACATGCTGCGTAATGTGTCGCATGTCACGAACCGTCGGTCTCGTGTGGATGGCGCGAGGAAGGCTACTTTTCCGGGGATCGATCGGGTGCGTTGACGCAAAGATCGGGGCATCGATCGCCACCTGATGCCGAGGCTCGCGCCATGCATGCAAACACTGTAGAAGCACTCCTTTGCCACGCACCCGCGCGGATACCCGCGTTCGTGGCTTGCATCACGCTTGCATCGGCTTGTGCGGTGCCGCCAGCCTGGGCGGGGGACCGTTTGCTGGCGACGTCGGGCGTGTCTCAGGTGGAAGGCGCCGCGGGTGGTGGCCTGGCGCCCTGGGCCGTGATCGCTGGTCTGGGCAGCAGCGACCAGCCGGGCGCCTCCGCGTACGCCACGCACATCCGCACCCAGGGTGGCTACAACCTGAACATCCAGGGCGCGGCCGTGGGGGTCAACAACCGGGTCGAACTCTCGATGGCGCGCTGGAGCTTCAAGTTCAGCGACACGGTGCCTGGCGAGACGGCGCGCATCAACATCGTGGGCGCCAAGGTGCGCGTGCTGGGCGATGCCCTGTATGACCAGGACCGCTGGTGGCCCCAGGTCAGCGTGGGCGTGCAGCACAAAGACAACGAAGACTTCGGTACCGTGCCCAAGCTGCTGGGCGCCGTGCGGGGCGCCGACACCGACTACTACATCAGCGCCACCAAGGTCTGGCTGGGGGCGGCTTGGGGCCGCAACGTGCTGGCCAACCTGACCTTGCGCGCCACCCGCGCGAACCAGTTCGGCATCTTGGGCTTTGGCGGGGACAAGGACGACAGCCGCAGCGTGTTGCCCGAAGCCAGCGTGGCGGTGTTGTTGCGCGATGACCTGGCCTTGGGCGCCGAGTGGCGAGTCAAGCCCGACAAGCTCCAGGCCTTCCGGGAAGACAACGCTTACGACGTGTTCTTGGCGTGGTTCCCGCACCGCCACCTCAGCCTGACGGCGGCCTGGTTGGAGCTGGGCAACATCGCCAACAAGGCGTCGCAGCGCAGCCTGTACCTGTCGGCGCAGGTGGCGTTCTGACAAAAAAACAGCCCGTCGACCAGGGGTGACGGGCTGCGTGTCGGCCCTCGCAACCGGAGGGCCTGATCCGGTGGGGCGATCCCCGGATCTCACCCCTTTTCGGGGAGCCACCTCACCGGTGGCGTGGTGTGGCCAGATCGCCTGGCTGGCCTGCATGCGGGCAGGCCTGACACCCCTTGAGCGCCGACATCCGGCGACCCGCGCGGGGGATGAAAACCTCATCGAGAACCGCGAATTCAGTGTGCCCCCAAAGCCGTCGCCGTGTATGTGTGTTTCTTCACGCGGCTTGATCCGGCCCCCTCGATGCGGCCCGATGCTGTGCGAAAGTTGGCACCTCAACGGACCGACCCCATGACCGCAGAAATCCTCACCGTCAGCCAGATGGCGCGCGCCGATGCCGCCACCATCGCGCAGGGCACCCCTGGCTTCACGCTCATGCAGTCGGCGGGCGCCGCCGTGGTGCAAGCCATCGTTCAGCGCTGGGCGCCCCGCGCCACCGTGGTCTTGTGCGGACCGGGCAACAACGGCGGGGATGGCTGGGTGGTGGCGCGCGACCTGCGGCGCCTGGGTTGGCCTGTGAAGGTGGTGTCGCTGGTGGATCCGGCGGCCTTGGCCGGGGATGCGGCCAAGGCGGCGCAGGCCTGGCTGAGCGACTCCCCCCCCGCCAGTTGGTGCCCCTTGGAGCCGCAGGCCCTGGATGGCGCGGCCCTGGTGGTGGACGCCTTGTTCGGCGCCGGCTTGAGCCGTCCACTGGACGAGCCCGTGCGCCGCCTGCTGGAGCGCGCCAGCGCGCGCTCGCTGCCCATCGTGGCCGTGGACGTGCCCAGCGGCGTCTGGGGCGACCGCGGCGAGGCCGACGGTGCCGTGCCTTGCGCCTTGACCGTCACCTTTTTTCGCCGCAAACCCGCGCACGTGTTGATGCCCGCACGCGCCTTGTGTGGGCAGGTGGTCGTGGCCGACATCGGCATCGACCCCGCCGTGTTGCCTGACCTCGCCGTGCAGTCCTGGGACAACCAGCCCAGCGTGTGGCGCCCCACCTGGCCGCACGCCGACGCCGCTGGCCACAAATACCACCGTGGCCACGCGCTGGTGTGGGGGGGCGGGCTGATGACCGGCGCCGCCCGTCTGTCGGCTCGGGCCGCCGCGCGCGTGGGCGCAGGCTTGACGACGGTGTGCGTGCCCCAGTCGGCCTGGGCCGTCTACGCCAGCGCCTTGACCAGCGTGATGGTCCACCCGGTGGCGGGGGAGGGCGCAGCGCAGTGGCAAGGCGGCCTGGCGTCCCTGCTGGACGACCCCCGTTTGAGCGCCGCCCTGATCGGGCCGGGCGCGTTGGGTGGCACCCAGCCGGGTGGTTTGCGCGGCCTGGTGCTCACGCTGCTGGCCAGCGGTCGGCCCGTGGTGCTCGATGCCGACGCCTTGACCGTTTTCGAGGAAGACCCCACCTTGCTGTTCGCCGCCATCGCCGGCCACAGTCGACCGGTGGTGCTCACGCCGCACGAAGGCGAGTTCGCCCGCTTGTTTCGTCAGCTGCCCATCGGGCCCGATGCGGGCAAAGTGGAGCGGGCGAGGGCCGCGTCACGCGCCAGCGGTGCGGTGGTCTTGCTCAAGGGCGCCGACACGGTGGTGGCGTCACCCGACGGGCGCGCGACCCTCAACCGGCATGCCCCTGCGACGCTGGCGACCGCCGGCTCCGGTGACGTGCTGGCCGGGCTGGTGCTGGGCTTGCTGAGTCAGGGCATGCCAGCCTGGCAGGCCGCGTCTGCGGCGGCGTGGCTGCATGGCGAGGCGGCGGCGTCTTTCGGGCCCGGCTTGCTGGCCGATGACTTGCCCGAGTGCATCCCGCAGGCCTTGAGGCGCCTGGGCGTCGGCTGAGTCGAGCGGCTGAGTCGAGCGGCCTCAGTTGACGCAGGTTCGGTTCTTGCCGGTTCGCTTGGCCTCGTAGAGCGCCACGTCGGCGCGCTCCAGGGCCGCGCCGATGGCTTCACCCATGCGGTAGGTCGTCACCCCGGCGGAGAAGGTGATGAACACCTTCTTGTCCTCGTGTGCGAAAAACTCCGCGCTGAGCGTGCGCTGCAGGCGGGTGAGCACCTGCTGGCCTTCGTCCGCTGGCGTGTCGGGCAACATCACCACGAACTCCTCGCCGCCATAGCGCGCCACGATGTCGATCGGGCGCAGGCACTCCGTCACGCGCCGAGCCAGGAACTTCAAGGCCTCGTCGCCGGTCTGGTGGCCCATCTGGTCGTTGAGCTTTTTGAAGTTGTCGACGTCCAGCAGGCCGATGGCCAGGGGCGTTCCCTGGCGCTCGACCCGGGCCTGCTCCGCCTCGAAGGCGCGCATCATGCCGCGGCGGTTGGCGATCTGGGTCAGCGGGTCGGTCGAGACCTCGTCGGAGAGCTGGCGAATTTCGTCTTCTAGCGAGCGCACGCGCTCGCTCAAGGCGTTGGCCTTGGCGTGTTCCTCGTGCAGGCGCACCTGCGTCTGGGCCACGACCGACTGGACCGCACGGCTTTCCTCCACCATTTCTCGCACCACGCCGGTCAGCGACTCCAGCGTGTCAGCCTGGTCGATGGTGTCGGCGTAGCGGCCCAGGTTGGACTGGAATCGGTCGGTGGTGCTGCCGAGTTCGCCGATTTCCTGCAGCATCTGGTGGATCAGGTGCTTGAGCGCTTCGCGTGCGGCTTCGCGCTCGACCTTGAGCTGCTTTTGGCGTTCGCGGGTCTCGCTCAGCAGTTGCTGAACATGTCGCACGCCGCGGCCGTTGAGGCCGTCGTCGAGTTGGTGCCGCATGGCCAGGCACTGTCCCTGAATCCAGCTTTCGTCTTCGGCCAGGTCAGCCAGGCTGTCGGTCAGGGACTGGCACAGCTCGGTGAGCTGGTCGATGAGGTGGGCGCGGTGCTCGATGACCCGGCGCGCCTGCTCGCAGGCCTGCGAGACGCTTTCGCGCGCGGCCACAAGGGCCTCGGGCAAAGGGGGCTGCGGGTCGCCGGCCTGGGTTGAGCGGGCCGCATCCAGCGCGGCTTGCAGGGCCGGCATGGCCTCGGAGCCGGTGGCCGGCGCCAGCGGCAGGGCGCTGTGGAGCGCCTCGCACAGGGCGTTGACCGCGTGAGAGGCGAGCTCTGGCCAGGCCTGGGGGGCGGGCGCGTCGGTGGTGAGCGCGGGTGGGGGCACAGGGTTGGCCGCGGGGGCGACCGTTTCGCTGGCCTCCGTCGGGTTCGCACCTGGCTCGCCGTCGTCTTCCAGCAGGGTGTTGTCCAGCGTGTCGCTGTCCCAGCTTTGCACCAACTGGCTCAGGCGCTGATGCAGGCGTTGCGCGGAGTTCTTGCTGCCCTCCAGCACGCGCTGCAGGCTGTCTTTTTTTCGGGCTGTGGTCCACTGGCGACCGCCGCGCTCCGAGCCCCGCAGGATGCGCGTGATCAGGCTCGACCAACGCACGCCTTCTTCAGCCTGCGAGGCGGTTTGGTTGGCGGGCTCCGCTTCGCCGCCGCGCTCCGGCGTTGACGTCACGCCGGCCTCGGCCTCGTAGGCCTTGCGGAAGTTGTCGGGGGTGGGCTCCAGCCTTTGTTCAGCCAGGCGCCTCAAGGCGGCCTTGGCCAGGTTGGCGGGGGAAGGAAGGGCCGCGTTCGCGCCGGGTGTCTGGGGCATGGTTCAGCGAAGGGTGCCGACGAGTTGGGTCGGAGGCTCGCCGCCCAAGGCCCCGATGCGTGGCAGGGACTGCGTGGACTGGGTGTCTTGCAGCCAGCGCTCGACGTCGGCGGGGGGCATGGGGCGCGCGTACAGGAAGCCCTGGCAGATGTGGCAGCCCAGGTTGTAGAGCACCTCCATCTGGGAGGCCTTCTCGACCCCTTCGGCGATGACGCGCAGGCCCAGCGCCCGCGCCAGCGCGATGATCGCGGAGACGACGGCCGAGCTCTGCGGCGTGTCACCCAGGTCGCGCACGAAGGAGCGGTCGATCT
Organism: Burkholderiales bacterium; assembly: GCA_016000265.1. Taxonomy (GTDB): domain Bacteria; phylum Pseudomonadota; class Gammaproteobacteria; order Burkholderiales; family Burkholderiaceae_C; genus Aquabacterium. The sequence goes on from JAECRL010000012.1 coordinate 54,291, forward strand.
TGAGCTCGCTGATGGGCAGCGTGGTCAGGTAGGCCAGGGAGGAGTAGCCGGTGCCGAAGTCATCGATGGAGATCTCCGTGCCCAGTTGGTTGAGCCGGTGCAGCGAAGGCACGACGCCTTGCAGGTCCTTCATTAGCCCGGTTTCGGTGATCTCGAGCTCGATGGCGCGGGGCGAGACGCCGCGTGCCAGCAAGATGGCTTCGATCTTCTCGACCAGGTCGTCCTGCTCGAACAGGCGGCTGGGCAGGTTGACCGCGATGGAGGCGTCGAAGCCGAACTTCTTTTGCCACTCGTCGGCCTGGCGCGCGGCCTCGTCGATGGCCCACAGGCTCATCTGGTTGATCAGCCCCGTGGCCTCGGCCAGCGGGATGAAGTCACCCGGGGGCACCAAGGTGCCGTTTCGCTGCCAGCGCATCAGGGCCTCGGCGCCCACCATGCGGTTGGTGCGCACGTCGATCTTGGGCTGGTAGTGCAGCACCAATTCGTTGCGCTCCAGGGCCTTGTGCAAGGCGGTGTCGAGGTCCAGGCGCACGCGGCCTTTGCTGGCGAGTTGCGGGTCGTGCAACTGGGCGGTGTTGCGCCCCTGGCTCTTGGCCAGGTCCATGGCGACGTCCGCGTTGCGCAGCAGGTCGGCGACGTTCAAGCCATGAGAGGGGAAGACCGCCACGCCCACGGAGGCCGTGATGAAGCACTCCTGCCCGGAGACCATCATGGGTTCGCGCAGCGCGTCCAGGATGACGCGTGCCGTCTCCATGGCCTCGCGCTCGTTGGCGACCTCGGGCAGCAGCACGACGAATTCGTCGGCGCCCAGTCGGCCCACGGCCTCCAGGGTGCGGTGCACGCGCTGGCCGCCCAGGTCCACGCTGCTCTCGAGCACCTGCTCGGAGTGGCGAACGCAATTGCGCAGGCGCCGCGAGACCTCGATGAGCAACTCGTCGCCCGCGTGGTGGCCGAGGTTCTCGTTGATGATCTTGAAGCGATCCAGCCCGACTTGCAGCAGCGCCACGCCGTGGTTGAGGCGCTTGGCGTGCTCGATGGCGCGCTCGCTGCGCCAGAAGATCTGGCGGCGGTTCGGCAAGCCGGTGAGGGTGTCGAAGTTGGCGAGGTGCTTGATCTTGTCTTCGGCCACGCGGCGGTCGGTCACGTCCTGGACGATGCCGGTGTAGCCGATGAGGTTGGCCAGCTCGTTGAACTCGGGCTCGGCCTCGATGTGCAGGATGCGGCGGCGACCGTCGGCCAGGCCCACCTGGATGTCGTTGCACAGGATGGTGCCGTGGTCGAGCACCTCGTGGAGGATGCGGATGAAGCCCTGACGCTCTTCGACCTGAACCATGCGCAGCAGGTGCCGCAGGCCCAGCGCATCGTTGGCGCCCAAGCCGAAAACGCGCAAGCCTTCGACGGAGAAGGCGAGGTCGCCCTGGCCCTTGCGCCAGTCGAAGCTGCCCATGCGGGCGAGGTCCTGGGCGCGGGCGAGCTTGGCCTTGCTGCGCTCCAGCTCATGGCGGGTGCGCGAGGCGCGCAGCAGGTAGCGCAGGCGACCGGCCAGCAGGCTCCATTGCGTGCTTTTGACGAAGAAGTCGGTGGCGCCCGCTTCGTAGGCGCGGGTGATGGAGGCCTCGTCGTCCAGCCCCGTCAGCATCAGCACGGGCACGGATTCGTAGCCCGGCATCTGGCGCAGTTCCTGGCAGGTGGCGAAGCCATCGAGGCCGGGCATCACGGCGTCGAGCACGACGACATCGGGCAGCCAGTCGGACATCATCTGCAAGGCCTGTTCGCCCGAGCTGGACTCGGTGATGGCGAAGCCCCGATCGCGCAAGGCGATGGAGGTCAGCAGCAGGTTGACTTCGTCGTCGTCGACGAGCAACACGCGGGGCTGTTCTTGATCTTCTTCCATGAACAGCGCCGACTCTGCCGTCATGCCCGCTTCTCCAGCAGCGCGCGCAGGCCTTCCAGGACGCGTTCGACCTCGAGGGGGATGTCCTGGATGCGAGGGCTCAAGTCTTCTCCGGTCTGACGCCTGATCATGGTCTCGATTTCGGCACACAAATGTGACAACTTGAGTGCGCCGATGCTGGCCGATGAAGACTTGAGTGTATGCGCGACATGCATGATCGCGGCGCGGTCATTCATGCGGAAAGCCTCATCGAGTTGAGGAAGAAGTCTGCCAACCGAGGTTTCAAAGGCCTTGCCCACGCGCTCGAAGAGGTGATTGTCACCGCGCGGGTCGAGTTCGCGCAGGCGCCGCAGGGCCTCGGGGTCGAACAGGTCGCTGGCGGAGGGGGGCGTGGGGGCCGAGGCCAGCACGGGTGCGGCTGTGGGCTCGGGCGCCGGTGCGGGGGGCTGGACAGCGGCTGCCACCTCGGTCGCCGCGATGGCTTCAACCTGCGAGGCAAGCTCCACCGCCTGCGGCGCGGGCAGGGCGATGGCCTGCTCGGGCTGGGTGTGCTCCAGCAGCACCTTTTGCAGCTGGCTTTGGCGGAAGGGCTTGGAGAGGTAGTCGTCGAAGCCCACGTCCAGGAAGCGTTGCTCGTCGCCCTCCAGCGCGTTGGCCGTCACCGCGATCACCGGGGTGTCGGCCGGGGTGAGGAAGGTGAAGCGCGAGTTCGAGCCGCGGCGGAACCAGCTCAGGGCCTCCACGCCGTCCATGCCGGGCATCTGGATGTCCATGAGGACGAGGTCGAAGCGGCGCTCGCCCAGGCGGCGCAGGCCCTCGAGGGCCGAGCTGGCCACGCGCACCTCGCAGCCCAGGCGTTTGAGCATCTGGCTGCAGACCTCCTGGTTGACCGGGTTGTCCTCGATGACCAGCACCGCCTTGTTGATGCGCGGGATGTCGTGGTGCACGTCGCCACCGAGCTCGGCGGAGATGCCCAGGATGGCCTGGCGCAGCTCGGCCTTGCGCAGCGGCTTGGGCACGAAGCGCTGGTAGCCCACGTCTTGTGCGCGGCGCACGTCATCTGGTGAGGACACCGACGACAGCAGCACCATCTTCAGGTTGCGGTAGCGCCCGCTGGTGCGCACGGCCTCTGCCAGCCCCAGCCCGTCGAGCTCGGGCATGTTCATGTCGACCAGCGCGAGGTCGAAATCCGCGTCCTGCGTGGCGTGGGCCATCAGGATGTCCAGGGCCTCGCGGCCGTTGGCGGCCTGCGTGACGTTCATGCCCCAGGCGTTGAGCATGTTCTCGATCACGGTGCGGTTGGTGTCGTTGTCGTCGACCACCAGCACGTTGAAGGAGGGCATCTCGGGCTCTTCCAGCATGGCCAGGTCGACCTGCGTGTCGCCCACCCGAACGGGCACGCGGAAGACGAACTCCGAGCCCACGCCCGGTGCGCTGTGCGCCTCGATCTGGCCGCCCATGAGCTCGACGAGCTGCTTGGAGATCGCCAGGCCCAGGCCGGTGCCCCCGTAGCGACGCGCCATGCCCACGTTGGCCTGCACGAAGGCGCTGAACAGCTTGGGGATGACGTCGCTGGGGATGCCGATGCCAGTGTCGCGCACCATGAACTCCAGCTCGATGCCCAGGCCCGGCGCACCTTGAGCGCCGTGCACCGTGCCGCTCATGCCGCGGCGGATGTCGACCACGACCTCGCCGTGCTCGGTGAACTTGATCGCATTGGCCACCAGGTTGGTGAGGATCTGGCGCAGGCGCAGCGGGTCGCCGTGGATGACGCTGGGCAGGCCGGGTTGTTCGCGGAAGCTCAGCTCCAGGCCCTTCTCGTGGGCGCGCGGGGCCATCAGTTCCAGGGTGTCCTCGACCAAGGTTCGCAGCACGAAGTCGCTGTTGGCCATCTCCAGCTTGCCGGCCTCGATCTTGGCGAAGTCCAGGATGTCGTTGATGATCTCCAGCAGGCTCTCGCCCGATCGGTAGACGGCTTGGGCGAAGCGGCGCTGCTTGTCGTTGAGCGGCGTGCCCAGCAGCAACTCTGTCATGCCCAGGATGCCGTTCATGGGCGTGCGGATTTCGTGGCTCATGTTGGCCATGAACTGGCTCTTGGCCTGGCTGGCGGCCTCGGCCAGGTCGCGGGCGCGCTGCAACTCCAGGGCCTGGTTGTGGTCGTCGGTCACGTCGGAGACCAGGCCGTAGATGCGCGACTCGCCATCGTTCAACTGCCGCGTGCGGGTGCGGTGGCGCACCCAGCGCAGGCCCTTGCCGGGCACCTGCAGGCGCAGCAGGGCGTCGGTGGTCAAGCCGATGCGCTCTTGCGCTTCTTGTTCGCGGAACAGCGGCAGGTCTTCGGGCACGACGAGTTCGCGCACGCGGTCGGGGCGCTCGCTCAGGTCGTCGGTGGACAGGCCCAGCAACTCCTGCGTGCGCGGGCTGAGGTAGAGGAAGGAGGTGCGGTTCTGGCTGGAGACGTACACGGCGTCGTCCATCGACTCCACCAGCTCGCGGAAGCGGCGCTCGGACTCCTCCAGGTCGGCCTGTGCCTGGCGCGACGAGGTGATGTCGCGCACCAGGGAGATCAGCAGGCGCGGACGACCGTTGGTGTGGCGCAGCGCGAAGTGACGTGCGTTGACCACGCGGGGGCCCCGCTCGCTGAGCCAGGTGAAGTCGTGCTCGACCGTCTCGCCGCTGTCGACGGCTTGCTGCATGTGCGGCTGGGTCAGGCCCACGACGGGTTTGCCCAGCGCGTGTTCAAAGGGCCGCCCGACCACGCGGTCGCGCTGCAGGCCGAATTCGATTTCGGTGTATCGGTTGATGGCCACCACGTTCATGTTGACCGGGTCGAGCACGAAGAGGCTGACCGGCAGGTTGCCCAGCAGGGCCTCGAGGAACTCGCGCTCCTGGTCGCGCACGTGCTCCTGGCTCTTGCGCTTGGTGATGTCGTTGAACAGGCAGACGTACTGGCTGCGCCCGCCCGCCTCGTCGAGCATCTGGATGGCGTCGATCTCGCCCCAGTAGCGCGTCAGCGTCTGCGAGCCCTGGCGTCCGGCCTCGTAGGACAGGCGAAAGGGCACGCCGCGGGAGAGTTGGTCTTCCAGTTCGGCCACGGCCTCGGGGTCGGAGACCTCCTGGGCCAGCAAGTCGGTCAGGCGGCGGCCGATGACGCGCTCCTCGGACCAGCCGGTCAGCGCCACGAAGGCGCTGTTGATCCACTCGACGGTGCCGTTGCGGTCGGTGATGGCCACCCCGCTGCTGATGCGCGAGGCCACCAGCGCGAGGCGCCCGAGGTGTTCGGCGTGGCTGGCCATGCGCGCCAGGTTGGCATCCCGCTGGGCCACGAAGCTCAGTTGGATGGCGGCCACGTCCAGCACGGCTTCCAGGTCGGCGTGGGCGCGGGCCGGGTCGTCGAACTCCAGCAGGGCCAGGGGCCAGCCCTCGACCGTGATGGGCAGGGCCAGCACGCGCTGTGTGCCCGAGGCCCGCCAGGGGCTGGCGCCGCTCACGTGGGTGCCCTGGCTCAGGTCCGCGACGGTGGCCTTGAGCGTGCTCAGGGCCTGGCCGAGGGCGCGGTCATCTCGGTGGGTGGAGGCGATGCTGCTGACGTCGATGAGGTCGGTGCCCTCGCCGACCTCGCTGGACCACGGGCGCAACAAGGCGGACTCGCCATTCCAGCCTTCGACGCGCAGGGCGCTCCAGGCGCGCGAGCCGACGTGGGCGTGCAGGGCCTCGCCCACGCGCTGCAAGGCCTGGGCCAGAGAGGGGGCGCTGCGTGCGGACTCAGCCACCAGGCGGATGAGCTGGAGGTGCTGGGCGTGTCGGGTGGCGGCCAGGCTGGCCTCGGTTTCCACCTCGTCGGCGTGCCGGGAGGTGGGCGGGCTGGTTTGCGGTGCGGTGGGGGTGGGCAGCGTCGTCAGCGGCGGGCCGAGTTCGGGCACCGGCGCGGTGCGCTGGCGCGCCAGGTAGCCGATGCTGCCGGAGGCGAAGATGGCCAGGGCCAGGCCCGCGCCCGCCGGGCCCCACACGAACCCCGCGGCCGACAAGGCGGCCAGTGCCATCATGAAAAACAAGGCTTTCCAGGGGGTGCGCATGGGGGCGTGTGTTTCAACGGTGTCGAAAATTGACGGCTGACAAGGGGGACTCCCGAAACAAAATGCTGCAGGAATACGGTGACAATCGTCAGAAATCTCACGAACTTTAACGTGCGCTTGAATTCCAGGGCCAGCAGAAGAAACCCCTTTCAGGCCTGCTTACAATCATTTGAATGCGGATTCACAACGGATCGTCCACCCAAAATGCAGAGCGAGCGCCGCGTTTGAGCGCAGCGTGGGCCGTGTGGTGTGTGGCGGGCGTCGGTTTCGCCTGGGGTTTGCACCTCACGCAGGCACCGCCCTGGGCCGGCGTGTTGCTGGCGGCGATGTGGGTGGTCGGGGCCTGGCTGGCGTGCTTCAGCCGGGTGGCCCCTGTTTCCAGCAGCGCCGCCCCCCTCCCTGCGCAGCCCCTCCCCATTTCCCTGGCTGAATCTGGGTCTGAATCTCCTGCGGGCGCGCTGGCTGAGTCCGATGTTCAGTCTGACGGGGTATCCGAGGCCCCACCTGAGGCGCCACCCGATGCCCTGCGCGAGGCCGAACAAGACGCGCTTCGCTACGCCCTGTCGCACGACCTGCGCGCGCCGCTGCGCGTGGTCGACGGCTTCACCCGCATCGTCAAGGAAGACTACGGGCGGCTCCTCGATCGCCTGGGTCACGACCACCTCGACCGCGTCCTGGGCGCCTCGGCCCGCATGAACGGCATGATCGATGCGATCCTGGCTCAAGCCCAGTTGGCCGGTGCGCCGCTGGCGCGCCAGGACGTGGACTTGTCTGCCCTGGTGCTGGAGGTGGCGCAGGAGCAGGCCGTGGTGCGTGGGGCCCTGGTGCCGGTGGACTGGGTGATCCAGCCCGCGCTGCGCGCCCAGGCCGATGCGATGCTGCTGCGTCGCGTGGTCGAGAACCTGCTGGGCAACGCCTTGAAGTACAGCGCCAAGGTGGCGGCCCCACGCATCGAGTTCGGCTGCACCCCGGCGACCAACCCCCCCGTTTTCTACGTGCGGGACAACGGCGCGGGCTTCGACATGCAGCACGCCGACAAGCTGTTCGGCATGTTCCAGCGCCTGCACAGCGCGAAGGACTTCGAGGGCAATGGGGTGGGCCTGGCCGGGGTGCACAACATCATCCGCCGCCATGGCGGCAGGGTGTGGGCGGAGGCCCAGCCGGGCCAGGGCGCTTGTTTTTACTTCACCTTGATGGGCTCGGCCGAGGCGCAGCGCGCGGCGGGCACTCGCTCAGATTGAGCCCATGCCCGCCAGGACTTCCTGGGCGTTGATCAGCCGGTCGCACAAGGCGGCGACGCTGCGACCTTCCTGATTGGCCTGCTGCTGCAGTTTGTCCAGGGCCTGGCGACGGGTCAGGGAGTAGCGGTGCATGATCACGCCCACGGCCACGGCGACGGTGTCGCTCAAGGGGTCACGCGGGGCCACGTTGGCGGAGGCCGAGACCTCGGTCGAGGTCCCTGGCGTGGCGTTGGCCTTGGGGCGGTTGGCGAACGCCGCCTCGACCGCGGGCACGATCTGCTGGATGTCCAGCGGTTTGACCAGGTAGGTCAGCGCACCGAGTTCCTTGACCTGCTTGATGGTGGCCTCGTCGGCGAAGGCCGACAGGAACATGAAGGGGATCTGGCAGTAGTCGCGCAGGTAGGCGGCGACGTCGAAGCCGGATTTGCCCTCCATGCGGATGTCGAGCAACGCCAGTTCGGGCTTTTCCTGGCGCGCCAGCAAGATGGCGTCGTCCCCGTTGTCGGCGTCGATGACTTCGTAGCCCGCCTGGGACAGCCCATGCGTGAGCGTCGCCAGCACGAGCCGGTCATCGTCCACCACCAGGATTTTGCCTTTTTGATTCACGCGCAGCCTCTTCAGCGCCTCAGCGCTTTGCCGACAGGTTTGGCCGAACGCCCGGCCAGGGCAAACAGTCTACCGTGTGACGGGTGCGGTTCAGCGTGCGGGTCATTGCGGCCACAGCGTGATCTGGTGACCCGCGGGTTCTCCTGCGACGACCTGGATGGGCGCCGTCGGGAGCAGGTGGATGCCCGGCGGGCTCAGCAAGATGCGCGTGAGGACCTCGGCGCCGTCTTGCGTCAGGGACAGCTTGGCGCTGCGGCGCGGCAGCAGCGCGCGCACCAGCCCCAGGCCGGAGACGCCTCCGGGCACGCGGTCCAGGCTGAAGCCTTCGGCCAGCCGCCCCGGGCTGCGGATGTCGATGCGCACGCCCTGCTCGTCGGCCACGAAGCGGCAGCTCAGCGCCTGCTGCCCCGGGCCGTGCTTGTGGGCGTTGGTCAGCAACTCGTTGAGGCTGAGCGCGATCGGGATGGATTCGGCCTCGGGCAGCTGCCAGTCGCCCGCCGGCTCGCCTTCGACGTGCAGGTGAATGGGTCGCCCGAAGGTGCGCTGCACGGACTGCGAGATGGCTTCCACCACGGCTTTCAGGCGCAGTGGCCCGCCCGTTCCCACCTGCAGCCCGTAGACCTGCGCGATGGCCTGCACCTGGCCGACCACCTCGGAGATGGCCGGGGCGACTTCGGGCTTGCGCGCGGCGATCTGCTGCAGCAGGCCGGCCACGCCTTGCAGGTTGTTCTTGATGCGGTGGTGCACCTCGCGCACGAGCATCTCGCGCTGCGCGATGGCGGCCTCCAGGCGCGCCTGTTCGGCCGCGCGCTGCTCGGTGATGTCGGAGGCGACCATCAGCAGCTGGTCGGCGCTGTCGCCCCCTGCGCTGCCGACCCCGCCAGCGCTCAGCGGCAGGTAGTTCACGTCCCAGATCTGGGGGCCGCTGCGGCCGTTGACGGTGTGCTCCTTGTGCACGGCCTGGCCGCGATCCAGCGTCGCCAGGATCTCGTCGCGCAGCTGGCGGGCGCGCTCGGGCGGGAAGGCGGCCTCCAGCGGCTGCCCGATGGCGCGAGCCGGCTCCTGCCCCATGAACGCGGCGCTGGCCTGGTTGGCCTGCAGCAGCGTGAGCTGGCGCGCGTCGACCAGTTGGATGGCCATCGGTGCCATCTCGATGATGCGTTGCAGCGTGGCCTGCGCTTCGGCGGACTCGGCCTCGGCGCGGCGGCGGCGGTCGATGTCGAGCAGGGCGTAGGTGGCCTGGCGCTGGCCGAGCTCGTCGAGCGTGACCACGGCGTTGCCCACCACCCAGAAGACGCGACCGTCGCGGCCCACCACCTGGCATTCGAAGGTGTGGGACTGGCCGTCCTCCAGGCTGTCGAGGTAGTCGGTCAGGCGGAAGGGGTGGTCCAGGTCGGGCGTGGCGACGGTGCTCAGTGGCTGCCCGACGAAGTCGGCCAGGTCGCCGGCGAACATGCGGCGCGCTGAGCGGTTCATCCAGGCGATGCCGTGCACGTCGATGGTGACGATGCCCACGAACACCGAGTCGAGGATGGCGCGGGTGCGGTCGGCCTGCAGCGTCAGGTTCCATTCGGCGCGGTGTCGGGCGTCGACGTTGACGAAGGACGCGATGAAGCCGTCTTCCGGGCGGGTCGGGTTGACCAGGCGCATGGCGACCTCGGTCCACAGCGCCTGGCCGGTGGGGGTGATGCGCAGGGCGCGCTCGCCTTGCCAGTGGCCCAGGCTGCGCAGCACGCTGCTGACGTCGGCTTCGGTGTTGAGGTCGACCTCGGTGGCGTACAGGGTGTGCAGGCGGCGCCCGCCCAGGTTCACGTCGGGCTCGCCGATCAGGTCGGAGAGGGCCGGGTTGGCGCTCTGGATGTGGTCGTCGCGCACGAAGGCGATGCCCACCCCGGACAGGGAGAACATCAAGTTGCGGTCGCGCCCCAGGGCCTCGAGCTGCGCCTGCTGGTTGCGCATGCGGGTGACGTCGGACAGGACGATGATGAGCTCCAGCGGCTCGGCCGAGGCGCCGATGCGCCGCACCGACAGGCTGTACCAGCGGGTGCCGTGGCCGGGCAGGGCCAGCTCGATTTCGGTTTCGTGCTGCCCGTTGTGCTGCACGGCCACCGCCGCTTCGGTGACGGCGCGCTCGATGCGCGGGTCGGCCGCCAGCAGCAGCGCCAGGCTCTGGCCCACGAGGGAGCCAGGGCTCAGGCCCAGCATGCGCTCGAAGCGCCGGTTGCAGCGCACCAGCACGTCGTCTTTCATGTAGGCGATGCCCGCGGGGGTGCTCTCCAGGATGGTGCTGAGTTCGTGCAGCAGCATGGCCTGGTCGGGCAGCGGGGCGGCGTCGGCGTCGGAGGTGATGCCGCTGGCGTGGCCTGCCTGTCCCACGCTGTCGGCCACCTCGCGGATGGCGCACAGGAAGCGACGGGGCTGCTCGGGCTGGGCTTGCGCCTGGGTCCAGACCTGGCTGCGCAGGCTGACCGGGGCGGCCTGACCACGGGATTGCGCCACCTGGGCCTGCAGGGGGGCGTCTTCGGGCCCGAGGGCCAGCAGCGTCAGGGGGGCGTCCCAGCCGCACAGCCTTTGCAGGGCCTGGGTGCCGTCGGCGAGGTTGCTGCCCACCAGGGTGGCGTAGCCGAGCAGGGCACTGAGGGCCGAGTTGGCGCGCAGCACCCGGCCGTGTTCGTTGAACTCAAGCAGGGCCAGGGGCACCAGGTCGAACCAGGCGTCGTCGGCGGACAGCATCGGGGCCATGAGCGTTTCCTCCTGCGGGGGCGGTGCGTGGCTCAGTGCGCCGTTCAGTGCGCGGCAGGAGGGGGTTCGACGGCCACCCCGGGCAGCTTGCCGCTGTAGTCCCTGGGCAGCAGAGACAGGCCGGCGGCCAGCTTGCGGGCCATCTCGCGGTAGAGGTGTGCGACGGCGCTGTCGGGGGCGGCCACCAGGGTGGGGCGGCCGCTGTCGGATTGTTCGCGGATGCCCAGGTCCAGCGGCATGGCGCCCAGCAGGGGCACGCCGCAGGCTTCGGCCAGGCGTTTGCCGCCGTCCTGCCCGAAGATGTGCGCCTCGTGGCCGCAGTTCGGGCAGCAGTAGGTGGCCATGTTCTCGACCACGCCCAGCACGGGCACGGAGACCTTCTCGAACATCTGCAGGCCCTTCTTGGCGTCCAGCAAGGCGATGTCCTGCGGGGTGGTCACGATGATGGCGGCCGTCAGCGGTGCGCGCTGGCTGATGCTCAGGTGGATGTCGCCGGTGCCGGGGGGCAGGTCGACGATGAGGTAGTCCAGGGGCTGCTCCGGGGCGCCCCAGTTGCTCAGGCGCAGCATCTGATCAAAGGCCTGGGTGGCCATGGGGCCGCGCCAGATGGCGGGCGCCTGCCCGTCGATCAGCAGGCCGATGGACATCATCTGCAGGCCGTGGTTGACGGGCGGGGTGATGGTCTTGCCGTCCGGGCTGTCGGGTTTGCCGCTCAGGCCCAGCATCAGGGGCTGACTGGGGCCGTAGATGTCGGCGTCGAGCAGGCCCACGCGGGCGCCCTCGGCGGCCAGCGCCAGGGCCAGGTTGACGGCGGTGGTGCTCTTGCCCACGCCGCCTTTGCCGGAAGCCACGGCCACGATGTTCTTGACCCCGCCCAGCAGGGCCTGGCCTCGCATGGCCTGGTGGGTCAGCACGCGGGTGGACCAGTTGACTTCGACGCGCTGGATGCCGTCCACCGCCTTGAGGGCCTGCTCGACCCGCCCGCCGTAGGCCGCCCACTGCGACTGCGCCGGGTAGCCCAGCGCGATGTCAAGGTGGGCCACGCCGTCGGTCACGCGCAGGCTTTGCAGCTGGCGGCTGGTGACCCAGTCCCGCCCGGTGAGCGGGTCAGGCAGTTGACGCAGGGCGTCGAGGGCGGCCTGTTCGATGGGGGAGGCAGGCGCGGTGGGCGAGGCGGCAGCGGTCATGCGTGGACAACAGGAAAAGAGCGCGTGAAAAGATGCTCAGTCTAGCCGGGAACGATCACCCCCAGGGCGAGTTGGCCGGGTCGCTGGCCAGGGGCCTGAGACGCGGGGCGCCTCGCAGCCTAAAATCGGCGTCTTGAGATCGGACCCACACCACACCATGCCCCGCCAGCTCTTCGTCACCACCGCCTTGCCTTACGCCAACGGGCACTTCCACATCGGCCACATCATGGAGTACATCCAGGCCGACATCTGGGTGCGGTTCCAGCGCATGCAGGGGCATCAGGTGCACTTCGTGGGCGCCGACGACGCACACGGCGCGCCGATCATGATCGCCGCCGAGAAGGCCGGCAAGACGCCGCAGCAGTTCGTGGCCGACATCGCCGCGGGCCGCAAGCCCTACCTGGACGGTTTTCACATCAGCTTTGACCACTGGTCGAGCACCGACAGCCCCGAGAACCACGAGCTGGCGCAAAGCATCTACCGCGAACTCAAGGCCCAGGGCCTGATCACCGTTCGCCCCATCGAGCAGTTCTTCGACCCCGACAAGGGCATGTTCCTGGCCGACCGCTTCATCAAGGGCGAGTGCCCCAAGTGCGCGGCCAAGGATCAGTACGGTGACTCGTGCGAGGTGTGTGGCGCCGTGTACGCGCCCACCGAGCTGAAGAACCCGTACTCGGCCCTGTCGGGTGCCACGCCAGTGCTGAAAACCTCCGACCACTATTTCTTCAAGCTGTCCGACCCGCGCTGCCTGAGCTTCCTGGAGCAATGGACCCAGGACGGCAAGCTGCAAGCCGGCGTGGCCAAGAAGATCAAGGAGTGGTTCACCAAGGACGAGAACGGCGAGGGCGGCCTGGGCGACTGGGACATCAGCCGCGACGCGCCTTACTTCGGCATCGAGATCCCCGATGCGCCGGGCAAGTACTTCTACGTCTGGCTGGACGCCCCCATCGGCTACCTGGCCTCGCTCAAGGGCTACTTCGCGGCCGGCGGCCCGAAGGCCAAGTACGGCGAGGCCCGCTCCTTCGACGAGTTCATGGCCGACCCGCAGGTCGAGCAGGTGCATTTCATCGGCAAGGACATCACCTACTTCCACACCCTGTTCTGGCCCGCGATGCTGCAGTTCAGCGGTCGCAAGTTGCCGAACCAGGTGAATGTGCACGGCTTCATGACCGTCAACAACGGCGAGAAGATGTCCAAGAGCCGTGGCACCGGCCTCGACCCCTTGAAGTACCTGAGCCTGGGCATGAACCCCGAATGGCTGCGCTACTACATCGCGGCCAAGCTCAACGCCAACGTCGAGGACATCGACTTCAACAAGGACGACTTCATGGCCCGGGTCAACTCCGACCTGGTGGGCAAGTACATCAACATCGCCAGCCGGGCCGCGGGTTTCATCGCCAAGCGCTTTGGCGGCCAGCTCACCTCGAACCTCGGTGACGACGGGCGCGCCTTGCTGCAGACCCTGCAGGACAGCCGCACGGCCGTCGCCGACCTGTACGAGGCCCGGGAGCTGGGCAAGGTCCTGCGCGAAATCATGCTGCTGGCCGACCGCGTCAACGAGTACGTGGACGCCAACAAGCCCTGGGAGCTGGCCAAGCAGGAAGGCGCTGACGCCCGCCTGCAAGAGGTCTGCAGCGTGTGCATCGAGGCCTTCCGCCTGCTGAGCATCTACCTCAAGCCCGTGCTGCCCGCGCTGGTGGCCCAGGTCGAGGCCTTCCTGCAGGTGGCGCCGATGGCCTTTGCCGACGCGGACCGCCTGCTGGGCGCCCACGTCATCGGCGAGTACAAACACCTGATGCAGCGCGTGGACGTCAAGCTGCTGGACGCGTTGTTCGAGCCGCCAGCGCCGCCGGTGGTGGATCTGCCCAAGCCGGGCGGCGAAGACATCGCGCCCACCATCACCCTCGACGACTTCGTCAAGGTGGACCTGCGCATCGCCCGGATCGTCAACGCCGAGCACGTGGAAGGCAGCACCAAGTTGCTGCGCCTGACGCTGGATGTGGGCGAGGGACGGACGCGCAACGTCTTCAGCGGCATCAAGGAAGCCTACCGACCCGAAGACCTGATCGGCAAGCACACCGTCGTGGTGGCCAACCTGGCGCCGCGCAAGATGAAGTTCGGTGTCAGCGAGGGCATGGTCCTGGCCGCCTCTCACGCCGACGAGAAGGGCACGTCGGGCATCTACGTGCTGGAGCCGGTGGCGGGCGCCCAGCCGGGCATGCGCATCCGCTGAACGTGAGTTGACCGGGCACGCCCCTTGCTGTGCAATCGGGGCTGATGGAACGCCCCGACCACGATCACCTTCAACAAGCGGAGCCCGAGCGGACCGAGCCGCCGAGCCCGGGCTGGCGCGAGCGGCTCAACCTGTCGCCGTTCCGCCCGAGGTTGATCACCGCCTTGCAGGGCTACGACCGCGGTCGTTTGATGAGCGACGTGGGGGCCGGCCTGACGGTGGGCATCGTGGCCTTGCCCCTGGCCATGGCGTTCGCGATCGCCTCGGGTGTCAAGCCCGAGTCGGGGTTGTTCACCGCGATCATCGCGGGCTTCCTGATTTCGGCGCTGGGCGGCTCGCACGTGCAGATCGGCGGGCCGGCGGGGGCCTTCATCGTCATCGTCTATGGCATCGTCGAGCGATACGGGCTGGCGAACCTGCTGATCTCGACCGTGCTGGCCGGCGGCATCCTGTTTGCCATGGGCCTGTTCAGGCTGGGGGTGCTGGTGCGCTACATCCCGGTCAGCATCGTCATCGGCTTCACCAACGGCATCGCGGTGCTGATCGCGCTGTCGCAGCTCAAGGACCTGCTGGGCTTGAACCCGGCGCGCATGCCCGCGGACTTCGTGGGTCAGTTGCGCACCATCTGGGCCCACCTCGATGGCTTCAACCCGTTCGCGCTGGCGCTGGGCCTGCTCACCTTGGCGGCCTTGCTGGCCTGGCCGCGCCTGGTGGCCTCCGACGGCTTGGCGCCGCACCCGCTCAAACTGACGCGGGCGTTCCGTTGGGGCGCCCGCCTGCCGGGCCCCATCGTGGTCTTGGTGACGCTGGGGGCGCTGGCCGCCTGGCTGGATTGGCCGGTGGAGACCATCGGCAGCCGCTTCGGTGGCATCCCGCAGGGCCTGCCTTCATTCGCCTGGCCTGACTTCAGTTGGGAGGGCGTGCGCCAGCTGTTCATCCCCACGCTGACCCTCGCGATGCTGGGCGCGATCGAGTCCCTGTTGTGCGCGCGCGTGGCCGACAACCTCAGCGAGCTCCCCCGGCATGACCCCAATCAGGAGTTGATGGCGCAGGGCGTGGCCAACGTGGTCGCACCCTTCTTCGGGGGCATCCCGGCCACGGGCACGATCGCGCGCACGGTCACCAACGTGCGCGCGGGCGCCACCTCACCGGTGGCCGGCATG
This sequence comes from Burkholderiales bacterium, assembly GCA_016000265.1. Classification (GTDB taxonomy): domain Bacteria; phylum Pseudomonadota; class Gammaproteobacteria; order Burkholderiales; family Burkholderiaceae_C; genus Aquabacterium. The sequence goes on from JAECRL010000012.1 coordinate 69,433, forward strand.
GTGCACGCGCTGGTACTGCTGATGATCGTGCTGGTGGCCGCGCCGCTGGCGGTGCACGTGCCGCTGCCGGTGCTCGCCGGCATCCTGTTGTTCGTGGCCTGGAACATGGGCGAGTGGCGAGCGTTCGCGCACCTCAGGCAGTATCACTACACGTACCGCATCATCCTGGTGGGCACGTTTTTGCTCACGGTGGTGTTTGACCTGACCGTGGCGGTGGAGGTGGGCCTGGTGCTGGCCTGCCTGTTCTTCATCTACCGCATGAGCACGCTGTTTCGCATCGAGCCTTCGGCCTTCGATCCCCTTGATGGGGCCCGGGCCGAGGCCCCACCTGATTCGGTGGTGAGTTATCGGCTCTACGGCTCGCTGTTTTTCGGGGCCGTGGGCAAGGTGGAGGACCTGCCGCAGCAGGTGCCGCCACCGGCCCGCGTGGTGGTGCTGTCGATGCAGCACCTGATCTCGATGGACACCTCGGGGCTGGACGCGCTCGTTCAGTTGCAGCGCACCTTGGCTCGCCGCGGCGTGGTGCTGGTGTTTTGCGGCTTGCACGAGCAGCCCCTGGGGTTGATGCGGCGCAGCGGCCGCGACGTGGACACCTTCGGTGAGGACAACCTCGCGCCCGATGGGGACGCCGCCCGCCAGCGGGTGGCGGCGTTGCTGCAGCGCGTTGACCGGCCTGTCGTGGGATCAGGCCTTTGACCAACGCCGGAGCGCCTTCATGGCGCGACGCACCGCGCGTGGGCGGCGGCCGATGAGCCAGCCGCACGCGAACAGGGCCTGTGGGTCGCGCTCGCTGGCCGATTGGTAGCGCGCCAGGGCCACGACCTGGTCCTGCAGCTCGCCCAGCGTGCGCAGGGCCCGATCCAGGGCCTGTGCCTCGCCTGATTGGCCGCACCGGCCTGACTCGCCCGCCTGGTGGGTCGCTTGGGTCTCGAACAGCGAGCGGGCGTCGCGCAGCGCGCGCAGGCGCTTGCGCAGGCGGTGGGCTTCTTGCGGGGTCGCGTGTTCGCCGCGTGGCACCGCTTGCCGGCAGGCCCGGTGTTCGGCTTCGAGGTGCTGTTCCAGCCAGGGGGCCGCGGCTTGTGTCAGGGCGTGCGGTGCCGCCTGCACGGGGGTGGCGTCGACCAAGGCGGTGAGCACCTGGAGGCACAACTCGGTGGCGTCGGCGGATCGGGCCAGGGCCGCGACGGTGTCGGGCAGCCCGTCGGCGGTGGATGAGGAGGCCGGCGAGCAGGACGTGGGAACGGCCAGGAGGGGGCCGCCTTGCTGGTGAATTTTCAGCGGAATCCAGGCCAGGCCGGCGGCGTCGCGCCAGGGCCCGAGCTTTTGGCTGAGTTGCCGCGCCAGCTTTCGACTGGCTTGCGTGGCCCGCGCGGCCTCGTCCGGCAGGTGGGTGCTTTTCAGCAGGGCCGCCAGCGTGGCGAGGCGTCTCAGGCCGCGTCGCCATTGGTAGGCGAGGGCATCCACCTGCGCGGGGGGGGCGTCGGGCGGCAGGCTGGCGAGTTCGCTCAGGTTGGCCGTGATGTGGGCCAGGCAGGCCTCCAGGCCTGCGCGCCAGGCTTGCTCCAAGGTGGCGTCCCGGGGCAGCCGGGCGGGGCGGGCCTCGGTGGGGGCGGGGGTGTGGGTGTGGGGCGTGGATCTGTGCGCTGATGGCGGCGCGGGCTGAGGTTCTGCCTGGGCCGCCCGGCGCGCGAGCCGGTCTCCCCGGTGGGCCTTGGTCTGCGTGTCCAGCCACAGGCCGAAGTTCCGCACCCAGTCGCGTCCGGCGTCGATCACGGCTTGGGGGTGGCCGCTGACCAGCTCGATCTCCAGCTCACGCACCTCCTGGCTGAGCGAGCCGGCGAGGATGGCGCCTTCGTCCAGCGCCAGCTCCACCACGCCTTCGTGGGCGGTGCCCGCCGAGATGGTGCACAGCGCCCGCGTGCGCCGCATGTCCGTGCGGTAGAGCTCGATGAGGCCGGTGCGTTCTCCACGGGCGTCGTCCTCGGGCTGCCAGCCCAGGGCGTGCACGAGCGCGGCGCGCGCGGCCTCGTCGGTGTGCAGTTGGAGGTCGGGCGCGAGGGCCTGACCGGTTGCGGGCGCTTCGGTGGGGCGGTTGTCTTCCACGCGCAGCATGGTGTGGCTGCCCGCGGCCTTGAGCGTCTGCACCCAGTCGTCGCCCTCGCGGCGCACGCGCAGGGCCGAGCGGGCTTGCGCGAGCCGGCGATCCGGGGTGTCGAAGTAAGCGGCCTGCAGGATCAGGGGGCTGGCCAGGTTGGCGCCCAGGCGGCTGAGTTCGGCGCGGACTTCGTCCAGCCGGTGCGCCGGGATCTGGAATTTCAGTTCGATTTCATGCATGCCCCCGATTCTCCCGTCAGCGTGTGCGTGCCGGGCCCCCACGGCGGCATAAAATGCGAGATTCCGATTGCCCCACCACGACGCACCATGCCGCTCTTTTGGAAACCCTACAAGTCCGACGCGACGCAGTTCATCGACAGCCTCAAGCAGCGTGACCCCCAGCTGGAGGAGCGTCAGCGCCAGGGGCGCTCGCTGCTGTGGGATCGCCCTCAGGATCGCGAAGCCCAGAAGGACTGGCGCGAGGCCCGCGTGCCCCAGAAGCCCTACGTCTACCAGACCAAGGGCTGAGGCCCGTTGACCCTTGAGGCCCGTGGACGCCACCGGGAGCCCGGCTTTGAGCCAGGACCTGCCCCAGGTCGTTGACCACGTGGCGGTGGCGCGCCTGTACGGCGAGCCGCTGTTTGCGCTGCCCACCGACCTCTACATCCCGCCGGATGCCCTGGAGGTCTTCCTCGAAGCCTTCCAGGGGCCACTGGATCTGCTGCTGTACCTGATTCGCCGGCAGAACTTCAACATCCTCGACATCCCGCTGGCCGACCTCACGCGCCAGTACCTGGCCTACGTCGACCAGATCCGCAAGAGCAACCTGGAGCTGGCCTCCGAGTACCTGCTCATGGCGGCGATGCTCATCGAGATCAAGTCCCGCATGCTGCTGCCGCCTCGCAAGACGGACGACGGCACCGAGCCCGAGGACCCCAGAGCCGAGCTGGTGCGCCGCCTCATCGAGTACGAACAGATGAAGCTGGCTGCGGCGGGCCTGGACAAACTGCCGCTGCTGGGCCGTGATTTCCTGCGTGTGCAGGTCCACAGCGACCCGTCGCTGCACGTTCGCCACCCCGACGTCACCGTGGTCGACCTGCGCGAGGCCTGGATGGACATCCTCAAGCGCGCGCGGTTGCACACGCATCACACGATCACCCGCGAGGAGCTCTCGGTGCGCGAGCACATGGGCATCGTGCTGCGCGCGTTGCAGGGCAAGCGTTTCGTCGAGTTCGAAGGCCTGTTCGACGTCACCCGCGGCTCCCCGGTGCTGGTGGTGACCTTCATCGCCATGCTGGAGCTGGCCCGCGAGCGCCTCATCGAGATCACGCAGGCCGAGGCCTTCGCGCCCGTCTACGTGCGACTGGCTTACGACCCGGCCTGATCGCTCGGGATCGCTTTGGATCGCTGTGGATCGGCTCAGCGCTCCAGGCGCAGCAGCCGCCCCTCTTCGCCATCGGTCAGCAGGTAGAGCCAGCCGTCGGGGCCGAGCCTGACATCGCGGATGCGGCCCAGGCGCCCCTTGAGCAGGGGCTCTCGCTCGACCACGCGGTCGCCATCGAGCTTGATGCGCCAGACCGCCTCGCCCTTGAGCGCCCCCGCGAACAGCTGCCCCTCCCAGCCCGGGTAGCGCGAGCCGGTGTTGAAGGCCAGGCCGCTGGGGGCGATCGACAAGGGCACCCAGGTCGTCAGCGGGGCCTCGAAGCGCGGGGCGTGCGTGCCGCCGTTGACCCGGCAGCCCTCGGCGGGCAGGCTGCCGTAAGGACAACCGTCGCTCGTGAGGGGCCAGCCGAAATTGCGTCCGGCCCGCACGCGGTTGAGCTCGTCGCCACCTTGAGGGCCGTGTTCGGTCAGCCACAGCTCGCCCGTGATGGGGTGCAGCGCGGCGCCTTGCGGGTTGCGGTGGCCGATGCTCCAGAGCTCGGGCTGGGCACCATCGCCCGCGAAGCGCGGGTTGCCGGGCGGCAGGCTGCCGTCGCGCTGGATGCGAACGACCTTGCCCAGGCCGCTGGCCACGTTCTGCGCGTGTTCGGTGCCGGGGTTGGACGGGCTGTCCTTCTGGCGCTCACCCAGGGTGATGAACAGCGTTTTGTCTCGCGCGAACACGAGGCGCGAGCCGAAGTGTCCGCTGCCCTCCACCTTGGGTCGCTGGCGGTAGATGACCTCCACCTTCGTCATGTGGCCGTTGACCAGTTGCCCCCGCGCCACGGCGGTGCCGCTCAAGCGCGTCTCCGGGCCGGTGCCGGGCTCGCTGTAGCTCCAGTACACCCAGGGTTGGGTGGGGTGGTCCGGATCCAGCGCCACGTCCATCAGGCCACCCTGGCCTTCGTCTCGCACGGCAGGCAGGCCCGTCACGGGTTCGGGCTTCAATTGCCCGGTGGCGCTGATCAGGCGCATGCGACCGTTCTTTTCGGTCACCAGCATGCGGCCATCCGGCAGGAAGGCCAGGCCCCAGGCTCGGTCCAGGCCGGTCGTCAAGGTGACCACGCGCAGGCCATCGACCACGCGGGCCTGGGTGCCGCCTTGGCCGCCACACAGGCCGCTGAGGGCGCAGCCCAGGGCCATCAGGCCCAGCGTGAGCAAGGCGATCACGGACGGGGTGAGGAAGCGGCGGAGCATGGGTTCGTGGTGTCGATCAAGTCGGGCGACGGCGCCCGGGGCTCTCGGATCATACCCAGAGCCAGCGGGGCGTTGACGCGTGCGTCAGCGCGTGGGGTGGCCAGGGCCTAGAATCGGCGCCACCCCGGCAGACGCCGGTCGAATCGCACCCGCCCAGGAGCCCCGAGATGACCCCCCCTGTCGATTCCACGCGCAAGCCCGTCACCTTGCACCGCCTGCGCGAGATGCACGCGCAGGGCGAAAAAATCGCCATGCTCACGGCCTACGACGCCACCTTCGCGCGGCTGGTCGACGATGCCGGTGTCGACTGCATCCTGGTGGGGGACTCCCTGGGCATGCTGGTGCAGGGCCACGGCAGCACGGTGCCCGTCTCCATCGACGAGATGGTCTACCACACGCGTTGCGTGGCGCGGGGCAATCGCACGGCCTGGGTCGTCGGTGACCTGCCGTTTGGCAGCTACCAGGAAAGCCGCGAGCAGGCCCTGCGCAGCAGCGTGGCCTTGATGCAGGCGGGCGCCCACATGGTCAAGCTCGAAGGCGGCGGCTGGACGGCCGACACCGTGCACTTCCTGACCGAGCGCGGCATCCCCGTGTGCGCTCACCTGGGCCTGACCCCGCAGAGCGTGCACGCGCTGGGCGGCTACCGCATCCAGGGCCGCGACCAGGCCGGCGCCGACACGATGCGCCGCCACGCCAAGGAGCTGACCGAAGCCGGCGCCGCCATGCTGGTGCTGGAGTTGATGCCCTCGGCCGTGGCCGCTCAGGTGCAGGCCGACAACCCCGGCTTGATGACCATCGGCATCGGCGCGGGGCGGGCCACGGCTGGGCAGGTGCTGGTGTTGCACGACATGCTCAACTTCACGCGCGGCAAGCTGCCGCGCTTCGTGCGCAACTTCGCCGCAGACGGCGGGTCGGCCGAAGACGCCGTGCGCCGCTACGTGGCCGCCGTCAAAGACGCCAGCTTCCCCGACGAGGCCGTTCACGGCTACTGAATCCCATGAAGACCTTCCACACCCTCGCCGAGCTGCGCGCTGAACTTGCCCTGGCGAGCGCGCGGCCCGCTTTCGTGCCGACCATGGGCAACCTGCACGAAGGCCACCTCACCCTGATCCGCCAGGCCCGCAACCTGGTGGGCGACAGCGGCAGCCCGGTGGTCGCCAGCATCTTCGTCAACCGGCTGCAGTTCGGCCCCAACGAGGACTTCGACCGCTACCCCCGCACCCTGCAGCGCGACGCCGATTTGCTGCAGGGCGCGGGCTGCGACATTCTGTTCGCGCCGCACGAAGCCGAGCTGTACCCTGAGCCGCAGGGCTACAAGGTGCTGCCCCCGGACGAGCTGGCCAACATCCTCGAAGGGGCGTTCCGACCGGGTTTCTTCACGGGGGTGTGCACCGTGGTGCACAAGCTCTTCAACATCGTGCAGCCGCGCCTGGCCCTCTTCGGCAAGAAGGACTACCAGCAGCTGATGGTGTTGCGTCGCATGGTCGACCAGATGGCCTTGCCCATCGAGGTGGTGGGAGGCGAGACGACGCGCTCGCCCGAGGGCCTGGCGCTGTCTTCGCGCAACGGCTACCTCAGCGAAGCCGAGCGCACCGAGGCGTTGACCCTGATCCGCTTGCTGCGCGAGGTTCAGGCTCAGCTGCGATCGACCTCGGGCTGGACGCCGGGGAAGGTGGCCGCCCTGGAAGACGCGGCCATGGCCGAGTTGCGCCAGCGAGGCTGGGCGCCGGACTACGTGCTGGTGCGTCGCCGCAAAGACCTGCACCCGGCCACGGCCGATGAGCTCGCTGGCGGGCCGGATGCCACGCCCCTGGTCACGCTGGTGGCCGCCAGGCTGGGCACCACGCGCCTGATCGACAACCTCGAGGTGTGAGGGCTGGGCGCGCGAACACAGGCGTGAACACAAGCGTGAACACAGGTTAATGCGCGAGCCGGCGGGCTTGCTCAGACTGCGGGCTTCTTTCACACCAGGAGCCCTTCATGTCTTTGACCACGCCCCTTGCGCTTGCGCCCACCGTGCACGTCGCCTCACCTGGCTTGCCCCTCATGCGGGCCTTCGCCGCGGCCAGCGCCTTGTGCGTCGCGGCCATGGTGCTGCTGTCGTGGCAGACCGGCTTGAACGTGCAGCACTTCGAGCACGTGAGCTCGCCCGAGGCCTGGGCGGCGGAGTTGCTGGCACACGCCCAGGCCTTGCGCTGGTTGACGGTGATCGACGACGCCTTCGTGGCCTGCTACGTCACGGCCAGCGTGCTGCTGGTGCGGGCCTTGCGCGAGCGGGCCCCCTCGGGGGCCGTGATCCACGCCTTGGGCCCCTGGATCGCGTCGGCGGCGGCCCTCATCGGTGTGCTGGACCTCATCGAGAACCACCACGTGCTCAGCCTCTTGCACGCGGTGGAACAGGGCCAGGGGTTGGGCCTGGAGGCCCTGATTCAGCGCGAGGGGGTGAGCTCGGTGAAGTGGATGGTCGGCCACGTCGCTTTTTGCATGCTGGGCGCTGCGTTGTGGTTTGACACCCTGGCCTGGCGCGCTTTGCGGGGCGCGTTGATCGGGCTGCAATTGCCCGTGGGGGCAGCCGCCCTGGCCTTCGCGGGCTCGCCGCTGGGCGAGGCGCTGGGCTGGCTCAAACTGCTCAACGTCAGCCTGGGCTTCCTGGCCCTGGCGACCTTGCCCTGGCCCCGCGCAGCCGGCTCAGGTGAACGGGCGTGACCCCCACGTAAGAGGCGATGTCTCGCTGCGAGAACACCTGCTCCAGGGTCGGCCAGCGCGCCAGCGTGGCCTGCAGGCGTGCACCGGCGTCGAGCGCCAGCAACTCGTACTCGCGCTCGACTTTCATCATGTAGAGCCGCTCGGCCACCTGGTGCGCAAACCGCGTCCAGGCCAATTGCGTGCTCACCCAATGCCGGTAATCGGCCCAGGGCAGCGTCAGCAGCACGGTCGGGGCGGCGGCCTCGATCCAGACCTTGGAGACGTCGTGGCTGATGAGGTCCGAAAGCGAGCCCGCGAACCAGCCGGGCAGGCTGAAGCCCTTGGTTCGTTCGTCCCCGTTGGGCAGCACGTAGAACTCGCGCAGGCCACCCGTGGCCACGAAGCCCACGAGGTGGGCGCGTTCGCCCGCGCGAAGCAGGGGCTCGCCCTTTTGGAGCGTGACGAGTCGGCAGGCTGCCCTGGCTGGGTGCAGGTCGGCCTCGGACAGCGGCGACAAGGCGTTCATGGCCTCGGTGAAGGCCTCCCAGTGCCGGGCCTCGGGTGTGCCGGCCTCGATCGGGGCTGTGGTGGCGGCTGCGCTGGGCGGGGTCGGCTTCACAGCGTGGCGAGGAAGGCCGTGACCTCGTCCTCGGCTCGGGTGCGCTTCATCGGCGGCAGGCTTTGCCAGATGCGCCGGCCATAGGGTTTGTCGATGAGGCGGCTGTCGCAGATCATGAGCACGCCGCGGTCCGTCTCGGAGCGAATCAGGCGGCCTGCGCCTTGTTTGAGCGCGATGATGGCCTGAGGCACCTGGTGCTGCATGAAGGCGTTGCCGCCGGACTCGGCCAGCAGCTCCAGCCGCTTGGCCAGCACGGGGTCGTCGGGTGGTGCGAAGGGCAACTTGTCGATGACGACCAGCGTGAGCGCATCCCCCTTGACGTCGATGCCTTCCCAGAAGCTGTGGCTGCCCACCAGCACGGCGTTGCCGGCGCGGCGGAAATCTTCGAGCAGGGTGGGGCGGGGCGCATCGCCTTGCTGCAGCACGGGGAAGGGGTCCCCTGCGGCCTGGAAGCTTTGCTTGAGTCGCTCGGCCGCCTTGGCCACGGCGCGCAAGCTGGTGCACAGCACGAAGGCCCGCCCGCGGTTGGCGCGGATCAAGGGCAGGGCGGCGTCGACCACGGCGTCGGTGTGGCCCGGGTCGCTGGGCAGAGGCAGGCCTTGCGGCACGTACAGCATGGCCTGGGCCGGGTAGTCGTAAGGGCTGGACCAGGCCGAGCATTCCGCGTCTTCCAGGCCCAGCGCTTCGGTGAAATGTCGGAAGTCGTTTTTGACGGCGAGGGTGGCGGAGGTGAAAACCCACGCGCGGCGGGGAGGGGGGGCGGCGTCTTCGCCTGCGGGCTGCTCGACGTCGAGTGCGGGTCGACCGGACAGGAGCGACTGCAGGTCCTCTCCTTCGTCCTCGGGGGCGTCCCCCGGTGCGGCGTCTGCGGCCGCATCGCCACCCAAACCCAATCGCTGGCGTCGAAACACATCGGCCACCGAGATCGGCGTTCGGTGCAACTGCACGCCGTGGCTGCTGACGTCCACCCAGCACAACTCGGGCTCGCTGGCTCGCTCGGGGGCGCCCCAGGCGTTGAGGCGCTGCAGCAGTTCGTGCGTGCGTCGCTGCAGGTTGGCGAGGTCGGGGCTGCGCTCGGCCTGTGAGTCCAGTGCCTCGCGCAAATCGACCAGGGCGTCCTTGAGCTGCCCCAGGGTGGGCAGCAGCAGGTGGTCGGCGCCGAGCTGGGGCTGAGACAGGCGCTGCACCTGGGGGCCGAAGCACAGGCGCAGGTCACGCGCCGCGCGCTCGACAGGCGACAGCAGCTCGTTCCAGCGGGCGCCATCGCGCGCCTGCGCCTGGCCGATGGCCAGCGTGTCGCGCACCAGGTCCAGCACCTGCGCCGTCGAGACCGACTCGCCGAAGAACAAGGTGGCGGTGTCGGGCAGCTGGTGCGCTTCGTCGAAGACGATGGTCTGCGCATTGGGCAGCAGCTCGGGCACGCCTTCTTCGCGCAGCATCAGGTCGGCAAAGAAGAGGTGGTGGTTGACCACGACCACGTCGGCGTCCTGGGCCTCACGGCGGGCTCGCACGACGAAGCAGTCGGCGTAGCGGGGGCAGTCGCTGCCCAGGCAGTTCTCGCGGGTGGACGTCACGCGCGACCAGATGGCGGCGTGCTCGGGCACGGTGGGGCACTCGGCCTTGTCGCCCGTGGCGCTCAGCGGCGCGAAGCGGTTGATGAGGCCGAGGTCGCGCACCTCTTGCTTGCTGCCCAGCAGGGTGGCGTCCTGGTTGGTGCGATCGAGGTGGTGCCAGCACAGGTAGTTGCTGCGGCCTTTGAGCAGAGCGACCTTGACGGGCACGCCGAGGGCATCCCGCACGGCGGGCAGGTCGCGGTGGAAGAGCTGGTCTTGCAGCGCCTTGGTGCCCGTGGAGACGATGACCTTGCCGCCCTCGACCAGCGCGGGCACGAGGTAAGCCGCGGTCTTGCCCACCCCGGTGCCGGCCTCGAGCACCACGGTGCGGGCCTCGCGGATGGCGGCCTGCACGGCCTGCGCCATTTCGATTTGCTCGCGGCGTTCGCAGTAGCCATCGAAGGCGCGGGCCAGCGGGCCGGAGGTGGAAAACAGGTCGTTGAGGTCCATGGGCATCACTTGAAGCCCGACATTGTCAGGCCTCTTGCGGCTCGCGTGCTCACTCCCATGGGGGCCGTCAGAGCCCGCTGCGCATCACCGTGGCCCGCAAGGCGCCGTTGAGCGACTCGATGCAGGCCTGCCGGTGGGCTCGCTCCATCTCGTCACCACCGCGCGCCTGCTGGAGGTGGTTCAGCAGGCGGCGTGCGCTGCCTTGCCACAGGGCGCGCACGTCGGCGCGCTGGCTGCCCGGCTGCAACAAGGCGGCGCTCAGACGCATGACGTGCTCGCGCTGGAGGTTGCGTCGCCACGAGGCCTGGTCGGGCGAGGTCGGTGGCGGCGTCAGCCAGAGGGCCTGGTGCAGCCGCTGATGGAGCTCGCCGGGCAGCAGCGGTCGCGGGTCGCGGTCCAGGCTGCGATCGCGGTTGTCCAGCAGTCGGTCGGCCAGCGCTTGGCTCATCAGGCGAGCCAGCACCGCGCGCTGCAGCGCGAGTTGTTGCTCGGCCAGCGAGACGTCCGCTGGGCCGAGCCCGCTGAGGTCGTCGGTGATGACGCTGAGGTGCTCAGGCGCCAGGCGGCGCAACAGCGCGGGGCTGATCGGCAAGGGGCGTGGCCCCAGCCATTCGTTGATCAGCAGGCTCAGGGCCTCGCGTTGCACGCCCGACGGCAGCGGGTCGACGGGGTCGCGGCGCGCACCCGGGGCGTCCCGCCGGATGACCACCCCACCGACCTGACGCAACAGGATCTGGGCGGCGCGCGCGATCTCGCGCAGGCCATGCGCCACCACCCGGCGTGGTTGGGCGGCGTCGTCCAGTGGGGTTGCCACGCGGCTTTCGGTGCGGGCGATCAGGTCGCGAGCCAGGGCCAGTCGCGTGCGCGCGAAGGCCACCGGGTCGCGCCCCAGGTCGAAGGTGAGGGCCTGCGGGTCGATGCCTTGGGCGTCGTCCTCGTCCGTGCCGTAGGCCAGGGCCTCGCGCCAGTGCGGGTCGGCGCTGCGGGCGGCGATGTCGCGCAAGCGCCGGGCGGCCGCGGCGGGGTCGGTGGGCAGGTCGGCGTAGCCGTACTCGATGGCCCAGAGGTCGTAGGGCCCCAGCGTGGTCTGGAACAGGGCCCCGCCGGATTGACCGGGCGCAGGCAGGTTCACGGGGGCGTAGTCCATCACCGAGGCGCTCTTGCCCTGCTCGGTCGTGAGCTGGAGGTCGTTGAGCTCGGCCGGGGTGCGCCAGCGCGAGGCGCGGAAGTTGTGCCTCAGTCCCAGGGCGTGCCCCACTTCGTGCATGGTGGTGTCTTTCAGGTAGGCCAACACGAAGGCCTGCACCTCGGGGCTGTCGGGCTCCAACGGCCGGCCGGCGCCGAGCTGCTCGATCGCCCAGTCCAGCTGCTCGGCCGCCACCTGCCCGTGTTGGCAGTCGGCGTGGGGGGGCGCCTGTTCCTGGCTCGGGCCGAATCCGGCGTCTTGCCAGGGGGCCGCACTCGGGGCGCCTGCGGTCATGAACTGCGTGCGCAGCTGCCGGATGCCGCGCGCCGACAGGCTCTCCAGCGCGATGTCGGCGTCCAGGATCTCGCCCGTGCGTGGGTCCACGTGGGTGGGGCCGATGGCGCCGAATGCCGCCTGCGCGTTGGTCATCCAGCGGATCGAGGCCTGCCCGGTGGCCAGCGTGTCGTTGGCCCCGTCAGCGGGCGACACGCGCACCTCGATGGCGCCGCGGTAGCCGATGGCCTCGAAGGCCCGGTTCCACGCCAGCACGCCTTCCGTGATGGCGCCTCGGTAGGCCTCGGGCACGTTGGCGTCCAGCCAGAACACGATGGGTTGGACGGGCTCGGAGAGCGCCGCCTGCGGGTCTTTTTTCTGCAGGCGCCATCGGTTGATGAAGGCCCGGCGCGGCGTGCGGTCGAGGTCGTCGGTGAAGTCCACCACCGAGCTGGTGAAATAACCCACGCGGGGGTCGGCCAGGCGCGTGGGCATGGGCTGTTCGGGCAACAGGCTCAGGCTGTGCTGCACCCGCACGAACAGGCTGCGCGGGTCGGGCACGGCGCGCGGCACGCTGGAGACGGGCGCGCCCGGCACCGCTGGGGCGGTGGCCGCCGCGATGCTGGGGGTGGCGAAGTGCTGCACGACCTCGAACACGGTGGTGCGCCCGAGTTGCCGCGTGAGCGCCACGTGCGATTGCCGGGCGTCAAACGCATAGCTCTGCCGATACTGGCGCTGCAGGTGCGCACCCAGCCCCAGCCAGTCGGCCAGCAGCAGGGCGGAGGCGTCCACCAGCACCGCGCCGGTCTGGGCCTGTGGCCCGCTTGCCAGGGGGGCGGCGGCGATCAGGCTGGGCGAAAACGCCGCTTGCACCGCGCGCGCCTGCGGGCTGCCATGCTGGGCGGTGTACGTCGCGTTGACGGCGAGCAACTGAACCTGCTGGTTGACCTTGCGGAATTCCACCCACTGCGGGCGCCCCACCTGAGCCCAGCGGCTTTGCATCAACCCGCCCAGCACACCGCCCTCGCCGATGCCCGAGCTCAGCTTGGGTGACAGGAACAGCGGCCGGTTCAGCATCTGGGGCGACAACTCCAGCCAGACCTTGTCCTGGCGAGTCCAGGTCGGCAGCAAGCCGTCGAGTCGTTCGGCGCCTTTGACCACGCTGTCGAAAGCGGGGGGCTGGCCGGCGGTGGCCGCAGGCGAAGGTGGCGACGCGGTCGGGTTGCTCGGTGTGGTGGCCGCTGTGGTGACCGCCGCGGTCGGCCCAACGGTGCTGGCGCATCCAGCCGTCAGGCACACGACCAGCGCAGAGGCCAGCCGCCGGTGCGAAGGAAAGCATCGAAGAAACATGCCATGACCTTACACCAGGGGGCCTGGGGCCCGAGGTGAATCGCCCATGAAAAAACCGGCTGATGCCAAGCATGCAGCCGGTTTGTCTGGGGCTCAGTGCGTCACTGAGCCGGCAGGGGGAACCAGTCCGCGATGAACTTCAGTTCCGGGAAATCGTGCACGGCCAACGGCGCATACGACACCACCGCCAGGCCCACCGTCATCACGGCCAGAGGCAGGATCCAGCGCTCATAGCGACGGTAGAAGCCCAGGTGCTTGACCTCCTTGTCCGCCGCATTGACCTCTTCCTCGCCGATGACCTGGCGGGTCAGCAACTGGTTGATGGCAACCGGGGGCAGCAGGTAGCCCAGCTCGAAGGCCACCAGCACCATCATCCAGAAGTGCAGCGGGTCGATGTTGTTGGCATAGGCGATCGGGGCCAGCGTGCCCGAGACCAGCACCACGGCACCGAACGGATCCATGATCATGCCCAGCAGCACCTTGGTCACGACCAGGAAGGTCATGGCGGTCCAGTGGTTCTCGAACACCTTGGGGAAGAAGCCCATGACTTCGGAGCGTTCGATCACGCCACCCATGGCCAGCGACAGCGTCATCAGGCTCAGCAGCGCGCCGATGTGACCGATGGTCTCGTTGGTGGCGTAGCGGATCGACTTCTCCACGCCTTCCTGGCGGTGGCTGGCGTAGTCCGGCGTCAGTTCCGCCTTGCCCTTGTTGGTGACCTTGTCGTAGATGAGGATGATCAGCAGGATCACCGGCATGATCGTCGGCGCGGTGATCTCGTTGAGCTTGGTCTCCAGCAAGGCTTCATACAGCCAGACCACCACGGCCACCACGATCAGGTAGGGGATGGTGGGCACGATCTGGCGAAGCATGGCCGGCATCGCGATGCGCGGCGACTCGATGGAGGCCTTCTCGGTGCGCAGCATCTGCGAGGCCAGGAAGAACAGCGTCGACGTCAGCAGGAAGACGTAGAAGCCCCAGTGATACAGCCCGGTGGTGGTCACTTGCTTGTTCAGCGCAGCGATCAGCACGACGAGCAGGCAGGGGCGCAGCACCACGCCCAGCGAGCCGGACATCGCCGTGGCCGCCAGTGCGAACTGACGCGAGCCACCCGACGAGCGCACCTCGTGGTAGATGATGCCGCCAGCGGCGATCACGAACACGCCCGATGCGCCCGTGTAGGCCGTGGCCCAGGCCGCCGCGATCAGGATGATGTAGGTCAGCATCTGGGGCGACAGGCTCCAGGGTCGCAGGATGTTCATGAACAGGTCGACGATGCGGCTTTGCTTGAGCAGCATGCCCGACCAGATGAACAGCCCCAGGTTCATGAAGATGCTGGGCAGCTCCATCAGCTGGTTGATGTAGATGGCCAGGCCGGCATCGTGGCCCCTGATCAGGAAGTACACGCCGGCCACCGTGGCCATGTGGGCGTACAGCGGGATGGAGAGGAAGGCCCCCGTCCAATCGCCTTCACCGTGCGGCGACTTCACGGGGGCGACCACGCGCTTGAGGTTGATCAGCAGCAGGATGGCGAAGACGGCCATCCAGATGTAGTGAAGCAGCGGGTGCTCGACGGGCACGCCCGACTCGCTGAGGATCTGGAAGTAACGGAACGACGAGTACAGCAGCAGCGCCGACGAAACCACCTGCGACGCCGACTGCAGCAGGTAGTCCTTGCTGTAGTGGCCGGGGCGGATGCCGATGTGGTGGAAGCCGATCGTGGTGGTGATGGCGGAGATGGCCACCATCAGCAGCAGGATCAGCGAGCGGTTGTCGGTGCCGAGCTGAAAGAGCCCGAAGAAGCTCGTCTCGATCGTGCGATAGAGCTTGACCTGCGGGGTCAGGTGCTGGACGACCTTCTCATAGAGGTCGTGCTTCATGCGGCAGATGTCCTGCGACTGCTGGATCGACTTGCGCAGGATCTCCGGCGAGGCCGTCGGTTCGTCGCCGAACAGGTCGTCGATGTCGTCGCCACCCTCTTTGGGCGACCCCTCAGACTGCCGCTTGACCTCGGCTTCGATGTCCAGGTTCGGGTTGCACTCGGGGCGGGTCGGGTCGGCGCGCAGCATGAAGTACTGCACCTGTGCAGCCGGGTCGCCGAACATCGACTCGCCCACTTTGAGCAACTGACCGTGCACCATTTCCCCCGTGCCGATGATCAGGGTCACCAGCAGCAGGGCAAAGACGGGGAGGCTGGAGAACCATTCGGAGAAGGTCCGGCCCAGGATCGAACGGGAGGCGGGAGTGTTCATGGGGTATCAGGTAACAGGGCGGGTGGGGACCCGCCCCCGGGGCGCGCGACGTGCGTGCCCGCAAGCAAAAGGGCGGCAAAAATGTCTGAAGGGGCCCGCTGCGATGGCATGGGCCCCTGCCACTCAACGGGTCACTTCCAGTCTTCTTCAGACTTGGTCGCGCATTCCGGGTCACCCGGGTTCACGTTGCAGCGGATCTTCTTGATGACCTTCAGGCCACGCTTGTCGTACAGGCCCTTCTCGGCGATGTCGATGCGGGACTCGCGCAGCATCAGGGTGTACTTGTAGGAGTTCTCGGAAGTCAGGTCCATCCAGGTGCCCGGCGGGATGCTGGCGTCGGCCTGCTTGATGAGCTGCAGGGCGCGGTCGAACTGGCCCAGCCAGTACTCACGCGACTTGGCACCGAAGCCCTCGGGGAACTTGGTCTTGTTGAGGATCACCTGGTAGGTCAGGATCAGGATCGGGAAACGGGCGATGGCGCCGTTCTTGCCGATGCCCTTGTGCAGCTCCAGCGGCTTGTAGGCCAGCGAAGGCGCCGCGATCATGTCCACCGAGCCGTTGTTGAACTTGGTCGAGAAGTTGGTGATGTCGGCCGACACCGGCTGCGCGCCGATGCGCTGGATCATCACGGCCTGGGCCTTGTCGTAGTCGAACGAGGCGATGCGCTTGCCGGCCAGGGCTTCGACGGTGTTGATCTTGCGGTCGTTGACCACGGGGTAAGCCGCACCCAGGGGGATGATGCCGCCGACCTCATAGTTGCCTTCGGTCATCAGCCTGGCGGCTTGCGGTGCGGTGTAGGTCTGGATGACCTTGCGCACGACCTCGTAGCTGTCGTTGATGTTGATCTTGCCGTCGCGCACGATGGTGGTGGCACCCAGCGTGTCCAGGGAGCCGGCCACGGCGTTGAACTGGCGGGTGCGGAAGGCGGTGGCGATCACGGCGTCGCACTGGCCGGTGCGGAAGTCTTCGGATGCCACGCGCTCGTCGGTGTAACCCTTGAGTTCGACCGTGCCGCCGTGCTTCTGCATGGCCACGGCGTAGTCCTTGGCCATGTTGAACAGGTCGCCGGAGGTGCCCAGCAGGTCGTACACGCAGACCTTCTGTCCCGCTTGCGCCGTCGCCGTGGCGGCCATCGAGATCAGCACGGCCGTGCCCATCTTGCTCATCGTATTGACCAACTTCATGAAGTCTCCTCGGTGCAAAAAACAGAGGGCCTCGTGCTTCACAAGGGCCCTCGGCAACGCCTGTGTGCCAGGCTGGTGTTCATGACCGCCGTTGCGATCTGATCACGTTGTTTGTAACTATATCCGGCGTGAAGTTTCCTCAGGTAAACCCGCCCCCACGCGAGCGGGGGAAGGGAATTCCCCAATCGGGTTACATGAAGAGTCAGTTGGGGTCACTTCAGGAAGCTGTCGGCGTCGATGTCGCCACCGGCCTTGTCGTCCCAGAATTTGCCCAGCGCCGCGATCGGGGTGCGCGTGCCGGCGTTCTGCGTCCACATGCGGTCGGAGATGTTGGTGATCTGCGACTCGGCGATGGCGTCGACCAGGCGGTAGTCGGTGTTGGGGGTGAAGCCCTTGACGTTGCTGAAGCGCTTGATGATCTCGCGCAGTCGGGCGTTGTCGTCCGACGATTGAGCGGCCACGGCGGCCATCACGTGGGGCAGGCGCACGCCCTTGGACTCACCCAGGGCCATGTTGGCGTCGAAGGTGCCTTTGACGTCCTTGCCGTCGGCGCCGCCGGGGATGATGCTCCAGACCACGGCGCGGGCGGCTTGCGGGGTGCCCCACCACTTGTTGTTGTCCAGGCAGTTCATGGCGCGCTCGACGATGGGCGCGGTGTCGGTGGGCACGCCCACGGCCTGCTGTGCGGCGATGTCGTTCTGCATGGCTTGCAGGCCAGCCACCGAGCCCAGCAGGTAAACCAGCTCGTCGAAGTCACGCTTGAAGGCCGGGCAGTTGGTGCCGTACTTGAAGAAGTACTTCTGCTCCAGCTTGTTCTTCATGCGGGTGTAAGCGGCGTACTGGCGGTGGGCCGCGGTCGTCAGGTGACGCTTCTGGGCGATGCGGGCGTCCAGGGCTTCGTCGGCGCGTTTGTCGCGCGAGGCACGCAGGTAGCGCATTTCTTCGTTGAGCGCCTGGTTCTCCGAGCACACGCCAGCCGAGGACAACATCACGGTTTCGATGAGGGACGGGTCGCCATAGAAGTTGCGGGCGGCGCCCACCAGCGGGGCGTTGACCATGGAGAAGGTGCAACCCATCTCCACGTCACCCATCTTGAGGACCGGCGGCGTGAAGCCGTCTTCGATGATGGACAGCGTGGTGCTGCTGACGTTGGATTCGATCAGGGCGCAGCCGCCCATGGTGAGGGCCGAAACGGCCAGGGCGGTCGTGGTCAGCAGGCGGGTCATCCGAGCGGTCATCTGGTGTCTCCAACAAGATTCATCGTGTGTTCAGCCCGCGCATGAGGCCGGCAGCGGTTGCAGATCCGGGAGGCTCGCGGGTTGGCGGCAGGTGCCAAAAAGTCCTCGGAAATTCTATCTGTGCAACTTGACGCGCCTGTCACCGTCTCATCAGGGAAAGCCCCCGACCCATTCAACGCGGCGCCGATGGCGGTTGCATCTCGGCACGAAAAAGCCCGCTCTGTGGCGGGCTTCGTGTGTGGGCCGTGGTAGGCGCAGGGGTCAGCGGATGGGCTTGAAGCGCACTCGCTTGGGGCGCGCACCTTCTTCGCCGAGGCGCTTCTTCTTGTCGGCTTCGTACTCCTGGTAGTTGCCATCGAAGAAGAACCACTGCGAGTCGCCTTCGCACGCGAGGATGTGCGTGCAGATGCGGTCGAGGAACCAGCGGTCGTGGGAGATGATCATGGCGCTGCCGGCGAACTCCAGCAGGGCGTCTTCCAGGGCGCGCAGGGTTTCGACGTCCAGGTCGTTCGACGGTTCGTCAAGCATCAGCACGTTGCCGCCCTGGGCCAGGGTTTTGGCCAGGTGCAGGCGGCCGCGCTCACCGCCCGACAGGTTGCCCACCAGTTTCTGCTGGTCGTTGCCCTTGAAGTTGAAACGCCCGATGTAGGCGCGCGAGGGCATCACGAACTTGCCCACCACGATGTTGTCCAGGCCGCCGGAGACGTCTTGCCACACGGTCTTGCTGCCATCCAGGCCTTCGCGGCTCTGGTCGACGAAGGCCAACTGCGCGGTCTTGCCGATGACCACCTCACCGCTGTCGGGCGTCTCCACGCCCTGGATCATGCGGAACAGCGTCGACTTGCCGGCGCCGTTGGGGCCGATGATGCCGACGATGGCGCCAGCGGGCACCTTGAACGACAGGTTGTCGATCAGCATGCGGTCACCGAAGGACTTGGTGACGTTCTTGAACTCGATGACTTCGTTGCCCAGGCGCTCGGCCACGGGGATGAAGATTTCGTTCGTCTCGTTGCGCTTCTGGTATTCGACGTCGCTCAGCTCTTCGAAGCGGGCCAGGCGGGCCTTGCTCTTGGCCTGGCGGCCCTTGGCGTTCTTGCGCACCCATTCCAGTTCGACCTTCAAGGCCTTGGCGCGGGCGTCTTCGGTCTTTTGCTCCTGCTCCAGGCGCTTGCCCTTGGCGTCGAGCCAGTCGGAGTAGTTGCCCTTGTAAGGGTGGCCGGCGCCGCGGTCGAGTTCGAGGATCCACTCGGCGGCGTTGTCCAGGAAGTAGCGATCGTGGGTGATGGCCACCACGGTGCCGGAGAAGCGGCTGAGGAACTGCTCCAGCCAGTCCACCGATTCGGCGTCCAAGTGGTTGGTGGGTTCGTCGAGCAGCAGCATGTCGGGCTTGGACAGCAGCAGGCGGCACAGGGCCACGCGGCGCTTTTCGCCACCGGAGAGGTTGCCGATGATGGCGTCCCAGGCGGGCAGGCGCAGGGCGTCGGCGGCCAGCTCCAGCTGCAGGTCGGTGTTTTCGGAGCCGCCGGCGGCGATGATGGCTTCCAGCTCGCCTTGCTCGGCGGCCAGGGCGTCAAAATCGGCGTTTTCTTCGGCGTAGGCCGCGTAGACCTCGTCGAGGCGCTTCTTGGCGGCCAGCACGCCGCCGATGCCCTCTTCAACGGCTTCGCGGACCGTCTGCTCGGGGTTCATCTGCGGTTCCTGCGGCAGGTAGCCGATCTTGATACCGGGCATCGGGACGGCTTCGCCCTCGATGTCCTTGTCCACGCCTGCCATGATCTTGAGGAACGTGGACTTGCCCGAGCCGTTCACGCCGAGCACGCCGATCTTGGCGCCGGGGAAGAAGCTCAGGGTGATGTCTTTGAGGATCTGCCGCTTCGGGGGAACGATCTTCCCGACGCGGTTCATGGTGAAAACGTACTGGGCCATGGCAGGCTCGCGAAAAGCGAGTGTCTTTCGTCAAACCGCATAGCTTAAGGCATGCGCGGGGTGTCGGGGTGCTCAATCGGCTCGTTGCCGGGCTTGCGTGCCCCAATGCCCGCGCCCGGTGCGCCCGGTGAGGGCGGACCACCAGCCCCAGGTGGCGGCCGTGTGGCGCAGCAGTTGGAAGGTGAAGGGCTCGGCCAGGGCGGCCAGCAGGGCGCCGGCGAAGCTGCCATGGCGGGTGTCGCCGGTCCAGCGTCGGTACTGGCGCAGCGACCAGAGGTGGTAGACGAGGTCGATGCCGGTCTTGAGGCCGATCACGGTCAGGGCGGCCCCCACCAGCGACCATTGGCCGCAGGCCATGAAGCCGATCAGGGTGGCGAAGGCGGTCAGGCCGTACAGGGGTTGCAGGGTGTCGGCCGCCTTGACCGGCAGCATGCGCGTGCCCAGGTGGCCGTGGCGGGCGTTGCCCACCATGTCGCGGTACCAGTACTGCGTCTGCAGGAAGCCCCCGAACCAGCGGCGGCGTTGCTGGAGGAAGGCGCTCATCGAGCTGGGTGCATCGGTGCGGGCTTGCGCCTGCCCGAGCACCCGCACCGTCCAGTCCAGCCCGTGCAAGTCGGCATGACGGTGCAGCCGGTGGATGAGCTCGTAGTCTTCCACCAGGCAGTCCGGGTCGAACCCCCCGACTTGCATCACCGGCTCACGCCGAAACGCAGCGAAGGCGCCCGAGATGAGCAGCAGGCTGTCGAGCTGCATCCAGGCGCGCCGCGACAGGAAATTTCGGATGTACTCGTAGGTCTGGAAGGCCTGCATGACGCGGCCCACGGGGCCGGCTGAGCACACGGGCGCCAGCACCCCGGTCGCGGCCACCAGTTGCGGCTCCTGTGCAAAAGCGCGGCGCACGGCGTTCAAGGCGCCGGGCTCCAGTTGGGTGTCGGCGTCAACCGTGATCACGGTGTCGACCGTCATGCGCGTGAGCGCCGCATTCAGCGCACGGGCCTTGCCGCCGTGAGACAGGCGAAGCCAGTGCAGGCCCGGATGTTCGGCACTCGGTGGGCTGAGCTCGCCGAGGGCGGGCCGCTGGAGCCCGAAGTCTCGGCTCAGGATGAGGGCGGTGTCGTCGCTCGATCCGTCGTCTGCCACGATGACCTGCTCGGGCCTGGCCGACGCGGTCAGGAGCTTCAGCAGGGTGGGACTCAGCACGGCGGCTTCGTTGTGAGCGGCGACGATGACACCGAGGGACGCGGCGTGTTGTGCGTGCGCTGGCTCAGCCGGTTTGGCGTCGTCTGGTCTGGAGCCGATGTGGCGCGTTTGCCAGGCTACGAAGAGCAGCAGGGCCGTGTCGTAGCTGGCGTACGTCACGCCCACCGACCAGGCGAGCACCCCTTGTTGATGAAAGGCGGCCCACAGCAGCAAGGCCCACATCAACAGGACCGCGCCGTGGATCAACAGGCTGGGCCAGGGGGTGCGGGGGGCGTTGTGACGGGGCGAGTGACGTTTGAGCGCCACGTCCAGTGCAGAGGGATGGGGGGCGATGGGGCGCGACGCGTTCTGACGGGCGGACATGGAAGGGGATTTCGGTATGCTCTGTTGGTCGCGGGCATCTTCCCGCAGCCAGCACTCAAGGATGTGTGTGAATCCAGCTCACCGATACACCCGCGTGGCCATTGTCCTTCACTGGCTGATGGCCGCGCTCATCCTGGGCAACATCGTTTTGATCTGGGTGGTTGAGCGGCTGCCGGAGGCGCACATTCGCTTGGCCATCGACACCCACAAGTCCGTGGGCATCCTGGTGCTGGGTTTGTTCGCGCTGCGGCTGTTGTGGCGACTGGGGCATCGCCCGCCGGCATCGCCTGCTGGCATGGGGGCCATTGAGCAGCGGCTGGCTCAAGCGGGCCACGTGCTGTTTTATGTGTTGATTTTCGCCATGCCTTTTTCAGGCTGGTTGCATGACTCGGCTTGGCGCTCGGCGGCCGAATTTCCGATGCGACTTTTCGGCCTGTTCGAGTGGCCGCGCATCGGCTGGATCATGGCGATGGAGCCGTTCCAGAAGCAGCAACTGCACCACCTCTTCGGCGAGGTGCACGAGTGGCTGGCGAACATTTTTTACGTGCTGTTTGCGTTGCACGTGCTGGCTGCGCTGAAGCACCAGTGTGTTGACCACCAACCGCAGTTCAAGCGGATGTGGTTTTGAAAGACGGTCTGAGCTGGCCGCTCAGGCGCGCAGGCGTTGCAGCAGCGCTTGTGTTTCTGCCGCGGCGATGCGCTGGCCTTCTTCGTCGGTCATGCTGGCGAGCTCCAGCAAGGACATCTTCAGGCGCATCAGCCCATCACGCAGGCTGAAGAGGGCATCTTGCATTTCCGCGACCTGCGCGGCGCTCGGTTCGATGTGACGTTCGCTGGACATGCTGCTTCTCCTGACCCCTGGCACTGACTGCGGGCGCCCTGCGGGGGTGAATGCTGGCGTCCGTGGGTGACTGTAGCCACGGGGTGGTGCGCGGGGTAGCGCCCGATTGAGGGGTCTGTCGGCGACGAAGCGGCGTCACCGCGCGATGTGGCAGTCAGTTGCGCAATGCGGGGAGGCTTGCCAGCCAGTGGTGCACGGTGGCCTCCGCCACGTCGATGGCCCATTGCTTGCGCCGGGAGGCGGCGCCTCGCAGCAACTCCACCTGGCTTTGGGGCACGCCCAATTGTTGAGCCAGCCACTTGCGCAGCGCGTCGTTGGCGGCGCCGTCCACTGGCGGGGCCGCCAGCCTCAAGCGCAATGCGCCATCGTGCCAGCCCACGACTTCGGTCTTGGGTGCGTTGGGCGAGATGCTGCAGTCGAGGATGACGCGGGTGTGGCTTTGCTTGCCACTGCCACGGGTGTCGATGCGCAAGCAGGGCCAGTTGGCGGGTGCGTTCATGGGGCGAGCAAAAAAAAGCCCGGCCAGGGCCGGGCTCACGTTGGACGTCAGCCCCGATGCACTCGGGGCCTCAGACCAGCATCAGGGCTTGTTGCCCGTCGGGAAGGGCCACGCGGCCTGGGGGCTCAGCGTGGTCTTGGCTGCGGGTGCCGAAGGCTTCTTCGCAGGGGCAGGCTTGGCGGCGGGCTTCTTGGCAGCGGCCTTCTTGGCGGCCGGCTTGGCAGCAGGCTTCGCAGCGGCCTTCTTGGGGGCTGCAGCCTTCTTGACGGCGGCCTTCTTGGCAACCGGCTTGGCGGCGGGCTTCGCAGCGGCCTTCTTGGGGGCCACGGCCTTCTTGGCGGGCGCTGCAGCCTTCTTCACGACGGCCTTCTTGGCGGGCGCTGCCTTCTTGACGGCTGCCTTCTTGGCCGGGGCGGCCTTCTTCACGGCGACCTTCTTGGCAGGAGCTGCCTTCTTGACGGCTGCCTTCTTGGCCGGAGCGGCCTTCTTCACGGCGGCCTTCTTGGCGGCGGGAGCGGCCTTCTTCACAGCGGCCTTCTTGGCCGGGGCAGCTTTCTTCGGTGCCACTTTTTTCGCAGTTGCCATACGTATCTCCTTGATCAAGTTGCAAAGAGCACTGGGTCGCGGGATGCAACCCAGGGATCCATCACCCAACGCCCCCTAGGATCTGGACGTGGTGTGATGAATGGGGTCAAGCCGAAAGGGCCTGTCCTGCTGATCCCGTGTGCTGTGCAATGGCTCAAGGATCAATCCCAGGAAAGGGCTCCGCCCGACTGGTATTCAATGACTCGGGTTTCGAAGAAGTTGCGTTCCTTCTTCAGGTCAATCATTTCGCTCATCCAGGGGAAGGGGTTCTCTTCGTTGGGGAAGAGCTCCTCCAGGCCGATCTGGGTGGCGCGGCGGTTGGCGATGTAGCGCAGGTAGCCCTTGAACATCGAGGCGTTCAGGCCCAGCACACCACGCGGCATGGTGTCTTCGGCGTAGCGGTACTCCAGCTCGACGGCCTTGAGGAACAGCGCCTTGATTTCGGCTTTGAAGTCGGCCGTCCACAGGTGCGGGTTCTCGAGCTTGAGCTGGTTGATCAGGTCGATGCCGAAGTTGCAGTGCATGGACTCGTCGCGCAGGATGTACTGGTACTGCTCGGCGGCACCCGTCATCTTGTTCTGGCGGCCCAGGGCCAGGATCTGCGTGAAGCCGACGTAGAAGAAGAGGCCTTCCATCAGGCAGGCGAAGACGATCAGCGACTTCAGCAGCGTCTGGTCGTTTTCGGTCGTGCCGGTCTTGAAGTTCGGGTCCATGATCGCGCCGATGAAGGGGATCAGGAACTCGTCCTTGTCGCGGATGGACTGGACTTCGTTGTAGGCGTTGAAGATCTCGGACTCGTCCAGACCCAGCGATTCAACGATGTATTGATACGCGTGGGTGTGGATGGCTTCTTCGAAAGCCTGGCGCAAAAGGAACTGGCGGCATTCCGGCGCCGTGATGTGGCGGTAGGTGCCCAGCGTGATGTTGTTGGCGGCCAGCGAGTCGGCGGTCACGAAGAAGCCGAGGTTGCGCTTGATGATGCGGCGCTCGTCTTCGGTCAGGCCGTTGGGGTCCTTCCAGAGGGCGATGTCGCGAGACATGTTGACCTCTTGGGGCATCCAGTGATTGGCGCAGGTGGCGAGGTACTTTTCCCAGGCCCACTTGTACTTGAAGGGCACCAGCTGGTTGACGTCGGTCTGACCATTGATGATGCGCTTGTCGGCCACGTTGACGCGGCGCGCGGTGCCACCAGACAGCGGCGATGCAGGTGAGGAGGAAACGCTGGAAGCCGTGGTCGATGCCATCGATGAAGTGATCGGTGACGACGACGTGTTCCGTGTGGCGCTCGAAGCGTTGGACACGGAAGCAGGAGGCGTTGAGGAGGAGTTGGACGTATCGTCTTCCCAGACCAGCATGGTGAACTTCCTATGGAGTCGGATTATGGAAGGGTGTTGTTAAAAACACCAAGCACTTCTTGACATGGAGAGCCCGAGCTCATCTTCGTTGTTGCGGCTTCGCATCGAATGAAGGGCATGTCAAGAAGTGACGAAGGAGCTGGAGCCCGAGGTGCCATCGGCTTGAAAGGCCGATGGCATGCGGGTTCTGGCTCGTCAGGCCATCATTGGCAGGCTTCGCAATCGGGGTTGTCGATCGAGCAGAACTTGATGTCGGTTGCGGGCGTCATGTCTGCCTGAGCGTCGGCCGTTTGAGTCGGCGCGGCAGCTTGTGGTGCGGCTGCTGCGACGCCACCGGCCATGTTCGAGACCGCGTTGAGTTGGCCGCGCGAGACGGTTGACTTCTCGGCGTGCGTGGCCCCCACGGTGCGCAGGTAGTACGTGGTCTTGAGGCCGCGGATCCAGGCCAGCTTGTAGGTTTCATCGAGCTTCTTGCCCGATGCGCCTGCCATGTAGATGTTGAGCGACTGGGCCTGGTCGATCCACTTCTGGCGACGCGAGGCGGCTTCGACCAGCCACACGGGCTCGACTTCGAAGGCCGTGGCGTACAGGGCCTTGAGCTCTTCGGGCACGCGGTCGATGCGACGCAGCGAGCCGTCGAAGTGCTTGAGGTCCATGACCATGACGTCGTCCCACAGGCCCAGCTTCTTGAGGTCGCGGACCAGGTACTCGTTGATGACGGTGAACTCGCCCGACAGGTTGGACTTCACCGAGAGGTTGCCGAAGCAAGGCTCGATGGAGGCATCCACGCCGATGATGTTGGAGATGGTGGCGGTCGGGGCGATGGCCACGCAGTTGGAGTTGCGCATGCCGAACTGGGCGATGCGTGCGCGCAGGGCGTCCCAGTTCAGGGTGGTGCTGCTGTCGACGTCGACGTAGCCACCGCGCTGCTCGACCAGCAGCTTCAGCGAGTCGATGGGCAGGATGCCGCGGTCCCACAGCGAGCCGCGGTAGCTGCTGTAGCGGCCGCGCTCTTCGGCGAGTTCGGTCGAGGCCCAGTAGGCGTGGTAGCAGACGGCTTCCATCGAGCGGTCGGCGAATTCGACGGCTTCCTGGCTGGCGTAGGGGGTGCGCAGTTGGTAGAGCGCGTCCTGGAAGCCCATGATGCCCAGGCCGACCGGGCGGTGGCGCAGGTTGGAATCGCGGGCCTTCTTGACGGCGTAGTAGTTGATGTCGATGACGTTGTCGAGCATGCGCATGGCGGTGCGCACGGTCTTCTTGATCTTGTCGTGATCGATGGCGCCGTCTTTGATGTGCTGGGCCAGGTTGACCGAGCCCAGGTTGCACACCGCGATTTCACCGCCGTTGGTGTTCAGCGTGATCTCGGTGCACAGGTTCGAGGAGTGCACCACGCCGACATGCTGCTGCGGCGAGCGCACGTTGCAGGCGTCCTTGAAGGTGATCCAGGGGTGGCCGGTTTCGAACAGCATCGACAGCATGCGACGCCACATGTCGGTGGCCTTGACGCGCTTGAAGAGCTTGATCTCGCCGCGGTCGACCTTGGCTTCGTAGGCGGTGTAGGCCTCTTCGAATGCGATGCCGAACTTGTCGTGCAGGTCGGGGCAGGTGGCCGGGGAGAACAGGGTCCAGTCGCCACCTTCCATGACGCGCTTCATGAACAGGTCGGGGATCCAGTTGGCCGTGTTCATGTCGTGGGTGCGACGGCGGTCGTCACCGGTGTTCTTGCGCAGCTCCAGGAACTCTTCGACGTCCAGGTGCCACGATTCCAGGTAGGCGCAGACGGCGCCCTTGCGCTTGCCACCCTGGTTGACGGCCACGGCCGTGTCGTTGACGACCTTCAGGAAGGGCACGACGCCTTGCGACTTGCCGTTGGTGCCCTTGATGTGCGAGCCGAGTGCGCGCACCGGGGTCCAGTCGTTGCCCAGGCCGCCTGCGAACTTGCTCAGCAGGGCGTTTTCCTTGATGGCCTCATAAATGCCGTCGAGGTCGTCGGGCACGGTGGTCAGGTAGCACGACGACAGCTGCGAGCGGCGGGTGCCGGCGTTGAACAGCGTCGGGGTCGAGGACATGAAGTCGAAGGACGACAGCAGCTCGTAGAACTCGATGGCGCGGGCTTCGCGGTCGATTTCATTGAGGGCCAGGCCCATGGCCACGCGCATGAAGAACGCCTGCGGCATTTCGATGCGGGTGCCCTGGTTGTGCAGGAAGTAGCGGTCGTACAGGGTCTGCAGGCCCAGGTAGTCGAAGTCCAGGTCGCGTTCGAACTTCAATGCGGCACCCAGGCGGGCCAGGTCGAACTGGCCGAGCTTTTCGTCCAGCAGTTCGGCCTCGATGCCCTTCTTGATGAAGCCGGGGAAGTAGTCGGCGTAGCGCGTGGCCATTTCGGCGTGCGTGACTTCTTCGCCCAGGATTTCGCGGCGGATGGTGTGCATCAGCAGGCGGGCGGTGGCGCGGGTGTAGGCCGGGTCGTGCTCGATGCGGGTGCGGGCGGCCAGGATGGCGGCCTTGTAGACCTCGTCGATGGAGACGCCGTCGTACAGGTTGCGCTGGGTCTCGGCGAAGATGGGCGCGGCCTTGACGTCGTCGCCCAGGCCTTCACACGAGGTTTCGATCAGGGCCTTGAGGGCGGCGGTGTCCAGCGGAACGCGCTGGCCGCGGTCGATGACGTGCAGCGTGGGGGCGGCGACCTGGTTGGTCTCGGCCTGCTTGGCGCGCTCTTGGGTGCGGCGTTCGCGGTAGAGCACGTAAGCGCGGGCGATTTCGTGGTGGCCACCGCGCATCAGGCCGAGTTCGACCTGGTCCTGGATGTCTTCGATGTGGAAGGTGCCGCCGCTCGGACGCGAGCGCAGCAGGCCGCGCACCACGGCTTCGGTCAGGCCGTCGACGGTTTCGCGCACGGACGCGGAGGCGGCGCCTTGGGTGCCGTGAACGGCCAGGAAGGCCTTCATCAGGGCCACGGCGATCTTGCTGGGTTCAAACGAGACGACCGCACCGTTGCGTCGGATGATCTGGTAGGCGGCGTAGGCCGACTGACGGGGCTGCTGAGCCTCGTCGGAGGCGGCGCCGGTGAAGGCAGACGGGTTGGACGACAGGGTGCTGGGCGTGGACGTTTGCATGGGATTCCCTTCGGTGGGTGCAGGGCCATGGTGCGCGGTGCAAGGCGCGGTGCATGGGGTGGTCAAACCTGCAGATGGGAGGCGATCAGGGGTGCCGATCGCCAACTGCTGGAACACTATATCTGGTGTCTGGTGTGCTGTGAAGCACTACCTGTAGTGTTCGGTGGGCGACTATAACGCCTTTTTGGTGGGCGTTCGGGGTGTGGCGCGAAAACTGGGGAAAGCGCTGAATCGCTTGTCCGGATTCTCCCGTCTTGACTTGTTTTCAGCCGCCCAGTCGGTCTCGGGGCCACCCGCTCAGTTGCGCCAGCAAGGCCCAGTCAAAGGCCCGTCCCGGGTCCTCCTTGCGCCCTGGGGCCACGTGCTCGTGTCCCACGGCCTCGGTGATGGGCCAAGCCGTGCCCAGGTCGTTGAGCAGGCGCGCGAGGGCCGCGTATTGGGGCGCTTCGAAGGCGGTGTGCTCCAGGCCTTCGAGCTCGATGCCGACGCTGTGGTCGTTGCAATTGTCTCGCCCTCGCCACGATGAGCGGCCGGCGTGCCAGGCTCGGTCGGTGACCGACACGAATTGCAGCAACTCGCCGTCGCGCCGGATGACGAAATGAGCCGACACCTCGGCGCCGCGGATGTGTTGAAAGTAGGGGTGGGCGTCCCAGTCGAGTTGGTTCGTGAACAGGCGCTCGATGTGGTCGCCGCCGTACTCGCCGGGCGGCAGGCTGATGGAGTGGATGACCGCGAGGTCGATGACGCCGCCCGGTGGCCGGGGGCCGAAATTGGGCGAGGGCACCCGGCGGGCGTCGCGGTGCCAGCCGGCTTGCCACAGCGCAACGGGGGGGCGGGGCTCAGTCGACATCGGCGTCGGGGTCGAAGCGTTCGCCCAGGGTCACGCCCTGTTCGCTGACGTGCACGCCCAGGCGGGCCATGCGGTAGCGCATCTGGCGCAAGGACAGGCCGAGGCTGGCGCCGGCGGCTGTGCGGTTGAGGCGGTGTTTTTCCAGGGCCCGCATCAGGATCTCGCGCTCGACCTCGTCGAGGTGGGAGACGAGGTCGCTGGGCAGGCGGGGGGCGGCTGGGGTGGTTGCGGGCGCGTCGGTGGTTTCTGGGGGGGGAGGCGAGGGGGGGGCGCTGGTGCGGTTCAGCGCGGACAGCCCCAGGTCTTCGGGTGAGAGGGTGCTGTGGTTGCTCAGGGCCACGGCGCGGTGCAGCATGTTCTCCAGCTCGCGCACGTTGCCGGGGAAGGGGTGATGCAGCAGGGCGCTCAGGGCGTCGGTGCTCAGCGAGGGCGCGGGTGTGGCGCCGGATTCGTGGGCGATGCGCTCCAGCACGCGTTGGCACAGGATGGGCAAGTCTTCGAGGCGCTCGCGCAAAGGCGGCAGCGTGATCTGGATGACGTTGAGTCGGTAGAACAGGTCCTGGCGAAAGCGTTGGGCCAGCACCTCGGCGCCCAGCTCCTTGTGTGTGGCGCTGATCACGCGGACGTCGACGTGGACCTCGGCGGTGGCGCCGACCGCCCGCACGGCGCGCTCCTGGATGGCTCGCAGCAGCTTGGACTGCATCGCCAGCGGGAGGTCGCCGATTTCATCGAGGAAGAGCGTGCCGCCGTGTGCCGCCTGGAAGAAGCCTTCGCGGTCTTCGTTGGCGCCGGTGAAGGCGCCTTTTCGGTGGCCGAAGAACTCGGCTTCCAGCAGCTGTTCGGGGATGGCCCCGCAGTTGACCGCGATGAACGGCTGGCTCGAGCGGCTGCTGACGTCGTGGATGGCGCGCGCGACGAGTTCCTTGCCGGTGCCCGATTCGCCCCAAAGCAAGACGGGCGCCATGCTGCGCGCGACCTTGTCGATGAGCACGCGCACCTGCTGCATGGCCGCGCTGTGGCCCGCCAGCTTGGCCAGTGCGGCGGGGGCGGGCTGAACAGCCGAGCCTGGGGCGGTGATGGGGCGGCTGCCCACCGACTGGCCCGAGGCCGTGCGGGGTGGGGCGGCGTGCTGGGCATCGCCGTCGGCTTCGCGCAAGGCCGAGGCCACGACGGCGCGAAATTGTTTGAGGTCGACCGGTTTGGTCAGGTAGTCGTAGGCCCCGGCCTTGAGGGCGCTGACGGCGTTTTCAGCCGAGCCGTAGGCGGTGATGACGATGGTGCGCTCGGGGCGCCCTGCGGCTTCGAGCCGGCGGATGAGGTCCAGGCCCAGGCCGTCGGGCAGGCGCATGTCGGAGATGATGGCGCTGAAGCGCTGCTCTTGCAGCATTTGCCAGGCGTCTTCGACGCAGCCCGCGGTCTCGATGTGGTAGCCCTCGCGCAACAAGGTCAGTTCGTAGAGCGTGCGCAGGTCGGGCTCGTCGTCGACGACCAGGAGGCGGTGGTGGGTGGGGGGGCTCATGCGGCGGTTGGGCTGCGTTTGTGCTGCGTTGGTGCCTCGGTCAGGCGGCGTAGGCGGGGGAGCCGGGGGGCTCGACCGGCATCGTGATGAAGAATTCGTTGCGATGCCTCACCGCAGGTGGGTGCTGGCGGTAGTCGATGCTGGCGCCGTGCCGCTCGCACAGCTCTCGGGAAATATACAGACCCAGGCCGGTTCCGCGGCTGCTGGTGGAGAAGAAGGGCTCGAACAGCGCCCGTTCGGTGTCGCCCTGGATGGGCTCGCCATCGTTGCCCACCGACAGCATCAGCAAACCACCTGGCGTGGCCGAAGGCAGCCAGCGCAGGCTGACCTGGATGGCGCCCGCCTCGCCGCTGTTGTATCGCAGCGCGTTGTCCAGCAGGTTGACGAGCACGCGCTGCAGGTGCTCGGGCTCGAAGCGCACTTTGAGGTGGGGGGGGGCCGGTGAGGCCTGGCAGCCCGAGACGTCGATGTGAAGCAGGCCGTTGTCGCCGCTTTCCAGGCGCTGGGTGCTGCGCCAATCGTTGCAGGTGGCCACCACGGCTTCGACGGGGTCGATCGCTGGCGCCGGGGGACGAACCCCGGGCGCCACGGTGAGGATGTCGTCGACGATGTGCTTGAGGCGGTTGACGTTGTCCTCGACCATCTGGGTCAGGCGCTGCTGTCCTGGCGAGGTGGCGTCTTCCGACAGCAAGGCGTTGGCCTGGGCGATGGCGGCGAGCGGGTTGCGGATTTCGTGGGCGATGCCCGCTGACATGCGTCCCATGGCCGCGAGCTTGTCCTGCCGCTGGCGGGCGCGCACCGTGCGCAGGTCTTCCAGCAGCATGACGCACATTTCCTCGCGGGCGCTTTCCTTCGATGCGCGCGCGGGGCTGCGGGTGAAGCGCACGCGCAGCCTCAGGTCACGCTGGGTGTGGTCATCGAAGTGCAGCCGGAGTTCCTGGCCACCCTCGGCTTTCAGGGGGCGCTTCATGGCCTGCTCCACGGCGTCGATGAGCGGGAGCCAGGCGGGCACGCCCCGCAGTTGGAAGGGTGCGGCCGGCATGCGGCCTTGTGCGGACAGCAAGCGGCGAGCGGCCGGGTTGGCGGTGCGCACGCGCCCGCGCCGGTCCACCACCATGACGCCTTCGACCATCTCCTCGATGACCAGCCGGTTGAGCTCGGCTTGTTGGCGCGCCAGCTCCAGGCTGCCCTTGGCGCTGAGTTCTTCGCGGGCCAGGCGGGTGGCCATTTCGTTGGCGAGGATGGCGATCATGAACAGGCCGAAGCCGGTCAGGCCCGCCTGGGTCATGAGGCCGGTCAGCGCCGCGCCGCTGCCTTGTGATTGCAACCAGGCCGACGCCAGCAGGCTCAGCGTGGCGGCGGCGGCCGTGCCCAGGGCCATGATGCGGGGCATCAGCACGGCGGCCATCAGCACCGGCAGCACCAGCAAGGCCTGGGAGTTCACGGCCGCGCCGGTGAGTTGGTGCAGCAGCGCGAAAAAGCCGAGGTCGACCCCGACGCTGGCCAGGGCCTGGCGGGAGCGCAGGGCCGATTGTCCGGTGGGCGCGGGCCGGCGCTGGCTGGGCAGCAGCCACACCGCCACCGTGAGCGCGGCGTAGGCGGCGGCCACGACGCCGACCCACCGGGGCAGTTGCGAGCCCGTCAGCCACAGGCCGACGACCACGCTCAGCAGGATCAGCGCCAGCACGGCTCGCGCCGACAGGAACGCGCGGTAGACCCGGAAGAAGTAAGGCGTGCCCGCCGCGTTGGGCGGGGCGGCACCGGCCGCCGCATCCCGCCTGGTCGGGGATGGCCTGTCGGAGTCGGCCCGGCTGCTGCGTTTCGCGATCTCGTCCGGCGACCAGGTGCTGTCGCCGTCGGCGCCCGGCCCGAACCAGGAGGTGTCGGACGCATCCGATGCATCGGCCACGGGCGGGGTGCCGGCGAGCTTCCCGCTCGACGAGCGCGGGGCGGGGGCGGGCGTTGGCATCGATCGATTCAGGTTGGCTCAGGGAGGGGCATGGCGGCTCATGGCCTGCGGGGCCCGGCCGTGCGGTGGGCGTCACCGCAATACACCCGCCCACCGATGTCGAGGACCGCGTCCTTGAACGGCAGGTGCACGCCGCAGTGCGCACACGGAACGATCTGATCGGGTTCGTTGCCGGTCGGCTTCGGCCCCGGCCTGGTGGGGGGCGCCGCCTCGGGCTTCTTCCCTTTGAGCAGGCCCCTGATGGCGGGCGAATGCCAGAGCCAAAGCACGACGAGAAAAAGCAGCAGGTACTTGAGCATGGGTGCGCGTGGTCTCGGGTCAGAGGGGCAGGGCGGGGCGCTGGAGCACGACCTCAAGCACGAAGCGCGAGCCGACGTAGGCCAGCAGCAGCAGCAGGGAGCCGGCCACGAGCCATCGAATGGCCTGCCGCCCCCGCCAGCCGAAGCGCGCGCGACCGATCAGCAAGGTGGCAAACACCAGCCACGACAGCACCGAGAACACCGTTTTGTGATCCCACTTCCAGGGTGCCGTGAACACGGCGCCCAGCAACAGGGTCAGGCTGAGCATGGCAAAGCCCGCCCCCACGAAGCGCAGCGTGAGCGACTCCAGGCGCAACAGCGGCATGCCCAGCGCGTGGCCTGTCGGCCGGGTGGGCGAGGGGATCAGGCCGGAGCCGCCCGAGCCTGCGCGCAGGCGGCGCTCAGCGTGCTGAAGCAGCGCCGCATGCAGCAGCGCCGCCCCGATCAGCCCGTAGGACGCGAAGCCTGTGATCCAGTGCAGGGGCGCCCAGGCGCTGGCTTGCTGGGCGTGGCTCTGACCCGGAAACCACCACGCCAGCACCACGGTCACGCTCGCGAGGAGGCCAAGCGCGCGACGGATGGCCGGCAGCCCCAGCCGGCGGCTCTCCAAGGCGTACACGGCCAGCACCAGCCACGACGTCACCGACAGCGCGGGCGCGAACCCGAAGCGCGCGCCCGGCAGCGGGCTGTCGAGGGCGAGCACGTCCAGCGCGATGGCCATGGCCTGGGCCAGCCAGGCCGCCAGCAACACGATCAGCAGGGGGCGCGGCGGGCGGGTCAGGTCCTGGTTCGACGGCGCCGGCCAGACGCTCACCAGCACATAGCCCAGCACCGCCACGAGGCTGGGCCAGAAAGTGAGCGAAGGCAAAGTCGATGCGGGCGATAAAATCATGCGATCAGTTTACGAGAGCAACGCGCTTCATGGCCTCCAACCTCACCGAACGCCTCAGTCGCCTGGTCAAAACCATGCGCGGTCAGGCGCGCATCACCGAATCCAACGTGCAGGACATGTTGCGTGAGGTCCGCATGGCCCTGCTGGAGGCCGACGTGGCCTTGCCGGTGGTGCGGGACTTCATCGCGCGCGTCAAGGACAAGGCCCTGGGCGCGGAGGTCGTCTCTTCGCTGACCCCTGGCCAGGTGCTCGTCAGCATCGTCCAAAAGGAGCTGGCCGCGACGATGGGCGAGGGCATCGCCGACATCGACCTGGCCGTGCAGCCACCGGCCATCATCCTGATGGCGGGCCTGCAGGGCGCCGGCAAGACCACGACCACCGCCAAGCTCGCCAAGCACCTGATTGAAAAGCGCAAGAAGAAAGTGCTGACGGTCTCGGCCGACGTGTATCGACCCGCCGCCATCGAGCAGCTGAAAACAGTCACCGCCCAAGCCGGCGCCGAGTGGTTTCCCTCCACGCCCGAGCAGAAGCCGCGCGACATCGCCCTGGCCGCCATCGACTTCGCCAAGAAGCACTACTTCGACGTGTTGCTGTTCGACACGGCCGGCCGCCTGGCCATCGACGAGGTGCTGATGGCCGAGATCAAGGAGTTGCACGCGCTGCTCAAGCCGGTCGAAACGCTGTTTGTGGTCGACGCCATGCAGGGCCAGGACGCCATCAACACCGCCAAGGCGTTCAAGGACGCGTTGCCCCTGACCGGTGTGGTGCTGACCAAGCTTGACGGCGACTCGCGCGGCGGCGCGGCCCTGTCGGTGCGACAGATCACGGGCGTGCCCATCAAGTTTGCGGGCGTCTCCGAGAAGATCGACGGCCTGGAGGTGTTCGACGCCGAACGCCACGCCGGCCGTGTGCTGGGCATGGGCGACATCGTGGCCCTGGTCGAAGAGGTTCAAAAGGGCGTGGACATGGAGGCCGCGCAGAAGCTGGCCGAGAAGGTCAAGTCCGGCGCCGACTTCGACTTCAACGACTTCCTCTCGCAGATCAGCCAGATGAAGAAAATGGGCGGCCTCTCGGGCCTGATCGACAAGCTGCCCACTGAAATCGCCGCCAAGGCCGGTCAGGCCGACATGGGCAAGGCCGAGCGGGACATGCGCCGCATGGAAGGCATCATCAACGCCATGACGGCCAAAGAGCGTCGCCAGCCCAGCTTGCTGATGGACGGCAAGAGCAAGGCCAGCCGCAAGCGCCGCATCGCGACCGGGGCGGGCGTGCAGATTCAGGACGTCAACCGCCTGCTCAACCAGTTTGACCAGATGCAGGGCATGATGAAGAAGATGAAGGGCGGCGGCCTGTTCAAGATGATGAAACGCATGGGCGGCATGAAGGGCCTGCCTGGCATGGGGGGCATGGGGCGCTGAGCCCATCTCACCTGGGCCTGTTAGCGGATGTGACGTCTGTACCGCTTGGTGCCCGGGGGGTTCAGTCCGCGTCGGTGTCGGCCGATGACCCTGTCTGAAGCGGGTGATTGAGGCAGCTGATGCCCCCCGCGGTTCAACCTGATTGGAAGGCCTCAAGATGGACGTCGTGTCGATGTGGCCCCTGCTGCTGGCGGGGCTGAGCTCAGCCGGACTGGCGGGCGCCTGGTGGGCTGTCCGTCAAAAAACCTCCTCCACGCGTGCATCGGCCGCGGCCGCCCGGCGCAAGTCCGAACGCAGCGGCGCAGCCGAGCCAGCCCCCGCGCGTCGCAGTGCCGTGCGCAAGCCCGACCAGCGTGGCAAGGTCGGGCGCAGCACCGAGGCGCTCGACACCCTCATCGACTGGGAGCCCCTGGCCACCCGGGTGCTGACTTCGCCTGAGCGCGAGGCCTATCACGTGCTGCGCAAGGCCCTGCCCGAGCACATGATCCTGGCCCAGGTGCCGGTGGCCCGTTTCATCAAGGTGCCCACCCGCAACCCCTACAGCGAATGGCTGCGCCGGGTTGGCTCCCTGTGCGCGGACCTGGTGGTGTGCGACCTGCAATCGCAGGTGATCGCCGTCGTCGAAATCCGCCAGCCCATGTCCCGAGAAAACGAGCGCGCCCAGCGTCGCCATGCGCGCATGGACCGCGTGCTCGACGCCGCCCGCATCCCGGTTCATGTCTGGCTGGAGGGCGCCTTGCCCGGACCGGTCGTGGCGCGTGAGGCCATCCTGGGCGCGGCCATCGCCAGCACCGGCCCCACGGGGCTGAGCGGCATGGACCAGGCCCGGCGCGACGCCGAAGCGGCGGCCGTGGTGGCCTCCCTGCAAGGCGGTGGCGCCTTCCATGGGGTTTCGGTTGACGAGCGCGCCATCGACGTCGTCATCGACGAAGCCATGGACGACTGGAGCGCCCAAGGTGGAGCCGACAACGAGCGCAAAGAGCCGCCGCCGTCGACCTGGTTCGACGACATGGACTCCGGGCGCATGCCGCTGGAGTCGCCGCTCGCCTCGCCTGCGCCGCGGCAGGGCCATCGCAGCACCGAACGGGCCTGAGGCACCGAACCTCGGCGCGCCTCGATCGGGTCAGTTCAGCAACGCCTGGGCGAACTCCCGCGCCTGGAAGGTCTGCAGGTCTTCGAGCTTTTCGCCCACCCCGATGAAATACACCGGCACGGGCGCATGGCGCTCACGCGACCACAGCGCGATCGCCGCCAGCACCCCGCCCTTGGCGGTCCCGTCGAGCTTGGTGATGATCACGCCCGTCAGGCCCAGGGCCTCGTCGAAGGCCTTGACCTGAGACAGGGCGTTCTGCCCCGTGTTGCCATCAACGACCAGCAGCACCTCATGGGGCGCGCCGTCCATCGCCTTGCCGATGACGCGTTTGACTTTGCGCAACTCCTCCATCAGGTGCAACTGCGTGGCCAGTCGGCCCGCGGTGTCGGCGATGACGACGTCACAGCCCCGCGCTCGGCCTGCCTGAACCGCATCGAAGGTCACCGCGGCGGGGTCGCCCCCTTCCTGGCTGACGATGTCCACGCGGTTGCGGTCGGCCCAGACCAGCAGCTGCTCGCGCGCAGCGGCGCGGAACGTGTCGGCGGCGGCCAGCAGCACGCGCTGCCCCGAGTCAGCGAGGTGGCGGGTCAGTTTGCCGATGCTCGTGGTTTTGCCTGCGCCATTCACGCCGGCCACCATGATCACCGTGGGGGTGTGCAAACCCACCACCAGGCCCTTTTCGAGCGGCTGCAGCAGGTCGGTGATGGCCTCGATCAACAAGCCCTTGACGGCAGATGGGTCGGTGGCCTTGGCCTCTTTCACGCGGCGCTTGAGGTCGCCGAGCAGGAACTCGGTGGCCGCCACGCCGGCGTCGGCCATCAGCAAGGCGGCTTCCAGTTCCTCATAAAGCGCGTCGTCGATCTGGGTGCCCGTGAACACCTGGGCGATGCTGGAGCCGGTCTTGCGCAGCCCGGCTCGCAGCTTGTCCAACCAGGAGCGTCGCTCTGGGGGCGTGCTTGTTTCTGCCGCGGTCGTGGGTGCTGGCGCGGTGGCGGTGGGGGCAACTGGGGCCGCTGGCGCTGCCGCAGCCTGCGTCGCACCGGTGCCCTCTGCGGCGGCGGTCGAGGGCCGCGCCGCCGGCGCAGGTGAAGGAGGGGTGGGCGCCTCGGTCGGTTCGACCGGTGAGTTGCCCCACCCCAGCTTTTTCTTGATGAAACTGAACATGGCCCCGATTGTAGAGGGGCGCCTTCTTACAATGCGGTCTCCGCGAACCGCTTCACCATGTCACGCCGCCGCCTCCCCAGCCCCACCCAGCCGGACGTCCTTGCCCGCCAGATCCAGGCCGCCAGCAAGGTGGCGCGCACCGCGGCGCAAGAGGTGCGCATCATCGGGGGGCAATGGAAACGCACGCCCCTGCCCGTGCCACTGGCAGCGGGCTTGCGGCCCACACCGGCGCGCGTGCGGGAAACCCTCTTCAACTGGCTGGGCCAGGACCTCACCGGCTGGCGCGTGCTCGACGCCTTCGCGGGCAGCGGCGCCTTGGGACTGGAGGCCGCCTCGCGTGGCGCCACCAGCGTCTGCCTGCTGGAGCGTGACCCGGCGTTGGCGCGCTCGCTCCAGGCGCTTGTTCAGCGTCTCTTGTCGCCTGGGGGCGCCGCCCGCACCTCGGTGAGCGTGACCCAGGCCGATGCGCTGCCCTGGATGGCACAACACGCCGCCCGACAAGACGCCCCGTTCGACCTGGTCTTTCTTGACCCGCCGTTTGACGAGGGCCTGTTCGAGTCGGCTTTGGAGGCGGCCACCGGCTGCGTGCCCGCAGGCGGGTGGATCTACGTCGAAGCTCCCCGGGAGTTGGGCATCGACGCCTTGGCCGGCCTCAGGCGCCAGCGCCATGGGCGTGCCGGGGCGGTGCACTTTCACCTTTTTCAGCGCGTGGGTGAGGCGCCGGCTGCGGCTTGATCCCCACGCCAGCCGTAAACTCGTCGCCTGCGCATTGCCTCCTCCCTCTGCCTCAACCTTGCCGCCGTCGTCGAATCGGAGCCTCGCTTGAACACCCCCCCCGTGCTGACCGCCATCTACCCAGGCACCTTCGACCCGATGACACTGGGACACGCCGACCTGATGCGTCGCGCCAGCCAGTTGTTCGGGCGCCTGATCGTGGCCGTGGCCGCCGGGCATCACAAAAAGACGCTGTTCTCTCAAGACGAGCGCCTGGAGATGGCCCGAGAGCTGGCGCTGCGCCACCCCAACGTCGAGGTGATGGCCTTCGAGGGCCTGCTGCGCGACTTCGTGGTGCAACAAGGCGGCAAGGTGGTGGTTCGCGGCTTGCGCGCCGTGAGTGACTTCGAGTACGAATTCCAGATGGCGGGCATGAACCGCCAGCTCATGCCCGACGTCGAGACCGTGTTCCTCACCCCCTCCGATCAATATCAGTTTGTTTCTGGCACCTTCGTGCGAGAGATCGCGCTGCTGGGCGGTGACGTCTCCAAATTCGTGGCCCCCAGCGTGCTGACCCGACTGCAAGGGCGGGTGCAGGCGCGTTTCCAGGCGCCGTCCGGCACCTCGAACTGACGTCCTCGGCAAGCGCAACCGGTCACAGACCATGTCCTTGAAAATCACCGACGAGTGCATCAACTGCGATGTGTGCGAGCCCGAGTGCCCCAATCAGGCAATCTCGATGGGCGACACCATCTACGTCATCGACCCCAGCCGCTGCACCGAGTGCGTGGGGCACTTCGATGAGCCGCAATGCGTGCAGGTCTGCCCGGTGGAGTGCATCCCGGTGGACCCGCTGCACACCGAAACCCGGGAGCAGCTCCTGATCAAGTACCAAGGCCTGCAGGCGCTGGTGCGCGCTCCTCAGGCGAGCGGCGCCTGATCGCCGTCCGGTCTCGCCGACGGGCCTGGCGCCATGTCGAGCGCCTCAGGGCGTGACCGAGGGCGCAGGGCTCGCCGAGCGCGGGGGGCGCGGTGTTTTGGCCCTGAAGTGGCCGTCGTGGCCGTCTGGCATTCGATGGGGGCGCGTTGATCGATTCGACCGACTCGCGCCCGCTGCCGGGCGCGAACCCGGGCCCGAGAGAGGCCCCACCGACACCTGACGAACCGGCCCGGAGAGGGAGGTGGCTGCGGGCGGTGTTCCAGCCTGTTGACGGGCTCGCCCCTCCCGGTCCTGGCTGAGCTGGCTTGCCAGCCGGCGCTCGCGCGCCGAGACCCGTGCCGCTTCTTTTCGCGCCTGACTGGATGGAGCTCGACTCAATGGCAAGGCTTGTGCATCCGCGTTGCAGGGCCTCTGGCTGTAGAGCGTGTCGCCACCCGAGGCGGACGTGCAGCGCCAGACCTGTTCCGCCCCCGTTGTGACTTGCGCGTGCGCGCCACCCACGACCCCCAGCAAGCCGGTGACCAGCACCCTGGCCAGGGCGACTCGCCATGAGGAAGGCCAGAGAGAGGCCGAGCTCTGCCGAGTGGGGCGCGGATGGGCGGGGGCGGGCATGTCGATCTCCAGCAAGGGGCTCAGGTCGTCGCGGGGGGCTCGGCCTCGGTGGGCGGCTTGCGCGGGGGCTTGGGGCGCTGAGGCCCGGCGTGCACCAGCGCGGTCGCTTTGGCCATGTCACCTTGCAGGAAGGCCTCGGTGGCATCCAGCGACTGGTCGATGCACTTGAAGATGGCTTCGCGTTCGGCCTGGGGTGGCTTGCGCAAAACGAAGGCCGCCACCTCGTGCTTGACGCCGGGGTGGCCGATGCCCAGGCGCAGTCGCCAGTAATCGGGTGAACCGAGCTGGGCGTGGATGTCGCGCAGGCCGTTGTGCCCGGCGTGACCGCCACTTTTCTTGAGCTTGACCTGACCGGGCAACAAGTCGAGTTCGTCGTGCGCCACGAGCACCTCTTCGGGGTTGACCTTGAAGAAGCGGGCGAGGGGGGCCACCGACTTGCCCGACAGGTTCATGTAGGTTTGTGGCTGCAACAGCCAGACGGGCCCTTGCGCCGTGTTGGCGCGAGCCACCAGCCCGTGATACGCGCGGTCGGGCTGCAGGTGAACGCCCAGGCGCCGGGCCAGGCCGTCGATGTACCAGAAGCCGGCGTTGTGACGGGTGTCTTCGTACTCGTTGCCCGGGTTGCCCAGGCCGACAAACAGGCGAATCATGATGGCGGCGATTGTTCAGTTGAAGGCTGCAAAAGAAAAGCCCCGCCAAAGCGGGGCTTGACTCAAAGCACATGGCTTTGGAGGCAGGTGCCAGAAGATTACTTCTTCTTCTTGCCCTTGGCGGGTTCGGCAGCGGCCACGGGGGCGGCGATCACCTCTTCCACCGGCTCGACCACGGTGGCCAGCGTCGGGGCCTTGCGACCATGGGTCACGACCTTGATGTGGGCAGCCAGGCCCAGGTCTTCCACGGTGAACGACTGGCCCTTGACGGCCTGGCTCAGGTCCACGGTCAGGAATTCGGGCAGCTGTTCAGCCAGGCACTCGATTTCCAGTTCGGTGGTCACGTGGTTGATGATGCACTTGTCCAGCTTGACGGCCGGGGACTCGGCTTCACCGGTGAAGTGCAGGGGCACCTTCTTGTGGATGCGGGTCGTGGCGTCAACGCGCTGGAAGTCCACGTGCAGCACCAGCTGCTTGAACGGGTGCTTCTGGTAGTCGCGCAGCAGGACCTTTTCGACCTGGCCATTCAGGTCCATCTCGAGGATGGACGAATGGAAGGCCTCTTTGCGCATGGCGTGGTACAGCGCGTTGTGGTCCAGCTCGATGTTCTTGGGCTCTTTGCCGGCGCCGTAGACGATGCCAGGGGTCTTGCCCGAGATGCGCAGGCGGCGGCTCGCTCCGGTCCCCTGCAGATTGCGCTCGAAAGCGGTGAATTTCATGGAAGGCTCCAAAAATGGAAGAAGCGCCCGCGACCAGGCGCTTGAAAGTGGCCGCCCTTTGCTGATGCGCGAGGCGGCCCGGACGACCGGATCAGAAGTTGTTGTTCTGTTCCGAGAAGAGGGAGGTCACCGAGTCACCGTCGGTGATGCGACGGATGGTTTCGGCAAACAGGAAGGCGGTGGTGAGCTGGCGGATCTTGGGCGTGCCCTTGGCCGCGTCGCTCAGGGGAATCGTGTTGGTGATGACGACTTCGTCGAGGTGCGAGGCCTTGATGCGCTCGATGGCCGGACCGGAGAAAACGGCGTGCGTGCAGTAGGCGTACACGCTCTTGGCGCCACGCTCCTTGAGCACCTCGGCGGCCTTCACCAGCGTGCCGGCGGTGTCGATCATGTCGTCCATGATCACGCAGTTGCGGCCTTCGATTTCACCGATGACGTGCATCACCTCGGACACGTTGGCCTTGGGGCGACGCTTGTCGATGATGGCCAGGTCGCAACCCAGTTGCTTGGCCAGCGCGCGGGCGCGCACCACGCCGCCAACGTCGGGCGACACGACCACGAGGTCTTCGTATTTCTTGGCTTGCAGGTCGGACAGCAGCACCGGCGAAGCGTAGATGTTGTCCACCGGGATGTTGAAGAAGCCCTGGATCTGGTCGGCGTGCAAGTCCATGGTCAGGACGCGGTTGACGCCAACGGTCTCGAGCAGATCGGCCACGACGCGCGCCGAGATGGGCACGCGGGTGGAACGCGGGCGGCGGTCCTGGCGGGCGTAGCCGAAGTAGGGGATGACGGCGGTGATGCGCTGGGCGGACGCACGCTTGAGGGCGTCGACCATGATCAGCAGTTCCATCAGGTTGTCGTTGGTCGGGGCGCAAGTGGACTGCACCACGAAGACCTCGCGACCGCGCACGTTCTGCTGGATCTCGACGGTGGTTTCACCGTCAGAGAATCGACCGACAGAAGCCTGACCCAGGGAGATGCCCAGGTGGGTGGCGATTTCCTGGCTGAGGGCCGGGTTGGCGTTGCCAGTGAACAGGACGGTGTCGGAAAGCATGGCGGGCGTGACAGTGATGGCTGAAAAGACATCTGCCCTTCACCTTGCCCAGCGGAGCCTGG
Source organism: Burkholderiales bacterium (assembly GCA_016000265.1). Lineage (GTDB taxonomy): Bacteria > Pseudomonadota > Gammaproteobacteria > Burkholderiales > Burkholderiaceae_C > Aquabacterium. Next base: position 110,836 of record JAECRL010000012.1, read on the forward strand.
CATGCACACCGGGTGCACTCACCAGGTGATGCCGGTGGACATCGCCCATGGCGGCAGGCTTGGGACAGGGTGGCGATCAGCCGGGTGTGGTGTCCGCGGGCTGACCGTCAGAGTTTTGGCAGGGGAGGAAGGACTCGAACCCTCGCATGTCGGAATCAAAATCCGATGCCTTAACCAACTTGGCGACTCCCCTACACAGGTCTCGAAACTCGTTGGCGTTGCCGCTTTCTCATTTCGCAACCTTGTAAGCTGCTCTCTTGATCAGAGCCTCATATTCTAGCCGGCTTTTTTGTGTTTGCGCAAGTTGTTGTGTCTTTGCTTCACTTCATTTGCTGTTTGGCTGTGCGCCATTCAGCAGATGCAGCAAAGGGTGACTTGGCAACACGCGACAAACGCGACCGACCCAATGAGCTTCATGAGATTCGATTCCGACGGAGTGGGTGACGTTCAGGTTGCTGGGTGCCGAGTCCTGGTCTGCCCAGGAAAACACCGTGCTGCCTGAGCCCGTCATCCGGCTGTTGCCGAAACGCATTCTCATGACGTCCAGAGCTTGGCTGATCTGCCTGCCGTCGCTCGCTGTGCCGGGTGAGGGTGAACCTGAGGGTTCATCCGCTCGCCACGCTTCAGCGGGCTCCTGCAAGTCGTTTCGACCAAAGCGACTGGGCGCTGCAAGGAAGTCTGCGACTGTAGCATGGTTTGTGTCGCGCCTCAGCAGCGGGCTGTTGAAAATCGCTGCAGTGGGGACCGATGCGGGTGGTTTGAGCAACACCAGGGGCGCCTGCAGCAGCTCCTGAGGCAGCTCGATCGGGTTGATCTGTTCGCCGATGCCCTCCACCCAGGCGTTGCGACCCCGCACGAAGAAGGGCACGTCCGCGCCCAGCTGAACAGCCAGTCGTTCCAGTTGCTCGCCCGGCCAATGCAGGCCCCAAAGGTGGTTGAGCGCGAGCAGCACGGTGGCGGCGTCCGAGCTGCCTCCGCCCAGGCCTGCGCCCCAAGGCAGGGCTTTCTCGATGTGGATGTCGCAGCCCTGTGGGCTGCCGGATTCGCTTTGCAGCAGCCGGGCTGCGCGTGTGCACAGGTCGTCTGCGGGCAGGGGCACGTTCAGGTCGTGCCGGTGGATGGCGCCGTCGGTTCGCGTGTCGATGTGCAGGGTGTCGTGCCAGTCCAGGAGCACGAACACCGATTGCAGCAGGTGGTAGCCGTCGGGGCGTCGGCCCGTGACGTGCAGGAACAGGTTGATCTTGGCCGGCGCGGGCAGGTTGTGCAGGCTGGGCATGGTCTTTCGGTGCCGTTCAGGGGTCAAGGCGGACCGTGATCTGGACGCCGCGCACGAAAGGGGCGGCTTCGCGGCGCACGCTCAGGCGGTGGTTTGGCCTCTCACGGGTGTCGACCACCCATCCGCCTTGCGTGAAGACGCCGGGTGTGGCGCTGGGTTCAAAGCGACGCTCAGGGTCCGGGCGGCCTTGCATCCAGTGGATCAAGGTGTGCAGGGGCAGGGCTTCGCCCAGCGTGCGGGCGCTGAGTTCTTCCACGTCGCCGTAGGTGGTTTCTTCGGTCGAGGTGCCGGTGGCCTGGCGCAGGCTGGCGCCGCGGGGGGACCAGCTCACCTCGGCGACCTGGCTGCCCATTGGGGTGAGCAGGGCGAGGGTGCCGGCTTGCGGGTGTCCATCGAAGAAAAAGCCCAGGCTGATGCCTTTGGCGGGCAGGTCACCGAAGGCCGACAGCTTGATGCTCAGTTGTCCTTGGAGCGCCAGGGGGGCGTCCGGGGTGCTGGCCGATGCGCTGGGAGGCGAAGCTGTGGGCGCCTGGGGCAGGCTGCCGCAGCCAGGCAGCTGCAGGAGCGTCGACCCACACAGGGCGAGGGCCGCGGCATGGCGCCAACTGGCCTGGGTGCCCATCAAAGCGAAGCGCCCAGGCGGCGCAGGGTGTCTTTCAGGGTCTGGTTGTCGCGGTCGCGCGCCTGGCCCTCTCGCCAAACGCGCAGGGCCTCGTCGCGCTGGCCTTGCTGCCACAGCACCTCACCCAGGTGGGCGGCGATCTCCGCGTCGGGGCGGTTGGTGTAGGCCTCTTGCAGGAGCTTGCGTGCTTCGTCCAGCTTGCCTTCGCGAAAGGCCACCCAGCCCAGGCTGTCGGTGATGAACGGGTCGCCCGGGCGCAGGGCCAGCGCCTGCACGATGAGCTGGCGGGCTTCGGGCAGGCGGGTGTTGTTGTCGGCGAGGCTGTAGCCCAGGGCGTTGTAGGCCCCTGCGTTGTCCGGGGCGAGCTTGATGACTTGGCGCAGGAGCCGCTCCATGTCTTCGAGCTGGTTGAGTTTTTCCGCCACCATGGCCTGGTCGTAGAGCAGGTCGGTGTCTTCTGGGAAGCGTTGGGTGCCTTGCTCCAACACCTTCCAGGCTTCGCGCCATTGCTTGAGTTCACGCAGCAGTTGGGCTTCGGCCTGAAGCTTGGCCACGGCGTCGCGGGCTTCGGTTTCGGGGAGGTTGCGCAGGGCTGAGCGGGCCTCGCCGATGCGGCCCTGGGCGGCCAGCAAGCGGGCGCGCTGGCTTTGCACGCTGAGTTTTTCGCGGCGGGGGTCGGCTCGGTCCAACCAGGCGAGGGCCTGGGTGGGTTGGTCGCGACGATCCTGGATCTGCGCCATCAACAGGCTGGCTTGTTCCTGGTCTTTGCTCAGGCTGACCTGGCCATGGGCGGCGTCGGTGGGCCGATCGGCGGCTTGCAGAACGGGCTGGAGCACGGCCTCGGCGGCATCCACCTGGCGCATCTCCAGTCGCACGGCGGCCAGCAGCACGCGGTGCCCAGCCTGGTCGGGTTGCAGTTTGATCAGCTGCTCGAGTTGTTCGGCGGCCTCCGGGTGGCGCTGGGAGGTGGCGAGTTTGCGGGCGTAGGCCAGGCGCAGGATCGGGCCGGCTTCGGCCTTGCTCAGCTGCTCTTTGACCAGGGCCTCGGCTTGAGGGTGCTGACCGATGAGGTCGGCGGCGACGAGCTGGGCGCCGAGTTGTTCGGGGTCGAGTCGCAGGGCCCGGCTGGCCGCGTTGAAGGCCTTGTCGTTTTGTTGCGCCATCAGCCAGGACTCCGCGCTGGCGGACCAGGCCGCGGCCATCTCGAGCGGCGCGGTGCGCCAGGGTTCGGTGGCTTCATCGAGGACGCGGGCCGCGGCTTGCTTGTCACTCAGGCGGGACAGGCTGCGTGGCAGGCTGGCGATGAGCTGGGGTTGCTGGGGGGCGGCCGTGAGCTGGATGAGGGCGCGCAGCGGGGCGGCGAGTTCACCCGGGCGCCCCAGGGCGATGAGGATGTGGGTGGTGAACTCGGCGGCTTCGCGAGACTGGGGCAGGGCCTGTCGCCAGGAGCGGGCGGCGGTGAGGGCTTGCTCTCCGGCCCGGGCGCGCAGGGCGATTTCGACGGCGCGCTGGTAGAGCTGGCCGTTTTGCGTGCGGCGCGCGGCCTCCAGGTAGATCTGGTAGGCCGAGCCGGCGTCGCCGCCGTTGGCCTGGATCTCGGCGACCATCAGTTGGTAGAAGAGGCCACCATCGAGCGCAGAGTTGTTGGGCGTGGCGGCGGTGGCGGCTCCGCACAGCAGGGCGCCGCTCAAGGCCAGGGTGAGCCAGGCTGGGACAGCGCGCCGGGGTGACGGGGCGGCCGCGTGAGATTCAGGGGCCATGGGAGGGACGTTTGCGCGCAGGCGGGGCATGGGGGCTCCAGTGAGACGGATCCATTCTATTGACAGTCTGAGGGGGCGAAAGGGGGTGGCCCGCATAATCGGGCGCATGCCTGAATTGCCCGAAGTCGAGGTCACCCGCCGCAGCGTGGCCAGCCGCATCGCTGGAGCCGAAGTCGAGTCCGTTTTCGTCGGCAAGCCCCTGCGCTGGCCGCTGGGCATCGACGCCGATGAGCTGCGTGGCTGTCGCGTGGGCGAGGTGGTGCGACGCGGCAAGTACTTGTGGCTGCCCTTGTTGCCCGCGGACCGGCAAGCGCCTGCGCCGCGCAGCTCAGGTGGCTTGTTGATCCACCTGGGCATGTCGGGCTCCCTGGGCTTCAGCTGGCAGCCGGGCGCGCCGGGGCCGCACGACCACTTCGATCTGCTCACCGACCGGGGGGTGTTGCGCCTGACCGATCCGCGCCGCTTCGGCGCCGTGGTGTGGGGGCCAGCGATGGATCAGGGCGTGCCGGCGAGGTTGCTGGCGGGGCTCGGGCGTGAGCCCTTTGACGAGGCCTTGACGCCTGAGGCGGTGCACACCGCCTTGCAGGGGCGCCGGGTGTCGATCAAGCAGGCGCTGCTGGCGGGGGACATCGTGGTCGGCGCGGGCAACATTTACGCCTGCGAGGCCCTGTTCCGCTGTGGCATCGACCCCCGTCTGGCCGCCGGAAAGGTCAGCCGCCCCCGCGTTGCGCGCCTGCTGGCGGAGGTGCGGGCGGTGTTGGCTCAGGCCATCGAGCAGGGCGGCTCCAGCTTGAGGGACTTCAAGGACGCGCACGGTGCACAGGGGCACTTTCAGCTGTCGACCCAGGTGTATGGGCGCGAGGGGCAGCCTTGTCGGGTGTGCGGCACGCCGGTCAGGCGCATTCAGCAGGCGCAGCGCTCGACGTTTTTCTGCCCGATTTGCCAAAAGCGGTGATTCGGCTCGGCGGGATTTGACCTGGGCCGTCATCTGCCGATAACGCTGTACCTTTTGTCCCAAAGTTGACCCGAAGACCTGCTTGCGTTCGGGCGGCATGCGATAGGATCCCAAGCCATGAAGCCGACCTTTGCCAGCCACCTCGACGCCTTCGGGCAATGGCGGGCCGACACCGAGGCGCGGCTGGCCGCGCTGGCCCGGTTCGCCCGCGAGCACGACCTGCTGGACGAGGCCTCGGGGGAGTGGTTCGAGGCGATGCGTCGGCGCCTGTCTGGCGAGAAGCTGATGGTGGCCTTCGTGGCCGAGTTCTCGCGCGGCAAGTCCGAGCTCATCAACGCCATTTTCTTCTCCGACAAGGGGCGCCGCATGATGCCCGCATCGGCGGGGCGCACCACCATGTGCCCGGTCGAGCTGGGCTACGACGCCGACGACCCGGTCGGCTTGTCTCTTCTGCCCATCGACACGCGCCTGGAGGCGGCCTCGCTGGCCGAGTACCGCTTGCAGCCGGCGGCATGGACCTGGCACCCGCTGAACCTGGCCGACCCCGACGAGATGGCCCGCGCCCTGGCCGAGGTCATGCGCACCCGGCTGGTCTCGCCAGAAGACGCCGCTCGCCTGGGCTTCTGGGACCCGGAGCGGCCCGATGACAACCCGCCCGCGGCGGCGGACGGTCGCGTCGAGGTGCCCGTCTGGCGCCACGCCCGCATCAACCTGCCGCACCCGTTGCTCAAGCGCGGTCTGGTGGTGCTGGACACGCCAGGCCTGAACGCCATCGGCACCGAGCCCGAACTGACGCTGGGGCTGCTGCCCCAGGCGCACGCCACGGTGTTCATCCTGGGCGCGGACACGGGCGTGACCCGATCCGACCTGGACATCTGGCGCGATCACCTCAGCGGCCCGGCCCTGGCCCGTTACGTGGTGCTCAACAAGATCGACACGCTGGCCGACCCGCTGAGCACACCCGAGCAGGTGCGCGAGGTGATCGCGCGGCAGTGCAGCAGCGTGGCGCAGACGCTGGAGATTCCTTCGGAACATGTCTTCCCGATCTCGGCGCGTCAGGCGCTGGCCGCCCGTTTGAGCGACGACGTCGCCGGTTTGCATCACAGCCGCATCGAAGCGTTCGAGCACGCGCTCTCGGAGGGCCTGCTGCCGCGCCGTCGCGACAACCTCGCCCAGGCCGCCTGGGGCGGTGCCCAGCAGTTTCAGCAGCAGCTGGGGCGCCGTTTTGGCGAAATGCGCCGCCTGTACGCCGACCAGCTCAACGAGTTGCGTGGCTTGCGCGGCAAGAGTTCCGGCAAGGTTCAGTTGATGATCCAGCGCGTGCAGTCCGAGGCGGGCGAGTTCGAGCAGTGCACGGCGCGCCTGCATGCCATGCGCAGCATCCACGCCCGCATGCTGCGCAGCGCCCTGCAGGACCTGTCGTCCGAGCGCCTGCGCCAGGAGGTGGATGTGCTGCACCAGGTGCTGGGCGGCTCCTGGCTGCCGCTGGGCGCACGCAAGGCCTTCATCGAACTGTGTGCGCGCCTGCGGGCCTTGATCGAGCAGGCCCAGCAACGCAACGACGAGATCCACGCCATGCTGGTGGCCTCGTTTTCGCGCCTGAACGCCGAGTTCGGCTTCAGCCTGGTGGCCGACGTGCCGCTGGATGTGCGCCGCTACACCGAAGACCTGAACCTCATCGAGCGCAACTACGTGCAGTACCTGGGGCTGAGTCAGGCGTTCCGCCTGGCGCAGCCGGGCTTTCAGGAGCAGTTCCGGCGCATGCTGATTTCACGCCTGCGCGTGGTCTTCGAGACCATCAGCAACGACATCGAGTTGTGGAACAAGACGGCGTCGGCGCAGGTGGACAGCCAGTTGCGCGAGCGACGCCGCAACTTCAAGCGTCGATACGAGTCGCTTGACCGCATCCAGTCGGCCTCCAACGAGCTTGACACGCGCGTTCAGGAAGTCCAGGCACAAGACGAGCGCGTGTTGCAGTTGCAAACCCGCCTGGCGACCTTGATGACACAGCTCGTCGAGGTGACCGACGTCGCCGGCGGCCGCCCCTCGGTCCAGCAGCCTGAAGCCGCGGCCGTTGCGGTGCAGCCCAGCGTGGCCGCCATGGAGGCCCTTTCCTTGGACCTGAACCTGTCTGGACCGGACGCGGCGGTCGCCCCTGTGGGCGCATGAAGCCAGCCGCCAGCGAGCACCTGCTGCAACTCGCGCAGCAGCTCACCCCTGACCTGGCAGCGCGCCTCGTGGCGTGGCAGGCGGAGAGCGGCCGCCACCACCTGCCCTGGCAGCAAACCCGGGACCCGTACCGGGTCTGGCTCTCCGAGATCATGCTGCAGCAGACCCAGGTCACCACGGTGCTGGGTTACTACGACCGATTCCTGGTGCGATTCCCGTGCGTGCTGGACCTGGCCAACGCCGAGCTTGATGAGGTCCTGACCCTGTGGAGCGGCCTGGGGTACTACAGCCGCGCGCGCAACCTGCACCGCTGCGCCCAAGCCGTGCGCGACCTGCATGGCGGGCGCTTCCCGGAGACCGCGGCGGCTTTGCAGACGCTGCCGGGCATTGGCCCCTCGACCTCGGCGGCGATCGCGGCTTTCTGCTTTGGTGAGCGCATCTCGATCATGGACGGCAACGTCAAGCGGGTGCTGAGTCGCGTTTTGGCCTGGGGTGAAGACCTGTCGCTCAAGGTCCACGAGCGCAGCCTGTGGCAGGCGGCACAGCTGCTGCTGCCCGCGCACGCGGCCGACATGCCGCCCTACACGCAGGGCCTGATGGACCTGGGGGCCACCCTTTGCACGCCGCGCAAGCCCAGCTGCCTGGTCTGCCCCTGGTCGGATCTGTGCGAAGGCCGGCGACAGGGTGAGCCGGAGCGTTTGCCCCTCAAGTCCGGCAAGCTCAAGCGCAGCCAGCGCGAAAGCTGGTGCCTGTGGCTGCAGCACGGCGACGAGGTCTGGCTGGTGCAGCGGCCGCACACCGGCATCTGGTCGGGGCTGTGGACGCTGCCCATGTTCGACTCGCCTGAGCGGCTGCGCGACGCCCACCCCGGTCCCACCGAAACACAGCCGCCCGTGACCCACGTGCTCACGCACCTGGACTGGCGGCTGCACCTGGAGCGCGCCGCTTCAGGTCCGGGTGAGCCCCGTCCGGACACCCGAACGATGCAGCCCTGTTTGAGCGAAGCGGCCCTGGGTGAGGGGCGGTGGTGGCCCCTGAGTCAGCTCGACCAGGTGGCCTTGCCCAAACCGTTTCAGCGTTGGCTGAGCGGCAACTGACAGGGCGGCTTCAGGTCGACAGTTCGACGATGACGGGCGCGTGGTCGCTCGGGCGTTCGTTCTTGCGTGGCGCCTTGTCGACCACGCAGGCTTTCACGCAGGGCCGCAGCGCCTCGCTGACGAGGATGTGGTCGATGCGCAAGCCCTGGTTCTTGCGAAACGCCAGGTTGCGGTAGTCCCACCAGCTCCACACCTTGGGGGGCTGCTCGAACAGGCGGAAAGCGTCGCTCAGGCCCAGGCCGAGCAGGCGCTGGAAGTGATCGCGTTCGGGCACGGTGCAGTGGATCTGGTCTTTCCAGCCAACAGGGTCGTGCACGTCGGCGTCGGTCGGGGCGATGTTGTAGTCACCCATGAGGACCAGCCTGGGGTGGCGCGTGAGTTCGTCCTTCACCCAGGCGTGGAGGGCCTCCAGCCAGGCCATCTTGTAGATGTACTTGTCGCTGTCGGGAGCCTGGCCGTTGGGGAAGTAGGCGCCGATCACGCGCACGTTGCCCAGTTGCTCATGCGGCACGGTGGCGGCGATGACCCGGGCTTGTTCGTCGGCGAAGCCCGGGATGTTGCGCACGGTGTCGGTGCTGGGCTCGCGCGTCAGCAGGGCCACGCCGTTGTAGGTCTTCTGGCCAAACCAATGCGAGTGGTAGCCCGCGGCTTCCAGGTCGGCATGGGGGAACTTGTCGTCGCTGAGCTTGGTTTCCTGCAGCACCAGGGCATCGACCGGGTTGGCCGCCAGCCAGTCGATCAACTGGGGCAGGCGCACGGACAGGGAGTTGACGTTCCAGGTGGAGAGTTTCATGAGTTTTCTAGCGCGTTGAATTTATTGATGTTTTTGTCTGAGTTTTGCTGATTTTTGCGTCTAGCTACCCACTTAGCTACCCAAATGGTCTGTGCTTGACGACGTGCTCATCTGCTCCCAACTGGTGGCTGCATTATCTCGTCGGGAAGCGCTGGTCATCTGGATGTCGACAGCGATTTCCCCTCGCGGTAGCCGCCTCGCCGCACACAGCGTGGCCGGCGACGCTGGGTGCCTTGCAAAGATCGCCATTTCCTCCTAAGATTGCATGAAATTTCAATGAGAAATCAATCGTGGAAAGCGTTTCTGCTCCATCGAGGATGCTGGTAAGCGGTGCCGCCGAACGGCTGGCTGCCTTATTGCGCCCCGGGCGCGTGTACCGGCGAGAGGATCTGGCAGAGATGAGCAATGCGGTGGACCGTCACGTGCGTGAGTTGGTCGCCGAGGGGCTTGTGAAGAAATTGGCGCAGGGCATGTACTACGTGCCGAGGGTGTCCAGCTTCGGTCCTGTACCGCCTGAGGATGCCGAGGTGGTTGGCAGCTTTCTTCGCGACAGTGACTTCCTCGTGTTCTCGCCTTCGGCATACAACGCTGTGGGCCTGGGTACCACGCAGCTATACAACCGCACACTGGTCTACAACCACAAGCGGCATGGTGTGTTCAAGCTGGGCAATCGGCAGTTCGATTTCCGGGTGAAACCACGTTTCCCCAAAAAGCTCACGCCGGAGTTTTTGTTTGTCGATCTGCTCAACAACCTTGAGCAGTTGGCTGAAGATCGCGATGCTGTCTTGCGGCAAGCGCAGAGCAAGCTGTCTTCGTTTGACCTCGACAAGCTCAAACGCGCGCTCTCGACGTTTGGCTCTGTGGCGACCCGCAAGCGAGCCAAAGGTTGGCTGAGTGCCTGAATTTCTGCATCACCGCAAGGACTTCGGCGACCTGCTTGCCGTGGTCGCTGACGAACGAAGCCTTGATCCGACATTGGTCGGGAAGGACTACTGGATCATGCATTGCCTTTTGGGGCTGCGAACTTAGGGGTTCAACTTCGAACTCAAGGGCGGCACATCCTTGTCCAAGGGCTTCGGTGTCATCCACCGATTCTCGGAGGACATCGACATCCGGATCGCGCCTCCCAAAGAGCTGGAGGTCAAGACCGGCCGCCATCACAACAAGGTCGCTCATGTCTCGTCCCGTCGGGCTTTCTATGACTGGCTGGCCACTAAAATCAGAATCCCGGGCATTTTTCAAGTCGCGCGTGATGAAGATTTCGACGACGAGAAGATGCGCAGCGGTGGCATTCGCCTGTCCTATGCAGCGCGCACGGCCCCATTGGCAGGTGTCAAAGACGGGATCTTGCTGGAGCTCGGCTTTGATGACACCGCACCCAACAGACCGGTGACAATCTCGTCCTGGGCGTGGGATACAGCAAGCGCACGCGGCGTATTAGTGGCAGACAACCGAGCTGTTGACGTGCCGTGCTACGCGCCTACCCACACCTTTGTCGAGAAGCTTCAGACGATTTCGACCAAGTACCGAAAGCTGGGAGAGGCACAGGGCTTCACAAACTGAGGCGCCATGAGCCGCACGGTGTGCTCAAGCTCCTGCAGCTTGCGAGCCCAGTGGTGAGCGCTGCCGCAAGCCTCCATGCCGATCAGGCACGGCGTCATGTTCGCGAAGAAGGCGGCAACCTGGTCTCGCCTTAACTGCTTGCGCAACACCGCCTTGCCGCGCTCGTTCGCTCCGTGGACCTGGAATACGTTCTTGGCCAGGTCGATGCCAATTGTCGTGTCTGCATGGTGGACGCTCCTTCCGTTTCAAGTGGCCGACACGCGCCACTCTGCCGTCATCGGGTGGGGGCGTCCATCCCATTGCTTACGAAGGATCTCTGGCGTCAGGGGAAAAACTTGGCCATCTTCAAGCGCAATAAGCCACTCCCGGTCTTGGCGCGCAGTCCGTTTGCCGAAGGGATATGGGGGGCTGCGGGATGGTCGACAGTCCCGGCGGGCGTTTGTGGGCGAGCCGGGCTGCTGCGTGAGCCTGTCGCGGAAAGTGGTGCCGTCTCAGACTGCCGTGCCGGCCGCAAACGAGTTGATCAGTTGGCGTTGTGCATGCAAGTGGTCTCCAGCGCTGTTCACGCGGTCCAGCAACAAGGCGCCTTCCAGCCCGGACATCATCACGGCGGCCAACCGGCTTGGGGGCAGGGGGTTAAGCAGTTCGCCCTTATGTTGCTTCAGGATCTGGGCCAACCAAGCTTCTGCCTGTTTGAAGAAGCCGCTCAAGAGGCTGCGGCAGTGCTCGTCGAGTGAGGACAACTCGGCGGCCAACATGCCGCACAGGCACAGCTTGTCGTCCTGAGCAGCTTCTTCAAATAGGTCAATAAAGGCTGACAGCTTGCGTTTTAAGGCTGTAGGCTTGTTGGCAATGGCTGTCAAGCGCTGCGCGAAGGCCTCGCTGTAGCTGGTGATCAGCACGGCGGTGAGGTCGTGCTTTTCCGGAAAGTAGTAGTGCACGCTAGACGACTTGACGCCCGTCTGTTCGGCGAGTTGGCGAAAACTCAGTTCGCGCAAGCCCGATCGCTGGACGATGGCCTGCGCCAGGGTTTGCAGTTCGGTACGTTTGTTAGCCATGGTACCGTTGTCTCAACCGTACATATTTTTGCGATATCGCTTTGCCAAGTGCTAGTCAAGCCGAAGGTGGGACTTGCACCAAGCTCAGGTGGCGCGTTTTGACCCAGACGGTGGTGCCTTGCGCCCCAGCGATGGCGGTGAGTCGCCCCCCTCGAGGGACGCGCAACCAAGACCAGGCTCGCAGTTCGTCTGCGCCCTCTGTGAAGCCGCCGGACAGCACCAGCAGTTCCGCGCCGTCAGGCATCACGGCGTCAAGCCGTGTGCCGGGTAGCCAGGTCTCCAGGCTCACAGTTTCGCGCTCGTCCTCGAACAAGGGCGTCACCGCCACGCCGGGGCGGGTGGCGTCGTCCACACGGCCGATCTTGTTGGTGTCGATCACCTCCGGGGTGCGGTCCGCCGGGTCGAACTGCCACAGCTTCACGAAGATCACGCAACCGGTCTCGGAGCCTGGCGTGTGTCGTGTGGTGGGCGGGTTGCGGATATAGCTGCCGGCAGGGTAGTCGCCGCGCTCGTCCTGGAAGACCCCGTCAAGCACCAGGAACTCTTCACCACCGTGGTGGGTGTGCGGGCTGAAATGGCTGCCGGGTGCGTAGCGCACGATGGAGGTTGCTCGGGCAACCTCACCGCCTATGCGGTCGAGCATTCTGCGCTGTACACCTGCCACAGGGGAGTCCACCCAGGGCAGGTCGGCACCATGCAGTAGCACCCGTTGGTCGAACTGGGCGTTGATGAGGTCCATCGGTACTCCGTTTGGGTGGTCAGGTGAAGGCAGTTGAGACTGTTCGAATCAGCCACCCATGCTGGGGCGCTGGGCCATACGAGCGCGCCACGCCTTCAGATGAGGCAAGTCCGCAGGCAACTCGATCTTGGCGAAGTCAGCAAAATTCAGGCCCACGAACAAAGTGATATCGGCGACTGAGAAGTGCTGGCCGGCTGCAAAGGGCTGCGTTGCCAGCACGCTGTCGAAATAGCGCATGCCGGCGATGGCACGCTCACGCTGCTTCAAACCCCATTCTTTGTTCTGGTACAGCTCCAGCGCACCAAGGCCGGGTGTGGCATGGTGGAAGTAGGTACCCACGGCGTCCATCACGCCCTGTTCGGCGCGGCACTGCATCATGTGGATCACCGCGCGGTCCTTGGCGGTCGTGCCAGTCAGCGAAATGCCGTCGAATGCATGGTCGATGTACTCAGTAATGGCCGTGCATTCGCTGATGGTGGTGCCGTCGCCCAATTCCAGCACAGGCACGGTAGCGTTGGGATTCATCGCCAAAAAGCCGGGCAGGCGGTGCTCGCCCTTCAAAACGTCGACATGCACAAATTGCATCTTGTCAGTGGCGCCTTTTTCGGCAAGGGCAATGCGCACACGGGCGGGGTTGGGAAAGCCTTCAAAGTCGTAGATTTTCATGATTTATGGGTTCATGGGTTCATGGGTTTGTGAATTCACGCAGGGTCGGTTATCAGATGCGTGCCATGGGTGAGAGCAGCGCCAGCACGTAGTGCTACGGCCACGAAGGTTGCCTGAGCCAGTTCTTGCTCGTTGGCACCAGCAGCAACTGCTGCCTTGCGATGAACCTCCAGACAGTAGCCGCACTGCGTGGTAAGTGCCACAGCGATTGCGATCAACTCTTTGTGTTTCTTTGAGATGGCGCCCTCTGCCAGTGCTGCCTTGTCCATTTCTTGGAAGCCTTTCATGGCTGCTGGAGCGCCAGCAGCAAGGCGAGGTATTTCTTCAGGTTGGAAAAGTCGAATGGAGTGTCTTTTGTGTTGTGGACAGGTTGCTAAGTTTATCTATCTATCAGAAGGTAGGCAATCTCCTTATTCTTCTAGGGGAATTGGTCTTGGTGACTTACCAGGGCACTTCTTGAAACCCACTGGCGCCGCGCTAGCTGACGCGGCAAGATGCTGATCATGGTCACACCGCGCATCAAGCCATCGGTCTTCTTTCAAGACCCGCCCGACACCGACTTGTTTGTGCAGGCACATCGGCAAGCCAAGTTGGGCAGCTACGTTGCCAACCTGGCGGCGATGGATGGACTGATCGACTTCAGTGCAGTGGCCCAATCGGTTGAGACGGCGTGCCCACGTGCAGAGCGCAGCAAGGGCGGTCGACCGCCCTACGCCAGCGAGGTCATGGTGCGAATGGAGTTCCTGCAGGCGCTGTACAACCTCAGCGATGAGGAGTGCGAGCACCAGATGCTCGACCGCATGAGCTTTCAGCGGTTTTGCCGCGTCGACGGCCAGCTCCACATTCCCGATGCGCGCACGCTGTGGAGCTTCAAGCAACGCCTGGCCAAGGGCGGTCTGGGTGGACGGGTCATCTTCGCTGCGGTGAGCCAGCAGTTGCAGCAGCAGGACTACCTCCCGCGTGGCGGGCAGATTGTGGATGCCAGTATCGTGCAAGCGCCCATCACGCAGGCCCTCAGCGAAGAGCGCCAGGCGCTCAACGAAGGCCAGGCACCTGAGGGTTGGAGCACGAAGCGGTTGCAGCACACCGACCGAGATGCGCGCTGGACCAAGAAGCATGGCAAGAGCTTTTATGGCTACAAGGTGCACAGCAACGTGGACGCACGCTGGAAGCTGATTCGCCGCATCGTGGTGACGCCAGCCAATGTGGACGATGGTCAATCGCTGGGGGAGGTGCTAGACGCGGGCAACACCCGAGGACGCGTGTTGGCAGACCGGGGTTATGACGCGCAGGCCAACCGTGAATTGCTGGCCCGACACCAGTTGGGCGACGGTATCGCCCGGCGAGCCAAGCCAGGCCAGAAAGCCCGACAGCGGCTGGGCGCGCGCAACCGCAGCATCAACAAGACAAGGTCCCGCGTCGAACATGTGTTTGCCGGGCTGGAGCAGCTGGGTGGCAAAGTGGTTCGGGCCATGACGCTGGCCAGAAACGAGCTGGCGATCACGCTCAAGTGCGTGGCCTACAACGCCAAAACATTGGTGTGGTTGGTGGCGCAAGGCGCGCCGACATGAGGGGCAAGATGCGCGCGCATGGTGCCCAGGCGGGCGTTTTGCAGCGTGCCAGGGTCAGCCTGCGCTGCGGCGGGCGGCCAGAGCGGGTACCGCAATGAGGCCGCCGGGCCGAACAATCTCAAGGCCTGGGGCGAATGGGCCTCCTGCGCTTTGGGAAATTGGGTTACGCGAAGTGCCCACCAGTAACCTGCCGCAGCAGACTCTGTGACCTGCTTGACCGCTTCAAGATTGAATTTTGGGGTGTAACGTAGTTTGCTCATGACACCTCCTATTGGCCTTCAATGTGAGAGTCATAGGTGTTAGCTGGGCAGGGGCGATCCAGTGAAATGGATCTGGGGCCTGTCCAGAAAGGCTCGTATGATCGGTTTGGTGAAGGCCTCGGGTACAGTTAGGTGAACGGGTTCTGGTGCAGGCTTGACTCAAGCAAGTTCTGAGGTCACCAGCCTGACCTGAAACGTTTTTGGGTAATGGGATGGGCCAATGGTTACGGCAACGCAAATTGCGACGGAGCGATATGAGCCCAAGTTCATTCATCATTCTTTAAGAAGGGTAAGTCGATAGTGACATTACACACAGCAGATATGGCACAGGCCCCCGACATTCCCCATCGGTCCGGCCGCCATTGCGGGAGTTCGGCCATCCGGGACTTGCTTGAGTTCCATGGCACGACGCTGACCGAGGCCATGTGTTTTGGGCTGGGCTCGGGGCTGGGCATCACATACCTGACGCTGCCTGATGCCCCGGTACCTTTTCTGGTCCATGTGCGCTCGCTGGGATATGAGGAGCGGGTATTCCAGGCGCTGGACGTACCGTTCGCCTGGACAAGTTACAGCTCCGTCGAGGAGGGCGCGCAGGCGCTGGATGGCTTGCTCGACCAGGGGCGCCCAGCCCTGCTCCTGACCGATATTTTTCACTTGCCGTACTTTACCAGCCGGACGCATTTTCCCGGCCACGCCATCGTTGCCTGGCAGCGCCAACCGGCGGACGGCTGCATTCTGGTGACCGATACCGAGCGCCCCGCGCCCATCCCGGTGGCACGTTCCGATCTGGCCCGTGCCCGCTTCGCGGAACTGCCTCCTTTTTTTCATGCTGGCAACTTGTTCGCGCCTCCCGCCATTCATGCGCGGCTTTCGGTCGAGCGGGTGGCTGAAGCCATACGCCACAACGCACGTTTACTGCTGGAGGGCGGACCTTATGCCGGCGTGGCCGCGCTCGATACCTGGCTGGCCGATCTTGGTCGCTGGGAACGCGAGGGCGACTGGCGCTGGACGACGCGTTTTGCTTATCAAATCATCGAACGGCGCGGCACGGGCGGCGGCGGTTTTCGCAAAATGTACGCAGAATTTCTGAACGAAGCCGCATCGGCTGATCCACGCATCAGCGATCTGCAACTGCCGCAGCTTATGACAGACTGTGCCGCATGCTGGACATCGCTGGCGCTGGCGCTGAAAGCAGGCTCCGAGAGTGAATGCTTCCCTACGAAATTGCTCGCAGATGCCCTGCAAGCCGTACGGGCGGCGGAGCGTCGCTATATCGACGCTGCTCTGATCTATTGAGTGAACACATTTACAGTGCAAATTGAGGAGCAGGCATGTCGCATATGAAGCCGCAACTGGACCAAGCTGCCATGGCAAAAGCTTTTTTCGGCAGTCAGCATCCACTGTTCAACGCCCTCGGCGTCGACGTGGTGGCGGTGGCCGACGCCAAGGCGGAGATGGTGATGCCGTTTTCTGAGGCTCTGGCCGACGGCCTTGGAGCGTTGCATCGGGGCACACTCGTGACCCTGCTTGACACGACGTGTGGACTGGCGATTTTCTCCGCGCTACGCTCGCTCAGGCCTATCGCCACCATTGACCTGCGCGTCGATTACCTTCGTGCCATTCCGGCGGGCAGCGGCCTGCGCGCGGTGGTCGAATGCATCGGCTGGACAGACAGCGTGGCCTTTGTCTCCGGCCGGGCTTATGCGGCGGGTGACGAGATGCCGCTTGCCACGGTGACGGGATCCTTTGCCATCGATACGTTAGGACCGGCTTTCGATACGACGGACAGGAGTGCGGCATGACGAGGGTGGTTAAATCAATGACAGATTGTGCAGAGGCAGCAATGGTCCTCGTGCCGGCGGTGCCCTTCCATCGGTTTCTGGGTATGCGGGAGGAGGTCGTTGAGGGCGAGACACGCTACCTCATGGACTTTTGCGAAAATCATGTCGGCAATCCCCTGATCCGGACCTTCCATGGTGGTGTACTTGCCAGCTTTGGAGAAGTGGTCGCGGCTACCCATCTTGCACGATCCCTGGCGCGGGTCGAGTTACCTGCTTGCTCGACGCTTACCTTCGATTACTTGCGACCGGCTTTCGCCGGCACGATTTGCGCGGTGCCCCACATTGTGCGGGCGGGACGACGTATCACAACGGTCTCGGTGCAGTTGCGCCTGGACAATAAGCTGGCGTGCATTGGGCGCTTCCTGTTTCCCGTGGGGACTGCAGACTTGGGAGGCAGCGCGTGACCCACGGTCGAGACATGACTGGTTTACGAATCAAAACTGACGCTTGAATCGCCACACGCCCAACCCGAAGATCGCCATGCCAAGCAGCAGCGCCAAACCCACAGGATGTCCCATCCCGCGCCCTGAAGCAGGATGCCGTAGCCCATCTCGACGAAGTAATAAAGTGGAGAGATAGACATGGCTTCGCGCAGCCCGATGGCATGGCTTCGGGTGGGGATCAGGTACCGGAAGGGAAGGTCATCGGCACCAGCACGAGGATGGCGAGCAGCGCAGCCTGGGCGAGATTGGGTGCGATGGTGGCGATGTAGAGACCCAGTTCGCGGCGGTGGATGTGTAGAGCGCTGTGCTGCCCGACCCGATGGCCACGTCCTACCGGGACCCGAAGAAGCCCCTGTGGCTGCTGCCAGCCCTGATCCCCGCCATCGTGGCCACGGGCCCGGTGGCCCAGCTGATGGGCCAGGACCACGCCGCCTGGTACGTCCTGCCCTTTTTGGTGCTGTTCGTGCTGGTGCCCATCCTGGAATGGCTGATCGGCGACGACACCAGCAACCCGCCCGAGGCCGCCGTGCCCGACCTCGAACCTTGGCTGCAAGCTTGACCAGGTCGTCTATGCGGACGGTGCCGTCGACGACGGAGAACTCGGTGTGGGCGCGGAGGTGAACAAAAGGCATGGGGCGATTGTAAGAAGCCGGCGCCCCTCGCCTGCACCCAATTCCCCGGGCAGTTTTTTCAGATTCGCAGGTTTGAATGCGCTGGATGTATCAATTTGCGACCGAATCTCCGAACGATGTCTTCAGTTCTCTGGTTCTGCGCCGGCAACAACGACGAATGCTGAAAGGAGCTCGACATGTCATTTTTCGGTGCGCGCGGGCTTGCCGCCCGCATCGCCCTGGCTTCGGTGCTGGTTTGCGCCGGCCTGATCGGGGCCGCCCTGTTCACGGTCTGGCGGCTGCAGGACGTCTCCACCGTCAGCGATCAAACGGCCAAGCACCGCATCCCGCAACTCTCGGAGATCGCCCAGGTCGAGCTCAACGTCACCCGCGCCTCGCTGCAACTGCGCCACGCCATGCTGGCGCGCACGCCCGCTGAACGCGACGCGGCCTTGCAGGACGTGCAAACCAAACGCCAGCTGATCGAGCAGCTGCTCAAGACCTATGAGCAGCAACTGTTCACCAGCGCCGGCAAGGAACGCTTTGAGGCCATCCCGCCAGCGGTGCAGGCTTTCTGGGTCCAAGGGGAGGCCAACGTCAAGCTCATCGCCGAGGGCCGCAAGGACGAGGCCTTTGCTTACCTGGTCGACCACACCATCCCGGCTCGCAACGCGCTGCTCAAAGAACTGGCGGAGACCGTGAGCTACCAGCGCGACAGCGCCGAGCGCGACATCGCGCACATCCAATCGAGCATCCAGCAGACCTTGATGGTGCTGTTGGGCGTGTTCCTGTTCATCGGCGGCGCCATGGTGACGCTGTCCTGGTGGATCGGGCGCACCCTGAAGATGCGGGTGGATCGCTCACGGGAGGTGGCCGAGCGCGTGCGCGATGGCAACCTCAGCACCACCATCCACGAAGATCAGCGCGACGAGTTCACGCCCCTGCTGGCGGCGCTTTCCGACATGCAGGCCAGCTTGACCCAGGTGGTCACGCGGGTGCGCGGCAACGCCGAAGCCGTGGCCACGGCCAGCGCCCAGATTTCGCAAGGCAGCCAGGACCTGTCGCAACGCACCGAGCAACAAGCCGGCTCGCTGCAGCAAACCGCCTCCACCATGTCGGACCTGGGGCACACGGTGCAGCGCAACGCAGAGAACGCATTGCAGGCCACCGCCATGGCCCAGGCGGCCGCTCAGGTCGCCGAACAGGGCGGTGGGGTCGTGCGCGAGGTGGTCGAGACCATGCAGGGCATCAACGAGGCCTCGCGCAAGATCTCCGACATCATCTCGGTGATCGACGGCATCGCCTTCCAGACCAACATCCTGGCCCTGAACGCGGCGGTGGAAGCGGCCCGCGCAGGTGAGCAAGGCCGAGGCTTCGCCGTGGTGGCGGCCGAGGTGCGCTCGCTGGCGCAGCGCAGCGCTGGCGCCGCCCGCGAGATCAAGCACCTCATCACGGCCAGCGCCGAGCGCGTCGAGCGAGGCAGCACGCTGGTGAACCAGGCCGGTGACACCATGGTCCAGATCGTGGATGCCATCGGGCGGGTCAACACCATCGTGGCCGAGATCAGCACGGCCAGCGCCGAGCAGCAAGCCGGGGAGTCGGTGGTCGGCCAGGCCATCCAGCAAATGGACCACGGCACGCAGCAGAACGCGGCCCTGGTTGAAGAGTCGGCCTCGGCCTCCGAGAGCCTGCAGCACCAGGCTGCCGAGCTCGTTCAGTCGGTGGCGGTGTTCAAGGTCTGAGCACCCGCTGATCGCCGGAAGTCGCTCGGCGGCATGCCCACCCAGCGCCGGAAGGTGCGGCTGAAATTGGACGTGTCCTGATAGCCCAGCCGGTCGGCGATGGCTTCGACGCTCATGTCCGAGTGCAGCAGCCACCAGCAGGCCAGGTCTTCGCGCACGCGGTCGAGCAGCTGCTGGTAGGTCAGGCCCTCGTCGCCCAGTTTGCGGATCAGGGTGCGGCTGGAGACGTGCTCGCGCTCGGCCAACTCGCTCAGGGTCGGGTAGCCGCCCTCGCAGGCCAGCAAGAGCCTCAAGATGCGGTCGCCCACGGGCCCCAGGCGGTCACGCGGGTCGTTCTGCTGTGACCACAGGCGCTCGCACTCGCGCAAGGCCATGCGGTGGGTCTGCGGGTCAGGGGCCAGGCCCGGGTGGCTCAGGAGCGACAGCGGCAACACCATGGCCGAGCGCTCCATGCCAAAGCGCACCGAAGGCCACCAGCGGCGGTAGGCATCGGCCCACGGCGGCTCCGGGAAGGCGAACTCCACACGGGCCACGCGGGTCATGTCCAGCCCCGTGAGCGTGTCGAGCAGGCGCAGGCCCGCGCCCATCAGGTGGCCCATGATGTACTCGCGCACATCCGGGGCCTGCAGGTGCTCGCGCATCCACAGGGTGACCTCGTCGCCCTGCTGGTCGACCTCCAGCGAGATCAGGCTCTGACGCAAGCCGGCGTGGCGCTGGATCAGGGCCAGCGCCTGCCCCACGTTGTCGCACGACATGGCCGCCACCCCCACCGGCCCGTGCGCCGACAGCTGCGTGCCCCAGCCCACGGTGATGCCCAGCCAGGGCTCCTGCGTGAGCGCCAC
Source organism: Burkholderiales bacterium (assembly GCA_016000265.1). Lineage (GTDB taxonomy): Bacteria > Pseudomonadota > Gammaproteobacteria > Burkholderiales > Burkholderiaceae_C > Aquabacterium. The sequence goes on from JAECRL010000012.1 coordinate 130,844, forward strand.
CGCGCGCCGGATCAGCCGGGTCACCTCGTCGAAGCTCAGGTAGCGGTTGCCCTCGTGCAGTGACGCCCAGTTCAGCCGCGTGCCGGACAGGATCTGCGCCTCGTCGAAGCCACGGCGGCGCATCTCGGCGCAGATCAGCCGGGCGTAGATGGGGTGCAGCGCGGGCGCCAGCCAGTCGGCCGCCTGCGTGGGAGGGGTTCGGGTGCTCACGGTGAGTGTCACAAAATGACGATAAGTTGCCAGCGCAGACGGTACCCCATTTCGGCCTGCGCTCGCAAGATCGCATCACTCCATTTCACCGACTCACACCGAGGAGACAACAACATGAGCGCCGTGCTGCCCGACCCGCTGGCCGCGTCCTACCGGGACCCGAAGAAGCCCCTCTGGCTGCTGCCAGCCCTGATCCCCGCCATCGTGGCCACGGGCCCGGTGGCCCACCTGATGGGCCAGGACCACGCCGCCTGGTACGTCCTGCCCTTTTTGGTGCTGTTCGTGCTGGTGCCCATCCTGGACTGGCTGATCGGCGACGACACCAGCAACCCGCCTGAAGCCGCCGTGCCCGACCTCGAGCGCCGCGCCTTCTACCGCTGGATGATCTACCTGGCCATCCCCGTGGGCTGGGCCACCACGCTGTTCAACGTGTGGTTCCTGAGCACGCACGCGGTGCCCTGGTATGGCGTGGTCACCACCGTCATCATCAACGGCTTCATGCTGGGCCTGGTGATGAACATGAGCCACGAGCTGGGCCACAAGAAGGAATGGCTGCCCCGCAAGGCCGCGCTGTTCAACCTCTCGCTGGGCGCCTACACGCACTTTTGCATCGAGCACAACCGCGGCCACCACCGCCACGTGGCCACGCCGGAAGACCCGGCTTCGTCCAAGATGGGCGAGACGATCTACCGCTTCATGTTCCGCGAGATGCCCGGCGCCTACTTCCGCGGCTGGGACCTGGAGGTCGAGCGCCTGGAGCGCCAGGGCAAGTCGGCCTGGAGCCTGGACAACGAGATCGTGCAGGGCTGGATCGGCACCGCCATCGTCTGGGGCGGCATGACCGCCTGGCTGGGCACGCAGGCCCTGGTGCTGCTGATGGTGCTGGCCTTCCTGGGCGCCTTCATGCTGACCTCGGCCAACTACATCGAGCACTACGGCCTGCTGCGCCAGAAGAAGCCCGATGGCCGCTACGAACACTGCCAGCCGCACCACTCGTGGAACAGCAACCACGTGCTGTCCAACATCCTGACCTTCCAGCTGCAGCGCCACTCCGACCACCACGCCAACCCGACGCGCAGCTACCAGTCGCTGCGCAGCTTCCACGACATTCCGACCTTCCTGCCGCTGGGCTACACGGGCATGTTCCTGGTCGCTTACGTGCCGCCGCTGTGGTTTGCCGTGATGGACAAGCGAGTGGTTAAAGCCACCGGTGGCGATGCCTCGCGCATCAACTTTTTGCCGGCGCAACGCAAGCGCTTGGTCCAGACCTATGAGATGCAGGACACGGCCTCAGCGGCCTGAAATATAAGCTCCCAACACTGATCGCGAGTGGCTGAGAAGGTCTGTCGCCTTCAGGATCGAGAACGTGCGCACCACCGTCTCCTCGGTTAGCACGCCCGTGTCATCCATCAGAAGGCATGGCGCCGCCTGGAATAGCGGCTCCACCATCAGGCGAAGGGGCAGGCGCGCGCGACGAGCCGCGCTGAGCCCGTCGGCAACGTCCGCGGCGTCGGGCCGAACATGTCGGCATGCTGCCATGCTCGCCTTGCGGGCGAATAGCGGAGCCAGCGACCTCTCTACCTCTGCCCACGGCACACGTAGTACCAGCATTGCCAGCGGGTCGCGCAAGCCGATCATGGCATCCACCGGGGAAAAACCCAGAGTTTTGGCCATCCCTGTTGCCAGGCTCTGCCCATATTCACGGGCGTGGCGGTGAATTTGCAAGACCGACACAGGGCGACGCTGAGCATGCGCCTGGAGGATTTTGCCCAAGCCCTACACGATCGCACACGAGGTCGGCCACCGATGTGCAAAACCTCGAAGGTACCTCTTTCAAGCTGGTACCCGATGCACGGGTGCGTCTGTCAGGCGCAATGGAAAGCCATGAGCGTACGCCTTGAGCGGCAGGGCGGTTACTATGCTGGCACCGGGCGGCGCACGAAACGCAGCAATTCAAGCAGGGGATGGAAAACAGCGACTTGAAGAAGCCATGAATGCAGGTCTAGCATCAATCACAGGTCTGCCACCGTAGCCCTATTTTTACAACGCCATGGCTCAAGCAGAAGCCTTGAGCCCCCAGCCAGCCCGCTTGTTGGCGGCCTCAGACAGCTTCAACTCTTCGGGGCTGGCGTACTTCAGATCCCACTCCTTGACCTTGGGGTCCATCAGTTTGAACCACAGAGGCGGAACCATGGCCACCAGGATGGTGGTCAGGTAGCCACCGATCATCATGGGCGCTTCAGGGAAGGGCTTGAGGTCTTGATAAGGCACTTCGCCTTGGGCATGGTGATGCGAGTGGCGGGTCAGGTTGAACATCGACCATGAACTGATGCGCTTGTTGGTGTTCCAAGAGTGACGAGGCTGAACCGGGAGCTTGGGGTCGCGAACCATGCCGTAGTGTTCCATGTAGTTAACGATCTCCAGCAGCGATTTGCCCCACAGCGCACTGGCAATGAAGAAGCCAGCCACAGGCCAGCCGCCCATGGCATATGCCACCGCTACCAACAGCAAACTCATCAGGTGACCACGGATCACGCCGTTACGCAAGGAGATGGCGCCGTGGCCATCGCGCTTGAGGCGCTTTTTCTCGATGTTCCACGCGCTGATGTTGCCCTTGATGGTCGAGGCCAGGACGTGGAAGTACACATTGCGGCCGCGAGGTGCGGTGGCTGGGTCTTCAGTGGTGGACACATAACGGTGATGGCCGTAGACGTGCTCGATCGAGAAAATGGTGTCAAAGCTGAAAGCCAACAACCAGCGACCGACAAACATCGAGATCGGATCCCAGGTGCGGTGAGTCAGTTCGTGGGCGGTGATGGTGCCAACCATGCCGATCATCAGGCCGGAGAGCAGGATGGTCGAGATGTGGTGGCCCCAGAAGGTGCTTTCGCGGGCTGCCAGGGCATCGAAGCCCGTGAGCTGCTGCACCCAGGCGCCATAGCCCAGCACGTCGCCGGAGCTCACACTCCAAAGCGATGCGAAGATGATCATTAACAGCAAGGGCAAAGCCATCCACAGCTGCGCAGTCAAGATGCCGGGATACTTGAAGGTGGGTGTGGTGGTGTCGTCGCCACAGACAGCGTCGCCCACCATGTAGAAAACCAAGATGGTGATCAGACCGTAGGTGGTGTAAGCGCCACCTAGGGTGACCATCGTCAGAGCCAGCAGGCCGATGATATGGAATAGGAAATACTTGAGGTAGTGCAGAATGTTCATCATCACTGTGCTCCTGTAGAGTCGTGCAAGGTCGTGAAACGGTCGGCGCGGATTTGTTCTTTGGCGATGCCGCGGTCGCGCAATACTGCGCTGACGGCATCGACCATGACGGGTGGGCCGCACAGGTAGGCATGGGCACCGTAGGGCAGGTGCTCGGCCAGGGCGCTGTCAACGTTGCCGAGCGCACCTGCCCAACTGCTGCCATCGGGTTCGGCCGACAGCACGGGCACAAAGCGGAAGGCCGCAGGCCATTGGGTGCGAAGGGCTTCCAGCGTGTCTTGAGCGTACAAGTCAGCTTGCTGGCGGGCACCAAACAAGATGGTGACGGGGCGTTTGACGCCTTGGGCCAGAGCGTCTTCCAAGATGGCCAGAACGGGGGCCAGGCCGCTGCCGCCGGCCACCATCAGTAAGGGGGCGTCAGAGGGGCGCAGCCAGAAATCGCCCATGGGGCCCTTCACGCTGGCGCGCTGTCCAACCAGATCATGTTTATGCACATGGCTGGAGAACACGCCATTGGGCACCTTGCGTACCAGGAAACTGACCTGGGAATTGGGCTGCGAGGCGGTGGCAAACGAGTAGCTGCGATCAACCCCGGGCAGGCTGTCAACCGACAATTGTGCGTACTGGCCAGCTTTGTAAGGCAGCGAGTCGTCCAGTTGGATGCGCAGGCTGACGATGTCGTGGGTGAGTGCGGTGCAGGCCACCACCCGGCCACTTACGGTGCGGCGGGCTTGCTGGGCGGCCATGTCTACTTCGATGGTGACATTGGTTTGTGGCACCGACTGGCAGGCCAGGATCATGCCGGCGTCCAAATCTTCGTCCGACAAGATGTAGGCGGTCTGAGTCAGCTCCTTGACCTTGCCGTCGACCAGCTTGCATTTACAGGCTGCGCAGCCACCCACGCGGCAGCTGTTCGGGAAATCAATGCCTTCGCGCAACGCTGCCTGGAGCAAGGTCTCCTTGGGATTGACCATGATGGGCACCCCATTGATGCTGGCCTGGTTGGGGCCGGACTTCTTGAAAAACGAAAACATTGGCGTACTGTTAGTTTGATGGCGCTAAGTATTTGTATCCTATGAATCCTGGGGTAGATCAAGGGTAGGTTGTCTTGACACAAAAAGGTCATTTATTGACAATTGGCGCTTTTCAAAAAATCAAACCGTGCACAACGCAGCACTGCCCCTCCACTACGTGCGCCTTATCGCCGACATGCTGTCTGGCATGGGGGTGAATGTGCCCGAGGTGCTTGCGGCAGCCGATCTGCAAATGGCGGACTTGGCCGACGGCCACCGGGGCTTGGGCTTCGTGCCCTTTCTGAAGTTGATGCATGCGGCCTTGGGCGCCGCAAAGGAGCCCGCTCTTGGCCTGCTCGTGGGGGAGCGCCTGTATTGACCCAGTGAATTCCTGCTCAGGTGTTAACGTTGAAGGAAACGAC
>JAECRL010000013.1 GCA_016000265.1 Burkholderiales bacterium
CCCGCCCCCCGCCGTGCCCCCTGAGCCCCGCCGCAAGCGAGCGCGAGCCTGGCCCCTGTGGCGCGCCACGCTGATGTGCGGCGCAGCCACCGTGCCCCACGCTCACGCCCTGACCCTCAGCCACCAGCTGAGCTGGCCCGCGCCTTCGGTCGCGCACCCGGCCTCGCACTCTGTTGCACACCCGGTTGCGCACCCGGCTCCGGCGGTGGTCACCGCCCTGCCCATCACCGAAGTCACCCCCGAGGCCCCCGCCCGGGCCGCCACCACCTGGCCCGCCCTGCTCAGCCGCCTGGACCAGGCCGCCGGCTCGCGCGAGGCACAGGCCCGAGCCGAGGCCAGCGACGCCCTGAGCGATCAGAGCCGCGCGCGCGCGTGGTGGCCGCGCCTGGACGCCAGCGCGCGCGCCGAAGATCAGCGCCAGCGTTACAACGGCATCGCCTCCCGCACGCCCAGCTCGGCCGCCTCGCTCAACGCCACCTGGCCGCTGTGGCGCCCCGCAGATCGCGCCGAGGCCCGGGCCCAGGCCGCCACCGCCGAGCAAGCGCATTGGCAGGCACGCCAGCGCCAGCAGGCCCTGGCACGCGAGCTCAGCCAAAGCTACCTGGGCGCGGTCGAGGCCGCCGAGCAGTGGCACCTGACCCGCCTCCACCTGGCGGCGCTGCACACGCAGGCCCAGGCACACCACAAGCGCCTGCAAGCCGGCCTGGGCACCGTGCTGGACCTGCTGGAGACGCGCACACGCCAGGAGCAGGCCCAGGCCCGATCGGAGCGGTTGCTGGCGCGTGTGCGCTTGCTGACGCTGACCCTGGGGCGACTGAGCGGCCTGACCGTGGCGCCGCCACGCGGGCTGCGCCCCCACCAGCCTGACGCGGCGAACCTGAGCCTGCCGCCGCTGGATGACGCCACGGCGCAAGCGCTGTCTCGCCACCCCGAGGTGCAAGACGCCCAGGCCGGCCTGCGCGCCAGCCGGGAAGCCGCCAGCGCGCGCACCGCCGAGCGCTGGCAGCCCACGCTGGACGCCACCGCCAGCCGCAGCCGCACGCGTCAGACCCAGCGCTTCGAGGGCCTGAGCGACCGCCAGGACGTCCGCACCGACGCCGTCGGGCTGGTGCTGAACTGGCCGCTGTTCAGCTCGGGCCTGCAGCAGGCGCGCCAGCGCGAGGCCGCCGCCCTGCTCGGCGCCGCACAAGCCCGCCTCGACGACGCCGAAGCCCGCGTGAGCACCGAGCTGCAAGACGCCTACCTGCGTCAGGATCAGGCGCAGCGCCAGCAAGCCCGCCAAGAGGCCGTGGTGGCCAGCACGCAGGCCACGCTGGACGCCGTGCAGAAAGCCTGGCTGGCCGGACTGCGCAGCACAACCGACCTGCTCGACGCGCAGCAACAGGTGCACGAAGCCCGCATGGCCTGGGCCAGCGCGCGCATCGCCACGGTGCAAGCCGGCGCCGACGCCCTCGCCCTGCTGGACCGGCTCGATTCGGAGCACATCGCCCCCTGGCTCGACCTGTTCGACGCGCAGGCCCTGTCCCTCACCCCCGCGAACCTGCCCGCGAACCTGCCATGAGCCCCGCCCCGGACGACACCCCCCTCTTCCGACCCGAGGTGCTGCAGGCGCGCAGCCACAGCTCGGACGGCGCGCCCCTGCACATCCAGCCCGTGGGCGGTGGCTCCCTCACGCTGTTCGCTGCGACGCTGTGCCTGGCGGTGGTGCTGGTGCTGGCCTTTGGGCAGCACACCAAGAAGGAGCGCGTGCAAGGCAGCCTGCAGCCGCGCAACGGCGTGGCCCAGGTCGCCCCCGGCGACACCGCCGTGCTGCAGCGCCTGCGGGTGCAGGAAGGCCAGCGCGTGCAGGCCGGCGAGGTGCTTGCCGAACTGCGCCAGGACCGCTTCACCGACGGCGGCAGCGCCTCCGGGCAGATCGAATCGAGCCTGCAAGGCCAGCGCGAGCGCATCGCCGACCAATCGGAAGGCCAGGCCCAGGCCCTGCGCGCCCAGCTCGACGCCCTGAACCAGCGCGTCCTGCGCCACCAACAAGACGCCCAGTCGCTGCAGACCGACATCGCGCTGCAGCAAGAGCAGATCGCCTCGGTGCGCAAGGTGCTCGACCAGATGGCCCCGCTGCTGGACGAGCGCATCGTCTCGCAGCTGCAATACGAGCAGCAGCGCCAGGCCCTGCTGGACCACACCGCGCGCCTGCAAGGCCTGCAGCGCCAGCTGGGCCTGGCGCGCAGCGAGCTGGCCCAGGCCCGCCAGGAGCAGTCGCGCCTGCAGGCCGAGCACCGCGTCAACCAGGCCAGCCTGGAGCGCGACCGCCTGTCGCTGCAACGCGAGTCGGTGCAGCAACGCAGCCAGCAGCTGGCCTGGCTCAAAGCCCCCGTCAGCGGCACCGTCACCGGGCTGCAAGCCGGCGTCGGCCAGACGGTGGCCGCCGGCACCCCGGTGCTGAGCATCGTGCCCGACGACTCGCCGCTCGAAGCCGTGCTGCACGTGCCCAGCACCGCCATGGGCTTCATCCGGGCCGGCCAGGTCGTGCGCATCGCCTACGACGCCTTCCCCTATCAGCGCTTCGGCCAGCACCGTGGCGTGGTGCGCTCGGTCTCGCAGTCCGACGTGCCCCCGCCGCCCGGCGCGACCGAACGGGGCGATCGCCGCGCCGTCTTCCTGGTGCGCGTGACGCTGGATCGCAGCACCGTGCGCGCCTACGACACCGACATCGCCCTGCGCCCGGGCCACACGCTGAGCGCCGACATCGAGCTGGACCGCCGCTCGCTGCTGCGCTGGATGCTCGACCCGCTGTTCGCCTTCAGTGGCCGCCTTTGACCCCCGACCGCCATGGCCGCCACCTCTGCTTCTTCGCCCCCCACCTTCAGCCCTTTCAAGCTGTGGCCGCGCCAGCGCGTGCCCCTGGTGCTGCAATCCGAAGCCGCCGAATGCGGCCTGGCCTGCCTGGCCATGGTCGCCGGCGCGCACGGCCTCGACACCGACCTGCCCAGCCTGCGCCAGCGCTTCGAGCTGTCGTCGCGCGGGGCCACGCTGGCCCAGCTCATGGACATCGGCGAGCAGATGGGCCTGTCCAACCGCGCGGTGCGCCTGGAGCTCCAAGAGCTGCCCGAGCTGCGCACGCCCTGCCTGCTGCACTGGGACCTCAACCATTTCGTGGTGCTGGTGCACGCCGACAACCGGCACATCACCGTGCACGACCCGGCCGTGGGCGAGCGCAAGCTGACGCTCAAGGAGGCCAGCCCGCACTTCACCGGCGTGGCGCTGGAGCTGGCACCCGCGCCGGGCTTTCGGCCGCGCAAAGAGCGCAGCGACTGGAAGCTGCGCTCGCTCTTCAAGGGCCAGCCCGGCCTGTGGCGGGCCTTCTCGCAGATGGCCGTGCTCTCACTGGTTCTGGAGGTCTTCGCCATCCTCATGCCGATGCTCAGCCAGTGGGTCATCGACGACGTCATCGTCAGCCGCGACACGCCCCTGCTGGCGGTGCTGGCGACCTCGCTGGGCCTGCTGGCGCTGATGTCGCTGCTGACGCGGCTGATGCGCAGCTGGGTCGTGCTGGGCACCAGCCTGAGCTGGAAGCTCAACAGCAGCACGCAGGTCTTTCGCCACCTCATCCGCCTGCCGCTGTCCTACTTCGACAAGCGCCACACGGGCGACGTCATGTCGCGCTTCGCCTCCGTCGACACCATCCAGGACACGCTCACGCGCGAGCTGGTCGAAGCCGTGCTCGACGGCGCGGTCAGCCTGGTGACGCTGGGCCTGATGTTCGCCTACAGCCCGCAACTGGCGGCCATCGTGCTGGGCGTGGCCACGCTGTACCTGCTGGTGCGCCTGGCCGTCTTCGGGCCCTTTCGGCGGGCCTCGGAAGAGCTCATCGTGCGCGAGGCGCAAGCGCAGACCTTCCTGATGGAGACGCTGCGCGGCATGAACGCCATCAAGTTCTTCTCGCGACCCGGCTGGCGCGTGGCCGGCTGGATGAACCAGCAGGCCAGCATGGTCAACGCGCGCGTCAAGCAAGAGCGCATCAACCTGCTGCACCAGGGCGTCAACGGCGTGATCGGCGCCATCGAGCAGGCGCTGGTGCTTTACCTGGCCGCGCAGATGATCATCGCCGAGCAGTTCTCCATCGGCATGCTGGTGGCCTTCATGGCCTACAAGGGGCAGTTCCTGCAGCGCGCCAACGACCTCATCGAGCGCGTCATCAGCCTGCGCCTGCTGCGCCTGCAGGGCGACCGGCTGGCCGACATCGTGCTCACGCCGACGGAGCCGGCCTCGCCCGCGCAGGCGGGGCACCGGGCGGGGCTGCAAGCGTCAGCGTTGACCGCGGACCAGCGGGGCCAAGCAAGCCCCAACGACCCAGCCAGCGCTGAGCCCGCGCCCATGACCCTGAGCCTGCGCGACGTCGTCTTCCGCTACGCGCGCGACGAAGCACCCGTGCTCGACCACGTCAACCTGACCCTGCACACCGGTCAGGCGCTGGCCGTGCTGGGGCCCTCGGGTTGCGGCAAGTCCACGCTGATGAAGATCCTGTGCGGGCAGGTCACGCCCGAGTCGGGCGAGGTGCTGCTCAACGGCGTGCCCATGGCCTCGCTGGGCGCCGAGGCCTTCCGCTCGGTGCTGGGCACCGTCTTCCAGGACGACCAGCTGTTCTCTTGCAGCATCCACGACAACATCGCCATGAACGACGCCGAGGCCAGCGCTGAAAAGGTGGAGGCCGCTGCCGCCCTGGCCTGCGTGCACGAGGACATCGCGCGCATGCCCATGGGCTACCAGACGCTGGTGGGCAGCATGGGCGCGACGCTCTCGGGCGGGCAAAAGCAGCGCATCCTGCTGGCGCGCGCGCTCTACAAGCGGCCGCGCTTCCTGCTGCTCGACGAGTACACCAGCCACCTCGACTTCGCCACCGAAAAGCGCGTGCAGGACGCCATCAACGCGCTGGGCTGCGGGCGCTTCATCATCACCCACCGCGAGCATTCGCTGCGCGAGGGCGACGCGGTGCGCGTGCTGTGTCAGGGAAAACTCGTGCCGCCCCCACCCGCCCAAGCCCAAGGCCCCGTCCCGGCGACGTGACAAACGTCACACCCTGACGCACCCCCTGAGCCGCTGCACCCGACTCAGGGGGAAGCGCCCGACGGCGCCGTCCGCGAAAATGACGTCACGTGTTTTCAGATACAGTCGTTTTCTTTTTCGAGGATGGGGCAGCAGCTCATGGACAAACCCTGGTTGAAGCAATACGGGCCCGGCGTGCCCGCCACGATCAATCCCGACACCCACGCCTCGCTGGTGGACCTGCTGGAAGTCGCTTTCAGCACCCACGCCAAGCGGGACATGATGGCCTACCAGGGCTCGCGCTGGACGTTTGCCGACGTCGAGGTGCAATCGCGGCGCCTGGCCGCCTGGCTGCAGGCCCAGAAGCTGTCGGCGGGTGCCCGCGTCGCGGTCATGATGCCCAACATCCCGCACTACGCCGTGGCCATCGCCGCCATCCTGCGTGCGGGCCACGTGGTGGTCAACGTCAACCCGATGTACACCCCGCGCGAGCTCGAGCACCAGCTCAACGACTCGGGCGCCGAGGCCATCATCGTGCTGGAGTACTTCGGCCCCACGGTGCAGGAAGTCATCGAGCGCACCCCCATCAAGCACATCGTGCTGGCCTCGCTGGGTGACGTCTTCGGCCCCATCAAGGGCCCGTGGATGACCTACAAGTCGCGCAACGTCGACAAGCACGTCATCGACTTCCAGCTGCCCACCGGCGGCGGCCGCCAGCTCACGACCATGAAGGCCGCGCTGTCGCAAGGCAAGTCCCTGCCCTACCGTCGCCCGGCCCTCACTGGCCAGGACGTCGCCTTCCTGCAGTACACCGGCGGCACCACCGGCGTCTCCAAGGGCGCCACGCTGACGCACCGCAACCTCGTGGCCAACATCCTGCAGTGCGAGGCCTGGTTCAAGCCCGAGCTCGACAAGGTCACCGACGGCCAGCTGATCAACGTCGTGGCCCTGCCGATGTACCACGTGTTCGCGCTGACGGTGTGCTACTTCCTGAGTGCGCGCATGGGCACGATGAACGTGATGATCGACAACGCGCGCGACGTCAACAAGGTCATCAAGACGCTCAAGGGCTTCAAGATCACGCAGTTCCCCGCGGTCAACACGCTCTACAACGCGCTGGTGGAAGAGCCCGACTTCGCCACGCTCGACTTCTCCCGCCTGAAGGTCTGCAACGGCGGCGGCATGGCCGTGCAGCAATCCACCGCGCAAGAGTGGCACCGCATCACCGGGGTGCCCATCGTCGAAGGCTACGGTCTGTCGGAGACCTCGCCCGTGGTCACGGTCAACCGCCTGGACAACACCGAATACAACGGCGCCATCGGCTACCCGTTGCCCTCCACCGAGATCGCCTTGCTGGACGACGACGGCCAGCCCCAGCCCATCGGCCAGGCCGGCGAGATCAGCATCCGCGGCCCGCAGGTGATGGCGGGCTACTGGCAGCGCCCCGACGAGACGGCCCAGGTCATGACGGCCGACGGCTTCTTCCGCACGGGCGACATCGGCGTGATGGCTGACGACGGCCTCATCAAGATCGTGGACCGCAAGAAGGACATGATCCTGGTGTCGGGCTTCAACGTCTACCCCAACGAGATCGAGCAGGTCGTCAACCTGCACCCGGGCGTGACCGAGTGCTGCGTGATCGGCGTGCCCGACGAGCGCTCGGGCGAGGCCGTCAAGCTCTTCGTGGTGCGCAAGGACTACAGCCTCAGCGAGGCCGACGTGGCCGCGTACTGCAAGGAGCAGCTGACGGGCTACAAGCGCCCCAAGCACATCGAGTTCCGCGAAGACCTGCCGATGAGCAACGTGGGCAAGATCCTGCGCAAGGAGCTGCGCGACGAGGAGCTGGCGCACCGGGCTGCTCAGGCGCGCAACAAGGCGGCCTGACCGGCACGACCGGCACTCGCAACGGGCGCAAGCCTCGGCACCAAGCCACCCTGCGGGGTGGCTTTTTTGTTGACGCGGTTCGGTGGTGCGCCGCGCAGGGCCGGCTCACCAGCCCCCCGCCCACCGAACCACGCATCAACCAACGCGCACAAAAATCAAGAACCCCACTGCTGCTTCATGAACGCAGCCTGACGCTCAAGCGCCTTCGTCGCGCTCGGCATGATGCCGGCGTGGATCTGGAACACGTGCCAGCGGTCCTGGTAGACCTCCAGCTCCACGTGGCGGTCGAAACGCTTGGCCGCGTGCAGGAACCACACCGAGTCGTCGTGCAGCACCTCGATCTCGCCGACCTGCACCAGCGTGGGCGGCAGCGTGCTCAGGTCCTGCCGCTTTGGCAGGCCCAGCGGGTGGTCGTGGCGCGGGCGGTACCAGGCGAAGCCCTGCATGCCCCACTCGATGTTGATCATCGGGTCGAGCTTCTTGTACTTCTTGACGCTGTCGCTGTTGAGCTTGGCGTCAAACGCCGGCGACATCATCACCAGGCACTTCGGCGTGGGCAGGCCCTCCAGCTCCAGCGCCTTGAAGACCAGCAGCGTCAGCGTGCCGCCGGCCGAGTCACCGGCCACCGCGATGTTCTCGGGCTTGTAGCCGCGCTTGAGCAGGTCCTTGAAGCCCTCGACCGAGTCCTCGATCTGCGCGGGGAAGGGGTGCTCGGGCACGCGACGGTAGTGGATGGCCAGCACCTCGCAGTTGGCCAGGCGGCTCAGGCGCGTGGTGATGCTGCGGTGGCTGCGCGGGCTGCCCGCGCAGAAAGCGCCGCCGTGCAGGTACAGCAGCGCGTGCTTCGGCTGAGGCGTGGCTTTCGGCGTGATGCGCTCGGCCGTCATGTGGCCCACCTTCACGTGCTCGACCTTGACGCCACCGCCCGGCGGCATCGACACCGACAGCGTGTGCAGCACGGCGCGCTGCAGGCCCACCGGCATCGGCGGCTTGATCACCGGCTTGAACAGGAAGCGCAGGCTGGCGCGCATCAGGGCCGAGGTGATGCCCTCCAGCACACCCGGCACGGGCGGGTAGCTGCGCTGGATGGGCGCCGAAGCGGATGCGGAGGTGGCGGGGGTGGGGTTCATGACGGCGGACATGTTCGGGTCGGTCGATCCTGCGTTGACTTCGGTCGTGACGGCAGCAACACGGGGCCTCAGCCCAGCATGCCCTTCTTGGCAAACAGGGTGATGAGCGGTTGATACCACGAACCCAGCACGCGCACGAGCTTGTCGAGGAACTTGGCATCCAGGCCGACCAGCACGCGGCGCTGGTTGCCCTCGACCGCGGACAGGATCTGGCGCGCCGCGCTCTCGGCGGTCGTCGCGTTGAGCAGCTTGTCGAACTTGGCGCGGGCCTCTTCGGTCTTGCCCCCGGTGGCGCGGTGCATGCTCTCGTCCATCTTGGCCGTGCGTGCGATGTTGGTGCGGATGCCGCCCGGGTGCACGCAGGTTGCGCTCACGCCGCACTGGGCCATGTCCAGCTCCTGGCGCAGCGCCTCGGTGTAGCCGCGCACGGCGAACTTGCTGGCGTTGTAGGTGCCCTGGGTGGGCACGGACAACAGGCCGAACAGGCTGGAGGTGTTGACGATGTGGCCTTCACCGGCCTTCTTGAGGTGCGGCAGGAAGGCCTGGGTGCCCCAGACCACGCCCCAGAAGTTGATGCCCATGATCCACTCGAAGTCTTCGGGCTTGACCGTCTCGACGAAGGCCCCGAGCGCCACACCGGCGTTGTTGAAGATCAGGTTGACCTGGCCGTGGTCGCGGGCGGTCTGGTCGGCCCAGGCGTACATGGCCTCGCGGTCGGCCACGTTGAGCTTGGCGGTGGTGACCTTGACGCCCAGCTTGGAGGCCATCGAGGCGGTCTCGGCCAGGCCCTTCTCGTTGACGTCGCTCAGCGAGAGGTGGCAGCCGCGGCGGGCCAGCTCCAGCGCCAGGGTGCGGCCCATGCCGGATGCAGCGCCCGTGATGGCGGCGACCTTGTTCTTGAAGTTCTTCATGTGGGTCCTCGGTGTCTGCCCGCCTGGCGTGGCGCGCTCGGTTGTCATCGCTGGGGAGCGAGCCAGGCCAGAGGGCCCGCAGACACAGGAAGCACCGCGATCTGCGGCCCACATCGCCCCGCAGCCACCCCACCAGCCCCCCGCCGCCACAAACGTGAGGCAAGATGCCGTGTTGGTCGCTCGGGCGGCCAGGCGCCCAACGGTGCGAAAATCCCGGGTGTCTGTCGGCCTCGGCCTGACACAGTCCTGACCAGGGTCATTTGACAATGGTCAATTTCAAAATGGTATTTGACAATGCCCGTTTCCAGAACGAGGGTTAACCCTGAAGCCCCCTCCACCACGGGGACAAACGGCCGGCGTTACGGCGGGGTCGACTCCGATGAGCGACAGCGCCAACGGCGCGCACGCCTGATCGAGGCCGGCCTGGCCGTGTTCGGGGAGCAGGGCTACCACCAGTCCACCGTTCGGGACGTCTGCAAACAGGCGCAGCTCACCTCGCGCTACTTCTATGAGTCGTTCGAGAGCATGGAGGCGCTCTTTCGCGCGGTGTTCGCCGAGGTGAACCGCCAGCTCATGCAGGCCACGATCCTGTCGCTGGCCACCTGCCAGCCCGAGCCGGACAAGCTCGCCGAGGCCGCGCTGCGCACCTTCCTGGAGTTCATCCGCGAAGACCCGCACCGCGCCCGCGTCGCCCTGATCGACGCCGCCAACGCCGGCGAAGGGCTGACGGTGCTGTCCGAGCAGGCCTCGCAAGACTTCGCCTTGCTGATCGCCGGCTTCATGCAGCAGATGTTCCCCAACCTCGAGGACAGCGGCCTGGACTTCAACATGCTGGCCAACGGCCTGGTGGGCGCCAACACCCGCGTGGCCACGCAGTGGGTCGCCGACCGCTGCAAGGCCCCCCTGGAGAGCGTGCTGCACAACCTGCTGACGCTGTTCAAGGCGTGCACCGCCTACGCCCGCGAGCAGGAGCAGGCTCAAGCCAAGCTCAAGCAACCGGCGCAGGCCGAAGCCAAGCGCAAGTCCGCCTGACGACGCCTGGGCCACCCCCGGCCGGCCCGGGGCCTGCGCTCAGCGCCCGGGCGGCGCTCAGATGAAGAAGCCCTCGAACAGCGCCACCAGCCACTGAATCGGGTTGACCGACAGCACGCGCTTGCGGTCGCCTTGCTGGTCTTGTTCGATGACGCGCAGCACCGGCTTCGTGTCATCGACCAGGTTGTTGTAGAAGTCCACCACCGACTTGTGGCCGGCTTCTTCGATGCCGGTGCCGGTGAAGTCCAGCGTGACCAGGGTGTGCGACTTGAGGAACGGGCGCCAGACCGGCAGGTAGTAGCCGGTGTTGCCCGCCGCGCGCAGCTGCGAGACCCAGTTGTTCAGGTCGCGGCGCCACAGCACGTTG
Source organism: Burkholderiales bacterium (assembly GCA_016000265.1). GTDB lineage: Bacteria > Pseudomonadota > Gammaproteobacteria > Burkholderiales > Burkholderiaceae_C > Aquabacterium. The sequence goes on from JAECRL010000013.1 coordinate 10,368, forward strand.
ATGGCGGCGTCCTTGTCCTTGCCGGTGAGCGACGCGATCTCGGGGTAGAAGCTGTTGTACGAGAAGGCCGAGAAGATGCCGTCTTCCTGGAAGGCCATGTAGCCGAAGCGGTCCTTGGGGAAGACCTTGGGCAGGCCGCTGTTGAGGGTCGACAGGTCGGAGACGTCGCCGGCCTGCGGGAACTGGCTGATCAGCTCGGTGGCCACGCCATCGGCGCGGTCCACGCCCCACAGCGAGCGCACCTTGTTTTGCAGCGGCAGCGAGGGGTACTGCGCCGAGGTGCCCGACTGAGGCGCCGGGAACAGCGGGCCGGAGTCCGCCGCCAGGGCCGATTTGGCCGGGTTCAGGGCCAGGCGCAGCACGCCGTAGTTGGCCGTGGCCCCCACGCCACCGGCCGAGGAGCCCGACACCAGCAGGTGCTCGGGCTTGGGCAGGTTGGCGGCCATCCAGGCGCCCAGCGCCTTGGCGTTCTTGTAGCCGCGGTGGTAGTAGACGGTGGGCTTGGCGGCGTCGGCGTCGTTGTAGGTGATGATGTTGGCGCCGGTGTGCACGTCGCCCGTGCAGTAGGGCACGTAGACGATGTTCCAGTTCTGCGTGTAGATCTTGCCCAGCAGCGGCGTGCGGGTGATCAGCGGCGTGGCCATGCCGAAGCCCGCCAGGTTGAGCTGGCTGAAGTAGTTCTCGGGCACGCCATTGGGGTTGGAGGCCACCTCGGTCAGCTTGCCCTTGCCCAGGCAGCCGTTCTGGTTCCAGCAGGCACCGCCGCCCTCGAAGTACACCAGGGTCTTGGTGGTCATCGGGGTGCGGTTGACGAACACCCGAGCCGGGGTGCCGTTGCCGCAGGACGCGCCCGACGCCGCCGGCAGCGTCACCGGGGTCCACTTGTAGTACTCGACGGCGGCCTGGGCCAGCATCGGCAGGCTCAGGGCGAGGCTGGCGAGCAGGGCGGGGCGGTGGAGGGCGGGGCGGTGGGTGGGGCGCATGGGCGGGTCCAAATCAAGGAGCAGCAGGGAGCAGCGGGGAGCGGCAGGGTGCCGCTGGGTCTCGTGGGCATGCTGAATCGAGTGGCTCGTTTAATGAACCGCGTAAACCCCGAAACCCGATCACATCCACCCAGTTGAACGCCGGGTCAACCCCGGGGGCTGCGGGCGACAGGCTCGGCCGCGCAGGGGCTTGAGCAGATGCCTTAACCTCGGGGCTTCCCATCAGGAGATCGAATGAAGCACTGGCCCCTCGCCGTCCCCCTGCTCGCCGCCGCCATCCTCGGCGCCAGCCTGTCGACGCCCCTGCCCGCGTGGCTGGCCGGGGTCTGCGGGTGTGCGCTGATCGGGGCCGTGATCGCGGCGGTGCACCACGCCGAGGTGGTGGCCCACCGCGTGGGCGAGCCTTTCGGCACCCTGGTGCTGGCGGTGGCCGTGACGGTCATCGAGGTCGCCTTGATCGTCTCCATGATGCTGGCCGGCGGGGCCGACAAGGCCGCCCTGCCGCGCGACACCGTGTTCTCGGCGGTGATGATCATCTGCACCGGGGTGGTGGGCCTGTGCGTGCTGGTGGGGGGCCTGCACCACCATGAGCAGCGTTTCCAGCTCGATGGCGCAGCTTCCGCGCTGGCGGCCCTGGTTGTGCTGGCGGGGCTGACGCTGGCCATGCCCTCCTTCACCACCAGCTCCGTGGGGCCGACCTACACCGTCTCGCAACTGACCTTCGTGGCCGTGTCCTCGCTGGTGCTGTGGGCCGCCTTCGTTTTCGTGCAGACGGTGCGCCACCGCGATTACTTCCTGCCCCCCCACGACGCCGACGACGAGGACATCCACGCCCACCCGCCCACGAACACCCAGGCCTGGTTGAGCTTCGGCCTGCTGGTGCTCTCTCTGGTCACCGTGGTCGGGCTGGCCAAGCAACTGTCGCCTTACATCGAGTCGGGCGTGGTGGCCATGGGGGCGCCCAAGGCGGTCATCGGCATCGCCATCGCCTTGCTGGTGCTGCTGCCCGAGACCTGGGCGGCCATCCGCGCCGCCCGCGCCGATCGCCTGCAGACCAGCATGAACCTGGCGCTGGGCTCGGCGCTGGCCAGCATCGGCCTGACGATCCCGGTGGTGGTGGTCGCGGCGGTGTGGCTGAACCTGCCGCTGGAGCTGGGCCTGGCCCCCAAAGACCTGCTCATGCTGATGCTGACCTTCCTGGTCAGCGCCATCACGTTGAGCACCGGGCGCACCAACATCATGCTGGGTGCGGTGCACCTGGTGCTGTTCGCGGCCTTCCTGTTCCTGTCGCTGGTTCCCTGACGGCCCGAAGGGGCTTGGGACAGGGCTTGGCGCCATGGGGCCCAGCCTTTAACATGCATTTTTAATGCAACTTAAAGGACCCCCGATGCTCCCGGCCCCCATCCGCGACCTCGTTCGCAGCACCGCCCCCCTGCTCCAGGCCCACGGCGAGACCCTGACGCGCCACTTCTACGCCCGCCTCTTCGAGCACCAGCCCGAGCTGCGCGCCGTCTTCAACCAGGGCCACCAGCGTTCGGGTCAGCAGCAGCAGGCCCTGGCCGGCGCCGTGGCCGCCTACGCCGCGCACATCGACGACCCGACCCCGCTGGCGCCGGTGCTGGAGCGCATCGCCCACAAGCACGTCAGCCTGGGCATCCGAGCCGAACACTATGGCGTGGTCGGGCGACACCTGCTGGCCTCCATCGCCGAGGTGCTGGGGCCCGATCTGGCCACACCCGAGTTGATCGAAGCCTGGCGCCAGGCCTACGGCCAACTCGCCGAGGTGCTGGTCAACGCCGAAAACAAGCTCTACGCGCAAGCGGTCTCGCAAGACGGCGGCTGGAGCGGCTGGCGGCGCTTTCGCATCGACGCCACCCACCTGGAGTCCAGCGAGGTGCGCTCCTTCGTGCTGAGCCCGCAAGACGGCGGCGCGGTCTGCGCGCACCTGCCTGGCCAGTACGTGTCGGTGCGCCTGACGGTGGACGAAGGCCGCCTGCAGCAGGCCCGCCAGTACAGCCTGTCGCAGGCCGCCAACGGGCGCACGCTGCGCATCTCGGTCAAGCGCGAAGACGCGGTGGCCACCGAGGGCGGCGGCATCCAGCCCGCGGGCATGGTCTCCAACACCCTGCACGACCACCACCAGGTCGGCGACGTGGTCGAGGTGGCGCCCCCCATGGGCGAGTTCGTGCTGCACACCGACCGCAGCACGCCGGTGGTGCTGCTGAGCGCCGGCATCGGCGTCACCCCCATGCGCGCCATGCTGGAGCACCTCGGGCGCCACCAGCCGCAGCGCCACGTGTGGGCGCTGCACGCCGCGCGCGACCGCTCGGCCCTGGCCCTGCACGGCGAGGTGACGTCCCTGCTGCGCGACCTGCCCCACGCGCACCACCGCACGCACCTGGAAACGCTGGACGCGGCCTCGGCCGACGAGGGCATGCTGCGCGGGCGCATGGACCTGGGCGCGCTGTCCGGCTCCCTGCCCCTGCGGGATGCGGACTTCTACCTCTGCGGCCCACTGGGCTTCATGCGCGCGCAGATCCGCAGCCTGCGCGACCTGGGTGTGCCGGCCAACCGCATCCACGCCGAGGCCTTCGGCACCGGCGGGGTCTGAGCGATCCACTACCATGCGCCGATGCAACTGACGCACTTCACGGACCTGGGCCTGCGTGTCCTGATGTACCTCACCCAGTCACAGGTTCTGCCGTCCCCGCCCCCCCAGCCACCCGTCACCATCGGCGAGATCGCACAGCGCTTCGACGTCTCCCGCCACCACCTCGTGAAGGTGGTGCAGCACCTCAGCCAGCGCGGCTGGGTGCACGCCACGCGCGGCAAGGGCGGCGGCCTGAGCCTGGGCCGCGCACCGGGCGAGATCCGCCTGGGCGAGCTGATCCGCGACCTCGAAGGCTCACGCTCGCTGGTCGACTGCAACGCGCCGCCTTGCGGCCTCCAGGGCCACTGCCAACTCAAGGGCATCCTCGATCAGGCCCTGCAAGCGCTGCACGACAAACTCGACGAATTCACCTTGCAGGACGCGGTGGCCTCGCCCACTCGCGAGACGCTCATCCAGCTGATTCGGCGCTGAGTTCGTCGCCGCGGGCGGCCTTGAGCCAGTCACGCGGCGACTGCCCCGTGCGCGCGGCAAACACCCGTGACAGCGCCGATGGGTTGGCGTAGCCCAGCTCCTCGGCCAGCAGCTTGATGGACTGCCCCTGGCGCAAGCGGGCCTGCGCCAGCATGATGCGCCAGTCGGTGAGGTAGTCGGCCGGGGTCTGCCCCACGACCTCTCGGAAGGTGTTGGCGAACACCGTGCGCGACATGCCCGCGCAGTCGGCCAGGCGCTCCAGCGTCCAGGCCTCGCCCGGGGCCTCGTGCACCGCCACCAGGGCCCGCGCCAGGCGCGGCTCGGACAGCCCGGTGATCAGCCCCGGCTGGATGCCCGCCTCCTGCGGGTGGTCGAGCAACCAGCGCAGCAGCTGCAACAACACCACCTCGAAGAGCCGGTCGGCCATCAGGCGCTGGCCGCAGCGCACGCGGTCGGTCTCGGCAAACAGCAGCGTCAAGGCCGCGTCGAGCCCGTCCACGCGCGACAGCGGCAAGGCGATGAGCGGCGGCAAGGCCCGCGCCAGGGGGTTGCTGGCGCCGCCCTCGAACAGCAACTTGGCGCAGGTGAAGTCCGACCCTTCGAGCGGCGGGTTGTGAAAGCGGTGCGTGAGCGGGCGCGGGTACAGCAGCAGCGTCGGCTCTTTGAGCGCCAGGCGCTCGGGCACGTCGCGCCCGCCGGGATGCGAGACCTCCAGCATGCCGCGGCGCAGCACGTGCAGGTGGCCGTGGCCCTCCCCCGCGTCGAAGTGGCTCAGCCCGCACAGCGCCCCGGTGTGCGAGAGCTGCGCGCGAACGCGAAAGCGCTCCAGCAAACCGGAGAGGCGGTCAACAGGGGGCTGGGGGCTCATGGCGGTACGAAATGGCATGTCTTGCGTACGAACTGTATCAACGAATGCGACTCGCCTCCAGATACTGCCCTCACCCCCACACATTCAAGGACGGAACATGCAAACCCGCTCGACCCTCTCCCTGCTGGCCCTGGCCACCAGCCTGACCTGCTCCTTCGCCTGGGCACACGATGGTGCCCACAAGGCGGCCCACCAGGGCGGCATCCAGGCGCCCGCCGTCAAGAAGACGGGCAAACCGCCCTTCGACATCATCCACACCAAGGTCACCACCGAGGGCAACACCGCCATCTTCCACATGGCCGTCTCCGGCAAGGCCGGCCTGAGCCGCCCGACCAAGTCCGGCAAACTCGCCGGCAGCCAGGTCTTCTCGTACGTGTGGCCCACCTCGCTGGACCCATCGACCGTGGGCTTCGAGCCCAAGGCCGGCATCCTGGCCTTCGCGGTGACCTCTCACCCCGACTTCGACGACACCCCGCTGTTCGACGAAAACGGCGACGGCAACGCCACCAACGACGGCAACGTGTGGCACTCGCACTGGGTCGTGCTGCAACCCGATGACGCCTGCGGCAAAGGTGCGCTCAAGGTCGTCGACATCCCCGAAGGCGCCAAGCCCAAGCTGCCCAAGACCTGGCCGGGCCTGCCCATCCTGATCGACAGCCCGGGCTGGTCGCCCAAGATCAGTCAGGACACGGTCGAGGTGCGCGTGCCCTTCGACGACATCGGCGCCGTCAACGCCGGCAGCTTCGACGGCGTGACCGCCGCGCTGCGCGTCAACGCCAGCGTGCACAACCCGCTGCTGTGCGTCGTCAACGTCTTCAAGGTCGCCTCCGGCAACCTGTCCCTGCCGGGCAAGGTCAATCAGTGACCTCGGCCCTGTCCATCCCCGCCATCCCCGCCGTCCCCCCCTCCCACCCGAAAGGAACCACCATGTCCCGCGTCAACCTCCAGCCCCAGCAAGCCCCCGCCGCCAGCCAGCCCCTGCTGGCCCAGATCAACCAGGCCTTCGGCGCCACGCCCAACATGTTCAAGGCCGTGGCCAACTCGCCGGCCGCGCTGCAAAGCATGTGGGCCGCCTTCGGGGCCCTGGGCACCGGCACCCTGGGTGCCAAGCTCGGCGAGCAGATCGCGGTGGCCATCGCCAACCGCAACCGCTGCGAGTACTGCCTGGCCGCGCACACCGTGCTGGGCCAGAACGCCGGCGCCTCCGCCACCGAGATGGCCGCCGCCCAGGTCGGCCAGTCCGATGATCCGCGCACCGCCGCCGCGCTGCGCTTCGCGCTCAAGGTCGTCACCGATCGCGCCCAACTCGCCGACGGCGACGTGGCCGAGCTGCACGAAGTCGGCTTCAAGGACGAGCAGGTCGTCGAGATCCTGGCCCACGTGGCTTTGAACCTCTACACGAACTACATCAACGTGGCGCTCAACGTGCCGGTCGACTTCCCCAAGGTCGCCCTGAAGTGAGTCAAGAGGCCGCCCGATGAACCTCCAGATCGACGCCAGCGAATGGCTCAACACCCAGGCCCCCTTGTCGCTGCAGGCGCTGCGCGGCTCGGTGGTCGTGGTCACGGCCTTCCAGATGCTGTGCCGGGGCTGCGCTCAAACCAGCCTGCCGCAGGCCCGCAGCCTGCACCTGGCTTTCGCTCGGCCAGACCTGGTCGTCATCGGGCTGCACAGCGTGTTCGAACACCACGAGGCCATGACCCCCACGGCCTTGCGGGCCTTCGTTCACGAGTACCAGCTGCCGTTTCCCATCGCCATCGACCGCCAGGTGCCCGGGGCCACGCTGCCCGCCACCATGCGCGCGTGGGACCTGCAGGGCACCCCGAGCATGCTGGTCTTCGACCGCCAGGGTGACTTGCAGGCCCACCACTTCGGGCACATGGACGACCTGCGACTGGGCGCGCTGCTGGGTCAATTGATCGCCCAACCCACCCCCGAGACACCATGAAAATCGCCGTCTTCGACACCCACGTGCGCCGCCCCGACGGCTCGCGCATGCACTTCGACATCCTGGTCGACGACCAGCACAAGGACATCGACACCGTGCTGGCCCACGGGCGCCGCTACCTGGCCGCCAAGGGCCTGGCGCCCGAGACCCTGAGCGCACGCGAGTGCAGCTTCTGTCACACCGAGCCGGGGCACCCGAACATCGAAGCAGAAATCCTCAAAGAAGGGTTTGCCATCATCGAGATGGAAAACTGCCACTGAAGCACAACGATTCAACCAGGGAGGCCGCCACATGCGGCCATTTTTGTTTTCAGATTCGTTTTCACAGCGCCTTCACACCCGATGCGCCATTCAGACCGCGTGGGTTTCAAACGGTTTCAAACACCCCCTTCCGCCCCCCTAACATGCCAATTGACAGCACCCGACTCGGCCCATAAAGTTTCGAGTCGAAACATCAAGAGATGCATTCAAACATTCAACCAGGAAGGAAATTGAAATGAAATCGAGAAACGCCCGAATCCTCGGCGCCATGGCCCTCGCGTTCGGCAGCCTCTCCGCTCAGGCGCACGTGGTCAGCGCGGTCAACATGATGCATTGCGACCTCATCTTGATCAACGCCGACACCGACGAAATGGTCATGACCCCGCTGATGGACCTGCTCGGCTGGCCCGACGCCGTCTGCCAGCACAGCTGGATCCTGCCCAATGAATCCAAGGTGTTCATCTCCACCGACGCCAACCAGGGCGTGGGCACCAAGGTGGCCGCCCTGACGATCAAAAGCATCGACTGGGCCAACAAGAAGGTCGACCTCTCGCTGGACGCCTTGATCCCCATGGGCCAGGCCGCCACCCTGTCGTCCATCCCCGTGCCGACGCAGACCAGCCCCCTGCAGCCCATCCCGCCCGTGCCCTCGGCCTGGTTCCCGAAATACTCGCAGATTCACGGCCCCACCCTGCTGCCCGGAACCGATTTCTCCTACCTCACCGGCTACACCGACTCCAATATCTACGTCATCAACAACAAAACCAACAAACTGGTTACCAAGCAGAGTTTCGGAAACGCCAGCCGGCAAATGCATGGCATTTATTTCAATTCCATCGGTTCTTTGGGCCTGAGCGCGCCCTACCAGTTTGACCTCAACCAGGTCAACGTCTACCGGCCCAACCCGCGCACGGGCGTGCTGACCCAGTTGGGCGCCATCCGCCTGGGCTCGCGCGCCGAGTACGCCGCCTTCTCGCACTTCGTGACCTGGGTGGGCAACCGCTACGCCTACATCGGCACCATGCAGTCCGACAAGACCAGCCTGACGCCGTCTGGCGCCAAGGTGATCGGCCCCAGCGTGTGGCGCCTGGACACCGCGACCCTGACGGCCACCCGCGTGCTCGGCCCCACGCCGCACGTCAACGGCACGGGCGTCTACCGCCCGGCGTCGGACGTGGCGGTGGTGGGCAACACCCTGATCGTGGCCGAAGAAGACACCCTGGACGGCGCCGTCGGCCCCGGCTACATCGCCTTCTTCGACATCGCCGACCTGAACCGCCCCCGCCTCATCAAGCGACTGGTGCCCGGCGTGGACCTGCCGGCGGACTTCAAGGTCGCCCACGTCATCAGCGTGCCCGACGACCAGGTCTTCGCCTACGTGTCGAGCTACCACAGCAACCACCTGATCAAGCTGGAGATCGCCACGCAAAAGGTGCTGAAGGTCTACTCCGCCGCGGACGGCCTGGACATGCCGCACGGTGAGTTCATCTCGGGCAACCTGCGCTGACCCGAACGGAGGGGCGCGGGCTGGGTCAGCGCCCCTCCAACTGCGCCCAAAACACATTCAATCAGCTGAGGAATCCACATGCAAACGCAAGCCACCTCCCCGAGCGCCGCGCTCGCAGCCGCAGCCGCTGTGACCCCCGACGCCTCCCGCTCCATGGCCCTGCTGGGCCGCATCGCCAAAGGCTGGGGCCAGCGCGCCCAGGTCAAGCAGCGCGAACTCGACCTGGCCTACGACGCCAGCCGCCCCGACTTCCTCGAGAGCCTGCTGCCCTTCCACCTGCACCCGCTCTACGAGTCGCTCGACGAGCGCACCAAGGGCCGCATCCTGTCTTGCGGCTGGCTCATCTACAACGAGAAGACGGTGGCCATCGAGCTCGACATCGTCAGCCCCGCCTGCCACGACATCCTCTACGAGAACGTGCCCGGCCTGGACACCGAGTGGGCCAAGGAGATCGTCTGCGAGACCCTGGTCGACGAGGCCTATCACCTGCTGCTGGTCAAGAACGCCAACCGCCTGACGCGCGAGGTGCGCGACCTCTCCCACATCCGCATCCCGCAGTTCGCGCTGGTGCGCCAGATGCAGGAAGAGCAAGCCCGCCACACGCCCGCCTGGGCGCCGATGCTGGTGCGCCTGAGCACCGCCGTGGTCTCCGAGATCTTCATCAGCGACTACCTGCACCAGCTGTCGGAAGAGGAGTCGATCCAGCCGCTCAACCGCGCCACCGTGGCCGCGCACCGCCACGACGAGCTGGCGCACTCCAAGATCTTCGCCGAGCTCACACGCGCCTTCTTCCAGGCGCTGAGCAGCTCACAGAAGTCCTTCTTCGCCGAGACCCTGCCCAAGTCCATCCACTGGTTCGCCGACAAGGAGCTCGACCTGTGGCTGGACGTGCTCAAGCAACTGGGCGTGGGCCAGGCCGGCACGATCATCGAAGACAGCCGCCAGATCAACCAGGTCGCGCTGGAGCGGGTGGACTACTCCGGCGTCATCCAGTTGGCCGAAGACGTCGGCATCCTGGACACGCGCGAAGGCCGCAGTGCGTTCAGCCACGCCGGCCTGATCTGAGGAGCGCACGTGAGCTGGGAATGCCTGATCTGCAACTGGCGCTACGACCCCGTCACCGGCGCGCCGGCGGCGGGCATCGCAGGGGGCACCCCCTTCGACGAGCTGCCGCACGACTGGACCTGCCCCGACTGCGGGGCCGCCAAAGAAGATTTTTTTGAAGTGGAGGCCCCATGAGCCCGAAAAAAACACAGGTGGTGGCCATCCAGCACCTGGCATTCGAAGACCTCGGCTCGTTCGAGGCCGTGCTGCGCGAGCAGGACATGGACATCACCCACCTGCAAGCGGGGGTCGACGACGTGAGCCAGGCGCTGGCGCAGGCCGACATCGCCGTGGTGCTGGGCGGCCCGATCGGGGTCTACGAAACCGAGGCCTACCCCTTCTTGCTCGACGAGATCGAAGCCCTGCGCCAGCGCATGCTCGCGCGCAAGCCCACGCTGGGCATCTGCCTGGGCTCGCAGCTGATGGCGCAGGCCTTTGGCGGGCGCGTGTACCCGGGCGGCCAGAAAGAGATCGGCTGGGGGGAGCTGACGCTGTCGGACAGCGGGCGGCGCTCGCCCCTGCAGCACCTGCAAGGCGCCGCGGTGCTGCACTGGCACGGCGACACCTTCGAGTTGCCGCCGGACGCCGAGCTGCTGGCCTCGTCGCCGCTGTACGCCAACCAGGCCTTTCGCATCGGCAGCAACCTGCTGGCCCTGCAATGCCACCCCGAGGCGCAGGCGCGCACCTTCGAGCGCTGGCTGATCGGCCACGCCGGCGAGCTGGCCTCGGCGCGCCTGGACGTGCCCACCTTGCGGGCGCAGGCTCAGCGCCTGGGCCCCACGCTGGAGCGCGCCAGCCAGGCCATGCTGCGCGAGTGGCTCGCCGACCTGGTCTGGGCCTGAATGCCAGCCACCTCGCCCGTCGTCCACCTCGGTGTGGTCGAGCGCGTGCTGTGCGGCACGCCCCGGCCCCTGCCCGGGCGCGGCCGCAGCTCGCTGGGGCGCACCGAGGTGGACGCCCTCGACGTCGGGCTGCTGGGCGTGGCGGGCGACGACTTCGGTGACCGCACCCACCACGGCGGCAGCGAGAAGGCCCTGCACCAGTACCCCGCCGAGCACCTGCCCCGGTGGCAGCAGGCGTTGCCCGATGACGCCGCGCGCTTCCAGGTCGGCGCCTTTGGCGAGAACCTCTCCAGCCGCGGCCTCGACGAGCACGGCCTGTGCATCGGCGACACGCTGCGCATCGGCTCGGCCACCCTGCAGGTCTCCCAAGGCAGGCAACCCTGCTGGAAACTGGGGGCGTACTTCGGCCGCGACGACCTGGCCAGCCTGGCCCAGGCCAGCGGGCGCCTGGGCTGGTACCTGCGCACGCTGGAGCCCGGTCGCATCCGCGCCGCCGACGCCATCGAGTTGCTGGCGCGCCCCAACCCGGACTGGAGCGTGGACCGCGTGCACCGCGCCGTCTTCGAGCGGCGGCACACCCCGGCCGAGCTGCAGGCGCTGGCCGAGCTGCCCGGCTTGAGCCCGCGCTGGCGCGCGCTGTTTGCGCGCCGACTGGCCTCACCCCACGAGGAGGAGCCCACCGCCCGGCTGACCGGCCCGCCATAATCACCGCACGATGAGCAAGAAGACACCTGAATGGGAGAGCCTGACGCACCGCCACGCCCCCGTCGGGTCCGAGCAGGCGTTCGAAGCCACGGCGCTCAGCCTCGGTGAGCTGTTCCTGTACGAAACGCACCGCTTCGCCACCCGGCATCGCCTCGACGTGGTGCACCTGAGGGCGTTGAGCTTCCTGCAGCAGGCCAACAAGTACAGCGACACCTCGGTGGCGCTGGTTGACCACCTGGGGCTGACCAAGGGCACCGTCTCCAAGTCGATCGCGCTGCTGGCCCAGCGCGGCCTGCTGCGCAAGGTGCCCGACCTGGTGGACCGACGCCGCCTCCACCTGCAGCTCACCGACGCGGGCCAGGAGACCGCCCGGGCGTTCGCCGAGCACCTGCAGTGGTCGCGCCTGACGGCCTTGCTGACGCCCGAGCAGCGTGCGGCGGTGGACGGGGCGCTCAAGACCATCCTGCGCACCAGCCAGCAACTCAACGAGCGGCGCACCTTCGGCCTGTGCCGGACCTGTCGCCGCTTCCGCCCCGAAGGCGACGGCGGCTTCTGCCTGCTCACCCAGGAGGCGCTGACGCCTCACCAGACCCACCAGCGCTGCCGGGAGCACGAGCCGCCCCCCGCGCGCTGACACGACTCGAAAGAGACCCCGCCCATGCACGCGCAATACCGCATCGACATCCTCAAGGACGGCGCCCTCTGGGGTGCGCTGCACATCGACCACCCCCAGTCCGAGGCCGCGCTCCACGAGATGCTGGCCGTGCTGCGGGGCCAGGGCTACACCTGCCGCGTGATGCAAGCCAGCGGCGAGCGCCGGCTGCTGGAGAGCACGCCCGCGGGCGTCTCCTTGCTGTTTCGCGAACCGATCTTCCAGGCCCGAGCCGACTGAGCGGCAGCGCCGCACCACTGCGGTGCAAAACCCCATCCTGGGGCAGGCACACCGTTTGCATGGTGAGTGACGCGTGTCAACGGGGTGAAGTCGCCCCGCCCCTCGCGCACACGCTCCGCTGACGATGGCGGACGCAGCCGGATGCCCGCGCCACCGCGGGCCGTCCCGGTCTTGTTCACCCCCACCTCACACAGAGCCCCACCCCCGCGGCCAGCGCCCTCGCCTGCCAGCGGCGGCCTCTCTGTGCCCCCTCATCGCCCCATCAGCGCCCCAGGAGCACCCCATGAAAATCATCGTTGTTGGCCACGGCATGGTCGGCCACCAGTTCCTCGACAGCCTGGCTGCGACCGGCTTGACGGGCTGCGAGGTCACCGTCCTGTGCGAAGAGGTCCGCCCCGCCTACGACCGCGTGCACCTCTCCGAATTCTTCGCCGGCAAGAGCGCCGAGGACCTGTCCCTGGTCGAGCCGGGCTTTTTCGAGCGCACCGGCTTCGACCTGCGCCTGGCCGCCCGCGCCGCCAGCGTCGACCGGCGCACCAAAACGGTCACCACCACCGACGGCGAACAACTGAGCTACGACAAGCTGGTGCTGGCCACCGGCTCCAACCCCTTCGTGCCCCCGGTGCCGGGCCGCGACCGCCCGCACTGCTTCGTCTACCGCACCATCGAAGACCTCGAGCGCATGCAGGCCTCGGGCGCGAAGTCCCGCACCGGCGTGGTCGTCGGTGGCGGCCTGCTGGGCCTGGAGTGCGCCAAGGCGCTGCGCGACATGGGCCTGGAAACCCACGTCGTCGAGTTCGCCCCGCGCCTGATGGCGGTGCAGGTCGACGAAGGCGGTGGCCGCATCCTGCGCAGCAAGATCGAAGAGCTGGGCGTGCAGGTGCACACCGGGCGCAACACGCTGGAGATCGTCGACGGCCGCGAGGCCCGCCACCGCATGGTGTTCGCCGACGGCTCCCACCTGGAGACCGACATGATCGTGTTCTCCGCCGGCATCCGCCCGCGCGACGAGCTCGCCCGCCAGAGCGTGCTGGCCGTGGGCGCGCGCGGCGGCATCGCCATCGACAACCACTGCCGCACCAGCGACCACGACGTCTACGCCATCGGCGAGTGCGCGGCCTGGCACGACCAGACCTTCGGCCTGGTGGCACCGGGCTACGACATGGCCCGCGTGGCCGCCAAACACATCGCGGGCAACAGCGAAGCGGCTTTCACGGGCGCCGACATGAGCACCAAGCTCAAGCTGATGGGGGTGGACGTGGCCAGCATCGGCGACGCCCACGGCAAGGCCCCGGGCTGCCGCAGCTACCAGTACGTCAACGAGGGCAAGCAGGTCTACAAGAAGATCGTGACCAGCGCGGACGGCAAGACCCTGCTGGGCGCCGTGCTGGTGGGCAACGCCGACGAATACGGCGACCTGCTGCAGATGGCGCTCAACGGCATCGCCCTGCCCGAGGACCCCGAGTTCCTCATCCTGCCCAGCAGCGACGGCCAGGCCAAGCCCGGCCTGGGCGTGGACGCCCTGCCCGACAGCGCCCAGATCTGCTCGTGCAACAGCGTGAGCAAGGGCCAGATCTGCGCGGCCGTGGGCGAAGGCGCCACCGACATCGCCAAACTCAAGGCATGCACCAAGGCGGGCGCGACCTGCGGCGGCTGCGTGCCCCTGGTCACCCAGGTGATGAAGGCCGAGATGGCCAAACGCGGCATGGCGGTCAACAACCACCTGTGCGAGCACTTCGCTTACTCGCGTCAGGAGCTGTTCCACCTCATCCGAGTCGGCCAGATCAAGACCTTCGACGAGCTGCTGACCCAACACGGCAAGGGCCTGGGCTGCGACGTCTGCAAGCCCACGGCGGCCAGCGTGCTGGCGTCGGTGTGGAACGACTTCGTGCTCAAGAAGGACCTCGCCAGCCTGCAAGACAGCAACGACTACTACCTGGGCAACATCCAGAAAGACGGCAGCTACTCGGTGGTGCCGCGCATGCCCGGTGGCGAGGTCACGCCCGACGGCCTGATCGCCGTGGGCCAGGTCGCCAAGAAGTACGGCCTCTACACCAAGGTCACGGGCGGCGCGCGGGTCGACATGTTCGGCGCCCGCGTCGAGCAGCTGCCGCTGATCTGGGAGGAGCTCATCGCCGCGGGCTTCGAGTCGGGCCACGCGTACGGCAAGTCGCTGCGCACGGTCAAGAGCTGCGTGGGCAGCACCTGGTGCCGCTACGGCGTGGGCGACAGCGTGGGCCTGGCCGTGGAGCTGGAGAACCGCTACAAGGGCCTGCGCGCGCCGCACAAGATCAAGTTCGGTGTCTCGGGCTGCACGCGTGAATGCGCCGAAGCGCAAGGCAAGGACATCGGCGTGATCGCCACCGAGAAGGGCTGGAACCTGTACGTGTGCGGCAACGGCGGCATGAAGCCCCGCCACGCCGAGCTGTTCGCCTCCGACCTGAGCAAGGACGAGCTCATCCGCCTGATCGACCGCGTGCTGATGTTCTACGTGCGCACCGCCGACCGCCTGCAGCGCACCAGCACCTGGCGCGACAACCTCGAAGGCGGCCTGGCCTACCTGCAGGGCGTGATCCTCAACGACAGCCTGGGCCTCAACGCCGAGCTCGAAGCGCAGATGCAGCACGTGGTCAACACCTACCAGTGCGAGTGGAAGACCGCCGTGACCACGCCCGAGGTGCGCCAGCGCTTCCGCAGCTTCGTCAACAGCGACCAGGCCGACGAGCACATCGTGTTCGTGGAAGAGCGCGGCCAGATCCGCCCGGCCCGAGCCGAAGAACGCACGACCGCCTGAGCCCCGCTGCAAGGAGACCCCACATGAGCCACGCCGCCCCCCACGCTGCCTCCACGTCGACGTCGACCTGGACCCCCGTCTGCGCCGCCGACGACATCCTGCCCAACACCGGCGTTTGCGCCCGCATCGAGGGCACCCACGTCGCCATCTTCCGAGTTGGCGCGGACCGCTTCTTTGCCATCGACAACGTCGACCCCAAATCGGGCGCCAGCGTGCTCTCGCGTGGCCTGGTGGGCAGCCTGGGCGAGCGCATCGTGGTCGCCTCGCCGCTCTACAAGCAGCACATCGACCTGCGCACCGGCGAGTGCGTGGAGTCGCCCGAGCTGTCGGTGCGCGCGCACGCGTTGCGCATCGAGGCCGGTCGGGTGCAGGTTCAACTGAGCCGGGGCTGAGGGCGCATGCCTGCGGGCGGCGGCGGGCAAACGGGGGAAAATGAGGCTGGCGGGGCGCGTCCCCTGCCGCTTGACCCCGTCGACTCCCCCCACCGCTCGCACCGTCGCCCGCCCATGCCCCTGTCCGTCTCCAGCCTCGTCCTGCGCGCCAAGGAGCTTGAGCTCGAAGCCCTGCACCACCTCGCCGCCCGCGTCGAGCTCGCCGACGTCATCGGACAGCTCATCCACGCGCTGCAGCGCGAGCGAGGCGCCACCAGCGTGCACCTCGCCTCGGGCGGGCAGCGCTTCGCCGCCGAGCGGCTGGCTGCGCTGGACGAGGCCGTGCGCATCGAGGCCCGCCTGCGTGAGCTCTTCGAGGTGCAACGGGGGCCGCAACATGGCGCCAACGCGCGCACCCTGTCGCTGATGGCTTGGGTGCTGCTCGACCTGGACGCGCTGTCGGGCGGGGGAGAAGGCGGGGGGGAAGGCGGGGGAGCGGAAAAGGGCACCGCCCCCGGCCTGCGCGCGCGCATCGAACAACGCAGCCCCACCGCGCACGAGGCCGTGGCCGCCTTCAGCCGCCTGATCGCCGGCCTGCTGGAGCTGCTCTTTCACGTCGCCGACGCGTCGCGGCACCCCGGCATCGCGCGCCTGCTGGTGGCCTTCGTGCACCTGGCGCAGGGCAAGGAAGCGGCCGGGCAGGAGCGCGCCGTCGGGGCCCAACTGTTTGCCTCCGGCCAGTGCGACGAGGCCGAGCAGCAACGCGTGGTGCACCTCATCGACGCGCAGGAGCGCAGCCTGGTCACCTTCGAGGAGTTCACCGACCCCACCTTGCGCGCGCGCTGGCAGCAGCTGCAGCTCACGCCCGAGGTCGCGCAACTGGAGCGCCTGCGCCGCACCCTGTGCACGGCGCGCCCGCCCGCGCGGCTGGACACCGCGCTCAGCGAAGCCTGGTTCGCGCTGACCAGCGCGCGCATCGGCGAGATGGAGCAGATGCTGGCCGCGCTGGTGCACGCGCTGCGACACGACTGCCGCGAACAGATCCGCGCCACCGAGCAGGACCTGCTGGACTCCGAGGGCCTGCTGCAACGCCTGCGCGACAACCCGCCTGGCCACCCCGGCGCGGTCGACCGCTTCTTCCAGGACGGCCAGCCCCACGCTGGCGCTCCCGTGCTGTCGGCCTTGCCACAAGGCGAGGCGCAGGCCGCCACGTGGGTGCAGCTGCTGCAAGACCAGTCAAGCCGGCTGGCCCGCATGGAGGCGGAGCTGGAGGGGGCGCAGCGGGCCCTGCAGGAGCGCAAGGTCATCGAGCGGGCCAAGGGCGCCTTGATGTCGAAGCTGGGCCTCAGCGAAGAAGAAGCCTTGCGCACCCTGCAGAAGGCCTCGATGGACCAGAACCGCCGCCTGCTGGACGTGGCCCAGGCCACGCTGGCCTTGCCCGACCTGGCGTTCGCTGCGGCGCAGCGGGGCTGAGGGGTCAGCCAGCCTGCGCCCGATGCCGCTTCAACCACGCCGACGGCGAAAGACCGACGTGGCGAGAAAAGGCCCGCGTGAACGCGCTGGCGCTGCCATACCCCACCTCCAGGGCCGCCAGCCTCATCGGGCGCCCCGCCCGCAACAACCCTTGCGCCACGGTGACGCGCCAGGCAGCCAGGTGCTCACCCGGGGTGCAGCCCACCACCGCCCGGAAGCGCACGGCGAACCGAGCACGCGACATGCCCGCGTGCTCGGCCATCGCCTCCAGCCCCCAGTCCACCTCGGGTCGCTCATGCATCGCAACGAGCGCCTTCGAAAGCCGGGGGTCGGCCAGGCCCGCCAGCGTGCCGCCCTGCGTGAGGCCCCGGTCCATGCAGTGCCGAAGGAGCCGGATCAACAAGACCTCGCACAGGCGATCCAGCGCCGCCTGACGCCCGCTCAGGGGCGTGAAAGCCTCCTCGTCCAGCAAAGCCAGCAAGGCCGCTGAACCCGGCAGGTCCGCCAACCGAATCTGCACCACGCTGGGGAGCGAATCGGAGATGGGGTTGGCGCCCCCCACGCCAAAACGGATGTTGGCGCACACCACGTCCGCGCCCTCGTGCTCGCCCGTGATCAGCTGGTGGGCCTCCGGGCGGGGCATGAACACCAAGGTGGGCTCGTCGATGAGCAGGCCACCTGGCTCGCCCCCGCTCAAACGCGCCGGCCCCCGTTTGATCAGGTGAACGTGACCGCACCAGGCGTCGCGCTCGAAATGGTGAACCCCGCAGATCCGCCCGACGTGGAAGACCCCCGCCTGAATGGCAAAGCGTTGCAACAACAGGGAGAGCCGGTCCATGGGTGAAATCGAAACGCCTGATCAACTGAACGATACCAAAGAACACCCAAGGTTTCGCGCTTCGGCTCAAAGTTCAGGGACACCCCAACCCCAAGGAGCCCCCATGCCCCCCCGTCCCTACCTCAACACCCTCCACGCGGTCTGCGCAGGCTCAGCCACCCCGGCCCAGCAAGCCCTGCTCGATCAAGCCCGGCAGCAAGTGGGCTTCATCCCCAACATGTACGCCAACATGGTCAACGAGCCCGCCGTCCTGAGCACCTACCTCCACGGCTACAGCCTGTTTCGACAGCAGTCCGGCTTGTCGTCCGCCGAGCAGGAGGTGACCTTCCTGGCCATCAGCCGGGCCAACGGCTGCGACTACTGCACCGCCGCGCACAGCATGATCGCGGACCGGGTCTCGAAGGTGCCCCCCGCCACCTTGGCGGCGATCCGCCAGGGACACGCCATCCCGGATGCCCGCCTGGCCGCCCTGCACGCCCTGGCCACCGAGATGGCGTCGACCCAAGGCCGTCCCACCACCGCCACCCTGGCGGCCTTCCTGAACGCGGGGTTCGAAGAGCGTCACATCCTGCACGTCATCCTGGCCACGGCCGTCAAGGCGCTCAGCAACTTCTCCAACCACGCGTTCGCAACGACGCTGGACGAGCGCTTTGCGGCCCACGCCATGCCGACCTGAGGTCGACGTGTCAGGTTTTCCAGGCCTGGGCCGACTGAGTCCAGGTCACCTCCCACCACAGGACCTCACCATGCTCAAAACCCTGTTGATCTCTGCCCTGACCTTCGCGGCCTCCCAGGCCTTCGCCCTGAACATCACGCCGTACAGCGCCGAGGCGCTGAAGTCCGCCCAGGCCGCCGGCAAGCCCGTGGCGCTGCACTTCCACGCCAACTGGTGCAGCACCTGCCGCACCCAGGAGCGGGCCTTTCTGGGCATGAAGGGGGCCCCGGCGCTCAAAGACGTCACCCTGTTCGTCGTCGACCACGACAAGGAAAAAGCCCTCAGGCAGGCACTGAAGGTGCGCAGCCAGTCCACCCTCATCGTCTACCAGGGCAGCCAGCAGACGGCCTTCGTCGCCG
Organism: Burkholderiales bacterium; assembly: GCA_016000265.1. GTDB lineage: Bacteria > Pseudomonadota > Gammaproteobacteria > Burkholderiales > Burkholderiaceae_C > Aquabacterium. The sequence continues at coordinate 29,109 of JAECRL010000013.1, forward strand.
GCGAAACCGACCCCGCTGCCTTGCAAGCCGCCCTGAAGTCGGCCCTCTGAGGAGCGCCCCCATGTCCACCTCCTTGTCCCTGACGCAACTGGGCCTGAGCCTGGCTGCGGGCGGCCTGACCACGCTGTCCCCTTGTGTCCTGCCGCTGCTGCCGCTGGTGGTGGGCGGCGCCACCCAGCGCAACCGGCTGGCGCCCGTGGCCATGGGCGTGGGCATGGCCTCGGCCTTTGCCCTGATCGGCGTGGCGGTGGGCGCGCTGGGCCCGGTGCTCGGACTGGACACCGACCACGTGCGCACCTTCGGCGCGGTGCTGCTGATCCTGCTGGCCGCGGTGTTCTGGGTCCCCGCCTGGGGCGAGCGCTTCGCGCAGTGGGCCATGCCCCTGGCGACGTCGGCTCAGAACGCCAGCGCCGACCTGGACGCCGGCTCCCTCCAAGGCGCCTTCCTGCTGGGCGGTGTGCTGGGGCTGGTGTGGAGCCCGTGCTCCGGTCCGCTGCTGGCCTCGGCCCTGGCGCTGGTGGTCAGTGAAGGCGGGGCGGTGTCGGGCGCCATCCTGCTCGGTGCCTTCGGTGTGGGCGCGGCGCTGCCGCTGGTGGGCGTTGCGTACGCTTCGCGCTCCGGGTTCGAACGCTGGCGCGACCGCGCGCTGCGCAGCATGGACGGCGTCAAAAAGGGCTTCGGTGCCCTGCTGGGCCTGGCCGGGGTGGCCATCCTCATGGGGTGGGACAAGGCCCTGGAAGCGTGGGCCCTCGACCACCTGCCCGAGGCCTGGACCGGCTTGAGCAGCATGATCTGAGGGCGCTCACGGGCCATGAAAAAAGGGCCATCCGTTGACCGGATGGCCCTCGCGTTTTCACGCTGCGGTCAAGGCCGCATCAGTTCAGGCAGCAGGCCAGTTGCGCCAGCCAGCAAGCCAGGTCGGCACAGCAGGCATCGGAGGCCCAGGCGGCGGCACTCAGGCTCATCAGCCCGAATGCGGCGAAGACCCTCGTCGATTTTTTGCTCATGTTGCAAGCTCCTGGTGAGGTGTCAAAGGACCGGTTGTGCGCAGGCCCTTTGCCTGCGCGGCTTCGAGGCTTGCGCGCTCAGTTCGATCCATCCACAGCTGTGAAAGTCTCGCTCAATGGGAGAAAAATCGGGCTGGTTGGGGCGATTTGTCTCGGAGCGGGAGAAAACAGTCTCGCACTGGAAGGAAAAAACCAGCCAGCCGACTGATCGCGAGCCATGCCCCAATGCCCCCAACTTTGACCAGACGCCGCGCAATCAGCCTCCGTGTTGCCGCTCATTTGGCGGAGCCCTCCACGATCCACAATGCAAACGCGATCCGTGTCAGCTACCGCTCGGATCAGGCGATGATCTTGCAGCTTCAGCCAAGCTCATCTGGGCGAATGGTCCGTACAGTTTGATGTCCAGGGCTTCTTGATCGACCGCACGGGTCTCGCAAGAGGCCGCGAGGGCGTCTAGCAAGCTATCGCCTGTTCGTGTCCAAGCTGTCTGCAAAGCCTTGCCGCTGAGGCCGATGTAGGGATGCGATGAATCACGCTCAAACGTGGGAAGCAAGAGGGCCACCTATACGTACTGAACCGGTCAAGGAGCCCGACCAAGACTACCAATGCCGCACTGATGCCTCTTTGGCGCTGGACCGCACCATTCGCCCTCTCTCTAGCATCGATCTGCTCAGGGTTAGCCTTCCCGCTGAGTTCAAGCCCCGTCGCAATCTGTAACTCGGCGCATTCGCCTGCCACGAACTTATGGGGATCAACAGCTGGGCAGTCGGTGACAGTAAGCTCAAAATCGTCGAGGTCGATTGCCTCTTCCACGGGAACATCAAGCTGCGCGCGAAGCTTTGCTTCGATGTCCTTCTTGGCAGCTTCCGGCAGCGCGGCCAGGGAGACGCTACTGACCATCACCGTTCCGCCTGCGGCCTTGGGGACTTCGAAGGATGCGTCTGACGCAAAGACGAGGCCCGCCTTTGCAAGGTCCGAGAACCGGCGGCGATGGACGTACAACTTTGCAAGAATCGACGGTTTTACCTTTTTGGGTTTGGATTTCTTGCCCGTTTTACCCTTGCCTGCGGCTGGCGCGGTTGCTGGGTCGGCATGGCTGTCAGCGGCAGGGTCGTTCACCGCCTCGTCTTCTGGCTTGTCTGCCTTCAGCAAGCTCGGTAGCGTCCACTTGAGGGCCGACTCGTTTTTCTTCAGTTGGACGAACCGAACCGTCGTCGGGTCGGTAGAGGAATTCAGAAGAGCAATGTCCTGCTGCCACTCAAGGACGACGGCATAGTCGCCCGGATTTCGGTGCGCTCGCAGTGCCTCCAGCACTGCGAGCCACACCTGAAAGCTGAAGCCCTTGATGGCATGCCTACCGCCGGTCTCGTCGCCCTCGAAGTCATGGAAAAGGTCCGTGAGGACCTTCTGCAGCGGTGGTTCCGTCAACGTATTTGCTGTCATCAAGCGTCTGGTGCGTGCACAAAACAACGGAAAGGCCTGTGTCTCGCGAAATCCCTACTGCATGCGAGCATTGAGTCGTGAAGGATCAATACATCCGAAATATTAGGTATGTAGACTCAACAGTAGCGATTATCGCGCCAATTTTTTCGCTAAAGGGTGCCCACAGGGCTGGTCACTGCAGCCCTTCTCATTGCGAATTGTTGATCGACCGCTGCGTGCAATAGCCGTCGCTGGTCAACCCATGGTTCAGCGTCTGCAATCAGCCTAAAGCTGACCGATGCCCGCGCCCCACCCTACCATGGCGGGCTCACATCCACGAACCGAGACACCGAAGCCCAATTCCGTCAGGATGTCTTGCAGAACGCGGTCAAAGCCACCGTCCTGTCGCGATGGCAGGACCTGGAGCTCCCCAATGCCTGGCTGGTGGCTGTCTGTTCCAGACAGTCTGGAACCTGCAACGCGGCCGCCCGCCTGGCCAGGGCATCAAAGACCACGACCTGTTCTATTTCGATCCCCCCGACCTGAGCGAGGCCGCTGAAGCGCAGGCCCAGTCCCGGGCAAGGTCCCTGCTGGCTGACCTTGACGCCACGGTTGAAGTGGCCAATCAGGCACGTGTCCACCTCTGGTACTCAGGGCACTTCGGGCGACCATGCCCACCGCTGCAGTCGAGCGAAGATGGCATTCGGCGCTTTCTCGTGCTGGAAGCGTTTGTGGGCATTCGCCCCCATGAATGCCACGCACCGTTTGGCTTCTCGGGGCTGTACGCGGGCTCGTTCACACCCAACCCACTCACGCCGTATCCGGAGCTGTTTGCCGCCAAGGTGGCCAGCTACCGAGCACGCTGGCCCACATCAGGGCGCGCGCCGACGCTGCTGAGCGAGACCTAGCCCGGGTCCACGCCGGTCACGCACGGCGCCCAAACCCTCGCGCCAAGCCCGTTTTTCTCCGCCTCTTCGAGATTTTTCTCGCCCACTTCGAGATTTTCTCTCTCAGTTCGAGACATTCACAACAGCCACCCCAGCCTGCATGGCCTGCTGGTCGGCGTGGTAGCTCGAGCGCACCATGGCGCCCACCGCCGCGTGCGTGAAGCCCAAACGCTTGGCCTCTTCTTCGTACGCCTTGAAGGTGTCGGGGTGCACATAACGGCGCACCGGCAGGTGGTGGCCTGAAGGCGCCAGGTACTGGCCGATGGTGATCATGTCGATGCCGTGCTCACGCATGTCGCGCATGACCTGGTAGACCTCTTCGTCGGTCTCGCCCAGGCCGACCATGATGCCGCTCTTGGTCGGCACGTCGGGGTGCAGGGCCTTGAACTTCTTGAGCAGGTTCAGGCTGAACTGGTAGTCGGAGCCCGGGCGCGCTTCCTTGTACAGGCGCGGCGCGGTCTCCAGGTTGTGGTTCATCACGTCGGGCGGCGCGGCCTTGAGGATCTCGAGTGCGCGCTCGTCACGGCCACGGAAATCGGGCACCAGGATCTCGATGCGCGTGGCCGGCGACTGCTCGCGAACCTGCTTGATGCACTCCACGAAGTGCCCGGCGCCGCCGTCGCGCAGGTCGTCGCGGTCCACCGAGGTGATGACCACGTACTTGAGCTTGAGCGCCGCGATCGTCTTGGCCAGGTTGGCCGGCTCGTTGACGTCGAGCGGGTCGGGGCGGCCGTGGCCCACGTCGCAGAAGGGGCAGCGGCGCGTGCACTTGTCGCCCATGATCATGAACGTGGCCGTGCCGTGGCCGAAGCATTCGCCGATGTTGGGGCACGAGGCCTCTTCGCACACCGTGTGCAGCTTGTGCTCGCGCAGGATGTTCTTGATCTCGTAGAAGCGCGTGCTGGGCGAGCCGGCCTTGACGCGGATCCAGTCGGGCTTCTTGAGCACTTCGCCGGCCGGCACGATCTTGATGGGGATGCGCGCGGTCTTGGCCTGGGCCTTTTGTTTGGCCGACGGGTCGTAGGCGGCGGGAGCCCCGGAGGCAGGCGCTTGTGGCGCAGCCGGGGTCGAAGAGGAGGGGGGGGTCTCGGACATCCCGAAACTGTAGCCCATCGGGCGGCCGCGCGGGTGTGTGGTGTGCCGCAAGGCCCCAGGGTCAAGGCGCCAGCGCGCGCTCGAGGTGCTGCGCCAGGCGGGCCGCGGCCTCGTCCCAGCCCACCTGCACGCCCAGGCTGGCCAGGTCGACCGTTTTCAGGCCGTTGTAGCCGCAGGGGTTGATGCGCGCGTAGGGCGAGAGGTCCATGTCCACGTTCAGCGCCACGCCGTGGTACGTGCAGTGGCGCGTCACCTTGATGCCCAGGGCGGCGACCTTGCCCAGGCCGCGAAACGGGTCTGACGGGTCGGCCGGGCCGGTGAGCGCGGCGTGCGCGAACGGGTCGTCCAGCCGCACGTAGATGCCGGGGGCGCCCGCCACGCGGTGGCCCGTGACGCCCAGGTCGGACAGGGTGCGCAGCACGGCCTGCTCCACGCGGTAGACGTACTCCTTGACGAAGTAGCCGCGGCGCTTGAGGTCCAGCAGCGGGTAGGCCACCACCTGGCCAGGCCCGTGGTACGTGACCTGGCCGCCGCGGTTGGTCTGCACCACGGGGATGTGGCCCGGCCCGGGCGGGTTGAGCAGCACGTGCTCGGCCTTGCCGGCCAGGCCCTGGGTGAACACAGGCGGGTGCTGGCAGACCCAGATCTGGTCGGGCTCGTCGGCGTCGCGCTGCTCGGTGAAGTCCTGCATCGCGCGCAGGGTGGGTTCGTAGGGCGCCAGGCCCAGGTTCAGAATCGTCGTCACGCCGCGGTTTTACCACCGCTTCGAGCCCGCGCCCGGATCAGGCCCGGCCCAGCCGCTGGAACAGCTGACCGGGCAGGCGGGCCACCTGGCCCATCAGCTCCAGCTCCAGCAGCCGCGCGCCGAGCTCCCCCGGGCCCATGCCGGTGCGCGCCGACAGGGCCTCCTGGCTGACCGGGTCGTGGCCCATGGCGCGCAGGATGGGGTCGACATCGGCGGCATCGGCGGCCTCATCCGACTCGCTCGGCTCGCTCGGCTCGGCCGCTCCGATGGCCACCCGGGAGCCAGGCCGCGCGCCCCCGAGGCGCAGCTCTTCGAGCACGTCCTGCGCCGTCTCCACGAGCTTGGCACCTTGCTTGATCAGGGCGTGACAGCCCCGCGCCTGCGGCGAGTGGATGGAGCCCGGGATGGCCAGCACCTCGCGGCCCAGCTCGCTGGCCAGGCGGGCCGTGATGAGGGAGCCGGACTGCACCGCCGCCTCCACCACCAGGGTGCCCCGCGACAGCGCGGCCACGATGCGGTTGCGTTTGGGGAAGTTGGACGGCAGGGGCGGCGTGTCCAGCAGGAACTCCGACACCAGCAGGCCGTGACGCGCGATGCGCTGGGCCAGCTTGGTGTTGCTGCGCGGGTAGATGTGCTGCAAACCGGTGCCCAGGACGGCCACGGTGCGCCCACCGATGGGCTGCCCCGCCGCGGCGGGCCGCTCGCAAGACACCAGCGCGCCTTCGTGCGCCGCCGCGTCCACCCCGCGCGCCAGCCCCGAAACCACGGTGACACCCGCGTCACTCAAGGCCTGGGCAAAGGCGTGGGCGTTGTCGGCGCCCTGGGCGGTGGGGTTGCGGCTGCCCACCACGGCCACGCTGGGCGCGCGCAGCAGGGACAGGTCGCCCTCGGCGAACAGCAGCAGCGGCGGGTCGGCGGCCTCCAGCAGGGTGGTGGGGTAGACCGGGTCGGCCAGGGTGATCACCGCCCGGGTGGGCGCGGGCACCTCTGGGGAGGCGGGGGGCTCGGCGGCGGCGGGATGCAGCCAGGCCCAGCTGCGCTCGAGCTGCTCGGCCCAGCCTTCGGGGGCCTGGGTCAGCTTGGCGGGGTCGAGGCGGGGCAGCACGGCGCGGATGGCCGCGGGGCTGGCCGAAGCCACCGCCTGCGGGGAGCCCAGGGCCATGAGCAGTTTGCGAGCGGCCAGCGGGCCCACACCGGGCGCCATGAGCAGGCGCAGCCAGGCGCCGAGCTCGGCTCGATCGATCGGGCTCGGGCTCAGGCTGGCCTCAGGGCTGGGTGAAGCGGTCGCCCGACTTGACCGGTTCCTTGACGTTGAGGATCAAGGCGTAGGACATGCGGTCGAAGACGCGGAAGACGAACAGCAGGCCGTGGCGCTCGTCGGGCAGCTTGATGAGGGGCTTGTCGGCCACGGTCATGTCGCGCACGGTGGAGCCGTCGCGCCACAGGGCCAGCACCGCGCCGCGGTCGAGGCCGTCGCGGCTGCCGCGGTTGAGGGTGACGATCTGGTTCTGCCCGGCGCTGAGCGCCTCGCCGTAGATGGAGACGATCTGGCCGGCCACGTCCTGGGGCGGCGCGTGCGGGACCATGTTGTCGAACTCGCGCGGCGGCACCGGGGCCAGGCGGTCGCCCACGGCGGCTTCCTGGCGGATGGTGGAGACGGTGAAGGTCGAGGGGATGACCAGGGGCTTGCCGTCCGCGCCCGTGCCTTCGGCGCCTTCGCGCGTCAGGGCCAGGGTGCCCACGTACTGGGCCTCGTAGCCCAGGACCTCGCGGGTGCCCGGGTCGCGCAGGGGCTTGGGCTCGCGGAACAGGCGCCATTCGCGGCGCCCGCCGAGTTCGCCGCGGACGTAGGCGGTTTCACCACGCGACAGCAGCACGCGACCTTCCTGGGTGGCCACCAGGCGCGGGGCCTTGAGCAGCTCGTCGGACGACTGGAAGATCACGGCCTCGTTGAAGAAGGGCTCCAGCAGGTGCACGGGCACGGTGGAGATCGCGTCGTCGAGGCTGCCTTCGCGCACGCGGGGCGACAGGCGGGCGTCGCCACCGACGGGCTGGCCCACGCGCAGGCGGGCGCGGCCGTTGCTCTTGTCGAGGTAGAGCACCTGGCCGGGGAAGATCAGGTGGGGGTTGCGGATTTGCTGCAGATTCATGCCCCACAGCTCGGGCCAGCGCCAGGCCGACTTCAGGAACAGGCCGGAGATGTCCCACAGGGTGTCACCGCGCTTGACGGTGTGGCTGTCGGGCGCGTTGGGCGAGAGCTCGGAGAGCGGCACGCCGGCCTGGGACACCTGCTGGGCCGTGGCCTTTTGCTGGGCGGTGATCGGCAGGCTGGCGGCGCCCTGGGCGGACGCCACGCCGGGCGCCAGCGAGCTCAGGAGCGCCAGGGCAGACAGTGCAGTCAGTGAAGAAAGGGCGGACGCGATGACCGGCATCAGGCGGGGGGCGCGCAGCGGGTTGCGCAGGGTCAGCTCACGCTGGGTCATCGAAACAGCCTCCATAACAGCCTTGACGTGGACAGTGGTGCACCAGATTCGGCAAAATCCGGGCAAGCATCGAAGGATTCTGCCCGCAAAACTCGGGCGGTCGCAATCGGTATTGCGCCGTGTTACGACAGCTCGCGCGCCCTTCGGCGACGGCCTCGTTGCGCTGCTCCCACAATACAGCCCCTGTCTCCCCCTTACGGACGAATCGCTCCCCATGGCCCTGCTGCCCATCCTCCGCTACCCCGACCCCCGCCTGCACACCGTGGCCCAGCCCGTGGCCGAGGTCGACGACGCCATCCGCCAGCTCGTCGACGACATGCTGGAGACCATGTACGACGCCAAAGGGGTGGGCCTGGCCGCCACGCAGGTCGACGTGCACCGGCGCGTGGTCGTCATCGACACCAGCGAAGAGCGCAACGAGCCGCGCGTGCTGATCAACCCCGAGATCACCTGGGCGAGTGACGAGATGATCGTGTGGGAAGAAGGCTGCCTGTCGGTGCCCACCATCTACGACAAGGTCGACCGCCACGCCCGCGTGAAGGTGCGCGCGCTCAACCGCGACGGCCAGTCCTACGAGTTCGAAGGCGACGAGCTGCTGGCCGTGTGCGTGCAGCACGAGCTCGACCACCTGCTGGGCAAGGTGTTCGTGGAGTACCTCTCCCCGCTCAAGCGCAACCGCATCAAGACCAAGCTGGTCAAGCGCGCGCGCGACGACGAGTGAGCCACCGCCCGATGAGCAACGCCCCCCTGCGTGTCGCCTTCGCCGGCACGCCCGAGTTCGCCGCCGTGGCGCTCGACGCCATCCTGGCGGCGGGCCACACCGTGCCCCTGGTGCTGACCCAGCCCGACCGCCCCGCCGGGCGCGGCATGAAGCTGCAGGCCTCGGCGGTCAAGCAGGTCGCGCTCCAGCACGGCTTGCCCGTGGCCCAGCCGCACAGCCTCAGGCTCGATGGCAAGTACCCCGAAGAAGCCGCGGCCGCGCGCGACGCCCTGCTGGCCGCGCAGCCCGACGTGATGGTGGTGGCCGCCTACGGCCTGATCCTGCCGCAGTGGACGCTGGAGCTGCCGCGCCTGGGCTGCCTGAACATCCACGGCTCGCTGCTGCCGCGCTGGCGCGGGGCGGCGCCCATCCACCGCGCCATCGAAGCCGGTGACGCCGAGACGGGCATCACCATCATGCAGATGGACGCGGGCCTGGACACGGGCGACATGCTGCTGGTGGCGCGCGAGCCCATCCTCGAAGGCGACACCACCGCGCTGCTGCACGACCGCCTGGCCGCACTCGGCGCCGGACTCGTGGTGGACGCGCTGGCGCAGGCCGGCCGGCTCACGCGCACGCCCCAGCCGGCCGAAGGCGTGAACTACGCGCACAAGATCGAGAAGGCCGAAGCGGCCATCGACTGGTCGCTGCCAGCCCGCGTGATCGAGCGGCGCGTGCGCGCCTTCGACCCCTTCCCCGGCGTGACTTTCGCGCTGCCCACGGGCTCGGGCACCGAGGTGGTCAAGCTGTGGCGCGCCAGCGTGACGCCCGCCAGCGGCCAACCCGGCGAGGTGCTGCACGCCCAGGGCGACACCCTGGTGGTGGCCTGTGGTGAGCAGGCCCTGGCCCTGCACACGCTGCAGCGGCCCGGTGGCAAGCGCGTGGCCGCGCGTGAATTTCTGCAAAGCTGCGCCCTGCCGGCCGCATTGGCTTGAAGCGCGGGCACAGCGCCGCATATAAACTGGTGCCACCATGAGGTGGTGTCTTCCATCGCTTGACGGGTCAGGAGGCCCGAAACCATGTTCAACATGATGAAAACCGCCATCCTGATGGCGGCGATCACCGCCCTCTTCATGGCCATCGGCAGCATGCTGGGCGGACGCGCCGGCATGATGCTGGCCCTGGTCGTGGCCGTCGGCATGAACTTCTTCAGCTACTGGTTCTCCGACAAGATGGTGCTGAAGATGTACAACGCCCGCGAGGTCGACGAGACCTCGGCGCCGCGCTTCTACGGCATGGTGCGCGAGCTGGCCCAGCGCGCGCAGATGCCCATGCCCAAGGTCTACCTGATCGACGAGGCCGCACCCAACGCCTTCGCCACCGGCCGCAACCCCGAAAACGCCGCCGTGGCCGCGACCACCGGCATCCTCAACGTCCTGACCGAGCGCGAGTTGCGCGGCGTGATGGCGCACGAGCTGGCCCACGTCAAGCACCGCGACATCCTCATCAGCACCATCAGCGCGACCATGGCCGGTGCCATCTCGATGCTGGCGAACTTCGCGGCCTTCTTCGGCGGGCGCGACGAGGAGGGCCGCCCGACCAACCCGATCGCCGGCATCGCCGTGGCCATCCTGGCGCCCCTGGCCGCCAGCGTGATCCAGATGGCCATCAGCCGCGCGCGCGAGTTCGAGGCCGACCGAGGTGGCGCCGAGATCAGCGGCGACCCGGCGGCCCTGGCGAGTGCGCTCGACAAGATCCACCGGTACGCACAGGGCATCCCGCTGCACGCGGCCGAGGCCCACCCCGAGACGGCGCAGATGATGATCATGAACCCGCTGTCCGGTGGCGGCCTGCGTGGGCTGTTCTCGACCCACCCGGCCACCGAGGAGCGCATCGCCCGGCTGATGGCGATGGTGCGCCGCTGAAGTCGATTTGCCTCGATCGATCCGTGACGCAGCGCACGGATCCCCCCCGAAGCCCCCTTGCCAAGGGGGCTTCGCGCATGTGGGGGGCATCAAGCCCGCAGGCAAAGCGCCGATAGCCCCTCAACGAGCCATCCCTTGGGATCCCTGGATGGTGTCTTGTTGAGGAACGGGATGCAGTCTGATATCCAAGAGACACGACGCGAGTCCAGGCGCCTGCTGCAGGTGTCGTGGCTGGTGCTGGTGGTGGGGGTGGCTTTGAGCGCGTGGACCTGGCGCGAAGCCAGCGTGCGCCTGCAACACGAAGCCGACATGGCCTTCGATGCCCAGGCGCGCAGCTTCACGCAGCACCTGCATCAGCTCGTCGACCACCACCTGGACGTGCTGGTGAGCTTCCAGGCCATGTTCCGCGTGACCGGCGAGGTCGATGAGCCGACCTTTCAGGCGCATTACCAGACCCTCAAAGCCGAGCAGGAGTACCCCGCCTTGCTGGCGGTGCAGTACTCGCCGCTGATTCAGCACGCCGAGCGCGCCCGCTTCGAGGCGCGCATGCAGCGGCTGCACCCCGCCTTTCGCATCAACCCGCCTGGCGAGCGCAGCGAGTACCTGCCGGTGCTCTACAACGAGCCGATGGCGCGCAACCGCGTGGTCTTCGGCTACGACATCGCCTTCGAGCCCACGCGGCGCCAGGTGATGGAGGCCGCGCGCGACAGCGGCCGCATGCAGATGTCGCCGCCCATTCGCCTGCTGCAAGGCGGCCCGGACCCGCTGGCCGTGCTGGTGCGACTGCCGGTGTACCGACCCGGCCTGCCGCTGGAGACGACCGAGCAGCGCCGCGCGGCCTTCTCCGGCATGGTGGGGGGCGTGGTGCGCATCTCCGACCTGATCACGCAGACGCAGACCGGGCGCGACTGGAAAAAGCTGCACCTGCGCATCAACGACACGCTCAGCTCGGACGACGGTGCTGGCACCGGCTCGGGTGATTTGTACGACAGCACCCGCAGCGGCCCCAGCGCCTTTCGCCCGCCCACGCAGGTGCAGGCCAACGACGCGCGCGTGCAGCAGTTCTCCCTGGCCAGCCGGCACTGGACGCTGCACTTCACGCGCCCCGCGGTGCGCCCGATGCTGCAGCCCTACCCCCTGGCCCTGCTGTTGGGCGGGCTGGTGGGTTCGGCGGCGCTGTGCGCCTTGTTCCGGGCCGCGGCCTCACGCCACGCCCGCGCCGCCGAGATGGCGCAACGCCTGAGCCAGCAGGCCCGCGACAGCGAGGACCGGCTGCGCTCGGTGATGGACCACACCATCGACGGCATCCTGTGCGTGGCCCCCTCGGGGCGCATCCTGAGCGTCAACCAGGCGGTCTGCCGCATCTTCGGCCACAACGAGTCGGCCATGCTGGGTCAGCACCTGAGCATGCTGCTGCCGGCGGCCGGCAAGCTGGAGGCCGGCAAGCGGGTGGAGTCCTTCCTGAAGGTGCAGCGCGTGGGCATGGACGGCCTGGGGCGCCACACCGAAGGCTTGCGCGCGGGCGGGCAGCACTTCCCGCTGGACCTGGCCATCAGCAGCATGGAGCACGATGGCATCCGGCAGTACATCGGCATCGTGCGGGACCTGAGTGCGCAGCAAGCCGCGGAGCGGGCCGTGCTGGAGGCGCACCGCCAGCTCAACGAGGTCGACGAGATGCGCCGCGTGATCGTGCACAGCGCGCCTTACGCCATCTTCGTGCTCAACCTGCAGGGTGTGATCCAGACCGTGAACCCGGCGGGCGAGCGCCTGCTGGGCTACAAGGCCAATGAGCTGGTGGGGCGCTGCTCGGCGCAGCATTTCTTCGACGCCGAGCAGCTCAGCGAGCGGGCACACCTGTTGTCGATGCGACTGGGCCGCGAGGTCGACCCCGGGTCGGTGCTGTCGCACCTGGCGCGCACCGCGGCCCACCTGCCCAGCGAGTGGACGCTGCAGCGCAAGGACGGCTCGCACCTGGTGGCCGAGCTGCTGGTGACCGAGCTCAGCCAGGAGTTCAGCTCGCTGACGGGCTACCTGGCCATGGCCTACGACGTGACCTCGCGGCGCGAAGCGGAGGACCAGGTTCAGCACATGGCGCTGCACGACGCGCTGACCGCGCTGCCCAACCGCAACATGCTGCAAGAGCAGTTGCGCCTGAGCCTGAGCGCCGCCGAACGCGAGGGCCGGCGCATGGCGATGATGTTCCTGGACCTCGACCGCTTCAAGAAGATCAACGACAGCCTGGGCCACCACATCGGCGACAGCGTGCTCATCGAGGTGGCGCGGCGGCTGCGGGAGGCCACGCGCAGCTCGGACGTGGTCGCGCGCCTGGGTGGCGATGAGTTCGTGGTGATGCTGCCCCACATCGCGGAGCCCGACGATGGCGAGCGGGTGGCGCACAAGCTGCTGGCGGCGTTCACCGAGCCACTGCGCATCGGCCCGCACGAGCTGCGCGTGACGCCCAGCATCGGGCTGGCGCTCTACCCCGAGCACGGCACGGATGCGATCACCCTGATGCGCCACGCCGACCTGGCCATGTACCAGGCCAAGCACCGCGGGCGCAACCGCGTGCAGGTCTACAGCGAGCAGATGGACTCGCCCACGGCCGAGACGCTGGTGCTGGAAAACGACCTCTACAAGGCGCTGGAGCGCAACGAGCTGCGCCTGCACTACCAGCCTCAGTTCGATTGCCGCAGCGGCCGCATCACGGGCGCCGAGGCGCTGCTGAGGTGGCAGCATGGCGAGCGCCTGGTGCCCCCGTCCGACTTCATCCCACTGGCCGAGGAAACGGGCCTGATCGTGCCCATGGGCGAGTGGGTGCTGCGCCAGGCCTGCCTGACCGCGCAACGCTGGCGCGAGCAAAGCGGCTGGCCCCTGCGCATCGCGGTGAACCTGTCGGCGCTGCAGCTGGACCAGCCCGACCTGATCGAGACCGTTTCGCGCGCGCTGCACGACACCGGTCTGCCGGCCACGGCGCTGGAGCTGGAGATCACCGAGAGCGTGGTGGTGCGCGAATCGCTGCGCGCCGCCGACGTGCTGACGGAGCTTCGCACGCTGGGCGTGGGCATCGCCATCGACGACTTCGGCGTGGGCTACTCCTCGTTCGCCTACCTGCGCGAGCTGCCGGTGGACCGCTTCAAGCTCGACCGCAGTTTCCTGTCGGCCGTGCCGCAAAGCAGTGGAGACAGCCGCCTGGTGGGCGCGCTCATCGCCATGGGACACCGACTGGACGTGGGCATCGTGGCCGAGGGCGTGGAGACCGAGGAGCAAGCCGAGTTCCTGCGCAACCACGGCTGCGACGAGGCCCAGGGCTACCACCTGGGCAAGCCGATGCGGGAGGCGGACTTCGAGGCGCTGTTGCTGGCGCACTCACAAACGCACTCACAAACGCACCACACCGACCCCGCCGGGGCCGTGACCCCCAGCGCTCACTGATCGGTGGCCTGCACCTGTCGGCGCCGCTCGACGTAGCCCACGGAGGTGACGCGGCTGTTGTCCGGGCAGGTCGCGGTGCCGTTGCAGGCCACGGCGTCGATGACGAAAACGCGCACGTTCTTGTTGGTGTAGACGGGCAGCTCGTCATTCGAGCCGTTTTCACCCTCGACGTACAGCGCTGAGTTGCAGCTGACCGTCACCCACACGCCCAGTTCGGTGCGCAGGTCCAGCGTCTGGCTGGTGTTGTTGCAGGTGGTCCAGCCGCCCCTCAGGGCCTGGTAGAGGCCCCACTCGGCGCCGGAGTTGGCGGCGCGTTGCGCGCGGGCGGCGTCGATGTCTTGTGCGGAGCTGACCTGCTGGGTCCAGCTCATGCGAGCGATGGCGCCCCCCAGCACGCTGAGCACGACCAGCACCAGCAAGGCCGCCACCACGCCGAAGCCTTCGGCCCGGGGACGCATGGGTTTCATGGGACTCATGGGACTCATGGGACGTTCACCACGTGGGCGCCGTGCGAAAGGCTGGCCGTCTCGCGGTTGCGCGTGAGGGCCAGCTCCAGGTAGACGAAGCCGCTTTGCTGCGTGGCGCCTTTGTTGGGGTCGTAGATGAAACGGCAGCGGCTGACCTGTGTGGCCAGGACGGCCCCGCCGGTGGTGGCCGGGCAGGCCGTCGGGTAGGCCGCGCTGAAGTCGCCTTTGATGCGATAGAGCGTGCCGGTGCCGGTGGCGCCATCGGCGCTGAGGCCGGGGTTGTCGCACACGTAGAACACCGACTGCTCCGCGCTGGAGACGACCTGGAAGCGCCCGCCGCTGTAGCCCGGCGAGACCTGCAGGGAGCCGATGCTCAGGCGCAGCGTGCCCTGGTCGCTGGTGGGCGTGGCCACCGCCGTGATGGCCGAGCGGTTGCTGCCCACGTGCACGTCGTTGCCGTTCTGGTTGTTGATGACGACGAAGTCGCCCACGGCCGGGGTGCGCGACAGCGTGGAGAGCACATCGAAGCTGGTGGTGGGCTGGGAGGTGTCGACGAAGGCGGCGTTGTTGGCCGCGTTGGGGCCCATGCGGTAGCGCCCCCCGGCGATGGTGGGCGTCAGCTCGAAGCACGTGATCGCGGGCGTGCGCAGGGAGTTGGGCACGGCCTGGCGGATGTCGCGCACCATGCGGCGCAGGGCCGTGTCGCCCATGTCGCTGAGGGCGGAGCGGTCGCGCGTGTCGGTGTAGGCCACGATGGCGGGGCGCACGAACACGGCCACCGAGGCGCCGATGATGGTGATGAGCACCATCACCACGACCAGCTCGATCATGGTGAAGCCGCGCGAGCGGGGCGAAGGCAGGTGGCGTGGCAGGGTGGGCATGGTCACGGTTCGGCGTAAGGGGTGCGCCAGGTGGTGAGCGTGACGGAGTCGGTGCCCCGCGTGACGGTCACGACCACGGTCTTGGCCGGCACGCCCACCCAGGTGCCTTCGGTGACGGCCACCGCCAGGGTGTAGGCCTCCAGGCCTTGCACCGCCGTGCCCTCGATGTCGCAGACGCGGCCGTTGGTCGGGTAGGCGTCGTAGTCGCTGACGTCGTCGAAGGTGGCGCGCTCGCAAGCCGCGCTGGTTTGTTTGGAGGCCCCGCTGTAGGGCCGCAAGGCGATTTCTTCGAGCATCTCCTCGGCCACGGCCATGAGCTGCTTGCGGGCCACCGGGTCGCTGCTGTTGCGCACGCTGGCCTGGAACACCGAGAGCACCCCCGCCAGGCCCACGCCGATGATGACGATGGCCATGATGACCTCCATCAGGGTGAAGCCGCGCGAGCGGCGTCGCTCATTCGACATGGCCGGTCTCCCCCCTGATCGTGATGGCGGCCGCGGAGATGGGCGTGAGGGTTCGGTCGGCGGCCGAGGCGCCGGCGCCATCGGTGGTCACGCGGCCGTCGGGCTGGAAGTAGAGGGTGCCCGCCGGGGTGCCCGCAGGCGACAGGCCGGTGGTGGCCTGCGCGTTGGCGGAGACGGCGAAGTTGGCGCTGCCATCGGGCCCGGGCAAGGCGGCGTTGCAGGTGGCGCTCGGGTTGGCCGTGGCGATGCGCATGGCCACCGTCGTGTTGGTGACGGTGACGCACACCAGGCGTCGGTGGCTGACCGCGGTCTTGTGGGCCAGGCGCATGGCGCTGACCAGGTTGTCGCGCCAGGCGTCGTCGCGGATGCCGATCATGGCCGTCAGCTTGGGGAAGACGAAGGCCGACAGGATGCCGCCGATGGCCAGCACCACGACCATCTCGGCCATGGTGAAGCCGCGCTGGGGCCGCTGGCACGGCTGGCACGGCTGGCAGGGGGCGCGCTTGGGACGGGGCTGGTTCATGGCGGGTTGGCGACGTGGCGGGGGGAAGCCCCCGTGCGGGAATTATGCACAGCCGCGCCCGGCGGGGTGCACCGTTGTTGTGCCGGGATTCGGGCCCAGATCGAGCGATCTGGGCGCGGCCGCGTCAGAACAGGTCGACGGCGTGCATGACCTTGCGGGACTCCGGCGCGAACACCCCGATGGTGGCGCGCGCGGAGGGGTCGAAGTCCCCCGTGCCGCTGCACGCGCCGTGCTGGCCTCGCAACCAGCTGCGCTGGGCGCCGGTGCTGGCGGGGTGGGCCGACAGGCAGGAGGCGTCGGTGGTGGAGTCGCCCAGGTTGACGGCCAGGTCGATGGTGCCCGTGGCCCCGCCCGTGGGGGCCGACAGCAGGATGCCGCCCTGCCCGCTGACCGCCGCGAAGCCCGAGGCCGTGATGCCGCCCCAGGGCGAGGACTCGGCGCCCTTGTGGTCCTGGTAGCGCGCCAGCACCACGGCGCTGGCGGGCACGCTGGTGCAGCTGTCGTCGGTGTTGAGCACCCAGGTGCGCCCGCTCCAGTAGTGCAGCTGCAACGGCACGCTCAAGGGGGTCTGCCCGGAGCCAAAGGCGTTGGAGAGCCTCAGGCGCCCGCTGCGCAGGGCCACCGAGCCCTCGGTGCCCCCGCTGGAGCTGACGCTGCCCGGCGCGACCTCGGTGGCGCGCAGGCTGACCAGCGTGGGCGAGGTGGCGCGGCTGGAGAAGGTGAAGCTCGGGGTGGTGAGCACGGCCTCGCCGCGCACGAAGCTGGAGGCGGCCACCGCGGTCTGGCTCAGGCTGCCAGTGCCCGCGTTGGTGACGGCGCTCAGGGTCGCGGCCTTGGCGAAGCTGGCCGACATCGTGCCGGTGCCATCGTGGTTTTCGGTGACCTCGCCCTGGGCGTTGCGCGCCGTCACCTTCACCTTGAAGGGCTGGCCGCTGTAGGTGAAGGCGGACTTGCCGGTGGCCGCGCAGGCCTGGGTCACGCCGACGTCGAAGCGCGCCGGCACGAAGGGCCCGACGCCCGAGGTCGTGCCGCTCACGCTCACGCCGCTGGTGCCGTAGATCGAGGTGTCGTTGACCGTGGCGCTCAGATCGGGCGCCCCCACCTCCGACCAGCGCATGGCGCTGGAGGTGGCCACCCCGGCGTTGACCGGCCCCAGGCTGCCGGAGAAGGTGCCGGCCTTGGCCGCGCCGCCCGTGGGCGACTGGCCCGTCTTGCTCAAGGTGAGCACGACCTTGGGCGACTCGTTGCCGAAGTTGCTCATCAAGCCACCGCCGGCGTTGCGCGCCCGCACCGTGGCCGTGAAGTCGCTGCCCGCCACGTAGGGTCCCGAGGTCGTGATCTCGAGGTTGTGGGGCACGGCCACGAAGGTGTCGCTGCCCGTGAGGGACAGGCCCGAGTCGGCGCCCGAGCCGCTGTGGGTGGCCGCCACCGTGAGCTGCCCCGCGTCGGCGTAGCTGACGTCGACCTGGGCGCGCCCATTGGCGTCGAACGCCAGGCTCAAGGACTGGCCCGTGCCGTCGCACGCCAGCGCCGCGCTGCCCGTTGCATTCAAGCCGGCGCCGTTGACGAGCACCGGCACGCTGCCGGCGTTGGGGTTGCCGTAGGCGCAGGTGAATCGCACGGTCTTGTTGACGTTGGCGAAGGCAGAGACGCAGCGGGTGGCGACCTCGCCGGTCTTGATGGCGTAGACCGAGACGCTCTGGACCTCGCCCGCGGCGTGGTTGGGCACGTCGAAGCTCAGGGCCGAGGACTGGGTGGTGTAGACGCAGCTCTTGCCGCTGCCGGCGGGCGTGCCCATGCCGCAAAACACCGGGGGGTTGTTCGTGGGGGCCTGCGACAGGCCGGTGAGGCTGGCCGTCACCTCCGCGGGGGTGGTGGCGTAGGCCGTGACGGAGGCCTCCCCGGCGCCGTTCGTGGTGAAGCCGAAGCTGCTGACCGGCGTGGCCCCGCTGAGCACCAGGGTGCCCGACACCCCGTTGGTGATGCGGGTGCTGCAGCCCGGGTCGGCACAGGCCTTGATGGTGTAGGTCACCGGGTTGCAACTCAGGCCCGTGGCGCTGGAGGTGGTCACCTCCATGTGGTGCGGCGGCGTCACCAGGTTGACGGCGCAGCTGCCCGTGCTGGTGGCCGGCACCCCCATGCCGCAAAACACCTTGGGCGTGTTGCTCGGGGTGGGCGAGTGGGCGGTCATGCCCACCGTGCCGGTGCCGGCGCCGTTGTAGCGCAGGGTCACCGTGGCCGAGTTGGCGGGGCCCGCCGGGATGCTGAAGGCCTGGGTGGCCACGCTGGGCGAGGCACCGGTGAAGCTCAGCGTGCCGGTCACGCCCGAGGTCCAAGGCAGGCTGCAGTCCGCGTTGCCGCAGGCCGTGACCGTGTAGGTGAAGTCGGAGCCGACCGCCGTCGAACTCGCCGGCGCGGTCACGCGCAGGTGATGGGGGGCGACCGCGGCGTCCACGTAAGTGAGGTAGTCGACCTTGAACGACTGAACGGTGTCGCTGGAGAGGAAACCGCAGTTGCGGCAGTCGTAGGTCTGGAACTCGACCTTCTTGATCTTGACGCCGTTGCTGGGCTCGTACTTCACGTACAGCGGGTAGTACTGGATGGCGTCACCGAGCAGCCAGCCCAACAGAAAGTTGTAGACGTCGTTGAGCCAGTTCTGGGAAACGTAGGCGCCCACGCACTGCGCGTTGTACTTGTCTCGGCAGTTCTTCAACGTCACCACGCTGTTGTCGGCCAGCGTGAGGTTGATGAGCATGGTGTTTTCGGCGCTGAACTGCGCGCCCCACAAGAAGCCCACGTATGGCGTCGGGTTCGCGAAGGTGACCGTGATCGAGGTGCTGTTGTTGTTGAGCCCCGAGTACACGGACAAGGCGTTGCCCGTGAAGCCCAGCAGCGACGACGTGGCCGACTGCGTCACGCTGCCGGTGTCGGAGCCCAGCGAGCACACCCAACCCACGAAGATCAGGTAGTAGCGGTTGCAGTCGCCGATGGAGGTGGTGTAGCTGAGGCGGGCGCCCTCGCCTTCCAGCGTGTTGGGCCCGAAGTCGACGTGGCGCTGGTTGGCCGCCGACACCGGGGGGAGCGTGCTCCAGTTGGTGTAGACCGACAGCCCCGCCCAGGCGGGCAAGACGCACAGCGCCAGCAGAAAAGCCGCGGCGGCCTGGCGAAGGCTGAACCCCTTGAGCGAACGCATGCGACGACCCCCCTCGATACAATTTGCGACAGGCTGATTGTGCGAGGGTATAGCCAATTAGGGTTACCCAAACCCGACAAAGTGGCCCGCCATCGCGCACCATTTCACGGGCCTTTGTGCTGCGTTCGCACACAAGGGGAAGCGGGCCTCGAAAACAACTTGGCCGCCAAGGGATCTCTCCCGTTGGCGGCCCGGTCCCCATTCACGCAGCAGGGTGCAAGGGGTCAGGCTCAGTTGCCCCCGCCGATGCCCTGGAAGTCGGCCGTGCGGGTGGTGGAGCCGTTCACGCCGGTCAGCGTGCAGGTGGCGGTGGTGCCGTTGGCCGTGATGTCGACGCCTGCCGTCTTGGGCGCCACGGTGAAGGCCGTGTTGCCGATGGTGAAGGCGCCGCTGGTGGCGTCGGGCGTCACGCCCTGCAGCAGCGCGCCAGCGAACTTGCACTCGTTGATCTTGGTGCACTTGGCCGCGGATGGCGCATGCCCCACGGCCGAGCAGCCCGCGTAGTTGACCGACATGGCGCTGGCCAGGTTGCCGGCCACGCCGTTGACGGTGGAGTCGACCGCCTCGGTGCGCAGGTCGATGAACTTGGGCAAGGCGGTGGCCGCCAGGATGCCCAGGATGACGATGACCACGATCAACTCGATCATGGTGAAGCCGGTCTGAAGACGGGCGGAAGGATGGCGAACTGATTTCATGGCGACCTCTTTTCTGCAAAAGTGAACCGGACCCTGCGTACCGGCTTAAACACGCACGTTCCCGTGCTCTTTCGGCAACTTGCCTCAATGCTTGAGGGTGACTTGCCCCAAATTCCACATCGGAAGAAACACACCCAGCGCCAGCACCAGCACGAGCGCACCCATGAAGATGATCAGGATGGGCTCGATCTGCTGCGACAGCGTCTTGAGCGAGTACTGCACCTCGTTGCTGTACATCTCGCCGACCTCGTCGAGCAGGTCGTCGAGCATGCCGGTCTCCTCCCCGATGGCGATCATCTGCAGCGCCATCGGCGTGAACACCCCGGTGCTGGCCGCGGCCGAAGCCAGGGCCTCACCGCGCATGACCCGGTCCTTCATCGCCTCGATGCTGGCGCTGAGGTGGGCGTTGTCGGCGGTCTGGGCCACGCCCGTGAGGGCGCGCTCCATGGGCACGCCGCTGCGCAAGGACAAGGAAAACGCCCGCGCGAAGCGCGACAGCGCCGCCTTGACCACGATGGGGCCCACCAGCGGAAAGCGCAGCACCCAGCGGTCCCAGATGGCGCGCCCCTCGGGAGACTGGCGCCAGTGACGCCAGGCGAAGAAGGCCGCCACGCTGCCGACCGCCAGCAGCCCGCCGTTGTTGACCGTGAAGTCCGACGAGGCCACCAGGATCTTGGTGGTCATGGGCAACTCGGCGCCCATGCTCTTGAAGACGCCGGCAAACGAGGGGATGACCATGACGTTGATGACCCCGATGGCGCCGCCCATGGCCATGACCACGAAGCTGGGGTAGCGCATGGCCGACTTGACCTGCTGGCGCATGCCGCTTTCGAACTGCAAGTGCTCGGCCAGGCGCTTGAAGACCTCTTCGAGCCGGCCGGAGGCCTCGCCCACGCGCACCATGGAGACGTAGAAGTTGTCGAACACCTTGGGGTGCTGGGCCATGGCCGCCGACAGGTCCACGCCCGACTCCAGGCTGCGCCGCAGCTCGGCCACCACGTTCTTGAACGTCGGGTTGACCGCGGTTTCCTGCAGCCCGTTGAGGGCGCGCAGCAGCGGCACGCCGGCCTTGATGAGGGTGTAGAGCTGCTTGCTGAACAGCATCACGTCCTGGTCCTGCACCTTCGGGGCCATCCAGCTCGGCGCCTGCAAAGGAGCGGAGATGGCCTTGGCGGCGCTGGCCGCGTCGGGCTTGATGGTCAGCGGCACCCAGCCCTTGGCCAGCAGCTCCTCGGCCACGGCGGCGGCGGTGGCGGCCTCCTGCGTGCCCTGGATGGGGCCATGGGGGCCGCGTGCGGTGTAGTGAAAGCGGCTCATGCGGGGCTCACTCCTCGATCTCGGCGCTCACGCGCATGGCCTCGTCGACCGTGGTCAGCCCCTCCATCACCAGGCGCACGGCGTCGCGGCGCAGCGTCTGGCCGGCCATCTGCTCGCGGGCCTTTTGCGTGAACAAACCGGGCTGCGGGTGGGCGATGGCGTCGATCAAAGGCAGCGTCATCTCCAGGAACTCGTAGACACCGGTGCGCCCGCGAAAGCCCGTCTGGCCGCAGTCGGGGCAGCCCTTGCCTTTGCGCAGGCGGCTCAAGTCGGCGTCGGGCCCGGCCAGCCGGTGCAGCATCGCCACCTCGTGGTCCTCGGGGGTGTGCGGGGCCGAGCACGCCGGGCAGATGGTGCGCACCAGGCGCTGAGCCACCACCAGTTGCAGCGACATCGAGACCATCCAGGCGGGCACGCCCATGTCGATGAGGCGCGCCGGCGTGGAGATGGCGTCGTTGGTGTGCAGCGTCGACAGCACCAGGTGGCCCGTCATCGCCGCGCGCATGCCGATCTCGGCGGTCTGGCGGTCGCGCATTTCGCCCACCAGGATGACGTCGGGGTCCTGGCGCAGCGCCGAGCGCAGCACGCGCTCGAAGGTCAGGTCGATCTTGTCCATCACCTGCACCTGGTTGAGGCCGGGCAGGCGGTACTCCACCGGGTCTTCCACGGTGATGATCTTGCGCTCGGTGCTGTTGAGCACGTTGAGCGCGCCGTACAGCGTGGTGGTCTTGCCGGAGCCGGTCGGGCCGGTCACCAGGATCAGCCCGCTGGGCTTGTCGATGGCGCGGTAGAAGGCCGCGCGCATCGGCCCGGGCAGGCGCAGCTTGTCGAGGTCCAGCATGCCCGAGCTCTGGCTGAGCAAACGCATGACCACCGACTCGCCGTGCTGCGACGGCAGCGTCGAGATCCGCACGTCCACCGTGCCATCCTTGAGGCGCACGGCGAAGCGGCCGTCTTGCGGCAGGCGCTTCTCCGAGATGTCCAGCCCGGACATCAGCTTCAAGCGCAGCGCCACGGCCGAGGCGATCTTGGCATCGGCTTCGGTCTGCACGTGCAGCACGCCGTCGATGCGAAAGCGGATGCGCAGTTGCTTGTCCTGCGGCTCGATGTGGATGTCGGAGGCGCGCAGGCGCAGCGCCTGCTCGAACACCGAGTACAGCAGGCGCACCACTGGCGCGTCTTCGTTGCTGGTGGAGTCCATGCCCAGCAGGTCGCCCAGGTCGGTCTCCAGGCTGGCGAGCTCCGAGGTCAGCTCGCGCGCCAGGCCCTCGATCTCCTGCTTGCTGCTGTAGACGCGGTCCAGCGCCACCTGCAGGTGGGTCTCGGTGATGACGGCCAGCTCGATGTTGCGCTTGAGCAGGCGGCCGATCTCGTCGTAGGCGTAGATGTCCGTCGGGTCGGCCATGCCCACCATCAGGCCGTTGGGCGGGTCGTCGAGCACGATGGCGCGCAGGCGCCGCGCGTGGCCCTCGGGCAGCTGCTGGGCCAGCTCCGGGCGCAGCGGGAAGTGCGCCAGGTCGATGAAGGGCGAGCGCAGCTGGCGGGCCACCGCCTTGGCGATCTGCGCCTCGGTGATCCAGTCGTGGTCGACCAGCACCTGGCCGAGCTTGCGCCCGCTGCTGCGCTGCTCGCCCAGGGCCTGCTCCAGCTGTTCGTTGGAGATCAGGTTGTCCTGGACCAGCAGGTCACCCAGACGGAAGCGCTGAGGGCGTGACATGGTTTGACTCCGGCTCTGGGCTCAGGGGGCGCCGTTGAACTTGGCCGCGCCCAGCTCGACCGAGGGCCAGCCCTGGCCATCCTCGCCGATCACGGTCGGCTTGATGAGGATGATCAGCTCCTGCTTGGTCTCGCTGGTGGACTGGTAGCGGAACAGGCCGCCCACGCCCGGCACGGCGCTCAGGCCCGGCACGCCGCTGCGGTCGGCGTTGTTGCTCTGGCGCATGAGGCCGCCGATGGCCACGATCTGGCCGTCCTGCACGCGCACGATGCTGTCGGTCTCGTTGATCGAGCTCGACGCCAGGGGCAGGCGGTAGGAGCCCAGCTCACCCAGGTCGATGACCTTCTCCTTCTCCGCGACCTGGCTGATGGCCGGGTGCACATGCAACATCACCGTGCCGTTCTCGTCGATCTGAGGCGTCACGTCCAGCGAGATGCCACTGAAGAAGGGCTGCAGCGTCAGCGTCGGCGAGCTGGTGGTGCTGCTGCCGGTGCTGGTCTGCGTGGTCGTGATGCCGGTGACGAACAGCTCGTCGCTGCCCACCTTGAGGACGGCCTTCTGGTTGTTGAGCGTGGCGATGCGCGGGCTGGAGAGCACCTTCACGTCGCCCTGGGTTTCGAGGAAGGACAGCAGCGCGGCGAAGTTGGCCGACTGGAAGGCCAGGCCGTAGAAGCCCTTGCCGAGCTTTTCCGTCACGGCCGAGACACCGGCGTTGACGGTGATGTTGTTGTCCTTGAGCGAGCCCGTGTTGGTCAGGCTCACGCCCGGGGCCATGCCGATGGCGCCGGACTTGACGTTGCCGCTGTTGATGCCGCGAAACGCCGTCCAGTTCACGCCCGTCTCCGAGCCCTTGCTCAGGCCCACCTCGACGATCTTGGCCTCCAGCATGACCTGGCGCTCGATGGTGAGCTGGATGGCGCGCAGGTAGTCGGCCACCTGGCGCAGCTCGGCCGGGGTGGCACGCACCACGATCACGCCCGCACCGGGGTTGAGCGTGACGGCGCGCCCGGGCTCCTTGCCCACCATGTTCTGCAGCGCGTCGTTGACCTCGCGCCAGAAGTCGGTGTCGGAGGTCATGCGCACGGACGACGTGTCCTGGCCGCGGGTGCCCGAGCCGCCCGAGCCGGTGGAGCCCGTGCTGGCCGCGCCCCCGCCGCTGGAGCCCGGCTGGGCGATGGAGCTGGAGCTCACGCGCAGGTCGGAGGCCCCCACGCGGCGACCGGGCAGGTAGTTGATCTTGTAGAGCCGGGTCTGCACGGTGTTGGGGTAGACGAACACGCGGTTGCCCGAGGCCATGCGGAAGTCATAGCCATGCAACTCGCGCAGCGTCTCCAGCGCCTCCGGCACCGTGGTCTGCTTGAGCGACAGCGTGACCGTGCCCGCCAGATCGGGCGAAACCAGGATGTTGTAGGCCGTGTTCACGCCCAACTGCAAGAACACCTGGGCGGCCGGCGCGTTGTTGACCGACAGGTCGAAGCGCGCCTCCGCGCTGCGGGGGGCGGGGGCCGCGATGGGCGCCGCAATGGGCGCTGCGATCGGGGCGACCAGGGCAGCCGGTGCGGCCGGGGGCACCGCCGCCGCCAGCAGGCGCGCCGAGGGCAAGGCACCCAGGGTGGTGCTCATGCGGCCGGTCATGCGGCCGGTCTCGGCGGACGTCAGGGACTCGGTGGCAGAAGCCAGGATCGGCGAGAAGGCCAGGCTGCAAGCCAGCGCCGCCGCGATGCGGGTTCGGATCATGTTCATTCCTTTCGTCCTCGCTGGGGCACGGCCACCGTCGGGGTCTTGTCAATCTGGCTGTCGCCCAGCAGGCTCAGTCGCACGCGGCCACGGGGGCCTTGAAACACCACGTCGTGGCGGCCGATGGCCACCAGCTGCCAGCCGCCCTCCCGGAGCCGGGCTCCGGGCTCCAGCAAGACGTCGTTGACCAGGGCCACGCTGCGCCCGTTGCGCTCGTCAAACCGAATGGCCTGCAGGCGCAAGGGCTGGGGTTTGGGCGCGGCGGCCTGCGACGCCGACGACGCCGCGCCCGACGCAGCCAGGGCCGCACCCGGCGCCCCCTCGGCGCGCCCCGGGTTGGCGGCGGCGGCCTTGTCAGAGCGGGCCACCCCCGGTGGCGGTCGGGTCGGGTCGCTCAGGCCCTGCAACGAAGCGGCGTGGGCAAGGGGCCCGACGTGAACAGCCAGCAGCACCCACAGCGCGGCTCGGCCACTCAAACGACGAATCGGGAAGGGCGGGCTCATGGGGCGATCTCCAGCGTGTCGCGATCGGGGCTGAAGGTGTGCACCTCGAGCGTGAGAACGAGTTGGGCGTCTTCGTTGGCGCTCAGCGTCATGCCGTCCCACAACAGGCGACGCGGCAGCTGCTCGACGCTGCGCAGCCAACCCACCAGGTCCAGGTAGCCGCCAGCGACGCTGACCTCCAGGCCGTGGCTGAACAGCACCGGCGTGGCGTTCTCCATGCCGGCGGGCGGCTGGAACTTCACCTCGGTGGGCGGCAAGGTGCGCATGGCCTTGAGCTTGAGCTGACCGTTCTGCACCAACAGGCCCTCCAGCAGGGCCTGCATCTCGCGCGCCGGCGCCATCATGGACTGCTGCTTGGCCAGCTCCTGCTCGCCATCGGCCAGGCGCTTGCGCACCAGCTCGCGCTCTTTCTCTGCGGCCAGCAAGCGGTTGGCCAGCTCGATGCGCTTGCGGTTGATCTCGTTTTGCAGCGCATCGCGGCCGGTCACCGCCTGCTGCTCGCGGCTGCGTGCGGCCTTGAGCTGCTCGAAGGCCGGCGTGATCATGAAGGTGTCGAAGACGAACCAGATCAGCGCCAGCACGGCGATGATCAGCAAGCGCCGCTCATTGGGCAGGCGAGCGTCGAACTGGCGACGCCCCTGCCGCCAGCGCATCTGCACCTCGGGCAACCAGCGGTCCAGGCCCGGCAAGGACAGCTTGGCCTTGGGCAGGTTGAAGTCGAGCCCCTTCATGGCGCCCCTTTCTTGCTGAGGCGGTCCACGGCGTCGCGACCCCGCAGGGTGAATTCGGTGACGCCGACCGGGACCTTGTCGCCCTCGCCGATGTCACGCATCTCGATCTGGGCGAAACGCCGCCCCTTGAAACGGTCTTCCTGCTCCAGGCGGCGCAGGTACTGTGGCAGCGCCGCCGGGTTGGTCATGCGCCCCGTCAGCTCGACGTCGCGGCCATCGCCGCGCACCTTCAGGTTCGTGATCCACAGACCCGACTGGCTCTGGCGCCCCAAGGCCACCAGGAAGTCCGAGTACCCCATCGACGCCGACGACATGCGCCCCTGCAGCACCTCGCGCAACTGGGTCTGCATGACCTCGCGGCGACGCAACTCATCGAGCTCACGCGTGACGTTGCTGGCCTCCGGGGCCGTGGCCAGGCGCTGCAAATTGGCCAGCTCGGCCTCGACTTGCTGCACCCGCCCACTGGCCTGCGAAGCCATGATCGTCAAGGCGCCTCCGGCCAGCAGGCCGATGGCGGCGGCCAGCCCCGCCAGGCGCAGGCCCATCACCGCCCCCCATGCGCCCGACTGCTCATCGGCACCCGGGTCGTCGACCAGCTTGAGTTGCTGGCGCCCGCGCGCCTGAGACAGCGGACGCAAGGCCGCGCCCAGCGCGCACAGCTCGGGCAGGCTCGGCGAGCGCGCGCCCCAGTCGACCACGCCCTCCACCACCGACACGTCCACCCACTGCGACAGCACGAAGGCCTGCACGGGCACGTAAATCAACTCCGACAGCTGGGTGATGACCTCTTCGCCACTGCCCGCCGGCAGCACCACGGACAGCCCCTGCAGGCTGACCTGGCTGTGCATGCGCTCGAAGGTGTCGATGGTGCGCAGCACCTCCAGCGAGGTGCGGCTGAGGGCGCCCTCGCGCGACTCGCTGGACGCGGTCATCGCCGCGCCGTGCACCTCGATGTGCCGCATCATCACCAGCTCGCCCTGGTAGGTGATCACCAGCAGCCCCCCGTTGTCGCCGAAGACCAGCAGCGCGTGCGCCTTGCCCTCTTCCTCGACCAGGGCGC
Source organism: Burkholderiales bacterium (assembly GCA_016000265.1). Taxonomy (GTDB): domain Bacteria; phylum Pseudomonadota; class Gammaproteobacteria; order Burkholderiales; family Burkholderiaceae_C; genus Aquabacterium. The sequence continues at coordinate 56,153 of JAECRL010000013.1, forward strand.
TGAGGTTGCGCAGCGCCGTCTCCTCGACCTCCAGGGCCGACCAGCCCATGCCCGCGTCATCGGCGGCCAGGGTCAGCGCCGCGTGCTGCTCGCGCGGCACCACGACGGTCAGCGTCGGGTTGTTCTGACGCAGCTGGGTGGCCTGCGGCACCTCCAGCACGTCGATGATGGCGTCGTCGACCCCGAAGTCGACCTGATCGCGCAAGGACCAGCGCAGCGCATCGGCCCACTCCGGGCGCGGCACGTCGGGCGCGGCGATGGACACCAGGCGGCAACCCGCTGCGGGCACCAGGCCCACGAGGTGAGCCTGGTTCAGGCGCCTGCTGCGCTGCAAGGCCCGCAGGCCGGCGGTCAGGTTGCTCGCGTCGACCTTGCCGACCCAGTTGACGACGGGGCGCTGATCGGCGGCATGGGTCACCTCCACCGCGACGACGACGGCGCCATCCTGGGCCACGCCGACCCAGGAAGCTGATGATGGTGACTGACGACGAAACGGCATGCCGGACTCCGAGACTCTTACGTCGGAGATGCTGCCAGAGCCTTTTTTGCCAAGTGGAAGGAATAAACGCCGCTTCGTGCGGTATTTCTCGCCACCCCGCGCCATCGAAGCCCAGCCGGGCGCCGCGCGCTCAGTTCAGCAGGCGAGCCGGGTCGGCGTCGAGCTTGGCCAGCGCCTGGCGCGTGGCGCGCGTCGTCAAAGACTCCTCTTCGACGGGCAGCATCAGGCCGGCTTGCAAGAAGGCGCCCAGGCGATGCAGCTGGAACAGCACGCCCCGCCCTTGCGGCGTCACGAACAGGCTGAGCTGCTTGTGCAGGCCCTGCCAGGCCAGCTGAACCTGCTCGCTGCGGCCCCGGTAGTCCAGCTGGAACCAGGCCCCGATCTGCAGCTCGCGCGCCCAGGCCTGCATGGCCGGTGTGGGCATGGAGCCGCCCTCGGCCACGACCTCCAGGTCCTCGGACTCGTGGCCGGACAGGTCGCGCAAGGTGGCCGCGTCGAGCTCGATGTTCGCCAGGTCCGGCAGGATGTCGTCGAGCGCCTCCAGGCGCTGCGTGACCTCCAGCAAGTGCGCCGACGACAGCGGCGCCGAACGCGCCGAGAACGCCGCCGCCAGCGCGGTGTTGAGCGCCTGGATGTGCGCGTCCTGCGCCGGCGCGGCCAGGCCGGCGCGCATCATGCCCTCGCGCACCAGCTTCAAGAGCGGCGGCAGGCGGCGCAGCACCTCGGCGCGCTCCTCGCGCGAGGTCTTGGCACTGGCCGACCAGATCAGGTCCACCGCGGCGTGCTTGAGCGCGCGCGTTTCCTCGCTGGCCTGACCGGTCTGCACGGCGCTGTGGGCCAGCACGTCGGCCCAGACGCGAAAGAGGAAGTCGCGCACCCCGGCGTGCACCGGCACCGACTCCAGCATCTTGCGCAGCTCGATCGTGTACTGAATGGCCCAGGTCTCGCGCTGCTCGACCTGCTGCGCCAGGGACACGCCCTTGCGGCTGGCGGCGTGCTCGTCGCGGAAGTAGGTCTCCAGGAAGCGCTCGAACTCGGTCAGCACGGTCTGGAAGACCTTGCGCCCGGTGTCCGGGTAGGCCTCGACCACCTGCACGATGCGCTTGATCTCCTGGTTGAGCGCGTCCTCGCTGTCCTGCGCCCCGGAGACGAAGCCCATCACGCACGAGCCCATGCGGTCGATCAGGCGGCGCGCCGGGTGGCTGGTGGAGGCGAAGAAATCGGGCTCGCCCACGGCCACGCGCAACACCGGCATCTGCAGGCGGGCGAACCACACGCGCACCGTCGCCGGCAGGCGCTCTTCCGTCAGGATGGACTGGAACAGCAGCGCCACGACCTCGATGGTGGCGCGCTCAGCCGGGCTGGCGGCGGCCTGCTTGAGGGTGGTGCGGTCCCGCTCCAGGTCGCGCAGCGCGACCTCCGGCGTGGTGGCCACCCCGCCCTGCGGCTCGGCGCGGCGGCGCACCGCCTCGCCCACCTGTCGAATGGCCAGGCCCAGCGTGGGCGACACCACCGACGAGGGCGCGACGGCGGGCGGCGAGCCGCTCGGGCCCCCGCCCTGGCCTCCCCCTGAGGACGTGGCCAGGAAGCCCGACACCTGGCGCGACACCAGCGCGCTCAGCTGCCCCAGCACCGCTTGCGAACGCGAGGCCGTGCGCGACATGGCCGGCGTCTGCGTCATCAGGCGGGTTTCTTCGTGGGCGCGCCCCAGGGGCTGCAAGCCGCTGTTGCTGCCCCCCGGCGGGCGCGGCGCATCCAGCTCGCCCGGGCGGGTCGGCGCGGGGGCGTTGTCGCGGGCGCGCCGGATGAAGGGTCGCAGGTCGATCTCCGGGCGCACCCCCTGCTCCAGCAGGGCCTTGTTGGCGTGGTGGTAGCCCTCCTGCACCCACTGCGCCACCTCCTGGTGCAGCACCGTCTGCAAGGTCTGCCAATGCTCGGGCGAGAGCTCGGCCTCAGCCCAGGCGTCGGCCACCTGGCGGGCCAGCCAGTGCGGGCTGAGCACATCGGTCGCCGCCGAGGCCGGGTGCACCGCCGCGGCGATGGACTGCAGGCGCGCGTTGAGGTCGGTGTACTCCTGGCCGGTCAGGTCCGAGACCGCCTGGGCCAGGCGCGACGCCGTCAGCTCCAGGTCGAGCTGGCTGTCGTCCACCAGCGTCAGGGGGATGTCGACCAGGGGCGCACCCGAGCGGGCCGCCTTGGCTCGCACCAGGCGCACGGGGCGGCCGGTGCGCAGGTCGGACAAGGCCTGGTGCAGCGTCGTGTCGAGGGCGGCGTGCCAGGCGCGGATGGCGCGTGGCAGGTCCAGCGCCAGGTCGCGCCGGCGCGAAGACAAGGCCGGCTCAGCCGCCTGAGCGGCCAGCAGGCGCGCGCCGTCCAGGCAGGCCTGGATGAGGCCGCGCGAGCCGCGGGTCAGCGCGTCCAGGTGCGCGACGCGGGCGTCGATGGCCAGCGCGCGAGGAGAGCCCAGGGTCATGAGAATGGAAAAGGCCGATCAGCCCACCCGCAACAGGGTGTCACCGACCGGCCCGTGAGTTCCGGTTGAGCCGACTCTACACCACCGCCCCGGCGTGGGGGTCGTTGGGGTCGATGTCTTTCTTGGTGGCCTTGACCAGGTCCTCGCGCTTGACGCCCAGCCACATCGCGATGGCCGCGGCCACGAACACCGAAGAGTAGATGCCGAAGACGATGCCGATGGTCAGGGCCAGGGCGAAGTAGTGCAGCGTCGGGCCGCCGAACAGCAGCATGGCCAGCACCATCGCCTCGGTCGAGCCGTGGGTGATGATGGTGCGGCTCGTCGTCGAGGTGATGGCGTGGTCGATGACCTCCGACGTGCTCATCTTGCGGAACTTGCGGAACGCCTCGCGGATGCGGTCGAAGATCACCACCGACTCGTTGACCGAGTAGCCCAGCACCGCCAGGATCGCCGCCAGCACCGACAGCGAGAACTCCCACTGGAAGAAGGCGAAGAAGCCCAGGATGATGACCACGTCGTGCAGGTTGGCGATGATGCCGGCCACGGCGAACTTCCACTCGAAGCGGATGGCCAGGTAGATCATGATGCCCAGCACGGTCACGCCCAGCGCCAGGATGCCGTCTCGCGCCAGCTCGTCACCCACCTGCGGGCCGACGAACTCGGAGCGCTGCAGGCTCAGGGGCTCGCCGCCCGCGGCCTGACACACCTGGCGGTCGCCCTTGTCGGTGGACTGGAGCGCCACCTGACCGCCTTCGGCCGTGCACAGCGCGGTGAAGACCTTGCCCACCAGCTCGGTCTGCTTCATGCCGCCGCGCAGGGGCAGGCGAATGAGCACGTCGCGCGAGGTGCCGAAGTTCTGCACTTGCACCTCACCCAGCCCCAGCGACTCGACGGCGTGGCGGGTCTTGGGCAGGTCGGCGGCTTGCGCGTACTGCACCTCGATGAGCGAGCCACCGGTGAACTCGATGGAGAAATGCAGGCCGCGGGTGATCAGGAAAAAGACGGCGGCCGCGAAGGTCAGGAACGAGATGACGTTGAAGATCAGCGCGTGCCGCATGAACGGGATGTCGCGCTTGATGCGGAAAAATTCCATGGTGTTGTGCTCCGCTTGTTGCGCTTAGGCCTGGGGCTTCCAGATCTGGCCGATCGACACGCTCTTGAGCTTCTTCTGGCGGCCATACCAGAGGTTGACCAGGCCGCGCGAGAAGAACACCGCCGAGAACATCGACGTCAGGATGCCCAGGCAGTGCACCACCGCGAAGCCGCGCACCGGGCCCGAGCCGAAGGCCAGCAGCGACAGGCCGGCGATCAAGGTCGTGACGTTGGAGTCCAGGATGGTGGACCAGGCATGCTCGTAGCCGGCGTGGATGGCCGACTGCGGCGAGATGCCGCTGCGCAACTCCTCGCGCACGCGCTCGTTGATCAGCACGTTGGAGTCGATGGCCATGCCCAGCGTCAAGGCGATGGCCGCGATGCCCGGCAGCGTCAGCGTGGCCTGCAGCATGGACAGCACCGCCACCAGCAGCAGCAGGTTGACCGACAACGCGATGGTCGAGAACACGCCGAACAGCAGGTAGTAGGCCATCATGAAGAGGCCCACGGCCGCGAAGCCGTACACCAGGGAGTTGAAGCCCTGGGTGATGTTCTCGGCGCCCAGGCTGGGGCCCACGGTGCGCTCTTCGATGATCTCCATGGGCGCCGCCAGGCTGCCGGCGCGCAGCAGCAGCGCGGTGTCGGCGGCCTCTTCGGTGCTCATGCGCCCGGAGATCTGCACGCGACCGCCGCCGATCTCGCCGCGGATGACCGGCGCCGTCACGACCTCGCCCTTGCCCTTCTCGAACAGGATGATGGCCATGCGCTTGCCCACGTTCTCGCGGGTGACGTCCTTGAAGATGCGCGCACCACGGGCGTCCAGCGTCAGGTGCACGGCGGCTTCCTGGTTCTCGTCGAAGCCGGTTTGCGCGTCGGTCAGGTTGTCGCCGGTCAGCACCACCTGGCGCTTGACGATGACGGGCACGCCGCCACGCTCCAGGTAACGCTCGGAGCCGAACGGCACCATGCCACCGGCCAGCGCGGCCTGGGCTTCGGTGCTCTCGTCGACCATGCGCACCTCCAGGGTGGCGGTGCGGCCGATGATGTCCTTGGCCTTGGCCGTGTCCTGCACACCGGGCAGCTGCACCACGATGCGGTCCAGGCCCTGCTGCTGGATCACGGGCTCGGCCACGCCGAGTTCGTTGATCCGGTTGTGCAGGGTGGTGATGTTCTGCTTGAGTGCCTGCTCCTGGATGGCGCGCTCCGAGGTCGGCTTGAGGGTGCCCACCAGGGTCACGTCACCGGATTCGTCGGCGCCGTCCACCCAGGCCAGGTCGGGCAGGCTCTCGGTCAGCAGCGGGCGCGCGGCGGTGCGGGCGGCCGCGTCGCGAAAGCGCACGGAGACGGACTTGTCATCGCGGCGGATGCCGCTGTGGCGGATGTCCTTGTCGCGCAGCAGGGTGCGGATGTCGCCCGACAGGCTTTCGGCCTTTTGCGTCAGCGCCGCCTTCATGTCGACCTGCATCAGGAAGTGCACGCCGCCGCGCAGGTCCAGGCCCAGGTACATGGGCTGGGCGTGCAGGCTGCGCAGCCAGTGCGGCGAGCGCGAGACCAGGTTGAGCGCCACGATGTAGCGCGGGTCGGCCGCATCGGGGTTGTAGGCGCGGGCGATGGCGTCACGCGCCTTGATCTGCGTGTCGGTGTCCTTGAAGCGCGCGCGCACCGAGGTGCCGTCCAGCTCGGTGAAGTCGGCCTGAAGACCGGCCTCCTTGAGCACGGTCTCGACGCGGGCGACGTCGTCCGTCGACAGCTTGACCGTGGCCTTGCCGCTGGAGAGCTGCACCGCCGGTGCCTCCCCGAAGAAATTGGGCAGGGTGTAGACCGTGCCGATGAGCAGGGCCACGGCGATGATCAGGTACTTCCACCAGGGATAGCGGTTCATGCGGTCCTCGACTGCGCGTGCGCGGCGGCGGCCGACGCGCGGCCCCGCCAGCTCGGCGAATGCTTACTTGTTGTAGGTGCCCTTGGGCAGCACCTGGATGATGGCGACGCGCTGGATCTGCAGCTCCACGCCATTGGCCACCTCGACGTTGACGAAGGTGTCGCCCAGCTTGCTGATCTTGCCGACCAGGCCGCCTTGCGTGACCACCTCGTCGCCCTTGGACAGGGCGTCGAGCATGGCCTTGGTTTCCTTTTGCCGCTTCATCTGCGGGCGGATCATCACGAAGTACAGGACGACGAACATCAGCACCAGGGGCAGCATGCTCATCAGGCCACCGGAGGCGCTGGCGGCGGGGGCCGCGGCTTGGGCGTAGGCTTCGGAAATCAACACGGTCAGGGTCCTTCTCGAACAAAGGGCCGAGGCGCCTGCCCATCCTGCGACATGCAGAACGGCGGGCACGCCGGCCAGAGTGGGTCAGATTGTATGCGGGCGCCGTGACGGCGCCGTCAACGCGAGGCCCGCGTCAAAGCACGTACTTGGCCAGGGGCAGGCTGGTCAGGGCGCGGTAGATGTTGTCAAGCTGCTCGCGGCTGGTGGCCGTGACCGTGACGGTCAGGCCCAGGTAGGTGCCGCTGCTGCTCGGGCGGCGCTGGATCGTGTCCGCGTCGAAGCCGGGGTCGTGCTGAACGACCACGGCGACGACCGACGCCACGAAGGCCTCGGAGTGCGTGCCCATGACCTTGATGGGAAAGGGGCTCGGGTACTCGATGAGCGACCGCTCGGGCGGGATGGTCGGGTTGACCGGTTGGTGCGAACTCATGGCAGGCTCCGGTCGTGGCTCACTGGATGCCCAGGCGCAGCGCGTCCCAGGCGCGACCCAGCCAGCCGGCGCTGGGCACCTCGTCGAGCGACTGCAGCGGCAGCGACTGCCACGGCTGGCCCGACAGGGTCACCTGAATGCGGCCCACGGCCTGCCCCTTGCTCAAGGGGGCGAGCAGCGGGTCATTGCGCGTCACCGAGGTCTTCACGGCGGCGGCCTGGCCGCGCGGCACCACCACCACGATGGGCTGGGTGCGGCCCAGGCGAGCGGTGCTGGCCTGGCCCTTCCAGACGGGGGCGGTGGTCACGGGCTGGTTGGCGTCGAAGAGCTTGACGACGTCGAAGGCGCTGTGGCCCCAGTTGAGCAGCTTCTGGCTCTCGTTGGCGCGGGCCTCGGGGGAGGCCGTGCCCACCACCACGCTCAGCAAGCGGCGCTCGCCCCCCGAGGTCGGGCGACGCGAGGTGGCGATGAGGCAGTAACCGGCGGCGTCGGTGTAGCCGGTCTTGAGGCCGTCGACGGTCGGGTCGCGAAACAGCAGCAGGTTGCGGTTGCCCTGCTTGATGCCGTTGAAGGTGAAGTCCTTCATGGAGTAGTACGGCAGCGAGTTGGGGAAGTCCAGGATCAGGCGCGTGGCGATGATCGACAGCTCGCGTGCCGTGCTCACGTGGCCCGGGGCGGTCAGGCCTTCGGGGTTGGCGAACTTCGTGGCCTTCAGGCCGAAGGCCTGGGCCTGGCGGTTCATCATCTCGACGAACACCTCGACGGTGCCGCCCACGCCTTCGGCCAGGGCCACGGTGGCGTCGTTGCCGCTCTGCACGATCATGCCCTTGATGAGGTCATCGACCTTCACGCGGCTGTTGACGTTGATGAAGGAGCGCGACGCGCCCGTCATGCCGGTGCGCCAGGCGCGCTCCGAGACGGGCAGCTCCTGGGCCAGCGAGAGCTTGCCGCTTTGCAGGGCCTGGAAGACCAGGTAGGCGGTCATCAGCTTGGTCAGCGACGCGGGCTCGACCGGCTGGTCGGCGTTGCGCCCGGCCAGGGTCTGGCGGCTGGAGAGGTCTTGCAGGATGAAGGCGCGTGCGGCCACCTCGGGCGGCTGGGGCATGGCCGTGGTCGGCTCGGCGAACAGCGAAGCCGGCGAGGCCGCGGCCTGCGCCTGGGCGCCCGAGACGGGCAGCAAGGCCACGCTCAGGGCGGCCAGGGAGGAGAAGGTCGCGCTCAGCAGGAGGCGACGGGAGGGGGAAGCAGTCATGCCGTCAATATGGGGTCAAGGAGGGGGAAACACAAGGCGGGGCGCTCGACCAGGCGGGGCGCTCGCCGCCGACTCGTCAGGGCGCGGCAGAAACCGCCGACGCCACCGCGCGGGAGGCGGCCTCGGCGCGCAGGTGCCGCGAGACGACCTCGCGCAGCACGCCGAGCTGGCCGTGGAAGAAATGGCCGGCCCCGGGCACCACCGTCACCGGCAGCTGCTGCGGGCGGGCCCAGTCGAGGATGCTGGCCAGGGGCACGACGTCGTCTTGCTCGCCTTGCACCACCAGGGTGTGGGCAGGCACGGCCGGCACGTCGAAGTTCGAGGTCGCGGGGCTCACGAGCACCAGCGTGGCGGGCGCGCGCACGGCGGGCTGGTCGGCCGCGGCCTGCGTCAGGCGCGCCGCGGCCTGGGCCGCCACGTGCCCGCCAAACGAAAACCCGGCCAGGGCGAGCGGGTGGGCGGCCAGGGCGGGGTCGCTCAGGTGGTGCGCCACCACCGCGAGCATGTCGGCGGTCTCGCCGCGGCCTTCGTCCCAGGCGGATTCGGAGCGACCGACGCCGCGGAAATTGAAACGCACGGCTCGCCAGCCAGCCAGCACGAAGGCGCGCACCAGGGTGTGGACCACCTTGTTGTCCATCGTGCCGCCCTTGAGCGGGTGCGGGTGGGCGATGACGGCCAGGCCACGCGGGGCGCCAACGGGGTCTTCAACAACCACCTCCAGCTCACCGGCCGGGCCGTCGATGGTCAGGGATGCGGGGCGCCCGAGCATCAGCGGCCGACGTCGTCGGGCAGCACCAGGCGCTCGACCACCTCGCCGCCCAGCAGGTGGCGATCGACGATTTCGTCGATGTCGCTGGCGTCGACGAAGGTGTACCAGGTGCCCTCGGGGTAGACCACCGCCACCGGCCCGCCGGCGCAGCGATCGAGGCAGCCGGCCTTGTTGACGCGGACCTGCCCTTTGCCGTTGCGCCCGGCTGCGGCCACGCGGGCCTTGCAGTGGTCGAAGCCGGCTTTGGCGCCGTGGTCGGCGCAGCTGGACTCGCCGTTCACGCGCTGGTTGAGGCAGAAGAAGATGTGGCGCTCGTAGTAACCCATGCGAGTCATTCTAGTGGTTGGCGCCTGGCGAGGCGGGCGCGGGGCCTTCGCGAACCAGCAGCCGCGTCGCCAGCCAGACCAGGGCCACGTAGGGCCACAGGATGCCGAACCAGCGCGACAGGCCGTGGAAGCGGATGAAGCGACCGTGCTCCCAGGCCTGCAGGGTCTGGGCGTAGTACGGGTCGGGCGGCGCCAGGTGCACCAGCACCACCAGGCCCAGCAACACGGCCACGCCCACGCCCGCGCAGGCGGTGCGACTGAGGTTGACCAGCAAGGACGCGGAGGCCGCCCCCAGCAGCAGCCCCGCCGAGGCCGGCAGGGTCACCCAGCTGAAGGCGTGACGCGGGCCGAAATTGAGCGCCGACGACAGCGCCGTCACGCCGATGCCGGCCAGCACCAGCAGGGTCAGCAGCACGATGCGCAGGGTGCGCGGGCGCGCGAGCGCGCAGGCCACGCACAGCGGCGCCAGCAGGCCGAGCGCCACGGTGAGCGCCTCGACGCCCCCGACCCACGGGCCGCTGACGAGCGAAAGCGGGGTGGAGGCCCACATCTGCAAGGGGTCGTCGGGCAGGAGCCAGCGCTGCAGGGCCGTGTCGCGGGTGAGGTCCACCAGGACGACGCGCAAGTGCGGCAGCGCCTGCCCCTCGGCCAGCGGCAGCGGCGGGGGGAACAACAGGCCCACGGGCCACAGGCTCAGCAGGGCGAGGCCGTGCCCGGCCTGCGGGATGAACCAGCGCTGGCGCAGCCGGTGCCAGGCCTCCACCACCCCCAAGGCATGCAGGGTGATGGCCGCGAGCACGCCCCAGGCCGCCCCCAGGGTGTTGAGCACCCAGTCAGACAGGGATGGCACCCGCCCCGGCAAGGTGAACTGCAGCAACTCCAGGCTGTAGGACAGCCCCGAGGCGATGAGCAGGGTGCGAAACGCCGCCGACGGCGCGCCGTGGTGAGAGCGCAACCAGGCCAGGCAAAGCACCAGCCCGAAGGGCAGGTAGCCCAGCAGGTTGGCGGTGACGTCGTCCATGACCTCGCTGGGCTGCTTGGGCAGCAGCCAGCCGAAGACCTGGGTGTCGGGCCAGTGCCAGCCCGTCAGCGGGTGCAGGGTGGCGTAAGCGATCAGCAAGCCCGCGGCCCAGGACAGCGGCCAGGCGGAGCTGCGGTGCAGCGACATGCTGGACCTCAGCCGACGGCGGGCTTGAGCACCACGAGGAAGGTGATGGCCGCGAACAGCACGACCGAGCCCTCGTTGAAGACGCGGAACCACTGGTGGCTGCGCCGGTTTTTCAGCGCCTCGAAGTCACGCAGCAGGCGGCGGCAGACGTGGTGGTAGCCGATGGCGCCCAGCACGAGCGTGAGTTTGATGTGCAACCAGATCTGGCCCGGCCCCTTGCCGATGCCGAAATGCAGCCACAGCAGCAGGCCGAGGGCCAGCGCCGGGATCATCAACAGCGTGGCAAAGCGGTAGAGTTTGCGCGCCATGAGGAGCAGGCGCTCGCGCTCGGCGTGGCTGTCGGACGGCACGGTGGCCAGGTTGACGAACAGACGCGGCAGGTAGAACAAACCGGCGAACCAGCTCGCCACGAAGATGATGTGCAGGGCCTTGACCCAGCCGTAGGCATTGGCGCTCATGCGGTGATTATGGCCATGCTCTGCCTCCCGATTGCTGCCGTGCACAACAAAAGAAACGGGCAAAAAAGAGCCCCGGCACGAGCCGGGGCTGTGAAGCCTTAACGCTGTCATCACGGTAAGGCACCTGCTCAGGGAGGAAAAGCAGGGAATGAGGCCTTGCGGCGTATCATTCACCGACGATTATAGGGGGGTTGGGCCGCCATGGTGTCGCCCCCTGTCCGGAAAGACCCTGCTAATGGTGATTTTTTTGCCAGCTTTGCAATCATTCACGCCATTTTCACGCCCGCGCCCAGCCCGCTTCGAAGCATGACCTTGCCCCTGCATTTTCCCCAGCATCGCCTGCGCCGCCTGCGCCGCGACGACTTCTCCCGCCGCCTGGTGCGCGAACACCAACTGACGCCTTCGGACCTGATCTACCCCGTTTTCATCCTGGATCAGGACAACGGCTCGCAAGCCGTGGGCTCCATGCCGGGCGTCTCGCGGCTGGGGCGCAGCGCCTTGTACGAGGCCGCCGAGCGCTGCGTGCAGCTGGGCGTGCCGGTGCTGGCGCTCTTCCCCGTCATCGACGCGGCCCTCAAGACCCCGGACGGCCAGGAGGCCCTCAACCCCGAAGGCCTGGTGCCCCGCACCGTGCGCGAGCTGAAAAAGCGCTTCCCGGAGCTGGGCGTCATGACCGACGTGGCCCTGGACCCCTTCACCAGCCACGGCCAGGACGGCCTGCTCGACGACAGCGGCTACATCGTCAACGACGAGACCGTGGGCGTGCTGACCCGCCAGGCCCTGGTGCAGGCCGAAGCCGGGGTGGACATCGTCGCCCCCAGCGACATGATGGACGGGCGCATCGGGGCGATCCGCGCCGCGCTGGAGTCGCAAGGCCTCATCCACACCCGCATCATGGCCTACAGCGCCAAGTACGCCAGCGCTTTCTACGGCCCCTTCCGCGACGCGGTGGGCTCGGCGGGCAACCTGGGCAAAGCCAACAAAAAGGTCTACCAGATGGACCCGGCCAACTCCGACGAGGCCCTGCGCGAGGTGGGCATGGACATCGCCGAGGGCGCCGACATGGTCATGGTCAAGCCGGGCATGCCGTACCTGGACATCGTGCGCCGCGTCAAGGACGAGTTCCGCGTGCCGACGTTTGCCTACCAGGTCAGCGGCGAGTACGCCATGATCAAGGCCGCGGCCCAGAACGGCTGGCTGGACCACGACGCCACCATGATGGAGTCGCTGCTGGCTTTCAAGCGCGCGGGCGCCGATGGCGTGCTGAGCTACTTCGCGCTCGACGCGGCCACCTTGCTGCGCGGCTGAAGCCGGGTCACCGCGTGCGACTCTTCCTCATCCACGACCAGTTCACCGAGCTCAGCGAGTGGCCGGCGAGCCTGCCGGCCCAGGGCTTCCTGTGGGTCACGACCAGCCGACGGGTCTTCGAGGTCAAGCAGCCCGACATCCAGCAGCACCTGCAGCGCCTGGCCGGCGGCAGCCTGATGGACCTGCACGTCACCGACCTGCTCAACCCGCAACTGCCCTCGCAGTACGACTACACCTCGTGGTACGACATCCTGGTGTTTCGCCGCCTGGCGGCGGGCCAGCGCACCGAGCGGCTCTTCCTGGATGAGGCGCACGGCACGGCGTCGTCGGCGCGCCAGGCGCTGGCCGCCATCGACACCAGCCCGGTGGGCTTCGCGGTGTTCGACCGCGTGCTGCTGACGGTGCACCCGGCCGACTGCTCGGTGCGCGATTTCTTCGAGGCGCGCCTGAGCCAGATGATCCCGCACGCGGGGCGCGCCACCGAAGCGCCGCCCGTGGCGGCCCCGGATCTGGCCGCGGCCGTGCCGGTGGACCTGCCCGCCGACCTGGCCTCGGCCACGGCGCCACCCGAGCCGATCGGGGGCGCCACCGACCCGGTCGCACCGCGCTTTCACGAAACACGGGGCAGCACCTCGCGCCTGCCGCCCAGCCCGGCCGACCTGATGCTGCGCATCGTCAACCACATGGTCGACAGCTACCTGGACCTGCGCCGCCTGCTGACGCGCCAGTTCGCCTACCTGCAGCAGGAGCTGCTGAGCAACCGCAACCAGTTCAAGCACTGGCAGGCGCTGCTGGAGGCGCGCAACACGCTGCACATGCTGGAAGACACCTGCGAGGACCAACGCAGCGCCGTGCAGGAGTGGATCGATGCGCTCGACGAGTGGCCCGTGCCGGCCGAGTCGCAGGCCGCGCGGGAGCGCGAGGTGCTGCGCGTGCGCTCGCGCGACGTGCACGAGCACATCGAGCGGGTGCTGGCCCATGTGCGACGCCTGGAGAGCTCGGCCGAAAGCGCCGTGCAGATCCACTTCTCGGCGCAAGGCAGCCGCACCAACGACATCATGCGCACGCTGACGGTGCTGACGGCCATCTTCCTGCCGCTGAACCTGATCACCGGCCTGTTCGGCATGAACTTCGACGCCATGCCGCTGATCCACGCCAGTGGTGGCTTCTGGATCGCCTTCGGTCTGATGATCGGCGTGGCGGTGGGCCTGGTGTGGTGGTTCCGCCGCCGGCGCTACCTGGGCGACCCGCCGCGGGACTGAAGCCGCGATTGCAGCTCGCGCGCCAGGCACAGGTCGTCCCAGGCCAGGGCCTTGTCGGCCGGGTTGCGCAGCAGGTAAGCCGGGTGGTAGGTGACGACGACGGGGACGCCGGCCAACTCGTGCACGCGCCCACGCAGCTTGCCGATGGGCTCGCTGGTCTTGAGCAGGGACTGCACGGCGAACCGGCCCATGGCCAGGATGAGGTCCGGCTGGACCAGCGCGACCTGACGCAGCAAGAAGGGCTCGCACTGCGCGACCTCCTGCGGCTGCGGGTTGCGGTTGGCGGGCGGGCGGCACTTGAGCACGTTGGCGATGTAGACCTGGTGGCCCTCGGGCGCCTCGCCGCGGCTGAGGTCGAGCGCCGCGAGCATGCGGTCGAGCAGCTGGCCGGCGCGCCCGACGAAGGGCTCGCCTTCGCGGTCTTCCTGCTCGCCCGGGGCTTCGCCCACGATCATCCAGCGCGCCTTCTTGTGGCCCACGCCGAACACCGCCTGGCGCCGCCCCTGGCACAGGCCGCAGGCCTGGCAACCCGCGACGGCCTGCTCCAGCTCGGGCCAGTCCAGGGCGTCGACGCCAGCGGGGCGGGGGCCGAGTTCGATGGCGGGGGCCCGCTCGGTTGGGCGCTCGGTTGGGCGCTCGGTCGGTCGGTCGGGCGGGCGGGCGACGGGGCGAGCGGGCGGGGTGGCCGGCTCGGGGAGCGGCTCGGGGAGCGGCTCGCTGGCGGGCTCGGCGCTCTCGGGCACCGGCACCGGCACCGGCGCAGGCTCGGCCTGGCGCGCCACCGGCCAGAACGGGGGCACGCCCATCTCGCGCAGCATCGCCAGCTGGCGCTCACCCCAGCTCATCGCGGGCCTCCGGCAGGGGGATGCTCAGGCGCATGACCAGCGCGTCCTCGCGGCCTTGTTCGGCCGGGTAGTAGTTGCGGCGCACGCCGATGTCGACGAAACCTTCGCGCTGGTACAGGGCGCGGGCGGGGGCGTTGCTGGGCCGCACCTCCAGCCAGAGGGCCGCGGCGCGCTGGACACGACAGCGCTCGGTCAGCTCGGCGAGCAAGGCCCGGGCCACGCCCCGACCCTGGTGCGCGCGGGCCACGGCGATGTTGAGCAGGTGAACCTCGTCGACGCCATCCATGGCCACGCACACGGCCCCCACGCGGGCCGAGGCGGGGTCGATGAGCACGCGGCACCAGTAGCCCGCGCGCAAGGACGAGCGGTAGTTCTCCGGCGTCCAGGCGTGCACGGGGTGCAGGCAGGCGTCGCGCTCCATGTCGACGACGGCGGCGATGTCGGCGTCCTGCAAGGGGCGCACGACCCAGCCCTGCAACCCGTGCGCCCCGCGCAGATCACGCAGATCGGCGTCCGGGCAGGGGGAGGGCGTCGTGGTCACGGGCATGGGCGGGGTGAGGAGGACAGAGTGAGAGGGGCGGAGGATCGGAGGGGGCGCACGAGGGCGATCAGGCCGGCATCATGCCCGAAGGCGCCTGCCGTTCGGCCGTGGTCTGGGCGACCTTGTCGCGCACGTAGCAAGGCAGGGCCAGGGCGGGGTCGACGCATTCGCCGCGCGACCAGGCCCGGCGTGCCAGCGTGGCCAGGGCCCGCCCCGTGGGCGCGGCCTGCGGGTGGAGCGGGCGCACCCGGCTCAGGCCCTCGAAGGCGGGCGCGCAGGCGTGCCAGGCGTTGCCACAGACTCGCACGCCCGCCGAATCGGCCGCGCTCATGGCCTGGCCGGTGCCTGCGGCCGCGTCCGACCAACGCCGACGGGGCTCGTCCAGGGGCCACAGCGCCGCGGCCACGTGCTCGCGCCAGCCCGTCGAGGCCGACCAGGTGAACGCCGCGACGTACAGCTCGCCCATGCGGGCGTCTTGCAGCACCCACAGCACGTCGCCATCGGTGAGCTCGTCGGGTGCGGCCTGCTGGCGGGCGTCCTCGGCCACGGCCATCAGGGTGTCGACCAGGATGACGGGCACGTTCAAGCCCATGGCCAGGCCCTGGGTGACCGAGCAGGCCGTGCGCAGGCCGGTGAACGCGCCCGGCCCGGCGCCGAAGGCGATGGCGCTCACGTCGGCCCACGTCAGGCCAGCTTGCCCCAGCAGCTGCAACAGGCCGGGCAGGAGCTGGGCCGAGGCCTGCGCGCCCCCGGGGAGGTCCAACGCCGACACGCGGGCGACCTCGCCCTGCCCGGTGCTCAGGGCCAGGTGCAGGCGCTCGGTGGCGGTGTCCAGCGCCAACAAAACAGGGTCTGAAGCGCGAGCAAGCGAGGCGGGCACGGGGGAAGCTTCGGAAGGGGCGGCGGGCATGGCGCGAGTGTAGCCGCGCGGTCTGCTCCTATGATCCGGGCCATGCGATTGCCCTGCGCCTACCCACCCTGCCCGCCCTCCTCCCGACCTGTGTGTGCCCGGGCGAATCACGCCATGCGGCGGTGGGCGGTGGCGACGGCGCTGGCCGCCTGCCTGCCGGCCTTCGCACAGGGCCCCTCCCCGGCGCTGACCGCAGAACTTCCCACAGAACTGCCCCCGGAGCTGACCCAGGCGCTGCAGGCCGGCAAGGTGCCCGCCGACGCCGCGTCGTTCCTGGTGTGGCCGCTCGACGGCTCGGCACCGCGCCTGCAGCACCAGGCCGACGCCTCGCGCCTGGCGGCCTCGGTGATGAAGCTCTTCACCACGGGCGCGGCCCTGCGCACCCTGGGGCCCGCCCACACCTGGCGCACCGAGGTCGGCCTGGGTGGCCCCGTGAACCGGCAAGGCGCGCTGGGGGGCCCTTTGCACGTGCGCGGCGGCGGCGACCCCTCGCTGGTGATGGAGCGCGTTCAGCAGATGGTGGGGCGCTGGCGCGCGGCGGGCCTGTCGGACATCCGGGGCGACATCGTCATCGACCGCGGCCTGTTCTCCCTGCCTGAACACGACACCGCGGCCTTCGATGGCCAGGGCCTCAAGCCCTACAACGCTGGCGCCGACGCCCTGCTGCTGAACCACCAGGCCGTCACGCTGCGCTTCACGCCGGACGCCAGCCAGCCCGAGCGGGCCCGCGTGACGCTGGAGCCCGCCCTGCACGGCGTGAGCCTCGACGCGGACCTGAAGCTGCTGCCCGGGGTGCCCTGCGGCGACTGGCGCGGCGCCCTCAAGCTGTCGATGACGCCCCAGCCGGGCTGGCACCACGACGGGCGCCACCGCTGGCGGGTGCACATCCAGCCGACGGCCTCGGGGGGCTACCCCGCCGCCTGCGGCGAGCGCGAGTGGCCGCTGCTGTGGCAAGGCGACGGCCCGGGCGACCACGCGGCGCGCCTGCTCACGCAGAGCTGGCTGGACGCGGGCGGGCGCCTGAGCGGCGGGGTGCGCGAGGGCGCCTGGCCTGCGGGCGTGGCGGTGTGGCAGAGCTGGCCGTCGGCCCCGCTGGCCGCCGTGGTGCGCGACATCAACAAGTTCAGCAACAACGTGATGGCGCGCCAGGTCTTCCTGTCGCTGGCCTCGGTGGACAGCGTCTCCGCGCGTTCGGCGCTTTCGGCGCTTTCGCCCCCCCCCGCGACGCTGGAGCGCGCCCGCGAGGCGCTGACCCGGCACGTTCAGGAGGCGACCATTCAACAGGCCGCCCGGGACACCTCGCGACCCGGCGAGGCCGCGCCCTGCGACGGCGCCGCGCTGGTGCTGGACAACGGCTCAGGCCTGTCGCGCGTGGAGCGCAGCTCCGCGCGCTGCATGGCCACGTGGCTGCGCGTCATGTGGGCCAGTCCGGTGATGCCGGAGTTCATCGCCTCGCTGCCCGTCAACGGGCTGGACGGCACGACGCGGCGCTGGCAGGCCGCCGTCGGCCAGGCCCACCTCAAGACGGGCTCCCTGGACGGCGTTGCCACCGTGGCGGGCTACGTGCTGGGCGAGTCGGGCCAGCGCCACGTCGTGGTCGGCCTGATCAACCACCCCCGCGCCGACGCGGCCCGACCGGCGCTGCAAGCCCTGGTGGACTGGGCCCGGCGCGACCGCTGAAGAAAGAAAACACCCATGAACGCGATGCCCGAGTGGCTCAGCCTGTCCCCCCTGGCCATCGAGTGGATCGGGGGCGTCGCCGCGGCCCTGACCACCGGCTCCTTCATCCCGCAGGCCTGGCTGACGTTTCGCACGCGCGACGTCAGCGGCATCTCGCTGGGCATGTACAGCTGCTTCACCACGGGCGTGGCGCTGTGGCTGGTCTATGGCCTGTCGATCGGCTCGGTGCCGGTGACGGTGGCCAACTGCGTCACGCTGAGCCTGGCGCTGGCCATCCTGGGCATGAAGCTGCACTACGGGCGCCGGCCCGCCGCGCGCGAGCCTGGCGCCTGAGTGCGCGTCAGAACTGCTCGCGGGCGCGCGAGAAGCCCTGCACGCCGATGAGGCTGTGCAGCAAAGGCGCCGCGCGGGTGGCGTCGGCCCAGATGTAGGTGCTGGTGCTGCCGCCGGAGACGAGGTATTGCGTGGTGCAGAAGCTCAGCTTTTCGTCGTCGCTGGCCGGTGCGGTGCCGTCCGGGCGCAGCACCGCGGCCGAATTGCACAGCGCGGTGCGGTAGGTGTAGCTGTTGCTGCGCGTCGAGGGGTTGGTGTAGGAGTCGGGGTTGACGCCGGCCAGGCTGCGCCCCGACTGCGTGCCCAGGCCGCGCACGTACAGGCGCTCGTTGTAGGCGATGGTCAGGCGACGCAGCAAGGCGGGGTCTTCGCCGCCGGCGTGGGCCTTGGGCGACTCGCCCAGGTCGGGCGTGAGGGCCAGCACGACCTTGGCGCCGGTGCCCCCGATGATGTCCTTGATGGCGGTGGCCATGGCGTCGGCGCGGCCCTGCAGGGTGGCGATGGCGCCCGACTCGTTTCCGGCTCGCGCCACGGGGTACTGCTCCAGGATGTCGTTCTGGCCGACCATGATGGTGACCACGGTGCGGCCGTTGAGCTCGCCGCGGTGGGCGTTGACCTGGGCGATGACGTCGGCCGTCTTGGCACCCAGCGTGGCGTAGCTGACGGCGCCGCCGCGGGTGTCCAGGGGGCAGTCGCCCGAGAAGCCCTTGCCGTAGGCGCCGGCGACGATCTGCACCCAGGTGCGCGGGGTGTCGCAGCTGTAGAGCGTGGAGGTGGTGCGCTGCGTGTTGTTGCCGCTGTCGCGAGCAATCGAAGTCACCACGCTGTTGGAGCCGTTGAGCATGTAGCGCACGGCGTCGGTGACCGCGACGTTGGCGTCAAAGGGGTTGGACGTCGGCGTGGTGCACAGGCTCGGCGTCACGCTGTTGTCGCAGGTCTCCTGCACCCCGGCGATGACCGATTGAACGGTGTACGTGAAGCCCTTGAGCGTGACGGGCGAGCCGCCGGCGTCCTGCAAGGCAGCGGGGTTGCTGTAGGCCGTGAACGCGCTGTTTTCGTCACCGAAGGCCACCACGCGGTCCGGGGTGAAGAAGTTCTTGCGGTCACCACCTCCGCAGGCAGACAGCAAGGCAGCCGAGCAGGCCAGCGTGATCAGGCCGGCGCGGCGCAGGCTCACGGGCAGACGGGTTGCGACAACACGGGACATGGTCTCTCCAGGGATCTTTTCGCGGGGCTCGTGGAGCGAGCCAACTGGCCGGCAGTCTGCCACGATCGTGTAAATGGGTTGTGAATCGGGTGGGACATCAAGCGGCGGCGGCCCGGCTGAGGCGGTCGCGCACGCCGTCCCACTCGGGGCCATCGGGCGGGGCCTCCACCCAGATCTGGTCGACGCCGGTGGCGTCCATTTCGCGCAGGTCGGCGAACAGGTCGTGGGCCGCGGTGGCGGCGTCCCCCGGCATGGACAGGTGGTGCACGCCTTTGTGCGGCGTGCGGCGCGCCCACAAGCTGCGCGAGTACACGGCCACGCGGGGACGCGGGTGGGCCACGGGGTGGCGATCGCGCATGAGGGCGGCGGTGACCTCGGGCTCGATGACGTCGAGGCTGGAGCCCAGCTGCTCGTCGCTCATCAGGATGACGCGAGCGCGCGGCGCGTAGTGCGACAGCAGCGTGCCGGAGGCGCGCGGGGCCTCGGGGTCCGGTGCTTCGGGGCGCGACCACAGCAGGGGCTCACCCGCGGCGTCTTCCAGCTGGGACAGGGTCAGGCGCCCCGGGCGCAGCAGCACGGGCTGGCCGCGCGAGCAGTCGACGATGGTGGACTCGATGCCGACCTCGCAGGGGCCGCCGTCGAGCACCCAGACCTCGTCGAGGCCCCCGGCGTCGGCACCGGCCTGGTCCTGGAACTCGTCGACCACGTGGGCCGCGCGCGTGGGGCTGATGCGGCCGAAGCGGTTGGCGCTGGGGGCGGCCACGCCGAGGATGTCGCGCTGGGCGCAGGCGTCCAGCAACTGGCGGGCGACGGGGTGGTCGGGGCAGCGCAGGCCGATGGTGTCTTGCCCACCGGCTGCGGCGCGGGCCACGTCGGGGTGGCGGGGCACGATGACGGTGAGCGGCCCGGGCCAGAAGGCCGCGACCAGGCGCTGCGCCACGGGCGGGAAGGACGAGACGAAGTGCAGCGCCGCAGCCGGGTTGGGCACGTGCACGATCAGGGGGTGGTCGGCCGGTCGGCCCTTGGCGGCGAAGATGCGCGCCACGGCGGCGTCGTCGTCGGCGCGGGCGCCCAGGCCGTAGACGGTCTCGGTGGGCAGGGCCAGCAGGCCGCCGTCGGCGAGTCGCTGGGCGGCCTGCTCGATGGCGTCGGGCTGTTGAGCGGGGTCGAGCAGGCGCATGGGTGGACTCAGAAGGCGTCGATGCCGAGGATGAGGGCGGCTTGCAAGGCCGTGGCGCGGGCGGCCTCGGGGGTCGCGCCGGTCACGGTGAGGTGTCCCATCTTGCGGCCCAGGCGGGCGTCGGTCTTGCCGTAGAGGTGCAGGTGGGTGCCGGAGAGCGCCAGCACGGCGGCCCAGTCCGGCTCTCTTTGCCCCGCCGCGCGAGCGCCATCGCGCACCGGGAACCACAGGTCACCCAGCAGGTTGAGCATGAAGCAGGGGCTGTGCAGCACGGGCTCGACCAGCGGCAGGCCGGTCATGGTGCGCACCTGCAGCTCGAACTGCGACACATCACAAGCGTCGATGGTGTGGTGGCCGCTGTTGTGCGGGCGCGGGGCCATCTCGTTGGCGACGATGCCGCCATCGGCCAGCACGAAAAACTCGATGCACAGCACGCCGACGTAATCGAGCGAAGCGGCGATTTTGTGGGCCGACTCGTACGCCTGCTGCGACACGGCTTCGGTCACGTTGGGCGCGGGCACCTGGGTGACGGCCAGGATGCCGTCGCGGTGCAGGTTCTGCTGCAGCGGGAAGTGCACGATGTGGCCGTCGCGGCCGCGCGCCACGATGACGCTGACCTCGTAGGCCAGGGGCAGCATCTTCTCGAGCACGCAGGGCACCTGCTGCAGCTCGGCCCAGGCCGCGTTGAGCGCTTCGCGCGTCTTGACGCGGACCTGGCCCTTGCCGTCGTAGCCCATGCTCGACGTCTTGAGGATGCCGGGCAACAGGTCGTCGGTGACGGCGGCGAGCTGCTCGGGCGTCTCGATGACGGCGTGCGGGGCGCAGGCGACGCCGCAGTTGACGAAGTGGGCCTTCTCGCGGGCGCGGTCCTGGCAGACGGCCACGGCGCGGCCCGAGGGCGCCACGGGGCGGGTCTCGGCCAGCTTGTCGAGCGCGGCGGCGGGCACGTTCTCGAACTCGGTGGTGATGGCGGCGGACACGCGCGCCAGGTCGGCCAGGGCCGCTTCGTCGAGGTAGGGCGCGCGGACGTGCTCGTGCGAGACCAGGCCAGCGGGGCTGGTGGCGTCGGCGTCGAGCACGGCGGTGCGGTAGCCCATGCTTTGCGCGGCGTGCACGAACATGCGACCGAGCTGGCCGCCGCCCATCACGCCGAGGGTGGCGCCGGGCAGGATCACGTCCTTGGCGGCGCTCATGCCTTTGGCTCCAGGGTCAGGTCATTCGTCATCGCGCGGGCGACCTCGGTCTGGCGGGCGCGGAAGGCGTCGAGCTTCGCGCGCAAGGCGGGGTTGCCATTCGGCCCCCCTGCCAGCATGGCCACCGCGAACAGCGCCGCGTTGCCCGCACCAGCCGTGCCGATGGCGAAGGTGGCCACGGGGATGCCCTTGGGCATCTGCACGATGGAGTGCAGCGAGTCGACGCCTTGCAGGTGGCGCGAGGGCACGGGCACGCCCAGCACCGGCACCGGGGTCTTGGCCGCCAGCATGCCCGGCAGGTGGGCCGCACCGCCCGCGCCGGCGATGATGGCCACCAGGCCGCGCTCGGCGGCGGCTTCGGCGTAGCGGAACATGTCATCGGGCATGCGGTGGGCCGAGACCACCCGGGCCTCGAAGGCGACGCCGAACTCGGTGAGAATGTCGGCGGCGTGGCGCATCACGTCCCAGTCGCTGCTGGAGCCCATCACCACGCCCACCTGGATGGCGGTCGTCGTGGAGGCGTTCTGGGTCTGGGGGGATGTGCTCACCGCGGGCTCCTGTCTCGTCAAACCCTGGATTTTAGGCGTTGCCCACGCGCCGCGCCGCGCCCCTCGCTCACCCCTGCTGCACACCATGATCGACATCACCATCCAGAACTTCGAAACCGACCTGCTGGCGGCCTCGCAGCAGCAGCCGATCCTGCTGGACATCTGGGCGCCCTGGTGCGGCCCGTGCAAGCAACTGGGCCCCGTGCTGGAGGGCCTGGAGGCCGAGTACGCGGGGCGCTTCACGCTGGCCAAGCTCAACGCCGACGAGGAGCAGGAGATCGCCGGCCAGCTCTCGCAGATGTTCGGCGTGCGCTCGATCCCGTTTTGCGTGATGTTCGTGGGCGGCCAGCCGGTGGACGGCTTCGTGGGCGCCTTGCCCGCCGAGCAGATCCGTGGCTTCCTGGACAAGCACGTGCCCTCCGAGGGCGCAGTGGCCGCCGAAGCCGAGGTGGCCCAGGCCGAGGACCTGGCCGCCGAAGGCCAGACCGGCGGGGCCCTGGACCTGCTGTTCGACGCCCTGGAGAAGGACCCGAACAACGACGAGGCCCGTTTCGACCTGATCCAGCTGATGCTGGCCGAAGGATCGCAAACCGGCATCGAGCACGCGCTGCTGGTGGCCGAGCCGCTGCGCCCGCGCACCACCGGCCCGCTGGTCGAGGCCCGCCCCGCCGCCTTCGTGCGCGTGCTGGACGCCGTGGTCGCCGTGCGCGCGCAGGGCCGCCCGCTGAGCACGCTGCAGGAAACCATCGCGGCCAACAAGCGCGACTTCCCCGCGCGCTTCGAGCTGGCCTCGCTGCACCTGGCCATGGGCCGCCTGACCGAGGCCATGGACGAGCTGCTGGAGATCGTCATGCGCGACAAGGCCTGGGGCGACGAGGCCGCCCGCAAGCTCTACGTGGCCATCCTGGAGACCATGACGAAGCCGGTGGTCAAGCCCGCCGCCGGCAAGGGCGCGCCCGCCACCCCGGCCGACGGCAAGCCCAAGCTGGAGATCGCCGGCAAGGTGGCGGTCACGCCGGGCAACCCCGTGATCGACGCCTACCGCCGCAAGCTCAGCATGGCGCTGTTCTGAGCCATGGCCGCCCCGCTGCCCGCCTTGCCCCCGCTGATCGACGTGGCGACGCTGCAGGCGCTGCTGTCGCCCCTCGATGCACGCGACGAAGCCCACGCTGACGCGGACCTGCTGATCCTCGACTGCCGCTTCAACCTGACGCAGCCCGACGCCGGCGAGGCCGCCTGGCGCGCCGCGCACCTGCCGGGCGCCCGGTACGCCCACCTCGAGCGCGACCTCTCGGGCCCGAAGCAGGGTGCCGGCACGGCCGCGTTCAACGGCCGCCACCCCCTGCCCTCGCTGGACGCGCTGACCGACACGCTGCGTCGCTGGGGCGTGCACGCCGACACCCGGGTGGTGGCCCTCGACGACGCGGGCGGCGTGTTCGCCGCGCGCGCCTGGTGGCTGCTGCGCTGGGTGGGCCACGCCCGCGTGCAGGTGCTCGACGGCGGCTGGCCGGCCTGGTTGGCCGCGGGCGGCGCCACCCTCACGGAGGTCGACCCGAACGATCCGCCAGCGCGCGCGCTCGGCACCTTCGTGCCCCGGCCCCAAGCGGGCTGGGTGTGGGGCGCCCCTGACCTGCAGGCCGCGCTGCCCGAACTGGGCGCGAGCCGCCAGCTGATCGACGCCCGCGCCCCGGACCGCTTTCGCGGTGAAAACGAAACGCTCGACCCGGTCGGCGGCCACATCCCCGGCGCGCGCAACCGCTTCTTCCAGCTCAACCTGATCGAGGGCCGATTCAAGCCCGCCGCGCTGCTGCGTGAAGAATTCACGGCCCTGCTGCAAGGCACCGACCCTCAGGCCGCCGTTCACCAGTGCGGCTCGGGCGTGACGGCCTGCCACAACCTGCTGGCTCAGGCCCACGCCGGCCTGCCGATGGGGCGCCTGTACGCCGGCTCCTGGAGCGAATGGTGCGCCGACGGGGCCCGCCCCCGAGCGGTCGGCTCGGCCGGATGAACGGTTGAGCCCCCCGACAGGCGGCCCGAAAGGCGCCTGCAACAAGACGTAAGCCGGCGGGAATGCGTGGGATTTCTCACGCTGATCCCGACACCGCCGGGCTTCACGCCTGACCAGAATTTCCCGATGTGGACATCATGGATCCACACGAAGGGGTTTCTGGCATGCACACGCACTCACCGACACACACGAGCCGACTGGCGCTCGGCTTCACGCTCATCGAAGTGATGATCGTGGTGGCCATCGTGGCCATCCTGGCGTCGGTGGCCGTGCCGGCCTACACCGACTACATCCGCCGCGGCGCGATGCAGGAGGCCTTCACCAACCTGGCCAACTACCGCATCCGCCTGGAGCAGTACTACCAGGACAGCCGCCGCTACACCGCCGCGGCGGCCTCGACCACCTGCGCCGGCGCCGCCGCCGCCGCCCTGACCGCCGCCGAGCTGGGCGGCGAAGCCAAGTACTTCGACTACAGCTGCGAGCCCTCCGACAGCGGCCAGGCCTACCTGGTGACCGCCACCGGCAAGGCCGGCAGCACCGCCGCGGGCTACACCTACACGGTCGACGAGCGCGGCGGCAAGGCCACCACCGAATTCAAGGGCGAGGCCGTGACCAACGTCGCGTGCTGGGCCTTGAAGTCCGCCAGCGACTGCTCGTGAGGCCCACCATGAAGCAACGCGGCTTTTCCATCATCGAGATCGCGGTCGTGCTCGTCGTGCTCGGCGTGCTGATGACCTCGTCCATGCCCAGCATCAGCAGCTGGCTGCGCAACACGCGCCTGCGCAACCACGCCGAGGCGATCCAGAACGGCCTGCAACAGGCCCGCAACGAGGCCGTGCGCCGCAACCGCGCCATCGGCTTTCACCTCGTGAGCTCGGGCAGCAGCACCTCGCTGGGCAGCGACTGCGCGCTGTCGTCGGCCGGCACCTCCTGGGTGATCAGCGTGCGCGACCCGGCCGGCGAGTGCGACACCGCCCCCAGCACCGAGCCGGCCAGCGACACGGACCCCATGATCGTCAACTCGCACGTGGGCGCCGACGGCGGCAGCGGCGTGCGCGTGGGCGGCCTGCAGGCCGACGGCACCACCGCCGCCAGCAGCGTCACCTTCGACGCCTTCGGGCGCCGCACGGGCGAGCTCAGCCGCATCGCGGTCGATTACGCCAGCGCCCAGACCGGCGACCGCCCCCTGCGCATCGACATCAGCGCCAACGGCATGGTGCGCATGTGCGACCCGGGCATCGAGGCCGAAGACGACCCGCGTCGTTGCCAGTGAACGGGAGGCCCGCCATGAACAGCCACCTCCACCGCCCTCACCGCCCCCGCACCGCGCGCCCCCTGCGCACCCGAGGCTTCATGCTCATCGAGGTGCTGGTGGCCATCCTGATCTTCAGCATCGGCGTGCTGGCCCTGGTCGGCCTGCAAGCGAGCATGACCAGCGCGCAGAGCGTGGCCAAGTCGCGCGCCGACGCCACCTACCTGGCCAACGAGCTGATCGGCGTGATGTGGTCGGACACCAGCAACCTGGCCAGCTACGCCAACTGCGCGGGCTACGCACGCTGCAAGGACTGGCAGGACAAGATCGCCGCCAGCCTGCCCAAGGGCGCGGGCAGCGTCACCGTGGTCAACGCAGCCACCGGCGAGGTGAGCGTGACCGTGCAGTGGACGTCCAGCTCCGACGGCGAACACCAGTTCACCACCACCACCTTCATCCGGGCGAGCTGACACCATGCACGCGCAACGCCCCCTGCCCCGCTCCACCGTGCGCACCCTGCGCCGCCACAGCAGCGGCTTCACCCTGGTGGAGCTGATGGTGGGCGTGACGCTGGCGCTGATCACCACCGTGATCGTCGCGCAGGTCATGCTCAACTCCGAGGGCAACCGCCGCACCACGACGCAAGGCAGCGACGCCCAGGTCAACGGCGCCCTGGCGCTCTACACCGTGCAGCGCGACCTGCAGATGGCCGGCTACGGCGTGGTCAACAACCCCTCGGCCCTGGGCTGCGAGGTGCGTGGCCAGTACGGCGCCAACGCCGCGCGCACCTTCGCGCTGGCGCCCGTCGTCATCACCGCCGGGGCCTCGGCCAACGCCTCCGACAGCGTGACCATCCTGCGCAGCGGCAGCACGCGCGTGGCCATCCCCATCGTGACCACCAACAACCACGAAGAGACCGCACAGGCCTTCGAGGTCCAGTCCACCGTGGGCATCGCCGCCGGCGACATGGTCCTGGCTATGCCCGAGCTGCCCTCGTCGACCAGCTGGTGCACGCTGTTTCAGGTGCGCGCCGATGGGGCCAACGTCCTGGACGGCACCCACATCCCGCACGCCGCGGCCGACAACACCTGGAACCCATCCACCAGCGTCATGCCCACGACCTACGCCGCGGGCACCACGCTGAGCAACGTCTCGCGCCTGGTCTACCGCCGCTACGAGGTCAACGCCGACGGCGACCTGCAGGCCGTCGACCTGATCACCGCCAACGACGTGCCGGCCACCAGCACCGTGGCCTCGCAGGTGGTGCTGATGAAGGCTTACTACGGCAAGGACACCGACAGCGACGGCGTGGTCGACAGCTACGACCAGACCACCCCCACCGACAACGCCGGCTGGCGCCAGGTGCGCACGGTGCGCATCGCCGTGGTGGCCCGCAGCGCCCAGCGCGAGAAGGAGGCCGTCACCACCGCCGACCCGCAATGGGACGTGGGCAAGACCGTGGCCGTCAGCGGCTCGGCCACCTGCGGCGCCAGCAAGTGCCTGACGCTGCAGGTCAGCCCGACGGCGGTCGCGCCCCAAGCCGGTGTGGACGCCGCGCCCGCCGACACGGAGTGGCAGCACCACCGCTACAAGGTGTTCGACACCGTCACCCCCTTGCGCAACATGCTGTGGGCGAACTGACCATGAACACATTCACCTCACCCGCACAGCGGGGCATGTCCCTGATCTTCGCGCTGCTGGCCCTGGTGGCGATGTCCGTGGGCGCCGTGGCCCTGATCCGCTCCGTGGACACCGGCGCCATGGTGCTGGGCAACCTCGGCTTCAAACAGGAGGCCACGGCCTCGGCCGAGCGCGCCACCGAAGCGGCCATCGCCTTCTTGCAGACCGTGCCCGACCGCACCAAGAACTCGGGCAACGACAACGGCGGCGCCTCCGGCTACTACGCGAGTTCCACCGACAACCTGGACCCCACCGGCCAGGGCAGCGAGGCCACGCGCCTGCTGGTGGACTGGGCCGCCGACGGCTGCTCGTACACCGAGACCGAAGGCAATTGCTCGCTGGGCGCGCGCAACGCCGCCGCCGACGGCGGGGTGCGCTCCGACTACGTGATCTTCCGCCTGTGCCGTCAGGCCGGCTCGGTCACCGAGGGCAACCCCTGCATCACCCCGGAGGACGCCTCTGCGGGCGCCTCCAGCAAGCGCGGCAAGCTCGACTACGGCGACTACGCGCGCTTCAAGGGCTCCCCGGACGCCTACTACCGAATCATCGTGCGCTCCGTGGGCGCCCGCAACACCGTCAGCTACACCGAAACCATCATCCACTTCTGAACGGATGGATGTGCGTGTCGCGTAGAAAGGACCGGCCATGACGCCTCGCTTCGCCCTCATGTCGCTGCTCACCGCAGCCGCCCTGGCCACCAGCGGCCACGCCCTGGCCGCCGCCACCGACCTGGCCAACGAGCCACTGGCCAGCACCGAAATCCAGGCCAAACCCAACCTGCTGTTCATCCTGGACAACTCCGGGAGCATGGACGGCACCTACATGCCCGAGCCGGTCGGCGGCTTGCAGAACAACCAGTACGGTCGCGCCGTGGGCTACGACGCCTCGCAGTGCAACGGCTTGGCCTTCAACCCCGCCCAGAAGTACGATCCGCCCAAAAGCCCCACGGGCGCGCCTTACCCGAGCCTGAGCGCCACCGCCTCGCGCTCCGACGGCTTCAACCCCTCGCTCTCCAGCAGCCGCGCCAGCAACACGACCCACAACATGGGCCTGGGCAGCAAGACCTTCGCCATCGGCAGCGTCTCGGGCTACACCTTGGGCAACACGCTGGTGATCCGCTCGCACACCAGCTACGGCGGCTCCACCGCCCGCTGGATGCAAGGCACCATCACCGCCATCAAGGCGACCTCCCCGCTGAGCGTCACGGTGGACGTGACCTTCTCGACCAACAACGCCAGCCTGAGCTACGCCAACTGGCAGATCGCCGCGCCGACGACCATCAACGTCTCCAACAACGTCTACTACAGCTACAGCGGCAGCCAGCCCCGCCTGGGCTGGGCCTACGACGCCAGCGGCAACGTGGTCAACAACACCTTCCGATCGGAGTGCGCCCAAACCTCGGAGGGTGGCCCCTTCAGCGCCGTCGTCGTCAACACCCGCACAGAGGAGGAGCAGGCCAACTACGCCAACTGGTACGCCTACTACCGCAAGCGCATCCTGACGATGCGCAGCACGACGGGCTCCGCCTTCAACGACCTCAGCGACGACTACCGCGTGGGCTTCTCCAACATCTCCGACGCCAGCGCCGTCTCGGGCACCAACCACTTCCTGCCCATCGACGACTTCAACGCCACGCAAAAGGCCGACTTCTACCGCAGCCTCTACGAGACCCCTGCCAGCAGCTACACCCCGCTGCGCGCGGCGCTCTCCAAGGCTGGCCGCTACTTCGCCAACCGCGCCCCCGGCCAGGAGGGCAAGCTGCTGGACGGCCAGACCGCGGCCACACCCGACCCGGTCCAGTACAGCTGCCAGCGCAACTACGCCCTGCTGTCCACCGACGGCTACTGGAACACCCCCAGCGAGGACCCCGACAACGGCTTCGGCGCCTTCCAGGTCGACGGCACCACGCTGGTCGGGCAGGTCGACGGCTTCGAGAAGCGCCCGCAGTACGACGGCGCCCGCATCCGCGTCACGCGCACCTACCAGGTCGACGGCGAGTCGGTGAACACCGGCGTGTGGACGCGCACCGTCACCGTCTTCCCGCAGGGCAAGAAAACCGAACGCGTCTGCACCGGTGCGGTCAAGTCCGGCAAGACCACCTACACCTGCTCGGTCTACGAGACGCCCGGCGTCAGCAAGGAAGTCACCACCACCACGCGGGACCGCACGACCACCAAGGTCACGCAAGCCACGCGCACCGAAGAGATCCTCGACGGCATCGTCGTCAAGGACGTGACCTCGCCCAACCCGCCCAACGTGCTGAGCACCGACATCCAGGACAGCAACGAGCTCATCGGCCCGATGGTGCCCTCGGACTGGGCCGCCACGGGCGCCCGCAAACGCATCAGCACCAACAGCTGCACGGTCACGGCATCGCAACCCTGCACGGCCTTCCTGCCGTCCACCAACAGCACCACCTACGCGGCCGGCCCCGCCTCCGTCACCAGCTTCGACGACCCCACCGCCGCCCTCAACCTGGGCCCCACCACCGAGACGCTGACCGGCACCTCCGAGCGCTTCGAAGGCGGCGCCGAGAACTCCCTGGCCGACGTGGCCGCGTACTACTACGCCACGCCCTTCCGCGTGGACCCGAGCGTCAACTGCATCCGCACGCCCGACAACGCCGCCTGCCGCGGCGACCTCTCGCCCGGCGCCATCGACACGGCCACCTACCAGCACATGACCACCTTCACGCTGGGCCTGGGCGTCAACGGCCAGCTGCGCTACGACCCGGGCTACATCAGCCAGGCCAGCGGCGACTTCCACGACATCAAGGTCGGCCCGAAGAACTGGCCCACGCCCTACAACCCCAGCAACGTCGACCAGGACATCCCCGGCAAGATCGACGACCTGTGGCACGCCGCCGTCAACGGCCGAGGCCAGTACTTCTCGGCCTCGGAGAGCCCGGCCCTGGAGGCCGCCATCAAGAGCGCGCTGACCACCATCAACAACGCCTCGGGCTACAGCGGCTCGGCCGCGGCCAGCTCGCTGCGCCCCGTGCCCGGCACCGACGAGGCCTACCTCGCCTCGTACACCACGCTGGACTGGATCGGCGACCTCAAGGCCTTCAAGCTCAACAAGGTCGAAGAAAACGGCATCCTGGTCGGCGTGGAGGTCTCCTCGCAACAGCTGTGGAGCGCCGCCGACGAACTCAACGAGATGCCCTACGCCAGCCGCAACATCTTCTACCGCGGCAGCGTCACGGTGGGCACGGGCAGCAGCCAGCAGCTCAAGGCCTTCAACCACACCAACCTCAACGCCGACGGCCTGGGCGCCAACTTCACCAACTCCTGCTCGCGCTCGCCGGCCCTGTCGCAATGCGGCGAGCTCGACAGCGACGCGCGCACCATCGTCAACGACGCGACCAACCTGGTGAACTTCCTGCGCGGCGACCGCACCCACGAGAACGGCAAGTTCCGCGCCCGCAAAGGCGTGCTGGGCGACATCGTCAACGCCTCGCCGGTGTTCGTGGGCCCCGCTCCCTTCAAGTACGTCGACGAGGGCTACGCCGCCTTCGTCACCAGCCAGGCCAGCCGCCTCAAGACCGTGTACGTGGCGGCCAACGACGGCATGCTGCACGCGATCTCGGCCGAAGCCGAAGACGGTGGCACCGAACGCTGGGCCTTCGTGCCCACGGCCGTCCTCCCCAACCTCTACCTGCTGGCCGACGCCGACTACGCCGAAAAGCACCGCTACTTCGTGGACGGCTCGCCCATCGTGGGCGACGTCGCCGACGCCAACGGCAACTGGCGCACCATCCTGGTGGGCGGGCTCAACAAGGGCGGCAAGGCCTTCTACGCGCTCGACATCACCAACCCGAGCAGCCCCTCGCTGCTGTGGGAGTTCGACACCAGCAACGACAGCGACATGGGCTTCAGCTACGGCAACCCGATCATCACCAAGGTCAAGACCGACACGGGTGAGGTCGACGCCGACGACAAGCCGATCTACCGCCACGTGTGGTCCGTGCTGTTCAGCTCGGGCTACAACAACCACACCGGCGGCGGCAGCGGCAACGGCGCCCTGTTCGTGGTCGACGCCAACACGGGCGCCCTCATCAAGAAGGTCAGCACCACCGTGAGCAAGAACGGCGCCGACGTGGCCGTGGGCGACACCACCACCCCCAACGGGCTGGGCAAGATCAACGCCTGGATCGACTCCGAGCTGGACAACACGACCCGTCGCGTTTACGGCGGCGACCTGCTGGGCAACGTCTGGCGCTTCGACATCAGCGACGAGATCGAGCCCAAGAGCAAGTCCCTGCTGCTGGCCCAGCTGCAGACCAGCACGACCACCAGCGGCGTGACCAGCACCCAGGTCCAGCCCATCACCGTGCGCCCCGAGCTCGCCGAAGTCAGCTACGGCGGCGCCAAGTACGCCGTGGTGCTGGTGGGCACCGGCCGCTTCCTGGGTCAGACCGACATGGCCGACACCGCCACGCAAAGCCTCTACGCCCTCACCGACCCGCTGACCAGCACCGGCTGGGGCGACGTGCGCGCCGACTCCCGCCTGGTGCGCCAGACCCTGGTGACCGCCAGCGACGGCAAGACCCGCACGATGCAAAGCCCCGTCTCGACCGTGACCTGGGGCTCCGACATCGGCTGGGTGGTGGACCTGCCCAGCAGCAAGGAGCGCATGGCCATCGACATGAGCCTGCAGTTCAACACCCTGGCCGCCGTCAGCGCCGTGCCCGAAGGCACCGCCTGCGCGCCCACCGGCAAGTCGTGGGTCTACTTCCTCAACATCCTCAACGGCAGCACCGCGGCCGACCAGAAGTACGCCGGCGAGCAGATCTCCTCGGGCCTGGGCACCGGCATCACCTGGCTCGACCTGGGCGGCGGCAAGTCCACCGTGCTGGTGCCGGACAACCGCATGGGCATCCACGCCAAAACCCCGCCTCGGGGCGGCACGAGCACCCTGGGCTCGGTGCGCCGCACCTCCTGGCGCGAGCTGGTGGACTGAGCCATGTGGCGCATCGGCACCGCCCTCACCCTGGCCACCTCGCTGCACGCCGTCGTCCTCGGCGGCGCGCTGCAGTGGGGGCAAGCCAGCACCGGCTCGCCTGCGGCCCCCTCGCCGTCCCGCGCGGCGCTGCAGGTGCGCACCGTGCACCTGAGCCCCCCCGAGGTCCCGGTTGCGCACGTCGTGCCGGCCCCCGTTGAGGGCGCCCCTGAGCCCGCCGTTGAAGCCCGGACCGAGGCCGCAACGCAGGCCCCGTTGCTCGCGACCGACCCGGTGATCGCATCCGATGTGCCACCGGCTCCATCTACATCTACATCTACATCTCCGGCACCCGCACCCGAGCCCACCGCCGCCACCGCAGCGGTCAGCCCTGCCCTCGCAGCCACCCCCGACGTCTACCACGCCCGCCGCGAACTCAGCCGCGCGCCCAAGCCCCTGGGCCCCATCGACATCACCTTCCCGCCCGGCGTGCCCACGCCCGGCCGGCACAGCGCGGTGCTGGCCATCTACATCGACGAAGCCGGCACGGTGCGCAAGGTCCAGCCGGTGGACGCGCCCCTGCCCGACGCCTTCGAAGAGGCCGCTCGCAACGCCTTCCTGGCCGCGCGCTTTCGGGCGGGTGAGCGCGAGGGCCGCCTCGTCAAGTCCTTCATCCACATCGAGGTGGTGTTCGAGGAGCGCCCCGAATCCCGAGGCCTGGCGCTGTCGGGCCTGGGCCAGAGCAGCCACTGAAGGCCCGCAGGCCACGCACGCCACTGCCTCCAACGCGCAACACCACCCTCACCCCGGGGCGATTGCGCCTTGCGCGCGCCTTGGCTGTTCAGCGATGATGGACGCGAGCCAACCACCGAGGCCTCGCCCATGAAAGTCGCTGCAATCCAGATGGTGTCCACGCCCCGCGTGGACGAGAACTTCGCGGTGGCCCGCAGCCTGATCGCCCAGGCCGCCGCCGCGGGGGCCGAGTTGGTGGCGCTGCCCGAGTACTTCTGCCTCATGGGCGAGCACGACGGCGACAAGCTCACCATCGCCGAGCCCCTGGCCGACGCCACCACCCCCGGCACGCCCAGCACCCCCATGCAGCACGTGCTGGCCGAGACCGCGCGCGAGTTCGGCGTCTGGCTCATCGCCGGCACCCTGCCCATCCGCACGCCCGACTCCGACAAGGTGCACAACGCCCTGTTGGTCTACGACCCGCAAGGCGTGCGCGTGGCCCGCTACGACAAGATCCACCTCTTTTGCTTCGACGACGGCCAGCGCCGCTACGACGAAGGCGCCACCTTGCTGCCCGGCAACGAGGCCGTGGCCGTCGACGTCACCGCGCGCAACGGCGAGGTCTGGCGCGTGGGCCTGGGCATCTGCTACGACCTGCGCTTCCCCGAGCTGTTTCGCCAGCTCGGCGCCGAGCAACCGCTGGACCTGATCGTGCTGCCCGCGGCCTTCACCGACACCACCGGGCGCGCCCACTGGGAGCTGCTGTTGCGCGCGCGCGCCGTCGAGAACCTCTGCCACGTGCTGGCCCCGGCGCAAGGCGGCGTGCACGAGAACGGCCGGCGCACCTTCGGCCACGCGATGGCGGTCGGCCCCTGGGGCGAGGTCATCGCGGTGCTCTCGGAAGGCCCCGGCGTGGTCCTGGCCGACCTGGCCAAGGACAAACAAAACAAGGTGCGCTCGCAACTGCCCGCGCTGTCGCACCGGGTGCTCTGACGCCCCGGCGGCGGCGCCCCCCCGCCACACTCAAAACACGCGCGCAAGGCCCAGCGTGACGGTCACGCCGCGCCCCGGCGCCGACTCGAAGTAGCGTCGGCTGCCCTCGTTGACGATCACCGAACCCACGTTGCGCGCGTCCAGCAGGTTGTCGATGCGCAGCAGCGCGTCCAGGCGCCAGGCGCCCCCACCACTCGCGCCGCCGCCCCCCTCCTCATCCACCCAGGTCCGACGCCAGCCCAGCCGCCAAGACCACGACTGCGAGGCCGGTGCGAACGCGTCGTTGACGTCGTTGGCCCAGATGCGGCCGCTGTGGCGCCACTCCAGCGCCATGTGCCAACCCGGCCAGCCCAGCCAACCTGCCGCCGTCGGGCGCCACACCACCTCGGCAAACGCCGTGCGGCGTGGCACCCCGGGCAGGGCGCGGCCCGCCGCCACCCCGCTGGTCACGCCGGCCGAGGTGCTGCGAAAGGCGTCGAGGTGGGTCGCGCGGGTCCAGGCCGCGGCCAGCTGCCCCGTCAGGCCGTCCACCCGGTCGGCGGCCAGCCTGGCGCGCGCCGAAACCTCCAGCCCGATGCGCTCGGTCGAGCCCGCGTTCTGGAACACCGAGCGCCCGAAGGCGTTCTGCGCCACGGCGATCTCGTCTTGCGTGCGCACCTGGAACAGCGCCGCGTCGAGCTGCGCACCCGCCGGCCCCCGCCACTTGCTGCCCAGCTCCAGCTGCACCCCTTTGGCCGCGCGCAAGCCGCGGTTCCAGCCCGTGGCCTCGCCCGAGACCGAGCGGTAAGCCACCTCGTTGAGCGTGGGCGTCTCGAAGCTGCGGCCGGCCGCGGCGTGCACGTGCCAGCCCGGGGTCACGCGCCAACGCACGCTGGCCACCGGCGTGGTCGCCCGAAAACGCAGGCCCCCGCTGTCGTCGCCATTGCCCGCGACGACGTAGCGGTCCTGCGAGCTGAAGCGCACGTGGCTGTGGCGCAGGCCCGCGCCCAGTTGCCAGTCCGGCGCCACGTCCCACTGCGCCTGCAGGTAGGGGTCGGCGTTGCGCGCGGCGTTGTCCTCGTCGCGACGCAAGGCCCCCACCACGCCCAGGCGCCCGCTGGCGTCGAAGTTCTGAAAACCCTGGCGGCGCTCGCGCACCTCGTCAAACGACCACCCGCCCGTCCACTGCAGCGGGCGCGCCAGCCAGCTGCCGCGCCCGCTGTGGCGCACGTCCAGGCCCCGGAATTCGCGCGCCAGGTCGATGACCCCACCCGGGTGCGTGGGGCGGGTCTGCGCGGTGCCGTCCGGTGGCGCCGGGATGGCCTGGAACTGCCGCACCTCGCGCTGGCCGGCGTGAGCCATCACGCGCCACTCGCCCGAGCCCACACGCCAGCGGTGCACGACCCCGAACTGGCCCTGCTGGATGGCCTTGCGCGTGTCGTACGCCAGGGCCCCGCTGCCGGCCTGACGCGGGTGCGTGGCCACCTGCTCGGCGCTCAGGCCCAGCGGGTCCTGGGCCTGCGGCAGGCGCAGCTGCGAGGCCAGCAGCAGCCAGTCTCGCTCGGCGTCAAACCGCCAGCTCAGGCGCGCGCGCCACTGCTGTCGGCTGGAAGCGCTGTGCTCCCGGTGGCCGCTGGCCTCCTGGCCCACGGCCCGCACCGACAGGTTGAGCGCCCCGGCTTGCCCGCCCGCTTCGGCGCTGGCCTGCCACAGCCCGTCGGGCCCGGCGACCAGGCCCAGGCGGGCTTCGGGGCGCGGGGGGGCGTCGGCGCCAAAGAGCTGCACCACGCCCCCCGCGGCGTTGCCGTGCAGCACCGAGGCGGGTCCGCGCAGCACCTCCACGCGCTGGGCGGCGCCCAGGTCGAAGGTCGAGGTCTGGCCCTGCCCGTCCGGCATGGACAGCGGGATGCCATCTTCGTACAGGCGCACCCCGCGCACCCCGAAGGGCGAGCGCGCCCCGAAGCCCCGGATCGACAGCTGCAGGTCCTGCGCCGGGTTCTGGCGGTTCAGCGCCACCACCCCCGGCACGGCCACCAGCACCTCCGACAGCTGCAGCCCGGGCCCGGCCTCGCGCAGGCGGCTGGCGGGCAGGGCGTCAAACGAGGCGGCCACCTCCAGCGTGGGCGCCTCGGTCGGCTCGCCGGTCGATGGGGTCGTGCGAGGGGCCCGCACGACCACGTCGGGCAAGTCGAGTGCAGCGGGCGGGCCCGCCTCGGCCTGCGCCCGTGCGGGCGAGGGCCCAACGGCGCCCAGGCTCAGGCAGGCCGCCAGGCAGCCGGCCCCAGGCCAGGGGGTGCGCAGGTGTCGTGGAAAGCGGTGATGCGGTGGTTTCATGAACGGCAGGACTCCCCTCGCCAGGGGCCATCATGCCGCGCTCCGAGGGGGAACTCGGCCCCCTCTGCATCAGGTCAGCGCCAGATCAGCGCCAAGTCAGCGCCCCCCGCCCGAATCCGGCCAATCCAGCGGAATCAGGTCGGACGACATCAGGTCGCGCGGGGCGCCCTGCCCGGTGCCGGCGTGCGAGTCGGCGAGCAACTCGGCGTACGGGTCGACACCCGGGGTGAGCTGCGGGGCCTGTGCGCCGTACAGGCTCAGCGCGTGGGCCTGCAGGTTCTCGCGGAAGTGCTTGCGCTCGAACAGCTTGACCTGGGCCTCCAGCGGCAAGTCGGTGATGCGAAACACGTTGCGACGCAGCAGCACGTCGATCAGGTCTTCCAGCACCCGCACCAGGTCGGCGTCCATGGCCGCGAAGGACTTGCCGTCGCCCGGCCCCAGGAAGGCCTGGACGTCCGGGTGGTTCTGCGGCAACACCTCCGCACCGTCCACCGGCTCGCGGTGCACGCTGACGATCGCCCCTTGGGGGCTGCGAACCACATAGAACATGGCGACTCATCCTGACATCAAGGTCCTGAGTCGTATATCGGTCGGCGTGGCGTCGGCTTGAGACCGATCTCACAGTTGGCGCCATGGCGTGCGGGGCTCAGCCCTGGCAGTCCACCAGCAGCCACTCGCCCATCATCACGCCCTGCGAGAGGCAATCCAGGCTGAGCTCGGGCGTCGAGGCCCCCGGCTCAGCCCAGGCCGCGGCGCGCTCGGCCCAAGCCGGCGAGGCCACCAGGCGCAGGCCTTGCGTGCGCCCGGGCAGCGCCAGGCGCAGCACCACCACCCCGGCTTCACCGAGCTCCACGCCCTCCAGGCGCCCTTGCACCCGCACCCGCGTGCCGGCCGGAGGAGCCGCCGCGGCCGCGGGGTTCTGTGACGGGTGCGGTGGGTGCGGCAAACGGCCCAGGCTCGCGTGCAGGGCCTCGGCCGACACGGCCTGCTCGGGCGCGGGCGCCACCCGGCGGGCGCGCTCGCCCACCGCGTTGACCCGCTCCAGCACGGCCGCGGCCGACCGGTCGACCGCCGCATCACCACGGGCAGCGGCATCAAGGGCCCCGGGGGCCTGCGGCGGCAACAACGCGGACGGCGTGGGCAGCGTGGGCAGCGCGGACCGCTGCGGCGGCGCCCCCGACGACGCCTCCTCCCCGGCCCATTGCCCACGCAGGGTCACGGCCGCGCACAGCAACACCGCGATCA
The DNA here is from genome assembly GCA_016000265.1 of Burkholderiales bacterium. Classification (GTDB taxonomy): domain Bacteria; phylum Pseudomonadota; class Gammaproteobacteria; order Burkholderiales; family Burkholderiaceae_C; genus Aquabacterium. Next base: position 93,063 of record JAECRL010000013.1, read on the forward strand.
AACCCAGCGCGGGCCAGGCCCGAGCCAGGTAGGAGGCGCCCCGCGGGGCCGCGCGGGGAGCTGCGGGAGCGGCGGGAGCGGCGGGAGGGGCGGCGGACGCCCTCACAGCGTCAACAGGAACTGGACCAGGTCCGACACCTGCGACGCCGACGACGCACACCACGGGTGCGGCGTGGCCGGCAGGCCGATGGGGCCCGGCGTGCCCATTTCATCGGGGCCGTACTGCGCGCGCATCTTCTGGAAGTCCCAGTAGTAGTGGTTGGGGTCGGCGGGCAGCGAGCTGAAGTACTTGTGGCGCTCGACGAAGCGGTTGCGGGCCTCGAAGGTGGTGTCGAAGAGGTCCTTCTTCTTGTCCTTGTAGACGCGGAAGACGTCGCCCTTGCGGTTGAGGTCGGGGGCCGGCGTGGGCTGGTCCACCGTGCCCGGGGCGGGGCGCACCGGCGCGTGCAGCGTGTAGTACTGCTTGTACAGCGGCGAGCCCTCGGTGCAGCGCTCGGGGCTGACCAGGTCTTCGAGATTGCGCACGTGGCCGTCCGACAGCAGGCCGCGCGAGCTCACCCAGTACAGGTTGCGCAGGTAGGTGGCGCGGATGGCCTGCTGCTTGCGCTGGAAGTCGGTGGGCGCGAAGAAGCGGCCGACCTGGTTGAGCGGCACCATCACCTCGGTCGAGTTCAGGCCCATCTTGTCGCTGTGGCAGCTGGCGCAGGCCTGGTCGAACGTGCCCTTGCCGCGCGCCACGGCGGCCTTGACGCCGTCGTAGGCCCGCCAGCCTTGCTGCACGAAGCGCCCCTCGCTGAGCACGCTGGAGCCGGTCTGGGCTTCCAGGCGCCCCGTCGACTTCAGCCAGCGGTGCAGGCCCACCTCGCGCAGGTCATCGTCGTCCTGGTCGAGCACCGACATGTAGGCCGTCAGCGCCTTGAGCGAGCCCGCGTCCATCGAGCCCATGGCGCCGTCCGGCTCCTCGGCGTGGATGTACGAGCCCTCGAAACCCACGTACGACTCGGTGTGCGACAGCGATCGGCGCACCGGCAGGTGGAAGGTCACGTTCGGGATCGCGACGGGGTTGAACATGTAGTCGTTGTCGTACAGCCCGCCTTCACCCGCCGTGCGCGTGATGGTGGCCTCGCCCGTGCCCGCGGGCATCAGGTACATCAGCGGCGTCTTGTCGACCTTGGCGTCGCCAGGCGCCCACTTCGGGCCGTGTTCGGTCTCGTTGACGTAGGCGAACTTCGAGGTGGTCTTGCCGGTGCCCGTGCCCAGGGCCGCCCACTTCATCGTCCAGTTCGGGTTGGGCAGGCCGGGGAAGACCTTGGTGATGCTGCTGGCGCCCTTGCTGTAGCTGATCTGGTAGCCGTGGCAGGAAGCGCAGTTGAAACCGATCCACGAGCCCTTGCCCAGGAAGGGGTGCTGCGACTCGGCCAAGCGGTAGCCGGCGTAGCCCGTGCTCTTGGTGTTGCCCTCCTTGAGCTGCTCGCCGATGGCCAGGAAGCCCGGCGTCGGGTTGAACTGCGGGTAGGGCTTGAAGTAGACGTCGTTGATGGACTCGGCGGGCACCTGGCCGGCCACGTTCTTGACCGCGCCGAACAGCACGGTGGGGTTGGCCTTCTGACGGGTGTAGGGGTCGGTGGCCTGGCCCTTCATGATGGCGTCCCATTCCAGGCCTTTGAACTTGTGGCTCAGGCCCAGGTTGTAGTCGTAGGACCAGAAGACCTCGCGGCCGCGCTTGACCAGGTCGGCGAAGCTCGGGTTGTCCACGGCCACGTCGATGGGCGCGATGGCCTTGGACTCGACCGACAGCGTCGAGACGATGTCGCAGTTCGCGTCGGCCGGCGACGGGATGCGGTAGACCTGCGCGTCGATGACGTTGTGCGGCTGGCCGGGCTGGGTCAGCGAGCGGTTGAAGCCCACGCGCTTTTGCACCTGCAGCTTGAGCGGGCCCTTGCTGGCGTGCGAAGGCACGGTGAACTGCACCTCGCTGTCGGACCAGTTCAGCACGTCCTTGGGCCAGCTGCTGCGCGACACCCCCGTCTCGTAGTTCAGCGTCGAGAGGATGTCGAGTTTCTGCTCGTACATCTGCAGCGTGGTCTCCAGCACGCGGCTGTTGCCGACCATGATCTTGCTGAAATCGATGTCGGTGCCGGCGCCGAAGCCCGAGCCGCTCAACGTGACGACGTCACCGGGCTTGAGCGTGGGCTTGGCGCTGCTGCCCGCGGTCCAGACCACGGCGCCATTGACCTTCATCTGCTGCACCACGGGCTGGGCGAAGTTCGCCGCCGAGGCCAGGCGCTGCTGTTCGCGGGCGCTGTTGAAGGCGCAGACCACTTCCTGATTGGGGTAGGTGGGCGCGGCGTGAGCCGGCACCTGGGTGAGGCCAGCCAACCAGGCCGCGGCCGCAGGCAGCCCCCACAGCCGGGGGGAAAGTCGAGAGGGGGACATGGGCGCTCCTGGGGGTCCGGTGGACAAGGCGCCCATGATTCGATTTCGCCCCCCACCCTTCTGTCACCCAGCCGACAAACGCGGGAAAGCACCGGGGCGAGCGCGCGCCAGCCCCCCGTCAGTTCGCCGGTGGCTCCAGCCGCCAGTGCTTCAGGATGCGCGCCTCCGCGCTCGACAGGCGCGCGGCATCCAGCAGCCCCAGGCGGTCCAGCACCTCGATGCGGCCATAAGACAGGCGCAGCACCCCGCGCTGCTGCAGGTCCATCAGCACCTGGTTGGTCGTCTGCCGGGACAGCGACAGCATCGAGCCCAGCTCCCCCTGGCTGATGGGCAACACGCAGCTGCCATCGGCCGCCTGGCGCGGCGAGCCCTCCACCAGCCACAGCAGGCGACGCACCAGGCGCGCGTCGGCGGGCAGCAAGGCCATGTCCTCCAGGTTGATGAAGCTCAGGCGCAAGCGCAGCGACATCAACACCCCCAGCTCGCGCCAGCCCACCGGCTCGCGCGCCAGCCACGCCAGCAAGGCCCCGTGTGGCACGTGCAACAGGCGCGTCGGCCCGTCGGCCACGGCGTCGTGCGTGCGCGGCAGGCCATCGAAGACCGCGATCTCGCCGAACCAGCCCGGCGACTCCATCAGCGCCAGCACGGCCTCCTTGCCCGCCTCCGTCACCCCGGAGATGCGCACCCCGCCCGACAGCACCGCGTACAGGCCATCGGGTGCGTCACCGCGCAAGAACAGGCGTTCGCCCGGCTGCAGCATGCGCAAGGTCGCCAGCGACAACAAGGCCTGCGCCACCGGCGCCGAGACCTGACCGAACCACGGGTCACGGCGCAGCTGCGCGTGGGCCTCCTCGCTCAGCCAGGGAGGCAAACCACCCGCGGCGCTCACAGCTCACCGTAAGAGTGCAGGCCCGACAGGAACATGTTGACTCCCAGGAAAGCGAACGACGTCACCAGCAGGCCAACCAGCGCCCACCACGCCGAGAACCCGCCCCGCAGGCCCTTCATGAGCCGCATGTGCAGCCAGGCCGCGTAGTTCAGCCACACGATCAGGGCCCAGGTCTCCTTCGGGTCCCAACTCCAGTAGCCCCCCCAGGCCTCGGCGGCCCAGAAGGCGCCCAGGATGGTGGCGATGGTGAAGAAGGCAAAGCCCACGGCGATGGACTTGTACATGACGTCGTCCAGCACGTCGAAGGCCGGCAGCTGCGCGGCGATCGGCTTGCGCGCGGCGATGATGGCCGCCACGATCAGCGCCGAGATGCCGAAGTAAATGGCCCAGTAGCTGCTCATGAAGCCCTCCGCACCGGGCTTGCTGCGAAACACCACCGGCTCGAAACACAGCACCACGCCGATCAACCACAGCGGCGCCAGCTTCCACCAGCGCGTCTCACCCGCGTGCTGCTTGACCAGGTAAGCGAAGGCGACCATGGCCGCCAGCGCGAAGGTGCCATAGCCGATGAAATTGGCCGGCACGTGCAGCTTCATCCACCAGCTCTGCAGCGCGGGCACCAGCGGCTGGATTTCATGCGCGCCGCGCACCAGCGCGTACCAGAGCAGGAAGCCCACCGAGGCGCTCACCACCAGCATCACGAAGGCGCCCAGCGAGCCCAGGGACTGGCCCATCTTGGCGAATCGGTCCTCGTAGTAGAGCCAGTAAGCCGTCGTCAGCCAGGCAAACAGCACGAAGACCTCGTACAGGTTGCTGACCGGGATGTGCCCGATGTCGGGCGCGATCTGGTGGCTCTCGAACCAGCGCACCAGCGTGCCCGTCAGCGCCATGAAGACCCCGGCCCACGCGATGCGCGAACCCAGCCGCGTGCCCGTGGGGCTCTTCGTGGCCAGCCCGATCCAGTAAAAAACGGTGCTCATGAAGAACAGCACGCTCATCCACAAGATGGCGCTCTGGCTGGAGAGGAAGTACTTCAGCCAGAACACCTCCTCGCCACGCGCCAGGTCGGCGCCGTGGTCGTCGCTCACGCGCAGGTACAGCGCCGCCGCGCCCAGCGTGGCCAGCCCCACCGCCACGCTCAGGCCTTGCACCGGGCGCCAGAACCAGCCCAACGCGATCAAGGACGGCACCATCCCCACCAGGATGGCCTGCTCGTAGCCGTCCATGGCCGAGCCGTAGGCGCGCCAGCCCCAGGCCGCAGCCAGGGTCACCAGCGCGGCAAACAGCCAGTCCGTCACGGGCCGGCGACCGGGGTGGCGGTCGGAACTCAGGTCAAGCGACGCAGCCGGTGCGGGGCGGGTCGAGGTGTTCATGTCGGGCATCCTTGCAAAACAGGGTGCGGGTCAGGGGGAAATCAAGCGCCGCCAGCGGGCGTGGAAGCGGAAACAGGGGCAGCGCCCAGCAGCGTCTCGCGCAGGCGATTGAACTCGCGATCGGTGTCCAGGGTCTGTCGGGTGGACGACAAGGCCATCTTCAGGCGGGTGCCGCCGGCGCCATCATCCTGCAGCCACACCCACAGGCGTCGCTCGCGGATGTAAAGCATGGCAAACACGCCCACGATCAGCAGCACACAACCCAGGTAGACCACGTTGCGACCGGGGGTGCGCGTCACCTGGAACACGCTGGCCTGCTTGGGCACGAAGCCCTCCAGCGTCAGCAGCACGGGCACCGGGTAGAAAAAAGCGTCCGACAGCGACAACACGGCCTGCGTCATGAAGTCGCGCGTCGCCTCCACGTCGGGCGACAGCGCGGGCTGGCCCGCGCGCTCGCGGCTGAGGTTGAGCAGCTCGAACAGCGCCCCGTTGAGGATGCGCACCAGCGTGGCCGACGCCGGCTCGCGCTGCGCCGCGGGCACCGCCACCTCGATGAAATCAGACAGCGCCTGCAACCCGCCCGTGGCCGGGGCGCCCTCGCGCGCCACCACCGCCCCCGCGAACAGGTCCAGCGCACGCCGGGCGGACGCGCTCAGCTGCTGCTGCAACTCGGCGCGCTGCGGCGGCGCGGCCATGAGCCCGAAGCGGCGCGCGGCCTCGGCCCGCATGTCGGCGTCGTTCAGCGCCTGGCGCAGCCCCAGCCAGGAGGCCACGCTCAGCTGCTCGTCGGCCGGCACGCGCAGGTAGCGGAAGCCCTCGGCCGGCGTGTCGCGCACCCCGAACAGGAACACCGACTGGCCCTGCAGCTTCACCGGTGCCATGAAGTTCTGATACTCGCGCGCCTGCCCGGCCCCGTCGCGCAGCTTGTACGTGATCGACGGCCCGATGTTGACCAGCTGCTTGTCGCCCGGCGACTTCGCCCCCGAGCCCAGGTGCTTGCTCAGCTCCGCGAGGTTGACCCCGCGCGTGTCGGTGCGGGCGTCGGCCTCCCCTGCCCCCCTGGCGCTGGCCGCCCCGTCCTTTTGCGCCTGAGCCAGGTCCTCCACGTTGATCACGCGCAGGTTGCTGACCTCCAGTTGCATGGCGCCCGCGGCGCTGCGCGCCCACCAGGCACCGGGCAGGTCCTGCGCCCCGCCGCCCACCGTCGACTCGACCGAAGCCGCCACCTCATCCTGGGCCTGAGCCGGGGAAGCGTCCAGCAGCAAAGGCTTGAGCCGCACCGAAGAGCCCCCGTCCTCGAAGCTGGACTGGAAGATCGTCACGCCGTCGTAGACCACCGGGTGATTGACCTCGACCGTGAAGGGCTGCCCGCCCGGCTTGCGCGGGTCGTGGATGACGATGTCGCTGGCGAAGCGCTTGGGCATGCCGGTGGCGTAGTAGTCCACCGAGAACTTCTTGAGCTCGATGTCGAAGGGCAGGGGCTGCAGCAGCATGCCCTGCTCCAGGTTGATGACCGCGGCGTTGGTGCGCGCGCCTTCCGGCACGAAAAGCTGGGCGCGATACGCCGGGTTGGTCGGGCTCAAGCGGCCCTTCTCCGTCTCGACCCCACCCTTGAACGGCTGCAGGTCCTGGGCCCACATTTGCGCCTTGATGATCAGGTCGCCGTCGAACAAGCCGCCCAGGCAGACCAGCACGATGGCACTGTGCGCCGCGATGTAGCCCAGCTTGTTGGCCGCCCCCAGGCGCGCACCGATCATCAGCCCGGCCTCGCCGCGCGGGTGGGCCTCGCGGCGCTGCGTCTTCACCGACCAGCCCTGGCGCGCCAGGGCCTGCAGCACGCGGGACTCGCTCTGGGCAAGCGGCTGCGCGAGGTCGCCCGCAGCGCGGTGATGAAAGGCCTGCAGCGCCTGCTCGCGGATGTGCTCCTTGTGCGTGCGCCAGTCCACCAGGATCTTGGGCGTGTTGCGCGCGATGCACAGGCTGGTGGACACCACCAGGAAGGCCAGGATCAGCAGGAACCAGCCCGTGCTGTAGATGCGGTAGAGCCCGATGGCGCCAAACACCTCCGCCCAGAACGGCCCGAACTGATCGACGTAGTTGACCAGCGGCTCACCCTGCTTGATCACCGTGCCGATGGCCGACGCGATGCAGATCACCGTCAGCAGCGCGATGGCGAACCGCATCGACGACAGCAACTCCAGCACCTGGCGGCGCCAGGCCGCGGCGGGGGGACGATCGGGGGAGAGGGCCGCGGTGGTCATGGGCTGGAGGGTGGCAAAGGGAAAAACAGGCAAAACAAAAGCGGGCAACCCCAAGGGGGCCCCCGCCTAGTGTCGTTTGATGCGACGCAGCCGGCGCGGTTCACGCCGAGGTCAGCACACCCAGCCGGGCGGCCGACCCGCCCACCTCAGCGCAGGCCCGCGATGTAGTCCGACAAGGCCTCGATTTCCTTGTCGCTCAGGTTGGCCGAGATGGTGGCCATCTGGGCGCTGTTGCCGCGCTCGCCCTGGCGGAAAGCGGTCAGCTGAGCCTTGGTGTAGTCGGCGTGCTGGCCCGACAGGCGCGGGTACTGCACCGGGATGCCGGCGCCATTGGGGCTGTGGCAACCGGCGCAAGCGGGCACGCCCTTCTTGGCGATGCCGCCGCGGTAGATCTTCTGGCCCACGGCCACCAGGTCCTGGTTCTTGGCGGTGCCGGGCTTGGCCTTCTTGGACGCGTAGAAGGCCGCGATGTTGCGCATGTCCTCGGGCGTGAGCGCCGCGGCCATGCCGTTCATGATGCCGTTCTTGCGCTTGCCTTCCTTGAACTCGACCAGCTGCTTGACCAGGTACTCGGGGTGCTGACCTTGCAGGATGGGGTAGCTGGGCAGGCCACGCGAGCCGTCCGCGGTGTGACAAGCCAGGCAGACCGCCGCCTTGGCTTCACCCGCGGCCAGGTCGGGCTTGGCGGCTTTTTTGTCGGCGCTGTGAGCCAGTCCCGACAGAGACAGGGCCACCGTGGCCAGGGCGATCAGGTGAGAAAAGCGCTTCATGACGTTACAGGGAGTCTGGGCTCTGTTGTTGGGGGGCGTTCGGCGAACGTGGGGGGTTCAATGCCGCAATGTGCACAGGATACGCGCGCCGCTGGGCAATCAAACCCCGAGATTTTACAATGCCCCATGACCCGTTCGACACCCTCTCGTCCCAAGGCGAGCACAAACCCCGGCCCGAAGCGCCGTCCGCGACCTGCGACACAGGCTGGACAGCGCCCCGCGCAGGCTTCGCCCTCCCCCCACCGAGACCCCTCCGCGGACCCCGCTCACGAGGCCGCCAAAGCCTCCCTGGCCTGGGCGCACTCCGCGCGCTTTTACACCACGGCGGCCCTGCTCAAGCAGTTGCCGGCCAGCGACCTGCCTGAGATCGCCTTCGTGGGCCGCTCCAACGCGGGCAAGTCCACGGCGATCAACACCCTCGCGCAGCAGCGCCAGCTGGCCTTCGCCTCCAAGACACCGGGGCGCACCCAGCACATCAACCTGTTCCACCTCGGCCCGAAGGCGGCCCCCGATCAGGTCTGGACCGACCTGCCCGGCTACGGCTATGCGGCCGTGGAGCGCACGGCCAAGCTGCGCTGGCAGGAGGTGATGGCCGACTACCTGGCGTGGCGCCGCAACCTCTGCGCCGTCGTGCAGATGGTGGACTGCCGCCACGGCTTCACCGACCTCGACAAGCAACTGCTGGGCTTCGTGGCGCCGCGCGTTCGCAACGGCGAGGTCAAGCTGCTGGTGCTGCTGACCAAGGCCGACAAGCTCAACCGCAAGGAACAGGCGGAATCGCTGCGCGCAGCCCAGGCCGTGCTGGCCGAGCTCAGCACCGACGAGTCCGACATCGGCCTGACGCTGTTTTCCGCGCTGAACAAATCCGGGGTGGGCGACGTCGCCGGCATGCTCAACGAGTGGGCGCTGTCCCCCGAGGCCGCCGAGGCGATCGCCGCCGCGACGGCCCTGGCGGCAGCCGAAGCAGAAGCGGCCGCCATCGCCGCGGAAAACGGCGATGTGACAGCCGACCCGCCGCCCGACAACATGACGTGATCCGCTCGGATCATGCGGTCATCCGACTGGTTCATGTGACAACACCAGGCATTCACCCCCCTTCGGGTGATCCGCATGACTTTACATTTCTGCAATACCTGAGCATGGCGTGGTCTGAATAGAATGGTTTGGCGTCGCGCATCGTGACGCTGGCGGGACAGTCCGCGCCAAACCAATCACGGGAGCCTCACATGTTTGTCAAATCACTGGGAGCCGCGGCCAGCACCCTGCTGCTCGCATCGGCCGCACTCACGGCCTCGGTGGCCTCCGCCGCCACGGTGGACATCACGTCCTCGGTCGGCAACCTCGACGCGGTCGGCCCGTCGGGCTACACCTCCAGCGCCTTCTCGTACGGCAGCGGCCAGTCCTTCTCTGACGTTTTCCTCTTCACGCTCGGCTCCACCGCCCACGTCCACCTCGACGTGGCCACGGTCACCTCCGCGCTCAAGGGCCTGCAATTCAGCGGCATCCAGCTGACCCAGGGCGCCTCGGTGTTGCCCCCGGTCGGCGGTGGCCTGCCCAGCTTCGACTTCGGCAACCTGCAAGCCGGTCAGTACACCCTGACGCTGTCCGGCCTGGCCTCCGGCGTGGCGGGCGGCAGCTACCACATCGACCTGATGGCCCAGCCGGTGCCCGAGCCGGAAACGGTCGCCCTGATGCTGGCCGGCCTGGGCGTGATGGGCGCGGTCGCACGCCGCCGCCGCGCGCACTGACTCCCCCCTGCACCATGAAAAAAGGCGCCTCAGGCGCCTTTTTCGTCTCCGCTCAACGCGCGTGATGCGAGCCGGCGCTCAGGCCTGACCGGTCAGGCGCACCAGCGCTTCCTGGTACTTGGCCGCGGTCTTCTCGATCACGTCCTGCGGCAGGGCGGGCGACGGCGCCGTCTTGTCCCAGGGCTGGCCGTTGACGGTGGCCTGCTCCAGCCAGTCCCGCACGAACTGCTTGTCGTAACTGGGCGGGTTCTGGCCGGCGGCGAACGCGGCTTCGTAGCCTTCGATGGGCCAGAAGCGCGAGGAATCCGGCGTCAGCACCTCGTCCATCACCGTCAGGGTGCCGTGCTCGTCGAGGCCGAACTCGAACTTGGTGTCGGCGATGATGATGCCCTTGGTCAGCGCGAAATCGGCGGCCTTCTTGTACAGGGCGATCGCCAGGTCGCGCACCTTGGCGGCCATGTCGGCGCCGATGATCTCGGCCATCTTGTCGTAGCTGATGTTCTCGTCGTGGTCGCCCACGTCGGCCTTGGTCGCGGGCGTGAAGATGGGCTCGGGCAACTTGCTGGCGTTCTTCAGGCCGGCGGGCAGCTTGACGCCGCAGACCTCGCCGTTGTCCTGGTACTCCTTCCAGCCGGAGCCGGCCAGGTAGCCACGCACCACCGCCTCGACGGGCAGGGGCTTGAGCTTCTTGACCAGCATGGCGCGGCCTTCGACCTGGGCGCGCTCGGCCGGGGTCACGGCGCTGACGGGGTCGTCGCCGGTGAGGTGGTTGGGGGCAACGTCCTTGAGCAACTCGAACCAGAACAGCGCCATCTTCGTGAGCAAGGCGCCTTTGCCGGGGATGGGCTCGCCCATGATGACGTCGAAGGCGCTGATGCGGTCCGAGGCCACCATCAGGATGCGGTCGTCGCCGACGGCGTAGTTGTCACGCACCTTGCCGCGGGCCAGCAGCGGCAAGGAGGTCAGGGCGGAGGTGTGCAGGGCTTGGGTCATGGCAATCGGCGGGTCGGTGCGGGAAAGTCGAAGCGTCAACCCGACATTATCCCGCCTGCGGCCCACTCAGGGCGAGAGCTTTTCCGCCCGCGCAGCTGCCATCGAGCGCTCCTGGTCTGCCTTGCGGTCGGCGGCGACCTTCTGCACCGCGGGGCGCTGCTCCATGAGCTTGACGTGAGCCTTCCAGTCGATGCCGGCGGCGGCCACCAGGTCCTCGCCGAGCACGATGCGCGAGGCCATCGCCGCCAGCGGCAGGCTCACGTAGACGGCGCAGTCGGCCATCGTGAAGGCCTCGCCCGCGACGTGGGGCGCGAAACGCGCCAGTTCCTTGAACGCAAGCAGGTTGCGGCTCAGGTCGGTGCGCACACGCGCCTTGACCTCGTCGCTGACCTGACCGCCGAAGAAGGCCTGCTTGTAGAGCTGGCGAGCGCACAGCTCGACGTGCAGGTCGCAATAGGTGATGAGTTCGCGCACCTTGGCGGCTTCCCACGGATCGGCCGGCAGGAGCGCAGGCGAGGGGAAGCGCGCCTCCAGGTGGTCCACGATGACCTGGCTCTCGCACAGGAAGCCCTGCTCGGTTTCGATGAAGGGCACCTTGCCCAGGGGCGACTTGCCGTCGGCGCTGGCGGCCGCTCCGGGGCGCACGTGCACCTCTTCGAAGGGGATGCCCTTTTCCAGCAGGACGAGCTTGACCTTGTTGTAATAGTTCGAGAGCGAGAAGCCGTGGAGCTTGATCATGGGTGTCTCCTGAAGTGGTCGAAACCGCGCCCCAAGCCCGGGGCCAGGGTCACAGCCCCAGCCCGCGCAAGCGGCGCGCGTGCTCAACATACAGCATGACGGGGTCCACCTCCTCGCTGACCAGCCCGCCGATCTGGTTGACGGCGTGGAAGTGGTTCATCGGGAAGTCGTCTCGGATCACCTGCCCCAGGTGGCTGGAGCAGCGCCCCACCAGGCCGTCGTTGGGCTCGTCGCCAAAGGGCAGGCCCGTCAGGGACATGAGGTAGTCGGCCGGGTTGAGCGCGTGGTGAAACACCCCCACGCCGCTCCACGAAAAATAGCGGACGCCTTGCACCTCGGTCTGGCCCTGTCCGCACGGCTCGGCAGGCACCCCGGCCGGAAAGCGTCGGTTGAAGTCGGCCGAGCCCTCGCTGTGCAGCGAGGCCAGCCCGGCGGGCACGTCCTGCGGCCACTGGGTGTCCGTGGCCCAGTCGATGAAGCGGGCCACCCAGCGCCCCAGCCCCAGGATGGCGGCGGCGGCCCAGGTGTCGTCGCGCACCTGGCGCTGCATCCAGTCCGCGAAGACCGAGCCCGTGTTCGGCCCGGCCACCGAGGTCACCGAAGCGACCCACTCCGGGTGCTGGCCCGCCACGTAGCGGATGGTGTGGCTGCCGTGGCTGTGGCCGATCAGGTTCACCTTGGTGACGTGGTTGTCCCGCAAGATCTTCTCGATCTGGGGCAGCAGTTGCGCCCCCCGCACCTCGGACGAGTTGAAGGCCGACACCGTCACCACGTGCACCTTCGCGCCGTCGGCGCGCAGGGCGTCGACGATGCCATCCCAGTAGGGGTAGGTGCCCAGCCAGCCCAGGTCGAGCGTGTCGAAGCCCATCATGCCGTGCACCAGCACGATGGGGTAACGCGTGGCGCTGCCCTCCACACCCAAGGCATCTGCGGAGGCGGGCTGCGCCTGCGCGGTGCAGGCCCCCCACATCAGCGCGCCCATCAAGGCCGCGCGCGCGGCCCAATTTCGAATCGACACACGTTGCTCGCTTCACGGATGGCGCCCATGCGCCCGAAAAAAAACCGGCGCGGGCAGCACCCGGCCGGCCTCACCAGTCGGCGCCAGCCACGTGGCCCGCCGACCGCACCTGAATCAGGCCACCACCTGGGCCAGCTTGCCGCTGGCGTACAAGGCGGCGATGTCGACCATGGTGATCGCCTTGATCTTGCCGGCCTGGCCTTCGCAGCCGAACTCGATGTAGCGCTGCTTGCAGACCTGCTTGGCGGCTTCGCGGGCGGGCTTGAGCCACTCGCGGGCGTCGAACTTGTCGGGGTTCTCGAACAGGAACTTGCGCACGGCACCGGTCATCGCCAGGCGGATGTCGGTGTCGATGTTGATCTTGCGCACGCCGTGCTTGATGGCCTCCTGGATTTCCTCGACGGGCACGCCGTAGGTTTCCTTCATCTTGCCGCCGTACTGGTTGATGATGGCCAGCAGCTCGGCGGGCACCGAGGAGGAGCCGTGCATCACCAGGTGGGTGTTGGGAATGCGCTTGTGGATTTCCTTGACGCGGCTGATGGCCAGGATGTCGCCCGTGGGCTTGCGCGAGAACTTGTACGCGCCGTGGCTGGTGCCGATGGCGATGGCCAGGGCGTCCAGCTGGGTTTCGCGCACGAACACGGCGGCTTCTTCCGGGTCGGTCAGCATCTGGCTGTGGTCCAGCTTGCCTTCGGCGCCGATGCCGTCTTCTTCGCCGGCTTCACCGGTTTCCAGGTTGCCCAGGCAGCCCAGCTCGCCCTCGACGGTCACGCCGACCTTGTGGGCCATGTCCACGACCTTGCGGGTGACTTCGACGTTGTACTCGAACGAAGCGGGCGTCTTGCCGTCTTCTTTCAGCGAGCCGTCCATCATCACCGAGCCGAAGCCCAGGTCGATGGCGCCCTGGCAGATCGCGGGCGACTGGCCGTGGTCCTGGTGCATGACCAGGGGGATGTGGGGGTACATCTCGACGGCGGCCTGGATCAGGTGCTTGATGAAGGCTTCGCCGGCGTACTTGCGAGCGCCCGCGCTGGCTTGCAGGATCACGGGGGCACCGACTTCGTCAGCGGCCTGCATCACGGCCTGGACCTGCTCCAGGTTGTTCACGTTGAAGGCCGGAATGCCGTAGTTGTTCTCGGCGGCGTGGTCCAGCAGCTGGCGCATGGAAACGAGTGGCATGGAATTCCCCAGAAGTCGGTGATGACGAGCGGTGTTGACGGAAAAAAGCCGGCCCGGCCCTTTTGGGGCAGGTCGGCCGCAAGTTGCGCAGGATTCTACCGAGACGCGCGTGACCGCCGCCATCCCGGGTTCAGGCGCTCCGTGTCCGCTGCTGCGCTCAGCGCACCTCGCACACCTTGAGCATGTTGGTGCCACCCGGGTGGCCCATGGGCTCGCCGCAGGTGATGGCGTAGGTGTCGCCCGGGCGCAGCACGCCGCGCTCGACCAGCACCGCCTCGGCCTTCTGCAGCGCCTCGTCGCGGTCGGAGTAACTGGGGATCAGCAGGGGCCGCACGTTGCGGTACAGGGCCATCTTGCGCAGCGAAATCGGCTGAGCCGTGAGGGCGAAGATGGGCACGTGGATCTTGTGGCGGCTCATCCACAAGGCGGTCGAGCCCGACTCGGTCAGCGCGATGATGGCCTTGCAGCCCAGGTGGTAGGCCGTGAACAGCGCGCCCATGGCGATCGACTGGTCGATGCGGCCGAAGGTCTTGTTGGTGAAGTCGGCGTCGAGCGAGACCTCTTCGGCGCGCTCGGCCTCCAGCGCGATGTTGGCCATCTGCTCGACCGTCTCGATGGGGTACTTGCCGGCGGCCGTCTCGGCGCTGAGCATGACGGCGTCGGTGCCGTCCAGCACGGCGTTGGCCACGTCGGAGACCTCGGCGCGCGTGGGCACCGGGTTGACGATCATCGACTCCATCATCTGCGTGGCGGTGATGACGACCTTGTCGTGCTCGCGCGCCATCTTGATCATGCGCTTTTGCAGCGCGGGCACGGCGGCGTTGCCGACCTCGACAGCCAAGTCGCCGCGGGCCACCATGATGCCGTCGGAGGCCTTGAGGATCGCCTCCAGGTTCGGGATGGCTTCGGTGCGCTCGATCTTGGCGATCAGCGCCGGGCGGTGTTTCCAGGGCTCACCGGCCACGTTGCACAGCTGGCGCGCCATCTCCATGTCGGTGGCGCTCTTGGGAAAGGACACGGCGATGTAGTCGCACTGGAAGCTCGCCGCCGTCTTGATGTCTTCCATGTCCTTGGCGGTCAGCGCCGGCGCCGTCAGCCCGCCGCCTTGCTTGTTGATGCCCTTGTTGTTGGACAGCTCGCCGCCCAGCTTGACCAGGGTGTGCACGGCCTCGCCCTTGACGGCTTCCACGGTCAGCACGATCAGGCCGTCGTTGAGCAGCAGGACGTCGCCGGGGCGCACGTCGCGCGGCAGCTCCTTGTAGTCCAGGCCCACGCCGTGGATGTCACCCGGCTCGGTGCGACTGGCGTCCAGGATGAAGGGCTGGCCCGGCTCCAGCATGACCTTGCCTTCGGCGAACTTGCCCACCCGGATCTTGGGGCCCTGCAAGTCGGCCATGATGGCCACCACCTTGCCCGCACGCGCGGCGGCGTCTCGCACCAGCTGCGCGCGGTCCACGTGGTCCTGCGCCTTGCCGTGCGAGAAATTCAGCCGCACCACGTCGACCCCTGCCTTCAACATCGCATCGAGCACCTCGGGGGTGGAAGACGCGGGACCCAGGGTGGCGACGATCTTGGTGGCACGGGGCATGGTCGGTATCAGGTGAGTCAGGGTGATGGAAGTGTCACACCAAACGCCCCCGCTTGAATGACGGAAATGCGTCACCATCCCGGCTTGTGGCGCGTCCACAGCGCACCAGGCGGCCCCAGGGCGGACGCGGCCCTTACACTTCGAGCGACATCGGGTCACACAGGCATGCCGTCGAACTCACGCACCATCGTTTTCTCGCACGCCAACAGCTTTCCGGCCAGCACCTACCGCGTCCTGTTCGAGGACTGGCGTGCCGCCGGCTACGAGGTGCGCGCCATCGACAAGATCGGACACGACCCGCGCCACCCCGTCACCACCGACTGGCCCCACCTGGTCGACCAGCTCGCCACCTTCATCCGAGAAGAAGTCGGCCAGCCAGCCTGGCTCGTCGGGCACTCCCTGGGCGGATACCTGAGCATGATGGTCGCCAACCGACAGCCGCACCTCGCGCAAGGCGTGGTGGTGCTCGACTCGCCGCTGCTGCATGGCTGGAAGGCCGCCGGCATCGCCCTGGCCAAACAGACGCGCACCATGGGCCAGGTCATGCCCTCGCGCATCTCGGCGCAACGCACCCAGGAGTGGCCCAACCAGCGCGCCGTGCACGAGCACTTCTCGTCCAAACCCAAGTTCGCCGCGTTTGACCCCGCCGTCCTGTCGGACTACCTGGCCGGCGGCACCGAAGGCCACGCCGACGGCCACAGCGACGGGCGCACTCGCCGCCTGAGCTTTCGCCGCGAGATCGAAACCGCCATCTACAACACCATGCCGCACACCCTGCTGCAGGAGTTCAAGCGGCACCCGTTTCAGTGTCCGGTGGCCTTCATCGGCGGCACGCGCTCGCGCGAGAGCCGCACCGTCGGGCTGTCGGGCACCCGCCAGGTCGTCGGGTCCCGGCTGTCGTGGATCGAGGGCTCGCACCTCTACCCCTTCGAGCGCCCGCACGAGACCGCCGCCGAGGTGCTGCGCTGGCTGCGGCAACTCGACACCGCCCCGAACCACACAGCGGACGCCTGACGTGCCCCACACGCCCCCTGCCGCCACACCGCCCCCCGCCAACCCGCGCATCCCCTTCGTCACCGTGACGAACTGGGTGCGGGCGGCCCGCCTGTGCGGCATCGACATCGAAGCCATCTTCCGGGAAGAAGGCATCGACACCCAGCTGCTTCACCCCGAGACCGCCACGCTGGACCGCGCCGCCTTCCAGCGCCTCATGCACCGCTGCGTGGCCGAAACCCGTCAAGCCGGCAGCCCCCAGCACTTCCCCCTGGTGCTGGGCGAGAGCTTCGCCTTCGAGTACCTCTCCGACGTCGAAACCTTCATCACCACCAGCGCCACGCTGCGCGACGCCACCCGCGCGCTGGAGTGGATCCCGCCGCTGGTCAACCCCTTCATGCGCTTCTCGCTGTCCGAGCACGGCCCCGACGCCCGCATCGGCGTGCGCTTCGAAGGCGTGGACGCCAACCACGACATCGGCTGGCCCTTCACCGAAGCCGTCTTCGCCACCGTCATCAAATTCAGCCGCGTGCTGCTGGGCGGACAGCCCCTGATCGGGCGCGTCACCATGCGCCACCCGGCTCACCAGAACGCCGCCACCGTGGCCTCGCACTTCCAGGTGCCCGTGGAATGGGGCGCCGACCTCGACGCCCTCTGGTTCGAGCGCCGCCTGCTCGACCAGCCCCTGCGCGGCGCCTTCCCCAGCCTGCACGAGCAGGCCGCACAGCGCGTGGTGCAGCAAGTCGCCCAACGCGCGCTCAACATCCAGGCCAGCGGCGACCCCAGCGAGCAAGGCCACCACCTCATCACACAGGTGGAGCGCGCCTTCCTCGACAAGCCCCGCCTCATGGGCCTGGGCCTCGAAGCCCTGGCCGAAGAGCTCGGCCTGCACGCCCGCACCCTGCAGCGCCGACTCAAGGACGCCGGCGACAGCCACTCGGGCATCCAGGCCCGCGTGCGCCACCGCCTCGCCCTGGCGTGGCTGCAACAGCCCGAGCTCAGCATCGAAGACATCAGCGAACGCCTGGGCTTCACCGATCGGCGCAGCTTCACCCTCGCCTTCACCCGCTGGAGCGGCCAGACCCCCAGCCAGTTCCGCCGCGCATCCCGCTGACCGCGCCCGGAACGCTGCGCATGGCACGACACCCGTGCCCCGCGTTTTCCCTAGGCCCACCCTGTCGCCAGATTTACCCTTCTGTCGCTGCACTGCATGGTCATGGCGGGTGGTGCTGCCTACAGTTCGGACACATCAGACCGATTGCTTCAGCATAGGCGCAGCGCGTCCGAGGAGACACCCATGACCCACCCGCAGCAAACCCCTCCCCCCATTGTCCCGCGTGAAAAGCTGGACTTCGGCCTCGATGGCGACATCGCCAAGTACTGGCTGGACAACGACCCGTTCAAGACCCGCTTCTTCGACGCCCTGTCCACCCTGTTCCCCATCGGCGAGAAGTTCTTCATCACCTGCGTGCGCGACTTCCGCGACCGCATCACCGACCCCAAGATGCTGCAGGACATCAAGGACTTCACCCGCCAGGAAGGCCAGCACGGCATCCTGCACACGCAGTACAACAACCGCCTGAAGGCCCAGGGCATCGCCGTCGACGCCATCCTCGAAGGCCAGGAAAAGCGCCTCTTCGGCATCATCCGCAAGCACTTCTCGCGTGAATTCACGCTGGGCATCACCGCCGCGTCCGAGCACATCACCGCCATCATGGCCGACTGCTTCGTCGAGCGCCCCGAGATCTTCGCCCACGCCGACGAACGCATCCGCGCCCTCTACGTCTGGCACGCCATGGAAGAGATGGAGCACAAAGGCGTCGCCTACGACGTCCTGGTCGACGTCGCCCAAGCCAGCTACCGCACCCGCATCGCCTCCATGCTGCTGGTGACCTTCCTCTTCCCCTTCCACGTCTTCCGCATCATGTCGCACATGCTGCAAGTCGACGGTTTCAGCCGCTGGCAGCGCACCAAGATCTGGGCCAAGGGCCTGTGGTGGCTCTACAAACCCGGCGGCATCTACCTGCCCATGATGGGCAAGTACTTCAGCTACCTCAAACCCGGCTTCCACCCCTGGCAGGAGCCCGTGGTGGCCAGCTACGAGCCCTGGCTCAAGCTGCTCAAGGAAACCGGCAACCCCATCGAAGCCGGCAACCGCCTGACCGCCGACGCCCTCCTGGCACGAGCCTGACCCTCCCCAAAAAGCAGGAGCTGACATGAGCCATCCTCACCAGATCGTCCCCCGCGAAAAGCTCGACTTCGGCCTCGACGGCGACATCCCCAAATACTGGTTCGGGGGCGACGCCTTCAAGTCGCGCTTCTTCGACGCCATGTCCACCATCTTCCCGGAAGGTGAGCGCTACTTCATCTCCTGCGTGCGCGACTACCGCGACCAGGTCACCGACCCCAAGCTGCTGCAAGACATCAAGGACTTCATGCGGCAAGAAGGGCAGCACGGCATCGTCCACACCCAGTACAACGACCGCCTGAAGGCCCAGGGCATCGACGTCGACATGCTCGAGAAGACCCTCAAGCACCTGCTGTTCGGCATCATCCGCAAGCACCTGCCGGCCGCCGTGACCTTGGCCGACACCGCCGCATCCGAGCACATGACGGCCATCATGGCCCACGGCTTTTTCGAGCGCAAAGAAGTCCTGGCACTGGCCGACCCCCGCATGCGCGCCATGTACGCCTGGCACGCCATGGAAGAGATCGAGCACAAGGCCGTCGCCTTCGACGTCATGCAGAAGGTCGCCAAGGTGGGCTACCTGCGCCGCACCTTCGCCATGGCCATCGTCACCATCGCCTTCAACATCCACGCCCTGCTGATCACGCGCTACATGCTGAAGGTCGACGGCTTCTCGCGCTGGCAGCGCGCCAAGATGTTCACCAAAGGCCTGGCCTGGATCTTCGGCCCGGGCGGGCTGTACATGCCCATCTTCAAGCACTACATCCAGTACTACAAACCCGGCTTCCACCCCTGGCAAGGGGGCCAGATGCGCAGCTACCAGCTCTGGCTCGACACCTTCAACCGCACCGGCGACCCCATCCTCGCCGGCGAGGTCCTGCACGCCGCGGGCGCCTGACAGGCGCCAGGCACCCCACCCATTCAGGTGAGCACGAAGGGAACACAGGCCAGCCGCCTTGTCGTAACATGTGTGTAACGCCTTTCAACCCGCACGGCGCGCGCTCCGCTCCAGGTTGACCGGCAGAAATCCGTTTTTGCCCTGAAAGATCAGGGCAAACCTGAAATTTCGCATTACACACTTGCCATGAAATTCAACCTGCCCACCCCCAAGTCGATCGGTTCGCTGCTCCTGGCCGGCATCGGCATCGCGTCCACCTGGTCGGCGGCCCACGCCCAGACCGCCCCCAGCTACACCTGGACGCAGGTCTCGCGCTGGCAAGAAGAAGATCGCTACAACTCCGGCGGCAGCGTCGTCTACCGCGAGGAGTGGTTCCCCTCCAAAGGCTACGACGTGCGCCCCCACCAGGTGCTGCGCACGCTGTTCCCCGGGGCCATCGTGGGCGATGGCAACAACCAGGCCACCAGCAACAACCTGTGGGCGGCCCTGAGCACCTCGTCATCGGTGATCGGCAACAGCACCAACCTGACGCGCGCCCGAGACTTCATGGAAGACTGGGACATCAATTTCGTGGCCCCCGGTGTGTCGGACAAGAACTACTTCTTCGACTGGTACACCGACAACTCCACCGCTTACGTGGCGCGGTCGGCGTTCCCCCTCACCTTGGTCGGCGGCCCCCAGGCCGGCTCGTCCCTGCTGAACAACCAGAACCTGCTGGCCATGGGCGACGACAACTCCCTCTGGCTCGACGCAGACGGCACCCTCAGCTACTACAACTACCCGACGGGCACCCTCGAGTTTGACTCGTCGAAAACAACCTTCACCACCGGCCCCACCGGATGGATGGGCTCGACGGTGCGCAGCCAACTCAACAAGCTGATCGGCTACGAAGAAGGCAAGCTGTACTTCCTCGAAGGCGCCAACACCGTCCAGGTTTTCAATTACGACCTCGGCCATGTTCGCACCGACAAGTTCGGGTTCGACGGCGACCTCGCTGGTCAGTCGCTCGCCGACGTCATCGATGGCAAGGTCGTCAACGCCACCTACCTGGGCTGGGACCTCGGCCCCGTGATCGCCCGCGTGACGGCGGTGCCAGAACCCGGCACCGTCGCGACCTTCGGCATCGGCCTGCTGGGCCTGGCCTGGGTGGCACGCCGCCGCACCCAACCAGCCTGATCAACCGGCAGGCCATTCGCCTGCCCCATGAAAAAAGCCTCTCTGTTGAGAGGCTTTTTTTTCGGCTCAGGGTAACGTCAACCCGCAGCGCGCCGACTCAGGATCTCGAAAGCCGGCAGCGTCTTGCCTTCCAGCACCTCCAGGAAGGCGCCCCCCCCGGTCGAGATGTAGCCCACGTCCTTTTCGATGCCGTACTTGGCGATCGCAGCCAACGTGTCGCCGCCCCCCGCGATGCTGAACGCGCTCGACTCAGCGATCGCCTGCGCGATCACCTTGGTGCCATTCTCGAAGGCCGCGAATTCGAACACGCCCACCGGACCGTTCCACACGATGGTGCCCGCGGCCTTGAGCTGAGCCGCCAGCCTGGCCGCCGTCTTGGGCCCGATGTCCAGGATCATGTCGTCGTCGGCCACATCGGTGGCCGCCTTGACGGTGGCCGGCGCATCGGCGGCAAAGGCTTTGGCCACCACCACGTCTTCAGGAATCGGCACCTCGGCGCCACGCGCCTTCATCGACTCGATCACGGCCTTGGCCGCGCCCACCAGGTCCGCCTCGGCCAGCGACTTGCCGATCTTCAGGCCGGCGGCCAGCATGAAGGTGTTGGCGATGCCGCCGCCCACGATCAGGCCGTCCACGTTCTTCGACAGCGACTCCAGGATGGTCAGCTTGGTCGACACCTTCGAGCCCGCCACGATGGCGATCAGGGGGCGCTTGGGCGCCTCCAGCGCCTTGTTGATGGCGTCGATCTCCGCGGCCAGCAACGGGCCGGCAGACGCCACCTTGGCGAACTGGGCGATGCCATAAGTGGTCGCTTCAGCGCGGTGAGCCGTGCCGAAGGCGTCGTGCACGAAGATGTCGCACAGCGCGGCCAGCTTCTTGGACAGCTCTTCGTTGTTCTTCTTCTCGCCCTTGTTCAGGCGGCAGTTTTCCAGCAGAACGACCTGACCCGGCACCACGTCCACGCCATCGACCCAGTTGCTCACCAGCTTGACCTCGCGCCCCAGCAGCTCGCCCAAACGCTTGGCCACCGGGGCCAGCGAATCTTCGGGCTTGAACTCCCCCTCCGTCGGCCGCCCCAAGTGGGACGTCACCATCACGGCGGCACCGGCCTTCAGGGCCAGCTCAATGGCCGGCACCGAGGCGCGCACACGCGTGTCTTCGGTGATGTTGCCCGCGTCGTCCAAAGGCACGTTCAGGTCGGCGCGGATGAACACGCGCTTGCCCTCGGCATGGCCCTGGGCAACAAGGTCTTCGAATCGAATGATGTTCATGGTGTCAGCCGCATCCGCGCGGTCGGTGAGATATCAGGACAAAACCCGCCGATTATAAGAAAGGCCCTCGCCTTGCGGACATCACCACCCCACCCCCAGCTTGAGCGAAAGGTAGACCGCCATCCCCACCAAGATGGTCGACAGCATGTCCTTTCGCCACCAGGCCCAAGCCGCCGCGGCGGGCGCGGCCACCCATTTGGCGTCCACCCAACCCGTGGGCCCCCCCGGGGCCACGTTCACGATCTCCGGCGCGATGATCGCAGCCAGCGCGGCCAGCGGCGCGTACTTCAAACCACGCTCAGCCCAAACAGGCAAGGCCCACGGCCTTTCACTCAAGAAGAAGAACGACCGCGTCAGCGCCGTCAACGCCACCAGGACACCCACCACCACCCACATCCAACCTTCGGACATCATGGCATCAGCCTCCTCGCCGCCTGACGCTCCATCCACAAACCCGCCCCCACCGCCACCAGCACCGCCACCACGATGTTCAAGCGGAACGGCAAGCCTTGGCCCCAGACCGCCGCCACGGCAGCCAGGGTCGTGGCCCCCGCCACGCGTGCGTCCTTGATCAAGGTCACCAACAACGCGAGCAGAGCCAGGCTGCCAGCAAACGCCAGCCCCCATTGCGTCGGGATCTGCGAGGCAAACGCGATACCAACCAGCGAGGCCACGTTCCAGCCCAACCAGTTCACCACCGCCAAACCCATGAAATAGGCCAAAGGCTCCGGGTTGCGGGCGCTCGCCGGCTCATCCCCGCCATGGCGGTGAACCGTCAGCACATAAGTGACGTCAGCACTCAGGTAACCCGCCACCAGCCGCCATCGCAGCGGCAGCGTCATCATGTGAGGACGCAGCTGCGCGCTGAAGATCACGAAACGCAGGTTCACGCACAACGCGGTCAGGCACACCACCCAAAGTGGCGCGCCCGCGACCATCAAAGGCACCGCGGACAACTGTGCGCTCGCGGCAAACACCGCCAAACTGAGCGCCAGCACCACGGACAGAGGCAAGCCCGAGGTGGTCATCGCCACCCCCGTCACCAAGCCCCACGCCATCATCCCAGGCATGACCTTGGCCATGTCACGCATCCCTGCGTGAAAAGCCGCATGCCGCCACAAACGGCGATCCATGAGCGAATGCAAGGGCAAGTAAGAGTCAGTCACGCACAGGCACCTGTTCTGAACCCTCGCATTCTGCCTTTCGCCTGAAAAATCGGGCCGAAAGAGAATTCAGAAACCCGACTCAACCCTCGGCGTCGGCCTCTTCCTCATCTGACGCGGGGGCTGAGGCCTTCGAAGCTGGCGTTGCAACCGGACGAGGCACCACCGGCGCCACCCCCTCCAGCTTGTTCTCCCGCATGTATTCATCCATTTCACGCCAACCGGCAAAAACAGACGACTTGTCTGCCTTCGGGTTCAGGACGTAACAATCCTCGATCGCCCGCATCGCGTGTCGGCACGCACTGCCCACCGCCTTCGCTTCGGCGAGCTGACGCTCCGCCGTCTTACCCGGCGTGTCGATGCCGAGCTGGTCGCAACCACTCAGCGCCAGCAAGGCACCGAAGCAAGCGAGCCAAGCCAGCCGACTCGGACGTGACGCCCGATCACCATCGAATCCGACACGGACCCGACGAAACTCGATGGAGTGGTGGTGCTTGATTGGCATGCGGGGTCGATGACGATGCGTTGAGGCTTCACACCCAGGTGCGTTCACAACGTGTATTTCGGCATGCGGCAGGACCAGCTTGAGCCCCCCGCCGAGACTTTCAGACCAGTGCGTCAGTGGATCGAGCGGTCTTCGTCGTCAACGAAGAGTTCATCCAGGATCAGTGCATCGGGCTCTTCGCCCAAGCTCCAGAACACCAGAAGCAACAACACCTTGAAGTCATCCAGCGCAACCGGTCCGCGGGGAACCGCCAGGACCCGGTCCAGCACCACCTCGCGCAGAACCGGGGTCAAGACACCCGCGCCCTCCAGGAAGTGCAGAAACCCCAGCGCTTCGGGCCCCAGCCGATCCAACTCGGCGTCGACATAAACGCGCATGCTGAACTCAGAAGGGGTGACCACCGTCGCCTGGGTCAAAGCCTGCAGGCCACCCAACCAGGTCAACGCTTCGCTGATTTCGTCTGATTCGAACCCCACCGCCGACAACTTCTTGACCAACTGCCCCGACTCGGGACAAGCGTCGGGACGCCAGTAATGCTCGTAGAGGTAGACCAAGACATCAAACATGAAACCACTATAGCGTAAGGCGCTTCAAGCGATGGCGCAGCAGGGCAAGGCCACAAAAAGGCAGCCCAGAAATGACTAAAGCCCCTACCGAGGTAGGGGCTTTAGGTCTGTATAAGTAGCCTGACGATGTCCTACTTTCACA
>JAECRL010000014.1 GCA_016000265.1 Burkholderiales bacterium
CCCCCCCCGGCCGCCCCCGCCGCGATAAAAGCCGCCGCCCCGAAGCGCCCCCCCGTTGATTGGGGCGAGTGGGCCTTGAAGGTGCTGTCACCCGTGGCCGGCCTGGCCCTGCTGGTCGCCATCTGGGGCCTGATGACGATGAAGAGCACCACCTTCCCCACGCCCGCCGCCACCTGGGACGCCGCCGTGGTGCTGTTCTCCGACCCGTTCTATGACAACGGCCCCAACGACCAGGGCCTGGGCTGGAACATCCTGTTCTCGCTCAAGCGCGTGGCCATGGGCTTCGGTCTGGCTGCCCTGGTCGGCATCCCGCTGGGCTTCCTGATCGGGCGCTCCAAGGTCATCGGCAGCATGCTCAACCCCATCATCAGCCTGCTGCGCCCGGTGTCGCCCCTGGCCTGGCTGCCCATCGGCCTGCTGGTGTTCAAGTCGGCTGACCCGGCTGCCATCTGGACCATCTTCATCTGCTCGATCTGGCCCATGATCATCAACACCGCCGTGGGCGTGCAGCGCGTGCCCGAGGACTACCTCAACGTGGCCAAGGTGCTCAACCTGTCGGAGTGGAAGATCGTCACCAAGATCCTGCTGCCCTCGGTGCTGCCCTACATGCTGACCGGCGTGCGCCTCTCCGTGGGCACGGCCTGGCTGGTGATCGTGGCCGCCGAGATGCTGACCGGCGGCGTGGGCATCGGCTTCTGGGTCTGGGACGAGTGGAACAACCTGAACGTGCAGCACATCATCATCGCCATCGTCGTGATCGGGGTGGTGGGGCTGCTGCTGGAGCAGGCGCTGGTGTCCATCGCCAACCGCTTCAGCTTCGAATGACCGCCGCCACCACCTGAAGGAGCCCACCATGTCCCACTTCATCGACATCAGCCAGGCCGAGATGGTGTTCAACACCAACAAAGGTCAGTTCCACGCCCTGCGCGAGATCAACCTGTGCATCGAGAAGGGCCAGTTCGTTGCCCTGATCGGTCACTCGGGCTGCGGCAAATCCACCCTGCTCAACCTGATCGCCGGGCTGCTGCTGCCCACCAGCGGCGGCTTGATCTGCGACGGTCGCGAGATCGCCGGGCCCGGGCCGGAGCGCGCCGTGGTGTTCCAGAACCACTCGCTGCTGCCTTGGCTGACTTGCTTTCAGAACGTCTACCTGGCGGTGGAGCGCGTGTTCGGTGCCAAGGAAAGCAAGGCACAGCTCAAGAAGCGCACCGCCGACGCACTCGATCTGGTCGGCATGAGCCACGCCACCGACAAGCGACCCAACGAGATCTCGGGCGGCATGAAACAGCGCGTGGGCATCGCCCGGGCACTGGCCATGGAGCCCAAGGTTTTGCTGATGGACGAGCCCTTCGGTGCGCTGGACGCCCTCACCCGCGCCCACCTGCAAGACGAGCTGCTCAAGATCGTGGCGCGCACGCAGAGCACGGTGGTCATGGTGACGCACGACGTGGACGAGGCCGTGCTGCTGTCGGACCGCATCGTGATGATGACCAATGGCCCGGCTGCCACCATCGGCGAGGTGCTGGAGGTGCCGCTGGCGCGTCCGCGCAACCGCGTCGAGCTGGCAGAGGACCCGGCCTACATCCACTGCCGCAAGGCCGTGCTGGACTTCCTCTACACCCGCCACGGCGTGGCGCACAAGCAGGCGGCCTGAACACCTCGGCCTGGGTCCTCGCCGCTGGCGGCCTCCGCTGCTGGCACGTCGATTGCAAGATCGACTCTGACCGCTCGGTTCCTGGTGGATCGGGTGGTCTTCCTCAGCGGGGGTCCGTGGGTTGATTCAACCGCACCGACCTCTTTATGCCCCCTGTCCTTCGGGACCGGGGGCCTTTTTTTGCGCCGCGCCCCAAACCAGGGCCCCCAGCACGATCATGGGCACGCACAGCCACTGGCCCATGCTCATGTTCAGCGCCAGCAGGCCCAGGAAGCTGTCGGGCTCCCGGAAGTACTCGGCAATGAACCGGAACACGCCGTAGCCCACCATGAACGCACCGGAGACGGCGCCCAGCGCACGCGGCTTGCGCGCGTAGAACCACAACAGGGCGAAGAGCAGCAGTCCTTCGAGGCCGAACTGGTAGAGCTGCGACGGGTGGCGCGCCAGGTCCGTGCCCGACTGCGGAAACACCATGGCCCACGGGAGGTGAGGGTCGGCCGCGCGCCCCCAGAGCTCACCGTTGATGAAGTTGCCCACGCGCCCGGCGGCCAGTCCGATGGGCACGCAAGGCGCCACCACGTCGGCCACCTCGAAGAAGGGGCGGCGGCGGCGCCACGCGAACAAGGCCATGGCGGCGATGACCCCGATGAGCCCGCCGTGAAAAGCCATGCCCCCCTGCCAGACCGACAGGATCTCCCCCGGGTGCGCCAGGTAATAGGAGGGCTTGTAGAACAGCACGTAGCCCAGCCGCCCCCCCAGCACCACCCCCAGCACGCCGAAGAACAGCAGGTCCTCCACGACCTGGCGGTCCCAGCCATGCTGCGCGTACCACGGCCGCTTCACGCGAGCAGAGGCCAACAGGTAAAACAGCGAGAAGGCGGCCAGGTAGGTCAGGCCATACCAGTGGATCTTCAGGGGCCCCAGAGACAGGGCGATCGGATCGAATTGCGGGTGGATCAGCATGGCGCGAACGATAACCGAAAGCCGACGCTGCTAGGATCGACCGGATGAACCCAAGCACCATCCAGCTGATCGGAGCCGGCCTGTTTGTCGTGGCCCTCTTGCACACCTTCTCGACCAAGTTCTTTGAAGGGCTGGCCCACACCCGACCTGCACACGCCGGTTTGTGGCATTTCCTGGGCGAGGTCGAGGTGGTCTTTGGCTTCTGGGCGATGGTGCTGGTGCTGGCGATGTTCGCCATCGAAGGCAAACAGCAAGCCGTCGGCTACCTCGACTCGCGCAATTTCACCGAGCCGCTGTTTGTCTTTGCCATCATGGTGGCGGCCGCCAGCAAGCCCATCCTGCAGCTCGCGGGCTCCCTGGTGCGCCTGCTGGTCAGGCTGCTGCCGCTGCCGCAGGGCTGGGCTTTCACGCTGGTGGTGCTCTCGGTCGTGCCGCTGTTGGGCTCGTTCATCACGGAGCCGGCCGCCATGACGCTGGCCGCGCTGCTGCTGAGGGACGGCCTGTACGCCCACCCCGTCTCCAACCGGCTCAAGTACGCTGTGCTGGGGGTGCTGTTTGTCAACATCTCCATCGGCGGCACCCTGACACCTTATGCAGCGCCCCCCGTGCTGATGGTGGCCACCGCCTGGGGCTGGGACCTCAACTTCATGCTGCAGCACTTCGGTGCGAAGGCCGCGTTGGCCGTCGGCGTCAACGCTCTGGGCCTGGTGCTCCTGTTCGGGCGCGAGTTGCGCAGCCTGCCGAGCTTGCCCGCCTCGCAGGACACCGCGCCGCCCTGGATCGTCACGCTCATCCACCTGGCCTTCCTTGCAGGCATCGTGGTGTTCGCTCATCACCCGGCGGTCTTCCTGGGGCTGTTCATGTTTTTCCTGGGCTTCACCGCGGCCTACGAGCGCTATCAGTCGCCCCTGATCTTGCGCGAGGGACTGCTCGTGGCGTTCTTCCTCGCCGGGCTGGTGGTGTTGGGCGGACAACAGCAGTGGTGGCTGGAGCCGGTGCTGCTGAGCATGAGCAGCGATGCGGTGTTCTTCGGCGCCACGGCGCTGACGGCCATCACCGACAACGCCGCCCTGACCTACCTGGGCTCGCTGGTGCCAGGCCTGAGCGAAGAGTTCCAGTACGCGCTGGTGGCGGGCGCCGTGACAGGGGGCGGCTTGACCATCATCGCCAACGCACCCAACCCGGCAGGGGCCTCCATCCTCAAGGGCGCTTTCAGCGATCACTCGATCGCAGCGGGCGGCCTCCTGGTGGCGGCGCTTCCCCCAACGGCGGTGGCCCTGATGGCGTTCAAGCTGCTCTGAACCGCGCACCTGGATGCAAAAAGGCCCGCATGAAGCGGGCCTTTGCAGTGGCTGGGGTGATCAGCGCTGCTGAACCTGCGTGATGTCGCGCACCGCGCCGGTGTCGGCCGACGTCGTCAGCAAGGCATAAGCCTGCAGGGCCGCCGAGACGTAACGCTCGCGCTTGACGGGCTTCCAGGCTTGCGCGCCCTTGGCCTCCATGGCGGCACGGCGCGCGGCCAGGGCCTCGTCGCTGATGGCCAGGTGGATGCGGCGGTTGGGGATGTCGATCTCGATGGTGTCGCCATCCTCGACCAGCGCGATGGCGCCACCTTGCGCCGCTTCCGGCGAGGCGTGGCCGATGGACAGGCCCGAGGTGCCGCCCGAGAAGCGTCCGTCGGTCAGCAAGGCGCAGTCTTTGCCCAGGCCGCGGCTCTTCAGGTAGGACGTCGGGTAGAGCATCTCCTGCATGCCCGGGCCGCCCTTGGGGCCTTCGTAGCGGATGATGACCACGTCGCCGGCCTGCACCACCTCGCCCAGGATGCCCTCGACGGCGTCTTCCTGGCTCTCGAACACGCGGGCCTTGCCGGTGAAGGTCCAGATGGACTCGTCAACGCCGGCCGTCTTCACGATGCAACCCTTTTCGGCGATGTTGCCGTAGAGCACCGCCAGGCCACCATCGGCCGTGAAAGCGTGCTCCTTGGAGCGGATCACGCCCTTGGCGCGGTCCAGGTCCAGCGCCTTCCAGCGGCTGTCTTGCGAGAAAGCCACCTGCGTGGGGATGCCGCCCGGCGCGGCCTTGTAGAAGGTGTGCACGGCCTCGTCCTGGGTGACGGTGACGTCCCAGTTGGCGATGGCCTCGGCCATGGTCTTGCTGTGCACGGTGGGCACGTCGGTGTGCAGCAGGCCGCCACGGGCCAGCTCGCCCAGGATGGACATGATGCCGCCGGCACGGTGCACGTCTTCGATGTGCACGTCGGGCACGGCCGGCGCGACCTTGCTCAGGCACGGCACCTTGCGCGACATGCGGTCGATGTCGGCCATGGTGAACGGCACTTCGGCCTCGCGGGCGGCGGCCAGCAGGTGCAGCACGGTGTTGGTCGAGCCGCCCATGGCCACGTCGAGCGCCACGGCGTTTTCGAAGGCCTTGAAGCTGGCGATGTTGCGCGGCAGCACGCTGAAGTCGTCCTGCTCGTAGTGGCGCTTGGCCAGGTCCACGATGGTGCGGCCCGCGCGGCGGAACAGCTTTTCGCGGTCGGCGTGGGTGGCCAGCACGGTGCCGTTGCCCGGCAGGGACAGGCCCAGGGCCTCGGTCAGGCAGTTCATCGAGTTGGCGGTGAACATGCCCGAGCACGAACCGCAGGTCGGGCAGGCCGAGCGCTCGATGGTGGCGACTTCTTCGTCGGAGCAGTTCTTGTCGGCGGCCTTGACCATGGCGTCGACCAGGTCCAGCGAGATGACCTTGCCTTCGATCTTGGCCTTGCCGGCTTCCATCGGGCCGCCCGAAACGAACACCACGGGGATGTTCAGGCGCAGCGCGGCCATCAGCATGCCCGGGGTGATCTTGTCGCAGTTGGAGATGCACACCAGCGCATCGGCCGTGTGGGCGTTGACCATGTACTCGACGCTGTCGGCGATCAGGTCACGCGAGGGCAGCGAGTACAGCATGCCGCCGTGGCCCATGGCGATGCCGTCGTCCACCGCGATGGTGTTGAATTCCTTGGCCACGCCGCCGGCGGCTTCGATTTCACGCGCGACCAACTGACCCAGGTCCTTGAGGTGGACGTGGCCGGGCACGAACTGCGTGAAGCTGTTGGCGATGGCGATGATCGGCTTCTCGAAGTCACCGTCCTTCATGCCGGTTGCACGCCAGAGGGCGCGCGCACCCGCCATGTTGCGGCCGGCGGTCGAGGTGCGGGAACGGTATTGGGGCATGAAAGGCTCCGGAGATCGAATCAAAATCGGGTCAAAACGGGTAACCGGAGATTTTAGCCTCCGCCACCCTCACCTGCGCTTGCCGGGCTTGCGCAAGCCCAAGGCGTCCATGGACTTCTGGCGACGGGCCTCGCGCTTGTCGTCGACCTTCTTCATGGCCTTGCGCTGGGTGTGCCCGCTCAGGTCCGACCAGGCCCACCACAGCACGGCCAGGCCGAAAGGCAGCAGCACGAACCAGCCTCGCTCACCCCAGCCCCAGGTCCACTGACCCACCGGGCCGATGCCGGCGATGTTCATCACCAGCATGGCCACACCGATTGCAACAAACCACATGTCAGAGGGTCCTTGTGTGCCGGGGGGACGCGCCTCCACGCGGGCGTCATCCGCCGAACGGCGTTGATGCGTTTATAAATCAGCTTCACGCAATGAAGGACCCGGATGTTCACACCCCCGATGGCGCGCCTGCGTCTGCGCACCCCCGCGATGTTCACCATGGTGGTCGCCGCGACCACGCTGGGCCTGGCCGCCAGCGGCACCGCGCACGCCACCGCCGATTTGGCCCGCAAGCGCGCCTGCCTGGCCTGCCACCAGGTGGACAAGGCCCGAGCCGGCCCCGCGTTCATCGACGTCGCCACGCGATACCGCAACGACCGGCAGGCCGAAGCGCGCCTGGTCAACAAAGTGCTCAAGGGCGGGGGGGGCGCCTGGCAGATGCCCATGGGGCCCATGCCCGCGCAAAGTCAGGTGAGTGAGCCTGAAGCGCGTCAACTGGTGAAGTGGATCCTGGCTCAGCGCCCATGATTCAGCGCCCATGAAAAAGGCCCCGACTCGCGGGGCCTTTCCTGTTCGATCAGGCCAGGCTTTTGGCCCGGTCTGATCGAGGTCTGCGAGGGCGTCAGTCGCCGGCGTAGATGTCGATGTCCTTGGTTTCCTTGACGAACAGCAGGCCGATCACGAAGGTCGCGCTGGCGATGATGATCGGGTACCAAAGGCCGTTGTAGATGTTGCCGGTCTGCGCCACGATCGCGAACGCCGTGGTGGGCAGCAGGCCGCCGAACCAGCCGTTGCCGATGTGATACGGCAGAGACATCGAGGTGTAGCGGATGCGGGTCGGGAACATCTCCACCAGCATGGCGGCGATCGGGCCGTACACCATGGTGACGTAGATCACCAGGATGGTCAGGATGGCCACGATCATGGGCTTGTTGACCTTGGCCGGATCGGCCTTGGCCGGGTAGCCCGCCTTGGTCAGCTCGGCGGCAACCGCCTTCTTGAACTGCCCGTCGATCACCTTGGTCGCTGCGGCCTTGGCGTCCTTGTCGAACGCAGCCAGACCGGCAGCGGCTTCCGCCGCGGCCTTCTTGGCGGCAGACAGGGCGGCGTCGGCTTCCTTGCCCGTGGCGCCTGCGGCTTGCAGGGCGGCCAGCTTGGTGGCGGTGGCCTCCTTGGCCTTGGCAGCGGCTTCCTTGGCAGCCGGCACCTCGGCTTCGCCGATCTTGTTGACGGCGTAGCTGTTGATGACGGCGTCGCCCACCTTGATGACGGCGATCGTGCCAGCCGGAGCGGCCACGTTCTCGTAGTTCACCGAGCTCGCGGCCAGCAGCTGCTTGGCGACGTCACAGGAACTGGTGAACTTGGCGGTGCCGGTCGGGTTGAACTGGAACGAGCACTCAGCGGGGTCGGCAACCAGGGTCACGGGCGCGGTGGCCTGAGCCTTGGCCAGGTCCGGGTTGGCGTACTGGGTCATCGCCTTGAACAGCGGGAAGTACGTCAGCGCGGCGATCAGGCAGCCCGCCAGGATGATGGGCTTGCGACCGATCTTGTCAGACAGCGTGCCGAACACCACGAAGAACGGGGTGCCGATCAGCAGCGAGATCGCGACCAGGATGTTGGCCGTGGCGCCATCGACCTTGAGGGCCTGCGTCAGGAAGAACAGGGCGTAGAACTGACCGGTGTACCAGACCACGGCCTGACCCGCGACCAGGCCGAACAGGGCCAGGATCACGATCTTCAGGTTCTTCCACTGGCCGAAGGACTCGGTCAGGGGGGCCTTGGAGGTCTTGCCCTCGGCTTTCATCTTCTGGAAAGCGGGGGACTCGTTCATGCTCAGTCGGATCCACACGCTGATGCCCAGCAGGATCAGCGAGACCAGGAAGGGCACGCGCCATCCCCAATCCTGAAAGGCGTCTTCGCCGATCACGGTGCGGGTCGTCAGGATGACGATCAGCGACAGGAACAGGCCCAACGTGGCGGTGGTCTGAATCCAGGCCGTGTAGGCGCCGCGCCGTCCGTGGGGGGCATGTTCGGCCACGTAAGTGGCGGCCCCGCCGTACTCACCGCCCAGCGCCAGGCCTTGCAGCAAGCGCAGGATGATCAGGATCACGGGGGCGGCCACGCCGATGGTGGCGTAGTTGGGCAGGATGCCCACGATGAAGGTCGAGGCCCCCATCAGCAAAATGGTGACCAGGAAGGTGTATTTGCGCCCGATCATGTCGCCAAGGCGACCGAAGACCAAGGCACCAAAGGGGCGGACGATGAAGCCGGCCGCGAAGGCGAGGAGCGCGAAAATGAATGCCGATGTCGGATCCAGTCCGGCAAAAAACTGTTTGGCGATGATGGCAGCCAAAGAGCCATATAGGTAGAAGTCGTACCACTCGAAAACCGTACCCAGGCTGGAGGCGAAAATCACCTTCTTTTCCTCGGCGGTCATCGGTGCGCTGGAAACGCTGGTTGTAGCCATATTAGAAGCTCCTCGTCATTGCGATGTCGGACCACGCTTTTGGCGCTGTCACCCCCTCAATCTAGTGGGTCGTGTGAACGTTTGTAATGAGGGGGAATGCTAGGGAAACGTAAAAAATCGGCAAACCCGCTGGTTTACCCGAAACCTCCATTCGAAAACACCTGTTGTCGGTTTCAGGCGCGCGCGGCGATCTGGCGGCTTGCACGCGGCAAACCACCAGATTTGAATATGCGGACTGAAACGGGCGAGATTCAACCCGACCCGGGCTGAAAACCGGGCCGATCAGGCAAGCGAGTTAAGCGAGCTGAATGGCCGCCGCTGGGACGGCCCTCGCCTCAGTTGCTGCGCGCGAGTTGCTCCAGGATCGCCGGGTTCTCCAGCGTGGAGGTGTCTTGGGTGACGTCCTCGCCCTTGGCGACGACGCGCAGCAGGCGGCGCATGATCTTGCCCGAGCGCGTTTTGGGCAGGTTGTCGCCAAAACGGATGTCCTTGGGCTTGGCGATCGGGCCGATTTCCTGGCCAACGTGGTTGCGCAGTTCGTTGGCGATCTGCTTGGCCTCGTCGCCCTCGGGGCGCGGCCGCTTGAGCACCACGAAGGCGCAGATGGCTTCGCCGGTGAGGTCGTCCGGGCGGCCCACGACGGCGGCCTCGGCCACCAGGGGGTGAGACACCAGCGCGGACTCGATCTCCATCGTGCCCATGCGGTGCCCGGAGACGTTGAGCACGTCGTCGATGCGGCCGGTGATGGTGAAATAACCCGTGTGCGCGTCGCGGATGGCACCATCGCCCGCCAGGTAGTACTTGCCGCCGAAGTCAGCGGGGTAGTAGCTCTTCTTGAAGCGCTCGGAGTCGCCCCAGATGTTGCGGATCATGGATGGCCAGGGTTTGCGCACCACGAGCACGCCGCCCTGCCCCCATGGGACCTCCTTGCCGGTTTCGTCGACCACCGCGGCGTCGATGCCCGGGAAGGGCAGCGTGCAGGAACCAGGGGCCAGGTCGTGGGCACCCGGCAGCGGCGTGATCATGTGGCCACCGGTTTCGGTTTGCCAGAAGGTGTCGACGATGGGGCAGCGGCCGCCACCGATTTCGCGGTGGTACCACTCCCATGCGGCGGGGTTGATGGGCTCGCCCACCGTGCCCAGCAAGCGCAGGCTGGTGAGGTCGAACTGGCGCGGGTGCACCTCGGCGTTGGATTCGGCGGCCTTGATGAGGGCGCGGATGGCCGTGGGCGCGGTGTAAAAGATCGTGACCTGGTGCGCCTGGATCATGCGCCAGAAACGGGCGGCGTCCGGGTGGGTGGGCACGCCCTCGAAGACGACTTGCGTGCCGCCATTGGCCAGAGGCCCGTAAGCCACGTAGGTGTGGCCGGTGACCCAGCCGATGTCGGCGGTGCACCAGAAGACGTCCGTGGGTTTGTAGTCGAAGGTCCACTTCATGGTCAGCGCCGCGTGCAGCAGGTAGCCGCCGGTGCTGTGCTGAACGCCCTTGGGCTTGCCCGTGGACCCGGAGGTGTAGAGCAGGAACAGCGGGTGCTCGGCCTCGACCCACTCGGGGGTGCAGTAGCCGGGCTGGGCCGCGGTCAGCTCGTGCATCCACAGGTCGCGCGGGGCGTGGAAAGCCACGTTGCCACCGGTGCGGCGGAACACGATGACCTGGCGGATGCTGTCGCAGCCACCCAGGGTGAGGGCCTCGTCGACGATGGCTTTGAGCGGAAGGGTCTTGCCGCCGCGGACCTGTTCGTCGGCGGTGATGACCATGACGGCGCCGGCGTCCTCGATGCGGTCGCGCAGGCTTTGCGCCGAGAAGCCGCCGAACACGACGGAGTGGGTGGCGCCGATGCGCGCACAGGCTTGCATGGCCACGACGCCTTCGACCGACATGGGCAGGTACAGCACCACGCGATCGCCCTTTTTGACGCCTTGCGCCTTCAGGGCGTTGGCCAGCTGGCAGACGCGCTCGAGCAGGTCACGGTAGTTGACGTGGGTGACCTGGCCGTCGTCGGCCTCGAAGATGATGGCGGTCTTGTCGCCCAGGCCGGCCTCGACGTGGCGGTCCAGGCAGTTGTAGGAGGCGTTGATCAGGCCATCGTCGAACCACTTGTAGAACGGCGCCTGGCTTTCATCGAGGGCCCGGGTGAAGGGCTTGTGCCAGCTGAGCAGCTCTTTCGCGAGGCGAGCCCAGTAGGCGGTGTGGTCTTGCTGGGCCTCCTGGCACAGCTTGTCGTACGCTTGGCGGCTGCCGATGTGAGCGGACTGCGCAAAAGCGGCAGGAACGGGGTAGAGGTTGGTGGTGTTTTGTTGGTTGCCAGTCATGGCATGGCTCCTGATTACCGGCGCTTGTGGCGCCCGGGTGTCGAATGACAGGGCGGATACGTGGTCAACGCTCACACTGCCAACCCGAGACGATGCTCCCAACTTTAGAATTTGTTAGCTCGGACTATCCCCTAAGGCCCACATGACCACGCCCAATACGCCACGGAAAACCAGCCCCCTGTCGTCTTTCATTTTTGCCAGCCGTTGGCTGCAGTTGCCGCTTTATCTGGGTTTGATCCTGGCCCAAGGTGTCTACGTCGTTCATTTCTGGGTGGAACTGGTCCACCTGGTGGAAGCGGCATTCGGGAATCAGGACGCGCTGAGCGCGATTTTCCAGGCCACCGGCCAGAACGCG
Source organism: Burkholderiales bacterium (assembly GCA_016000265.1). Lineage (GTDB taxonomy): Bacteria > Pseudomonadota > Gammaproteobacteria > Burkholderiales > Burkholderiaceae_C > Aquabacterium. The sequence goes on from JAECRL010000014.1 coordinate 11,240, forward strand.
CAAACCCCACCCAAGCACCTGACGGAGACGACCATCATGCTGGTCGTGCTGGGCCTGATCGACGTGGTCATGATCTCCAACTTGCTGATCATGGTGATCGTGGGCGGCTACGAGACCTTCGTCTCGCGCATGAACCTGGAGGACCACCCGGATCAGCCCGAATGGCTGGACCACGTCAACGCCTCGGTCCTCAAGGTCAAGCTGGCGACGGCCATCATCGGGATCTCGTCGATCCACCTGCTCAAGACCTTCATCAACGCGCAGAACTACACGGACAAGGTGCTGATCGCGCAGACGGTGATTCACATCGCCTTCTTGCTGTCGGCCATGGCCATCGCGTTCACCGACCGGCTGCTGCACCCGGCCGGGCCCACGCACCCGCCTCATTGAGCGGCCGGCTCGGGTGTGCGGTGTGGCGCGGTGTGTGATCGCAGAGACATCCCTAACTTGATGCCACGGCCTGAGATTGCCGTCCGATTATGCTAAGGACGTCGACAGGCCAAGGCAGCATCAGGTGGGTCGATGCCTTCATCACCCCCTCGTTGAGCACAGGATGAATCCATGCAACTTGCCTCGTCAATCTGCCGTTGGGGCGCGTGTGCGGCGGCCTTGAGCCTGCAGCTCGCCCTGCCCTCGGTCGCCACCGCAGCCGACCCCTTTGCCTCCAACAACGGCATCTACCCGGCGCCCTCGTCATGGGCGCAGCCGTACCGCACGGCCAACTTCGCCTACCCGCAGCAAGACGGGCCCAGCGCCTGGTTGAAAGCGACGTCGGGCCAGCCCCTGAGCACCGCGACCGCGCCAGCCTACGTGATGGCGCTCAAGCGTCACCTGGAGCCCAGCCTGCGCAAGATGATCGAGGCGCCCGAGGCGTGGAGCCCCGCGGCCAACGGCTGGTACGACATGCCCTGGGTTGCGCAAGGTGACGCCGAAAACGGGCGCGAGCCCATCCTGGGCTCGTTCACCGGACAGATCGTGCTCAAGCGGACCTTTGCGGCGTCCGGCCTCAAGGTGGACTTGCAGAACCACACGGTCATCTACTACGACGCCACGGCGGCGGGCACGCTGCGCAAGCTGTGGGCCAATCCGATGCGCCCCGATCGCAGTGGCGTGAACTTCGCAGAAGGCGCCATCATCGTCAAAGCGGGCGCGGTGAGCCCCACACCGGCGGAGTGGCCCGTGGTCGAAGGTGCAGCGACATGGACGGTGTTTCGCCCGCCGGTGAGCCAGGTGGTGGCGCACAACCAGGGCAAGGCGGTGACCTGGAAGCCGGAGCTGACGCCGCTGCGCGCCCTGCAGTTCGACATCATCGTCAAGGACAAGGTGGCCTCGCCGCAAACCGGGTGGGTGTTCATCACCTACATCCACGACAAGTCGGCCCCCGGCCGAGGCGCCTGGGACAAGCTGGTGCCCCTGGGCGCGATGTGGGGCAACGACCCCGATTTCGCGCGACAACCCGATGGCCGAGACCCTCAAGGCGGCCCGCTGCGCGAGACCTGGATCAACCCGGATGCCCCCCGTTATGGCCTGGCCACGCTGGGTTGGGGCGGGCGCCTGTCGGGGCCCATCGATGTCTCTGAGCGCCACAACGTGGTGCTCACGAACGGCAAGGTCCTGAAGACGACGCGCGCCTCGTCCTGCCTGAGCTGCCACGGCACGGCGCAGTCGCCTTTCATCTCCAACCTGTACCCGTCACCCAACCGGGCCTTCCCACCCGATGGGTCGCCCTTCCCGATGTTCGAGCCCGGGTCGACCCAGTGGGCCAAGTGGTTCGCCAACCGGTCGGGCCAGCAACCCATGGATGCGCACGTCGGCTCCGTGGGCCTGGACTACGACATGCTGGTGATGTTCGCCTTGTCCAACGTGGAAGCCGCCACCGGCAACGCCCCGCCCGCGCTGCCGCGCCTGAAGGCACATTGATGCCGCCACTTGACCTGCGATGAAGATGCCTTTGACGTCGCACACCGTTTCCCGTCGCCAGATCACCGTGCTGTTTTGCGACCTGGTCGGCTCCACCGAGCTGTCTCAGCGACTGGATCCGGAAGACCTGCACGAAACCCTGCTGGCTTATCGGCAGCGGGTGCAAGGCGTGGCCGCTCGATTCGGCGGGCACCACGCGCGCAGCATCGGCGACGGCATCGACATCCACTTCGGCTACCCGCAAGCCAGCGAGGACGACGCCGTTCGGGCCGTGCACGCGGGGCTGTCGATCGCCCAGGAGGTGGCGGCCTTGGGCGTGGCCGGACGGGCAGGCGCCACGCTGCAGGTTCGCATCGGCATCGCCACGGGCTGGAGCGCCGTCGACCTGCGCGACCCCGGCGCCACCGTGGGGGCCACGCTGAACCTGGCGGCACGCATTCAGTCGGTGCTGGAGCCAGGCATGGTCGGGGTGTCTCCCGCCACGCGCCGGGTGGCCGGAGGGCAGTTTGTCTACGAGGACCTGGGCGCCTTCGCCTTCAAGGGCTTTGACAAGCCCGTTGCCGTGGCCAGCGTCGTGCAGGCCGCCACCCCCAGCAGCCGCTCGGCCTGGCGCTGGCGTGCCGCGGTGACGCCGCTGGTGGGGCGTCAGGCCGAACTCGCCTGGCTGCAAGCGACCTGGGATCAACGACAGGGCCTGGGCCACTTCACGGCCTTGTTGTCGGCCGAGCCGGGCATGGGCAAGTCTCGCCTGGTCGACACGTGGGTGCGCGAGCGGCGCCTGGGCGGCACCGCGGTGCTGCACCTGCAGTGCTCGTCCTTTCACGTCAACACCCCGCTGCACCCCTTGCTGGCGCACCTGCGCCAGGCCGCGGGCCTGACGGCAGCAGACGACCCGAGCGCGCAGTGGCGCAAGGTCAGGCAGACCCTGACGGACACGGGCGTGAGCGCGGAGTTGGAGCAACAGGTGCTGGCGTCCTTCCTGGGGCTGGCGGCGGTGCACCCGGCTGGCCCGCCCACCCTGCCCCCACCGGCGCAGCACCAGGTGGCTCGGGACGCGCTCACGCGCCACCTGCACGGCAGCCTGGGCGCTCCCGCTCACGGGCAGCCGACCGAATCGGCCTTGATGGTGGTCGAAGACCTGCACTGGATCGACCCCAGCTCCCTGGAGTTGCTCACGCACCTGAGGACGGGCTCGATCGAGCCGCCACTGGGCCTCTTGATGACCACCCGACCGCAGGGCAAGCTGCAGCAACTCGGCTTGCATGCCGTCTCGGTGCTGGAGATGGGGGCGCTGGACGCCGCCTCCAGCGTCGCCCTGGCGCGAAGCTGCCTGACGTCGTCGGACGAGGCGATGGGCGATTCCGCCAGGCAGGACGCCTTGAGTGAAGCGGCGATCGAGGTCATCGCAGCCAGGACCGACGGCGTGCCTTTGTACATCGAAGAAATGGCGCGCATGCTGCGCGATGAGGCGTTGCTCAAGACCACGGCCGACTCCCGCTCGGCCCCGCAGATCCCTGACACGCTGATGGACCTGCTGATGGAGCGCCTGGACCGGCTGGGCTCGGCCAAGTGGCTGGCCCAGGCCGCCTCGGTCATGGGGCATCAGTGCAGCTTGAGTGGCCTGCGCCAGCTCAGCGAATGGTCCGCTCAGGCCTTCGAGGAGGGCTTGCAGACCCTGGTGGCGTCGGGTTTGGTCCAACGCGTGGGCGCCCCGCTGGAGCTGCTGGCCTTCAAGCACGCGCTGGTCGCCGACACCGCCTACGAATCGATTCCCCTGAAGTTGCGCGTGAGCCTGCACAGCCGCCTGGCCGATGACCCGTCCGAGCGGCCCTGGGAGGTGTCTGCACACCACCTGGCTTGCGCCAAGCGCCACCTGGAGGCGGCACAAGCCTGGCTGGAGGCCGGGCGGCACGCGGTGAACCAGGGGGCGCCGCACGAGGCCGCCGCGCACCTCAGTCAGGGTTTGACGGCCTTGCAACAGCACCCGCCCGGCCTGCCCAGGGATCGGGTGGAGCTGGCCTTGCTGTCCCTGCTGGGGCCCACGACGATGGTGCTCAACGGCCCGGGCAGCGCCGCGTTTGGCGACATCCAGAAGCAGGCACACGCCTTGTGCGAGGCATTGGGTGAAGCAGGGGGTGACGAGTGGGGTGAGGGGCTGGCCACTCAGCGCTTCCCCATCGCCTACGGGCTGAGCCTGTTCCATTGGGGCAAGGCGGAGCTGGCACGCGCTGGTGAGCTCGCCGCGCGGCTGCGCAGCGACGCCGAGCACCCCCCGGCGTCGGCCGAGCGCACGATGGCCGCCCACAACATGAGCGGCATGGTGGCGTTCCACGCCGGGCAGCCCGAGGCCGCGCGCGCTCACCTGAAGCGGTCCGTCGGGCTGCATGAGCCGGATGCCCACGCGTCGCTCTACCCCATCTACCTGATGGACTTCGGCGTGTTCGGGCGCTTCTACCTGGCCCTGTCTTCGTGGGTGTGCGGGGAGGCCGAAGCGGCGGCCGGGCTCGCCAGCGAGGCCCATCAACTGGCCACTCAGCTGAACCAGCCGCACAGCATCGGGTTCGCCATGCTGGCCAACATGGTGATCGCGTGCTGGCGCGACGACCCGGCCCTGAGCCGAGAGTGGGCCGAGCGCTGCATCGCTTTTTCGTCCAGCCACGGGTTTCCAGAATTCGTGGCGATGGCGCGGGTGCTGCGGGGCTGGGCCACCTGCCAGCTCGATGAGGATCGCCTTGAAGAAGGCCTGGCCGACATGGTGGAGGGCAGCGCGCAGTGGCAGGCCACGGGGTTCGAGAACTGGCAATCGTGGTTTGGCGTGCTCAAGGCCGAGGCACTTCGGCGACTCGGCCGCACGGAGCAGGCGTTGGCAGAGGTCGAACGCCAATGGGCGCGCACCCATGAGCTGGGCGAGCGGCAATTCCACAGCCTCTTGTTGGCCGAGCAGGCGATGTGCTGGCGAGCGATGCAGCGAGACCCAGCACACGCCCAGGCCCTGCAGCAGCAGGCGCTGGAACTGGCCGGGGCCCAAGGCGCCGTGGCCTGGCAAGAGCGGGTGGCGCGACGCTGGCTCGGTGAGCCCGGGCGTCAGGCCCAAACGCAGGCTCGAACGGCCTCGCCGTCCATCGCCGCGCCCTGAGCCATCCAGCAGGCCAAGGTGGCCTCGGGCAGCGCACCGTTCAACCGATCGCGCACCCACGGCGAGCAGTCGGGACGGCCGTTGATCATCTGGCGCATGAGGGGGTCGACTCGGGTGGCGTGGCCGAGCAGCCGCGCGGCCGACTCCAGGCGCGACTCGCTGGCCGCATGCAGCGCCAGCACATCGGCGTACAAACACAGCCACTCCCCCTCCAGCGCCAAGGCCGCCTCCACCAGGGCCTCGACCGCCAGGCGAGCCTGGGGCCAACGCGCAGCGAGCAGGTGCGCCTGGGCGAGCACCCCGTGCGCATGGATGGCAAAGCTGCTGCCCGCCAGAGCTGGGCGCGCCAACACGGCTTGGGCTGCGGCGATGGCCTCGGCCTCCTGCCCACACGACAGGTGCACGCCGCCCAGGATGCTGAGCGCCGCCGCCGCGCTGACGGTGAACCCCGCTTGATCAGACAGCGTTTTGAGCGCCTGAGCGGCGGCCAGAACCGGCTCGGTCTGGCCTTGGGCCAATGCCACGCTGACTTGAGCAAACAAGCCCTGGGCGCGAACGCGTGGGGGCCAGCTCGGGTCCTCCAGTTGGTGCATCTCCTGGACCCAGGCATCGCGCTGGCTTGAGGTCACCACGGCGCTGCCCAACAGGCACCGCAGTGCCTGATAGGTGCCCACAGCGTGGCCGGCCTGGCGGTACCGAAGCCAGCCCTCGTGTGCCAGCTCATGCATGCGTTGGTGCGACACGCCCCAGTGCAAGCGACTGACCTCGATCCAGAATCGCCCCCGGGTCGCCACCCCGCCTCCCGCCCCCTCACGCGCGGCGGTCTCGAGTGCGGCCGCACGCCTGCGGGCTTCAGCGGCCAGGCCGAGCGACAGGAAGAGGCACACCGACGCACCCAGCAGGCTCACACCCAAGTCGGGCTCGTGACCCGTGGCCCAGTCCAGGGCCGCCCGAACGTTGTCGATGTCTTGTGCATGGCGACGCAGCCAGCTTGCATCGGGCATGCACAGGTGCTGCTCGAACGCCTGGTCCATCCAGCGCGACATCGCCTGGGCATGCCAGCGCTCTGCCTGGCTCAACTGCCCGCTCGACTGCAGCTTCAGGCTGGCGTGAAGGCGCGCACTCTCCAGCAAGCGGTAGCGCGGCGGGTCTTCGCAGGCGACCATGACCAGCGAACGGTCAACCAGCCCACCCAACCGGTCAATGGCCTCCCAGCGATCCACGCCCGCCTCGGCGAGGAAACCCAGCGCACAGTCCAGCGAGAAGGTGCCACGCAAGACCCCCAGCAGCCGAAACACAGCCTGCTCATCGGGTGACAACAAGCCGTGGCTCCAATCCAGCGTGGCCAGCAAGGTCTGCTGACGCTGCGGCACGCTGGCCACATCCGAGGTCAGCAGGTGCAGCCGCTCGTGGAGCAGGTCGATCAGGGCCTCGACGCCCAGCAGGGCAACCCGAGATGCGGCGATCTTGATGGCCAGGGGAACGCCATCCAGGCTCCGGCACAGGCTGGACATGCGCTGGATGGAGGCGTCGGTGAGCGACAGGCGTGCCCCGCTGGCCTGAGCCTGCTCGACGAAGAGGGCCAGTGCGGCACACCGCAAGGCCTGCTGGGCACCCTGCCCGGGCTCCGGCGTGGCCAGGGCGCCCAAGCGATAAACCCACTCCCCCGCCACCTTCAGTCGAACCTGGCTGACCACCAGCACGCACACGTCGGGTGCCCGCGCTCGCATGCGCTGCACCAGATCAGCGGCAGCGCTGGACTGGGCTTCCGCGTGATCCAGCACCACCAACAGCGGCCCGCCGGAGCGAGCCGCCGAGGCCAGCAAGGTCAGCACGCTGCCCCAGGAGGCATCGGCATCCGGGCGTCCGTTCAGCGCCTGAGCCAACGCCGGCAACACCCCCTCTAGCTGAAGGACGTTGGCCAGGTCCACCCAGGCGACCTCGGCAGCAGCCTGCCAAGCCTGCGCCACGCTCGCAGCCAGGCTGCTCTTGCCCATGCCTCCGGGTCCGGTCAAGGTCACCAGGCGGTGCGCCTGGAGCATCGTCAGCAAGGAGGCCTGATCGTCATCCCGCCCGATCAGGCTGGGCACCGGGCTGGGCAGCAAAGGGGTGAGCTCGGGGGCGGTGTCCACGGTCACCGAAGCGTCGACTCGGTCGTCCAAGGCGCGCGTGAATCGGTAGCCGATGCCCGGGATGGTGCCGATCACATCGGCGCCCAGCACCTTGCGCAAGGCCGAAACCTGCACCTGCAGGTTGTTTTCTTCCACCACCAGGCCCGCCCACACCTGCGCCAGCAGCTCCGCCTTGCTCACGACGCGATGGCGCTGATCGATGAGCAAGACGAGGACATCGAGCGCCCGCGCGCCCAAAGACACCGGCTCGCCGTGGCGCAGCAGACGCCGCTGAACGACATCGACTTCGAAGGGGTGAAAACGATGGGGGTGCGACACGCGAGCGAGTGTAGTGGCCGCGCCCCCCTCAACAGCCTCCGGTGCGTGATCCGCAGGTGATGCCGAGCTGATCCGCGTCTGCGCTGGCCGTTTGGGGTGCGGCCTTTCACGATGCGTTTGTGGCGCCACGGCCCACAACCCATCCACCCAAACCCAAGGAGCTTTTCATGACCGTTTCATCCAGCCAGGCCATGCAGACGCTGACCGCACAGTACTACAACGCGCTGACCACCCAATTGCAACTGGACCCCAACGCCTTCCAGCTGGCGCAAGGCAACATCGCGCTGGGCAGCACCTCGCAAGCCCTGTGGACCATGATGGATCAGGTGCCGTCGACCTCCGTCAGCCAGATCTGGACCCCCGGCACCTACAACTCGTTCTCATCGAACTTCGGCTCGATCCTGTCGCGCGTGCATTCGGCCTCGTCCGGCGCCTTCCAGGCCAAGATGGGGGACTACTACCCCGCCTGGATGGCCTACCTGCGCGCCAACCCACCGGCCAGCCTCTCGGCCTACCCGCAGGCCTTCCAGACCTGGGCCATGGCCAACATGGACCCCGGCCAGGCGCAGACCTGCCTGGGCCTGCTCAACAACGCGCTGATCGACCCCATCGGTCAGGCTCAGCAGATGTGGCTGGCCGCGGGCAATGCCGCGGGCGTGAAGGCCTATCAGACCAGCATCGAGGTCGCGGGCAACCAGATCGCGTCGGCGCCGACCGGCACCGTGACGCTGAACTCCTCGACCCAGTCCTCCGACACCACCCACACCTGGGCGCACGGCTCGGTCGAAGGCTTCTTCAGCAGCTTCTTCGGCGGTGCACAAGGCAGCTACGATAAGCTGACCACGGCGCTGGCCGAGGCCGGGCTGAGCATCGACATCAGCTTCACGCACGTCGCGACGCTGCCGGTGTCGCCCCTGCAATCGGGCACCGTGATGGCCGGCCCGACCACCTACCCCGCCTGGTATGTGCCGGGTGCCCTGCAGACCGCGTACAAGAGCAACAACTACGAAATCTGGCAACCCGGCTCACCCGACTGGAACAGCTTCTTCGGACCCAACGGCACCCTGCTCCACGCCACGCGCGCCTTGATCGTGGTCGACGGCATCCGCATGACCCTGACGTCCAACGCCAGCATCAGCGACTCCAACCGACAGTCGATGCAAGCGGCGTTCGAAGCCGGCTTCTTCCCCTTCTTCGGCATCAAGGGCCAAGGCGGCTGGAGCAGCACCAGCACCTACGACGACAGCGGCCGCATCGTGGTCACCAACACCTGTGCCACCGGCAACCCGCAGGTGCTGGGCGTGCTGGCAGCGTCCATCGAGAACACACTGGCCGCAGCCGCCCTGGTCGAAGCACGCAACGCCAAGCGGGTCAGCACCCAGTTGGCAACGCCGGGTGTGGTCGCCCGCCCGGCGCCGGTGCAGCACGCCCAGGCCGCGCTGGCGGTCACCACGGCGTGGACGGCGCGCGCGCTGCAAGGCCTGCACAACCTCGGCCTGCCCCCGGCGCCCGAGCAGCTCATCGTGGGCATGGTCAACACCTGGGCCAACAACAACGCCAACCAGTGGCCCCTCAACGTGCCCCAACAGTACGTCTCCGGGCACCCCGCCTACACCGCGACCGCGCAGGTGGTGGCCATCAACGGCGGCAACCGCACGGTGAACGTGACCAACTTCGTTTAAAGGGAGGATCGGCGACTCGGTGAACCGGGTCGCCGATGGTGAAAGGGCCTGAGCAGAGGGCATCTGCTCAGGCCCTTCTTCGTTTTCAGCCGCGCCGGATCAGCTCGGCCAAGGGCACGCCAATCGCATCGGCCAGGTGCCGGGCGGTGCGGTAAAGCACGGGCTTGCCGGCCTCGGCGCGCTTGATGGACGCGATCGAGGCGCACAGGTGGCGGCCCTGGCACAGCTCAGCCAGGGCTTCCTGGCTCAAACCCAGGCACTGGCGACCGTGCTTGAGTCGGCGCGCGTCCAACAACAGCCGCCCCTCGCAGAGGCTGACGGCAGGGGGCGTGGCAGGAGGGCTGGAGAGGGGGGGACGGGTGTCCATTCGCATCCTTTCATCGGTTTCACGCCCCGCATCCGTCCAACTCCCATCGGCCAACGGGGCAAGCGAGGTCGATTGTGTGCAGGGCTTTGCGCCCGTTCCTGAAGGCACGCCCATCAGGTCCTGAAACGTTCTGAAAGCCGAATGGGTAAAATCGCCGGCACCCACCAACCAGCCCCACGAAGGCAAGCCATGACGACCATTCGCCACGACGACCTCGTTGAAAGCGTCGCAGCCGCGCTGCAATACATCTCCTACTACCACCCGGCCGACTACATCGCCCACCTGGCGCGCGCCTACGAGCGCGAAGAGTCGCCCGCGGCCAAGGACGCAATCGCCCAGATCCTGACCAACTCGCGCATGTGCGCCGAAGGTCACCGCCCCATCTGCCAGGACACCGGCATCGTCAACGTGTTCCTGAAGATCGGGATGGGCGTGAAGTGGGAAGGCTTTGGCAACAAGAGCATCCAGGAAGCCGTCGACGAAGGCGTGCGCCGCGGCTACAACAACCCCGACAACAAGCTGCGCGCCTCGGTGCTGAGCGACCCGATCTTCGAGCGCAAGAACACCAAGGACAACACGCCCGCCGTGGTCTTCATGGAGCTGGTGCCCGGCGACAAGGTGGACGTGACCGTCGCTGCCAAGGGCGGTGGCTCGGAGAACAAGTCCAAGGTCTACATGCTCAACCCGTCCGACAACATCGTCGACTGGGTGCTGAAAACCGTGCCGACCATGGGTGCTGGCTGGTGCCCGCCCGGCATGCTGGGCATCGGCGTCGGCGGCACCGCCGAGAAGGCCGCCCTGCTGGCCAAAGAGTCGTTGATGGACGACATCGACATGTACGAGTTGCTGGAACGCGGCCCGCAGAACAAGCTCGAAGAGATGCGCATCGAGCTGTACGAGAAGGTCAACGCCCTGGGCATCGGCGCGCAAGGCCTGGGCGGCCTGACCACCGTGCTGGACGTCAAGATCAAGACCTGGCCCACGCACGCGGCCAGCAAGCCGATCGCCATGATCCCGAACTGCGCGGCCACCCGCCACGCCCACTTCGTGATGGACGGCTCCGGCCCCGTCTACCTCGACCCGCCCAGCCTGGACCTGTGGCCCGACGTGCACTGGGCGCCGGACTACAACAAGTCCAAGCGCATCGACCTGAACACGCTGACCAAGGCCGAGGTCGCCAGCTGGAAGCCGGGCCAGACCCTGCTGCTCAACGGCAAGATGCTGACCGGCCGCGACGCCGCGCACAAGCGCATCCAGGACATGCTGGCCAAGGGTGAGAAGCTGCCCGTGGACTTCACCAACCGCGTCATCTACTACGTCGGCCCGGTGGACCCGGTGCGTGACGAGGTGGTCGGACCGGCTGGCCCCACCACCGCCACCCGCATGGACAAGTTCACCGACATGATGCTGGAGCAGACCGGCCTGATCTCCATGATCGGCAAGGCCGAGCGCGGCCCCGTCGCCATCGAGTCCATCAAGAAGCACAAGTCGGCCTACCTGATGGCCGTGGGCGGCTCGGCTTACCTGGTCTCCAAGGCCATCAAGGGCGCGAAGGTCGTGGGCTTCGAGGACCTGGGCATGGAAGCCATCTACGAGTTCGACGTGGTCGACATGCCGGTGACCGTGGCCGTCGATTCGGGCGGCACCAGCGCCCACATCGAAGGCCCGAAGCTGTGGCAGGCCAAGATCGGCAAGATCCCCGTCAGCGTGGCCTGATCCAGGCCAAGCGCCGGCTTCAACCCAGCCCCGTGCCCCCCACGGGGCTTTTTTTCGCCCGCCCTCCCGTGGCAGCTTGTTGAAACCGGCTCATCCCCTCAGGACTTCAGCGTAGGGATGGCCTCATCCCCCCACTGCGCCGACCATGCATGACCGCCCCCGCCAGGAGTGCCCGCATGTCCGTCACGCCGCAAGATTTCCTCGTCCACATCCGCGACCTCTCGCCCCGCATCCAGTCCCTGCAAGGTCGCCACTTCAGCGACCTGCTCGACGACGAAGGTCACCAGTACATCGACCTGGTCATGGAAGGCGGGGGCACCCTGGGCCTGGCCCTGCTGGGCTACCTGCACGTCATGGAGTCGGTGGGGCTGCGCTTCATCGGCATCGGCGGGACCTCGGCGGGCGCCATCTCGGCCATCGCGCTGGCGGCCTCGGCCCGCCCGGCGGAACCCCGCGTGGCCCGGCTGCTGGGTGAGCTGGCCAACATGCCCATGGCCGACTTCGTGGACGGCCGCAAGGACGGGGACGAAGACGCCCTCGACGCCCTGCAGACCTGGCTGGACAAGGACAGCAGCACGCTGAACTGCGTCTGGAAGGCCACCCGGGTGCTGGACAACCTGCGCGACCTCGACGCGCTCAACCGAGGCGAGGTCTTCCACCGCTGGATGGACGAGCTGCTTCGGCGCACCAACCAGCAACAGCCCTTGAGCGTGGCGCGATTGCGCGAGCGCATGAACGACCTGCCGCCCTTGTGGGTCAGCGACGACGCAGACGCCCGCGACTTCGCGCACCTGCCCGACGCCCCTTTCTGGGAGGACACCGCCGGACGGCGACGCCACCTGCGCAAAAGCAAGCCCGACCAGCTGTGCGTGATCTCAGCGGACATCTCCACCGAGACCAAGGTGCACTTCCCGCAGATGGCCGAGCTGTACTGGGCCCACCCCGACGAGGTCAACGTGGCGGACTTCGCGCGCGCCTCCATGTCCATCCCCGCCTTCTTCCAGACCTTTCAACTGCCCTCGCTGCCACCCGACCAGGTGCGCGAGCGGTGGCGCCAGCACACCGAGTGGCCCGAACGCTGCTACCAAGGCGACTTCCTGCCCGCGGTGCACCACTTCGTGGACGGCGGCGTGCTGTCGAACTTCCCCATCGACGCCTTCCACAACGCGCACCGCGTGCCCCTGCGCCCCACCCTGGGCATCAAGCTGCAGTGGGACGAGCACAAGCACGAGGTCAAAAGCGTCTTCCAGGTCATCACCGGCTCCTTCAACACGGCCCGCCACGCCCTGGACAGCGAGTTCATCAACCACAACCCCGACTTCAGCCGCCTGGTGGGCTACATCGACACGCAAGACGTGAGCTGGCTGGACTTCGCCATGAGCCGGGAGACGAAGCTGCGGCTGTTCCGCATGGGAGCGGAGTCGGCCATCGACTTCCTGGGCGGCTTCGACTGGACGGACTACAAGCGCGTGCGCCGCGAGCTCATCAAGGTGAACGCCATGCGGGCCTAAGATGGCGCCCCATGAAGAACCCGCACTTCAAGCCTGATCGCCAACACCACCGCCCGGGCGGCTTCCAGAACACCTACCAGTCCTTTCAGGGCAAGCGCTGGCACGAAATCCTGCGCTGGCGCTGGCAGGCCTGGCGCGCCGGCCACCCCCGGCCCTTGCAGGATGCGATCCCCGTGGTCGCGCCCGACCTGGCGTTCATCCACGCCAACGCACAAGCCGGGCTCGCCATGCAACCCGCGGCCACCTGGGTCGGGCACATCACCGTGCTGCTGCAGCTCGGCGGGCTCAACCTGCTGACCGACCCGGTGTTCTCCGAGCGCTGCTTTCCGGTGCAGTGGGCCGGCCCCAAACGCCAGACGCCCCCCGGGCTGACGCTGCAGCAACTGCCCCACATCGACGTGGTGCTGCTGTCGCACAACCACTACGACCACATGGACGAGGCCAGCCTGCTGGCGCTGTCTCGCCAAGCCGGCGGCTGCCCGCTGATCCTGTGTCCGCTGGGCCACCGGGCGTGGTTCGCCCGCCGAGGCATCCACAAGGTGGTGGAGCTGGACTGGTGGGACGAGCACGTGCTGGCGGCCACCGAGCGCAACGCCCGCATCCCCGTGACGCTGACCCCGGCCCAGCACTGGTCGGCCCGCACGGCCACGGACGCCTTGCGCAGCCTGTGGGGCGGCTTCGCGGTGCGCTCGCCCGATTGCCACCTGTTTTTTGCGGGCGACACGGCCTACTCGAAGGACTTCACGGACATCCGACACCATTTCGCGCGCGAACACACGCCCGAGGCGGGCGGCGGCTTCGACCTGGCCTTGCTGCCGATCGGCGCCTACGAGCCGCGCTGGTTCATGAAGGACCAGCACGTCAACCCGGAGGAGTCGGTGCAGATCTTCCACGACATCGGCTGCAAGCAGGCGCTGGCCGTGCACTGGGGCTGCTTCCAGCTGACCGACGAGGCGCTGGACGAGCCGCCGCGTGCGCTGGACCGCGCCCTGGCCGCGCGGGGCATGAGCCGCGCTGACTTCGTGGTGGCGGCGGTGGGCGCCACGCACCGCATCCGCCCTCGCGACAGGCTCCAGGCGGCGCGGCCATGATCCGCTTCCTGCCCGCCCTGGGCCTGTTCGCCTTCATCTGCTGGGCCATCGACCTGGCCAACAGCGGCGGCCACAACGCGCTGCTGGGCCTGCTGCTGTCGCTGCCCCTGGGCGACAAGATCGGCCACTTCCTGCTCTATGGCGGGCTGGCCGGCTTGCTGGACTGGGCCTGGCGCCACCGCGACACGCGCCTGCCGCTGCTGGGCCGCGTGCCCACCGCCGCCTGGGTGGTGCTGGCGTTCAGCGCGCTGGAGGAAGCCTCTCAGCTGTTCACGGCCACGCGCTCCCCCGACGTGGTGGACCTGCTGGCCAACCTGCTGGGGGTGTCGGTGATGTGCGCGTGCGGCCGCTGGGTGGCGCGCTGGCGGGCGGGCGTCAGTGCACCGTCCGCTCGAACCCGAAGTTCCCCTCCGCATCCACCTTGACGGGGATGACGTCCTTGGGCCCGAAGCGGCCCTGCAGGATGAGCTTGGCCACCGGGTTCTCGATGCGCTGCTGGATGGCGCGCTTGAGCGGCCGCGCCCCGAACACCGGATCGAACCCGACCTTGGCCAGCTCCACCAGCGCCTCGGGTGAGACGTCGAGCTTCATCTCCAGCTGAGCCAGGCGCCCTTCCAGGCCCTTGAGCTGGATCTTGGCAATCGACTGGATGTTGGCCATGTCCAGCGCGTGGAACACCACCACCTCGTCGATGCGGTTGAGGAACTCGGGGCGGAAGTGCTGTTTGACGTCCACCCAGACGGCGTCCTTGATGTCCTCGTAGGGCTGCCCGGACATCTGCATGATGTGGTGCGAGCCCAGGTTGGAGGTCATCACGATGACGGTGTTCTTGAAGTCCACGGTGCGGCCCTGGCCGTCGGTCAGGCGGCCGTCGTCGAGCACCTGCAGCAGCACGTTGAAAACATCCGGGTGGGCCTTTTCGACTTCATCCAGCAGCACCACGCTGTAAGGCTTGCGGCGCACGGCCTCGGTCAGCGTGCCGCCCTCTTCGTAGCCCACGTAGCCCGGGGGCGCGCCGATGAGGCGGCTGACCGAGTGCTTCTCCATGAACTCGCTCATGTCGATGCGGATGAGGTGGTCTTCGCTGTCGAACAGGAAGCCGGCCAGGGCCTTGCACAGCTCGGTCTTGCCCACGCCGGTGGGGCCCAGGAAGAGGAAGGAGCCGTAGGGGCGATTCGGGTCGGACAGGCCGGCGCGCGAGCGGCGGATGGCGTCTGAGACGGCCACGATGGCCTCTTGCTGGCCGACCACGCGATCGTGCAGCTTGTCTTCCATGGCCAGCAGCTTGTCGCGCTCGCCCTGCATCAGCTTGGAGACGGGGATGCCGGTGGCACGCGCCACGACTTCGGCGATTTCCTCGGCGCCAACTTGCGTGCGCAGCAGCGTCGGGCGGCCCTCGGCCTGGCCCTTGGCGTTGCGGGCGTTTTCCTTGTCTTGGGCGGCCTTGAGCTTCTTTTCCAGCTCGGGCAGCTTGCCGTACTGCAGCTCGGCGACCTTGTTGAAGTCGCCCTTGCGCTTGAGCTCCTCGATCTGGAAGCGCATCTTGTCGATCTCTTCCTTGACCGTGGCCGAGCCCTGGGCCTGGGCCTTCTCGGCCTTCCAGATTTCTTCGAGGTCGGCGTATTCCTTGGCCAGCTTGACGATTTCTTCCTCGATCAGCTCGAAGCGCTTTTGCGAGGCCTCGTCGCGTTCGCGGCGCACGGCTTCGCGCTCGATCTTGAGCTGGATGAGGCGGCGGTCCAGGCGGTCCAGGGCCTCGGGCTTGGAGTCGATCTCGATCTTGACCTTGGCGGCGGCCTCGTCGATCAGGTCGATGGCCTTGTCGGGCAGGAAACGGTCGGTGATGTAGCGGTTGGAGAGCTCGGCCGCGGCCACGATGGCCGGGTCGGTGATCTCGACGCCGTGGTGGACTTCGTACTTTTCCTGCAGGCCGCGCAGGATGGCGATGGTGGCCTCCACGGTGGGTTCGCCCACCAGGATCTTCTGGAAGCGGCGCTCCAGGGCGGCGTCCTTCTCGATGTACTTGCGGTACTCGTCCAGCGTGGTCGCGCCGATGCAGTGCAGTTCGCCACGGGCCAGCGCGGGCTTGAGCATGTTGCCCGCGTCCATGGCGCCATCGGCCTTGCCCGCACCGACCATGGTGTGGATCTCGTCGATGAACATGATGGTCTGGCCTTCGTCCTTGGCCACTTCCTTGAGCACGTTCTTGAGGCGCTCTTCGAAGTCGCCACGGTACTTGGCGCCGGCCAGCAGCAGGGCCATGTCGAGCACCAGCACGCGCTTGTTCTTGAGGCTGTCGGGCACTTCGCCGGCCACGATGCGCTGGGCCAGGCCCTCGACGATGGCGGTCTTGCCCACGCCGGGCTCACCGATGAGCACGGGGTTGTTCTTGGAGCGGCGCTGCAGCACCTGGATGGCGCGGCGGATTTCCTCGTCGCGGCCGATCACCGGGTCGAGCTTGCCCTGGCGGGCGCGCTCGGTCAGGTCGAGCGTGTACTTCTTGAGGGATTCGCGCTGGCCTTCGGCTTCGGGGCTGTCGACCTTCTGGTCGCCGCGCACGGCCTTGATGGCGGCTTCGAGCGACTTGCGGGTCAGGCCGAAGTCACGCGCGGTGACGGCCGTGTCACCCTTGTGGTCGCACAGCGCCAGCAGAAACATCTCGGCGGCGATGTAGGCGTCGCCGGCTTTGTGGGCCTCCTTCTCGGCGCCCTGCAGCAGGCTGACGGTGTCGCGGCCGGCCTGCACCTGCTCGGCGCCTTGCACCTGGGGCAGCTTGTCGATCTGCTTTTCCAGGGCGGCGGCCAGCGGGGCGACCTTGACCCCGGCTTTGTCGAGCAGGGCCTTGGGGCCGTCATCCTGGCGCAGCATGGCCAACAGGATGTGGGCGGGTTCGATGTAGGGGTTGTCGCGCGTGACGGCCAGGCTCTGGGCCTCGGTCAGCGCTTCCTGGAAGGTGGAGGTGAGTTTGTCGAGTCGCATGGGTCGCTCCTGGATTCGGGGGGCCGGTTGTCCGACCGATTGCAAAGGAAGATGGAGCGATGCAGGGGGATTTCAAGCCCCGACTTGGGTCCGGTTTGAGCCAGCTCAACCCCAAGCCGGGCCGGCTCAGCCGCCCACCGGCTCGCAGATGACGCAGTTGCGGCCAGCCTGCTTGGCTTCGTAGAGGTGCACGTCGGCCCGCGACAGCACCTCCTCCAGCGGGTGGGGCGCGCGGTGGAAGGCCACCCCGATGCTGACGGTGACGCGGATGCGACCGACGCTGGCGTCGCAGGGATGCGCCTCGACGACCTGGCGCAGCCGCTCGGCCACCGCCTCGGCGTCGTCGCGCGAGCGCAGGGGCAGCACCACGGTGAACTCTTCGCCGCCGTAGCGCGCCAGCAAGGCGTCGTCGCGCAGGTGGTCGCGCAGCACCTGGGTGAGGTGGCGCAGCACCTCGTCGCCCACCAGGTGGCCGTGGCGGTCGTTGATGGCCTTGAAGTGGTCCACGTCCAGCATCAGCACCGCGGCGCCCGCCCCACCCGCGGGCTGGCCCGCCAGCAGCTGTGCGCCGCGCTCACGCAGGCCGCGCCGCGACAGGGCCCCCGTGAGGTCGTCCGACAAGGCGCGCAGGCGCAGTTGGTGGTTGAGGCGGTCGTTGACGATGGCGAACACCACGGAGGCCACCGAGAGCGGCAGCAAAGCGATGCCCACCGCCGAGGCCGACAGCAGCCAGTCGGGCGCGAACAGGAGGTGCTCGGGGTACGGACCCTCCCAGTGGAAGGCGTGCACGAGGATGATCAGCCAGTCGATGGCGAACAAGGCGGCCACCATGAGCAGCGCGACCTCGCTGCCGCGGCGCTGGGGGCTGCCCAGGATGGCGAAGCCCTGGTCCACCAGGGTGCCCACGGCGATGCAGGAAAAAACCGCCGCGATGATGATGGCGTAGGCCTGGTCGGAAGCGTATGCCCCCCCGCCCCAGAGCAAGGCGCCGATGCCGAGGGTGATGAACAGGCCCACGGAGACCGGGGTTTGCTGGCCGTTGAGCTGGCGAAACGCCCAGGCCAGCAAGGTGGCGCCCATGGCGCAGACGGCGGTGGACTGGCGCAGTGCGGCGCCCATGTCCTCAGGCGGCGTCACCAACACGACCAGGAAGGCCGACAGGCACAGGAAGGCGAGCCGGTAGAGCAACAGGGCCTGCCGCATGCGCGGCTGCTCCGCCCGCACCAGCAGGATCAGGCCCAGGCCGACGAGGGAGCCGGCCCCGGCGAGGGCGTAACAGGTGTAGACGTCGACGGCGAACATCTGGGGGGCGGGGTGCAGATCGAGGTGACCTTGGCCGGGTGGGCAACCATCATCCCACGTGCGCCCCGATCGCGCCTCAGGACACCCACACTCTCATCAGGCGTGCGCCCAATGCGGCACACCCCAGCGCCCCCAGCACATGGGCCAAAGTGTGAAAAAGTGCCAACTCCAGGCGCCCCCGCTCGATCAGCGAGAGCGATTCGGCGGAAAACGCCGAGAAGGTGGTGAAGCCGCCCAGCACCCCGGTGACCAGCAGCAGGCGCAGGCCCTCGTCGGGGTGGCGCGACAGCCAGGTCACCGCCATGCCGATGCACAGCCCCCCCACGGCGTTGACCAGCAAGGTGCCCAGCGGGAAGCCGGACCAAACGGGGTTGAACCAGGCCCCCGCCTGCCAGCGCACCAGCGCCCCGACCGCCGCACCCAGGGCCACAGCCAGCGCCGGCGGCAGGTGACTCCAGGCCGCCCAGCCGGTGGATGCGGCGCTCATGCGCCGCCCTCCGACCGGCTCCAGCGGGCGGCCGCGCGTTCATCGCTCTCGCGGGCGTCCACCCAGCGGGACTCGCCCCCGGCGGTTTCTTTCTTCCAGAACGGCGCCTGGGTCTTGAGCCAGTCCATGAGGAAGGCCGCGCAGTCGAAGGCCTGCTGGCGGTGGGCCGAGGTCACGGCCACCAGCACGATCTGGTCGCACACGGCCAGCGGGCCGACGCGGTGGATGACGCGCACGCCGCGCACGTCGAAGCGCGCGCGCGCCCGCACGATCAGCTCGGCGAGGCTGCGCTCGGTCATGCCGGGGTAGTGCTCCAGCTCCATCCGGGCGGGCACGCCATCGGGCGCAGCGGCCTGCCATTCGCGCACCGTGCCCACGAAGCTGACCACCGCACCGACGCCCGGGTCGCCCTCGCGCAGGGCGGCCACCTCGGCGCCCAGGTCGAAGTCCTCGGGCGACACGCGCACACAGGCCATCGCCCGACTCAGCTCGTCTGACATGTTCATCAGCCTCCGGTGACGGGGGGGAAGAAGGCGACCTCGTCGCCGTCGGCCAGCACCTGGTCGGCGTCGCACAGGGCCTGGTTGCAGGCGGTGCGCAGGCCGCGCTCGGGGCTCAGGGCGGCGGCGTGCACGGCCGAGCGCTGGGCCAACCAGTCGTGCAGGGCGCCCACGGTGGGGGAGGCCAGCGCCGAGAGTTCGACGCTTTCCTGGCTGCCCAGCTTTTCGCGCACGGAGGCAAAGTAACGGATGGTCAGGCTCATGGCTGGCGCTCGGCGTCAGAGGGTTGCAGGAGTTCGGCCATGGGCAGCCAGCGCACGGGCTGGCCTTCGGCCACGGTGGCCTGAGGCGGCAGGTCGACGAGGCCGTCGGCCCAGGCGGCCGAACTCAGCACGCCCGAGCCCTGGTTGGGGTGCAGCTCCAGCTGCCCTTGGGCGTTGAGGCGTGCGCGCAGGAACTCGCGGCGCTTGTCCGGGCGGGGCCAGTTGAAGGCCGCAGGCAGGCTGAGCGGGCGCGGCAGCCGCCAGCCCTGGCCCGACAAGCAACCGATGACCGGGCGCACCAGCAACAAGAAGGTGACGAAGCTGGCCACGGGGTTGCCCGGCAGGCCCATGTAGAGCGCGCGGCTGCCGTCGGCGCGGCACAGCCAGCCGAACACGAAGGGCTTGCCCGGCTTGATGCCCAGGGCCCAGAAGTCCAGCCCGCCTTCGGCCACCACGGCCTGGCGCAGGTGGTCTTCTTCGCCGACCGACACGCCGCCGCTGCTGATGACCAGGTCGTGCTGCTCGGCGGCGGCACGCAAGGCGGCGCGGGTGGCGTCCAGCTGGTCGGGCACGGTGCCCAGGTCTCGGCCCACGGCGCCCGAGGCCTGAACCAGGCCCAGCAGGGTGTGGCGGTTGCTGTTGTAGATGGCGCCGGGGGGCAGCGGCTGGCCGGGCGCCACGAGTTCGTCGCCCGTGGTGAGCACGGCCACGCGCGGGCGGGCGAACACGCTCAGCGAGGCGCGCCCCACCGAGGCGGCCACGCCCAACGCGGCCGGCCCCAGGCGGCGCCCCGGGCTGAGCACGGTCTGGCCCTGGGCGATGTCTTCGCCAAGCAAGCGGATGTTCTGGCCAAGCTGGACGGGTTCCATGAAGCGCACCTGGCCCTCGGCCTCACCGGGCTGGGTGTGCTCCTGCATGACGACGGCGTCGGCGCCCGCCGGGATGGGCGCGCCGGTGAAGATGCGTGCGCAGGTGCCGGGCTGCAGCGTGGCGCCCACCTGCCCCGCTGCGATGCGCTGGGCCACGGGCAGACTCGCCCCGGGGGCCTGCAGGTCGGCTGCGCGCACCGCGTAGCCATCCATGGCGCTGTTGTCGGCCGGGGGCACGTTCACGGTGGACGCAATGGGCTCGGCCAGCACGCGGCCCAGCGCGTCTTCGGTGGGCACGGTCTCGATCGGGCGGGCGCACGGGGACGACCCGGCATCGGCCAGGGCCTGTTGAAGACGAGACCAGGCCTCGTCGAGCGGCATCAGGGGACGGGGGTGGGGGGGGAGGCCGGCGGCCACGGGGTGCTCCTCGGTGGGTCAGGTGACGGATGCAGGGGCGGCAGCGGCCTCCTGCGTCAAACGGGTGCGAACGGACGGCAGCTGCAAACGCACCTCGGTGCCGCCCGTTCCGGATATCAACTCCAGTGTCGCGCCAATCCGCTCGGCGCGTTCACGCATGATGCTCAAACCAACGTGTGTCGCGTCGGCGACCTCACCATGCACAGCCAGACCGCGCCCGTCGTCGCGCACGCAGATCTGCCAGTCGGGCTGGGCGCGGACCTCCACCCAGACCTGGCTGGCGTGGGCGTGCTTGCGCACGTTCGACAGGGCCTCTTGCACGATGTGCAGCACCTGGATCTGGATGTCGGCGGGCAGGGGCACGCCGTCGTCGTGGTGGTCGAGGTGGCAGGTCAGGCCGGACTGCAGCTTGAACTTCGAGAGGGTTTCCTGCAAGGCCTGGTCGAGGCGGCCGCTGTCGGTTCGCACGCGAAAATGCAGCAGCAACTCGCGCACGTCGTTGTAGCTTTCGCGCACGCCGGCATCCAGCTCGGCCATGGCCGCCTCGACGCCGGGCTGGTCACCCTGGGCCATGGCCGAGCGCAACAGGCTCATCTGGATCTTGAGGAAAGCCAGCGACTGCGCGATGGAGTCATGCAGCTCCTGGGCCAGCAACTTGCGCTCGCTGGCCACCGCGGACTCGCGCGCCAGGGCGGCCACGCGCAGGCTCTCCATCGCGCCCGCGAGGTGGCTGGCCAGCGCCTCGAACAGGCTGCGCTCTTCGTCCGAGAAGCTCACCTCACCGCGGTAGAACAGCTCGACTTCGCCCAGCAGGCGGTGCTGCAGCTGCAGCGGCAAGGTGACCAGGGTGGTGTAGCCCTCGACCTCGCAGCGCCGCTGCAAGGGGGCGCCGTCCTGGTTGCCCTCGGCCACGATGGGAATGACGCGCATGCGAGGGGCTTGCCCGGGCTGCACGCGGTCGCCACAGAAGCAGTCCCCCGTCAGCACGCAGCGCTCCTCCTCGGCCAGGATGCGGGGCAGGCTGTCGCTGGCCATGAGCATGTAGCGGTCGTTGGCCTCGTCGGACCAGCGGATGGCCACCGCGTCGGCCTGGGCGATGGCGCGCATCTGGCGGGCAAAGCCCTGCCCCAGCACCGACAGGTTCTCGGCCGAAGCCACGAAGGTGGAGACGTCGTAGAGCGCGCGCAGGCGGGCTTGCTCGCGCTCCAGGGTCTGGGTCTTTTCGCGGACCTTGGCCTCCAGGTCACCATACAGGGCCTGCAGGCGGCCGGTCATGCGGTTGAAGCCTTCGGCCAGCTCCCCGAGTTCGTCGTCGGCGCCCGGGCGCACGCGCGCCTGGAAGTCGCCCTCCTCCACGCGCTGCAAGGCGTTGCGCAGGCGGGCGACGGGGTCGAGCACCATCACGTGGCTGGCATACAGGATGGCCATGGCGCTGAGCACGGCCAGCACCATCATCAGCACCTGGAAGGTGTGCAGGGCCACGGTTCGGGCCTCCAGTCGGCGCTCGATGGACCAGACCAGGCCATCGACCTGCGCCACGAAGGCGTCGATCTCCAGCCTGGCTCCGGGGGTGGGCCGCGCCTGCAGGGCCAGGGCCTGCGCACGCAAGCCCTGCCAGCTGGCTTGCACGGCTTTCAGGCTTTGTTGAACGGGTTCGCTGCCCGGCACGGCCAGGGGGCGCTGCGGGTCCCCCGTCAGCAGCAAGGACAGACTGGCTTGCAACTCGCCGATGCGCTGGCTCACCTGGGCCGAGGCGCGCGCATCCGAGGCGCCATCGAGGTCCTGGACGTGCAGGGCGAGTTGGTAGGAACGCATGCGCATGCGCCCGGCTTCGTTGATGGCCGCGGCGCCGCCTTCGAGCTGCCAGGTCACCCACATCGACAAGCCCACCGTGGTCAGCGCCACGGCCAGGAACACGCAGCCCAGCGCCGCCAGCTTGCGAGCCAGCGTCAGGCGGGACGTGCGCGACCAGGAACTCACGTCGCGGCGAACGGGCTGCGGTGCAGCGTCTGTGGGGGTGTGGGCCATGGGGGAGCGACGAAACAGCGGCCGCAGAGCGCGGGCCGGTCAGCCGCCCGTCTGCGCCATGAAGCGCACGATCTTCTCACGCCGCTCCCGGAATTCGTGACGGGCCGGCTTGGCGGCCAGGCCCCGCAGGATGGCCGCACGCAGCTCGCCGTCGTCCGCGCCTTGCCGCAGCAGCCACCCCAGGGGGACCTGGTCTTCCTGACCCAGGCAGAGGTAGAGGGTGCCGTCCACCCCCAGGCGCACGCGGTTGCAGGCCGCGCAGAAGTGCTGACTCAGGGGGGTGATGACGCCCAGCGTCATGCCGCCTTGCGGGTCGCGCCAGTAGCGCGCCGGACCGCTGCCCTGGCCCAGCACCTGCGGCATCAGACCGTGCCGACTGGCCAGGGACTCGGCCCACTGGGTGAGGTCACAGCCGGGGGCCGATCGGCCGGTGTCGCCCATGGGCATGGGCTCGATGAGGCGCAGCACCAGCTCGTTGCGGCGGGCGAAGCCGATCATGGGCTCGATCTCGTGGTCGTTGACGCCCGGCTGCACGACCATGTTGAGCTTGATGGGCGCGAAGCCCGCCCGGCGCGCGGCCTCGATGCCTTGCAGGACCTCGCCGAGGCAGTCGCGGCCGGTGATGCGGGCCAGGCAGTCGGCGTCCAGGCTGTCGAGGCTGATGTTCAGGCGCCGCACCCCCGCGGCGCGCAGGTCGCTGGCGTGGCGGGCCAGTCGGGTGGCGTTGGTCGACAGGGACAGGTCGGCCAGGCCCGGCAGACCGGAGACGGTGCGGGCGAAGTCGCTCAGGCCGCGGCGGGTCAGGGGCTCGCCGCCGGTCAGGCGCACGTGGCGCACGCCCAGGCCGACGAACAGCGCCACCAGCCGCGCCATCTCGGCGTGGGTCAGCCAGTTCGCGGGCTCCTCGAAGCCTTTGAAGGCCTCGGGCAGGCAGTAGGTGCAGCGCAGGTCGCAGCGATCGGTGACGGACACGCGCAGGTAGTCGATGACACGGCCGTGGCCGTCGATCAAGGCAGGGGGATGGGAGACAGGGTCGAACGCCATGGCCTCAGTCTAGGCAGGCCGGCCCCGTCGGCCCATCCTCCTGAAGCACTACTCCCTTGAGTCGCTTCACGGCCGGCGCCTCGCACAGGACAATGTCGCCATGCCCGCCCTGTCAGCCTCATCGATGCGCCCCCTGCCCGTCTCGCCCACGATCGACGACCCGATGGCCTTGCTGCGAGCCTGCCACGACAAGGTGCGGCACTTCTGCCAACTGGCGCAGCGCCTGCAGGCGCATGTGCGGGTGCATGGGGCCGATGCCTCCGCGCGCGAGGCGGCCCAGGCCGTGCGGCGCTACTTCACGCTGGCCGCGCCGCTGCACCACGCCGATGAAGAAGAGGACCTCTTCGTGGCGCTGCGGGCGCTGGGCGAGGCACGGCTGAGCCGCGACATCGACGAGCTGGCCCAGGAGCACGCCGAGCTGTCGGCGCTGTGGGACGGCGTGCTGCCCTGGCTGGATGCGCTGGCCGAGGGGCGGCGGCCCGGCGGGGCCGAGCCGGATGTGGACGCTTTCGCCGGGCGCTACCAGCGGCACGCCCAGCGCGAAGAAGACGCGGTCTACCCGCACGCCACGCGGCTGTCGCCACAGGCCTTGCGCCAGCTGGCCGACGCCATGGTGGCGCGCCGCAGCCCGTCACCCATGCCGCCCATGCCACCGATGCAGCCGACGGGGCCAACGGGGCCGACCGGATCAGGCTGATCGGCTCGACGGCAGCGCCACCTCGGGGCCGCTCAGCAGGCGCTCCAGCAGGTCGCGCACGCTGCGGATCTGCTCACCGAAAGGCAAGGGGCCGGCGCCGCGGAAGAACAGGCCCTTCTTGACGTCGCCGCGCAGGGCCGCCGCCAGCTGGTTGTCGATGCAGAACTGCCCCCAGCCGGGCAGGCCGTCGCGCAGGCCGCATTGCGCCAGGCAGTCGAAGGCCTTGGTGCAGCGCGACTTGGTGTGGGCCACGGCCTGCAGCTTGTGCTCGATCTTCAAGTAGGCGTTGAGCCAGGGGGTGCGCACGGCGCGCGCCGGCAGCCCGGCCACGCTGACGAACTCGGCCAGGTCTTCGTCGCGCGCCTCGGCCAGCACGCGCTTGAACTCGGGGTGCGCATCGCCCTCCGTGGTCACGGCAAAGGGCGTGCCCAGCTGCACCCCGGCGGCGCCCAGGTCCTGAACGCGGCGGATGTCGGCCAGGCTGCGGATGCCGCCCGCGGCGATGAGGGGGATCTCGCGCTCGATGCCCGCTGCGCGGAAGAAGGCCAGGCACTCGGGGATGACGCGCTCGAAGTCGAAGCGCGGGTCGTTGAGGTCCGCGACCTTGGCTGCCCCCAGGTGCCCGCCAGCCAGGCGCGGGTGCTCGATGACGATGGCGTCGGGCAGGCGTTGCTTGCGCTCCCACTTGCGCACCAGCAGCTGAACGCCGCGGGCGTCCGACAGGATGGGGATCAGCAAGGTCTGAGGGTGCTCACGGGCGAGGTCGGGCAGGTCCAGCGGCAGGCCAGCGCCCACCACGATGGCGTCGACGCCCGAGGCCAGCGCCTGCTTGACCGAGGCGGCGTACTCGCCCACGGCGCGCATGATGTTGATGGCCAGCAGGCCTCGCTCCCCGGCGATCTCGCGCGCCGCACGGACCTCGCGGTCGATGGCCTGCAGGTTGGCCGCGTTGATCGCCTGCTTGGCGCGGTCGTCTGGCGGCAGGCCGGTGGTCTGGGCCATCAGGTCCGGGTGGTGTCGGCGCAGGTCCACCGACGACAGCGTGCCCACGCCCCCCCAGGCCGCCACCGTGCCCGCCAGGCGGTGCCCCGAGACGCCCACGCCCATGCCCCCCTGGAAGATGGGCAAGAGGGTGCGGCCACCGAGTTGCAAAGGGCGCAGGAGGCTGCGCTGCAGCAAGGCATCGAGTTCTTGGGGGATGGCTTTCATGGCGCAGAATGCCGGTCGTTCAGGGTGTGGGCAGCGTAAGCGCGTGGCCACCGCCCCGGACTTGCCCTGCATCAAACAAGCTGCACCATGCCCATCCGATTGCTGGTGGTCGATGACCACACCCTCTTCCGGCGGGGCCTGATGGCCTTGCTGGCCCGCGATGAGCGCGTCGTCGTGCTGGCCGAGGCGGGTGACGCCGGCGAGGCCTTGCGGCTGGCCGGCTCGCACCACCCCGACGTCATCCTGCTGGACAACCACCTGCCGGGCGTGCACGGCATCGACGCCCTGCCCCAGTTGCTGGAGCTGCGACCCAGCCCGAAGGTGCTGATGCTCACCGTGAGCGAAGACCCCAACGACCTGGCCCTGGCGCTCACGCGTGGCGCCAGCGGCTACCTGCTCAAGACGGTGGACGGACAGGACCTGGTCGACGCCATCGAGCGGGTGCACCGAGGCGAGTCGGCCGTGTCGCCGGAGATGACGAACAAGCTGGTGATGGCCTACCGGCAGGCCATGGCGGCCACGCCGGATGTGCCCGCGCCCTCACCGGCTCCCCCGGCACCTGCACCTGCACCTGCACCTGCACCGTCAGCACGCCCACCCGATGCAGACACCACCTCCGCCTCCCCCTCATCGGCCCACCCGCTGTCACGCCTGTCGCCGCGCGAGCGCGACATCCTGCGCGAGATCGCCCGGGGCGCCAGCAACAAGGAGATCGCCCGCACGCTGGAGATCGCCGAGACCACGGTGAAGATCCACGTTCAGCACATCCTGCGCAAGCTGAACCTGAGCTCGCGGGTGCAGGCGGCCGTGATGGCCTCGTCTGATCCAGATCAAACCTGACCCCGAGGAGTACGCCTTTCGGACGACCCCACCTCGTCCACAGGAGGATAGGCACCCCCAGCTGATCTCCTGACACTGCCCGACATGGAAAGGAGCTGACCATGTCGAGCAGCAACACAAACAAAGCGACCTCGGTCCTCGTCGTCAGCACACTGGCCTTCACGGTGTGCTTCATGGTTTGGATGATGTTCGGGGTCATCGGGATCCCGCTGAAGAAACAACTGGGCCTGTCGGCCACGGAGTTCGGCCTGCTGACGGCCACGCCCGTGCTGACCGGATCGCTGGTGCGCGTGCCCTTGGGCATCTGGACCGACCGCTTCGGCGGGCGCATCGTGCTGTTCATCACCATGCTGCTGTGCGTGGTGCCGATCTGGCTGATGGCCCACGCCACCGCCTACTGGCACTTCCTGGTGCTGGGCCTGTTCGTGGGCCTGGCCGGTGGCTCGTTCTCGGTGGGCACGCCTTACGTGGCGCGTTGGTTCCCCAGGCACCGCCAGGGCTTTGCCATGGGCGTGTTCGGGGCGGGCAACTCGGGCGCGGCGGTCAACAAGTTCGTGGCCCCTGCCTTGATCGTGGCCTTTGGCTGGGCGATGGTGCCGCAGGTCTACGCGGCCATCATGCTGGGCACGGCCCTGGTCTTCTGGTTGGGCAGTGCGCAGGACCCGGCTCACATCGTGCCGGCGTCCAAGGGCGGCTTCATGGCCCAGCTTCAGATGCTCAAGGACCCCCGCGTGCTCAAGTACTGCCAGTACTACAGCATCGTCTTCGGCGGCTACGTGGGCCTGAGCCTGTGGATGGTGCAGTACTACGTGGGCGAGTACGGCCTGGACATCCGCATGGCCGCGCTGCTGGCGGCCTGCTTCTCCCTGCCCGGCGGCGTGTTGCGCGCCATCGGGGGCTGGTTGTCGGACAAACACGGCGCGCACCAGGTGACCTGGTGGGTGCTGTGGGTGAGCTGGATCTGCCTGTTCCTGCTGAGCTACCCGCAGACCGACTTCACGATCCTGACCACCCAGGGCCCGCAGACCTTCCACATCGGCCTGAACGTCTACGCCTTCACCGCCTTGATGGCCGTCCTGGGTGTGGCCTGGGCCTTCGGCAAGGCCAGCGTCTTCAAGTACATCAGCAACGACTACCCCGACAACATCGGCGCCGTCTCCGGCATCGTCGGCCTGGCCGGCGGCATGGGGGGCTTCGTGCTGCCGATCATGTTCGGCTACCTGCTCGACCTCACCGGCATCCGCTCCAGCGCCTTCATGTTGCTGTACGGCGTGGTCTGGGTGTCGCTGATCTGGATGTACTTCACCGAAGTCCGCACCCGCGACGTCATCCGCGGCGAAGCACAAACCGCCTGAAAACCAAGGACACCCCATGAGCACCCCTCAACCCACCCCGTCGGCCCGCCCGGGTCGCACGCTCACCGTCTGGACGCCGGAGGACAAGGCCTTCTGGGAAACCGAAGGCCAGGCGATCGCCAAGCTCAACCTGTGGGTCTCGGTGCCCGCGCTGTTCCTGGCCTTCGCGGTCTGGCAGTTGTGGAGCGTGGTCGCGGTCAACCTGCCGCAAATGGGCTTTCGCTACTCGACCAACCAGCTCTTCTGGCTGGCCGCCGCGCCAGCCCTCTCGGGCGCGACGCTGCGCATCTTCTACTCCTTCATGGTGCCGGTCTTCGGCGGGCGCCGGTGGACGGCGATCTCGACGGCAACCCTGCTGATCCCCGCCATCGGCATCGGCATCGCGGTGCAGGACCCCAACACGCCCTACCCGACCATGCTGGTGCTGGCGCTGCTGTGCGGCCTGGGCGGCGGCAACTTCTCCTCGTCGATGTCCAACATCAGCTTCTTCTTCCCGAAGGAGCGCAAGGGATCGGCGCTGGGCGTCAACGCCGGACTGGGCAACCTCGGTGTGTCGGTGGTGCAGTTCCTCAGCCCCATCATCATCTCGGTGGGCGTGTTCGGTGTCTTCGGCGGTGAGTCGCAGACCATCGTCAACAAGGCCGGCCAGCAGGTCGAGGTCTGGGCGCAGAACGCGGCGTTCGTGTGGGTGCCCTGGATCGTGCTCGCCTCCGTCGTGTCGTGGTTTTTCATGAACGACATCGCCGACGCCAAGGCCTCGTTCGCCGCACAGGCCGCCATCTTCCGCAACAAGCACAACTGGCTGATGTGCGTGCTCTACCTGGGCACCTTCGGCTCCTTCATCGGCTACGCCGCGGGCTTTCCGCTGCTGATCAAGTCGCAGTTCAAGGACGTCAACCCGCTGGCCTACGCCTGGATCGGGCCCCTGGTCGGCGCCCTGATCCGCCCGGTGGGCGGCTGGCTGGCCGACCAGCTCGGTGGCGCTCGGGTCACCTTCTGGAACTTCGTCGTCATGGCCGCGGCCGTGGTGGGCGTGCTGTTCTTTTTGCCCAAGACCACGGGCAGCGTGTGGGCCCTGCCCTTCGGCCCGCACGAAGGCAGCTTCACGGGCTTCTTCCTGATGTTCCTGGTGCTGTTCCTGACCACTGGCATCGGCAACGGCTCGACCTTCCGGATGATCCCCGTCATCTTCCTGAACCAGAAGACGCAAGCGGCGCCGCGCAACGACGAGGTGGCCCAGGCCGCCGCCGTCAAGGAAGCCAACACCGAAGCCGCCGCCGTGCTGGGCTTCACCGCGGCCTTCGCGGCCTACGGCGGCTTTTTCATCCCCAAGAGCTACGGCACGGCCATCGCCGCCACCGGTGGCCCGGAAGCCGCGCTGCTGATCTTCATCTCCTTTTACGTGCTGTGCATCGGCCTGACCTGGTGGTACTACGCCCGCCGCGACGCCGAGCAGCCCTGCTGATCCATTCACCTCGTCCCCACGGAGTCAAACAACATGAGCCACTTCCTGGACCGATTGACCTTCTTCGCGCAAGCGAAGGAAGGCTTCTCCGACGGCCACGGCGTCACCACGGGCGAAGACCGCACCTGGGAAGACGCCTACCGCAGCCGCTGGCAGCACGATAAGATCGTGCGCTCCACCCACGGCACGAACTGCACGGGCTCCTGCTCGTGGAAGATCTACGTCAAGGGCGGCATCGTCACCTGGGAAACCCAGCAGACGGACTACCCCCGCACCCGCCCCGACCTGCCCAACCACGAGCCCCGTGGCTGCGCCCGCGGCGCCTCCTACAGCTGGTACCTCTACAGCGCCAACCGGGTCAAACACCCCATGGTGCGCGGTGAGCTGCTCAAGCACTGGCGCGCGGCGCGAGCCGTGGCCAAGTCGCCGGTCGATGCCTGGTCGGCCCTGATGGCCAGCGACGACATCCGCCGCAGCTGGCAAAAGCAGCGCGGCCTCGGTGGCTTCGTGCGCACCACCTGGGACGAGGTCAACGAGATCATCGCCTCGGCCAATGTGCACACCATCAAGCAGCACGGCCCGGACCGCATCATCGGCTTCTCGCCCATCCCGGCGATGTCGATGGTGTCGTATGCCGCGGGCAGCCGCTACCTGAGCCTGATCGGTGGCGTGTGCATGTCGTTTTACGACTGGTACTGCGACCTGCCACCGGCCAGCCCGCAGGTCTGGGGCGAGCAGACCGACGTGCCCGAATCGGCCGACTGGTACAACTCGAACTTCATCATCGCCTGGGGCTCGAACGTGCCCCAGACCCGCACGCCGGACGCCCACTTCTTCACCGAGGTGCGCTACAAGGGCGCCAAGACGGTCGCCGTCACGCCCGACTATTCGGAAGTCGCCAAGCTGGCCGACATCTGGATGCACCCCAAGCAGGGCACCGACGCGGCCGTGGCCATGGCCATGGGCCACACCATCCTGCGCGAGTTCTACGTGGACAAGCGCAGCAGCTACTTCGACGACTACGCCCGCCGCTACACCGACCTGCCCATGCTGGTGATGCTGCAGGAGCAGGACACCCCCGCGGGCAAGGCCCTGGTGCCGCACCGCTACCTGCGCGCCAGCGACCTCAGCGGTGACGCCAGCCACAACGCCGAATGGAAGACCCTGGCCTGTGACGGCGAAGGCCGCATCGTGGTGCCACAGGGCTCGATCGGCTTCCGCTGGGGCGCGGAAGGCCGCCCCGACCAAGGTCAATGGAACCTCGAAGCCAAGGAGGCCACCGAGGGCCGCGAGGTCAAGCTCAAGCTCTCGACGCTGGAAGACGAACAGCACGCCGAGACGCGCCGGGCCGACACGCAGGCCGTGGCCTTCCCCTACTTCGGCGGCATCGATTCCCCCGGCTTCGATTCGAACAAGCAAGGCTCGGTGCTGCTGCGCCACGTGCCCATGCAGCGCATCACCGTCCAAGGTCAGGGCCAGGATGCGGGCCAGGCCCGCGAGGTCTGGGTGGCCACCGTCTATGACCTGCAGCTGGCCAGCTACGGCGTTTTCCGTGGCCTGACCGACCGCGATGGCGTGCTGGTGGACAACGGTGCCCGCAGCCTCGACGACAACGCCGCCTACACCCCGGCCTGGCAGGAGCAGATCACCGGCGTGCCCCGCGCCCAGGTGCTGACCGTGGCCCGCCAGTTCGCCGACAACGCCGACAAGACCAAGGGCAAGTCCATGGTCATCATCGGCGCGGCCATGAACCACTGGTACCACTGCGACATGAACTACCGCGGCATCATCAACATGCTGATGATGTGCGGCTGCATCGGCCAGAGCGGCGGCGGCTGGGCGCACTACGTGGGCCAGGAAAAGCTGCGCCCGCAAACCGGCTGGACGGCCCTGGCCTTCGCGCTCGACTGGTCGCGCCCGCCGCGCCAGCAGAACTCGACCAGCTTCTTCTACGCCCACACCGACCAGTGGCGCTATGAAAAGCTCGGCCTGGACGAGATCCTCTCGCCGCTGGCCGACAAGTCGAAGTTCGGCGGCAGCATGATCGACTACAACGTGCGGGCCGAACGCATGGGCTGGCTGCCCTCGGCACCGCAGTTGCAGACCAACCCGCTCAAGGTGGTGAAAGACGCAGCAGCCAAGGGCCTGGATCCGAAGGACCACGTGGTGGCCTCGCTCCAAGACGGCTCGCTCAAGCTGTCCTGCACCGACCCCGATCACCCCGACAACTGGCCGCGCAACCTCTTCGTGTGGCGCTCCAACCTGCTGGGCTCGTCCGGCAAGGGCCACGAGTACTTCCTCAAGCACCTGCTGGGCACGACCCATGGCGTGCAGGGCAAGGACCTGGGCGCCGACGAAGCCAAGCCCGAAGAGGTGGTCTGGCACGCCCAAGCGCCCGAAGGCAAGCTCGACCTGCTGGTCACGCTCGACTTCCGCATGAGCACGACCTGCCTGTACTCGGACATCGTGCTGCCCACCGCCACCTGGTACGAGAAGAACGACCTCAACACCAGCGACATGCACCCCTTCATCCACCCGCTGTCCACGGCGGTGGACCCGGCCTGGGAAGCCCGCTCCGACTGGGACATCTACAAGGGCTTCGCCAAGAAGTTCAGCGAGGTCTGCGTGGGCCACCTGGGCGTCGAGAAGGAAGTCGTGCTGACCCCGCTGATGCACGACACGCCCGCCGAGATGGCCCAACCCTTCGGCGTGCAGGACTGGCTCAAGGGTGAGATCGAGCTCATCCCCGGCAAGACCGCGCCGCAGGTCACCGTGGTCGAGCGCGACTACCCCAACACCTTCAAGCGCTTCACGTCCCTCGGCCCGCTGATGAACAAGCTGGGCAATGGCGGCAAGGGCATCGGCTGGAACACGCAGGACGAGGTCCGGCAGCTCGGCGAGCTCAACGGGGTCGTGCGCGAAGAAGGCGTGTCGCAAGGCATGCCGAAGATCGAGACCGACATCGACGCCGCCGAGGTGGTGATGATGCTGGCGCCCGAGACCAACGGCCACGTCGCCGTCAAGGCCTGGGAGGCCTTGAGCAAACAGACCGGCCGCGAGCACGCCCACCTGGCGCTGCACCGCGAGGACGAGAAGATCCGCTTCCGCGACATCCAGGCGCAGCCGCGCAAGATCATTTCTTCGCCGACCTGGTCGGGGCTGGAGAGCGAGAAGGTCTCGTACAACGCCGGCTACACCAACGTGCACGAACTGATCCCATGGCGCACCCTCACCGGCCGCCAGCAGTTCTACCAGGACCACCCCTGGATGCAGGCCTTCGGCGAAGGCTTCGTGTGCTACCGCCCGCCGGTGGACTTGAAGACGCTGGACGACATCGCCGGTCGCAAGCCCAACGGCCACCAGGAGATCGCGCTCAACTTCATCACCCCGCACCAGAAGTGGGGCATCCACTCGACCTACACCGACAACCTGATGATGCTGACGCTCAACCGCGGCGGCCCCGTCATCTGGCTGAGCGAGGACGACGCCAAGCGCGCCGGCATCGTCGACAACGACTGGGTGGAACTGT
Organism: Burkholderiales bacterium; assembly: GCA_016000265.1. Taxonomy (GTDB): domain Bacteria; phylum Pseudomonadota; class Gammaproteobacteria; order Burkholderiales; family Burkholderiaceae_C; genus Aquabacterium. The sequence goes on from JAECRL010000014.1 coordinate 44,097, forward strand.
TCAACACCAACGGGGCGATTGCGGCCCGCGCGGTGGTGAGCCAGCGCGTCAAACCCGGCATGGTGATGATGTACCACGCCCAGGAAAAGATCATCAACACGCCGGGCTCGGAGATCACCGGCACACGCGGTGGCATCCACAACTCGGTCACGCGCATCGTGCTCAAGCCCACCCACATGATCGGCGGCTACGCCCAGCTGAGCTACGGCTTCAACTACTACGGGACCATCGGCACCAACCGCGACGAGTTCGTGCTGGTGCGCAAGATGAACAAGGTGGACTGGCTGGATGGCGAAGCCGCCACCACCACCTCGGCCCACGCCTGATTCCCAAGCTGGTCTCAAGGAGAACACAACATGAAAGTCCGCGCACAGATCGGCATGGTCCTCAACCTGGACAAGTGCATCGGTTGCCACACCTGCTCGGTGACCTGCAAGAACGTCTGGACCAACCGCCCCGGCGTCGAGTACGCCTGGTTCAACAACGTCGAGACCAAGCCCGGCATCGGCTACCCCAAGGAATGGGAGAACCAGGAGAAGTGGAAAGGCGGCTGGGTTCGCAAGCCCGACGGGTCGATCCAGCCCCGCCAGGGCGGCAAGCTCAGCCTGCTCATGAAGATCTTCGCCAACCCCAACCTGCCGCAGATCGACGACTACTACGAGCCCTTCACCTTCGACTACGAGCACCTGCAGTCGGCCCCGAAAAGCAAGGCCGCCCCCACCGCCCGCCCGCGCAGCCTGATCACCGGCAAGCGCATGGAAAAGATCGAGTGGGGCCCGAACTGGGAAGAGATCCTGGGCGGCGAGTTCAGCAAGCGCAGCCAGGACGCGAACTTCGAGGATGTGCAAAAGGACATCTACGGCCAGTTCGAGAACACCTTCATGATGTACCTGCCGCGCCTGTGCGAGCACTGCCTGAACCCGGCGTGCGTGGCGTCTTGCCCCTCGGGCTCGATCTACAAGCGCGAGGAAGACGGCATCGTGCTGATCGACCAGGACAAGTGCCGTGGCTGGCGCATGTGCGTGAGCGGCTGCCCCTACAAGAAGATCTACTACAACTGGCAAAGCGGCAAGGCCGAGAAGTGCATCTTCTGCTACCCGCGCATCGAGGCCGGCCAGCCCACGGTGTGCTCTGAGACCTGCGTGGGCCGCATCCGCTACCTGGGTGTGCTGCTGTACGACGCCGACCGCATCGAGCAGGCCGCCAGCACCGAGCACGACCGCGACCTCTACCAGGCGCAGCTCGACATCTTCCTGGACCCGCACGACCCCAAGGTGATCGAGCAGGCCCGCGCCGACGGCATCCCCGAGGCCTGGCTGACCGCCGCCCGCAACAGCCCCGTCTACAAGATGGCCGTGGACTGGAAGGTGGCCCTGCCCCTGCACCCCGAGTACCGCACCCTGCCCATGGTCTGGTACGTGCCGCCGCTGTCGCCCATCCAGGCCGCGGCCAACGCCGGACACGTCGGCACCAATGGCGAGATCCCGGACGTCAACCAGTTGCGCATCCCGCTGAAGTACCTGGCCAACCTGATGACGGCTGGCGACGTGGCCCCGGTGTCGCGCGCGCTGGAACGCATGCTGGCCATGCGCGCCTACATGCGCGGCAAGCACGTCGATGGCGCGGCCAACGTCAAGGCCATCGAGCAGGTGGGCTTGACGCCCGCCCTGGTCGAGGACATGTACCAGATCATGGGCATCGCCAACTACGAGGACCGCTTCGTCATCCCCACCGCCCACCGCGAGTACGCCGAAGACGCGTTCGACCTGCGCGGCGGCTGCGGCTTCTCCTTCGGCAACGGCTGCTCCGACGGGCAGACCGAGACCAGCCTGTTCGGCGCCAAGAAGAAGCGCACCATCCCCATCAAGTCGGAGGTCTGAATGAGCAGCCTGTTGAACCACCTCAAGAGCCTGCACAGCTCACCCATCGCCCCGACTGCGGCGCGCAGCCTGCGGGCCCTGGCCCGCCTGCTGGCCTACCCGAACGCCGAGCTGCGCGCCCACCTGGGCGACCTGCTGGACGCGCTGCGCGCCGAACAAGGCCTGAGCGACGCCCGGCTGGCCGGCCTGGCCAGGCTCGTGTCGCAGCTGTCAGCGAGCGACGCCTACGAAGTCGAGTCCGACTATGTCGAACTCTTCGACCGCGGCCGCGCCACCTCGCTGCACCTCTTCGAGCACGTGCACGGCGACTCGCGCGAGCGGGGTCAGGCCATGGTCGACCTCGTCCAGACCTACGAGCAGGCCGGCCTGCAACTCCAGCCTGACAACGGGGGTGAGTTGCCCGACTACCTGCCCCTGGTGATGGAGTTCGCCTCCACGCTGGACGCCAGCGCGGCACAGGGCTTCACGGGCGAGTTCGCCCACATCCTCAACGCGCTGTACGCAGCGCTGCTCAAGCGCCGCAGCCTGTACGCGCACATCCCCGCGGCCGTGCTGGAACTGATGGGCCACGCCATCGAGGCCACCGAGGTGCCCGAAGACGAGGCCCTCGATGACGCCTGGGCCGAGCCCGCGGCCTTCGATGGCTGCAGCAGCCGAGGCCAGCAACGCGCCGACCAGCCGCAGCCCATCCACATCGTGCGCACCCCACGCGCGTCGGTCCCCACATCCGTCCCCGCATCCACCCCCCAACGAGGAGCATGAGATGAGCCTCACCCACCAGTTCTTCTTCGGCATCTACCCCTACATCGCCCTGGTCGCCTTCCTGCTGGGCAGCTTGGTGCGTTTCGACCGCGACCAGTACACCTGGCGCAGCGAGTCGAGCCAGATGCTGTCCACCGGCTTGCTGCGCGCGGGCTCTAACCTCTTCCACCTGGGCATCATCGGCCTGTTCTTCGGGCACTTCTTCGGCATGCTGACGCCGGCCGAACTCGTGCACGCGCTGGGCATCACCGCCGCGCAAAAGCAGATGCTGGCCGTGGTCGCAGGCGGCGTCCTGGGCAGCGTGGGCCTGGTCGGCCTGCTGCTGCTGATCGCTCGCCGCCTGGGCAACGAGCGCGTGCGCGCCACCAGCAAGCCGCGCGACTTCCTCGTGCTGTTCTGGATCCTGGGCACGCTGCTGCTCGGTCTGTCCACAGTGCCCCTGTCGCTGGCGCACCGCGACGGCGAGACCATGCTCAAGCTGATGGCCTGGGCGCAGCACATCGTCACCTTCCGCGGTGACGCCGCCGGCCTGATCGCCGACGTGTCGCTGGTCTTCAAGGTGCACATGGTGGCCGGCATGACGCTGTTCGTCATCTTCCCCTTCACCCGCCTGGTGCATGTGTGGAGCGGCTTCGCCTCGGTGGGCTATGTGGCACGCCCTTGGCAACTGGTGCGCAGCCGCCGCACCGGCCTGCCCCGCTGAACAGCCCCCACGGACCTCACCCCGGGAGACCCCCATGCACACCGCCCCCCTGAGCACCGCCTCCGCCGCCGCCCGCGCCCTGCGCGTGGGCGACGACGTGCTGCACCCGCAGCCCGATCAGCTGACCGAAGCCGAGCGGCGCCAGCTGGCCAGCCTGGCCCTGCTGCGCCTGGCCGCCATCGACGACGGCCTGCTGCCCGAGAACGACCCGCCGCCCAGCGACGGCGTCATCAGCGAAGCCGCGGCCGACGCCATCGACCGCTGGCTGGAGCAGGCCATCCAGGTGCCCGACCCGGACGAGGCCGCCTGCCGGCGCTTCCATGCCGCCCACCCGGCCCGCTACGCCCAAGGCGAGCGCGTGCTGGCCCGCCACATCCTGTTCGCCGTCACCCCTGGCGTGGACGTGCAGGCCCTGCGCCAGCGCGCCGAGCAGCTGCTGGTGGCGGTGCGTGCGGACCCCGAGGCCTTCGCGGAGGCCGCCCGCACCACGTCCAACTGCCCCTCGGGCGAACAGGGTGGCGATCTGGGCTGGCTGAACGCCACCGACTGCGCCCCCGAGTTCGCGCGCGAGCTCTTCGGCCAGGACGAAGCCCAGGCCCACATCGGCGTGCTGCCTCGCTTGGTGCACAGCCGCTTCGGCCTGCACGTGGTCGAGGTGCAGGCGCGCGAGGCCGGTGTGCACCCCGCCTTCGAGCAGGTGCAAGAGGCCGTGGCGCAGTCGCTGCGGCAACAGGCTTTCGCCACCGCCCTCAAGCAGACCTGTGCCGTGCTGGCCGCGCGCCACGGGGTGGAAGGCGCCGACCTGGACGCCGCCGCCTCGCCGCTGCTGCAGTGACGTCGGAGCACGGCCCATGGACGAACTGCTGCAGCGCCTGAGGCACTTTCACACCGACTTCTTCCCGCAGCACCAGTCGCGCTTCCAGAGCCTGGTGACGGACGGGCAGCACCCGACGACGCTGTTCATCGGCTGCTCGGACTCGCGCCTGGTGCCCTACCTGTTGACCGGCGCGGGCCCCGGCGAGCTCTTCATCGTGCGCAACGTGGGGGCGCTGATCCCGCCCTACGACGGCCTGCATGGCCTGCACGGCACGGCCGCTGCCATCGAGTTCGCGATGCTCAACCTCAAGGTGTCGCGCATCGTGGTCTGCGGGCACTCGCATTGCGGTGCCATGAAAGCCTTGTACGAAGAGGTGCCGGAACAGGCCAAGAACCTGCGGGCCTGGCTGGACATGGCCCGCGAGGCCGCCCTGCCCGTTCAAGTGACACCCGAGGCCCTGCGCCGCACCGAGCAACGCGCCGTGGTGCTGCAACTCGAGCGCCTGATGGACTACCCCATGGTGCGCGAGCGGGTGGAAAAGCGCGAGGTGACGCTGCACGGCTGGCACTACGTGATCGAAGACGGCGAGGTGCACGTCTTCGATGTGCAGACCGGCCAGTTCCTGCCGGCATCGCAATCGGAGCACAGCGGCACCGGGCCTTACCAGGACGCGCCTCAGGACGCCCCGCCCGACGAGCAATCCATCTTCAACGAGATCGATGCCCGTTGGGGCGGTCGCTGATCACCCGGCACGGCTCACCGGACGCTGAGCGCCGGCCCGATGTGGCGCAGCTTCGCCACCAGCTCATCGGGCGGGGTGTGCTCGCCCGAACCCAGCGTGGCTTCGGTGACGGGCGTGGCCCGGTAGCCCTGCAGCACCCAGTGCCGCGCACCTGCGGCCTTGAGCATGCGCGCCATGCGCATCAACGTGGCCTCGGGGATGAGGTCGGGGTGCCAGGTCGTGCGCAACTCGTGCGCCTTGCCGCTGGCCAGCACCAGGGCCAGGCTCTCGCGCACCGGCTCGCCACTGCGCGGCACCGAGGTGATGGCCTTGTAGTCTTCGAACTCGGTCTTGATGTCCAGCGCCACCCAATCGACCAGGGGCAGGACACTCGCCAGCCGCTGCGGGTACAGGCCCGCGGTGTGCAGGCCCACCTGGAAGCCCAGCGCGCGCACCTCGCGCATGGCCGGCGCCAGGGCCGCGTCCAGCGTGGGCTCGCCACCGCTGAACACCACGCCATCGAGCAGGCCCTGCCGTTGTTGCAAAGTGCCCAGCACCTGGCCCCAGGCCTGGGTGTCTCGGCCACACCCCGTCTGACGCGGTTGCAGCGAGGGGTTGTGGCAGTAATGGCAACGCCAGGGGCAGCCCTGCACGAACACCACCGCGGCCAGTTGGCCTGGCCAGTCGGTGGTGCTCAGGGGCGTGAAACCCCCGACGTCCAGGGGCGGGATCAGGCGGTGATCAGCCTGCGCAGGCCTGAACGCGATCGGGCTCGGCGAAATACTGTCGTTCATGGAACTCCCCCTTCTTGCCCACGTTGAACGAGGCCACGGGTCGGTGATAGCCCATCACCCGGGTCCAGACCTCGCAGCGCTGGCGTTCGTGTTCGGCCAGCAGCGGGTGAGGTGCGTCGGGGGTGCGTGCGGTGCAGGTCATGGAGCCTCCTTCGGGCGGGGTGGATCAAACAGGGTGGGGCAAGGCCTCGTGGCCCAAAGCCTGGCGCCGCGCCAAGGCCTCCTCGTCGCAACGCGGGCAGAAGGCGTGCTCGCCGGCCAGGTAGCCGTGTGTCGGGCAGATGGAGAACGTCGGCGTGATGGTGATGTAGGGCAAGCGGAAGCGCGACAGCGCACGCCGCACCAAGTTCTTGCAAGCCTGCGCCGACGACACCCGCTCGCCCAAGTACAGGTGCAGCACCGTGCCGCCGGTGTACTTGCGCTGCAAGGCCTCTTGCCGAGCCAGGGCCTCGAAGGGGTCGTCGCAAAAGCCCACGGGCAACTGCGACGAGTTCGTGTAGTACGGCTCTTCCACCGTGCCCGCCTGCAAGATGCCAGGGAAGCGCAGCCGGTCTTCCTTGGCGAAGCGGTAGGTCGTGCCCTCGGCCGGCGTGGCCTCGAGGTTGTAGAGGTGGCCGGTGGCCTCCTGCATGCCCGTGATGCGCTCGCGGATGTGGTCGAGGTAGCGCAGCGCGAAGGCCTCGCCCCACGGCGTGGTGATGTCCTCCAGCCCCTGTGTGAAGTTGCGGATCATCTCGTTGATGCCGTTGACGCCAACGGTCGAGAAGTGGTTGCGCAGCGTGCCCAGGTAGCGCTTGGTGTAGGGGAACAGGCCCGCGTCCATGTGCCCCTGGATCACCTTGCGCTTGATCTCCAGGCTCTGGCTGGCCAGTTGCAGAAGGTGGTCGGTGCGCGCCAGCAGGCCGGGCTCGTCTCCCGCATGCAGGAAGCCCAGCCGCGCGCAGTTCAGCGTCACCACGCCGAGCGAGCCCGTTTGCTCCGCCGAGCCGAACAGGCCGTTGCCACGCTTGAGCAACTCGCGCAAATCGAGCTGCAAGCGGCAGCACATCGAGCGGATCATGTGCGGCTGCAACTCCGAGTTCACGAAGTTCTGGAAGTACGGCAGGCCGTACTTGGCCGTCATCTCGAACAAGGCCTCGGTGTTGGGGTGGTCCCAGTCGAAGTCCTTGGTGATGTTGTAGGTCGGGATGGGGAATGTGAAGGCCCTGCCGCGCGCATCGCCCGCCATCATCACGTCGATGTAGGCGCGGTTGATCATGTCCATCTCGGCCTGCAGGTCGCCATAGGCGAAGGGCATCTCCACGCCACCGATCACGGGCACCTGCTCGCGCAGGTCTTCGGGGCAGACCCAGTCGAAGGTCAGGTTGGTGAACGGCGTCTGCGTGCCCCAGCGCGATGGCACGTTGAGGTTGTAGATCAGCTCCTGCAGGCACTGGCGCACCTGCTCGTAAGCCAGGCCATCCTTGCGGATGTAAGGCGCCAGGTAGGTGTCGAACGAGCTGAAGGCCTGCGCCCCCGCCCACTCGTTCTGCAGCGTGCCCAGGAAGTTGACGATCTGCCCCACGGCCGACGACAGGTGCTTCGGTGGCCCCGCCTCCACCTTGCCCGGCACACCGTTGAGCCCCTCGTGCAGCAGCGTGCGCAGCGACCAGCCCGCGCAATAGCCCGAGAGCATGTCGAGGTCGTGGATGTGGAAGTCGGCGTCGCGGTGCGCCTGGCCCACCTGCGGCGGGTAGACGTGGCTGAGCCAGTAGTTGGCGATCACCTTGCCCGACACGTTGAGGATGAGCCCGCCCAGCGAATAGCCCTGGTTGGCGTTGGCGTGGATGCGCCAGTCTTGCCGGTGCAGGTACTCGTTGACCGAGCGCTCGACATCGACCGCGGTGCGGCGGTCTTCGCGCAACGCGCGGTGCTGCTCGCGGTAGACGATGTAGGCGCGCGCGGCCTGGGTGTGGCCCGCGTCGAGCAACACCTGCTCGACCACGTCCTGGATGTGCTCGACCGTGGGCACGCGCACGCTCAGGCGCTGGATGACGGCGTCGGTCAGGCGCCACGCCTCATCGACATCAAAGGCCTGCGTGGCCTCCCCCGCCGCAGCGATGGCTCGCGCAATGCGTTCGGGCTGAAAGCCAGCCGTGCCCCCGTTGCGCTTGAAGACGGCCACGGGCGTGGCGCGGGGGGCGTTTCGGGGGGCGTTGGCGGCGGGCGGGCTGGCGCTGGTTGGCATGCTGTCTCCACGCATTCAGTGGCTGACACAGGCGTCAGCCACCCGAGGCAGTGTTTCGACATGCTGTGGGGAGGGTTTTGACGGACGTCAATCGCACCAAGGGAGCCGACCTGGACCAGGCGTGCATGGCCTGCACATCGAAACCCGTGGGGCCCCTCGCCTGAGGAATCGCCCGCGACAGTCGGCGGAACCTGCACGGGCCCAAAACAGTGCCATCTGCACGTTGACGCACAACCGTTGACCGGCCCACTACACTGTGCAGCATACGCTGGGTCTACCATCATTTTGTCAGCGACCCGTGTCAGCCAGGAGAGCCTCCAGACATGCCGGACAGCATCGATGAACTTCTGACCTTCAGTGACGACGATCAGCCCTCCGCGGAGTTTTCTCACGGTCGCCACTGGCAGGTCCTGATCGTGGATGACGAACCTGATGTACACGCGGCCACCCAACTGGCACTGCGAGGCCTGAACATTGAAGACCGCCCCCTGGCCTTCACCCACGCCCACTCGGCGGCAGAAGCGTTGAATTTGTTGCAGCAGCGCCAGGACTTTGCGGTGGCGCTGATCGACGTGGTGATGGAAACCGATGACGCCGGCCTGAAGTTGGTTCGGGCCATTCGAGAGCAGCTAGGCAATTCAATGCTGCGAATCATCCTGCGCACCGGTCAACCCGGCTATGCGCCTGAGATCGACACCATTCGTCAGTACGACATCAACGACTACAAAACCAAGACCGAACTGACCAGGGTTCGCCTGTTCACCAGCGTGACCCTGGCCGTGCGAGCCCACGCCCAGTTGCAGCAACTGGAATCCAGCCGACACGGCTTGGAGCAGATCCTCACCGCCGCTGGTGAACTGGGCCAGCCATCGGGCTTGAAAAAGTTTGCCGCAGGCATCGTCACCCAGCTTTGCGCGCTGCTCAAGGTCAATGAAAAGTGCCTGGTGTGTGCGGTCGTGAATGACCCCCAGAGCGAGCCCGTCGTGCTGGCAGCCGCCGGCAACTGTGCTGGCTGGATGGGCATGCCCTTGCAGCAGGTGCCGGATCCTCGAGTCCGCCTGCGACTGGAGCGCACCCTGACCGCCCGTCAACACTCACTCGACGACGGCGTCTGTGTCTACTGTCCCGGAACCGAAGGGCAGGCCATCGCAGCGTTCGTCGACCTGCCGCGCCCCCTTGATGACGTGGAGCGCCGGCTGCTGGAGGTTTTTTGCAGCAACATCTCAACCGCGTTTGAAAACCTGCAATTGCACCTGAACGTCAACGAGCTGGCATTTCACGACAACCTGGTCCGCCTGCCCAACCGACATGCATTCATCGCATCACTGAACGAACGCGAGGGACTCGATCAGGTCGTGGCCTTGATGGACCTGGACAACTTCTCCTACATCAACAGCGTGCTGGACGATGCCTTCGGCGACCGGGTGTTGCAGGCCGTCGCCGATCGCTTGACCGGCACCTTCAAGGGGTGCCGCTGCGTGGCCCGCGTCGGAGGAGACCTGTTTGCCCTGCACGGGCCAGCTGACGCAATCCAGCCCGAGCGGATCGCCAGCGTGTTTGCCTCACCGTTCACCATCGATCAAAGCGAGCCCCTGCGCCTGTCCGCAACCACGGGGCTGATCGTGATTGACGGCCCGACTCAACCCGCCGCCGAGATCCTGAAAAACGCTGGCGTGGCACTGAAGCAAGCCAAGCACTTCAATCGAGGCAAGACACTCACGTTCAGATCCGAATTGGCCGACGCCGCCCGTGACCGCATGACGCTGCTGAGCCGGCTGCGCACGGCATTCTCAGCAGAGCGCCTGCACCTCAATTTCCAGCCCTTCATCCACCTGGCCAGCAACCGCGTGGTGGGTGCCGAGTGCCTGCTTCGCTGGAAAACCGAGGAAGGTCGCTTCATTCCGCCAGATGAGTTCATCCCCTTGGCCGAACAGTCGGGGTTGATGGTGGCGCTGGGTGAATGGGTTGTGCGCACCGCCTTGCGCTGGCGGGCCGGCCTGAAAGGGCTGGTGGATGACGACTTCCGCGTGGCCATCAACGTCTCCCAGATGCAGTTCAATGAACCCGACTTCGTGGCCTCACTGCTGACGGCGATGAACGAGCAGCAACTGAGCGGACACCAGGTGGAAGTGGAGTTGACGGAGTCGGTGGCCGTGGGACACGTCCACCTGATCTCCGAGCGCATCAATCAGCTGCGGTTGCACGGCGTGCGCATCGCCATGGACGACTTTGGAACCGGGTACTCCTCCCTGAGCATCCTCCAGCAATTGAGCATCGATCGTTTGAAGATCGACCGATCCTTTGTCAGCGGCACCAAGTCCGGCCCCCAATCCATGGGGATCGTGCGCACCATTGCCGCCCTCGCTCACCACCTTCAACTGAGCACCATTGCCGAGGGCATTGAAACCGAATCTCAACGCACCAACTTGCTGGAGTTGGGTTGCGAAGAAGGCCAAGGCTACCTGTTCAGCAAGCCGCTGGACGAAGCATCCTTCCGTCGGTTTTTGATCTCTCACCGGGCGGAGTGAGTCGATGGAAGTCGACAGCAGCCACTTCCAGTCTCTGGTCAACAACATCCCCGGCATCAGCTATCGATGCTTGTACGACGCGGATTGGACCATGCTGTTCATCAGCACGCACGTCGATCACGTCACGGGGTATTCGGCAACCGAGTTGCTCAACAACAAGGAAACTTCATACGCTTCGCTGATCCTCGAAGAAGACAACGTCAAAGCAGGCCAGACCGTGGCCGCAGCCATCGCCCGCAACGAGCCTTGGCAAGTTGAGTACCGCGTGCGGCACAAAAGCGGTCAGATTCGCTGGGCCAGCGAGCGCGGCCAGGCCGTGCTGGATGAACAAGGCAAGGTGTTGTACCTGGACGGCTTCATCCTGGACATCTCGGAGGAGAAGAACGCCAAGCAGGCCATGGAGCGGCTCGCCGTGCTGGTGCGCAACAGCAGTGAGGCCATGTTCCTGCTCCAGGATGCTGTGTTCCTGGACTGCAACGACGCATCCCTGAGCCTGTTTGGCTACACCAAAGAAGAGCTCCTCACCAAGCATCCCGAGGTGCTTTCACCAACGCATCAACCCGACGGGGTCGCTTCGTCTGAGATGGGACGGCAACACATCGAACTGGCCGCATCAGGGGTTCCCCAACACTTTGAGTGGGTTCATCAACGCCGGGACGGCAGCCTGTTCGATGCCGAGGTGTCACTCAACCGCATCCTGGAGAATGACGTTGTCATCGTGTTTGGCATCGTTCGAGACATCAGTGAGCGCAAGCAGCGAGAGCGTGAAGTCCATGAACTCAACAGCCGCTTGGAGCAGCGCGTGGCCGAACGGACAGCCGATCTTCAAGCAGCGCTGGAACACCTGAAGCGCGCTCAGGCTGAGTTGCTGCAGAACGAAAAACTGGCGTCACTTGGCGCCCTGGTTGCTGGCGTGGCACACGAACTCAACACCCCGATCGGCAATGCGGTGACGGTGTCGAGCAGCTTGCTGGATGCCCATCGGCAGGTCACCGATTTGATGACCACCGGCTTGACACGCCGTGCGCTGCAAGACTTCTTGAACGACGTGGGCGAGGGCAGCCAGATCATCGAGCGCAATTTGAGCCGCGCCGCCGAACTGATCAGCAGCTTCAAACAACTGGCTGTGGACCAGACAAGCTATCAACGCCGAAAGTTCAACCTCAGCGAGGTGGTCCACGAGATCACCCTGACGATGAAACCCGCGCTGCGACGCACCGCCATCGTGCTCGAAGCCAGCATCCCCGATGAACTGGTGCTCGACAGCTACCCGGGGCCCCTCGGGCAGATCCTGATGAACCTGATCAACAACGCGCTGGTCCACGCCTACGCAGACAACGCCACGGGAACCGTGCACCTGAAAGCTGAGCCAGCCGAGGCTGGCTGGCTCAGCCTCAGCGTGAAAGACGATGGATGTGGCATGGAGCCGGCCACACAAAAGCGCATCTTCGACCCGTTCTACACAACCCGACTGGGCAAAGGCGGCTCAGGCTTGGGACTGCACATTGTTCACACCCTGACGACCGGCATCTTGGGGGGGCGAATCGAGGTTCGGAGTGAACCCAGGATCGGTTCGGTGTTCCACCTGCACCTGCCCACCACAGCCCCGACTGATGGGACGCTGCAGACATCGGATGTGCCCCTCACCTGAGGCAGGAGGGCCGGCGCACCCCTTCACTTCACCCCCAAGCGCCTGGCCAGCTTGTGCAGGTTGCTGGCGTCGATGCCCAGCCAGCGAGCCGCTTCGGCCCAATTGCCACCCGCAGCCTGCAAGGCCTGGCGCACCAGGCCACGCTCGAACTGCGCCACCTGCGTGCGCAAACCCGCCATCCCCGGCCCGGCTGCGCCCGCCCCCATGGGACGGCCCGCTGGCCCACCGGCCAATGAAGGCCCCGCATCACCTGCGCCCCCCGCAAACGCGACCACCAGGTTGACACCCGGCCCCGCCTCCAGGTCCAGCACGTCCTCCGTCAAGGTCACGATGTCGCGCCGGTTCACGCCCCGGCTCAGCAGCTTGAGCGCGGCACGGCCCATCACGTGCTCCAGCTCGCGCACGTTGCCGGGCCAGCCATAGCGCAGCAAGGCCGACTCCGCCGCCGCATCCAGCCGCAGGCTGCGCAAACCCAGCCGCGCCCGGTTGACCTCCAGGAAGTGCCCCGCCAGCAGCAGCACGTCGTCACCGCGCTCGCGCAGGGGCGGCACGTGGATGGGGTAGACCGACAGCCGGTGGTACAGGTCGGCGCGGAAAACGCCCTGGCTCACCGCGTCTTTCAAGACCCGGTTGGTGGCGGCCACCACGCGCACGTCCACCTTCACGGGCTTGTCGGCGCCCAGGCGCTGCACCTCGCCGTTCTGCAGGGTGCGCAGCAGCTTGGCCTGGATGCTCAGCGGCAACTCGCCCACCTCGTCGAGGAAGATGGTGCCGCCGCGCGCCGCCTCGAAGCGCCCGGCCCGGTCGGTGGTCGCGCCCGAGAACGCGCCCCGCACGTGGCCGAAGAGTTCGCTCTCGGCCAGGGACTCCGGCAGCGCCGCGCAGTTGACGTGCACCATCGGCCCCTTGGCCCGCGCCGAGCGTTCGTGCACGCGCTGCGCGAACAGCTCCTTGCCCGTGCCCGTCTCGCCCATCAGCAACACCGGCAGGTCGGACTGCGCCACCACGTCCACCTCGTGCAGCACCCGCTGCAAGGCCGCGCTGTGGCCGATGATGCCCGTGCGCGCGCCAGGCATGGGGGCGTCCACCCCGCCTGATGCCGTCACGCGGGCTTGCCGCAGCACCTGCACCTCCTGCTCGAGCAGGCTCATGCGCACGGCGGCGGCCACCCAGGGCAGGCAGGCACGCAGGGCCGCGCGGGCAGCGGCGTCGAACGTGCCTGGCTGCAGCGCGTCGAGCGTCAGCACGCCCCAACGCCGGCCGTCGATGTGCACGCTCGCGCCCATGCAGTCGTGCACGGGCAGCGGGTGGCCGGCCATGGCGTCGACCAAGCCGTCGTAGGGGTCGGGCAAGGTGCTGGCGTGCTCGAAGTGAACCACCTCGCGGCTGAGCAAGATGGTCGACAGGCGCGGGTGCTGCGCCACCTCGAAGGCCCGTCCCAGGGCCTCGCGGTTGAGCCCCTCGGCGGCCACCGGGCGCAAGGCCCCGTCTTCTTCCTGCAGCAGCACGACGGCGTCGCACGCGAACTGCGCCTTGAGCTGCCCAACCAGCCGCTGCCAGCGCACCGCGCGCGGCAGGTTCACCGCCAGGTCGGCCAGGCCCATGTGCTCGATCAGGGTGTTTTCAACCTCAACCATGGTCATTCATACCCACTTAATTCAGGTTTATTTTACCCACTCATTTGCCAAGTGCTTGATTTTCAAGGGACCACGAGCTGGCCTGCGGCTTGCGCTGTGAGAAGCAAATCACCTCGTCACCCACCTTGAACAGGAGCCCACCATGAGCCACGCCGAACAATCCCTGGGCCTGCTGGCGCGCACCATCCCCGGTGCGACCCGCGTCTTCCACGCCCACCACCTCGACTTCTGCTGCGGCGGCAAGCAAACGCTGCAGACCGCCGCCGACAAGGCTGGCCTGGACGCCGCGCAGATCGCCGCCCAGCTCGACACCCTGCAAGGCGGCGCCGACGAGGTCGTGGACTGGACGGAGGCCTCCACACCCGACCTGGTCGACCACATCCTGGCGCGCTACCACGCCCGCCACCGCGAGCAACTGCCCGAGCTGATCCGCCTGGCGCGTCGCGTGGAGCACGTGCACGGCGACCGCCCCGAGTGCCCACTGGGCCTGGCCGACCACCTCGAGACCATGCAGCAGGAGCTGGAGAGCCACATGCAGAAGGAAGAGATGGTGCTCTTTCCCATCTACCAGCGCGGCATGGGCCACCCCGGCCTGCCGCCGGTGCACATGATGCGCATGGAGCACGACCACCACGGTGAAGAACTCGCCAAACTCGAAGCGCTCACGAACGGCATCACCCTGCCCCGCGGCGCCTGCAACACCTGGCGTGCGCTCTACCTGGGCCTGCAAACCCTGCGCGAAGACCTGATGACCCACATCCACCTGGAGAACAACGTGCTGTTCGAGCGCGGCTGAACGGCCAGGTGAGCACCATGAAAAAAGCCCGCTCGCTGGAGCAGGCTTTTTGCGCTGGATCGCGGCCGCTTCAGGTCAGTCCTGGCAGTGCTGGACCACGTAGTCCTTGACCTGCTGCGTCACGCTGGGCATGACGACGAAGCGCTTGGGCAGGCTCTCCAGGCCTTCCAGCCCACCGATCCAGTGCGGTCGAGCCGGGCGCTGACCCGTGGCCTCGACGATGGTCTCCTCGAACTTGGCCGGCAGCGCCGTCTCCAGCACGATCATCGTCACGCCGGGCGTCAGGTGCTCTCGCGCCACCTTCAGGCCGTCGGCCGTGTGGGTGTCGACGAGGGTGCCATCGCGCTCGAAGGCGTCTCGGATGGTGGCCAGGCGGTCCGTGTGGTTGCTGGTGCCGGACTCGAAACCGTAAGCCTTGACCTGGGCAAACGTCTCGGCTGGCAGCGTGAAGCCACCTTGCGTTTCCACGGCGTCCTTGAACAAGGCCCGGGTGGCGGCGCCATCGCGGCCCAGCAGGTCGAAGACGAAGCGCTCGAAATTCGAGGCCTTGGAGATGTCCATCGAGGGCGACGAGGTCTCGTAGGTCTCGGCCGAGCCGCGCACGCGGTAGGTGCCGGTGCGGAAGAACTCGTCGAGCACGTTGTTCTCGTTGGTGGCCACCACCAGCTTGTCCACCGGCAGGCCCATCATGCGGGCGACGTGACCGGCGCAGACGTTGCCGAAGTTGCCCGAAGGCACCGTGAAGGACACCTTCTCGCTGTTGGACTTCGTGGCCTGGAAGTAGCCGGCGAAGTAGTACACCACCTGGGCCAGCAGGCGCGCCCAGTTGATCGAGTTGACCGTGCCGATCTTGTACTGGCGCTTGAAGGCCAGGTCGTTGGAGACGGCCTTGACGATGTCCTGGCAATCGTCGAACACGCCTTCGATGGCGATGTTGTGGATGTTGGGGTCCTGCAGGCTGAACATCTGGGCCTGCTGGAAAGCGCTCATGCGGCCATGCGGGCTGAGCATGAACACGCGCACGCCCTGCTTGCCGCGCATGGCGTACTCGGCGGCGCTGCCCGTGTCACCCGAGGTCGCACCCAGGATGTTGAGCTGCTCGCCGCGGCGCGCCAGCTCGTACTCGAACAGGTTGCCCAGCAGCTGCATGGCCATGTCCTTGAAGGCCAGCGTGGGGCCGTTGGACAGGGCCTGCAGGCACAGGCCCGGCTCCAGGTGCTTGATGGGCGTGATCTCGTCAAAACCGTAGACGGCTTTGGTGTAAGTCTTGGCCGTCAGGGCCTTCAGGTCGGCAGCGGGGATGTCGTCGATGTAGAGCGACAGGATCTCGAACGCCAGCTCCGCATACGGCAGGTGGCGCCACTTCGTCAGCGTGGCGTCGTCCACCTTCGGGTAGGACGTGGGCAGGTAGAGGCCACCATCGGGCGCCAGGCCTTCGAGCAGGATCTCGGAGAAACCGCGCTCGGTGCGGTCACCGCGGGTGCTGATGTACTTCATGCCAGTTCTTCCTTGCGAACGCGCACGATGGGGGCCAGCACGGTCGGCAGGGCCTGCATGGCGGCCAGGGCCTTGTTCATGCTGCCCTCGGCCGTGTCATGCGTCAGGATGATCAGGTCGGTCTGGTTGCCGCCTTCACCGCTGACCTCGTCGGCCTCGCGCTGGATGACGGCGTCGATGCTGATGCCCTGCTCGGCCAGGATGCCCGTGATCTTGGCCAGCACACCGGCCTTGTCGGCCACGCGCAGGCGCAGGTAGAAGGAGGTGACGACCTCGTCCAGCGGCAGGATGGGCAGCGTGGACATCTCATCGGGCTGGAAGGCCAGGTAAGGCACGCGGGCCGCGGGGGCGGCGTCCAGCAGGCGGGCGATGTCCACCAGGTCGGCCACCACAGCCGAGGCGGTGGGCTCGGAGCCGGCGCCCTTGCCGTAGTACATGGTCGTGCCCACGGCGTCGCCCTGCACCAGCACGGCGTTCATGGCGCCTTCGACGTTGGCGATCAGGCGGCGCATCGGCACCAGCGTGGGGTGGGTGCGCAGCTCCACGCCGTTGTCACGGCGGCGCGCGATGCCCAGCAGCTTGATGCGGTAGCCCAGTTGCTCGGCGTACTTGATGTCGGTGGCCGACAGCTGGGTGATGCCTTCCACGTGGGCCTTGTCGAACTGCACCGGGATGCCGAAAGCGATCGCGCTCAGCAGCGTGGCCTTGTGCGCGGCGTCCACGCCTTCGATGTCGAAGGTCGGGTCGGCTTCGGCGTAGCCCAGGCGTTGCGCTTCTTTGAGCACCACGTCGAAATCCAGGCCCTTGTCGCGCATCTCGGACAGGATGAAGTTGGTGGTGCCGTTGATGATGCCCGCGACCCACTGGATCTGGTTGGCCGTCAGGCCTTCGCGCAGCGCCTTGATGATGGGGATGCCACCCGCCACGGCGGCCTCGAAGGCCACGATCACGCCCTGGGCGCGGGCAGCCGCGAAGATCTCGGTGCCGTGCACGGCCAGCAGGGCCTTGTTGGCCGTGACCACGTGCTTGCCGGCCGCGATGGCTTCCAGCACCAGGGCCTTGGCGATGCCATAGCCGCCGATCAGCTCGACCACCACGTCGACGTCCGGGTTGGCGATCACGGCGCGGGCGTCCGACACGATCTGGGCGGCGTCGCCCACGACTTGGCGAGCCAGCTCGGTGTTCAGGTCGGCGACCATGGTGACTTCGATGCCGCGGCCGGCGCGGCGGCGGATCTCTTCCTGATTGCGCTTGAGCACGGTGAAGGTGCCACCGCCGACGGTGCCGATGCCCAGCAGGCCGACGCGCACAGGGCGCAGTTGTTCTTGGCTCATGGTGTGTTCTCGTTGGGTCTTCTGCACGCCACCTCGTGGGCGGCGCGCGGGGTCATGTCAAAAAGGGGGCGCGGCCCGCCTGAACTCAGGCGTGGCGCTTGCGGTAGCCGTCCAGGAAGCGCGCGATGCGACCGATCGCGTCGGTCAGGTCGTCGCTGTTGGGCAGGAAGACCAGGCGGAAGTGGTCCGGCGTCGGCCAGTTGAAGCCCGTGCCCTGCACGATCAGCACCTTCTCTTCGGCCAGCAGCTCGTAGGCGAACTGCTGGTCATCGGCGATCGGGTACATCTTCGGGTCCAGGCGCGGGAACATGTACAGCGCGCCCTTGGGCTTGACCACGCTCACACCCGGGATCTGGTTCAGCAACTCGTGCGCCAGGTCGCGCTGCTTGCACAGGCGGCCGCCCGGCTGCACCAGGTCCTTGATGCTCTGGTAGCCGCCGAGCGCCGTCTGGATGGCCAGCTGGCCCGGCGTGTTGGCACACAGGCGCATCGAGGCCAGCATGTTCAGGCCCTCGATGTAGTCCTTGGCGTGGCGCTTTTCGCCCGACACCACCATCCAGCCGGCGCGGTAGCCGCAGGAGCGGTAGTTCTTGCTCAGGCCGTTGAAGGTCAGGAACAGCACGTCATCGGCCAGCGAGGCGATCGAGGTGTGCGAGTGACCATCGAACAGTGTTTTGTCGTAGATCTCGTCGGCCATCACGATGAGCTGATGCTCCCGAGCGACCTCGACGATTTCCTTCAACAGGCTCTCGGGGTAGAGCGCGCCCGTCGGGTTGTTCGGGTTGATGACGACGATGGCACGGGTGCGCGGCGTGATCTTGGCGCGGATGTCGGCGATGTCCGGGAACCAGTCGGACTGCTCGTCGCAGACGTAGTGCACCGGACGGCCGCCCGAGAGCGCCACCGCAGCCGTGTAGAGCGGGTAATCGGGCGCGGGCAGCAGCACCTCGTCGTCTTCGTTGCACAGCGCGTTGATCGCCATGACGATCAGCTCGGACGCGCCATTGCCCAGGTAGACGTCGTCCACCGTCACGCCCTTGATGCCCTTTTCCTGGCAGTAATGCACCACGGACTTGCGCGGGGCAAACAGGCCCTTGGAGTCGGTGTAGCCCGCTGCGCTGGAGAGGTTGCGGATCATGTCCTGCACGATCTCGTCGGGCGGCTCCAGCCCGAACACGGCCAGGTTGCCGATGTTGAGCTTGATGATCTTGTGCCCGTCTTCTTCCATCTGGCGCGCCTTCTCCAGCACGGGCCCACGGATGTCGTAACAGACATTGGCGAGTTTGCTGGACTTGGCGATGGGTTTCAAAACGGCCTCCGGGGGCAGGGAAAATGAGGGAAAGCTATGATTTAACCACAGCATCCCAACAGACAGGGCCCCTGAACCGGGCCACCCCACCGCCCGCTCGCCCACACCATGAAACTGCATGCCGACCGCGCCGAAGGCGTCAACGTCATCCACGCCTACACCCGCACCAGCGTGTCGGTCAACGGACAGGCCCACACACGCAGCCTCATCGTGCCCACCACGGGGGACGTCATCGAGTGGCCGGTCAGCTCGCTGGACACGCTCACCGAAGCGGACTTCCAGCGCATCGTCGAGGCCCGCCCCGAGGTGCTGATCCTGGGCACCGGCGCCACGCTGCGCTTCCTGCCTCCCGCGCTGCTGCGACACCTCATGGCCGCGCGCATCGGCGTCGAGACCATGGACACGGCGGCGGCTTGCCGCACCCACAACATCCTGGCGGCAGAAGGCCGGCAGGTCATGGCCGCCTTGCTGATCGAGGGCTGAACGCCTGCTCACGAGCCCGCTTCACAAGCCTTCACACCCCCGCGTTCTGGCGGGTTCGCAGAAGCACTTTATAATTGGCGGTTATTCACGCAGGCTGCTGATTTTCATCACATGACTCCCGCTCTCAACAAACCCTTGCCGGACTTTGAAGCGATCGCCACCGGTGGCGTGAAGTTCACGCCCCAAGCGTTCATCGGTCAGACCGTCGTGTTGTACTTCTACCCGAAGGACCACACCCCCGGCTGCACGACCGAAGCCATGCAGTTCCGTGACACGCACAAGGAATTCGTCAAGGCGGGCGCCGTGGTGTTCGGCGTCTCCCGCGACAACCTGACCTCGCACGACAAGTTCAAGGAAAACCTGGACCTGCCCTTCGAGCTGATCGCCGACACGGAAGAAAAGCTCTGCCACATGTTCGGTGTGGTCAAGAACAAGATCATGTACGGCAAGAAGGTCAAGGGCATCGAGCGCTCGACCTTCCTGATCGGGCCCGACGGCGTGCTGCGCGAAGAATGGCGCGGCATCAAGGTCGCCGGCCACGTCGAGGACGTGCTCAAGGCCGTTCAGGGCCAGAAGCGCGAAGCCGCCTGATCTTTGCCGACGTGACGAAGGCAGCGACGCCCGAACGTGGCGTCGGGCACACACACCGAAACCCGCAGATTCGCCTGCGACGTCAGTGTGCATAATGGGTTCATGCCCCCGAGCCTGACTCGACTCAGTCCCGACACGCCGCAGTGCCCTCGCCCGTGTGAACACGGTGCCCGGCACCCTGGCTCGCCTCAAGGCCGCACATTCGCTTGTGCGGCCTTTTTGTTTTTCGTCACCCCAGCCTGAACACCATGCCACTGCCCAAGCCGCCGACCAAACGCGCCGACATGCTGAGCGCTGACGACTACACCGCCCAAGCCAAGGCCGCGCGCACCCCCGCCGCCAAAGTGGGCAAAGCCGCCTCAGCCCCCCTGCCGGACGCCGCCAACCAGCCAACGCTGGAGGCCATCGCCCCCCCGCCCCCATCGACCAACCGGCGCGCCCGCAAGGTCACCGAGCCGGTCCAGGCCCCCCTGGCCGCCGCACCGATCGTGGCAGACAAGGTCGAGGCCGCGCCCAGCGGCTCTCGCACGACGCCTGCGACTCGCACGGCGCCCCCCTCTCCGTCTCGCGTGGCGGCCCCCAGCCCCGCACCGCGCCGCCGCCGTCCGGTCAACGACGGCCCGCCCAAGCTCTTCGTGCTGGACACCAACGTGCTGCTGCACGACCCGATGTCCCTCTTCCGCTTCGAAGAACACGACGTCTACCTGCCCATGATCACGCTCGAAGAGCTGGATGGGCACAAAAAGGGCATGACCGAGGTGGCCCGCAACGCCCGCCAGGTCAGCCGAGACCTGGACGCGCTCGCCGCCGACATGAGCAACCGTCAGCAGGTGGACCCGGCCTCCGGCATCCCGCTCAACAAGACCGGGCACACGGGGGCCGGCGGCAAGCTCTACTTCCAGACCACGGGCATGGCTTTCGAGCTGCCCATGGGCCTGCCCCAGGGCAAGGCCGACAACCAGATCCTGGGCGTGGTGCAGGCGCTGCGCAAGGCGCACACGGAGCGCGAGGTGGTGCTGGTGTCCAAGGACATCAACATGCGCATCAAGGCCCGCGCACTCGGCTTGCCCGCCGAGGATTACTTCAACGACAAGACGCTGGACGACGGCGACCTGCTCTACACCGGCGTGCTCAACCTGCCGGCCGACTTCTGGGAGCGCCACGCCAAGGGCATGGAGAGCTGGCAACAAGGCGGCATCACCTGCTACCGACTGAGCGGGCCGATGGTGCCGGTCATGCTGGTCAACCAGTTCGTCTACCTGGAGACCCCAGGGGCCGCTCCCTGGTACGGCAAGGTCACAGAGATCACCGGCAAGACGGCGGTGCTGCGCACGATCAAGGACTACACCCACCAGAAGCACTCCGTCTGGGGCGTGGCCGCGCGCAACCGCGAACAGAACTTCGGCCTCAACCTGCTGATGGACCCGGAATGCGACTTCGTGACGCTGACCGGCTCGGCGGGCACCGGCAAGACGCTGATGACGCTGGCCGCCGCCCTGTCTCAGGTGCTCGATGAGCGCCGCTACACCGAGATCATCGTCACCCGCGTGACGGTGCCGGTGGGCGAAGACATCGGCTTCCTGCCCGGCACGGAAGAAGAGAAGATGTCGCCCTGGATGGGCGCGCTGGACGACAACCTCGAGGTGCTGGCCCGCGGCGACACGTCCGCGGGCGAGTGGGGTCGCGCAGCCACCAACGAACTGGTGCGCAGCAAGATCAAGATCAAGTCCATGAACTTCATGCGCGGGCGCACCTTCCTCAACAAGTTCCTCATCATCGACGAGGCGCAGAACCTCACGCCCAAGCAGATGAAGA
Source organism: Burkholderiales bacterium (assembly GCA_016000265.1). Taxonomy (GTDB): domain Bacteria; phylum Pseudomonadota; class Gammaproteobacteria; order Burkholderiales; family Burkholderiaceae_C; genus Aquabacterium. Next base: position 65,642 of record JAECRL010000014.1, read on the forward strand.
CGCTGATCACGCGTGCGGGCCCCGGCACCAAGATCGTCTGCCTGGGCAACCTGGCCCAGATCGACACGCCCTACCTGACCGAGGGCTCGTCGGGCCTGACGTTCGCGGTCGACAAGTTCAAGGGCTGGCCGCACAGCGGGCACGTCATGCTGGCGCGCGGCGAACGCTCGCGGCTGGCGGACTTCGCCTCCGAGGTGCTCTGAACAGGGGGGCCTCGGCCTTTCCTCAGCAAGCCGGGCACCTGCCCGGCTTTTTTCATGTCGCCCCTACAAACGCGGGGGGTTTGACTGGCAGGATTTGGCGGTGAATGTCCCAGCTCCGCGTGATGCGGGGTGTGCAGATTGACGTTCGCGTCAGACAATGGGACACCCGTTTTCAAGCACCCACACAGTGCCCCAATCTGCCCTCCTTCCCAGCCTCCAGACCCTGCAGTTGCTCATGCTGCTGGCGCTGACCGTGGCGGTCGTGGTCGTCGCGACCACGCGGCTGTTGCACCTGCGCACGCTCCAGCTGCCGCGCTGGCTACCGCTGAGGGGCTTGAGCGATCTGATCCTGTCGCCTCAGCCAGAGCAAAAAGCCATCGGCAAGCGCTTCATGGTGGGGGTGGCGAACTGCCTGGCGGGCGTGCTCGCCTTGAACGTCGGCGTGACGCTCCACCTCATCGACGAAGCCGCCTGCCGCCTGCTGACCCTCGCGGCCCTGGGCACCGTGGGCGTGTTCTACGCCATCATGCGCACCGGCCTGAACCGCCGCTTCAGCGACCCGGCGCTCACCGAAGCGCAGACCAGCGCCACGATCCTGTTCCTGGCCTGGGGCTACCTCATCGGTGGCCCGGGCCGCCCGCTGGCGCTGTTGCTGCTGATCGTGATCTTGCTGTTCAGCATGTTCATCAACACCTCGCGCCAGCTTTTCCGTGCGAGCGTGCTGGCGGGCGGGGTGTTCGGCCTGGCCATGGCCAGCGTGGCCTGGGAGGCCCGCACCGACACGGCCACCGTGGCCTTGCAGTTGGTTTATTACTGCGTGCTGCTGCTGGCGCTGGCCAGCGTGAGCCTGCTGATCAACCAGATGACCCAGCTGCGCCGGGTGTCGCAAGAGCGGCAGCAGGAGCTGGCAGAGGCGCTCAACCGCATCCGCGACCTGGCCACGCACGACGAGCTCACCGGCCTGTTCAACCGCCGCCACATGCTGGAGCTGCTCAACACGGAAAAGCACCGCAGCATCCGCTCCGGACGCGCGTTCTGCCTGGCCATGCTGGACATCGACCACTTCAAGCGCGTGAACGATCGCCTGGGCCATGGCGCGGGCGACGAGGTCCTCAGCCAGGTCGCCCAGACGATCCTGGCGGGCCTGCGCGAAACCGACATCGTGGCCCGCTGGGGGGGCGAGGAGTTCCTGGTGATGTTCACCGACACCGACGTGGACATGGCGGAGAAGGTGCTGCTGCGCATCCAGGCGGCCCTGCGCCAGACCGGCGTGACGCAGGTCGATGAGGCGCTGCGCGTGACCTTCTCGGCCGGCGTGACGGCCTACCAGCGCGACGAGATGCTCACGCGCACCATCGATCGGGCCGACCGAGCGCTGTACGCCGCCAAGGCCGCGGGCCGCGACCGCGTGCTGCGCGAGCCGACCGACGCCGCCAGGGCGGCCTGACCATCGCCCTGGGAGGCGCTCCGGTCGGCACTCAGCCCCGCTTGCGGGCTCAATCCCGCTCGAAAACGGCCATGCTCTCGACGTGGGCCGTGTGCGGGAACATGTTGACGGCGCCCGCCAGCACGCAGCGGTAGCCGCCTTGGTGCACCAGCAGGCCCGCATCGCGCGCCAGCGTGGCGGGGTTGCAGCTCACGTAGACGATGCGCTTGGGGGGCACCCAATCGGGCACCAGGGACGGGTCCTGGTGCAGATCGGCCACGGCCTTGGCCAGGGCGAAGGCCCCTTCGCGCGGCGGGTCCACCAGCCACTTGTCGGCGTGGCCGTAGCTGGCCAGCTCCTGCGGGGTGATCTCGAAGAGGTTGCGAGCCACGAAGGACGTGCGCTCGGCCACGCCGTTGAAGCGCGCGTTCTCCAGCGAGCGGGCCACCAGGGTCTCGCTGCCTTCGATGCCCAGCACCTCGCGGGCCTGCGTGGCCAGGGGCAGCGTGAAGTTGCCCAGCCCGCAGAACCAGTCGATGACGCGCTCGTCGCGCTGCACGTCAAGCAGGCGCAAGGCACGGCCCACCAGCACCTGGTTGATGGCGTGGTTGACCTGGGTGAAGTCGGTGGGCTTGAACGGCATGGTGATGCCGAACTCGGGCAGGGTGTAGTCCAGCGTGGGCAGGCTGTCGTCCAGCGGGTGCACCGTGTCCGGGCCCTTGGGCTGCAACCACCACGACAGGGTCTGCTGGCCACGGCCCACGGGGCCATGGGCCTGAGCGAAGTCACGCAGGCGCTGGGTGTCGGCCGCAGTCAGGGGCTCGAGGTGGCGCAGCACCAGCACCGTGACCGCGGTGCCCACGGCGACCTCGATCTGGGGCAGGCGGTCGCGCTGGTCCATGCCGCCGATCAGGCCGCGCAAAGGCACGAGCAAGGCGCTGACGTGGGGCGGCAGCACCTCGCACACGCCCATGTCGGCCACGTAGCGGGACTTGCGCTCGTGAAAACCCACCAGCACCGTGCCCTTCTTGACCACGTGACGCACCGACAGGCGGGCGCGGTAGCGGTAGCCCCAGGTGGGGCCTTCGATGGGACGCAGCAGGCGCTCGGCCTTGACCTTGCCCAGGTGCCAGAGGTTGTCCTCCAGCACGCGTTGTTTGACGGCGACCTGCGCGCTGGGGTGGAAGTGCTGCATCTTGCAGCCACCGCACAAACCGAAGTGCACGCACTTGGGCGTGACGCGCTGGGGGCTCTCGCGGCGGCGCTCGGCCATCGCGGCTTGCTCCCAGTTGTTCTTGCGGCGGCTGACGCTGACACGCACCTCTTCACCCGGCAAGGCGTCTTCGATGAAGACCACCTTGCCGTTGGCGCGGTGGGCCACGCCCTGCGCCTCCAGGTCCAGGGATTCGACGGTCAGCCACTCCAGGTGCGGCGGCACCTCGGGGGCGGTCACGGGGGTCACTTCGGCCACCTCGGTCGAGGCCACGGTGGCATCAGAAAGCAAAACGGGGGATGCATCAGTCATCCCCCGATTGTCTCAGGACTGCGGCCCGTTGAAAGGCCAGGCGGCGTCAGCGGACCACGCCCGCGCCTCAGCGGCCAGGCAACTGGCGCGCCGGGTCGAGGGGCTTGCCCTTCTTGCGGATCTCGAAGTGCAGCTGCACGCGGTCGGCGTCGGTCGAGCCCATCTCGGCGATCTTCTGGCCGCGCTTGACCACCTGGTCTTCCTTGACGAGGAGCGACTGGTTGTGGGCGTAGGCGGTCAGGTACTCGCTGCCGTGCTTGAGGATGACCAGGTTGCCGTAGCCCCGCAGGCCGGAGCCGGCGTAGACCACGCGACCATCGGCCGAGGCCAGCACGGGGTCGCCGGCTTTGCCGCCGATGGTCAAGCCCTTGTGCTTGCCTTCTTCGAAACCGCCCAGCACCGGGCCGCTGGAAGGCCAGCCCCACACGGGCTCATCGGCGTCACGGGCATCCGCGGTGTTGGCCGCTGCAGGCGGGGTGGTCGCGTTGGTCGCGGCCGTCGCGGAGGGGGCAGCGACTGCGCCGCCTGCGCCGCCGGATGCGGACGTCGCGGGGGTGAGCGGCGCGGCACCGGCGGCAGCGCCCGCCTTGGCGGGGGTGGCGGGCTTGCTGTCCAGGCCGCGGGTTTCGATGCGCGGGGCGGTGACGGGGCGCGTCGACACCGTGGCGTCGGACACCGGCGGGACCACGCGCACGACCTGACCGACCTCGATCAGGTTGGGGTTCTCCAGGCCGTTCCAGGCGGCGATGTCTCGCCAGTTCTGGCCCGACTCCAGGGCGATGCGGATGAGCGTGTCGCCGGGCTTGATCGTGTAATAACCGGGCTTGCCCGCGTTTTCGGCACCGGGCAAGGCGCGGGGCGCTTGTGCAGCTGCGGAGGAGCCCGAGGAGGACGCCGGACGTCCCTGGTCCTCGACCGGGGCGCGTCGATGGGGCGAAGCACAACCAGCCAGGATGATCAGGGCGGCTGCGGCGGCAGCCAGTCGAAGGGATGAGCTCATGTGCATGCGGAGTTTGGGGTGGCCCGGGCGGGTCGCCCGGACCCGGCGTCAGGTCATGCCGGATTTTAGGGGGACGAACAGCACCGCCCCGGCGCGGCTGTGTTTGAGGCTGCCGTCGGGCAGGCGGTCGACGATGACCAGCACCTGCCCCTGGCGGCCGTCGTCGGTGGGGGCGACCAGCCGGCCGCCCGGGGCAAGCTGGTCCAGCCAGGCCTGGGGCAGGGACGAGCCGCCCGCCGCGGCGATGAGGGTGTCGTAAGGCGCCTGGGGGGCGTGGCCGATCATGCCGTCGCCGTAGACCAGGCGGACGTCGGGCCAGCCCGGCACGCTGCGGCGGAGTGCATCGAGGTTGTGGCGGGCCTTGAGGTGCAGGTCGCGCAGGCGCTCGATGGACACCACCTGACGCGACAGGTGCGCCAGCAACGCGGCCTGATAGCCACAGCCCGTGCCGATTTCAAGGCAGTTGCCCAGGGGGCGGGCGGCCAGATCGGGGCGCGGGACGGCCTGTGCGGCCTGCGTCGATAACCCCGGTCGCACGCACAACAGCTGAATCATCGCCGCCACCACCGAGGGCTTGGAGATGGTCTGCCCCAGCCCGATGGGCAGGCTGGTGTCCTCGTAGGCCTGGTTGACCAGGGCCGTGTCGACGAACAGGTGGCGTGGCACGCGGGCGAAGGCGTCGAGCAGCCCCGGGTGGTCGATGCCCTCGGCGGACAGGCGTTTGACCATGCGCTGGCGCACGGGTGCCGAGTCCAGGCCCACCCCTTGCGGCGTGGTCTGGCGCAAGCGGTCCTGCACCGCCTGTTGCAGCGGCGCCTGCGGGCGCAGCACCTCGCGGCTGGCTCGGGCGGCTGCCGCGGCAGAGGCCCCTGCGGGGATCTGATCGAGTTGCAGCGGGAAGCGCCGCGGCTTGCGTTCGGCCTGACCGTGGCTCATGGGCGGCTCACCCACTGCTGCCACTGCGGCAGGCGCTGGTGATCGGTCATGTCCACCTGCAGCGGGGTGATGGAGACCTGCCCCAGTCGGGTGGCGTGGAAGTCGGTGCCTTCGCCATCTTCGCGGGCTTCGCCGGCGGGGCCGATCCAGTAGAACAGGTCACCGCGCGGGTTGGCCTGCGCCACCGCCGGGAAGCTCGCGTGGCGCCGCCCCAACCGCGTCACGGCCCATTCGGCCTGATCGGCGTCGGCACGCGACGGGATGTTGACGTTGAGCAGCCACGGCCGGTGGCCGGACTGCTGAGCCGGTGGCTGCGCCAGCACGTGCTCGATGACCCTGCGGGCAACGCGGGTGGCCACGTCCAGGTGCTGCCAGCCTTTGTCGACCAGCGAGAACGCGATGGCCGGGATGCCGAACAGGTAGCCCTCGGTGGCCGCGGCAACCGTGCCGGAGTACAGCGTGTCGTCGCCCATGTTGGCGCCGTTGTTGATGCCCGAGAGCACCAGGTCCGGCTTGGGGATGAGGCCGGAGGTCAGCGCCAGGTGCACGCTGTCGGACGGCGTGCCGGTGACGTAGCGGAACCCGTTGGCCGCGGTGTGCAGGCTCAGTGGTTGGTGCAGGGTCAGCGCGTTGGAGGTGCCGGAGGCGTTGCGTTCGGGGGCGAAGACATCCACGCTTCCCAGTCCCTCGCATGCTTGCACAAGGGCGGCGATGCCGGGCGCCAGGTAACCGTCGTCGTTGGCAATGAGGATTCGCATCCGGCCATTGTAGAAGCGCAACGCTGCGTTTGCCCAAACCATCCATGCAGGGGGCAACGAGGGTGACGTTGACGCTGGAGGGACCGATAATCCAAAGGTGGGTTCATCCGAATGGGTGACCCCCTTCACCCCCGGCCCTGCCGGGGACAAGATCAACCCAGGCCCTTGCTCGACGCAGCCTCGGGAGGACTCCATGGCTGTCAAGGTTCTGATTCTCGAAGACAACCCGGTCGCCCGGGGCTTCCTGTGCCGCGTGGTGAGGGAGAGCTTCAGCGATGTCAGCGGCATCACCGAAGCCAGCGACCTGGAAGCGGCCCGGCGCGTGCTGGGACATGGCCCCGGTGGGCGGGCCAGCCCGCAGGGTGAGCCGTATCAGCTCATCCTGGTCGACCTGGAACTGCCCGATGGCAGCGGCCTGGAGCTGCTCAGTGAGCTGAGCCAGTACCCGGCCACGCGCATCGTCACCACGCTGTACTCCGACGACGAGCACCTCTTTCCGGCCCTGCAATGCGGCGCCGACGGCTACCTGCTCAAGGAAGACCGCTTCGAGGTCCTGGTGGAGGAGTTGCAGAAGATCGTGCGCGGGCAGCCCCCGCTGTCGCCCGCGATCGCGCGCCGATTGCTGACGCACTTCCGCTCGGGCGACGGCGCCTTGCACAACCACGTGGCGCCCCCCGCCGTGGCCGCCCAGGCCACCGCGGTGCTGGTGCCCAGCGAACACGAGCGGCTGACCCCGCGCGAGAGCGAGGTGCTCACCTACCTCAGCAAGGGCTTCACGATCAAGGAGATCGCCGCGCTGATGGGCATCAAGTGGTTCACCGTGAACGACCACATCAAGTCCATCTACAAGAAGCTCAACGTCTCCAGCCGCGCCGAAGCCGCCGTGCTGGCGAGCAAGCAGGGACTGGTCTGACGCTGCGCGCCCGATGAGCCCCGTCCTGACGTCCGCCCCCCTGGCCCCGGACGCGGCGGGGCCCCCCACCTGGCCGAGCCTGGAGTCGGTGCTCGGGCGCCCGGCCTCCTTGCCGCGCTGGATGGGCTGGCGGCTGCGGGCGCTGATGCTCATCGTGGTGCTGGGGCTGGCGATGGTGCTGCTGGTGGCCTCGTGGTTGTCCAGCGGGCCGCGCTTCCCCATCAGCCTGAAGGTCACGCCAACGGGCGAGGTGGCCCTGCAGACGGCCGACTACCCGACGCTGCGCAAGCTCGAAGGCCAGGTCCTGGAGCGCATCCGCATCGAGTCGCAGGACGCAGGAGGCAACGGGTTGAGCCACGTGGCGGCGCTCGAGCCCCTGGCCTTGCACCCCAGCGGCCGCTGGGTGCTGGATGGCCCAGGCCGCCAGCGCTTCGAGGCCCTCCACGAGGCCCTGTCCCCCTTGCAGGACAGCTGGAGCTCGATCGGCGTGGTGGTGCAACTGCAGCTGCAGGGCGGGGCCAAAGAAACGGTGCTGATCGCGCCTCGGGGGTGGTCGGGCATCACCCCCACCTACTGGGCGCTGAGCCTGCTGGCGCTGATGGTGCTGGGCGTCGGTGCGGTGACCGTGTTGGCCGGCCCGGATGCGCGCAACGCCGCCTTCGCGGTCCTGGCGCTGGCGCAAAGCGGGCAGCTCATGCTCATGGGCATCGAAGCCAACCTGGAGCTGTTCACGCCCCTGTGGCTGCTGCACATGGACACCCAGGCGCGGACCTTGTTCGACCTGCTCAGCGCCGCGGCGCTCGTGCACATGGCCTTGCTGAACCCGGCCCAGGATCGCGGTCGGGCCTGGAAGGCCAGCCTGGCCTGGGGCGTGGCGATCGGGGTGTGGCTGAGCTGTCGGCAACTGTGCCACCCCCACAGCTGGTGGGTGGTTCAGCTGACCTGCACCGGGCTGGGCGCCGCCGCCGTGGCCGTCACGGTGCACAGCCAGCACCGGGCGCCACACCCGCTCAACCAGGTGCTGCAGCGCATGCTGATCATCAGCCTGCTGACCTGGGTGACCTTGACGCTGGCGATGTGGCAAGGCGCCAGCCGGCCGGACCTGAACCTGCAACTGGCCGTTCATGGCGTGGCCACCTGGGAGGTGTTCGTGACCTCGATGGTGCTGCTGTCGCCGTATTTCTCTCGCGCGCGCAGCGTGATGCAGGAGTTCACGTTGCTGGCGGCCTCGGGCACGGTGGCCGCCTCGCTGGACCTGCTGTTCGTGGCGCTGTTCTCGCTGGGGCAGTTGACGTCGATGACGCTATCGCTGTTCCTGTCGCTGGGGCTGTACCTGAGCTTTCGGCGCTGGCTGCTGGGCCGCCTGCCGCGCCCGGACGGGGTCTCGATGGAGCAGGTGTTCCAGCAGCTCTACCGCATCGTGCGGCAGGTCGAGCGCCAGCCCGAGGCGCTGTGTCCGGCCATCGAGCGCCTGTTGTGCGACCTCTTCGATCCGCTGGAAATCCACCTGGCCTGCGGCGACGTGGAGCAGGCCAGCCTGCGTGGCAACGGCTCGATCCTGCTGGTGCCGATGCCCTGCCGGCTGGCCAGCGGCCACACCGCGCCCAACGTGATGGTGCTGCGCCACGCCCGCCGCGGACAGCAGCTGTTCACGCGCGAGGACGCGAGCCTGGCCCAACGCATCATGGAGCAGCTCCACCGGGCGCTGACCTTCGATCAGGCCGTCGAGCAAGGGCGCAGCGAGGAGCGCATGCGCATCGCCCAGGACCTGCACGACGACATCGGTGCGCGCCTGCTGACGCTGATGTACCAGGCGCCCTCACCCGAGATCGAGGAGTACATCCGCCACACCATCCAGGACCTCAAGACGCTGACCCGGGGCCTGGCGGCCCAGTCTCACACGCTGGGTGAGGCGGCGGCGGAATGGAAGCGAGATCTCAGCCACCGCCTGGGCGTGGCGCGCTGTGAGTTGCGCTGGCACATCCACCTGGACAACGACGTCAACCTGAGCATGGTGCAATGGTCGGCGCTGACGCGCATCCTGCGCGAACTCATCAACAACGCGATCAGCCACGCGCGCGCTCGCCACGTCGAGGTGCGGCTGGTGCTGGAGCAGGACTGCCTGAGCCTGAGCGTGAGCGACGACGGCGTGGGCAGCGAGCCCTCAAGCTGGTCTCACGGCCTGGGGCTGGGGGGCGTGCGAAAGCGCGTCAAGCAACTGGGCGGCACGGTGCGGTGGCTGGACAACGAGCCGCGAGGCATCCGGTGCGAAGTGGTCGTGCCGCACCTGATGGGGCCGGCCGTGGCAGAGGGTCAACTCTCCCACTGAGGCGTGTTGCGCAGGACCTCGTCGAGCGTGGTCACGCCTTCGGCGACCTTCATGACGCCGGACAGGCGCAGCGGGCGCAGGCCTTCTTTGGCGGCGGCGCGGCGCAGCGCGGCCATGTCGACACTGGGGTGCATGGCGCCGCGGATGGTTTCGGAGACGGGCAGCAGCTCGTACAGGCCCACGCGGCCTTTGAAGCCGGTCATGCGGCAATCCAGGCAGCCCACGGGCTTGTAGGCGTTGACCTTGCCGTTCATGCGCCAGGGGCGGATGGCGTCGGCCAGGGCGCCTTCGTCGAGCTCGGTGTCGGGCTGCTTGCAGTGCGGGCACAGGGTGCGCACCAGGCGCTGGGCCAGCACGCCGATGACGGTGGCGCTGATCAGGTAGCTGGGCACGCCCAGGTCGGTCAGTCGGGTGATGGCCGAAGCCGCGTCATTCGTGTGCAGGGTCGAGAACACCAGGTGGCCGGTCAGCGAGGACTGGATCGCCATCTCGGCCGTTTCGAGGTCGCGGATTTCGCCGACCATGATGATGTCCGGGTCCTGCCGCATGAGGGCGCGCACGCCTTCGGCGAACCCCAGGTCGATGGCGGGCTGCACCTGCGTCTGGTTGAACGAGGCCTCGATCATCTCGATCGGGTCTTCGATGGTGCAGACGTTGACCTCGTCGGTGGCCACGCGCTTGAGCGTGGAGTACAGCGTGGTGGTCTTGCCCGAACCGGTGGGGCCGGTGACCAGGATGATGCCGTGCGGGCGGCCGACCAGGCCTTCCCAAATCTTGGTCTCGGACGGGGCGAAGCCCAGCGCCTCGAAGGACTTGACGGTGTTGTCCGGGTCGAAGATGCGCATCACCAGCTTCTCGCCGAAAGCGGTGGGCATGGTGGACAGGCGCATTTCGATTTCGTCGCCACCGGGGTTGCGCGTCTTGATGCGGCCATCCAGCGGGCGGCGCTTCTCGACCACGTCCATGCGGCCGAGCAGCTTGATGCGCGCGGTCATGGCCTGCATGACGGCCAGGGGCACTTGGTAGACGGTGTGCAGCACGCCGTCGATGCGAAAGCGGATGGCGCCCATCTCGCGGCGCGGCTCGAGGTGGATGTCGGAGGCGCGCTGGTCGAAGGCGTACTGCCACAACCAGTCGACCACCTGGATGATGCCCTGGTCGTTGGCGTCGAGCTGGCGGTTGCTCTTGCCGAGTTCGACCAGTTGCTCGAAGTTGTGCGCGACGGAGTCGCCCGTCTTCTTGTTGGCGTCCTTGACGGACTTGGCCAGGGTGTAGAACTCGGTGCGAAAGCGCTGCAGGTCCAGCGGGCTGGAGACGACCAGCTTGATGGTCTTCTTGGTGTGCGAGAGGATCTCGTCGACCCAGGCCACGTCCAGCGGCTCGCTGGTGGCGATGGTGATCTCGGTCAGGCTGACCTGCACCGGCAGGGCCTTGCGGCGCTCGGCGTAGTTGATGGACATGACCTCGGAGACGCGGGCGACGTCCACCTTGAGCGGGTCGATGCGCAGGTAGGGCAGCCCCACGCGGCGAGCCAGCCACTCGGTCAGGGGCTCCAGCTCCAGCGCGGTGCCGGTGTCGGCGCGGGTCAGGCCCATGCCGGACAGGCGCACCAGCGGGTGCTGGGCGCTGTCGCCAGCGGCAAAGCGTTGCGCCACGCGCTCGGCGTCGTGGGGGGTGATGACCTGGTCGTCGGTGAGCCACTTCAGCAAGGCGCGCCATTCGAGGGGGCCTTTGGGCAAGGCCGGTGCGCTGGCGACGCTGGCCGAGCGAGGTGGCGTGGCGCGGGAGGCGGAGGTCGGGCTCATGCGGTGGGCGCTTTCTTGCGGGCGGGGCGAGCGGAAGCCGGTGAGGCGGCGACTGAGGTCGTCGGCTTCCAGGCCGACAGGAGCTTGACCCATTTTCGCGCAGGCAGGGGCCAGCGACTGGCCAGGGTTTCGGCGCGCTGCACCAGCACCTCGCGCGCCGGCAGCTCGAAGCCCTTCCAGGCCAGCACGATGGTGTTGCCGTCGGTGGTGGGCTTGAAACAGGCAACGCGGTCGGGGCCGAAGGCCGCGGCGATGCGCTGGACGCTGCGCTCGAAACTGCTGTCGCGCCCGAAGAGGTTGACGCTCATGACCCCGCCGTCATCGAGCACGCGCCAGCAGGCCTGGTAGAAGGCCTCGTCGTCGAGCGCGGGGCTGGCGGCTTCGTGGTCGTAGAGGTCCACGCACAGGGCGTCGGCGCTGGCGACTTGGGCGTCGTCGCGCACGTGCTGGTCGGCGTCGCCGTGGATGACGTGCAGGCGTTCGTCGTCATCAGGCAGGTGGAACCAGGCGTGGCAGGCCTGGATGACCTGGGGGTTGAGCTCGACGACGGTGGTGGGCAGGCGCAGCACGCTGTGGCAAAAGCGGGTGAGCGCCGCCGCGCCCAGGCCCAGGTGCAGGGTGCGGGTGTCGGCCAGGGTGTCGGGGTCGCGCAGCAGCAGCCAGGCCATCATGCGCTGGATGTACTCCAGCTCCAGCTTGTCGGGCTGGCGGATGCGCATGGCGCCCTGGATCCAGGGCGTGTCGAGGTGAAGGTAGCGCACACCGCCTTGTTCGGAGATGGTGGCGTCGGGCAAGGCAGGCTGGCGGGCCGAGGGGCGGGCGGTGGGGCGGGCTCGTTTCACCAGCCGAGTGTGGCACAGTCATGCGATGAGTTCCGCGCGTCTGAGCGGGCTGGCGCCCGTGGTTTCACCCGAGGCCCGCCTGTTGATCCTGGGCAGTTTCCCGAGCGAAGCCTCGCTGAAGGCGCAGCAGTACTACGCCCACCCGCGCAACCACTTCTGGCCCATCGTGTCGGCCATCTGGGGGCTGGAGGGGAACCAGGCTTTGCAGCATCGCCCTTACGCGCAGCGGTTGCCCGTGGCGCTGGCGCACGGCCTGGCCATCTGGGATGTGTACGCCGGCTGCGAGCGCGAGGGCAGCCTGGACAGCGCCATCCGCGAGGCCCGGCTCAACGACCTGCCGGGGCTGATCAAACAGCTGCCGAGCCTGCGAGCCGTGGCGCACAACGGGGGCGAGTCCGCGCGACACAGGCGCCTGACGCACAGCCTGGGCCTGGCGGTGCACACCCTGCCCTCCAGCAGCCCGGCCAACGCGACGTGGTCGCTGGCTCGCAAGGTGGAGGCCTGGCGATCGGTGTTCGCCGCCGCGGGCGCCGACCGGCCCCTGTCGGCCCCCGCGTCAGGGGACCCACGATGAAGGCACAACGCCATTTCGAGATCAGCCTGCTGTGGCCCTTCTTGCTGCTGGCCGCGGCGTCGTCGGCCTTCATGAAAGTCGCCAGCGAGGTGCTGGAAGGCGAAGCCCACGCGCTGGACAACCGCATCCTGCTGGCCTGCCGGGTGGCCGGGCAACCCGGTGTGCCCATCGGGCCGGTGTGGTTTCAGGAGGGCATGCGCGACCTGACCGCGCTGGGCAGCCCGGCGGTGCTGGCGCTCACGGTCGCGGCGGTGTGCGGCTACCTGATGGTGGCCCGACAGTGGCGCATGGCCTGGCTGGCGCTGGGGGCGGCCCTGGGCGGCCAGGGACTGGCGCTGGGGCTCAAGCTGGTGTTCGCGCGCGCCCGCCCGGACGACGCCTTCCATGCGACCGTGGCCGCGGGCCACAGCTTCCCCAGCAGTCACGCGATGATGTCGGCGGTGATCTGCCTGACGCTGGCGGCCTTGTTGGCGCGCCTGACGCCCAGCACCCGCCAGCGGGTCTACATCATGGCCGCGGCGGCGCTGGTCACCGGCCTGGTGGGGGCGTCGCGGGTGTACCTGGGGGTGCACTGGGCGTCGGACGTGGTGGCGGGCTGGGCCGCAGGCGCGGCCTGGGCGCTGCTGTGCTGGCTGCTTGCGCGCCGCTTGGGACTGGGACAGGAGAGCAGCAAATGAGCGAGCCCGACATCGGCAAGGGGCAGGCCTTTGGCAAGCGGCTGGGCTACGCCCTGCAAGGCCTGCGCGCGGCCTGGCGACAAGAGGCCAGCGTGCGCACCCACGCGGTGGCCACGGTGGCCCTGGTGGGGGTGCTGGCCTTCACGCGGGCCCCGGCCCTGTGGTGGGCGGTGATGGCGCTGACGGTGGGCCTGGTCGTGTCGTGCGAGCTGATGAACACCGCGGTGGAGGCGCTGGCCGACCACCTGCACCCGGGTGCGCACCCGGCCATCGGGCTGACCAAGGACGTGGCCGCGGGCGCGGTGCTGGTGGCCACCCTCGCGTCGCTGGCGGTCGGGCTGGCGTTCGCCTTCGGGCACCTGTGGCCGTGGGCGGTGATGCGCTTCGGACTGGGCGCCTGATCGCGCCAGCCATCGGTTCTTCAGTTCTTCAGTTCTTCAGTTCGTCAGGGGATCAGGCCGGCCAGCCGGGGCAAGGCCGCCAGGGCGTTGCGCGTCGTTTGCGCGCGCGTTTGGTCCAGCGTCCAGCCACGCAGCTCGGCCAGGGTCTGCGCGATGCGCGGCAGCTCGGCGGGCTCGTTGCGGCTGCGTGCGCCCTGGGCTCGGGCCTGGGCCGTCTGATACAGCCAGTGCGGCGGGATGTCGGGGGCGTCGGTCTCCAACACGATGGCCTCGGGTGGGAGTTCAGCGGCCAGGCGGCGGATCTGCAGGGCGCGCTCGAAGGTCATGGCGCCGCCGAAACCCAGCTTGAAGCCAAGGTCGATGAAGGCCTGGGCCTGCTGGGGGCTGCCGTTGAAGGCGTGGGCGATGCCCCCCGCGATGGGTCGCCCGGCCTCGCGCAAGCGGCGCAGGTGCTTGAGCAGGCCGTCGGCGCTGCGACGCACGTGCAGGATCACGGGGAGCTCGAATCGCTGGGCCACGTCCAGCTGAGCGGCGTAGGTGCGCTCCTGCAGGGCGCGGCTGGCCTCGTCTTGCAACTCGGGCACGAAGTGGTCCAGGCCGATTTCGCCGACGGCCACCAGCCGCGGGTCGTCGTGCCAGCGCCGCAGCGCCCCCTCGAGTTGCGCGACGGCGTCGTCGCTCACTTGATGCACAAACAGGGGGTGGGTGCCCAACGCGTAGGCACACCCGTGGCTGTGTGCAGCGTCTCGGGCGGGGGCGAAGGTGGCGGGCGTGACGGCGGGGATCACCTGCAGGTGCACACCCGCCTGCACGGCGCGCCGCACCACCTCGTCGCGGTCGGCGTCGAACTCGGGGGCGTCGAGGTGGCAGTGGGTGTCGACCCAGGTTTCCACGCCCTGCCCCTGTGTGCCTGAACCGGTCAATCCACGAAGCGACCGCCCACCAGGCGGCGGCGGCGCGCACAGCGTTGGGCCAGCTCGCCATCGTGGGTGACGATGATGAGCGCGGTGCCGTTCTGGGCCGCCAGCTCCAGCATCAGGTCGAAGACGGTGTTGGCGGTGTGGCGGTCGAGGTTGCCGGTGGGCTCGTCGGCCAGCACGCAGGCTGGCTGGGTGACCAGGGCGCGCGCCACGGCCACGCGCTGGCGCTCGCCACCGGAGAGCTCGGCGGGGCGGTGGCCCACGCGGTTGAGCAAGCCGACGCGGTCGAGCCAGGTGCGGGCCTGCTCACGCGCCCGCTCCAGCGGCAGGCGACGGATCAGCAGCGGCATGGCCACGTTGTCCAGCGCGGAGAACTCGGGCAGCAGGTGGTGGAACTGGTAGATGAAGCCCAGGTGTCGGTTGCGCCAGGCGCCCTGCTCGGCGGCGTTGAGCTGGGACAGGTCGCGGCCCATGAGCTGCACGCGGCCGCGGTCGGGCGCATCGAGCCCACCCAGCAGGTGCAGCAAGGTGCTTTTGCCCGAGCCAGAGGCCCCGACGATCGCGAGCGTGTCGCCGCGGGCCACGTCGAGGTCGACGCCGTCAAGCACGGTGACGTCCAGCGAGCCTTCGTGGAAGCGCCGCACCAGGCCGGTGGCCTGCAGGATGAGGTCGCGGGGAGATTCAGCCATGTGACCTCAGATGTTGAGCAGCCAGGCGATCACGTTCTTGGCCACGAAGCCCAGCAGACCGAAACCCAGCACCAGGAAGAGCACGAAGGTGCCAAAGCGCCCGGCTTTGGACTCGCGCGCCAGCTGCACGATGATGAACACCATGTACAGGATGAAGCCGCCCACCCCGACGGTGAGCCCGAACTGAGCAATCTGCTCCTCTGTCAATCCACCCATGTCAAACCGTTTCGCGGACCACCAGGTCCTGGTAGGCGTGCCAGGTCGCGTGTCCGAGGACCGGCATCACCAAGATCAAACCAAACATCAGGGTGCCCAGGCCCAACAGGCACAGCGACATCACGATCGCGGCCCACAGGCTCAGGCAAATGGGGTTGACGGTGACCGCGCGCCAGCTGGTCAGCACCGCCTTGCGCACCGAGACCTTGCGGTCGAGCAGCAGGGGGATGGCGACCACGCTGGAGGCGAACACCGGGGCGGCCATGAGCCCGCCCATGACGAGCCACAGCTCGAAGAAAGCGGGGTTGTCGGCCAGCACGACGCGCATGAGGAAGTCCTCGGGCGTGGTCACCGCGGGCTTGACGCCCAGGGTGATGAGCGCCGCCGACGTGATGACCCAGCCCGTGCCCAAGGCCGTCAGCAACAGGCCGAACTTGACCAGTCGGCTGTCCAGCGAGGCCCACACGGCCCAAACGGTGTGCAGCCCCACGGACTCGCCCCGCAACAGCGAGCGGCTGACGGCGTACAGGCCGGTCGACAAGATGGGCGCGACCATGAGGAAGCCCGACAGCGCCCCGGCCAGCACCCAGAAGCGGTCCCAGGCCACGTACAGCAGCAAGCCGCCGAACGCGCCCATGGCGACGCCATGCAGCAAGCCGATCAGGGGCGCCTCCATGAAGTCGCTCCAGCCCCGCGCCAGCCACAGCAGGGTGCGCCAGGAATGCACCTTGCGAACACGCAACGGACGCTCGAAAGACAGGCGGGTGTCACTCATATCGGAGGGCCTCGGCGGGTTGCACGCGGCTGGCGCGCCAGCTCGGGTAGAGGGTGGCGACCAGGGACAGGACCAGGGAAATGATGGCGATCGGGATGATGTCGCTGGCCTGCGGGTCAGACGGCATCTGGCTGATGAGGTAGATGCTGCCGGGCAGGAAGTGAACCCCCAGCAGGCGCTCGATGAAGGGCACGATGACGTCGACGTTGAAGGCCACGAGCAAGCCCAGGCCCAGGCCGCCGAGGGTGCCCAGCACCCCCGAGAGCGCGCCCTGCACCATGAAGATGCCCATGATGGAGCGGGGGCTGGCGCCCAGGGTGCGCAGGATGGCGATGTCGGACTGCTTGTCCGTCACGGTCATGACCAGGGTGGAGACGAGGTTGAAAGCGGCCACGGCCACGATCAGCGTCAGGATGATGAACATCATGCGCTTTTCAACCTGCACGGCGTCGAACCAGTTGCGGTTGGTGTGGGTCCAGTCGCGCACCGCCACGCCCAGGCCCAGGCTCTCTGTCAGCTCGGCGGCGACCACGCGGGCCTGCTGAGGGTCCTGGAGCTTGAGCTGCACGCCGCTGGGGCCGCCGGTGCGAAACAGCTTGGCCGCGTCGTCGATGTGCATCAGCACCAGGCCGTTGTCGTACTCGAAGTGACCGGAGTTGAACAGCCCCACCACCGTCACCTGCTTGACACGCGGCACGACGCCCGCGGGCGTGACCTGGCCACTGGGCGCCACCAGCGTGAGCGAATCGCCTTCGCGCACGCCCAGCGAGCGCGCCATCTCCTGGCCGATGACCACGCCCCAGCCACCCGGCTGCAGGCGAGCGAACGTGCCTTTGAGGCTGGCGGCCAGGGGCGTCACGGAGGCCTCGGCCTCGGGCAGGATGCCGCGCACCACGCTGCCGCGCATGTCCTCGCCCCGGGCGATCAGGGCCTGGGCGGGCACGAAGGGCGCAGCGCCCCGCACCGCCGGGTTGCGGCGCGCTGCGTCGGCCAGCTCCTGCCAGTTGCGCAGGCCCAGCCCCGAGGTGTCGTAGAGCTCGACGTGGGCGACGACCGACAGCATGCGGTCGCGCACTTCCTTCTGGAAGCCGTTCATCACCGACAGCACGATGATCAGGGCGGCCACGCCGAGCGCGATGCCCAGCACCGACACGCCGGAGATGAAGGAGATGAAACCGTTTCGGCGCGCCGACCGGCTGGCGCGCGTGTAGCGCCAGCCCACGCGCCATTCATAAGGCAGATTCATGGTGGGGGGAGTGTACTCACTCGATAATCCCACCCATGCCCCTGCCGCCGTTCGCCTCGCCAGATTCGCCCCCCCCCACCCACTGGGTCATCCCGTTTGCCTCCAGCCTGTCGGCCCCCTGCCAGCACGCCCTGCCCCACGTCGACGCCCCCGGCACCCTGCCCCGCCTGAGCTCGCTTCTGGGCCGCCTGCAAGTCGTGGCCCGCCTGGAGGGCGACGAGTACCAGCTGTCGATGCCGCACGAGCGGGTGCTGGCCGCCGAAATGGGCTGGGAAGCCGCCGACGGCCTGCAGCCCTGGGCCGCCTGGTGGGCCGCTCAAGATGGCCCAGGCAGCGCCCCCCTCGAGGCCGACCGCTGCTGGGCCCTGCTCAGCCCCGGCCACTGGCTCATGGGCCGCGACCACCTCACCTTGCTGGACCCGCAGAGCCTGGGGCTGGACGAGGCCACGTCGAAAGCCTTGCTGGAGGCCCTGCGCGCCCTGTTCGAAGACGAGGGCTGGACCCTGCGCTGGGGCGCCCCCACCCGCTGGTACGCCAGCCACCCCGAACTCGACGGGCTGCCCACGGCCTCGCTGGACCGCGTGATCGGGCGCGACCCCGACATCTGGCTCCACGAAGACCCGGACGGCCACCCCCTGGCGCGCCGACTGCGCCGCCTGCAGGCCGAGGTGCAGATGCTGCTCTACCAGCACCCCCTCAACGACGCCCGCAGCGAGCAGGGGCTGGCCACGGTCAACTCCTTCTGGGTGAGCGGGTGCGGCCGGCCGCCCCGCACCCTGACCCTGCCCGCCGTCACGCGGGTGCTGGGTGAGCTGCGCGCGCCCCTGCTGGGCGACGACATGCCCTTGTGGCTGGAGGCCTGGCGCCACCTGGACGCCACCGCGCTGGCCGACCTGACCCAGGCGCTCGACGCCGGCCAGCCCGTGCGCCTGACCCTGTGCGGCGAGCGCCACGCCGTCACCCTGGCGTCGGCCGGTGCGCCCTCGCTGGGGCGGCGCCTGCTGGACGGACTCAAGCAACTCGCCGCCCGCTCGCCCCAGGTGACGCCCTCCTCTTTCCTGGCCTCGCTCTGAGCGCGCCCGCCCCCACCGCCCCATGAAACTCATCACCCGAGACGTTCCCCCACGCACCGCCTGGGCCCTGGAGCAAGCCGGCGTGTCGCCGCTGATGGCGCGCCTGTTCGCCGCCCGCGGCATCCGCCAGCCCGATGACCTCGACGACAGCCCCGCCCGGCTGCTGCCCCCCGCCCAGTTGCGCGGCACCCAGGCCGCCGCCACGCTGCTGGCGGACGCCATCGAGCAAGGCAAACGCATCTGCATCGTGGCCGACTACGACTGCGATGGCGCCACCGCCTGCGCCACGGGCCTGCGCGGCCTGGCCCTGCTGGGGGCGCGCCCGGATCGGCTGAGCTACGTCGTGCCCGACCGCGCCGTGCACGGCTACGGCCTGACGCCGCCCATCGTGGAGCTGGTCCGCGCCCGCCAGGCCGACATCCTGGTCACCGTGGACAACGGCATGGCCAGCCACGAAGCCGTGACGCTGGCGCGCTCGCTGGGCATGCAGGTGCTCATCACCGACCACCACCTCCCGGTGATCCGCGACGACGGCACGGTCAGCCTGCCCGAAGCCGACGTGATCGTGAACCCCAACCAGCCCGACTGCGCCTTCCCCAGCAAGGCCCTGGTCGGCGTGGGCGTGATGTTCTACGTGCTGCTGGCCCTGCGCGCAGAACGGCGCCAGCGCGGCGCCTTCGACGCCAGCAACCAGCCTCGCATCGACAGCCTGCTGGACCTCGTGGCACTCGGCACCATCGCCGACGTCGGGCGCCTGGACGACAACAACCGCCGCCTGGTCGGCATGGGCCTCAAGCGCATCCGCAGCGGGCGCATGCAGCCGGGCATCGCCGCGCTGTTCGCCGCCGCCGGTCGCGACCCGGAACGCGCCACCAGCCAGGACTTCGGCTTCGCGCTCGGCCCCCGCGTCAACGCCGCGGGTCGCCTGGCCGAAATGGGCCTGGGCATCGAGTGCCTGCTGACCGACAACCGCCTGCACGCCAGCGAACTGGCGCGCCAGCTCGACGCCATCAACCGCGAGCGCCGCGAACTGGAGTCGGGCATGCGCGAACAGGCCGAGATGCTGCTCGAATCGCTCCTGCCCGAAGGCGAGCCCCCCGCGGCCATCGCCTTGTTCGACCCCGACTTCCACGAAGGCGTGGTCGGCATCGTGGCCTCGCGCCTCAAAGACCGGCTGCACCGCCCGACCTTCGTGTTCGCCCTGGGCCAGGATGGCCTGCTCAAAGGATCCGGCCGCTCCATCCCGGGCTTTCACCTGCGCGACGCGCTCGACCTGGTGAGCAAGCGCCACCCGGGCCTGCTGCGCAAGTTCGGGGGCCACGCCATGGCCGCGGGCTGCACCCTGGACGAAGCCGACTTCGAGACCTTCGAGGCCGCGTTCGGGCGGGTCGCGCGCGAGGGACTGGACGCGAGCCTGCTGGCGCGGCAGCTGCAAACCGACGGCGCGCTCGAGCCGCAGTGGTTCACGCCAGGGGCCGTCGCAGAAATGGACGCCGCCGTGTGGGGCCCCGGCTTCGAGGCGCCCGTCTTCTGCGACGAGGTGGAGGTGCTCAACCAGCGCCTGGTGGGCGAGCGCCACCTCAAGCTCAGCTTGCGACTGCAAGGCGAGGTGCGCGACGGGATCTGGTTCGGCCGCACCGAGCCGGTGCCGGCGCGCACGCAACTGGCTTATCGCCTCAGCCTGGACGAATTCCAGGGGCGACAGCGCGTGCAGATGGTGGTGGAGGGCATGGCCGACGAGGCCTGAGCTCAGCGGTAAGCCCGCAGGGCGCGTGCGGCGGCGGTTTGAGCCGGGGCGCCCGAGCCCACGCCGGGTGCGTCGGGGAACAGCGCGCCCAGCGTGCGCCCGAACGACGCGCTGGCGCGGTGCACGGCCTGTTGCTGCTGCATGCAGCGCGCGCGCACGTGGCCCAGGCGCTGAAGCTGCGCCTCGGAGAGCGGCGGCCCGCCTTGCGCGGCCTGCTGGAGGCGGCCCAGGGACTGCGCCAGGCTGTGTTGCAGGGCTTGAGACCGCTGTTCGATGAGGTCGGTGTCGTTGGAGGCGAGGGCCTCGTCCAGCGCAGACAAGCGGGCGTCGATCTCAACCAGGCAGGCCGAGATCGGGTCCGCGGTCTCTCGCGTGGCTTGCATGGATCAGGCCTGCTTGCGTTGCAGCAGTTCCCGGGCGTTGCTGATCAGCTTGTCGGCGATCACCTCGGGGTTGGCTTTGTAGCTGCCGTCGTCGATGGCCTGCTTGACGCGGGACACCTTCGCCATGTCCATGACACCGTCGCCGCCTGCCATGAGGCCGGTCGCGGACGTGGACAGCGTGACTTTTGCACTCTGGCTGATGGCCTCATCCGTGGATGATGCTTTGCCCGAGGCGTTGGTCGACGCGGCCCCTTCCGTTCGGGGGCTGACACCGCCGAGCGCCTTGTCAATGGGGTTGCCGATTTTCATGATGTACTCCTAGAACCCGGCGAAAACCGAGTGGTGACATCCGCGATATCGACGCGGCTGGGGGCGACTTTAGACCCAAATGGCCCAGCCCCCCTGCTCGCGGGGGTGAGATTGGCAATAATTTGTGGCGTCACAGGGTGACCTCCACCAACCGGTCGCCCACCGGCTGGGCGCACAGGACGCGTCCGGCTTCGGTTCGCACGCGGGTGCAGCGCCCCTCGTCTCCGTGTCCCAGGGCCACGGCCTCGGAGCCCACCTGGAAGCCCGGCCCCCGCACCGTCAGGCGAACGGGGTCGCCCGCGGCGAACCAGCGGCGTGATTTCACGTCGTCCTGGCGCAGGCTCTGCCCCGCCGAGACGGCCTTGACGACCGTGCGCCCCACGATTTCGTTGGCCTGCACCAAAGCGGGCGAACCCGAGGCGGCCAGGTCGACTTCGGCCAGGACCACGTCGGCCTGGTTGACGATGTTGCCCGGGCGCAGTGGCACCGCCGCGACCAGGGCCTGGCCCCAGACCTTGACGGTCACGGGCCAGTAGACGTTCCAGCGCACGGGGCCCTGCTCGCAGCGCAGCCCCACGCGGGCGCGGCCCCACAAAGCGGTGCCATCGGGCACGTAGGCCTTGACCTTGTCGCAAGGTGCCAGTTTCAAACGGGGGTCGAGCTGGCCCAGGGCCACCTCCACGCGCCAGGGGGTGCGGTTGCGCGCGGCGGCGTCGCTGCCCTGCGGCAAGGGTTGTTGGTGGAGCAGGCCTTCAACCTGCGCCTGCAGGCCAACGGCGGCCGGTGCGCCTGGTGCGGCCCCTTGTGATGCCCCGTGTGATACCCCTTGTGCGCCCCCCTGAGCCGCAGCCAGGGCCGACAGGAGGGTCAGCGCCAGCGCGGTGCTGGCGCGCGAGAGGAGTTGGGGGGCGGGCGAGTCCATGTGCTCAATGTAGGGAGGCGACGGGCGCAGCAAGGGTCGGAAATGCGCGGGGTTTGGGGCTTTATTTCGGCTCATGTTTGGCCGCCATGAGATCAACATCCCCCTCACGCTGCGTTGAACCGCATCCGCCCCACGGATCGGTCTGCCGGAGGACCCTCACCATGCTGAATCGACTCACTGAATCGCTGAACTTCCAGGCCACCGCGCTGTCGCTGCGGTCGGAGCGCCAGCGCCTGATCGCCAGCAACATCGCCAACGGCGACACGCCCGGCTACACCGCACGCGACTTCAACTTCTCCGACGCCCTGCGCCAGGCCACCGGCCAGCGCTCGGCGGGCCCGTCCAGCCTGGCGCCCAGCACGGTGCGCATGGCCACGGCGCACGCCGGCCACCTCGGACTCAATGGCCGCCCGGCCGGCAGCGCCAACCAGGCCGAGCTGAGCTACGCCAGCAACGCCCAGACGAACCTGGACAACAACACGGTGGACATGGACCGCGAACGCGCCAGCTTCGCCGACAACACCGTGCGCTACGAGGCCACCCTGCGCTTCATCAACGGCTCGGTTCGCACCCTCAACTCGGCCATCACCGGCCAGTGAAGCCGTAACAGGAGACCGCCATGTCGATGTTCAAGATCTTCAACGTCTCGGGCAGCGCCGTCAGCGCCCAGACCCAGCGACTCAACATCGTGGCCTCCAACCTGGCCAACGCCGACAGCGTGGCCGGCCCCGACCGCCAGCCCTACAAGGCCCGCCAGGTGGTCTTCAGCACCACGCCGATGGGCGAGATGGGCACGGCCGGCGTCTCGGTTTCCCAGATCACGGAAGACAACACCCCGGGGCGTCGCCTGCACGACCCCAAGCACCCCCAGGCCGACGCCGAGGGCTACGTCACCTACAGCAACGTGAACGCGGTCGAGGAGATGGTCAACATGATCTCGGCGTCGCGCTCCTATCAAAACAACGTCGAGGTGATGAACACCGCCAAGACGCTGCTGATGAAGACCCTGCAGATGGGCCAGGGCGGCTGATCGCCCCCGCCTCTGACCCCATGACCCGGTGAAGAAGGACACACCATGAGCACCATCAACACAGCCAGCGGCGCCAGCGCAGCCACCTCGGCGGCCAGCACCAGCGCGACGACGAAGGCCAACGAGGCCTCGGATCGCTTCCTCAAGCTGCTGGTCACGCAGATGCAGAACCAGGACCCGCTCAACCCGATGGACAACGCCCAGGTCACCAGCCAGATGGCTCAGATCAACACGGTCACCGGCATCGACAAGCTCAACACCACGATGACCTCGGTCAACACCAGCCTGTCGCAGATGCAGATGCTGCAAGGCTCCTCCCTGGTCGGACGCGAGGTGCTCATCGAGGGCAACAAGGTCAACCTCGACAGCAAGGGCAAGGCCAGCGCAGGCTACGAGCTGTCCTCGGCGGCCACCTCCGTGAAGATCGACATCGTCGACGCCGGCGGCGCGGTCGTCGACTCCATCACGCAGACCAACAAGGCCTCGGGTCGCCAGGGCTTCGAGTGGGCGCCCAAGGAGGGCATGCCCACCAGTGGCCTGAGCTTCAAGGTCACGGCCACCAGCGGCACCAAGGCGGTCACGTCGACCCCCTTGATGACCGACCTGGTCAACGCCATCACGACGAGCAATGGGGCCCTCACCCTGGAGCTGAGCAACGGTGGCACCGTCGCTTACGGCCAGGTCAAGGCGGTTTCCTGATTCACCCAGCAGCACCCGAAAGGACAACACCATGGGCTTCCAGCAAGGTCTCTCCGGTCTCAACGTCTCCAGCAAGAACCTGGAGGTGATCGGCAACAACGTGGCCAACGCCAACACCTATGGCGCCAAAACCGCCCGGGCCGAGTTCGCCGACATGTACGCCGCCTCGCTGGGTGGCTCCGGCAGCAACGGGGTGGGCATCGGCGCGCGCGTCTCCACCGTGGCGCAGCAGTTCACGCAGGGCAACATCAGCACCACGGCCAACAGCCTGGACGTGGCCATCAACGGCCGCGGCTTCTTCGGCCTGCTGACGCCGGAAGGCCAGTACGTCTACTCCCGCAACGGCCAGTTCAAGCGCGACGCCGACGGCTACCTCGTCAACAACGAGCGCCACCAACTGCTGGGCCGCATGCTCGACGACAACGGCAACGTCGTGTCCTCGCAAACGCCCATCCGCCTGACGAACGACACCTCGCCGCCGCAACCCGCCGAGCGCATCACCCTGGCGCTCAACCTCAAGGCCGACGCGCCGGTGAAGTCCGGTGCGGTCGACCTGGACGTGGCCTCCACCTACGACTTCGTGACCTCGCAGTCGGTCTACGGTGACAACGGCGTGCCCATCACCGTGAACTACTACTTCCGCAAGGAAACCGCCGCCGTGGCCGCCAACCCGAGCGCCGTGCCGCCCGTGGCCGCCGCGGGTGGGCAGTGGGGCGTGTACATGTCGGCCAACGGCGCACCGCTGCCGTCCGACCCGCCCACCCGCGTGGGCACCCTGTCGTTCTCAGCCTCGGGCATCCCCACGGGCACGACCACCCTGACCCTGCACGACATCCCCGGTGGCGCCAACGGCCAGCCGCTGACGGGCGTGGAGCTCGACCTGGCCGGCGCCACCGAATACGCCGGCAACTTCTCGGTGCGCGAGCTCAGCGGGGGGGGCTACGCCGAGGGCAACCTGTCGGACTTCGTGATCGAAACCGACGGCACCGTCAAGGCCCGCTACACCAACGGCCAGTCCAAAGCCATCGCGCAGATGGAGCTGACGGACTTCCGCAACCTCAACGGCCTGCAGCCCATCGGCGGCAACGAGTGGAAGCCCACCCAGGCGGCGGGCGCCAAGGTGGACGGTGTGCCCGGCTCCGGCGTGTTCGGCCTGTTGCAAGCCGGTGCGCTGGAGGAGTCCAACGTGGACCTGACCGGCGAGCTGGTCAACATGATCGTGGCGCAGCGGGCCTACCAGGCCAACGCGCAGACCATCAAGACCGAAGACCAGGTGCTGCAGACCCTGGTGAACCTGAAGTAACGACGTCAAGCCAGGCGCCCAACGCACCTGACAGGAGCCCCCCATGGACCGCATGATCTACCTCAGCATGGCTGGCGCGAAAACCAACTTCGCGCAGCAAGAGGTGCTGGCCAACAACCTGGCCAACGTCAGCACGACGGGGTTCCGCGCCGAGCTGCACGCCGTGCGCGCCGTGCCGGTGCGGGGCGACGGCGCCTCCACCCGGGTCTACTCCCTGGAGACGACGGTGGGCTACGACGACAGCGCGGGCAACATCACGGTGACCAACCGCCCGCTGGACGTGGCGATGATGGGCAAGTCCTGGCTGAGCGTGCAGGGCCTGGACGGCACCGAGGCCTACACCCGCAGCGGCCACTTCATGGTCGACAACCAGGGCAACCTGGTCACGCCAGAGGGGCTGCAGGTGCTGGGCGATGGCGGCCCGATCAACCTGCCGCCCAACACCCAACCCACCATCGCCCCGGACGGCACCATCAGCGCCCGCGCCGCCAATGGCACGAGCCAGCCGGTGGGCCGCCTCAAGCTGGTCACCCCCGAAAACCGCCTGCAGCGCGGTGAAGACGGCCTGTTTCGCTCCCCCGATGGCGACCTGCCCGCGGACCCCAATGCGCGCCTGCAAGACGGCGCGCTGGAAGGCTCCAACGTCAACCCCATCGAGACCATGGTCCAGATGATCGCCGCGCAGCGTCAGTACGAGACGCAGACGCGGATGATGCAGACGGCCGAGCAAAACGAGAAGTCCGCGTCACAACTGCTGTCGACCTGACGGCTGTCCACCCGATTGAGCGGCATCGCGCCGAAGGAGTTTCACCATGATGCGTTCCCTGTGGGTATCGAAGTCCGGCATGGAAGCCCAGCAAACCCAGCTGGACCACATTTCGCACAACCTGGCCAACAGCGCCACGAACGGCTACAAGCAATCGCACGCCGTCTTCGAGGACCTGATGTACCAGAACCTGCGCCAAAGCGGCGCGAGCGCATCGGACCAGACCACGCTGCCCACCGGGCTGCAGGCCGGCCTGGGGGTGCGCGCGGTGGCCACCTCGCGCCAGTTCACCCAGGGCAGCCTGCAGCAAACGGGCAACAACCTCGACGTGGCCATTCAGGGCAAGGGCTTCTTCGAGGTGACCCTGCCCGATGGCACCACGGGCTACACCCGCGACGGCGCCTTCCAGGTCGACAACCAGGGCCGCATCGTCACCAACAACGGCATGCCGGTGAACACGCAGGGCGCGACCATCCCGGCCAACGCCACCAGCGTGACCATCGCCAACGACGGCACCATCAGCGTGACCGTGCCGGGCACGACCACGCCCCAGCGCATCGGCCAGTTCCAGCTCTCGGACTTCATCAACCCCAACGGCCTGGACCCCAAGGGCCAGAACCTGTTTGCCGAGACCGCCGCTTCGGGCGCGCCCCAGTCGGGCAACCCCAACAACGACAACCTCGGCAGCCTGTCGCAAGGCTTTGTCGAGACGTCCAACGTCAACGTGGTGCAGGAGCTGGTGACCATGATCCAGACGCAGCGCGCCTACGAGCTCAACTCCAAGGCCATCCAGACATCGGATCAGATGCTGGCCAAGCTGGCGCAAATCTGATGAACACCACCGCCCTCCTCTCGCGCCGTGGCCCGAACAGCCTGGTGAACAGCCTGGTGGCCGCCGTCGCCGCCCTCGGCCTGGCCGGCTGCGAAACGCTCAGCCCCAAGGTCGACGTGGTGCAGCCCACCCAGGTGCGCCCCGTGGCCGCGGCCTACGTGCCCGCCAGCAACGGCGCCATCTTCCAGCCCACGGCCTACCGCCCGCTCTACGAGAGCCACCGCGCGCGCATGGTGGGCGACATCATCACCATCAGCATCAGCGAGAACGTCACGGCCAAAGCCGAGACCACCAGCTCGATCGAGAAAAAGGGCTCGGTCGACAGCGCCATCTCGGGCGTGCCGCTGCTCAACCTGACGCAGGTCGCCAAGCTGAGCGCCGAAGGCAGCAGCACCAACAAGTTCGATGGCAAGGGCAGCACCGAGGCCGTGAACAACTTCACGGGCTCGATCACCGCCAGCGTCGTGGAGGTGCTGCCCAACGGGCACCTGATCGTGGCCGGAGAAAAGCAGATCGGCGTGGGCAAGAACGTCGACGTGCTGCGTTTTTCAGGCCAGGTCGACCCCTACACCATCCAGCCTGGCAACACGGTGCGCTCCACCCAGGTGGCCAACGTGAGGGTCGAGCAGATGGGACGCGGCGCCCAGCATGAAGCCCAAGGAATAGGCTGGCTTGCGCGGTTCTTTTTGAACATTGCGCCGTTCTAAAGGTCGAGACAATGGAGCCGAACCCCCCTGGAAGTCGGCACCATGAACCACACAGACCGCTTGCTGAAACTGCTGATCGCCCTGGCCGGTCTGGCCGCATCCGCAGCGCTGTGGTGGCCGACTCAGGCCGAGGCGGTTCGCCTCAAGGAGATCGCCGCCATTCAGGGCGTGCGCTCCAACCAGCTGATGGGCTACGGCCTGGTCGTGGGCCTCGACGGCACCGGTGACCAGACCACCCAGACCCCCTTCACGGCCCAGAGCGTCAACGCGATGCTCCAGCAAATGGGCATCACCGTGCCGGCGGGCGCGGCCATGCAGCTCAAGAACGTGGCCGCCGTGCTGGTCACCGCCTCCCTGCCCCCCTTCGCCCAACCCGGTCAGCCGCTGGACGTCAACGTCTCGTCGCTGGGCAACGCCAAGTCGCTGCGCGGCGGCACCCTGATCGCCACGCCGCTCAAGGGCGCGGACGGCCAGATCTACGCGCTGGCCCAGGGCAACCTGGTCATCTCGGGCGCGGGCGCGGCCGCTGGCGGCTCCAAGGTCACGGTCAACCACCTCAGCGCCGGCCGCATCCCCGCGGGCGCCACCGTCGAGCGCGGCGTGCCCACGCCGTGGATGCAGTCCACCACGCTGCAGTACGACCTGCAGTCCGACGACTTCAACACGGCCCGCGAGGTCGCCAACGCCATCAACAAAGCCAAGGGCAACGGCACCGCCGAGGCCCTCAACGGCCGCACCGTGGCCGTTCGCCTGCCGGTGCAGCCGGGCGAGCGCGTGGCCTTCATGGCCGACCTGGAGAACCTGTCGATCGACAAGTCCACCCCCGCGGCGCGCATCGTCATCAACGCCCGAACCGGCTCCATCGTGGTCAACCAGGCCGTCACCATCGGGCCCTGCGCCGTGGCGCACGGCAGCCTGTCGGTGACCATCAGCTCCACGCCTCAGGTCAGCCAGCCCAACCCGCTGTCGCAAGGCCAGACGGTGGTGACCGAGAAGGCCGACATCAAGATCAACCAGGAACCCGGCGCGCTCATCCAGATGCCCGCCGGCAGC
Source organism: Burkholderiales bacterium (assembly GCA_016000265.1). Classification (GTDB taxonomy): domain Bacteria; phylum Pseudomonadota; class Gammaproteobacteria; order Burkholderiales; family Burkholderiaceae_C; genus Aquabacterium. Next base: position 93,701 of record JAECRL010000014.1, read on the forward strand.
AAGCTGACCGACGTGGTCAAGGCGCTCAACACCCTGGGTGCGAACCCGCAGGACCTGCTGGCCATCCTGCAAGCCATGAAGGCGGCTGGCGCACTTCAAGCCGAGCTGGAGGTGATCTGATGAGCCTCGACACCCCCCCTTCACCGTCGTCGGCCTCCCGCGGGCTGACCATGGACGTGCGCTCGCTGGAGCGCCTCAAAGCCACCTCGGGCACGGACCCGCGCGCGGCCATCCGCGAGACGGCCAAGCAGCTTGAGAGCCTCTTCATGAACGAGCTCATGAAGAGCATGCGCGCGTCCACCATGAGCACCGGCATGCTGGACAACGCCGGCACCGACATGGGCACCAGCATGCTCGACACGCAGCTGGCCGGCCAGATGGTGGGGCGCTCCGGTGGCCTGGGCGACGTGATCGCGCGCCAGTTGGAGCGGCAGATGGGCATCAAGCCCAAGGAGGTCGCACAGGCCCCCAAGGACGGCGACGGCATGGGCCTGCCCAGCGAGCTCATGTTGCGGCGCTTCTCCGGCAACAGCCCGGCCGGCCCCGACGCGACCCCTCGGGTCGACGCCAGCGGCAACAAGCCCGTGAGCAACGCGAACGGCGCGAGCCGCACCAGCGCCTCCGAGCGCTTCATCCAGAAACACCACCAGGCCGCCAAGGCCGCCGAGGCCGCCACCGGCATCCCCTCGGGCCACATCCTGGGGCAGGCCGCACTGGAATCCGGTTGGGGCAAGCACGAGATCAAGATGAAGGACGGCACGCCCAGCCACAACCTGTTCGGCATCAAGGCCACGTCCAGCTGGACGGGCAAGGTCGCCGAGGTGACCACCACCGAGTACATCGGCGGGGTGGCGCGCAAGGTCACCGCCAAATTCCGTGCGTATGACTCCTACGAAGACGCTTTCAAGGACCACGCGCGCTTGCTGACCAACAGCCCGCGCTACAGTCAAACGGCGGCGCAGGCAGACACGGCCCGGGGCTACGCCATGGGCCTGCAAAAGGGTGGCTACGCAACCGACCCGGCCTACGCCGACAAGCTGACCCAGGTCATCAACACGGCCTTGCGCGTGCAGCGCGGCCTGGCCTGACGGCCTGATCGGAGGACACCATGGGATCGGGCATCTTCGGACTCGGCACGCGGGCCATGCAGGCCAGCCAGGTGACGCTGGACACCATCGCGCACAACATCAGCAACGTCAACACGCCGGGCTACTCGCGCCAGCAAGTCGAGCTGGAGACCGAAGGAGGCCTCTTCACCGGCGCCGGCTTCTTCGGGCGCGGCGTGCGGGTCACGACCGTCTCGCGCACCGCCAACGAGTTCCTCACCCGCGAGAACAACATCAACGTCTCGACCGCCGCGGCGGACGACACCCGCCTCAACAAGCTGGTTCAGCTGGAGAAGGTCCTGCCCACGGGCGAATCCGGCCTGGGCTACGCGGCCTCGCAGATCCTCAACGCCTTCGTCGACGTGGCCAACCAGCCGCAAGACATGTCGGCCCGCCAGGTCGTGCTGGCGCGCGCCCAGGAGTGGGTCAGCCGCGTGCGCACCGCCGCACAGCAGCTCGACGAACTGGAGCGCGGCACCGTCGCCGACCTGGAAACCTCGGTCGACCGCATCAACATGCTGACCTCGCAGATCGCGACGTCCAACCAGGCCATCGCCGCCTTCCAGGGCGTCGGTCACGCCCCCAACGACCTGCTCGACAAGCGCGACAACCTGGTCAAGGAGCTCAACCAGCTCGTGCAGGTCAGCACCGTGGAGGCCGATGACGGCAGCCTGAGCGTGTTCATGGGCGGCGGCCAGGTGCTGGTGCTGAGCAACAAGTCCGAAACGCTGGGCGTCGTGCGCGAAACCCAGCCCGACGGCTCCAGCCTGGCCCGCGTGGCCCTGCTGTCCAACGGCACCTCGCGCACCCTGCCGCAGGACCAGGTCACCGGCGGCGCCCTCAAGGGGCTGATGCAGGTACAAGACGAGGACATCGCCCTCACCCGCACCGCGCTCAACACCTTCGTTGCGAACTTCGCCGACAAGATCAACGCGCAGCAGGCGCTGGGCATGGACGCCAACGGCAACCTCAAGTCCTCGTTCGACGCCACCACCAACCAGCCCACCGGCAACAACCCGATCTTCCTGTCGACGGCCAAGGCCAACACCATCACGCTGGGGCTCAACGCCCCGGCCGGACTGGCTGCAGCCTCGCCGGTGGTGGCCGCCATCAACCCCGCCAACAAGGGCACGGCCAGCATCGACTCCATCCGCATGGAGCGCCCGCTGCCGCAGGCCAACGCGCTGGACTTCGCCACCTCTCGCCCGGTCGACGGCAAGCCGCTGACCGTGGTGTTCGCCCAGTCGGGCAGCACGCTGACCTACAGCTTCCTCGACGAAAACGGCGCCCCCTACAAGGCCGTCGCGCCAGCGCGCACCTGGACCCCGGGCACCCCCATCAACGACGCCGACCCCGGCTCCACGCCCGCCACCGCCCTCTTCAGCCTGAACATCAACGGCGTGCCCGTGGCCGGCGACAAGATCACGGTGGCCTACACGCAGTACCCCGGCAGCAACAACGGCAACGCCCAGGCCATGCTGGCCCTGCGCGACCAGCAGATCATCACCTTCGGCTCCGGCGCCACGGCCACCACCGCCACCGTCACCGACGCCTACTCCCAGATGATCGGCGACCTGGGCGTGCGCGTCCAAGGCGGCAAGACCACCGCGAACATCTCGGCCACCCTGGCCAAGACCTCGGAGCAGACACTCTCCAGTGCCACCGGCGTCAACCTCGACGAAGAGGCCGCCAAGCTCATCCAATTCCAGCAAAGCTACCAGGCCGCAGCCAAGGTGCTGCAGATCGCCCAGTCGCTGTTCGACACCCTGCTGCAGACCGCCCGCGGCTGAGGAAACTGACCATGCGCATCGCCACCGCCTACGCTTACGACCAGTCGATCGCCAACCTGCAAAAGCGTCAGCAGGACCTGGCCGAGTCGCAGATCCAGCTGACCTCGGGCAAGCGCGTCAACAACGCCTCCGACGACCCGACCGCCGCAGCCCGCGCCGAACGCGCCCTGGCCAGCATCGCCCGCAGCGACGCCAACCAGCGCTCCCTGGAGGCCAGCCGCAACGTCATGTCGATCACGGAGTCGGCCCTCGGCGACGCCGTCGAGCTGGTGCAGTCCGCGCGCGAAACCCTGGTGGCCGCCGGCAACGGCAGCTACAGCGACAGCGAGCGCAAGGCGCTGGCCGTCAAACTGCGCGAGCTGCGCAGCCAGATGCTGGCCGTGGCCAACCGCCCCGACGGCGGCGGCGGCTTCGTCTTCGGCGGCCAGGGCTCGGCCATCCCGCCTTTCGTCGACGCCCCCGGCGACGTCAAGTTCAACGGCCAGGCCGGCGAACTGCTGGCCTCGTCGAGTGAAAAGCTCAACCTCACCGTCGACGGCGAACAGATCTGGCTGAAAGCGCGCACCGGCAACGGTGTCTTCACCACCGCCCCGGCCAGCGGCAACACCGGCTCGGCGTGGATCAGCTCGGGCACCGTCAGCGGCCCCTCCCAGCTGCCCTACCCCTCCAGCGGCACCTCGCCGAGCTACGAAATCCGCTTCTCCGGCAGCGGCAGCAACGTCACCTACGAGGTGTTCGACTCGACGACGCCCCCCGGCACCTCCCTGGGCGCCCCCCAGCCCTACCAGGCCGGCAAGAACATCGACATCACGGGCAAAGGCATGTCGGTTTCGATCGCGGGCACGCCCGCCAATGGCGACACCTTCCAGATCGGCGAGTCCACCAACGACCAGAGCATCTTCAAGACGCTGGACACCGCCATCGCCGCCCTGAGCCAGACCAACATCAGCGGCAGCGCCGTCCAGCAAGCCGTCAACACCGGCATGACCGGCCTCGACAGCGTGCTGGGCAACATCCAGGGCGCGCGCTCGGCGGTGGGCGAGTCGCTCAACCGCATGGACGGCATCGAGAACCGCATCAGCGCGCTCAAGCTGTCGGCCGAGACCGAGAAGTCCAACGCCGAAGACCTCGACATGACGGAGGCCATCGGCAAGTTCACCAGCCAACAGACCGGCTACCAGGCTGCGCTGCAAAGCTACGCAGCGGTCCAGAACCTGTCGCTGTTCCAGTACATCAAAACCTGAACCCCACCCCACAATCGCGCATGGACCACGCCATCCTCGGGCAGATCGCCCTGTCGTACAGCCCCGTCATCGATCGCAACCGAAGCGTCACGGCCACCCGCCTCACGGTCTGGCCCTTGCAGCAAGGTGCGCGCCTCGATGCCGCCCCGCTGCTGCGCGCCATTGGCGAGGCCTGGCCCGTGGGTGGCCCGCCGCTGTGGCTCAACATCACCAACGAGGCCTTGCTGCAAGACCTCATGGCGGCCCAGCCTGGCACCCACATCCTGCTGGAGGTGCCCGCCTTCATGGCGAGCGACCCGGCCAACACCGACACCATCTGCACCCTGCACGCCAACGGCAGCACGCTGCTGCTCAAAGGCCGCCCGCTGCAGTCGCTGCCGCGCGAGGTGCTGCCCTGCTTCAAGCAGTCCATCGTCGACTACGAAGACGACCGCCGCCACGACCCGGCCGCCCCCGCTGCTGCTGCGGCCCCCACGCCGGCCGGCGCGGGCAACAGCCGCAGCATCACCAGCATCCAGGCCGGCGTGCGCACCGTCGGCGAGATGGAAAACGCCTTTCGCCACGGTGCCGCCGCCGTGCTCGGCTGGCCCATCGACGACATCACCCAGGCATCGGCCAAACCCGCCGATCAGCCTGCGCTGCAGGTCATCGTCATGCTCATCGACCAGGTCCACCGAGAAGAAGAAATCGAGGTCCTGGAGAACACGCTCAAGCGCGACCCGCCCCTTGCCTACAAGCTGATGCGCTACATCAACTCGCCGGCCTTCGGCCTGTCGGTGGAGATCAGCTCATTTCGCCACGCCATCATGATCCTGGGCTACCAGCGCCTCAAGCGCTGGCTGGCCCTGCTGCTGGCCACCGCCTCCAAAGACCCGAACATGAAGCCCGTGATGTTCGCCGCCGTGCGTCGGGGCCTGCTCATGGAAGAGCTCGCCCGGGTCAGTGGCGACGACGAAATGCGCAACGAGCTCTTCATCTGCGGGGTCTTCTCGCTGCTCGACCGCATGTTCCGCCAGCCATTCAGCGAGCTGCTCAAAACCATCCCCGTCCCCGAGCGCGTCTACCAGGCCCTGGCCGACCACACCGGCCCCTACGAGCCCTACTTCCAGCTGGTGCAAGCCATGGAAGGCACCGACCTCTACGAGATCAAGGACGCCGCCGGCAACCTGATGATGGGCTTCGACGACATCAACCTCTCGCTGATCAAAGCCATGATGACGGCGGCCGAGCTCGACTGAGGCAGCGCGGCCGTAAGATGCCGCATGCACGCTGCCACCCCGTACGACGACCTCACCCCCGACCTGCTGCTCGACGCCCTGGAGGCGTGTGGCCAGCGGGTTGACGGCCGCCTGCTGACGCTCAACTCCTACGAAAACCGCGTGTTCCAGGTCGGCCTCGACAGCGGTGAGATGGTCGTGGCGAAGTTCTACCGGCCCGGTCGCTGGACGGACGAACAGATCCTGGAAGAACACGCCTTCGCCCTGGAGCTCGCCGCCGCCGAGGTGCCCGTGGTGCCCCCGCTGCTGCTGGACCACGACATCGCGCCTTCGGCCACCGTCAGCGGACGCCCCCCCACCCTGGGCCACTTCAGCGGCCACCGCCTGGCCGTCAGCCCCCGCAAGGGCGGGCGCACACCCGAGCTGGAAGACCCCGACGTGCTCAGCTGGCTGGGCCGCCTGCTGGCGCGCCTGCACACCGTGGGCGCGCGCCAGCCCTTCGAGCACCGGGTGCGGCTGGACAGCCAGACCCTGGGCTGGCAAGCGCGCCAGTGGCTGCTCGACCACAAAGCCATCCCCCTGGACCAGGCCAGCAACTGGTTGAGCGTGTCACAGCAGGCGCTGGAGCTGGTGGACGCGGCCTTCGAGCGAATCGACGGCCTGAGGTGGCGACGTGTGCACGGCGACTGCCACCCCGGCAACGTGCTGTGGACACCCGAAGGGCCCCACTTCGTCGACCTCGACGACGCGGGCATGGGCCCCGCCGTGCAAGACCTGTGGATGCTGCTGAGCGGCGACCCGAGTGAGCGCCGCCGGCAGCTGGACGCCGTGCTCGACGGCTACGAGTCCATCGCCGAATTCGACTGGCGCGAGCTGCAGCTCATCGAGCCCCTGCGCACGCTGCGCCTCATTCACCACAGCGCGTGGCTGGCGCGGCGCTGGGCCGATCCCGCCTTCCCGGCGGCCTTCCCGTGGTTCGAATCAGGAAGCTACTGGCAGCAACAGGCCGACCTGCTGCGCCAGCAGATCGACCTGATGCAACCCGACGACCGCCCCCCGATCATGCAGGGCGCGGACGACTGGCTCGACTGAGCCGGGTCACTTGGCCGCGGCGGCCTCACCCAGGCGACGGCCCAGCGACACGCCATAAGCGGCCGGACGCGCCATCAGCACCGGGTCGGCCGATGCCTTGATGCCCTTGGGCAGCACCAGCGGGTTGAAGGTGATCTTGTCGCACGCGCCACCCATGCCGGCTTCGACCTGGTCGATCACCAGGCGACCCGCGGGCACCGACACGCGGCTGTCAGGCCAGGCCGTGGTCGGGTCGACCAGGGTGTCGCCCGCTTCGGCCAGTTGCAGCTTGAAATCAAACGACACCTGACCGGCGGCCGCGCGCTGACGCAGGTCGTCGAACAGGAAGTTGTCAGGCATGGACTTGAGCTGCTCGTCGCTCAGGCCCACGGTGCCGGCGCTGGGCACGAACTCCCAACGCACGAACTGGCTCTGGCCCTTCGCGTTGACCATCTCGAAGGCGTTGAGGCCCCAGTACTTGGCCGAAGCGTAGCTGGCCGGCACGGGGGTCTTGGCCAGGTAGGCGCCCTGGCGCGTGGTCTCGGGGTTGGCGTCGTTGAAGGCCTTGAGCTTGGCCGGATCAGGCTTGCCCGTGGCCGGGTCGTTCACACGCGCCTGCAGGAACGGCACCATCTGCTCAGGTCGGGCGATGAAGAACACCGGCGCCGACACGTTGGCCATCATCCACTGCTCGCCCTTGGGCAGGTTGAAGACGAGGGACAGGCCGCGCACCGTCTTGCTCTTGTCGCTCGCCTTGGGGTTGCCACCGCCGATCGAGAAACGCGCCACCACCGGGATGCGCGCACCCGAGAACACCGACGCGCTCGACAAGGCACGGCCCACCGTGTTGCCCTCGAAGTAGCCAGAAGCGCAGATGCCCTTGGCGCCCGAGCGACGCATCCCGGCGTGCTTGCCGAAGACCGCCTCCAGCGCATCGACCTGGTCGGCTGGCGTGGCGGGTTGGGCCTGGGCCATGCCCGTGGCGGCGGAAGCAGCGAAAAGCGAGGTGCCCAGGATGGCGGAGGCAAGCAGGGGATGACGCATGTGTGTTCCTTGGTTTCAAGATGGGTGAAAACGGACTGCCACAAACCACTACGCACGAAACCGCCATCGGGATGCACCCGAGTCGGATTTGCGCCCTGCATCGTGCCTGACGATGCCGTGTTCGGGCAAGATGCTTTGTGCCCTGACTCAGACGAGACCTCGCAATGATCACGCTTTACGACTTCGCCATGGCGCCCAGCCCCCGCCGAGCCCGCATCCTGCTGGCGGAAAAAGGCATCCCGTTCGAGACCGTGCAGGTCAACCTCGTCACCGGCGAGCACCTGGGTGAGGCGTATCGCGCCCTCAACCCGCAATGCACCGTGCCGGCCTTGAAGCTCGAAGACGGCAGCGTCCTGCCCGACAACGCGGCCATCATCGCCTGGGCCGAAGCCGCCCACCCCGAACCCGCCCTGCTGGGGCGCACGCCCACCGAAAAGGCCGCCGTGGCGAGCTGGAACGCCCGCATCGAGTTCGAGGGGCTGCTGGCCGTGGCCGAGGCCTTTCGCAACACCAGCCCCGCCATGAAAGACCGCGCCCTGACCGGCCCGGCCAACGTGCCCCAGATCCCGGAGCTGGCGCAGCGCGGCCTGGACCGCGCACACCGCTTTTTTGACGCGCTCAACGCCCACCTCGCCGGACGCGACTTCGTGGCCTGCGACCACTTCACCCTGGCCGACATCACCGCCGTGGTCCTGGTGGACTTCGCCCGGGTCATCCGCTTCAAAGCGGGCGACGCCCACCCTCACCTGCGCCGCTGGCGAGAGTCCCTGGCCGACCGCCCCAGCTTGAAGGCCTGAGCCCCCTCCCCACACCCGGAGCCCGACCCATGATCGACCTCTACACCGCCGCCACGCCCAACGGACACAAGGCCTCCGTCGCCCTGGAAGAGCTGGGGCTGCCTTACACCGTGCGCGCCCTGAACCTGCCCGCCAACGAGCAGAAAGAGCCCTGGTTCCTGGCCATCAACCCCAATGGGCGCATCCCCGCCATCGTCGACCGCGAGGCCGGCGACTTCGCCATCTTCGAGTCCGGCGCCATCCTCATCTACCTGGCCGAAAAAACCGGGCGCCTGATGCCCAGCGACGCCAAAGGTCGCTCCCGCGTGATCCAGTGGCTCATGTTCCAGATGGGCGGCGTGGGGCCGATGATGGGCCAGGCCAACGTCTTCCACCGCTACTTCCCCGAGAAGATCCAGCCCGCCATCGACCGCTACCAGAACGAGTCACGCCGGCTCTTCGAGGTCTTGAACGGCCAGCTGGCGCAGCACGAATGGCTGGCGGGCGACTACTCCATCGCCGACATCGCCAACTGGTGCTGGGTGCGCACGCACCGGTGGTCGGGCGTGTCGGTCGAGGGGCTGCCCCACCTGCAACGCTGGCTGGACGCCATGAAGGCCCGCCCAGCCTGCCAGCGCGGCATCGAAGTGCCAGCCAAAATCGACAGCCTGGTCGCGCCCGACAAAGACAAGGACGCCCAGGCCTTCATCGAACAGGCGCGCAAGATGGTCCAGCGCTGAAGCGCCGCTGACACCTTGCGGCGCTCAGATTTTGTCAAACGGGCTGAGCACGCCGCGCCCACCCCGGTTCAAGACATGCGTGTAGATCTGCGTGGTGGAGACGTCGGCGTGCCCCAGCAGCTCTTGCACGGTGCGGATGTCGTAGCCGGCCTGCAGCAAATGGGTGGCGAAGCTGTGGCGCAGCACGTGCGGGCTGCAGGGCTTGTCGATGCCTGCGCGGTGGGCGGCGCCGGCCACCGCGCGCTGCACGGTCTGCTCGGTCAGGTGGTGGCGACGCTCCACGCCTGAGCGAGGGTCCACCGAGCGCTGGCGACTGGGGAAAACGAACTGCCAGCCGTGAGCCAGACCGGCCCTGGGCTTTTTGAGCGCCAGTGCGTTGGGCAGCCACACCTCCCCGCAGCCCTCGGCCAGGTCCCGCTGGTGCAGCGCCCTCACGCGCGCGAGCTGCTGTTGCAGCGGCGCGATGAGGTTCTCTGGCAGCACGGTGACGCGGTCTTTGTCGCCCTTGCCGCAGCGGATGACGATTTCACGGCGTTCGAAGTCGACGTCTTTCACGCGCAGGCGCAGGCCCTCGAGCAGGCGCATGCCGGTGCCGTAGAGCAAAGCGGCGATCAGGCCATTGACGCCATTCATCTGGTGCAACAGGCTGCGGACTTCGCGCTCGGTGAGCACCACGGGCAGCCTGCGCGACACCTTGGCGGAGACCACATCGGTCAGCCATGGCAGCTCGACCCCCAGCACCTCGCGGTACAAAAACAAGATGGCCGAGCGCGCCTGGTTCTGCGTGGCGGCGGACACGTCACGCGCCACGGCCAGGTGGGTCAGGAAAGCCTCGACCTCGGGGGCACCCATGTCACGGGGGTGTCGTTTGCCGTGGTGGAGGATGAAACGACGAGCCCAATCCACGTACACCTGCTCTGTGCGGATGGAATAGTGGCGGGTGCGCAGCTCGGCACGCAACTGCTCCAGCAAGCGGGGCGGACGGGTTTGGGTAGACTGCGGCGAAGGAAGCGCGCGAAACAGCGCACCGGCCGAGTCCGCAACGGACGCAAGCGCAACAAGGGGAGAAGACATGGGACACGCTGAGCATTTAGGTTGCCTAACGCCGAAGTCGGTTGGGGCGAGCGTTGGGGGTGCTGTGATGGTGGCGCGTGGGGGCGAGGTTGTCTTCCCGCTTTGGGAGGCCCCATTTAGGCCAACGTGCGTGACTGCTTGTGACTTGTCCAATTTCAGTTAGGCAATGCACTTGCTACAGCCAATCGACTATCAACCCGCCATCAATTCGCGGTTTGTCTTGGCTCGCGCTCAGATACAGCGGCATTTGCCCAACGCAGTTGTCGAGCACATTGGCTCCTCCGCGATACCAGGGGCTGTTTCAAAAGGAGATCTGGACATCTGTGTATTGGTCGGCCAATCAGACCATGCGCCGTCGGTCAGCATTCTGATAGGTCATGGCTACACCGAGAAGCTTGATACGCTGCGCAATGAGCATCTCTGCATGCTCGAATGGCACAACCAGGACGAAGAGCATGCCGTTCAGTTGGTGGCGCAAGGTTCACCTTTCGAGATGTTTATTGTCTTCCGAGACGCATTGCTGGCATGCCCTGCGCTTGTCGACGAGTACAACCAAGTCAAGTTGAATGCCGCTCACCTTTCGGCCACCGAGTACCGTGCAGCAAAATCGATTTTCATTGAAAGAGTGCTCAGTGAAACCAAGTCGCAATAGTTCGCCGCTGCTGCATCAAATAACCGGGCATGAGTTCAGGTTGCAAGTGCAACACCGTGCATACGCGCCCCAGCCTAACTGTCGGTTCAACGCGGACGCCACCATGGGCCATCGCTTCGCGATTTTGATGGCCCATGGTGGTGCCCTCCAGCCTTCGGCTTCCGGCGCCGGTTAACCTGGGCGTTAGGCCCTCGCGTAAATGCGCCGCTTGCCCAGGCCAAGCGAGCCACCTCCTCGGTGGCTACTGGCAGCCAATCTTTCGTTTATTGGTTCGCGCGAGGTCTCGTGGCATGCTTGCATTCAAGCTGGCATCAGCCCAGCAACAAACAACAGGGGTTTTATGCCAAGTCAGCCGTACGCCACCACCGGCCTAACTGTGCGTTGCAGGGGACGCCTCCACCAGTGCGCGCTTTGGCCACGCCAAGCGCGCGCCCCTGAACTTGGGCGTTAGGCCATTCAGATGCGATCCATCAATCGCCACTTCAAAGCAGAGAGCTGGCTGATGCTGGCCCTCTTCTTGGTTCCTATCGCTCTGGGACTGCTGGCGATTGTTGCCCTGCCATACATTGAGCGTCAGATCGACATCGATAGGTGCCTGGATGCAGGTGGCGCCTATAACAATGAAAGCGAGACTTGCCTTGGCGCTAAGCCACACTGACTTGCTACGTCAAGCATCTGCCACCAGCCTAACTGGGCGTTGCACTCGGACGTCCATGCTTCGCATGGCCGCCGGTGAACTTGGGCGTTAGGCCAATTCACCAATACACCCAGCTTGTCGGCTC
>JAECRL010000015.1:0-93532 GCA_016000265.1 Burkholderiales bacterium
CCCGGCCCGCGCCGGCAAGGGCAAGGCCGCGGGCTCGCTGCAGATGCATTGATCACCCGAAGGCGCCCCCGACTGTGAACTCATCACGGTTTGGCGGCGGGTTGGGGCGCCGCGCACCGCGTTCGCCTCAAGTCCGCGCCCCAGCCGCCGATTCAACAGGTGGGCGTCTTTTGGAAGGAAGGCGTTCTTGCTTGTCTCCTCCTGGCACGACTCAGTGCTTTTCAGCGGACCCTGATCGGGTCCGCCCTTTTTTGTGCCGCACCGCCGCCGACAGATTCCATCCGACGAAAGCTGAGCCGGAATAGCGCCCAAGACGCGGCGTTGTTCACGGTTTCCAGGCCGAGCCGGTGGCCCAAGATGTCCCCATGAACCGAACTTGCCCCTGATTCACCATGTTCGTCGCAATCGGATACATCCTCTGCCTCGGCTGCATCTTTGGCGCCTATGCCATCCACGGCGGCAACATGCAGGTGATCATCAAGGCCCTGCCGACCGAGATGATGGCCATCCTGGGCGGCGCCATCGGCGCCTTCCTGGTCAACAACCAGCCCAAGACCGTCAAGGCCGTGATCGCCAACTTCGGGCCCCTCTTCAAGGGCTCGAAGTACACGAAGGATCGGTACATGGAGCTGATGGCCATGATGTTCGAGATCCTTCAGAAGGTGCGCAAGGAAGGCCTGATGTCGATCGAAAAGGACGTCGAGGACCCGCACAACTCGGCGCTGTTCAAGAAGTACCCCACGATGGGACATGACCACCACGTGGTCGAGTTCATCACCGACTACCTGCGCATGATGGTCTCGGGCAACCTCAACGCCCACGAGATCGAGACCCTCATGGACAACGAGATCGACACCCACCACCACGAAGGCCATGGCGCCGTGGCGGCCGTGGCCCGCCTGGCCGGCGCCCTGCCCGCTTTCGGCATCGTGGCCGCCGTGCTGGGCGTGGTCAACACCATGGGCTCGGTGGGCCAGCCCCCCGCCGTGCTGGGCGGCATGATCGGCTCGGCCCTGGTGGGCACCTTCCTGGGCATCTTGCTGGCGTACGGCGTGGTGGAGCCCCTGGGCGGCCTGATGGAGCAAAAGCTCGACGAAGGCACCAAGGAGTTCCAGGTCGTCAAGACCGTGCTGCTGGCCTCGATGCAGGGCTACGCCCCGCAGGTGGCGATCGAGTTCGGCCGCAAGGTGCTGTACTCGACCGAGCGCCCGACCTTCGCGGAGCTCGAAGCTCACGTGAAGAAGAAGTAAGGACCCGCGGAGCACAGCATGGCCGGTGATTCGAAGAAGGTCCAGCCGATCATCATCAAGCGCATCAAGAAGGGCGGCCACGCTGCCCACGGTGGTGCCTGGAAGATCGCTTACGCCGACTTCGTGACGGCCATGATGGCCTTCTTCCTGCTGATGTGGCTGCTCGGCTCGACCACCGAGGGCGACAAGAAGGGCATCGCCGACTACTTCAACAGCCCGCTGAAGGTCGCCATGTTCGGTGGCAGCGGCGCGGGCGATGCCTCCTCCATCATCAAAGGCGGCGGCAACAGCCTGTCGGAGTCCGTGGGTCAGAACAAGAAGGGCAAGTCGGAGACGGCCGACGAACGCGCCCGCAAGAAGGCGCTGAAAGCCGAGCAGGCGCGCGCCGAGTCCGAGCGCCTGCGCGCGCTCAAGCAGCGTGTTGAAGAGGTCATCGCCAACGACGAGCGACTGGCCAAATTCAAGTCGCAGATCCAGCTGGACCTGACCGCCGAAGGCCTGCGCATCCAGATCGTCGACGACCAGAGCCGCCCGATGTTCGACAGCGGCAACACCGAGGTCAAAGGCTACATGCGTGACATCCTGCGCGCCATCGGCGGGGTGCTGGGCGAGGTCCCCAACCGCCTGACCATCGAAGGCCACACCGACTCCAAACCCTTCAGCGCGGGCGAGCGCGGCTACAGCAACTGGGAGCTGTCCGCAGACCGGGCCAATGCGTCGAGGCGCGAGCTGATTGCCGGGGGCCTCAGTGGGGAGAAGGTCTTGCGCGTTCAGGGCCTGGCGGCGAGCATGCTGTTCGAGAAGGGCAACCCGGAGAGTCCGCTGAACCGGCGCATCAGCGTCATCGTGATGAACCGCGAGGCCGAAGACCGCTTCTTCCAGGCCGCCCGAGTCGAATCGGGCGAACCCACCGAGGGCGAAGAACCCGCAGAGTCGGAAATACCTGACATCAAACCCTCAAGGCCGGATGTGACCGGTCGATAACAACCTGTATCCCCGAGGGCACCCGAAGACGCCCACGTTTGACAAAGGACGAGTCATGAGCAATCCCGCGGACATGAAATTTCTCATCGTGGACGACTTCTCGACCATGCGCCGGATCGTCCGGGGCCTGCTCAAGGAGAGCGGCTACAACAACGCCGAAGAAGCCGAAGACGGCGCCGTGGCGCTCAACATGCTCAAGAACGGCAAGTTCGACTTCGTCGTCAGCGACATCAACATGCCCAACATGAACGGCTTCGAGCTGCTCAAGGCCATCAAGGCCGACGACACGCTCAAGCACCTGCCGGTGCTGATGGTCACGGCCGAGGCCCGCAAAGAAGACATCGTGCTGGCCGCCCAGACCGGCGCCGCAGGCTACATCGTCAAGCCCTTCACCAAGGCCACCTTGGAAGAGAAGGTCCAGAAGATCATGCAAAAACTGGCCGCCACGGCCTGACAGGGAGCGTCAGCATGAAAGTGGACTTGCCCGACAACATGGTGATGCCCGCGGCCTCACCCGAGATCTTTCAGCAACTCGGGACGCTGACGCGCCAGCTGCACGACACCATGAACATGCTGGGCGTCCTGCCTGGTCTGAAGCACACGGTGGACGACCTGCCCGACGCGCGCAGCCGCCTGAACTACATCGCCACCAAGACGGCCGATGCCGCCGAGAAGGTGCTCAACCTGGTGGACACGGCCAAGGCCGACCAGGAGCACATCGCCGACGAGACCCGCAAACTCGCGGCCCTCATCACGGCCGACCCGGTCAAGGCCGTGGCCAGCGGCGCGGTGTTCAACTTCGTGCAGGACGTCGAGACCGTGACCAAACGCGTCGACGGCCACCTGACCGACATCATGATGGCGCAGGATTTTCATGACCTGACCGGCCAGGTGGTGGCCAAGGTCGTGCGCCTGGCCAACGACCTCGAAGGCCAGTTGGTCAAGCTGCTGGTTCAGGCCGCCCCGCCCGAGCAGGCCCAGAAGGTCGAGGCCGCGCTGACCAGCCACCATCACCCCGCCACCAGCGAGCCTCACCTCGAAGGCCCGGTGGTGGACGCCGAAGGCCGCACCGACGTCGTCGCCAACCAGAGCGAAGTCGACGACCTGCTGGCCAGCCTGGGCTTCTGAGCCCGACCGATCCGGGCGAATCAGCCCGGACTCAGGGCTGATGAGCCATGGCCTCGCGGACCGCGCTGACCTGTCGGCGCGACACCGCCAGCCACTCCATCGTGGGCGCCACCTGCACCGCCCAGGCCTCGCCTCCATCGGGGTCATCGGCGCGGCGCTCCAGCGCCCTCATGGCCTGACGCGACACCAGCGCATTGCGGTGCACGCGGATGAAGCGGCCGCCCACCCTCCCCTCCAATTCCGTCAGGGAGTCGTCGATGAGCCGGCTGTCGGCGCGGGTGCGCAGCAACACCGACTTCTGCTCGGCGCGGAAGTAGAGGATGTCGCCCAGGGCGATGCGCTCGACGCGCCCCCGCTCCTGCACCACCAGCACGTCAGAGCCGTCGGCATCGGGGTCCGCGGTGGACTCGCCTTCACGGGACGGCATCAAGGCCGCTCGCAGTCGCTGCACGCGCTCCAGGGAGGCCTCCAGCCGCTCCAGCCGAACGGGCTTGGTGAGGTAGTCGGCGGCGGCCAGGTCGAAGGCGCGCAAGGCATGCTCGGCGTGCGCGGTCACGAAGACCACGGCGGGCGGGCGGCTCAGGTCGCGCAGGCGCGCCGCCAGCACCATGCCATCGAGCCCGGGCATCTGGATGTCCAGCACCACCAGGTCGGGTGAGCGCCCCAGCCGGTCCTGCTCCTGCAACCACATCAAGGCGGTGACGGACTCACCGAACTCGGCGACCACGGTGTTGGGCACGCGCGCCTGGCCCAGCAACGAGCGGATGCGCAGGCGCGCCAGCGGCTCGTCGTCGACGACGGCGACCTGCAGGCTCGAAGGGGGGCCCAAAGGTGTGCTCATGGGGGGCGTGATGACGGTGGGGATGCTCATGGGCAGGGGACCTCAGCTGGCCGTGCGCGGCAGGGGCACCGCGATGCGAACGACGTACACCGGCGGCTGGCGGCCGTCTTCGCCACGCTGCAAGCCGGCCTCGAAGTCGGCCTGAACGTCGTGCATGAGCTTGAGGCGCTGGCGCACATTGCGCAGCGCGATGCCATGTCCCGCCGTGGCGGGCGAGGGCCCGTTGAGCGGCACGGAGTTGCTCACGGTCAGCACGGCCTGGCCGGCCTGCACCTTGGTGCGCACCACGATCCAGCCGCCCAGGGGGTTGGCCTCGACGCCGTGGCGCACGGCGTTCTCCACCAGGGGTTGCAGGATGAGGGCGGGCACCTCGGCGCCTTCGACCTGCTCGTCGAGCTCCCAGCGCACGGTGACGCGGTCGCCAAAACGCAGCTGCTCGATGCCCAGGTAGCGCCGCGCCAGCTCCACCTCGTCGGCCAGCGTGCTGCGCAGCGACGGCGACGACAGGGCCTGGCGAAACAACTCGGCGAGGTCCTCGAGCACGGACTCGGCGCGCTGCGGGTCGATCTGCACCAGGGCGATGGCGGTGTTGAGCGTGTTGAAGAGGAAATGCGGGCGGATGCGCGCCTGCAGCTCGGCCAGGCGCGCCGCGGCGTGGGCCGGCAACTGGCTGTGCGCGCGGTGCTTGAGCCAGGCCAGGCCGACACCCGCCAAAGCGGCCCCCGTGAGCACCGGCGGCACCAGCGGCCAGCCGATGCGCAAGGGCACGCCCGTGACCCACTGCTCCAGCCACAGCGCCTGCGCGTGCGCCAGCCCACCCACCAGGGCCCCCAGGCCACAGGCACCCAGCCACTGCGCCCACTCGGGCGAGCGCGCCAGCCGGTTGCGCGCGCTGCACGCCAGGATCAGCCACAGCAAGCTGGCCGGCAACGACACCACCGCCGACTGCGACCAGCGCGCCAGCGCGTCCGCCGGCCCCTGGGCCCCGAAAGCCAGGCCCAGCGCCACCACCAGTTGCACCCCCAGGACCACGCGCAGCACCACGCCGACGTGGCAGACGTCGAACGGAGACGGCGCGTCCGGCTGCCCACGCGGGGGCGCCTCGCCTGGCTGAGGCAGGGCGAACTGGGTGGACACCGCCCAAGCTGGCGTGGCGCCTGACGCGGTGTCTTGCTGCGCCGAAGCGGCAGGGTCTTTAGAATCCATGGTTTGCACATTCTGCGTGAAGCGCGCGCCACCGGATCTCCTCATGAGCACCAACCAACTCGACAAGAAATCCCAGGCCTGGTCGGCCCTGTTCTCCGAGCCCATGAGCGAGCTGGTCAAGCGCTACACGGCCAGCGTCTTCTTCGACAAGCGCCTGTGGGCCGCCGACATCCAGGGCTCGCTGGCCCACGCCGACATGCTGGCCGCGCAAGGCCTGATCTCGGCCGACGACCTGGCCTCCATCCAGAAGGGCATGGCGCAGATCCGCGCCGAGATCGAAGCCGGCAGCTTCGAGTGGAAGCTCGACCTCGAAGACGTGCACCTCAACATCGAGGCCCGCCTGACTCAGCTGGTCGGTGACGCCGGCAAGCGCCTGCACACCGGCCGCTCGCGCAACGACCAGGTCGCCACCGACGTGCGCCTGTGGCTGCGCGGCGAGATCGACGAAATCGGCGTGCTGCTGACCGCCCTGCAAACGGCCCTGGTCGACGTGGCCGAGCAAAACGCCGACGTCATCCT
Organism: Burkholderiales bacterium; assembly: GCA_016000265.1. Taxonomy (GTDB): domain Bacteria; phylum Pseudomonadota; class Gammaproteobacteria; order Burkholderiales; family Burkholderiaceae_C; genus Aquabacterium. The sequence goes on from JAECRL010000015.1 coordinate 5,929, forward strand.
GCCCGGCTTCACCCACCTGCAGGTGGCCCAGCCCGTGAGCTTCGGCCACCACCTGCTGGCCTACGTCGAGATGTTTTCGCGCGACGCCGAGCGCATGCTGGACCTGCGCAAGCGCGTCAACCGCCTGCCGCTGGGCTCGGCCGCCCTGGCCGGCACCAGCTACCCGCTGGACCGCGAGCGCGTGGCCCGCAGCCTGGGCATGGTCGATGAAGCCGGCCTGCCCGCCGTCTGCCAGAACAGCCTGGACGGCGTGAGCGACCGCGACTTCGCCATCGAGTTCACCTCGGCCGCGTCCCTGCTGATGGTGCACATCTCGCGCCTGTCAGAAGAACTCATCTTGTGGATGAGCCAGAGCTTCGGCTTCATCGACCTGGCCGACCGCTTCTGCACGGGCTCGTCGATCATGCCGCAGAAGAAAAACCCCGACGTGCCCGAGCTGGCGCGTGGCAAGACCGGCCGCGTGGTCGGCCACCTGATGGGCCTGATCACCCTGATGAAGGGACAGCCCCTGGCCTACAACAAGGACAACCAGGAAGACAAGGAACCCTTGTTCGACACGGTCGACACCCTGAAAGACACGCTGCGCATCTTCGCGGAGATGGCCGCGGGCATCACCGTCAAGCCCGAAGCGATGGAGCGCGCCGCCAAGAAGGGCTACGCCACCGCCACCGACCTGGCCGACTACCTGGTCAAGAAGGGCCTGCCCTTCCGCGATGCGCACGAGGTCGTGGCCCATGCCGTGAAGGACGCGATCGCCGCGGGCGTGGACCTCTCGGAGCTGCCCCTGGCCACGCTGCAGACCTACAACCCGGCCATCGAGGCCGATGTGTTCGAGGTGCTGAGCCTGCGCGGCTCGCTGAACGCCCGCAACATCCTGGGCGGCACGGCGCCGGTGCAGGTGCGCGCGCAGGTGGCCCGCCACCGCGCCCGACTGGGCTGAGCCGCGGGCGGAGGGCCCGTCATTGCGCCAGCGCAAAGCACCACCGCGGTGCCTTGGCTACGCTGGCGGCCATGCCTGACACCGCCTCCCCAGCAGCCCCCCCGGCCGCCACAACACCCACCACACCCGACTTCAGCGCCCCGGTCGCACCCGGCCTGGTGTGGTCGGACGCCCTGAGCCTGTCCATGCCCGTCATGGACCAGACCCACGTCGAGTTCGTCGACCTGCTGGCCGAGGTTCAGGCCGCCCCCGATGGCCGGCTCGTGTCGACCTGGCAGGCGCTGATCGACCACACCGACGCCCACTTCGCGCAGGAAGACCGCTGGATGCTGGCCACCGGCTTCGCGCCCGGCAGCTGCCACATGACGCAGCACAGCGTCGTGCTCAAGGTGCTGCGCGAAGGCCTTCAGGCCGGGATGCAAGGCCAGCTCGCCCTCATCCGCCAGATGGCGCATGAGCTGACGCTCTGGTTTCCGCACCACGCCCAGACCATGGACGCGGGCCTCGCCCTGCACCTCAAGAGCGTGGGCCACGACCCCTTCACGGGCGAGCTGAGCCACCCCGATGCGCTGCCCGCGCAAGCCATCAATGGCTGCGGCGGGGCGTGCGGCGACACGGGCCCAGGCACACAAAAAGAAGCCGCCTGAGCAGGCGGCCCCCCGTTCACCCCAGCCGGTTCAGGCGGTCGCCGCCAGCCGGCTGCGGATGGCCTGCTCGATGCCCGCCGCGTCCAGCCCGCACAGGCTCAGCAGCTTGGCCGGCTCGCCGTGCTCGATGAATTGATCGGGCAGGCCCAGCATCAGCAGGGGCTTGACGATGCCGGCGGCGGCCAGGGCCTCGGCCACGGCCGAGCCCGCGCCCCCCATCACGCACCCCTCTTCCACCGTCACGATCAGGTCGTGCTCGGCGGACAGCTGCTTGACGAGGTCCACGTCCAGCGGCTTGACGAAGCGCATGTTGGCCACCGTGGCGTCCAGCGCCTGGCCCGCCTGCAAGGCGGGGTGCAGCAGCGTGCCGAAAGCCAGGATGGCCACGCGCTGGCCGGCGGGCTGCGTGCCTGCGGCCTGGCGGCGCACCTCGCCCCGGCCCCACGCCATCGGGCTCAGGTCGGTGGGCACCGGCACGCCTGCGCCGGCGCCACGCGGGTAGCGCACGGCCACCGGGTGGTTCTGGGCGTAAGCGGCGCTCAGGGCCTGACGGCACTCGGCCTCGTCGGCGGGCGTCAGCAGGCTCATGTTCGGGATGCAGCGCACGAAGGCGATGTCGAACGCGCCCATGTGCGTGGCGCCGTCCGCTCCGACGATGCCGGCGCGGTCCAGCGCGAACACCACCGGCAGGTTCTGGATGGCCACGTCGTGCACGAGCTGGTCGTAGCCACGCTGCAGGAAGGTCGAGTAAATGGCGACCACGGGCTTGAGGCCCTCGCAGGCCAGGCCGGCGGCGAAGGTGACCGCATGCTGCTCGGCGATGCCGACGTCGAAGTAGCGACCCGGGTACTTCTGGTGGAACTCCACCATGCCCGAGCCCTCGCGCATGGCCGGCGTGATGCCCACCAGGCGCGGGTCGGCGGCGGCCATGTCGCACAACCACTGCCCGAACACCTGCGTGAACGTGGGCTTGGGCGGTGTGGTGGCTGGGGCCTTGACCAGGCCCACCGCCGGGTCGAACTTGCCCGGCCCGTGGTACGCGATCGGGTCGGCCTCGGCCAGCTTGTAGCCGTAGCCCTTCTTGGTGACCACGTGCAGGAACTGCGGGCCTTCGAGGTCGCGCAGGTTCTCCAGCGTGGGGATCAGGCTGTCGAGGTCGTGGCCGTCGATCGGGCCGACGTAGTTGAAGCCGAACTCCTCGAAGATGGTGGCCGGCACGACCAGGCCCTTGGCGTGCTCTTCGAGCTTCTTGGCCAGCTCGAACAGCGGCGGCGCGTTGCGCAGCACCTGCTTGGCGCTTTCGCGCGCGGCCGTGTAGAAGCGGCCCGACATCAGGCGAGCCAGGTAGCGGTTGAGCGCCCCCACCGGCGGTGAGATCGACATGTCGTTGTCGTTGAGCACCACCAGCACGTTGGGCATCTTGCCGGCGTGCGGCACGCCCGCGTTGTTCAGGGCCTCGAAGGCCATGCCCGCGGTCATGGCGCCGTCGCCGATGATGGCCACGGCGCGGCGCGACTCGCCACGGATCTGCGCGCCCTGGGCCATGCCCAAAGCGGCCGAGATGGAGGTGGACGAGTGCGCGGTGCCGAAGGTGTCGTACTCGCTCTCGTCGCGGCGCGGGAAGCCGCTCATGCCGCCGAACTGGCGCAGCGTGGGCATGCGGTCGCGCCGACCGGTCAGGATCTTGTGGGGGTAGGTCTGGTGGCCCACGTCCCAGACCAAGCGGTCGTGCGGCGTGTTGAAAACGTGGTGCAACGCGATGGTGAGCTCGACCGTGCCCAGGTTCGACGACAGGTGGCCGCCTGTGCGCGAGACGCTGTGCAGGAGGTGATCGCGCAACTCGGTGGCGAGCTGTTTGAGCTCCGTGCGCGAGAGGTGCCGGATGTCGGCAGGCTGCTCGATGCGCGACAGCAGGGGGTGGGTCATGGTGCTCATCCTTGAAGGATTTCTTGTGATGTCAGTGGTCGCGGTGGACGATGCGCTCGGCCAGCGCCGCCAGGGGCGCGGTGGCGCGCGCCTCCAGCCCGCTGCGCGACAAGGCCGCCAGGGACTGGGCCAGCAATTCGGCCGCTTCGGTGCGCGCGCCGTCCAGGCCCAGCAGGCTCACATAGGTCGGTTTGTTCGCATCGGCGTCCTTGCCGGCGGTCTTGCCCAGCGTGTCGGATGGCTGGGTGGCGTCCAGCACATCGTCGACGATCTGGAAGGCCAGGCCCATGGCATGGCCATACTCGGTGAGGGCCTGCCACGCGAGTGAGTCGGCTCGCAGGTCGGCGCAGGCCGCACCCATCTGCACGCTGGCGCGCAGCAGGGCCCCGGTCTTGCGGCGGTGCATGTCGCGCAAGGTGGCCTCGTCCAGCGCACGGCCCACGCTGGCCAGGTCGATGGCCTGCCCACCGGCCATGCCGGCCTGCCCGGAGGCGCGCGCCAGGATGCGCACCAGGCGCGACTGCAAGGCGGGCGACACGCCCGCGCCCTCACCCGCATCGGGCGTGAGCACCTCGAAGGCCAGGGCCTGCATGGCGTCGCCGGCCAGCATGGCCTGGGCCTCGCCGAAGGCCACGTGCACCGTGGGCTTGCCCCGGCGCAGCACGTCGTTGTCCATGCAAGGCATGTCGTCGTGGACCAGGGAGTAGGCGTGGATCAACTCCACCGCGCAGGCCGCGCGCAAGGCGGCTTCGCGGCCCGCGTCGGTGCCCATGGCCCCGGCGGCTTCGGCCGCGGCCTGCACCAACAGCGCTCGCAGGCGCTTGCCGCCGTCGAGCACGCCATAGCGCATGGCCTCGCCCAGGCCGGCGGGGGCCGACGTCGGCACCCATTCACCCAGGGCGGATTCCACGCGGGCCAGCACGTCGGCCGACCAGGACTGCAGTTGCTCCGGGCTCATGCGGGGTCCCAGGGCTTGATCTGGCCGTCTTCCAGGCGCTTGACCTGCTCTTCCACCGCCTGCAGCCGCTCCCGGCAGAAGGCCAGCAACTGGGCGCCGCGCTGGTACGCCACCAGCAACTGCTCCAGGGGCAGGGCACCGGCCTCCATGCGACCCACCAGCTGCTCCAGCTCGGCCAGCGCCTCTTCATAAGAAGCGGGCAAGGCGACAACGGGGGCGGGTGGCGTGGGCGTGGCGGGCGGGAGGGCGTCGGTGGATGCGTTCTTGGCCATGGTTCTGCCTGGGTCACCCGACCCTGCGGGCAAACGCGTATTCTATTTCGTCTGCCTCGCCCGGGAGCCCCCGGGGGTGACGAGTTGGGGGGCCCGCTCCACCCTGACTGGGGGTGCCGCACGGGCTTCACTTGGCGCCCCGACAAGGCCTCAGGCTTGCCCCACCCCCACCCCCCGGCTAGAATCCGCGGTTCCCCGGAAGGTTGGGCCCTTTGCACGTCGGCTCAACGCATTTCGGCACGTCGCCTGTGGTCCATCGCATGGTGGCCCATCGCTTTCGCCCCCTGCCTCCCACCGCCCGCCCCCTGGCTGGCGGCGCCGGATCAGGGTCCCGTGGTTGACATTGGTTTTTGGAGATCCTGGGGATCATGTCCGACCTGAGTCCTGCACTCAACACCCTCCGCCGCAGCAACACGCAGTTGCCCGTGTCCGTCTACTTCGACGAATCACTGTACAAGGAGGAGCTTGAGCGCATCTTTCAGTCCGGTCCCCGCTACCTGGGACACGCCCTGAGCGTGCCCGAGGTCGGCGACTTCTACGCCCTGCCCCAGGAAAGCGAAGGCCGCGTGCTCGTGCGCACGAAAGACGGCATCGAGTTGCTGTCCAACGTCTGCCGCCACCGCCAGGCCGTCATGCTCAAGGGCCGCGGCAACAGCCGCAACAACATCGTCTGCCCCCTGCACCGCTGGACCTACAGCCACCAGGGGCAGCTGATCGGTGCGCCGCACTTCGACCACGACCCCTGCCTGAACCTCAACAACTACAAGGTTCGCAACTGGAACGGGCTGCTGTTCGAGGACAACGGCCGCGACATCGCGCGCGACCTCGCCGGCATCGACGCGCGCTTCAAGCCAGGTGGCGACCTCGACTTCTCGGGCTACGTGCTCGACCACGTCGAGCTGCACACCTGTCACTACAACTGGAAGACCTTCATCGAGGTCTACCTCGAGGACTACCACGTCGGCCCCTTCCACCCCGGCCTGGGCAACTTCGTCACCTGCGACGACCTGAGCTGGGACATGGCCGAGGCCTATTCGGTGCAGACGGTGGGCGTCTCCAAGGGCTTCGACAAGCCCGGCTCCGACGTCTACAAGAAGTGGCGCGAGGTGCTGCTGAATCACCGCGGCGGCCAGAAGCCCACGCAGGGCGCGGTCTGGCTGACCTACTACCCGACCATGATGGTGGAGTGGTACCCGCACGTGCTGGTGGTCTCCAACATGTACCCCAAGGGCCCGCAGGAAACGCTCAACGTGGTGGAGTTCTACTACCCCGAAGAGATCGCCGCCTTCGAGCGCGAGTTCGTCGAAGCCCAGCGCGCCGCTTACATGGAGACCTGCGTGGAGGACGACGAGATCGCCGAGCGCATGGACGCGGGTCGCCGCGCCCTCATGCTGCGCGGCGACAACGAGGTCGGCCCCTACCAGAGCCCGATGGAAGACGGCATGCAGCACTTCCACGAGTGGTACCGCCGCACGATGGACTTCAAGGGCTGAGCACCCTGCCCTCGCGCCATTCTCCCTACCTGCAGATGGTGCTGGCGACCGTGCTGTTCGCCTGCATGGGGGTGTGCGTGAAGCTGGCGTCGGCGCACTTCGGCACCGCGGCCGTGGTCAGCGCCCGCGGGCTGGTGGGCGCCGTGCTCATGGCCGCCATCGCCGGGCAAACGGGCACGGCCTTGCGCACCACCGTGCCGCGCCTGCACCTGCAGCGCGGGCTCTCCGGCGTGGTCGCGCTCTCCCTGTGGTTCCACGCCATCGGGCAGCTGCCCCTGGCCACGGCCGTCACGCTGAACTACATGTCCTCGGTGTGGATGGCCGTTTTCCTGCTGATGCGGGCGGCCTTCGGCGGTGGCCAGCGCGTCAAGCCCGGGCTGGTCTGGGCCATCGCCATCGGCTTCCTGGGCGTGGCCCTGGTGCTGCACCCCACGCTGGCACGTGATCAGGTGCTGGCCGGCCTGGTCGGCCTGGGCTCGGGCGTGCTCGCGGCGATGGCCTATGTGCAGGTGACGGCCCTGGGCCGCGCCGGCGAGCCCGAGGTGCGGGTGGTGTTCTGGTTCTCGGTCACGGGCACGCTGATGGGGGCGCTGATCTGGCTGCTGCCCGAGCAGGGCAACCGCACGCCGCTGGCGCAGATCCCGCTGTCAGCCTGGGCGCAGCTGCTGGGCGTCGGGGCCTTCGCCACCCTCGCGCAGCTCCTGATGACCCGCGCCTACGCGCGCGGCAGCATGCTGGTCAACGCCAGCCTGCAGTACCTGGGCATCGTGCACGCGGCGCTGCTGGGCGCGCTGCTGTTTGGCGAGTCCCTCGGGCTCGACAGCCTGCTGGGCATGGCCCTCATCGTCGCGGCCGGCATGGCGGCCACGCGCTGGCGAACGGCTCAGTGATCGGCGTGGCCGGGGTGATCGGTGTGCCCCGCTGCGGCACCGTGGTCATGCCCCGTGTGCCCACCGTGCTCCCCGTGCAAGCCCTGCGTGATCAGGGCGATGAGGCCCAGGCCCACGGCCAGCCACACGATCTGCAGCAGGGTCTCGCGCACGTTCAGGCGCTTTTGCAACTGCGGGATCAGGTCGGCCACGGCCACGTACACGAAGCTGCTGGCCGCCACCACCATCAGGTAAGGCAGCATGTGCTGCCAGGGCTCGATGAGGAAGTAGCCCAGCACGCCCCCCACCACCGCGGCCAGGCCCGACAGCAGGTTGTAGAACAGCGCCCGCGCGCGTGAGAAACCCGCGTTGATCAGCACGATGTAGTCGCCCACCTCCTGCGGGATCTCGTGGGCGATGACGGCCAGGGCCGTGACCATGCCCACGTGCGTGTCGGCCAGGAAGGCCGCCGCGATCAGCACGCCGTCGCAGAAGTTGTGGATGCTGTCGCCCACCAGCACGCTCCAGCCGCCGCGGCCGGCCTGCTCGGCATCGAAGCCATGGTGGTGGTGGTGGTCGTCGTGTTCGTGGTGGTGGCCATGGCGGTACAGCTCGGCCTTTTCCAGCAGGAAAAAGAACATCAGGCCGCCCAGCAGCGTCAGGAAGAGCGACTGCGGCGACACGTTGGACTCGAAGGCCTCGGGCAGGACGTGCAGCAAGGCCGTGCCCAGCAACACGCCGGTCGACAGGCTCACCAGGTGGCGCACGATCAGGCCCAGCAGGGGCGCGGAGAGGGCGGCTGCGAGCAGCACGGAAACCAGGCCGCCGATCAGGGTGGCGGCCATGATGTAAGTCAGGGTCATGTCTTCATCTTAGCAACCGTGTCAAACAGGGCCCGGCTGTCATCGGGAGAGGGGCTCAAAGCGGGGACAATGTCGCCCATGGACAAAGCACCGAGCACCGTGATCAGCAAGACCCAGGCCACCGCCAGCAGCGCCACCCCAGCGGGACTGGAGCAAAGCCGCTTCCCCGACCTGCTGGCCGCCATCGACATGGGCTCCAACAGCTTTCGACTGGAGATCGCGCAGCTCACGCGCGGCAAGTACAAACGCGTCGACTACCTCAAGGAGACGGTGCGCCTGGGCGCGGGCCTCGACGGCCGCGGCCTGCTGACCGAGGAGGCCACCCAGCGCGGCCTGGCGTGCCTGGCGGGATTCGCCCAGCGCCTCAAGGGCTTCGCGCCCTGGCAGGTGCGCGCCGTGGCCACGCAGACCCTGCGCGAGGCGCGCAACCGCGACGCCTTCTTGCAGCGCGGCAACCGCGTGCTGGGCTTGCCCATCGAGGTGATCTCGGGCCGCGAAGAAGCCCGCCTGATCTACCAGGGCGTCTCGCGCCTGCAACCCAGCGAGTTGCCGCGCCTGGTCATCGACATCGGCGGGCGCTCCACCGAGATGATCCTGGGCGTGGGACGCGGCGCGCACCAGGTCGAGTCGTTCGCCGTGGGCAGCGTCAGCCTGTCGCTGCAGCACTTCCCGCAGGGGCGCTACACGGCCGAGCACTTCCGCGCCGCCCAGATCGCCGCAGGGGCCGAGCTCGAAGAAGCGCTCACGCTCTTCCCGCGTGAGGCTTGGCACGAGGCGCTGGGCTCATCGGGCACCGTGGGCGCCGTGGCGCAGATCCTGGCGGCCAATGGCATCACCGACGGCAGCATCACGCCCGACGGCCTGCGCTGGTGCATCGAGCGCTGCATCGAAGCCGGCGACGCCGAAAGCCTCACCCTGCCCGGCCTGAAAGCCGACCGCAAGGCGGTGCTGGGCGGCGGGCTGTCCATCCTGTACACGCTGTCGCAGCACTTCGACATCGAGGTCATGCGCCCGGCCCGCGGGGCGCTGCGCCAGGGCGTCATCTTCGACCTGGAAGACCGCATCGAGGCCACGCGAAACCACCGCACGGCCGACCCGCGCGACACCTCGGTGCGCGAGCTGCAGCGCCGCTTCCAGGTGGACACGACGCAGGCCGAGCGCATCCGCCAGCGCGCCCTGAGCTTCTGGCACAGCCACAACGAGCCCCTGGCCGGCGCCGATGGCGAACACGCCCGCGAGCTGGGTTGGGCCAGCTCGCTGCACGAGATCGGCATGATGGTCTCGCACCACGACCACCACCGCCACAGCGCCTACCTGCTGGGGCACGTGGACGCATCGGGTTATTCGCAGTCGCAGCTGCGCCGGCTGGCCACGCTGGTGCTGGGGCAGCGCGGTGACCTCATCAAACTGGCCGAGCACAAGCACGACCAGGCCCTGATGTCGCAGGTGCTGTGCCTGCGCCTGGCCCTGATCCTGCACCACGCGCGCATGGAGCTGCCCGCGAAGGTGGCCACGCTGGAGCGCCACCGCCCGGGCCAGGCGCGGCTGGTGCTCTCGCGCAAGTGGGCCATGCAGCACCCGCGCACGCTGCACCTGCTCAACGAGGAGGTGCGCCGCTGGGCTGCGAATGGCGACCGGGCCCTGGAGGTGGCGCTGAGCGCCAGTTGAGGCGAACCGGGCGAACCGCAGCCAGGGCCGGGCTCAGCCGCCGTGGGCGCGCAGCCAGGCCCAGGCCGCCAGGCCTGCCACCAAGCCCACCAGACCCACCAGACCGACGCCCAGCAACCACCGGCCGGACGGAACCCATGCCGAGTGGGCGCGCTTGCGCCGCAGCGGGGCCTGCGAGGCCTGTGAAGCCACCGGCCGGCTGCCGTCGACGGCGTCCAGCCAGTCCCGCAGCGCCTGCGACAGCCGACGCGCCGAGCGCGTGCGTCGATCGGGGTCGCGGTGCATGGCCTGCGCCACGATGTCGGACAGGTCCTTCGGGATGGCGGGGTTGACTTCGTGCACCGGGCGCACCGGCTGGTGCAGCACCGCGTCGGCGATGTCTTCCAGCGAGCCGCCCGTGAAGGCGCGGCGCCCCGCCAGCATCTCGTAGAGCACCACGCCCAGGGCGTAGACGTCCACGCGGCGGTCGCCCGGCTCGCGGCGCACCAGCTCGGGGGCCATGTAGAACGGCGAGCCCCCGACGATCTCCTGGAAGCGGCTGGCCTCGTCGTCACGCGGGTTCAGGCTTTCGACCTGGCGGATGCGGGCGATGCCGAAGTCCAGCACCCGCGGCTGCGTGCGCCCCACCATGAAGATGTTGGCCGGCTTGATGTCGCGGTGCACCACGCCCTTGTGGTGGGCGTAGGACAAGGCGTCGGCCACGCGGCGCACGATGAGCGCGGCCTGCTCGGGCGTCGGCTTCCAGCCCATGGACAGCAGGTGGCGCAGGTCGCGCCCGCGCAGCAGCTCCATGGCGATGTAGCTGCCCTGCTCGCTGGTGCCGGCGTCGTGCACCGTCACGATGTGGCCGTGGCTCAAGCTGGCGGCGGCACGCGCCTCGTGCAGGACGAGGTCGTTGAAGCGCGCCCGCTCGGCCTGCGGCAGGTTGACGTTGAGGGTCTTGATGGCGATCAGGCGCGACAGCAGCGTGTCGTGGGCCGCGTAGACCGTGCCCAGTCCGCCTTCACCGATGACGTACTTCAGCGCGTAGCGCCCGATGTGGCCGATGGTGGGCAAGACCTCCGGGCGCATGCGCCGCAGCTCGGCCGGATCGGGCTCCGGCAGCGGGCGGGTCTCGGAAATGGTGTCGATGTCGTCCAGCACGAGTCGATCCGCCTCGACTTCGTGAGGCTGGGTGACCGCGGGTTGCGCATGGGACATGGACACGGAACGAGACCCCCGATGGCCGCCGTGCAGCGCAGACTTCAACGCTGGGCCGGACGCGCCGCTTTGACTTCGTCAGGGCGCAGGCTGGGGGCCAGGTGGTCCAGCACGCCGTTGACGTATTTGTGCCCGTCGGTTCCGCCGAAGCCTTTGGCCAGCTCCACCGCCTCGTTGATGGCCACCTTGTAGGGCACATCCAGGCAATGGGACAGCTCGTAGGCGCCGATCCAGAGCACGGCGTGTTCAACGGGCGACAGTTCTTCGACAGAACGGTCCAGGAACTTGAGCAGGGCTTCATCGAGTTGCTGGTGCTGGTCGATGCAGCCGTGCAGCAAGGCGTCGTAATGGGCGCGATCGCACTTGGCGAACTCTTCGAGCTCGCGGATGTTGGCGTCCACGGAGGAGGCCTCACGCCGGTTGAGCTGCCACTCGTAGAGGCCTTGGAGGGCGAACTCGCGCGCGCGGCGACGCGAAGATTTGGCGCGGTCGCGCTGACCGGCGGGGGCGCCGGGCTTGCGCGCCGGGCGGGCGGCGGCGGACGGGTTGCGGTCGTCCTGGGGGGCGTCGGTGCGGTCGCTCACAGCAGGTCGTCCAGCAGGTTGGCCATCTCGACGGCAACGCGGGCGGCGTCGCGGCCCTTTTCTTCCACGCGGGCTTCGGCCTGGGCCTGGTCCTCGACGGTCAGGATGGCGTTGGCGATGGGCACGTGGTGATCCAGGCTGACGCGGGTCACGCCGGCGCCGCTTTCGTTGGCCACCAGCTCGAAGTGGTAGGTTTCACCGCGGATGATGCAACCCAGGGCCACCAGGGCGTCGAAGCGGTCGCTGTCGGCCATGGCCTGCAGGGCGACGGGCACCTCGAGGGCGCCGGGCACGGTGACGTGGGTGATGTGCTTGCGGGCCACGCCCAGCTGGGTGAGCTCGTCGATGCAGACCTCGGCGAGGCGGCCGGTCAGCTCGTCGTTGAAGCGGGCCTGGACGATGCCGACCCGCAGGTCGTTGCCGTCGAGGCGGTTGGCTGTGCCTTTGTCAGCGCCTTGCATGTGAATTTCCAATCAAAAGAGCGAATCAGTAAAGAGCGGTGACGCCGGGCCGGGGGGCCTGGCGCCACGGGGGTCGATCAGGTCGGCAGCGCCAGGGACTGGCCGTCGGCGGTCAGGAAGCCGGTGACCTCCAGTCCGTAGCCGACCATGCTGGGCAGGCGTTGCTGGTTGCCCAGCAGGCGCATGCGTTGCACACCCAGGTGCTTGAGGATCTGCGCGCCCACGCCGTAGGTGCGCAGGTCTGCCGGGGTCTTGATGGGCAGCACCGGCTCGGCGGGCAGCAGCCGCTCCAGCAGGCGATCGGCGTCGTCACCGACGTTGAGCAGCACCGCCACGCCCCGCCCGGCTTCCCGGATGGCGCCCAGCGCCTGGGGCAGCGCCCAGGAGTGGCTGCGGGTGCCGGCGTCCAGCCAGTCGAGCACGGACAGGGGCTCGTGCACGCGCACCAGCACCTCGTCTTGCTTGCCGCCCTGGCCCGCCGCCAGCGCACCCAGGCCCAGGCTCAGCGCCAGGTGCAGCGCACCGGTCTTGTCCTGGAAGACGTGGCTGTCGAAGGCGCCTTCGGGCGTCTGCATGCTGCGCTGGCCCACCAGCTGGATGAGGGTTTCGTTGCGGCTGCGGTACTGGATCAGGTCGGCGATGGTGCCGATCTTGAGGCCGTGCTCCTGGGCGAAGACCTGCAGGTCAGGCAGGCGGGCCATGGTGCCGTCGTCGTTCATGATCTCGCAGATCACGGACGAGGGCGTCAGGCCGGCCATGCCGGCGAGGTCGCAGCCGGCTTCGGTGTGGCCGGCGCGCATGAGCACGCCGCCGTCTTGCGCCTGCAGCGGGAAGATGTGGCCGGGCTGGACCAGGTCCGTCGGCTTGGCGTCACGGGCCACGGCGGCCTGCACCGTGCGGGCGCGGTCGGCGGCCGAAATGCCGGTGGTCACGCCCTCGACGGCCTCGATCGAGACGGTGAAAGCGGTGCCGTGCTTGGTGCCATTGCGCGTGGCCATGGGGGGCAGTTGCAGGCGTTCGCAGCGCTCGCGCGTCATCGTCAGGCAGATCAGGCCACGGCCGTACTTGGCCATGAAGTTGATGGCCTCGGGGGTGACGTGGTCGGACGCGAGGACGAGGTCGCCCTCGTTTTCACGGTCTTCTTCGTCCACCAGGATGACCATGCGGCCGGCGGCGAGTTCGGCGATCAGCTCGGGGATGGGTGAAATCGGCATCTCGGGATTGTAGGCGGCTGGAGGGGGGCTGGGGCGGGTTGACCCGAATGACCGGGGTCTCAGGGCTGGGTCGTGGGCAATTTGCCCTCGGCGCCCAGCATGCGTTCCACATAGCGGGCAATCAGGTCGACTTCGAGGTTGACCTGGGAGCCGGCCTGGAGCTCGCCCAGGGCGGTGTTCTCGATGGTGTGCGGGATCAGGTTGATGTCGAACTCGGTGCTGCCGTCGCGGGCGTCGTGCACGCGGTTGACGGTCAGGCTCACGCCGTTGACGGTGATGGAGCCCTTGTAGGCCAGGAAGCGCGCCAGGGCCTGCGGGGCGCGGATGCGCAGCAGCCAGGACTCGCCCACGGGCTCGAACACGGTCACGTCACCCACGCCGTCGACGTGGCCGGTGACGATGTGGCCGCCCAGGCGGTCGTGGGAGCGCAGCGCCTGCTCCAGGTTGATGCGACCGGTGCCGGCGAGGCCCACGGTGCGCGCCAGGCTCTCGGCGGAGACGTCGATGGTGAAGCGGCTGGCGGCCACATCGAAGGTGGTGACCGTCATGCAGGCGCCGTTGATGGCGATGCTGTCGCCCAGGCCCACGCCCTCCAGGTAGCCCGCCGGGGCCTGGATGGTCAGGCGGCGGCCGTGCGAGGGCTGGTCGCCCAGGGGCTGGGACTCGGTGATCTGGCCAACGCCAGTGATGATGCCGGTGAACATGGTCTGGGGTGCCTGTGGATGGGTGCCTGTGGGTGGGCGAGCCCGAGGCGGGCTCAGAAGCGCTCGCGGCCCGCGGGGCGCACGATCAATCGGACGTCGGGGCCGACCTGGCTGAGCTCGCGGACCTCTCCCTGCCAGCAGCCCCCCAGCTCGGCCAGGGGCGACAGGGCGGCCAGCGCCCGACCCGGCCCCAACAGCTTGGGCGCAAGATACACCACGATCTCGTCGACCCAGTCGCCCTCGATCAAATGACCATTCAGGCGGGCACCGGCTTCCACGTGCAGTTCGTTGACGCCCCGGCGCGCCAGCTCGGGCAGCAGCCACGCCACGTCGACGCGCTCGGCCGGCCCCGGTGGCGCGACCAGCACCTGCGCGCCCGCGGCGACCAGGGCGTCCTGTCGAGCCTGGACATCGGCGTCGGGCGCAGGCAGCCCCACCACCAGCACACCGCCTTCGGTGGACAGCATGGCCGCGGTCGGTGGCGTGCGCCAGCGGCTGTCGAGCACGATGCGCAAGGGCTGGCGCGGGGTGGGCACGCTGCGCACGTCCAGGCGCGGGTCGTCGTCCAGCACGGTGCCGATGCCGGTGAGCACCGCCGAGGCGCGGGCGCGCCAGCGCTGGCCGTCCTCGCGCGCAGCCGGCCCGGTGATCCATTGACTGGCGCCGTTGTCCAGGGCCGTGCGACCGTCGAGCGAGGCCGCCACCTTCAGGCGCACCCAGGGGCGCTGGCGAACCATGCGCGACAGGAACCCGATCTTGATCTCACGCGCCTCCAGGGCCAGCGGGTCGTCCGCCGGCCACTCCAGCACCTCGACGCCAGCGGCGCGCAGGCGGGCCGTGCCCTGGCCGGCCACCAGGGGGTTGGGGTCGTGCAAGGCCACCACCACGCGGGCCAGGCCCTCGCGGATCAAGGCGTCGGCGCAAGGTGGGGTTCGACCGTGGTGGGCACAGGGCTCCAGGGTGACGTAGGCGGTGGCGCCTCGCACCGAGGCGCCGCGAGCTTGCGCATCGCGCAGGGCCATGACCTCGGCGTGGGGGCCCCCGACGGCCTGGGTGTGCCCCTGCCCCAACAGCGCCCCGTCTCGAACGAGCACGCAGCCCACGGGCGGATTGGGTGAAGACACAGGCAGGGCCAGGCGAGCCTGATCCAGGGCGGCTTGCATCCAGTGGGCGTCGTGGGGCAGGGTCATGCGAGGAAGGGCCGGAGAGACAACTGGGCGGGCACCCGAGGCCCCCATCCAGGCGTCAGGGGGGTCACTGGAAGCGCTCGACCTCGGCCGCGATTTCTACCACGACCGTGGCGTTCACCGCCTGCCCCTCGCGCACCCCGGGCAGCATCCGGGTGTCGGCCAGGAAGCGCAAAGCCCGGCTCGGCCAGTCACCGGCGGGCTCGGCCTGCAGCACCTCGACGCGGTCGATGCGCCCGAGCTCGGAGACCCACAGCTTGATCAGCACGCGGGCGTGACGCACCCGCTCCAGTTCGGACTCGTCGACGACCCAGCCCAGTTCGGGTTGAGGTGAGCGCTCCAACGCATCGGAGGGCCAGTAGGGGCTGGCGCGGGTGTGCGGGGAGGCCGTCGACACGGCGGGTGCGGCCTGGGTGGCGAGCTCGGCGGACGGGGCCGTCTCCGAGGGACTGGGGGACCCGGTGGGGGCCGCCGGGGCGTTCTCAACAACAGCGGTCATCGAGGCGGTCGGCGCGATCGGGGCGCTTGAACTGGCCAGCCGCACCCGCAGACCCTGGGCGACCGGCGGCGCCGGCATCGAATCCAGCACCCCGGTCAGCCCGGCGTCGCGCAAGCAGGCCCAGCCGAGCAGGTGCAGGCCGGCGGCAGCCAGCGCAGCCACCCCGAGTGCGCGCCAGGGCCAGGCCGCGGGGGCGGCGTGGCGGCGGAGCGGGGGCGAGGCCAACATGGGGCGATTCCAGGAACCTCAGCGCCAGCAGGCCGCCACCGCCGCCGCTGCGTCGGTGTGCTGGGTGCCAAAGCTGCCGGTCTCTACGCCCTTGAGTCCGGCGTTGGTGATGGTCGGGTTGCCGCAGTGATCGCTGGCCATGGTGCCCGCGCGGCTGGCCGTGATCGTGTAGGTCTGGCCACCGTTGGCCACGACCACCGCCAGGGTGTAGCGGGCGTCGCCGCCAGACGAAGGCGGGCTGGTCGCGAAAGCTTGGTCGTCGAAGTTGGCGTTGGCCGTGGCCGTGGCCGTGTCGCCGTAAAAGTAGCGCGCCGAGTAGTAACGCTCCAGCCACTGCTGAGCCTGCTCCATTTGCGCGCGCAGCTGGCTGCGGTGCCCGCGCGCGACGTACTCGGTGTAGGAGGGGTAAGCCACCGCTGCCAGGATGCCGACGACCACGACGGCGATCATCAACTCGATGAGCGAGAAGCCGGCCTGGCCGCGGGTGTGAGGGCGAAAGGACATGGGCATCATCAGGGGGCGGGGGCGGGTGTAGGCGACGGACCAGGAGCGGGGGCCGGTTCGGGCTCGGGCTCGGGTTCGGCGGTGACGGCGCCGCGGGTGCGCATGCCGGGGATCTCACGCCACTGCAGGCGCAGGTTGGAGGCGGATGAGCAGGCCGCCTTTCCGGTGGAAGTGCCCAGCAGGTTGTTGTTGATTTTCCCGGATTCGCACTCTGGCTTCTTTTCGCACTTGTCTGGGGTGACACACACACAACCCTTTGAGCCCGGGACACAGTTCTTACCTCCAGTACCCACCGAACCGTCATCCGAGTTGTTTCGAACCACGATCATTTTTTGATCGTTACCCGAACTCTGCCCCATCAGGAACTCCCCGCCTTGCAGCAAGCCGTTCACCGGCAAGCCGTTGACTGGGTTGAACGCATACAGCGCACCACGCGGAGCCAGAGAGCAAGACGCCTCACCCTCCGTGGCGGACAGGGGGCGCACCGTCGTGAAGAACACGAAGTTCAAGCGGCGCACGGGTGAGCTGAGCACGGCTTCACCCGTGCCGGGGAAGTCCATGTACCAGCCGTCGTGCACCGCAGGGTCAAAGCGTTGGGTGACGTCGCTGGACCCCAATCGCACCTCGGCGCCATCCTTGAGCGTCGGGGTGCCGTCGGCGCCGACCTGGATTTGATAGACGTCCTCCGTGAGGGGGTCCCGACGCAAAATGCGGCGCACGAAGGTGCTGGCCGACACGCCCGACACCGTGCGGGTGGCGCCCAGGCTGGGCAAGGGGTTGGCCGTGCCATTGGTGGCCACGGGGTTGATGACGTCCTCGGCGTAGCGGCCCTTGTCCCAGACCGAGTAGAAGCGCTGCACGGTGGAGGTGTCGGGGAAGTCACCGGACTCCAGGGAGCGGCCGGTGCCGAAGCCGATCATCGTGCCGCCGAAGCTGGGGAAGAAGGTCACCGGGGCGGTCGTGATGGACTGAGTCAGCCCGTTGGCGCCCACGGCGGTGAACAGCGGCTTGGCGCCCTGAACGGTGGTGGTGGTGCCGTTGGCGTCCGTGGTCGCGATCGACCCGATCAAGGCCGAACCCCACTGCTGAGGATCGGACGAGCGGATGTCGAACTTCCACAGCGAGCCCTTGAGGTCGGTGCCGTAGACCACGTCGGCGGTGCCGTTGTTGTCCAGGTCGACCCAGGTCACGCCCATGAGGCCGTTGCCGCTGTCGGCGCGGGTGGCCAGCTTGCGGTAGCCCACGGGGTTGCCGTTGGTGTCCTTCCAGCCGTTGGTGCCAGGACCGCCGATCGACAGGATGAACAAGACGGGGCTGCCGCTGGCCGAGCGGTGGCCGTTGGGCACGAGCAGGCCGAATTCGCCGTTGTTGAGGTAGGCAACCTGCGAGGCCTGACCGCTGGCGTTGTGGCGCACCGGGTCGACCAGCTGGAAGCCCAGATCGCTGTCGTCGGCGGCGGTGAACATCCACTTGAAGACCGACGCGGCCTGGCCCTCGGTGAGGTTGCTGCTGCGGCTGACGTCGAGTGCGAACACGGCCTTGCCGCCGCGCCCCAGCGACGAGAACAGGTAAGAGGCCCAGCGCCGACCGGTGCCGCTGCCGACCATGACGTCGGCCACGAAGGGGCTGCCGTCCATCAAGGCGACGGCTTCGGTGTTGGCGACGTTCAGGGCCGTGGCCAGGCGCGACAGCAGCGGGCTGGGCACGTACGACACCATCGGCTCGCCGGTGAGTGCGTCGATGCCATGCAGCATGCCGTCGTTGGCCCCCACCCACAGCACGCTGCGGCTTTGCGCCTTGTCGATCACGAAGCTGCGATAAGAAGGCGAGCCCTCGGGGAAGTCCGCGTCGGTGTAGCGCGCACCCGCTTTGGCGTCCTGCAACCACGGTGTGGAGTTGACGACCGGGCCCATGATGCCGCCGGCCAGGCGCACGCGAAACAGATTGCCCTCCTGGGTCGTCTCGCCGCGCATGTAGCGGATGAGGTCGCGCACGCGGTTGTTTTGTGCTTCGGTGAGGGTGGTCGAGGGCGCCACACCCAGCACCGCCGCCAGGTAATCGGCCTGGTTGCCCAGGGCCGCCCAGTCGAACGCCACGCCCTGGCGACCGCTGTTGGTGATGACCTGTCGCGGCCCGCTGGGCGCCTTGAGCTTGGCGCTCGCGTTCCAGAGCTCCTGGTTCTCGAACTGGCCGTCCTCCGCCAGGCGGAAGGCGCGGATGTTGCCGCCGAAGCCATCGCGGCTGAACTCCGCGGTGTACTTGAGGCTGCCACTGACCAGCTGAGCCGACGACACCGCAGGCGACGAGTTCGAGGACTGCGTGATCTGGTTGAACAGCGTGCGCAGGCGCTCCTCCAGCAACTCGGGGCGACGCGCCAGGAAGTAGCCATCGGGCTCGCCATCGGCGCAGTTGCCGGCGGTGCAGGTCGCACCCGCGTTGCTGAAACGATCCCAGTTGACGGGCGAGCCGCCGGCGCTGGACTCTGGACGCGCCTGGGTGCTGACCGCGAACTCCTTCTCGCCGGTGTCGAAGCTGCCGTACTTGGCGATGTACCAGAGCGGGTCGCGCAAGGTGACGTTGGCGGCTCCCTCCTCCACCAGGAAGGTCTTGGCCACCGTCGTCGTGTAGCGACCGGGCACGACCTCGTCGCGGAAGACCACGTTGTTGGTGCCACCGTCGATGGAGGTTGGCCAGTTGTAGCCATCGAGATCCGCCCCGGTGAACATGCCACCGGAGGAGAACTGGCAGCGCAGGGCGAATTCGACGGATTCGACAGCCAGGGCCGCGCAATCCGAGCCGCTGGCCGCGTAGCCATTGGAGCCGTGCGTCAGGTAACGGCCGTCTTGAAAATAGCCCTCACCCGGGCTGGCCTTCGTGCCGATGATGCTGAAGCCATGCGAACCCTGGGCACCGGCTTCGTGGTTGAGCACGTCGGTCATCACGGTGAGCTCGTAGGCGCCGGGGCGCGCGGCGCTGGGGCGCATCTCCCAGCGCAGGAAACCCACCAGGTCCATGTCGTAGTCGCCACCGAACTGGGCGTCGTTCCACGTGACCACATAAGACCCCGACGAGCCCGTCACGTTGATGGCCTTGAAGGTCAGCATGGCGCCGGGCATGAGGCGACCGCCGAGATCCGGGTGGTTCCACGAACTCTCGGGCGTGATGAAGACCTTGCGCGTCGTGCCCGGGATGGGCACCTCGATGCGGGCCACGCCACCGGCCAGCGAAGCCGCATACGACTTCACGCGCAGGGCGTGCGCGGGCAAGCGGTTGCGAGACACTCCCGCGCCCGTGGCCGCCGTCAGGGAGGACGCACGCCCTTCTCCGCCCAACTCGCGCACCGCGCTCGTGTTGGCCAGGAAGGCCGCACCGGCGCCAAGGTACGAGCCCTTGATGCCAGGCGCTTCGGGGCAGACCCCCGCCACGGCCGACAGGCCCACCGTGTAGACCTCGCCGATGGTCGAGCCAGCGCCGATGGCCTTGCCGGTGCAGTCGGCGCCGAAGCCGCCCTGAGCGGAGCCCACGGAGCGCGAAGTGCCGTTGATGCCTTCAAACCCCCCGATGGCATCGGTGCGGGTCACCAGGGTGCCGGTGCCGCCGTTGACGCGCATGAAGCCCGTGGCCTGGTCGTACACGTCGTCGCTGGAGCCGGGCTCGTTGGTGTCGTAGCTCACGCTGCCGCTGGAGATCGCCAGCATGTGCATGGGACGGCAGATGCCCTTGCCGTACAGCTGCGAACGGCTCAGGTTGGCCACCGGGTCGATGGCGGTGTCGTTGAGCGGGTCGGCACGGGGCACGCCCACGGGCAAGCCGACGTCTGCATCGCGGGGCCACGTCTCGGTCCCCGTCAAGCCCAGGGACTGGCCGGAGAAGTAAGACAGGGCCTGCACCACCATCTCGGACATGGGGTTGCCCCACGAGGCCAGCTCGCCGTTGCGGATGTCTTCAGGCAAGACGAAACCGGAAACCGAATCCGTGGTGGCGTTGTAGTTGCCCGGGTTGTACAGGCGCACGCTGTCGAACGCCTTGACGATGCCGACACGCGCCGCGCCCTCCTGAGCCGTCGGGTCCCCGCGTTTGGTGCGACAGTTCACGGGCAGGTTGCTGGTGATGTTGTGGCAGAAACGCCCGGTGGCGAAGTCCACCTCGTCGTTCATCGAGGCGATGTTCTTGCGCAGCGCGCCACCGCGCAGGTTGGAGTCGTAGCTGCCGGTGATCAGGCCGAACTCCGCACGCGCCGGCTGGCTGGCCTGAAAGGTCGAGCCGAACTCCTGCAACAAGCCGATGGGCTTGTAGACCGGGGTCGCGTTGGCGTCCAGGGGGTCGCGGTAGACGCTGCAGCGCTCCTGGCCGATGGCATCGGCCTTGCAGACCTGCACGCGCACGGCCAGCTCGGGCCCGATGCCGTTGTAAGTGGCCCCGTTGAGGCTCTTGTTGGGCAGCTCGGCTTTGTGCGCGGTGGGGTCCGTTCCGCCCTGGGTCGGGCCGTACTTGCGGTAGAAGGCGGTCGACTTGCTGCCGAAGCTGAAGCCCTCTTGTTCATCGGACCAGTTGCAGACCGTGTACGGCGTGGTGCCCCACAGGCTGTAGTTGCCCTTGGCCACGCGGATCATCGGGTAGCCCGGCTCCTCAGAGGACGGGTCGTACTGGTTGGAGCCACGGCTGCACAGCGTCAGGCCGGCTCCCTGCAGGTCCGTGCTGGCGTCAAAAGGCGTGTAGCTGCGGATGTCGGTGCCGCTGTAGTACTTGACGAAGGCGTGCGCGTCGAACGACATCTGCGCCATCTCCAGCGTGGTCTCCGTCTCCGTGTCCTCGCGGCGGAAGCCCCCGTACAGCGTCTTGCGGACCACGTCGACGCGGGTCATCGTGGCCCAGTTCAGGAAGTTGCCGCTCCAGTACCGGCCGGAGCTCGGGCAGGTCAGGCGTGCGGCCCTGCCCTCGCCCACCGTCACGGCGGCCACCGCGGGCTCGAACCGCGCCCCCGCACCGGCCGTGCGCCCGGCGTTGTAGCTGTAGCACTTGCTGGCGTCGAAATAGCCGTAGTAACGGAAGGTCGGCTTGAAGGTGTAGTCGTCGGTGCCATCGCCGTCGATGTCTTCGTAGTCGGTGTAGATGGGCGAAAACAGCGTGTGGTCCCGCGACGCGGTGAGCATCATCATCGGGCCACCGGTGCCGTAGCCGATGTTGGGCGGGTACACGCCCAGGCTGGTCGAGCCGTAGGTCGAGTCGGTCTGCGCCCAGGCCATCAGGGAAGCCGACAGCAGGCCCAGGCCAGCGAGCACCAAACGGGAGACGATGTGTTTCATGGAGGGGGGCCTCAAGAAGGGGGCACCTTGAAGTAAGACTGCATCACCACCTCGGTGCCGGCCCGGTAGCCGAAGCCGCGGGCGGTGATGCGAAAGAAGTCGTTGTCGCCACCGCCGCCGCGACGCACATACTCGATCAGGTACTCGGGCTGCAAGGCCACACCGCGGATGGCGGGCGTGCCGGTGAACGTGCCCAGCGGCACGCTGCCGGTGAACGTCGCGCATGAAGCATTGGAGCCGCGGCTGGGTTTGTCGTCGGGGTCATCGCCCCAGGAGCCGCCCTTCTCGGTGGGCCACCAGGGCTCTGCGACGGCCTGGTTGGTGGCCGAAGCGGTTCGGTAATTCACCGCCAGGCGCTGATTTTCCGAGCGAACGCACTGACCCCGGATGCACCCCGTTTCGAACTTCGAGATCTGCGCCTGCGTGGGCCGCTCGTCACCGCGGCCGCAAGGCGCGCCGGTGCGCGGGTTCCCGGTGGGCAAGAGCAGGTCGATCTCGGCATCGCGCAAGGCCGCCTCGGCCGCCTGGCGTGCCACCTGCAGGTCGAGCTGGTTGCGCGCCACCGCCTCGCCCTGCAAGGCCAGGCGCGCGCTGACGATCGCGATGCCCGTCAACGCCAGCGTGAAGACCAGCACGAACAACATGGCCACCCCGCCTTGGCGGGAGGGAGCGGGGGCAAACCGGCGAAGGGAAGTCATGGACGAACTCATGGCGCAGCCAGGGCCTGAAGGGACACGGTGTTGCCCTGGCGGTTCTTGACACTGAAGACCTGCTCGAAGCGATGCAACTGAGCCCCATCGGCGCGGCTGACCGCGTTGCCCTCGCAGTCGACCACGGCGGCGGTCTTGAAGGTGGCCCCGGTGGTCGCGGTGGCGGCGACCGCTTGGTCGCGCTGAGCCGTGCCACCAGGCGAGCGCACCAGCAGGCACAAGCGCACCGACACCACCCGCTGCCAGCCCGACACGCCCCCCTCCACGTCGCTCAAGGTCACGGCAGGAAGCACCCCCACGGCGTTGGCTCGAACGTACTGACGCGGCGTGCGCGTGTCGTCGTTCAGGATGCCGTAGCGCACCACCATCTGCTCCACGCCGCGAACCAATTCCTGGAACCCACCGTTCGGGTTGCCATTGCCGCGACACGCCAGCGAGAAGGTGTCGACCTCGGTGCCGGCCTCGGTGACGAATTTGCTGGGCACCAGGCCATAGCGGTTGACGACCAGCAAAGGCGCATCGGGCAAAGGCCCCAGGTCCGGCCGCAGCTCGGATGGCTCGGGCGCCTCCTCACCCTCAGCCGGAGCGGGCGCGTCCGCTGCCGTTCGGTGGGTGGCGCGCACCCCGTTCTTGCCGATGAGGGTGTCACCGATCACGTCCGCGCGATTGCAGTCTGCGCGCTGCCCGGAGGTCAAGGAGAAGGCATCGGAGGTGAAGTAAGACACCACCAGCGCGTCCGAGTTGACCGCGCCGCCTGCCACGTGGTTGGCACATTGCCCGGTCGCCGGATCGAAGCGCTGCGCCTGGCAACCGAACAGCCCGTGCCGGTAAGGCAGCGCCAGGCCCATGTCTGCAGCGGCCAGGTCATGGGTGAAGCGCACGTTCTGTTTGTTCGCCCCGCCGAGCGAAACCGGCTCGGTGCTGATGGCCGGGTAGAAGGCGGCGTTGCCGATCTCGCGCCCCAGCAGCTCCATGGCGAACTGGCCGGTCTCGAACACCGCGCCGCGCTCGTTGACGGCCTTTTGGGCGGTGCGCGTGTTGAGGTAGAGCAGCGTGGCGGCCAGCACCAGCACGAGGTTGATGGCGATGGTCACCATCAACTCCACCAGGGTCACGCCACGCTGGCGGCGCGCGAGCCCCCGCAGGCGGGTCGCTGAAGCGGTGGCGAACAGGGCGCGGCTCATGGCAGCACCTCGAAGCGGGCGCAGCGCACGCCCTCGGGCGCCCCCACGCTTTGGGGACAACAGGTTTGCTGATCCAGGCCGGTCATGGCGGCGGTGCAGGTGTTGCTGGTGCGCGCAACCTGCACGGCGTCGGCGCGCATTTCCTTGTCGGACCACATGAAGGTGATGGTCATGCCGTTGTTGCCCGCGGCATCCACGCGCACGGAGCCTTGCGGCAGCTCGTTGCGCACGCGCGCTCGCCACTGGGCCATGTCGAAGGCCGCCAGCTCCGCCGCGACGCAGGCCTCGCTGGCGCAGTCCTTGGCGATGGCGGGGGGCGCCGCCGTTGCCTGCTGCGTCCAGGTGGCCGCCATCAGATAAGGCGAAGCGGGCTGCTGCCCCGGCGCCTGCAGCAGGTTGGAGCGCACGCGCTCGGTGTAGTCCGACAGCAGCCCCGAGAGTTGCGCCCGCTGCACCGAGCCCATCTGGTACTTCAAGGTGAAGGTCTGCAAGGCGGCCAGGCTGACCATGCCCAGCGCCATGATCAACATGGACACCAGGACCTCAACCAGGGTCACCCCGGACTGCCGGGAGGGGCGTTGAACGGCTTGCATGCGGGTCCTAAACGGTCTGGAGCGGTCTTCAGCGGTGTTCACCGGTCATCAGCGACCGGCACGTCGTTCGTTTCGTCCGGCGCGTCGTCATTGGACAGGCTCACGGCCACGCGGCCTTGCAAGCTGACGACGATGTCGCGCTTGTGCGGGCTGTTCGCGTCCTGAGCGTCGGACACGGTGAAGGTGCCCGCCCCCGACACCCGCGTGCCCCGCGCATCGAAGGTGACGGCGCTTCCCGCGTTGCCTGTGAGCTCGTAGCGTGGGTTCCCCGGCTCGCGCACGGCGATCACGTCCGCCGCCGCCAGGGCCGCGCCATCGGGCAGGGTGCAGGCGTCGTTGACGTAGGTGATCCAGCCCAGGTGCCAGTTGCCGACCGCTGCGGCGTCGGTCTGACAGGTGGTGCTGCCAGGGCCGGCCATCTGGCACACGGACACGCAGGTGTTTCGGTTGATGGCGTCCAGGCGGGCGCGCTGCAAAGCGATGGCGAAGTCGTCGCGCACCGCGTTCATGCCACTGCGGGCGATGAACGCCTGCAAACCGGGGATCGCCACGGCCGCCAGGATGACGACCACGGCCACCGTGACCATGGCCTCCACCAGGGTGAAGCCTCGCTGAGTGTGATTTATTGCCGTGTCGCGCATGGGAAGCGAATGTAGCGCGATGGCCTGCAGACGCAAGACCGCTGAGACGCGCCAGCCGACCGCTCGTCGCCGAACCCGCGGGTTCGCCCTCGATTCCCACCCACCCTGGGGCCCTCACCCCCGCGAGCGGGGGATCACATCCAACGACAGGCGCTCAAGGCGCGTCCTTCTTGCCGCCGGCCTTGCCGGTTTCCTTGATGGCCGCCACGAACTCGCTGACGTCGTCGAAGCTGCGGTAGACCGAGGCGAAACGCACGTAGGCCACCTTGTCGAGCTTGCGCAGCTCGCGCATCACCGCCTCGCCCAGCTGGGTGGAATCGACCTCCTTCTCGCCCGACTGCCGCAGCCGCGCCTCGATGGCCTCGATGGCGCCCTCCAGCGCCTCGGCGCTCACCGGCCGCTTGCGCAAGGCGATCATCATCGAGCCCTTGAGCTTGGCGCGGTCGTAATCCGTGCGGCGCCCATCCCGCTTGACGATGGCGGGCAACTCGATCTCGGCGCGCTCGTAGGTCGTGAAGCGCTTGTCACAGCTGATGCATTTGCGACGGCGACGGATGGTGTCGCCCTCGTCAGAGTCCCGGGTCTCGACGACCTGGGTTTCAAGGTGCCCACAAAACGGACAACGCATGGCGGCTTTCTGGTTTGTTGGTGGGACCGGGCCCCACAGGCGGACGATGCAAAAAACCCGGCGAGGACGGGCGTCCAGGCCGGGTTGCTTGCGTCATGCCTTCGCGTGCATCAACGATAGACGGGGAACTGGCGGGTCAAAGCCGACACCTGCTCGCGAACGCGGGCGATGGTGGCCTCGTCGTGCGGGTTGTCCAGCACATCGGCGATCAGGTTGCCCACGGCCACGGCCTGCTCTTCCTTGAAACCACGCGTCGTCATCGCCGGCGAGCCCAGGCGGATGCCCGAGGTCACCATCGGTTTTTGCGGGTCGTTGGGGATGCCGTTCTTGTTGCAGGTGATGTGAGCGGCGCCCAGGATGGCCTCCGCTTCCTTGCCCGTCAGGTTTTTGGGGCGCAGGTCCACCAGCATCACGTGACTCTCGGTGCGACCGGAGACGATGCGCAGGCCGCGCTTCGTCAGCGTCTCGGCCAGCGCCGCGGCGTTCTTGACCACCTGTTGCTGATAGGCCTTGAACTCGGGCGACAGGGCCTCCTTGAAGGCCACGGCCTTGCCGGCAATCACGTGCATCAGCGGGCCACCCTGGATGCCGGGGAAGATGGCCGAATTGATCTTCTTGGCGATCTCTTCGGAGCGCATCAGGATGATGCCGCCACGCGGGCCACGCAGGCTCTTGTGGGTGGTGGAGGTGACCACGTCGGCGTGCGGCACGGGGTTGGGGTAGACGCCCGCGGCGATCAGGCCGGCGTAGTGGGCCATGTCCACCATGAAGTAGGCCCCGATTTCCTTGGCGATCTTGCCGAAACGCTCGAAATCGATGCGCAGGGCGAAGGCCGATGCGCCGGCGATGATCAACTTGGGCTTGTGCTCGCGAGCCAGGCGCTCCATGGCGTCGTAGTCGATGTCTTCCTGGGCATTGAGGCCATAGGACACGACCTTGAACCATTTGCCCGACATGTTCAGTGGCATGCCGTGGGTGAGGTGGCCACCTTCGGCCAGGCTCAGGCCCATGATGGTGTCGCCCGGCTGCAGCAGGCC
The DNA here is from genome assembly GCA_016000265.1 of Burkholderiales bacterium. Taxonomy (GTDB): domain Bacteria; phylum Pseudomonadota; class Gammaproteobacteria; order Burkholderiales; family Burkholderiaceae_C; genus Aquabacterium. The sequence continues at coordinate 32,245 of JAECRL010000015.1, forward strand.
GAAGAACACCGCCTGGTTGGCCTGCGAGCCGGAGTTGGCCTGCACGTTGGCGAACTCGGCGCCGAACAGCTGCTTGAGGCGATCGATGGCCAGTTGCTCGACCACGTCCACGTGTTCGCAGCCACCGTAATAGCGCTTGCCGGGGTAGCCCTCGGCGTACTTGTTGGTGAGCTGGGAGCCCTGGGCTTCCATGACGGCCGGCGAGGTGTAGTTCTCGGAGGCGATCAGCTCGATGTGGTCTTCCTGACGCTGGTTCTCGGCCTGGATGGCGGCGAACAGTTCAGGGTCGACGTTGGCGATGGTGTGTTGCGCGCGAACGAACATGGAGGGCAGTCCTCTTCACGGTTGAAGAAAAATGAAGACCCGTCAGCCGGTCGACAGCGACGCGGATGACTCAGGCTGCCCAGGCGAACGGCTGACACAGCCCAGACCGGAACGGGCCTGAGCCGCCTGCGCTTCCCGGTGGTTCACCACCTCAGGCTCCCCCTGGGGTGAGCCATGTATCGCCAGTCGCGCAGCAGTTGGAAATTGTAGCGGAGGAAGCGGCCGGGCGAACCTCAGCGACTGGCCGCGCCGGTGGCCAGCAGCGCCACCTGCTCGCCACGGTGGGGGGCGGCGGGCGCGGGCGTGGACTCGCCGGCAGCCGGCACCGCTTGAGCGGGCATCGCCGACTCCATGGCCTTGATCGCCGGGGTGATGTGGTCGTCGTGGGGCGCGGTGGCCGCCGGGGTCGGCACCACCACCGTTGCAGCCTGCGGCAAGGTCACGTTGAAGGCGACCTTTTGCCCCGCCGCCACCTGCTTGAGGAAAGCGGCTTCGGCCAGCACCTTGGCGCCGTAGCCGCCGTCATCGGGCAGGTTGGCCGCGCCCACGTAGAACTTCAGGCCACCTTCGAGGCTGCCGGCACGGCGGATGCAATCCTGCAGCACCTGAACGCCCACCCGCAGGTTGGTGACCGGATCGAAGGCCGCATTCTGGCCACCGAAGATGGCGTACTTGTCATGGTGGATGCGGGTCATCACCTGCATCAGGCCCTGCGCGCCCACGTGGCTCTGCGCAAACGGGTTGAAGCTCGACTCCACCGCCATCACCGCCAGCACCAGCGTCGGGTCCAGCCCGGCGCGCTTGCCCACGCTCCAAGCCTCTTGAACCAAGCGGCTGATGGGCTCGGGGGCCACGCTGTAGCGACGTGCGATCCAGAAAGCCACCGCCGCTTGCTGGCGGTTGAGCTCAGCCGGGTTCGTTGCCGTTGCGCGCTGGATGGCATCCGGCTCGGCCATGGCCAGCAAGGCCTCGTCCGGTGCGGCGGCGACCTCGCCTTCGGAGCGCATCATGACGCGCTCGGTCAACCAGCCCAGGGCACGGTCCTCCAGCGCATGACGCAGGTCGGGACGACTGGCCACGAAACCCAGCAACACGACGGCCACCAGGCCGACCGCCGCCAGGGCGTGGTGACTCACGTGGCGCAGACCCCCGATGACGTCTGCGACCACCACATTCAACACCTCCCGCAGGCCCGAGGCGGACCAGTTCGACGCCAGGGCGTCTGCGGACGGGTTCGACGCTGGCGGCTCGCCCAAGGGCGCCTCCGCGGCACGTTCAAACACGGACATGAAGCTTCCTTTCCCCACTCCGGCAGGGCCCCGGCGTCAGGAGACTGACGCACTTGGGGGCTCACCTCGGCGGTGATAATCGCCCTGACCTGGCAGGAAACCAACGGGCCCATGGGGCACGGAGGTCGCCTTGAAGGACCCACTTGAACGCAGCGGGCCCAGAAAATCGATGCCAGGGCTGGCAGCCTTGCGCCCCGAAGGGAGCCCAAGGGAAAACCCGGAAAAAACGGCTTCCGGACTCGACGGGGCGGATTCTAGGCAGGGCTGTAATAACCAGTCAAGCATAAAGACTTACTTCTTTATTACTTTCAATACATGAAATACCGAGATTTACGGGACTTCGTCTCGGGACTGGAGCGCCAAGGCGAACTCAAGCGCATCGCCGATCCAGTGTCCGTTCACCTCGACATGACCGCCCTGAGCGATCGCGTGCTGCGGGCGAAGGGCCCGGCACTGTGGTTCGAGCGCCCCGTCGGGCCCATCGATGCACTGGGTCAGCCAACTCGCATTTACCGCACCCCGGCGCTCACCAACCTCTTCGGCACCCCGAAACGGGTGGCCCTGGGGATGGGGGCATCCGACGTCAGCGAGCTGCGCGACATCGGCCGGCTGTTGGCCAGCCTGAAAGAGCCCGAGCCCCCGAAGGGACTCAAAGACGCCGGCAAACTCCTGCACATGGCCAAGGCGCTGTGGGACATGAAGCCCGCCACCGTGCGCGGCGCGCCCTGCCAGGCTGAAGTGAGACAAGGCAGCGACGTCGACCTCACCGAGCTGCCCATCCAGCATTGCTGGCCCGACGACGCCGCGCCCTTGCTGACCTGGGGCCTGGTCGTCACCCGCGGGCCGCAGAACGTGCCCAACCCGCGTCGTCGGCAGAACCTGGGCATCTACCGCCAGCAGCTCATCGGCAAGCGCCAGCTCATCATGCGTTGGCTCACCCACCGCGGCGGGGCGCTGGACTTCCGCGAATTCGCCCTCGCCCACCCCGGCCAGCCTTTCCCCATCGCCGTGGCCCTCGGCGCCGACCCGGCCACCATCCTGGGCGCCGTCACGCCCGTGCCCGACACACTGGGTGAATACCAGTTCGCCGGCCTGCTTCGCGGCAGCCGCACGGAGGTGACCGACACCCAGGTGGGCGAAGGCGAGCACAAGCTGCAGGTGCCGGCCTCGGCCGAGTTCGTTCTGGAAGGCCACATCCCCACGGCCCCCAAAGGCTTCGAGGGCCTGAGTGAGCACGGCGTGCGGCTCAAAGAGAAGAACGGGCACCTGCACGCGCTGGAAGGCCCCTTCGGCGACCACACCGGCTACTACAACGAGCAGGACTGGTTCCCGGTGTTCGAGGTTCAGCGCATGACCCATCGCAAGGACCCGGTCTACCACTCCACCTACACCGGCAAGCCGCCCGACGAGCCCGCCGTGCTGGGCGTGGCGCTCAACGAGGTCTTCGTGCCCATCCTGCAAAAGCAGTTCCCGGAGATCGTCGACTTCTACCTGCCACCCGAGGGCTGCAGCTACCGCATGGCCATCGTCAGCATGAAGAAGGCTTACGCCGGCCACAGCAAACGCCTGATGTTCGGCATCTGGAGCTTCCTGCGCCAGTTCATGTACACGAAGTTCATCGTCATCGTCGACGACGACGTGGACATCCGCAACTGGCAGGAAGTGATCTGGGCCATCACCACCCGCATGGACCCGGTGCGCGACACCACCCTGGTCGACCACACCCCGATCGATTACCTGGACTTCGCCTCACCCATCAGCGGCCTGGGCGGCAAGATGGGGCTGGACGCGACCAACAAGTGGCCAGGTGAAACCAGCCGGGAATGGGGCCGCACCATCACGATGCCCGACGAGGTGCAAAAGCGGGTGGATGGGCTGGTTTCGCGCATCCTTCACGGAGCGTGAAGAAAGCGTGAAGGAAAAGATGTCGAACAGGGTTGGCGTCGGTCCGAAACCACTTGCGGATCCGGGCGGACTGCTCTAATCTTCATTCACCTGCTGATGCAGGCACCCCAAGCAGACGCAGTCCCCTGCGTCTAGGGAAGCGGCAGACATCGACCTCTCGCCCTTTCCTGCACGGCCTCAGCGCCGTGTCCAACCCCCGGCCCTGCCGGGGGTTCTCGTTTCTGCGAGACTGCGGCACAGGGCTCCGATTCACCGATCCGGCCCGCCCCCATCCACCCAGCAGATCCGCCACCATGAGCCCTTCCCCCACGCCCAACGCTCGGCCTTCCACCGTGGAAGAAGCCACCTTCGCAGCAGGCTGCTTCTGGTGCATCGAGACGGCGTTCAACCAATTGCGGGGTGTGCTGTCGGCTGAATCGGGCTACAGCAACGGCGCCCACCCCAAGCCGGACTACGAGTCCGTCTGCAGCGGGCGGACCGGACACGCGGAGGTCGTGCGGGTGCGTTTCGACCCCAGCGTGATCCGCTATGGGCAGCTCCTGGAGGTCTTTTTTGCCCTGCATGACCCGACCACGCTGAACCGCCAGGGTCACGATGTGGGCACCCAGTACCGATCCGGCGTCTACACCCACAGCGCCGAACAAGCCGCCGAAGCCCGGGCGCTGATCGAGCAACTCAACCTGAGCAAGGTCTACCCGACGCCGATCGTCACCGAGGTGGCACCGGTGGCCAACTACCACCCGGCCGAGGCTTATCACCAGGGGTACGTGGGCCGCAACCCGCATCAGGGGTACTGCGTGGCGGTGGTCGCGCCCAAGCTGGAGAAATTCCAGCGCACCTTCACGGAGCTGCTGCGCCCGGAGCCTCAATGACGCCAACCGTCGGCAACTGAAGCCAACGAACGCCAAGATCAGCCCGCGAGCGCGTCAACCAGGCATCAAGGTGCCAGGCGCTGGATCAACCAACTGCCGTCGGCCTGGCGCACGTAAACCAGGCGGTCGTGCAGGCGGGATGGGCGCCCCTGCCAGAACTCCCACCGATCGGGGATCAAGCGATAGCCCCCCCAGTTGGGCGGACGGGGCGGGTCCTCGCCCAGGCGAGCCTGCTGCTCGGCCCAGGCTGACTCCAGGTTCGCGCGGGCGGGCAACACCGCACTTTGCGGCGACACCCACGCGCCGATGCGCGAACCCAGCGGGCGGCTGCGGTAGTACTCATCCGACTCGGCGTCGGTGACGCGCTCGACGCGCCCCTCGATGCGCACCACCCGCTCCAGCTCGCCCCAGAAGAACTGCATCGCGGCAAACGGGTTCGCGGCCAGCTCCTGCCCCTTGCGGCTGCCGTAGTTGGTGAACCAGACCAGTCCCGAAGCATCGGCCCCCTTGAGCAACAACACGCGCGTGGACGGCTTGCCCTCGGCACTGGCCGTGGCCAGGGTCATGGCGTTGGGCTCCAGCGCCTTGGCTTTGACGGCCTCGTCAAACCAATGGTGAAACTGATCAATGGGCAAAGGGCGCACATGCGATTCATCGAGTGCAGCCTGCTCATAGCTTTTGCGCATTTGCGCCAGATCGTGAGGAGATTTATCCATAGTTCCAGTATCGACCAGATCGATTCCCACCTGAAATGACCGCGATCAAATCCGGTCGCGGGTATGCACCTAAGTGAAGCTTCGCTGGTGCACCGCAGCAAGGCGCTTGACACTTTGTTTCAGGAGCCGAGGCATGGACACCCCCACCACCGTGATCATCCTGGCGTTGCCAGACGCCTGTCAGCGCACCGTTCACCCGGTGGGCGACGCGGCCTCATGGTCACGCCACAACATGATCACCCAGATGCAGCGGGCGTTTGACAGCCAGCTGCCTGTGGTGCTGGTCGCCCCCGATCGCATGCTGACCGTCGCCAGGCAATGGGCGCCGAACCACGCGTTCATGGGCGTTTCGATGGATGGCTTTGCCCCCGCAGAAGGACTCTGCATGGCGCTGCGCGCAGGGGTGCAAACCAGCGCGATGGCACGAGGCTGGATCATGCTCCCCGTGGACATGGCGATGCTGAGGCCTGGCACCCTGCAGGCGATCAGCGATCAATTACAGGATCACCTGATCGCCTACCCGACGCACAACAACCAGCAAGGTCTGCCCATTGGCTTCGGCCGCGAGTTGTTCTCCGAGCTCATCCAGTTGCGCTGCAACCGGGACCTGCTGCGCCTGATCAATCGCTACCCCTCGCGCTCCGTGGAGTTGAACGACCCAGGGGTGCTGATGCACCCCTGGAGCTCGATCTCGGCCGCGGGAGCCGCCGCCCCTCACGTTCGACGGGCCACACACGCCTTGCGCAAATGAAAACAGCCCCGACAAGCGGGGCTGAGGAGCTTTGGCATGAAAGGGGCTTTCGCCCCGTTCATCACTTGGCCACGTATGGCTGGGTGGAGACCTTGGTCTTGCGCAGGTTGGTGCTGATGTCCTGGGTCAGGGTGCCGTAGTCGAAGTCCAGGGCGAACAGGGCGAACTCAGGCAGCTCCAGCACTTGGGTGAAGACACCCTTGGCTTCGTCGGTCAGCTTCAGCTGGTCCAGCACTTCGTGGCCGGTGACGGTCAGGGGGAACTTGTACTTCAGGGCCAGGGGGGTGGCCACGTTGAAGGTGTAGACCGGGCGCTGGATGGCAGCCACACCGCCATTCGGGGTCACGTCGGCCAGGACCTTCTTGTTGACGTAGTCGATGGTGAAGTTGGCCAGGGTGAAGCCGACGGTGGCGCCGGTTTCATCGTTGAAACGCTTGAAGTACAGGGCCGAACCGACTGCCGAGCCGGAAGCGATGTTCAGCTTGGAGCCGATGACGATCTTCGTGACGGGGAAGCTGAAAGCCGGGGCGGTCAGGGTGCCGTTGGTTTCACCGGGGACGGGGGTGCCCACGGGGGTGGTGTTGCCCTTGGCTTCCACGGTCAGGTTGACCAGGTCGAAGGCGTTCAGGTTTTCAGCGGGGAAGGCTTGAACCGAATTCGAATTCGTGGCGGCGAAGGGGATCGTCAGGTCGGCGTGGGCGGCAGAGCCCATGACCAGGGCGGCGGAAGCAGCGGCGAGGCGGAAAGAAATTGCGACAGTCTTCATGTGAGCTCCTATTTGCGTCGGTGACCATTTCTGGCGGCGATCACGACTTCGCGATCGGTGAGGTCATGATGTCGAGAATCACTTTTCAACGCCCCCCGCGAACATGGGGAACCCCTCCGGGAAAGTACGCAAAAAATCACGTGGACTAGAGTTAACCCACCCCGTTCAATGAGCATCGAATTCAGGGATTCCACCAACCCACCGGGGTAACCCTTGAATATCTTCACCCCCGCTCACGCGTCATTTCGCCTGGGGTGCAAGGGAACATTTCGTGGATGGGTCGCAAATTGGTTTGCGTGATGCAAAAATTGCCGCCACCCACACAGAATTCATATTCTGACGCGTCAGATTATCAGATTTCCCGCTGCGGTTGACCATGAAAAAAGCGACCCGAAGGTCGCTCTTTCAGCCCCGGCCAGGGGCCGTGGGCATCGCTCGGTGGGCCAGCGCTCAGTTGGCGACGTAAGGGCGCGTGGTGATGGGACGCGAGCGCAGCTTCAGGCTGATGTCCTGGGTCAACGTGCCGTAGTCGAATTCCAGAGCGAACTCGGTGAACTCGGGCAGTTGCAGGACCGTGCGGAAGACATCCTTGGCCTGCGAGGTGAGCTTGAGGTTGCCCAGCACCTCGTGACCGGTGACCGACAGGGGGAACTTGTACTTCAGGGCCAACGGGGTGTTGACGGTGAAGTCGTAAATCGGCATTTGGGGCTTGGTCACACCGCCCACGGGCGTGGTGTCGGCCAGCACCTTCTTTTGATCGTAGTTGATCGTGAAATTGGCCAGGGTGAAGCCGAGGGTCTGACCGGTCTCGTCGTTGAAGCGCTCAAAGAACAGAGCCGAACCAACGGCGGTGCCCGAGACGATGTTCAGGCGGGGACCGATGACGATTTTGGTGATGGGGAAACCGAAAGCGGCCGGGGTGATCGTGCCGTTGCTTTCGCCAGGCGTGCCGGGCGCTGCGACGTAGGTGGTGCCACGGGCCGACACCGTCAAATTGACCAGATCGAAGGCCTGGCGATTTTCAAACGGGAAGGCTTGAACCGAATTGGAAACGGTGAATTGCGTCGGGATCGTCAGGTTGGCGAGGGCGGCCTGCGCAGAAAAGCCGATGGCAGCAGCGGCGGACAGGCGGATGGCGGTGCGGAACATGGTGTCTCCAGTCGGGTGAAGTGACTTGTCAAAACAGCAAGTCGATGGCATTGATCATCCAACGCCCATGTCGCGCTTGACACCCCCTGATCAGGTGATGGCCCACAAAAAAACCGTGCCAATGGCACGGTTTTGAGGGTTATCACGCCCCCCGGTCGGGGTGGGCGATTTGGCGTCAGAAGCTGCGACCGACGCTCACCGTCACGATGGTGTTGGTGATTTTCATTTTCTGTTCGCGGACGAACGTGCCTTGATTCGGCAGGCCCTTCACGCGTGCGGCCAACTCCATGATTCGGGTGGTGAAACCACCAGAACCCCAAGCCGATTCACCGAGATTCAGCAAGTTTGTGAAATCTCGCTGAGACTCATCGTTGGTTGCACTGATGTCTTTCAAAACCGCCGAATCGCTGTTGATGTTGGTGTTGGAGGTCACCAGGCGCGAGGTGGTCCTCAAACCAATTCGACCAACGGAAACGTTGACGTGCCATTCATCATCGAGATGGGTTTGCAAGCCGACAAATGGACCCACACCGAAGGTATTGCGCGTGGTGACTGTCGTTTTACCGCCCTGGTATTCATCGAAAAACGAAGTGGACTTACCGCCAAAGAACACGGCATACATGGCGCCGACACCCACATAGGGCCTCACCAAATTCTCTTTGGCCCCAAAGTTATAGCTGCCAATGACCAAAGGCGGCAAAAGTTTTGTCGTGGCCAGGTGCCGCCCATTCAAACCATTGGGGGTCACACCATCCGCACGCAGGCCACCACCGTAGATCTTGATGGACATGGGGGCCGCCAGCAAGAAGCCTTCAAGCAACCACTTGCGGTCTTCGTCAATCCAATAACCGACGGACAGCGTGGGCGTACCAATTTGACGTTGGGCACGCGCGGTGATGCCAGGGGGAATGCCGAGGCCCTTCAAACCCGTTGCACCAAAGAACGAATCCGAATCGGGCTCAGCGTCCAAATTGGGGTCGGAATAACTGGTCGAGCCGAACAGCGGCCCGGCGCCGGCCAGCTCGTACGCGCTGAAATCGCCGCTGTTGACGTAGCGATCACAATCAGCCGCGGAGTAAGTGGTCGGACCGCCAACTGCAGTACAGTCGTTGATCATGGCGTCAGCCAGTTTGAAGGCGCCTTTGAGCTGGGCGCGCGTCACGACATCCCCCGTGATGTCCCGAGCCTCTTCCGACTTGGTCTTGGTGAACGCCGAGGTGTACCCAATGCGCATGAACAAGCGGCTGCGCACGTTGCTGTCCCAGCCGGTGGGGAAAATGCTGTTGGCCTGAGCGTGGGCGTTGAGGGTCGGGAGGGCCGTGCAAGCTGCGATCAGCAGTGCGGCTGCGGCCTTGAGGCCGTCTGGGCGAAAGCGCATTCTGTCTCCTTGATGCGATCGGTTCGTGCGAGCGGGTCTGACGTGTCGGGGAAGGGCCGACCATGGAAAAAGCCGCTCACGGTGACGCGAGCGGCTTGTGTGTCGTCAACGGCCCCTGACACCAGGGGCCGTCAGCCATCACTTGGCGCGACGACGGGCGGCGAAGCCCAGGCCAGCCAGGCCCACGACCATCAGGGCGTAGGTCGAAGGCTCAGGCACCGGCGTGGCGGTGACGGTGATGGTGGAGTTGATCCAGCCAAAACCAGCGGCTTGACCCGTGACCGGATCCTTGTTGGTCGTAGACAGCTTGTTGTCCACGGCCTTCAGGGCGGCGCGGCCGGTGGTGTTCAGGTTCAGGGCCTGAGCGAACTTGTTCAGACCGTCGGTCTGGTCCACGAAGAACAGGCCGCGCAGGGCGTTGTCGACGTTGAACACGGTTTCCACGGCGGGATTGGGCACCGAGAAGGTGGTCGGGCCTTGCAGGGTCTCGAAGGACCACAGCGAGTAACCTTGGACCGAGGTGAAACCGTTGCCGCCCGACAGGTCGGCCTTGATGATCTTGGAGTTCAGGTCAACGGTCAGGTTTTCGATGACCAGGAAGCCAGCGCCGAGGGTGGCGCCGTTCTTGATGGTGATCTGCTTGGCGCCGCCGGAGGTGACCACTTGGGTCACGCTCAGGGTGGTGCCGTCGAAGTTGCCGGTCAGCGAGGCCACCGGGGCGTTCACGTAGGCTGCGCCGCCCTTGAGGTACTTGCCGTCAGGGCCCTTGGGAGCCGTCAGGTCGGCCGGGGCAACCGTTTCGAACTGGACAGCGGCGGTGTTCAGGGCGGAAATCAGGGTGTCCGAGAACGTCAGGCGGCCGGTGCCGCTCATGTCGTGCAGGGTCCAGCCGCTGTCGGTCACGGTGTTGGTCGTGGTCAGCGTGGCGGTCACGGCGTGCGAAGCGCCCATGGACACGAGGGCGGCGGCGGCGACCAGGCTCTTGAATGCGAATTTCATTGATCTCTCCACAATGTGCGGTCGATTTGGTTACGGACTCGGCAGACCCAGATGCTGTTTTGACCTGCGCTCGCCGAGTTCGTCGGCTTGTGTACTACTGTAGGGCGGCTGGCTTCCCGATGCATCGGGGAACTCCCGCCCGTTATGTGTGTTTCATCACAAAGGGGGGTGGACTGGCTCCACGAAACCCCGCATTTGAGTGCCGGGTTCCCCCTTCGGGATCAAAACATCACTTGGCAGCGCGGCGACGACGAGCCATCAGGCCGATGCCGACCAGGCCCACGCCCATCAGGGCATAGGTGGAGGGCTCGGGCACGGCGGCCGTGGTGGCGGTCACGCTGATGGACGAACGGATGACGCCGTAGCCGTTGGGGTCGTCGTTGACGCCAGCCAGCGAACCTGCGCCCAGTTCGTTCAGGCCAGTGGCTTGAACGAAGATGTTGAAGGCTTCGTCATAGATCTTCAGGCCGCTGAGGGTGTTGATCGAGGTGGTCACGCCTTCTTTGGCAGCGAAGGAGGTGGCGCCTTCGATGGTGGTGATCTTCCACAGCTTCAGGTCGTTGATCGCGCCAACGTTGTTGCCACCGATGATGTTGGCGTAGACGTCCATGTTGACCAGGTCAACGCGCAGGTCGGTGATGGTGATGAAACCACCATCGCTGACGTCGCTGGCAACCAGGGTCTGGGTGGCGCCGCCGGCCGTCTTGACGCCTTCGATCGACACGGTGGTGCCGTCGAAAGAGCCGCTCAGGCTGGTCACGCCGGCCTTGGCAACGATGGACTTGTAGCCAATGTTGGGGTCCGGGTCCTTGTCGATGGTCAGCTCAACGTTGCCGGCGGGGTCCACCGATGCGTTGGCCAGGCTCAGGGCGCCGCGCAGGCCTTCCGAGAACTCCAGCGAGCCGAAGCCGACCAGGTTGGACACGGTCCAGCCTTGATCGGTGACCGAGCCGCCCTGGTCCAAGGTCAGCGAAGCAGCGTTGGAAGCGCCAGCGGCCATGAAGGCAGCGGCAACAACCAGGGACTTCAAGTTGAATTTCATTGTGATCTCCACTCTCATGCGGACTTTTCGGTTGAAAGAACTTCATGTCGCTCCGGGGCGTCCGCACCCTCCCCTGAGCGCCGGCAGATTGCTTGAATCTGCGTCTTTCTGATGTTGATGGCAGCCACAGAGGGGAACAAGATGAATATCCCGAGATTTGCAACAATCCGTCAACCTGGTGGGGGGTGCACCCGACTCGCCCCCCTAGCCGGGGGTAGTGAAAACACCCGAAGTGTCACGCAAGCCGTTGATCGGCTCACGCGCACATTTCACGACAAGGCGGCGACCGTCACGCGCGCGAACTTGCGCTTGCCAACTTGAATGACGAACCGCCCCGAGGTCAGCCGCAAAGCCTTGTCGGCCACCACGTCGCCATCGATGCGCACCCCCCCCTGCTCGACCAGTCGCATGGCCTCGCTGGACGAGGGCACCAGCCCGGCTTGCTTGAGGAGGGCGCCGATGCCCAGGCCTTCGGCCGGCGCGCTCAACGTCACCTCCGGGATGTCGTCCGGCACGCCGCCGCGGGCGCGGTTGTTGAAGTCGTCCAGCGCCGCCTCGGCCGCCGCGGCGCCGTGAAAACGGGTGACGATTTCCTGCCCCAGCATGACCTTGGCGTCGCGCGGGTTGCGCCCGGACTGGCACTCGGCCTGCAGGCGCGCCAACTCGTCCAACGGGCGGAAGCTCAACAAGGTGAAGTACGTCCACATCAGGTCGTCGCTGATGCTCATGAGCTTGCCGAACATCTCGTTGGGCGCCTCGCTGATGCCGATGTAGTTTTGCTTGGACTTCGACATCTTCTCGACGCCGTCCAGGCCCACCAGCAGGGGCATGGTCAGGATGCACTGCGCCTCCTGGCCATATTCGGCCTGCAGGTGGCGCCCCATCAGCAAATTGAATTTCTGGTCGGTGCCGCCGAGTTCCAGGTCGGATTTCAAGGCGACCGAGTCGTAGCCCTGCATGAGCGGGTAGAGAAACTCATGCACGCTGATGGAGGTGCCGGCGTGGAAACGCTCGTGGAAGTCATTGCGCTCCATCATGCGGGCCACGGTGTAGCGGCTGGCGAGCTGGATCATGCCGCGCGCCCCCAGGGCGTCGCACCACTCGCTGTTGTAGCGAATTTCGGTCCTGGCGGGGTCGAGGACCAGGCTGGCCTGCTTGTAATAGGTCTCGGCATTGGCCTTGACCTGCTCGGGCGTCAGCGGCGGGCGGGTGGTGTTTCGCCCGGACGGGTCGCCAATGAGGGAGGTGAAGTCACCGATCAAGAAAATGACCTGGTGGCCGATATCCTGAAGCTGGCGCAGCTTGTTGAGCACCACGGTGTGGCCCAGGTGGATGTCGGGCGCGGTTGGATCCAGGCCCAGCTTGATGCGCAGGGGCACCCCGGTGGCTTCGGATCGGGCCAGCTTGCGCACCCACTCGGCCTCCGGCAGGAGTTCCTCGACGCCGCGCAGGGTGATGGCCAGGGCCTCCTTCACGCGATCGGTGACGGGGTGGACTGACTGGGCTTCAGGCGCTTTTTCTTGATGAGACATGGTGGGCCAACAGGTGAAAATCAGCATATGGGAGGCCGATTCGGCCCCGCTATACTCCGCAGATTGCGCGCGCCCCAGGCACATGCCTTGCGTGGCGCAGGGAACGATTTTAAGGGTTGGCTCTGCGGGCTCGCCCTTCTCCAGCAGACAGGAACCCACGTTTTGACTCCAAACCGGTTGACACAGGCCATCCAGTCCTCGCGCCTCTCGCCCATCGTGGCCGCAGCCCGCGCCCTCCAAGCCGCCGCACACCGTCACCCCCGTCGCATCAGCGCCGCCGTCCTGGCCGTTCTGGCAGGCTCGGCCATGACCGCCTTCGGTGTGGCGCCGCTGTCTGCGCTGCCCGAAAGCGCCACGCCCATCGTCACCCAGGTGACCGAGGCCGTGGAGCCGGCGGCCCTGCCCGCGCAACTGCAGGGCCTGGATCTGCAGTCCTTGCGCCTGTATCGCAGCGACGTGACCCGCTCGGCCGACACCGCCGACAGCTTGCTCAAGCGACTGGGCGTGGACGATGCGCAAGCCGCTCAGTTCATCCGCAACGATCCGCTGGCGGCCACGCTGCTGCAAGGTCGCTTGGGCAAATCCGTGAAGGCGGTGGTCGACCAGGGGCGCCTGCTGGAGCTGGTGGTGCGCGGCCCGGCCGACACCAGCGCCGACATCGACACCCACTTCACGCGACTGACCCTCTCCCGCCTGCCGCAAGGCGGCTTCAGCGTCAACCGAGCGGTGCTGCCGCTGGAGCGCCTGCCCCAGATGGGCTCGGCCACCATCCAGTCGTCCTTGTACGCGGCCGCCGACGACGCCCGCATCCCGGACGCGGTGACGAACCAGATCGCCGAAATCTTCGGCAACGACATCGACTTCCGCCGCGAACTGCGCAAGGGTGATGCATTCAGCGTGCTCTACGAAGCCCACCTGGCCGATGGCGAGCCGGTGACCTGGGGCAACCACGCCGGTCGCGTGCTGGCCGCGCGCTTCATCAACAAGGGTGAAGAGCACAACGCCGTGTGGTTTCAGGAGGCCGGCCGCAAGGGCTCTTACTTCGACATGACCGGGCGCAGCAAGGTGCGCGCCTTCCTGTCGTCGCCGCTGGCGTTCTCTCGGGTGACCTCCGGGTTCGCCATGCGCTTTCACCCCATCCACCGCACCTGGCGCGCCCACCTGGGCGTGGACTTCGGCGCCCCCACCGGCACCCCGGTTCGCACGGTGGGCGAGGGCCAGGTGAGCTTCTCCGGCTGGCAAAACGGCTATGGCAACGTCGTTCACGTGCTGCACAGCGGCAACCGCACCACCGTCTACGCCCACCTCAACCGCATCGACGTGCGTCGCGGCGAGCGGGTGGAGCAAGGCCAGCGCATCGGCACCGTCGGCTCGACCGGCTGGGCAACGGGCCCTCACCTGCACTTCGAGTTCAAGATGGGCAACCAGCAGGTGGACCCGATGAAGATCGCGCGCGAATCCGAGAGCCTGCAGTTGTCGCCCGCCGCGCTCGCTCAGTTCCGCAACCTGGCGGTGGACGTGGCCCAGCGCCTGCGCACCGCCAGCGAGTGGCAAGCCGCGGGTGCGCAGTCCGGCCCCCGATTTGAATGAATTCGACCGGGCCTGAGCCTGCGGCGCTCGCCGAGGGCGGCGTCCATTACATCGGCTTGATGTCCGGCACCTCGCTGGATGGCGTGGACGGCGTGCTCATCCGGCGCGATCCCACAGGCTGGCGCACGCTGTCGCACTCGCACAAGCCCTTTCCGCCCGCGCTCAAGCAGGCGATGCTGGACCTCAACACGCCGGGCGCAGACGAGTTGCACCGCGCCGCCCTGGCCTCGCAGGCGCTGGCCGTGCTGTATGCGGAGGTGGTGCAAGGCGTGTGCGAAGGCGCGGGCGTGCTGCCTTCGGAGGTGCGCGCCATCGGGGCGCACGGGCAGACGGTCAGGCATCGCCCTGACCTGTCCTACACCTGGCAGCTCAACCAACCCGCGCTGCTGGCGGAGTTGACGGGCATCGACGTGGTCGCCGACTTTCGCAGCCGGGACGTCGCTGCAGGTGGCCAGGGGGCGCCCCTGGTGCCCGCGTTTCACGACGCGATCTTCGCCCAACCGGGCCACACGGTCGTGGTGCTCAACATCGGCGGCATGGCCAACCTCAGCATCCTGCGCCCCGGCCAGGGGCCCTTGGGCTTCGATTGCGGCCCCGGCAACGCCTTGCTGGACATGTGGTGCGGGTGGCAAACGGGACACGCCTTTGACGCGAACGGCGAATGGGGCGCCGGCGGCACCCTGCGCGAGGACTGGCTCACCGATGCCCTGGCGGACCCGTTTTTCGCCCTGCCCCCGCCCAAGAGCACGGGGCGGGATCACTTCAACGCCGACTGGCTCAACCGCTGGCTTGCACCGCACGGCCTGACCGATGGCCCGCAGGCGGACGCCGATGTCGCCCGAGACGTTCAGGCCACGTTGTGCGAACTCACGGCCCGCAGTGCCGCGCTCGCCGTTCAAGCGCACGCGCCGGATGCCGTGGAGGTGGTGGTGTGTGGCGGAGGCGCCCTCAATGGCGACCTGATGCGCCGCCTCAGCGAGCAGCTCTCAGGGGTGCGGGTCGGGCGCTCGGACGCCCACGGCCTGGACGCCATGCAGGTGGAGGCCGCGGCGTTTGCCTGGCTGGCCTGGGCCCACATCAACCGGCTGCCGGGCAACCTGCCCGCCGTGACGGGCGCCCGGGGGCCCCGCGTGCTCGGCGCACTGCACCCGGCTGGGTGAGCTGGGCCTGGGCTCAGACCGAGAAGCTGGAGCCGCAGCCGCAGGTGGTCTGGGCGTTGGGGTTGCGGATGACGAACTGGGCGCCTTCGAGGTCGTCCTTGTAGTCGATCTCGGCGCCAATCAGGTACTGCAGGCTCATGGCGTCGATCAGCAGGGTGACGCCGTTCTTGGACATGTGGGTGTCGTCTTCGTTCGAGATTTCGTCGAAGGTGAAACCGTACTGGAAGCCCGAGCAGCCGCCGCCTTGCACGAACACGCGCAGCTTCAGGTCGGGGTTGCCTTCTTCGGCCACCAGCTCGGCCACCTTGCCAGCGGCGGCGTCGGTGAAGATGATGGGCGCCGGCACGTCAGAGGCGAAGGTGGCGGCGGTGTCTTGGGCGGCGACGGCGGTCATGGTGGGGGCTCCGAACAATCAACAAAAAATCAGGATGCGGCGCGTTCGCCGGACCCGGTGGGCGGGGTGATGGACGCCAGCTTCAAGCCGGGCTTGGCGTCCGATTTGAGGGCGCGCAACTCACCATCGATGGTGGCGCCCTGGTGCATTTCAAGGGCTTCGTACTTGACGTCGCCCACGATGCGGGCCTTGGGCTGCAACTCCAGCAACTCATCGGCCACGACGGGCCCTTCGACGGACCCATTGATGATGACATGGCCGGCCCTGACCTTGCCATGCACACGGGCTTTGTCGCTGATGACCAGCAGGGTGCGGCCATCCCCGATGGCCTGCACGTTGCCGTGCAGCTCGCCGTCGATGCGCAAGCCATCGGCGAAACGGATTTCACCGGTGATGACGGTGCCCTCACCGATGAGGGTGCGGATGGGGGGGGTCTTTTTCCAACCAAACATCGCGTGGGTCCTTGTCTAGGTCCGTGGTCCGTGGTCTGTGCCCCTTGCCCGGTGTCCCGCTTTTTCGGGGTCAGGATCGGGGGCCGCTCAAGCAGCGAAGCTGCCGTGCCAGCTGCAGGCGCAAACCCTCAAGCCTACACCGTTGCCCGGCGCGGTCAATGCCCTGGGCGGGTGTGGGGGCGGCGACTGGCGTGGTTTGCGTCACAGGCGCTGCAACTGCGTGGCCTTGACGGCACCCGACTCGTCGAGCACCCGGACCTGGATCTGACGGATCACCACCCCCGCAGGCGCCTGCAACAGGCCCTCCATGCGGCGGTACTGGCGGAACTGGATCGACTGGCGCACCGCGGGGCCACTGCTCACCCAGGGTTGGCTGTCGCGGGTGCCACTGATGGTGACCTCGACGGTGCCGCGGAAGTCCGCCTGCCCCCGGGCGCCCTGCTGCATCACCAGGAGCTGGTAGCGCAAGGGACCGTCGGGGACGAACTCGACGTGCAGGCCGCGGATGGAGACCGGGTCGTTTGAGGCGGGCAGCAGGCGCTCGAAAAACCCCAGGTCGGCCTTGAGGGCCTGGTTCTCGGTCTCCAGCAAACGCACCTGGTCAGCCAGGCGCTGTTGTGTGACGCGCTCGGCCTTGATGAGGCTGTCGGCGGAGTTGGCGATGGCCTGGGCCTGATCGCGATCGCCGCGCGCCTCATCGAGTTGCTGGCGAAGCTCGGTCAGTTGCTCGCCCAGGGTGCGACTGCCCTGCCCCAGGCCAGCCAGGCCTCGACCGAACTCGAACGCCCACAGGGCAAGTGCCCCTGAGAAACCCAGGGCGATGGCGACCAGCGCCCAGCGCACAGGCCAAGGCAAGTGGCTGCGGATCGCCACCCGCGGCGCGCTGATGGACAGGCGCCGCCGGATCAGTCGCCAACGCATCAGGGCAGAACGGGCACGCCGGTCAGCCCCAGGTGCTCATCGAGGCCGCACATGAGGTTCATGCACTGAACGGCTTGACCGGAGGCGCCCTTGGTGAGGTTGTCTTCCACGACCAGCACCATGACGGTGTCGGGCTGCGGGCGGTGCACGGCGATGCGCACCGTGTTGGAGGCGCGCACGCTGCGGGTCTCGGGGGCGCTGCCAGCGGGCAGGACGTCCACGAAGCGCTCGCCTTGGTAGAAGGCCTCGAAGGTGGCCTGGAGGTCGGCCGCCTGTCCAGCGCCGTTGAGGCGCGCGTACAGCGTGGAGTGGATGCCGCGGATGATGGGCAGCAGGTGCGGCACGAACAGGCAGTTGACGCGGTCGTCGCCGGCAATGAGGCGCAGCTGCTGGTTGATCTCGGGGCCGTGGCGATGCCCCTTGACGCCGTAGGCCTTGAAGTTGTCGGCGGCTTCGGGCAACAGGGTGTGGACCTCGGCCTTGCGACCGGCCCCCGACACGCCCGAAGCGCAGTTGGCGATCAGGTGGGTGGGCTCGATCAGCTGGTGCTTGAGCAGGGGCGCGAAGCCCAGCTGCACAGAGGTCGGGTAGCAGCCCGGGTTGCCGATGACGCGCGCCTGGCGGATGGCCTCGCGGTTGAGTTCGGGCAGGCCGTAGACGGACTCGGCGAGGAGGTCGGGGCAGGTGTGGGGCATCCCGTACCACTGCTCGAACACGGCGGTGTCCTGCAGGCGGAAGTCGGCGGCCAGGTCGATGACCTTGACGCCCGCGGCGAGCAGCTCGCGGGCCTGGGCCATGGCCACGCCATGCGGGGTGGCGAAGAAGACGACGTCGCACTCGGTGAGCCTGGCGTCATCGGGGGTGACGAAGGCCAGGTCGACGTGCCCGCGCAGGCTGGGGTACATGTCGGAGACGGGCATGCCGGCCTCCTTGCGGGAGGTGATGGCCTGGATGCGGACCTGCGGGTGCTGCGACAGCAGGCGCAGGAGCTCCACGCCGGTGTAGCCCGTGCCGCCGACGATGCCGACCTTGATCATCTTCAACCTTTCGAAATGAGGCGCCATTGTAGGAACAATGTGGGCGCCCGCAATGACAAACCCGCCCGGGGCCGAAGCCAGGGGCGGGTTGGGTTGGCGGGCTGCGTGCCAGGTTGCAGCAGCCAGCCAAGGGCTCGATCAGCGCTTGCTGAACTGCTTCCTGCGACGGGCGCCGTGCAGGCCGACCTTCTTACGCTCGACTTCGCGGGCGTCGCGGGTGACGAAACCAGCGCGGCTCAGTTCGGGCTTCAGGGCGGCGTCGAAGTCGATCAGGGCGCGGGTCACACCGTGACGGACAGCACCGGCTTGACCGGATTCGCCACCACCGTGGACGTTGACCTTGATGTCGAAGGCTTCAGCGTTGTTGGTCAGCACCAGGGGCTGCTTGACCACCATGATGGAGGTCTGACGGCCGAAGTACTGCTCAACAGGCTTGCCGTTGACGATGATCTGGCCGGTGCCCTTCTTGATGAAGACGCGGGCGACGGAAGACTTGCGACGGCCGGTGCCGTAGTTCCAGTTACCAATCATGTGGCCGCTCCTCAGATTTCCAGGGCCTTGGGCTGCTGGGCGGTGTGCGGATGCTCACTGCCTGCATAGACCTTCAGCTTCTTGATCATGGCGTAGCCCAGGGGACCCTTGGGCAGCATGCCCTTGACGGCCTTTTCGATGGCGCGGCCAGGGTGCTTGGCTTGCATGTCCTTGAACTTCGTGGCGTAGATGCCGCCGGGGAAGCCCGAGTGACGGTAATAAATCTTGTCGGTGGCCTTGGTGCCAGTGACGCGGATCTTGTCGGCGTTGACGATGACGATGAAATCGCCGGTGTCCACGTGAGGCGTGTAAATGGCCTTGTGCTTGCCGCGCAGACGGAGAGCGACTTCGCTGGCCACTCGTCCGAGCACCTTGTCGGTGGCGTCGATCACAAACCACTCGTGCTTCACTTCGGCCGGCTTGGCGCTGAAGGTCTTCATGAGGTTTCCTTGAGTAGGAAGTAAAACAGTTGACTGCTGCCCTTGGCGCCACTTCTTGGAGAGTTGGTGGCCTCGCAGGCGGCTTTCGTGCCAGCACGGGCGCCACCAAAACGGCAGACAACCCACGGCGCTGACAACATCCCTGGACCGCCTGCAAAACAACGCAGACAACCAGTCCCCGGCAACCGAGACGGGAGTCCGACATTCTATGGCACTTCACAGCGCTCACGCAAGCCCCGTGCAACCCGCCGCGCCCGGTGGCCCGGCGTGAATAAGTTGACGCCAAACAGGGTGAATCGACGCCTTCACTTGAGTGATCTAGGGTTTTCCCCTACATTGCAGCCAGGTGCCCGGGCGACAGTCTTGCGATGACACGCAGGACGGCCACAGCCCAGGGCGAAGAAAGGGGTCAGACATGACCGCACCCAAGACACCCAGACAGCTCGACCGATTCGGACTGCGCCCCGCGGCAGACGCGGGCGGCGCAGCCGACCCGCGCCCGGCCCGCCAGGTGGACGGCTGGATCCCCATCCGCGACCTGCACGCGCGCCACCGCCATCGCATCCTCGACCACCTGCTCGAACTCAACGAACACGACCGCTACCTGCGCTTCGGCTACCGAGCCACGACCGAGCAGATCCAGCACTACGTGGCGTCGATCGACTTCAAGCGCGACGAGGTCTTCGGCATCTTCAACAGCAAGCTGCACCTGGTGGCCGTGGCGCACCTGGCCGCCATGCCGGGCAAGGGCCCGCATGGCGATGGCTCCTCGCGCGGTCGCGCCATGGAGTTCGGGGTGTCGGTGCTGGAGGCGGGGCGAGGGCGCGGCCTGGGCCTGCGCCTGTTCATGCACGCCGTGACGCACGCTCGCAACCAGCACGCCCACCACCTGATGATCCACGCGTTGAGCGAAAACGCCCCGATGCTGAAGATCGCCGCCAAGGCGGGCGCCGTCATCGAGCGCGACGGCCCGGACGCCGAGGCCTGGCTGAAGCTGCCGCCCGACACGGTGGGCACGCACCTGGACAGCTCGCTGCAGTCGCTCGGCGCCGAGCTGCTCTACCGCGTGCGCTACAACGCCATGCACGCCAGCGACTGGCTGCGCATGCTGGTCACACCCACCTGAGCCGGCCCGAACGCAAAAAGGCCCCGCACACCCTGAAGGCGGCGGGGCCCCTCAGCGACATGCTCAGACGGCGGCCGTCACGAGCAGGGCATTGACGCGGCGAACGTATGCGGCGGCATCTTCGAGTTGCCCGCCTTCGGCCAGCACAGCCTGGTCAACCAGGATGTGGGCCAGGTCGTCGAAGTGCTCGCTGGCTTCCAGCTTCTTGACGAGGCTGTGCTCCGGGTTGAGCTCCAGCACGGGCTTGACCTCGGGCGCGGCCTGGCCGGCTTGCTTGAGCAGGCGCGCGAGGTGGCCGCTGATGTCGCCATCTTCGGTGACCAGGCAGGCGGGTGAGTCGACCAGGCGGGTGGTGACGCGCACGTCCTTGACGCGCTCGGACAGCGAGGCCTTGAGGCGCTCCAGCAAGGGCTTGAGGCTCTCGGCGGCGGCCTCGGCCTGCTTCTTCTCGGCCTCGTCTTGCAGCGCACCCAGGTCCACCGCGCCCTTGGTGACGTTGTGCAGGGGCTTGCCTTCGAAGTCGTGCAGGTGTGAGAGCAGCCACTCGTCGACGCGGTCGGTCAGCAGCAGCACCTCGATGCCCTTTTTCTTGAAGAGCTCCAGCTGCGGGCTGTTCTTGGCGGCCGTGATGGTGTCGGCGGTGATGACGTAGAGGCCTTCCTGGCCGTCCTTCATGCGACCGACGTAATCGGCCAGGCTGACCGACTGGCTGGCGCCATCGTCCACCGCGGTGGAGGCAAAACGGAACAGCTTGGCCAGGCGCTCGCGGTTGGCGAAGTCCTCGCCGATGCCTTCTTTCAGCACGCTGCCGAACTCGCTCCAGAAGGCGGCGTACTGGTCGCGCTTGGCCTGGTCTTCGTGGTTGGCCAGGTCTTCCAGCATGGACAGCACGCGCTTGGTGCAGCCTTCGCGGATGGCCTTGACGTCGCGGCTTTCCTGCAGGATCTCACGCGAGACGTTGAGCGGCAGGTCGGCCGAGTCCACCACGCCCTTGACGAAGCGCAGGTAGCTGGGCAACAGGGCCTCGGCGTCGTCCATGATGAAAACGCGCTTGACGTAGAGCTTGAGGCCGCCCTTCTTGTCGCGGTTCCACAGGTCGTAGGGCGCTTTGGCGGGCACGTAGAGCAGCTGGGTGTACTCGCTGCGGCCTTCGACGCGGTTGTGCGTGTGGGCCAGCGGGGCATCCTGGTCGTGGCTGATCTGCTTGTAGAAGTCGTCGTACTGTTCCTGGGTGATGTCGGACTTGCTGCGCGTCCACAGCGCGGCGGCCTGGTTGATGGTGTCCCAGGTGTCGAGGGTGACTTGCTCGCCCTTCTCGGCGTCCCACTCTTCCTTCTGCATGAGGATGGGCAGGGAGATGTGGTCGGAGTATTTGTTGACGATGCCGCGCAGCTTCCAGGCCGAGAGGAACTCGTCTTCGCCTTCACGCAGGTGCAGGATGATGTCGGTGCCGCGGGTGGGCTTGGTGATGGTGTCGACCTCGAAGTCACCGGTGCCTTCGCTGCTCCAGCGCACGCCTTCTTCGGCGCTCAGGCCGGCGCGGCGGGACTCGACGGTGATGCGGTCGGCCACGATGTAGCCGCTGTAGAAGCCCACGCCGAACTGGCCGATGAGCTGGGCGTCTTTTTGCTGGTCGCCAGACAGGCGGCCCATGAAGTCCTTGGTGCCGGACTTGGCGATGGTGCCGAGGTGGTCGATGGCCTCCTGCGCGCTCATGCCGATGCCGTTGTCGCGGATGGTCAGCGTGCGCGCGGCTTTGTCGACCAGGATGCGCACGTCGAGGTTGGGGGCGTCTTCGTAGAACTCGGCGTGGTCCAGGGCCTCGAAGCGCAGCTTGTCACAGGCGTCCGAGGCGTTGGAGATCAGCTCGCGCAGGAAGATCTCCTTGTTGGAGTACAGGGAGTGGGTGACCAGGTGCAGCAGCTGCTTGACTTCGGCCTGAAAGGAAAGGGTTTGCTTGCTCATGGTGTGGGTGTCTTGCGGGGGTTCTTGCGGGGATGACTGACAGCGTGCTGGCAGATGGCGCCAGGGGAGCGGATTTCAAGGGCGTGGCGGGTGCGTCACAAAATGCTTGCGCAGCCGCGGAAAACCGTCATATAATCTTGGTCTTGTTGGCGCTTTAGCTCAGTCGGTTAGAGCGATGGAATCATAATCCACAGGTCCGCGGTTCGAATCCGTGAAGCGCCACCACCCCACACACGCCCCCTGCAGATGGAAGTCTGCAGGGGGCGTTTCTCGTTGGGCTGGTGAGAGCGGTGTTGGCTGTGGGTGGCGGGTGGTGGTTAGCCTCGCGAAGGCCGGAAGGCGATCGCGCGCATCCCCTGAGGTCGGGGGGGCGGCTGTAACGCTATATTGCAGACAGCTCACCCGCCCGACGCCTTGTTCATGCGACGCCCACCCGGCTCACCGAGACGCCTCGAACGCTTCAGACGCCCCTGCGCCCTCGGGGCACGCGCCTGCGCCGGCATGGGGTGCCGCGCATGAACTGGCTGGTGTGGCTGGCGGGCTTTGCGCTGGGGGCGGGGCTCACCCACCTCCTGGCTCGGCGCCGCGAGCAGCGGCTGGCACAGCGGCGCGGGCACGCGCAGGAGGTGCTGCGCGAGTTCCGCGCCATGGTCGAGAGCGCCAACGATGGCATGTTGCTGGTCGACAGCGGTCGCATCGTCGAATGCAACCCCGCGGCGCAGCGGCTCTACGGCCTGTCGCGCGAGCAGCTCATCGGCATGCACCCGGCGGCCATGTCGCCCGAGACGCAACCCGGCGGGCAGGACTCGATGGCGCTGGCGAACCAGTACATCGAGCGGGCGATGTCCAAACAGGCGCAGCGTTTCCTGTGGCAGCACCTGCGCGCGGGCGAGGGGGTGTTCACGGCCGAGGTGGCGCTGTCGCCGCTGCTGCACGGCGACCGGGAGGACTCGCCGCGCTTCGTGTCGGTGATGCGCGACGTGACCGATCAGCTGCACGCCAGCGAGGCCATGCAGTCGAGCGAGCAGCGCTTTCGGCGCCTGTTCGAGCTGGCGCCCATCCCGCTGGCGCTGACCACGCCGGACGGCCGACTGCTGGACATCAACCGGCAGTGGAGCCAGGTGCTGGGCTACGACAAGGACGACGTGCCGACGATGGACGATTGGTGGCAGCGTGCTTACCCCGATGCGGCCTACCGCGCGGGCGTCAAGGCGCTGTGGGACGCGGCCCTGCACCGGGTGATCCACGAAGGCGTGGAGTTGCGCCAGACCGAGGTGCGGTTGCGCTGCAAGGATGGCAGCGTGCGCACCATGCGGGTGGGCGGGGCGCTGGTGGGCGGCAACATCCTGACGAGCTACTTCGATGTGACCGAGCAACAGCAGGCGCAGGCGGCGCTGGAGGCCCTCAACAGCGAGCTCGAAGCGCGGGTGACGGCGCGAACGCAGGAGCTGCAAGGCGCCCTGGAGAGCCTGCAGCGCGCACAGGCCGAGCTGGTGCGCGCGGAGAAGCTCGCGGGGCTGGGGTCGCTGGTGGCGGGCATGGCGCACGAGCTGAACACGCCGATTGGCAACGCCGTGATCGTGGCCAGCACCCTGGCCGACCAGCGGCGGCGCTTTTCGGGTGAGGTCGCCGAGGGCCTGCGCAAGTCGGCGCTGACGCGTTTCATGGGCGAGGTGGAAGAAGGCATCGAGGTGATGGAGCGCAACCTGCGCCGCGCCGCGGAGCTGATCAGCGGCTTCAAGCAGGTGGCGGTGGACCAGTCCAGCCACCAGCGGCGCGAGTTCGACCTGCGGGAGCTGGTGCACGAGTTGAGCCTGACGCTGAGCCCGACCTTGCGGCGCGGCGGGGTGGAGCTGAGCGTGTCGCTGCCGGCGCAGGTGCGCATGGACAGCCACCCCGGCCCGCTGAGTCAGGTCCTGATGAACGTGATCAACAACGCGGTGGTGCACGCCTTCGAGCGGCAGCCCTCGCCCCAGGTGCGCATCGCCGGCGAGCTGCTGGCGGGCGAGCGGGTGCGCCTGACCCTCACCGACAACGGCTGCGGCATCGAGCCTCAGCACCTGCCGCGTGTCTTCGACCCGTTCTTCACGACCCGCCTGGGCAAGGGTGGATCGGGCCTGGGCATGCACATCGTGTACTCGCTGGTGACGGAGTTGCTGGGCGGCACGGTGAACATCGAGAGCACGGTGGGGGTGGGCACCACCGTGTCCATGGAACTCCCGCTCCACGCACCGACGCCCCAAGCGTCCACCAAGGCCGACCATGAGTGACGCCCCGAGCCTGAACGACACCGACGAGCTGCTGGTGCTGCTCGATGACGAGCCCGAGTCGGCCGACGAGCGCGCCGCCAGGCCGACAGCGGCGTGGGAGATCCTCATCGTCGACGACGACGCCGACGTGCACCGCGCCACGGAGATGGCGTTGCGAGACCTGAGCATCGAAGGTCGGGCGCTGCGGCTGATTCACGCGCACTCGCGCCAGGAGGCGATCGCGCTGGTGGAGCGCCACGAGGACCTGGCCGTGATCCTGCTCGATGTGGTCATGGAGTCCGATGACGCCGGGATCCAGCTGGTGCAGGACGTGCGCCAGCGCCTGCACCGCGAGGCGGTTCGCATCATCCTGCGCACGGGGCAGCCCGGGTACGCACCGGAACTCGACACCATCCGCCACTACGACATCAACGACTACCGAACCAAGTCGGAGCTGACCCGCGTGCGCTTGTTCACCAGCTTGATGGTGGCCGTGCGCGTGTACCGCCAGATGCGCGCCCACGAGCAAACGCGTCGAGGCCTGGAGATGGTGGTGCGCGCCAGCACCGAGCTCAGCAAGCTGCACGGCATGCACCTGTTTGCGCAAGGCGTGGTCAGCCAGCTGTGCGCCCTGTTGGGCATCCAGCCCGAGGGCTTGATCTGCGCGCAGGCTGGCCTGCAAGGGCGCGACGACCCGGCCCGGGTGATCGCCGCGGCGGGGCGTTACGGCGAGCTCATCCAGAGGCCGCTGTCGGACCTGGGCCTGCCGCGCGTGCAGCAGGTGCTCGAGCGCTGCCTCAACGAGCGCCGCAGTCACTTCGAAGAAGGCCTGGCGCTGTACTTCTCGACCTCAGACGGGCGCGGCCTGGCGGCCTTCGTGGACCACCCGGACGCGCTGCGGGCGCTGGACCGGCACCTGGTGGAGGTGTTTTGCTCCAGCATGTCGGCGGGCTTCGAGAACGTGCTGCTGTACGGGCAGTTGGTGGACCAGGCCTACGTGGACCCGCTGCTGCACATCCCCAACCTCAACCAGATGCTGCAGACGCTGTCGGCGCCACCGGTCAGCAGCGAGCCCATGACGCTGGCGGTGCTGGACATCGACGGCTTCGCGGCCATCAACGACATGCTCGGCCACGGCTTTGGCGACGCGGTGTTGCGCGCCGTCTCGGGGCGGCTGCGCGAGCGGCTGGGTGCGTCGTCTGCGCTGGCGCGCCTGGGGGCCGATGTGTTCGGTGTGCTGGGCCCCGCCCGCGAGGTGGACGCCGACCGCCTGCTGGCGCTCTTCGATGGGGCGTTCACGGTTCAGGGGCAGTCGGTGCGGCTGTCGTCGACCATGGGGCTGGTGCGCCTGAACGAGCACGCCGAGCGCGGTGCCGACCTGCTCAAAGACGCCCACCTGGCGCTCAAGCGGGCCAAGCTCAGCCGACGCGGCACGGCCTGCTACTTCTCTCAGGAGATGGGCCAGGACGTGCGCTCGCGCATGCTGCTGCTCGACAGCCTGCGCGCGGCCGCCGGCTCCACGCAGCTGTTCACCGTCTACCAGCCCAAGGTGGAGCTGGCCAGCGGACGCGTGCTGGGCCTGGAGGCCTTGCTGCGCTGGCGCCAGCCCGACGGCACCCTGGTGCCTCCTGACCGCTTCATCCCCCTGGCCGAACAGGCCGGCTTGATGATGGTGCTGGGCAACTTCGTCACCCACCGCGCCTGCACCCAGCTGCGCGAGCTGCACGAGGCCGGTCACACCCAGCTGACGATGGCCATCAACGTGTCGCACGCGCAACTGCGCGAGCCCGACTTCGTGCCCTTGCTGGCGCACACGCTGACCGAGACCGGGGTGCGCCGCGACGCCATCGAGCTGGAGATCACCGAGTCGATGGCCGCCGACGACCTCTCGCTCATCGAGCAGCGCCTGGAAGACATCCGCGCCCTGGGCCTGACGGTGGCCATCGACGACTTCGGCACGGGCTTTTCATCGCTGAGCGTGCTGCGCCACCTCAAGGCCGACCGGCTCAAGATCGACCGCAGCTTCATCGCCGAGATCGAACACGACAGCCGCATCGCCCGCATGGTGATCCAGCTGGGTCACCTGCTGGGCATGCGGGTGATCGCCGAGGGCGTGGAGACCGCCTCCCAGCGCGATTTGCTGCTGAGCCTGGGCTGCGACGAAGGCCAGGGCTGGCTGTTCGCGCGCCCCCTGCAGGATGCGGCCCTGCTGGCGTGGTTGGCGCAAGGGACCACGGGGGCGTCAGGCTGACCGCACGCCCCTGACGGGGACACGCCCGGCGGTTCGCGGTACCCTCGCGTGCGACGACCTCCTGGATGTCCGCACGACGACGTTGATGCCGCAGTTCACCCCCCTCCCCCCCTCCGCCGCCGCGACCGCAGCCACCCTGCCCGCCAGCTACGCCTTGTCGCTGCTGGTGCTGATGATCGAGCGCGGCCACCGCGACAGCGACGTGCTCGCCGGCTCGCAACTCACGCGCGAGCAGCTTCAGGACCAGCGCGCGCAGATCGGCGCCTGGCAGTACGCGGTGCTGCTGGCCAACGCCCGGCGCCTGGACGCCGACCATGGTCTGGCCTACGAGCTGGGGCTGCGCAGCCAGGTCACCAAGCACGGCTTCGTGGGCTTCGGCCTGATCAGCTGCGCCACGCTGCGCGAAGCCATCGAGTTCAGCGAACGCTACTTTCGCGCGCGGGTGCCGGCTTTCACCAACTCGATGTCGGTGTCGGGCGGCCAGGTGGTCATCGAGCTGCACGAAACGCTGCCGCTCGGCCCCTTTCGCGACTTCATCATGGACCTGGTGGTGGTGGAGCTGTGCAGCCTGTTTGCCAAGGTGCTCGGGCTGGATCCGGGGGTGAGCGGCTGGATCAGCGAAATCGGCGTGCCGCACGCAGAGCCCGCCGCCTACGCCCGCTACCGCGACCGCCTGCCGCCCTTTCACTTCGGGCAGAAGGCCGTGGAGATCCGCTTCCCGGCGAGCATGCTCGACGAGCCCATCGCCACGGCCGACCCGGTCAGCGTGCAGCTGGCCATCGAGCGCTGCGAGCAGGAAATGACGCGCCAGGCCGCGGCCAGTGGCACGCGCGGCCAGGTGCTGCAGCGCCTGGTCTGCCAGGGCGGGCGCTACCCCGAGGTCGGCGACGTGGCCCAGGCCATGCACACCTCCGAGCGCACCCTCAAGCGCCGCCTGCAGGACGAAGGCACGAGCTTTCAGGCCCTGCTCGACGAAATCCGACAGCGCGATGCGATGCGCCTGCTGGGCAACCCGAAGCTGGCCATCAAGCAGGTGGCCGAGGCCGTGGGCTACAGCGACCCGGCCAACTTCGCGCGGGCCTTCGGCAAGTGGACGGGCTGCTCGCCCAAGGCCTGGCGGGAGCGGTTCGCGGCCGGCTCAGGCGCGCCGGCTGACACGCCACCTGGCCCGAATTGACAGGTTTTCGGCCCGCCTGCCCCTCACGCCTGCGGGGCCCGCCTCGTTACGCTCTGGCCTCGACACCCGAACAACGTTCCGAGGAGCCCATGAGCAAGAACAAGCCCGGTCAGCCCGTCGCTGTCCACCGCATGACCGACGCACAGAAGTCCGAACACGTCCGCAGCGTGGTGCTGAAGGCCGGCGAGGACCTGCGCGCGCGCCACCCCTGGCTGCGCCACCAGGACGCCATCGGCGCCACCATCATGGTCGCCTCGCTGCTGGGCATGATCGCCAGCGGCTGGCTCTACGTCGACGGCGCCATCCCCTGGTGGGTGTGCGTGCCGGTCACGGCCATCTTCGCGTCGTTCATCCACGAGCTGGAGCACGACCTCATCCACCAGATGTACTTCCGCAGCAAGCCCTGGGCGAACAGCCTGATGCTGGCCGTGGGCTGGCTGGCGCGCGCCTCCACCGTGAGCCCCTTCGTGCGCCGCAAGCTGCACCTGCACCACCACAAGTTCTCGGGCACGGCCTCCGACCTGGAGGAGCGCGGCATCACCAACGGCACGCCCTGGGGCCTGCGCCGCCTGCTGATGACGGGCGACAACATGCTGTCGGTGTTCCTGCGCCCCAACGAGATGCGCCGCGCCACCGCCCAGTACATCAAGTCGCAAAAGCCCGCCAGCCGCCAGGAGGCCCTGAAGATGGCCGCCGAGCAGACCCTGGCCTACGTGCCCATCGGCCAGCTGTACTACGCCCTGTTCCACGGCTGGGTGGTGCTGCACGCGGTGATGTTCGCCGCGCCCCTGCTGGGTGTGGACATCCCCTGGCCGCAGTGGACGCCCGCGGCGATGTCCTACCTGGACATCTTCGGCGTGGTCTACGCCCTGCCCTGCCTGCTGCGCACCTTCTGCTTGCATTTCATCAGCTCGAACATGCACTACTACGGTGACGTGGAGGCCCGCAACGCCATGCAGCAGTGCCAGGTGCTCAACCCCTGGTGGCTGATGCCGATGCAGCTGTTCTGCTTCAACTTCGGCAGCACGCACGCCATCCACCACTTCGCGGTGAAAGAGCCCTTCTACGTGCGCCAGTGGAACGCCGCCATCGCCCACCGGGTGATGCGCGAGGTCGGCGTGCGCTTCAACGACTTCGGCACCTTCCGACGCGCCAACCGCTTCGGCCTGCAGCGCACGGCACAGGCCTGATCCCCGCCCCTGATCTGGATCAGGGATTTGCGCCACCGTTGCGCAAATGCTAATCATTCTTGTTATCGTATTGGTCCGCGCTCCCTCCTGGGTCCGCGGGCCTTTTTTTCACCGACACAGGAATGCGCTCCATGGTTTCCCGTCTGACCCGACTGTCTGCCCTGACCCTGCTGGCGCTGGCCGCCGCCGCACCGGCCCAGGCCGCCGACCCGGAACTCAACATCTACTCGGCCCGCCATTACCAGACGGACGAGGCCCTGTACGCCAACTTCACCAAGCTCACCGGCATCAAGGTCAACCGCCTGGACGGCAAGGAAGACGAATTGCTGGAGCGCCTCAAGAACGAGGGCGCCAAGTCGCCCGCCGACATCCTGATCACGGTGGACGCGGCGCGCCTGGAAGTCGCCGACCAGGCCGGCCTGTTCGCGCCCATCGACTCCAAGGTGCTGGCCCAGCGCATCCCGGCCAAGCTGCGCACGCCCAACTGGATCGCGTTCTCCACGCGCGCCCGCCTGATCGCCTACAACAAGTCGGCCGTGAAAGCCGAGTGGGTGCAAAGCTACGGCGACCTCGCCCACCCGCGCCTGAAGGGCCAGGTGTGCGTGCGCTCGGGCTCGCACCCCTACAACCTGTCGCTGGGCGGCGCCTTCATCGCCCACCAGGGCGAGCCGCAGGCCGAAGCCTGGGCGCGTGGCCTGGTGCAGAACTTCGCCCGCGCACCCAAGGGCGGCGACACGGACCAGCTCAAGGCCGTGGCCGCGGGCGAGTGCGGCGTGACCATCTCCAACAGCTATTACCTGGCGCGCCTGATGCGCTCGACCAAGCCGGAGGACCAGAAGGTGGTGGCGGCGCTCGGCGTGGTCTGGCCCAACCAGCAGACCTGGGGCACGCACATCAACGTCTCGGGCGCGGGCATCATCAAGACCGCGCCCAACAAGGCCGCGGCGGTGAAGTTCCTGGAGTACCTCAGCAGCGACCAGGCCCAGGCTTACTTTGCCGACGGCAACAACGAGTGGCCCGCCGTGGCGTCGGTGAAGCTGGAGAACCCGGCCCTCAAGCAGCTGGGCACGTTCAAGTCAGACGCCATCAACGTGGGTGAGCTGGCCAGGAACGCCGCCAAGGCGCAGAAGCTGTACGACCGCGCCGGCTGGCGTTGAGTTGAGCTGAGTTGAGTGGGGCGGCGGGGCTCAGCGCCCACCGCCCGGCAGCCGGCTGCGCGCGATCTCGCGCGACAGCACGATCAGGGGCAGCAGCCCCACCACCACGATGGTCAGCGCCGCGGTCGAGGCCTCGGCCAGCCGCTCGTCCGACGCCAGCGTGTAAGCCTGCGTGGCCAGGGTGTCGAAGTTGAACGGGCGCATCACCAGCGTGGCCGGCAGCTCCTTCATCACGTCGATGAAGACCAGCAGCAAGGCCGTCAGCAAACTGCCCCGCAGCAGCGGGAAGTGCACGCGGCGCAAGGCCCCCAGCGGCGTCAGGCCCAGGCTGCGCGCGGCGTGGTCCATGTTGGGCGTGACCTTGAGCAGGCCCGCGTCGATGGACTGCACCGCCGGCGTCAGGAAGCGCACCACGCAGGCGTACACCAGCCCGACGATGCCGCCGGTCAGCACCAGCCCACCCTGCCAGCCCACGGCCTGCTCCATCCAGGTCGTCAGCACGTTGTCCACCCGCGTGACCGGGATCAACACGCCCACGGCGATCACGGTGCCGGGCAAGGCGTAGCCCAGGCCGCCCAGGCGGTGCGTGGTGCGCACCAGCCAGTGCGGCTGCAGGCGCGCGGCGTAGGCCAGCAACAAGGCCAGCATCACGGCGATGAAGGCCGTCAGGCCGGAGACGGTCACGCTGTTGCGCGCCAGCTCGATGAAGCGCGGGCCGAACTGCGCGTCGCCCTGGCTGAGCGACATGTGCAGCAAGATGCCCGCGGGCAGCAGGAAGCCGGCCACCATCGGGATCAGGCAGGCCAGCACGGCCAGGGCGGCGCGCCAGCCCCCCACGCGGATGGCCATCACGCGCGAGCGCCGCAAGGTGGTGTCATGGAAACGCGCCCGCCCGCGCGAGAGGCGCTCGAAGGCCAGCACCAGGATGACGAAGCCCAGCAGGGCCGAGGCCAGCTGCGCCGCCGCCACCCGGTCGCCCAGCGAAAACCAGGCGCGGTAGATGCCGGTGGTGAAGGTCTGCACGCCGAAGTAGGACACGGCGCCGAAGTCAGCCAGGGTCTCCATCAGGGCCAGGGACACGCCCGCGGCGATGGCCGGTCGCGCCAGCGGCAGCGACACCCGAAAGAAGCTGCCCCACGGCCCCAGCCCCAGCACGCGCCCCACCTCCAGCATGCCGCCGGCGCGCTCCAGGAAGGCCGTGCGCGCCAGCATGTAAACGTAGGGGTAGAGCACCAGCGAGAACAGCACCACCGCGCCGCCCAGCGAGCGCACGTCGGGGAACCAGTAGTCGGCGCGGCCCCAGCCGAAGGACTCGCGCAGCGCCGTTTGCACCGGGCCCACGAACTGCAGCAGGTCGGTGTAGGTGTAGGCCATCACGTAGCCGGGCACCGCCAGCGGCAGCACCAGCGCCCACTCCAGCGTGCCGCGCAGGGGGAACTCGTAGCGCGTGACCAGCCAGGCCGCGCCCACGCCCATGCTCGCCGTGCCCAGGCCCACGCCGAGGCACAGCCACAGGGTCGACCAGATGTAGTCCGGCAGGACCGTGCTGGCCAGGTGCGACCAGGTGTCGCCCGTGTCGGTCGACAGCACCTGCGCCAGCACCGCCAGCACCGGCAAGGCCACCAGGCCGCCCACGAGCAAGGCCAGCGCGACCAGCCACCGCGAGGACGTGCGGGCGCGGATGCCGGAGCGGGCGGGCGGAGAAGTCGGAGAAGTCGGGGCAGACAGGGTCATGATGTAAGTGAGAATTATCATCGCTACCCGGACCTTTCACGACAGCCGCCCTCAGACGCCCCGAGCCCCCTGCCATGCCCGCCTTGCCCGACCACCACCACACCCCCGCGCCACCACAGGGTCCGCCGTGGCTGGTGGTGCAGGACCTGGCCCTGCGCTACGGCCACAAGGCCATCGTGGACAGCCTGAGCTTCTCGCTGCCCCGCGGCGCCATCGCCTGCCTGCTGGGCCCCTCGGGCTGCGGCAAGACCTCGGTGCTGCGGGCCCTCGCCGGCTTCGAGCCGATCACGGCGGGGCGCATCACCCTGGACGCGCGCCTGCTCAGCGAGCCCACCCGCGTGTTGCCCCCCGAGCAGCGGCGCATCGGCATGGTCTTCCAGGACTACGCCCTCTTCCCGCACCTGACGGTGGCGCAAAACATCGGCTTCGGCCTGCGCGGGCGAGCCGACGCCACCCAACGCGTCCAGGAGATGCTGGACACCGTGGGCCTGGCCCACGCCGGCAGCCGCTACCCGCACGAGCTCTCGGGTGGCCAGCAGCAGCGCGTGGCCCTGGCCCGTGCCCTGGCGCCCCAGCCCGCCGTGCTGCTGCTCGACGAGCCCTTCTCCAACCTCGACGTGGCCCTGCGCGAACGCCTGGCCGGCGAGGTGCGCGACATCCTCAAGGCCACGCAGACCACCGCCGTGCTCGTCACCCACGACCAGCACGAGGCCTTCGCCATGGCCGACGTCATCGGCGTGCTGGCCGACGGCCGCCTGCAACAGTGGGACACGGCCTACGCGCTCTACCACCAGCCGGCCAACCGGCGCGTGGCCAACTTCGTCGGCCAAGGCGCCTTCGTGCCGGCCACCGTGCTCGACGCCCACCGGCTGCAGCTGCAACTCGGCCCCGTCACCGGCCTGGCCGCCACCTTCCCCACCGACGACACCCTGCCCTTCGCCGCCGGCACCCGCGTGGACGTGCTCATGCGCCCCGACGACGTCATCCACGACGACGCCAGCCCGATCCAGGCCCGCGTGGTGCACAAGGCCTTCAAGGGCGCCGAATTCCTCTACACCCTGGCCCTGGCCGATGGCACCGAGGTGCTGTCGACCGTGCCCTCCCACCACGACCACGCCATCGGCGAGTCCATCGGCATCCGCCTGGACCTCAGCCACGTGGTGGCCTTCGCCGCCGAGGCCGCATGAGCCCCGCCCGCCCCCCCGCCAACCTCCCCGCGCTGATCCTGGCCGCCGGCCGCGGCGAGCGCATGCGCCCGCTCACCGACACCTGCCCCAAGCCCCTGCTGGCCGTGCGCGGCAAGCCGCTCATCGTGTGGCACCTGGAGGCCCTGGCCCGCGACGGCGTGCGCGACGTCGTCATCAACACCGCCCACCTGGAAGAACAGTTCGAGCCCGCCCTGGGAGACGGCAGCCGCTGGGGCCTGCGCATCCGCTACTCGCACGAGCGGGCCGACCACGGCGGCGCGCTGGAGACGGCCGGTGGCATCGCCCAGGCCCTGCCGCTGCTGGCCCAGGCCCCGGGCGGCGAGCGCGCCTTCTGGGTGCTGGCCGGTGACGTGTTCGTGCCCGGCTTTCACTTTGACGCCGACGTGGCGCGCGCCTTCGCCGACGGCCTCGACGAGCGCACCGCCCGCGACCTGGCCCACCTCTGGCTGGTGCCCAACCCGGCCCACGTGCCGCAGGGCGACTTCGCGCTCGACGCCGCCGGTCGCGTCCACCACAAAGCTCGCGCCCCGGCGGGCGCCCCCACCTTCACCTACTCCACCATCGGCCTGTACCGCCCGGGCATGGTCGACGGGGTGACCCCGGGACAGAAGGCGGCGCTGCGCCCGTGTTTCGACCGCGCCATCGACACCGGCCGCCTGAGCGGGCGGACCCACCTGGGCGAATGGACGGACGTCGGCACGCCCGAGCGACTGGCCCAACTCGACGTCGCCAGCTAGAATCAACGCCCCTCACGCAGCCCCTGGATCAACACCATGCCCCGCTGTCACCCCACCCGCCGAGCCGCCAAGAATGCCTTCTCTGGTGCCTTCTCTGGCGCCTTCATCGGCTCGGCCTTCGCCCTGCTCGGCGCCCCGGTTCTGTCCAGCCTGGTCGCGCTGGCGCCCGTGGCCGCACACGCGCAAGCCTCGCGCCCCGTGCCCATCCCGGCGACCACGCTGCGAGGCGAAATGACTTTCGGCCTGCCGCCCGAGGTCGTGCTCAACGGCAAGGTGGCCACCCGCCTGTCTCCCGCCACGCGCATCCGCGGCCAGAGCAACACCCTGGTGATGTCCGGCACGCTCAGCGGCCAGACCCACGTCGTGAACTACTCGCTCGACGCCCCATCCGGCCTGATCCTGGACGTCTGGCTGCTGACCCCACAAGAAGCCGCACGCCGCTGGCCCACCACCCGCGAAGAAGCCGCCACCTGGTCCTTCGACCCGATCTCGCAGAGCTGGGCCAAGCCCTGAACACCATGTCCCAAGTCCCCCAAGCCCCTCACGCCCCCCTGCACCCGCCAGCCGACGCCGACCAACCCCAAAAGAAGGTCTACATCAAGACCTACGGCTGCCAGATGAACGAGTACGACTCGGACAAGATGTCCGACGTCATGAACGCGGCCAAGGGCTACGTGCCCACCAGCGACCCCGAAGAGGCCGACCTCATCCTCTTCAACACCTGCTCGATCCGCGAGAAGGCACAAGAGAAGGTGTTCTCCGACCTGGGCCGCGTCAAGCACCTCAAAGACAAGGGCGTGATGATCGGCGTGGGCGGCTGCGTGGCCAGCCAGGAAGGCGCGGCCATCATCGAGCGCGCGCCTTACGTGGACGTCGTCTTCGGTCCGCAAACCCTGCACCGCCTGCCCGCCATGCTCGAGAAGCGCCGCCAGCAGCAGCGTCCGCAGGTCGACATCAGCTTCCCCGAGATCGAGAAATTCGACCACCTGCCCCCGCCCCGCAAGGACGGTGCCTCGGCCTTCGTCTCCATCATGGAAGGCTGCTCGAAGTACTGCAGCTACTGCGTGGTGCCCTACACCCGCGGCGAAGAGGTCTCGCGCCCGTTTGACGACGTGCTGACCGAGGTCGCCGACCTGGCCGACCAGGGCGTCAAAGAGGTCACGCTGCTGGGCCAGAACGTCAATGGCTTCCGTGGTCGCATGGGGGACACCGCCGAGATCGCCGACTTCGCCATGCTGCTGGAGTACGTCGCCGAGATCCCCGGCATCGAGCGCATCCGCTTCACCACCAGCCACCCCAACGAGTTCAGCCAGCGCCTCATCGACGTCTACGGCAAGACCAACAAGTTGGTCAACCACGTGCACCTGCCCGTGCAGCACGGCTCGGACCGCATCCTCATGGCCATGAAGCGCGGCTACACGGTGCTCGAATACAAGAGCACCATCCGCAAGCTGCGCGCTGTGCGCCCCGACATCCGCCTGTCCACCGACTTCATCGTGGGCTTCCCCGGCGAGACGGACGAAGACTTCGACAAGCTCATGAAGCTGGCCACCGACATCGAGTTCGACGCCTCCTTCAGCTTCATCTTCAGCGCCCGCCCGGGCACGCCCGCGGCCGCGCTCGAAGACACCACGCCGCACGAGGTCAAGCTCAAGCGCCTGCAAACCCTGCAGGCCTACCTGGAGTCCAACGTGCTGCGCTACAGCCAGGCGCTGGTGGGCACCACGCAGAAGATCCTGGTCGAAGGCCCCAGCCGCAAGGACCCGTCCGAGTTGATGGGCCGCACCGAGTGCAACCGCATCGTCAACTTCGCCGCCGGCCCCACCCAGGCCCTGCGCGAGCGACTCATTGGCCAGCTCATCGACGTCCACATCACGCAGGCCTATCCCCATTCGCTGCGCGCCGAGGTGTTGCTGAACCCGCACGCCTGAGCCCCGCGCGCCTCGCCAGGCGTGGCGCATCCCCGCGCACCCTGGCAACATCGGCACGATGAGCAGCACCGCCTGGCACGACCCCGCCGCACCGGACCCGTTTTCGGTCTGGCACGGCGTCCACGCCCGGCTGGCCAGGCTGCTGCGACAACCCGGTGAGCCCACCTTCCCCGCCGAGCTCGACGCCGCCTGCGAGGTCGTCCTGCAGGCGGTGGACGCCACGCCCGAAGCCAGCCTCTTCGAGGTGATCCACGGCGAGGAGATCGCGGGCTACGCAGTGGCCCACTCGCTGCAAACCGCCTTCGTGGCCGCGCTGGCGGCTCAGCGCCTGGGCTGGTCGTTGCGCGAACGCCAGGTGCTGGTTCGAGCCGCGCTGACGATGAACATCGCCATGCTGGACCTGCAGGACGCCCTGGTGCGCCAGGCCACGCCCCCCACGCTCAAGCAGCGCCAGGAGATCGACCACCACCCCGAGCGCGGACGCGCCCTGCTGAAGGCCGCCGGGGTCACCGATGCCGAGGTGCTGCACACCGTGGCGCACCACCACGTCACCCTCGGTGGACACGCCCTGCCCGCCGACCGCAGCGGCATCAGCCCGCTGGCCTGCCTGGTGCATTACGCCGACGTCTACCTGGCCAAGCTCAGCCCCCGCGCCACCCGCGCCGCCATCGCGGTCAACGTGGCCGCGCGCGAGTTGCAAAGCAGCGCCGGCGGCTCAGCCAACCCCTACGTCGGTGCCATCGTGCAAGCGGTGGGCATCTACCCGCCAGGCACCTTCGTGAAGCTGCGCAACGGGGACACCGCCGTGGTGCTGCGTCGCGGTCAGGCGGCCGACACGCCCCTGGTCAGCAGCCTGCTGCGCGAAGACGGCACCCCCTACCTGATGACGCAATCCACCGACACCACCGGACCCGATCACAAGGTGGTGGCCGCCTTGCCGCGGGGGCAGGTCATGCTGCGGCTCAACCGCCGCCACCTGTTCGATCAGGCCTGAGCCAGCGCACCGCACAGGCGGTCGACCTGCTCCAGCGTGTGCGCCGCCGACAACGAGATCCGCAGCCGCGCCGTGCCCTCGGGCACCGTGGGCGGGCGGATGGCCGGCACCCACACGCCCTGTTCGTCCAGGCGGGCCATCACGGCCAGCGCGTCCTCGTTGCGCCCGATGAGCAGGGGCTGGATGGCCGTCTCGGAGGGCATCAGCGTCCAGGGCAGCTTCGCGGCGGCCACGCCGTCACGCAGGCGCTGGCGCAGGGCGCACAGGTGCTGGCGGCGCTGGGGCTCGTCGTGCATCACGCGCAGGGCGGCGCGCAAGGGCGCGGCCACCATGGCCGGCGCCGCGGTGGCGAACATGTAGGTGCGCGCCTTCTGCATCACCCACTCGACCATGGACGGCTCACCGGCCACGAAGGCCCCGGCCACGCCCGCGGCCTTGCCCAGCGTGGCCATGTAGATGAGCCGGTCGAGCCGCCCGCGCCACGCGGGGGCCACGCCGTCGCAGCCCGTGATGCCGTGGTGTGCCAGCGTGCCCTCGCCGTGCGCGCCCAGCACCCCGAAGCCATGGGCATCGTCGATCATCAGCCAGGCGTCGTGGCGCTCGCAGAGTTCGAGCAAGGCGGGGACGTCGGCCACGTTGCCGTCCATGCTGAAGACGGCGTCGGTGACCACCAGCTTGCGCCGCGCCGTGCTCGCCTGCAGCGCCCGCTCCAGTGCGCCCAGGTCGGCGTGCGGCACCACGTGCAGCTCCGCGCGAGACAGGCGGATGCCGTCGATCAGGCAGGCGTGGTTGAGCGCGTCGGAGAACACCGCGTCGCCCCGGCCTACCAGCGCCGGGATGGCGCCCACGTTGGCCGCGTAGCCCGCGTAGAAATACAGCGCCCGCGGCAGCCCCACGCGCGCAGCCAGCTCGGCCTCCAGCGCCTCGTGCTCGGGGCTGTGCCCGCACACCAGGGGCGAGGCCGTGGCCCCCACGCCGTGGCGGTTGATGGCCTCGTGCGCGGCGGCCAGCAAGGCCGGGTGCTGAGACAGGCCGAGGTAGTCGTTGCTGCCGAAAGACAGGCGTTCGCGCCCGTCGATCAGGTAGGTGGTGCCGCGCAGGGGCTCGTCTCCTGCGCGGAGTTCGGCGGGGCCTACCAAGGGGCTCACCTGCCGACGGTGTCGAGCCAGGTGCGCAGCTTGAAGCTGCGCCAGCTCGCGGTCGAACAATCCAGTCATGGGGGCGGAGGTTAACAGGATGCCCAACAGGTCGCCCAACAGGTCGCCACCGACCACGCAGCCACTTCAGCGGCTCCAGGCCGCGAACAGGCCCTTGCGCGCCGCTTCGGTGATGGTGGCCACGCCGGGGTGGGTGATGCGCCGCTCCACCGTGATCACGTAGAACTCCTCGATCAGGTCCGGGGCCTCACCCAGCAGCTGCGCACCGTACTGGTGGCGCACCTCTTCGTCCAGCACCATGGGCGCCAGGAAGACACCGTGGCCGTTCTTGCCCAGCTCCTTGGCCAGCGCGCCGTCATCGACCTCGCTGACCACGCGCGGGCGCAGCTTCTGGCGCCCCAGCCACTGCGCCAGGCGCACGCCCAGGGCCGAATCGCTGCCGGGCATCAGCATGGGCGCGTCGTCCAGGCCCTGCGGGAAGGGCGCCTGGATGCGCGCGGCCAGCTCATGCGAGGCGTAAAAGCCCACGGAGGAGCCGCCCAGGCGGTGGTTGAAGGCGTTCACGCTGAGGGCCGGCGGCAGGGGCGTGTCCGACAGGACCAGGTCCAGCCGGTGCACCGCCAGCTCGGCCAGCAGGCTGTCGAGCTTGCCTTCGCGGCAGATGATCTTGAAGGGCTGCTCGCGCTGCAAGGCGGGCTCCAGCAGGTGGCAGGTCACCATCTTGGGGACGGCGTCGGCGATGCCCACGCGCAGCTCCAGCGGACGCGCCGCGCCCTTGGGCTGGCGCACCACCTGGTCCAGCTCGGCCCCCAGGTTGAAGATGTCCTGCGCGTAGCTGAAGGCCAGCTCACCCGTGTCGGTGAGCGCCAGCTGGCGGCCCTTCTTCTTGAACAGGGGGCGGCCGAAGTGGTCTTCCAGCAGCTGGATCTGGCCGCTGATGGTTTGCGGCGTGACGTGCAGGTGCTCGCCGGCTTTGACGACGCCGCCCAGGCGGGCCACGGTCCAGAAGTACAGCAGGTGCTTGTAATTCATCGAGATTCCCGAAATGTTCGCGTTGATATATCGAATTTACACGCAAAGCCGTTGGGCCTAGATTCAACGTGTCCTCGACTCTCTTTGATTGAAAGGTCCCACCATGTCCGACGACTCCACCTCGGTCCGCACCCTGCGCGCCACGCACGCGGGCGCCGGCCACGTCTCCGATGCCAGCCGCAAGGTCCTGCGCAACACCTACGGCCTGCTGGGCCTGACCCTGGCTTTCAGCGCCGCGGTGGCGGGCGTGGCCATGAGCCTGAACCTGCCCTCGCCGGGCCTGATCCTGACGCTGGCCGGCTTCTTCGGCCTGATGTTCTGGGTCAACAAGACGGCGCACTCGGCGCAAGGCCTGGTGGCGGTGTTCGCCTTCACCGGCTTCCTGGGCTACACCCTGGGCCCCCTGCTCAACGCCGTGCTGGCCTTGCCGCAAGGCCCCAGCGTGGTCGCCA
Source organism: Burkholderiales bacterium (assembly GCA_016000265.1). GTDB lineage: Bacteria > Pseudomonadota > Gammaproteobacteria > Burkholderiales > Burkholderiaceae_C > Aquabacterium. The sequence goes on from JAECRL010000015.1 coordinate 71,853, forward strand.
ACGCCCTGGGCGCCACCGCGGTGGCTTTCCTGGGCCTGTCGGCCGTGGCCCTGACCACCAAGCGCGACTTCAGCTTCATGGGCCGCTTCCTGATGGTCGGCATGCTGGTGGCCTTCGCCCTCAGCCTGGGTGCCTACTTCTTCGAGCTGCCCGCGCTGAGCCTGGCGGTGTCGGGCATGGTCGTGCTGCTGATGTGCGGCATGATCCTCTTCGAGACGCAGCGCATCGTCAACGGTGGCGAGACCAACTACATCCTGGCCACCGTGGGCCTGTACCTGACGATCTACAACCTCTTCACCGCCTTGCTGTCGCTGTTCGGCATGGGTGGCTCGGACGAGTGATCGAGCCGGCCGGGCCTCACAGCCCGGCCAGCCGCCGGCGCAGGTCGGCGGCTTCAGCCAAGACGCGCTGCACGATGTCGTCCACCGAGGCCACGTCGTGCACCAGTCCTTGCGACTGCCCGATGAGCTGCACGCCCTCCTCGTGGTCGCCCTCGTGGATGGCCTTGCGCATGGCCAGCGTGGCCGCGCCGAAGTAGGCCACCTTCACCGCCTCCACCACCCCTTGAGACAGCGCCTCGCGCGCCAGCTGGTGCAGCGGCGTGTTCAGTTCGCGCGCGGCCTTCAGGGAGCGTGAGAGCGCCACCGGCGGGCTGAGCTTGCGCGCGGTGTGCCTGCGCCCACCCGGCGTGCGCATGACGCGGCAGGGCCAGGTGTCGAAGTTGGGCGAGTAGATCGTCTCCTGCGCCTCTTTGGCGACGATGAGCCGCTTGGTCTCGGCGTGCACCGGGCTCTCCAGCGAGCTGGCGAAGCGCGTGCCCATGGCCACGGCGTCGGCGCCCAGCGCCAGCGCAGCCACCAGGCCCCGTCCATCGGCCACGCCACCGGCGGCGATGAGGGGCAGGTCGGTCAGGTCGCGAACCGCCGGGATCAGCACCATCGACGTCACCGCGCCCCCGTGGGCCGCGGCCTCGTGCCCGGTCACGATCAGGCCGTCGACCCCCGCGGCGATGGCAGAGCGCGCGTGCGCCTCGCTGGCCACCGTGGCGATCACCTTGCCGCCGTAGCGCTTGACGCCTTCGATCACCCACTCGCCCTTGCCCATGGACACGTTGACCACGGGCACCTGCTCATCGAGGGCCACGCGCGCGCACTCGGCCGCGCCGGGCAAGCCCAGGCTGCAGCCGACGCCAAAGGGCCGCGTGGTCAGGCGGCGCACCTCGCGGATGGCCTCGCGGCAGCCCTCGGGCGTCAAGGCGCCCGCGGCCAGGATGCCCAGCCCCCCGGCGTTGGAGACCGCGGCCACCAAAGGGGGCACGGCGATGTAGGTCATGCCGGGCAGCACGATGGGGTGGGCGATGCCCAGGAGCTCGGTCAGGCGGGTGCGCATGGCGGGGTCGGGCAACTCAGTGGGCGGGGGGGGGGGTCGGCGCTCAGCTCGCCCGGGGTGTCGGCGCGGCGCTGCAGCCAGTGGGCCAGGGTGAGGAAGAGCTGGTGGGTGTCCAGCGGTTTGCCCAGGTGGGCGTTCATGCCGGCGTCGTGGCAGGCTTCGCGCTCGTCGACGAGCACGCTGGCCGTCATCGCGATGATGGGCAGGTCCTCGAAGCCCGGCATGGCGCGGATGGTTCGCGTGGCCGTCAGGCCGTCCATTTCGGGCATGTGCACGTCCATCAGCACCAGGTCGAAGGGCTCGGCCTGCACGCGCTCGACCGCCTCCCGCCCCGTCTGCGCCTGCTCGGGGTGGATGTCGGCCATCGCCAGCAGCTCGTCGACCAGGAGGCGGTTGACCGGGTTGTCATCGACCAGCAGGATGCGGGCGCCCGCGAAGCGCTCGCGCAGGAGGTTCAAGGCGGCCTGGGTGTCGCGCTGGGGATCGGGGTGGCGCGCGCGCTGGAGGTGAGTCCCTTGCGAGGCGGTGGTGGGGGGCACCCGGGGCGGGGCGGCGTCAGGCGCGTCAGGGGCGTCGTCCAGCGGCAGGGGCAAGCTGGCCTGGCGCGGGCGCGCGAGGTGGAGGGTGCACCAGAAGGTGCTGCCTTCGCCGGGCACGCTGGCCACGCCGACCTGCCCCCCCATGAGCTCGACCAGGCTGCGCGTGATGGCCAGGCCCAGGCCGGTGCCGCCATAGCGGCGGGTGGACGACTCGTCGGCCTGCACGAAGGCGTTGAAGAGGCGCTGGATGTCCTGAGCCGCCACGCCGATGCCGGTGTCGCTGACCTCCAGGCGCAGGTGGAAGGGCTCGTCGGCCTGGGTGGGGCCCACATGGCGCAGGCACAGGCGCACGCTGCCGCGCTCGGTGAACTTGACGGCGTTGCTCAGCAGGTTGAGCACCACCTGGGACACGCGCGTGGCGTCGCCCCGCACGCGCTCGGGGCAGCCCACCGCGTCGAGCTGCAGGCGCAGGCCCTTCTCGCCGGCTCGCACGGCCACCATGTCCATGGCCTGTTGCAGCACGGCCTTGAGGTCGAAGTCCTCATCGGCCAGGGTGAACATGCCGGCCTCGATCTTGGAGAGGTCCAGGATGTTGTTGATGATCTCCAGCAGGTGCTCGGTGGCCTGGCGCACCGTCTCCAGGCGCGCGGCCTGCTCGGGTGAGGGCGAGCCCTGCAGCAGCAGGTAGGTCATGCCCATGATGGCGTTCATGGGCGTGCGGATCTCGTGGCTCATGTTCGCGATGAACGCGCTCTTGGCCCGGTTGGCCGATTCGGCCCGGTCGCGGGCCTGGCTGAGCTGCTCGGTGCGCTCGGCGATCTTGTCTTCGAGGTGGTCGCGGTAGGCGGCCAGCTCGGCCACGCGGGCCTGCAGGTTGGCGTGCATGCCCGCCAGCGCCTGCGACAGCAGCGCGACCTCGTCGTGGCGGCCGTCGTCGGTGGGGAAACGCGCGGCCTGTCCGGCTTGCAGGGCCCGGGCCGTGTCGGCCAGCTCGCGCAAGGGCCTGACCACGCGCCCGGCCAGCCACCAGCTCAGCAGAACGAAAACGCCCGAGCCCAGCAGCCCGCCCAGCAGCAGACGCCGCTGCAGCTGTTCGACGGGGCCGAACACGCTGGCCGGGTCCTGGCGCAAGACCAGCATCCAGTCGTCTTGCTTGACGAGGGGTGACCAGCGCACGGGCGCCACGGTGGTGAGCTGCTCGCCCAGATCGGACCAGCGCAACAGCCGGGCCCGCCCGTCCTGGCGCACCTGGGCCAGGCCCTCCGGCAGGGCCGATCGCCCGCTCGCAAGGGGCCCCATCAGCGAGGCCGGCCCCACCGAAACCTCCCCCGAGGGCGAGACCAGCAGGGCGTGACGCTGTCCTTGCTCGCCGCCCGTGAGGTCGCGGTGGCGGTCGCTGATCCAGCGCCAGTTGACCATGCCCACCACCACGCCGATGACCTGGCCGTCGTCGTCGATGACCGGCACGGAGATGTCGATGAGCTGAACCGGCTGGCCCTCCTGGTCCAGCGGCAGGAATCGCGCCAGCAGCTGGGCTGCATGGGGCAGGCCAATCCACGGTCCTTGGCGGCCTTGCACGAACCAGGCCTCGTCGCGCGCGTCGAGCCGCTCCAGGCGCGCGCCGGTGGCGGCCTGCACGACCCCATCGGCGTCGGTCAGGGCCAGCCACTCGAACTCCGGTGAATGGGTGCGCACCTGCTCCAGCAGCAGGCGCTGCTCGCCCGACTCCTGCAAGCCACTGACCACGCCCGGCGTGGACGCCAGCTGCTGGACCAGCGCCTGACGCTCGACCAGGGCCGCGGCCATGCTGTCGCCCATGACTTGGGCTTCGCGGCGCGCGGACCGGTCCAGCGCATCGAGCAACTGCTCGCGCTGGCCGTGCGCCACCCACACCGCCAGCACCACGGCGAAGAGCACGCCGCTCAGGCCGATCATCGCGGCGAAGCGCGCCTGCAGGCTGCGGCTGGGCGACAGGGTCACGGCGGACGAGGTGGGGGAAGCGGCTGAGTCGGGCGTCACGGGGTTGCCATTCTGATTCGCCGACATGGCGTGTCCGATAAGCTAAAGTATTTGAAAGGTCTGGACCGCACCGCGGGCTCGGACACGATGGGCCCGCCGCCCGCCCCATTCGCTGGGGTTGGGTGACATTCTGACGGAAGGCGCGCATGTTCCTCGCTCGTCTCAAGTTCGACCTCTCTGGCTGCGTCGCGCTGAGGTGGGCCGCCCTGGCCTGCCTGGCCGCGGCGGCCTCCCCTGCGCAGGCGCTCGACTTGGTCGTGGCGACGGTCAACAACGGCCACATGCTGACCCTGCAGCGCCTGGCGCCGCAATTCGAACAAGCCCACCCGGGCGTGCGCATCCGCTGGGTGACGCTGGAAGAAGACCTGCTGCGCCAGCAGGTGACGCGCGACGTGGCCACCCGGGCGGGCCGCTTCGACATCATGACCATCGGGGCCTACGAGGCCCGCGTCTGGAGCGGGCGGGGCTGGCTTCGCCCCCTGCAGCCTTCGCGCGGCTACGAGGTCGACGACCTGCTGCCCGCGGTGCGCCAGTCCCTGACCCACCAGGGCCAGCTCTACGCCCTGCCCTTCTACGGCGAAAGCACCATGACCCTGGTGCGCAAGGACCTGATGCAACGCGCGGGCATCAGCCTGCCGGCCAACCCGACCTGGGATCAGGTGGCGCACGCCGCGCGCCGTCTGCACGACCCCGAGCGGGGCGTCTACGGCATCTGCCTGCGGGGCAAACCGGGCTGGGGCCAGAACGTCAGCCTGCTGACGACCCTGGTCAACACCCACGGCGGCCAGTGGTTCGACATGCGATGGCGGCCGCAACTGCAAAGCCCCGCGTGGCGCCAGGCCCTCACCCTCTACACCGACCTGCTGCGCCACCAGGGCCCGCCGGGTGCCGTGGCCAACGGCTACAACGAGAACCTGGCGCTTTTTTCGGCGGGCCGCTGCGCCATCTGGGTGGACGCGACCGTGGCAGGCGGCTTCGTCAACCGCCCGCAAGAATCCAAGGTGGCGGGGCAGGTGGCGTTCTTGCAGGCCCCCGTGGCCAGCACGCCCAAAGGCTCTCACTGGTTGTGGAGCTGGTCGCTGGCCATCCCGGCGAGCTCGAAAAACGCCCAGATGGCGCAGGCGTTCATCGAATGGGCGACCTCGCGGGAGTACGTCGAGCTGGTGGCGCGCGAGGTCGGCTGGGCCGCCGTGCCCTCGGGCACGCGGCGCTCGACCTATGAGGCCGGCCCCTTCCGGCGCGCCAACCCGCACGCCGACGTGGAATTGCAGGCCATCAACACGGCCGACCAGAACGACCCGACCCTGCCGCGCTCGCCCTACGTGGGCATCCAGTGGGTCGGCATCCCCGAATTCCAGGCCATCGGCACGGCGGTGGGGCACCAGGTGGCCCGGCTGCTGCAGCCCAAGCCGCCCAGCGTGGAGGCGGTGCTGGAGCAGGCGCAGCACACCACGCTGCGCAAGATGCGCTCGGCGGGCTACATCAAGCCCTGAGCGTGGGCAACACCAGGTCGCGCGCCAGCTCCGCCGAGTCGGCCTGAGGTGACCAGGCCAGGCGCCCGAGCAAGGGCGCTTGCAGGCGCGCCCGCAGGGTGGCGACGTTGTCGTCCTGCGCGGCCATGTCGGGGTCGACGTGGTTGGCCACCCAGCCCGCGAACCTCAGCCGGCGCGACAGGATCGCCTCTTGCGTCAGCAAGGCGTGGTTCAGGCAGCCCAGCCGGATGCCCACCACCAGCACGATGGGCAAAGCCAGTCGCTGGGCCAGGTCGGCGCTGGTGGCCCACTCAGGCGACATCGACAAGGGCACGATGAAGCCGCCCGCGCCCTCCACGACCACCGCATCGGCGTGCTGGCGCAGCGCGTGGAAGCTGGCCTCGATGTGAGAGAGGTCGATGGACTCGCCCACGCGCTGGGCCGCCAGGTGGGGCGACAAGGGGTCGGGCAAGGCGTAGGGGTTGTCGAAGACCGGCGGCACGCGCAGGCTGGACGCCGTGCGCAAGGCGGCCACGTCTTCGTTGAGCCAGTGCCCCCCCGCCGCACCGCCCCCCTCGCCACCGGTTTCCACCCAGTCGCAGCCCGCGGCCACCGGCTTCATGCCGACCACGCGGGCGTGACCGGCCTGGCGCAAGGCGTGGATGAAGGCGCAACTCACGCGGGTCTTGCCCACGCCGGTGTCGGTGCCGGTGACGAAGAAGGCGGGCATGCTGATTGGGGCCGCTCAGGCCATGGGGTTGGAGGCGGCCAAGGCGGCCGCGCGGTCGCCCCCCTGCGGCAGGGCATCGACCTCGGCGAGCACGGCATCCAGCACGCGCAGCATGCCCTCGGCCAGGACACGCTGGTCATCCGGCGTGAGCACGTAAGGCGGCATGGCGTACAGGGTCGCACCGATGGGGCGCAGCAGCAAGCCGGCGGCCAGCGCAGCGCGGTGGTAGCGCGCGGCGAACGTCGGCTCGTGGGTGTCGATGTCCCAGGCCCAGATCATGCCGAGGTGGCGATGGGCCTTCACGCGGGGGTGGCGGCTCAGCGGCTCGGTCAGGGCCGTGAAGCGTTCGGCCGCGATGCGGTTGCGCTCCAGCACGCCCAGGCCCTCGGCGTCGCGGGCGTCGAAGGCATCCAGCACGGCCAGGGCGGCACGGCACGCCAGCGGGTTGCCCGTGTAGGAGTGCGAATGCAGGAAGCCATGTGCCGTGCGGTCGTCGTAGAAAGCGGCGTAGACGGCGTCCGTGGTCAGCACCGCCGACAGGGGCAGCACCCCCCCCGTCAGGCCCTTGCTCAGGCAGATGAAATCCGGCTTGACCGGCAGGCCATCGGCGCCCCGCGCCTGCTGGTGCGCGAACAAGGTGCCCGTGCGGCCGAAGCCGACCGCGATTTCGTCGGCGATCCAGTGCACCTCGTGCTGGTCGCACAGGCGGCGCACGGCGGCCAGGTAAGCGGGGTCGTGCATGGCCATGCCGGCGGCGCCCTGCACCAGCGGCTCCAGGATGAGGGCGGCGGTTTCGTGGGCGTGCTCGGCCAGGTGCGCGGCCAGCGCGTCGATGCAGTGCTGCAGGTGCTGCGCGGGCGACACGCCGGGCGCGGCGCGGCGCGCGTCGGGCGAGGGCAAGGTGGCGCTCAGGCGCAGCAGCGGCGCGTAGGACTCGCGAAACAGCGGGATGTCGGTGACGGACAGGGCGCCAGCGGTCTCACCGTGGTAGCCACCCTCCAGGCCGATGAAGCGGTGCTTGCCCGCGCGCCCCCGGTTGCGCCAGCTGTGCGCGCTCATCTTCAGCGCGATCTCGGTGGCGCTGGCGCCGTCGCTGGCGTAGAAGGCGTGCCCCAGGCCGGTGAGGCGCCCCAGTCGCTCCGAAAGCTCGACAACCGGCGCGTGCGTCAGGCCGGCCAGCATGATGTGGTCGACCTTCGTGAACTGGTCGCAGATGGCCTCGCGGAGGGGCGCGAAGTTGTGCCCGAAGAGGTTGACCCACCAGGAGCTGACCGCGTCGAGGATGCGGTGCCCCTGGTCGTCGACCAGCCAGGGCCCTTGTGCCGACACGATGGGCCGCGGTGGCACGTGCTCGTGCACCTTCATCTGCGTGCAGGGGTGCCAGACGGCCTGGCGGCTGCGTTCGGCCCAATCCGCGTCCAGGCCGGTGCCGGGGCCGAGGTTCGTCACGGCGCCAGGCCGGCGGCCGGTGACCGCGGCCGGTAAACGCAGCGGTCGCCCGAGGCCCGCGAAACGGCCACGGCGCTGACCTGCGGGATCTGCTGATGGGCGCGTGCGTAGATGAACACGCACAGGTTCTCCAGCGTGGGCGCGCCCAGGCCCGCCACTTCGTCGAGGAAGTGGTGATCGAGCTGATTGCGGATCTCGGCGATCACGGCGCGCAGCTCGGCGAGGTCGACCACCATGCCCGACTCGGCCTGGCGCTCACCGCGCACGACCACCTCGGCCGTGTAGGTGTGGCCGTGGATGCGGCGGCTGCCGGCGGCTTCGTCGGCCGACACCTTGCGCTTGAGCGTGTGGGCGGCGTCGAAAGAAAAGGTCTGGCTCAACTCGAACATCTTCGGGGTCCTTCAGCGAATCGGCGCGTCAATGAATCGGCGCGTCAACGAATGCCCAACGTCTTGTGGGTCTGCACGCTCAACGACCAGAGCGGGTGGTCCAGGCACCATTGCACCGCCCACGCCATCGCGCGGCGGCGCGCCAGCGGGTCGGCGCCGTCCATGGCCTGCACGCGACGCTGCTGGAAGTCCATCGACTCGAAGGCCAGCAGGTCGGCCTCGGTGAAGCCGGCTTGCGGCACCACCACCTTCAACTCGTGGCCCGAGGTCTGCACCAGGGTCGAGCCCGCTTTGGGACTCACGCAGACCCAGTCCAAGCCAGCCGGTGCAGCCACGGTGCCGTTGGTCTCCACCGCGATCTCGAAGCCCTGGGCGTGCAGCGCGTCGATCAATTCGGCGTCGACCTGCAACAAAGGCTCGCCACCCGTCAGCACCACGAAGCGCTGCCCCTGGGCACCGGCCTGCGTGCCCGGCCAGAACGACGCGATGCGCTCGGCCAGCAGCGCCGCGGCCTCGAACTTACCGCCGCCCAGGCCGTCGGTGCCCACGAAATCGGTGTCGCAGAACTGGCAGGTCGCCGCGGCGCGGTCCGCCTCCCGGCCCGACCACAGGTTGCAGCCCGCGAAGCGACAGAACACCGCCGGGCGGCCGGCGTGGCTGCCTTCGCCTTGCAGGGTGTAGAAGATTTCCTTGACGCTGTAGCTCATCGGGGCCTTGAGGGGAGGTTCAGTTCAGCGCAGCCCCGTCCACCAGACGGTGAGCGCCGAGGCCAGCACCAAGCCGGCGTAGGTGTACATGGCGCCATCGCGCCCCAGGATCAGCAAGCCCGCCACCAGAACGCCCCCGTTGAGGGCCGCCGCCAGCCGCACCTGGGGCCACCAGGCGACCGAGCGCAGGGACTTCCACCACACGACGCGGGCCAAAGACGGCACCAGCACGGCCATGGCCAAAGCCGGCAAAAAGAAGTTCAGGGCATGGCCCACGGCGTCCACGGCAGCGGCAAAGGCAACAACGACGGAATCCATGACAGCCCTGTTCAAGCCGAAACCAAACGAGCGATTTTATAATCTTTCCCCATGACCGTCTTGACCCTGGGCTTGAACCACCACACAGCTGCCGTCGACCTGCGCGGCCGCTTCGCTTTCGCGGTGGACCAACTCGGCCCGGCGCTCAAGCACCTGCACGAGCGGCTGACGCCTGCCAGCAGCGCCCCCCGGCCCACCGGCTCCGAGGTCGCGTTGCTGTCCACCTGCAACCGCACCGAGCTGTACTGCGCCGTCAGCGGCCTGGGCGCCACCACCGACGGCCTGCGCCACGCCGCCGTCGACTGGCTGGCCCAGATCGGCCGCGTCAGCCCCGACGAGCTGCTGCGCCACACCTACTTGCTCGAAGACAGCCAGGCCGCGCGCCACGCCTTCCGCGTCGCCAGCGGGCTCGACTCCATGGTGCTGGGCGAGCCCCAGATCCTCGGCCAGATGAAGCAGGCCGTGCGCGAAGCCGACACCGCCGGCACCCTGGGCACCACGCTGCACCAGCTCTTTCAGCGCAGCTTCGCCGTGGCCAAGGAGGTTCGCACCTCCACCGAAATCGGCGCGCACTCCATCAGCATGGCCGCCGCCGCCGTGCGCCTGGCCGCCGAACTCTTCGAAGACCTCGGCCGCACCAAGGTGCTCTTCGTCGGCGCCGGCGAGATGATCGAGCTCACCGCCACGCACTTCGCCGCCCGCAACCCACGCGCCATGGCCGTGGCCAACCGCACGCTCGAGCGCGGAGAAAAGCTCGCCGCCCACCTCAACGCCCAGGCCATCCGCCTGGCCGACCTGCCCGAGCGCCTGCACGAATTCGACATCGTCGTCTCCTGCACCGCCAGCACCCTGCCCATCATCGGCCTGGGCGCGGTCGAGCGGGCGCTCAAAGCCCGCAAGCGCCGCCCCATCTTCATGGTCGACCTGGCCGTGCCACGCGACATCGAGCCCGAAGTCGCACGCCTGGGCGACGCCTACCTCTACACCGTCGACGACCTCTCTGCCCTGGTGCAAACCGCCGGTGAAAAGCGCCAGGCCGCCGTCGCCCAGGCCGAAGCCATCATCGAGACCGGCGTGCAAGGCTTCATCAACTGGCTCGATCAGCGCAGCACCGTGCCGCTGATCCAGGCCCTCAACAGCCAGGCCGACGCCTGGCGCGCCACCGAGATCGCCCGCGCCCGCAAGCTGCTGGCCAAAGGCGAAGACATCGAAGCGGTGCTCGACGCCCTCTCCCGCGGCCTGACCCAGAAGATGCTGCACGGCGCCCTGGCCGAGCTGCACGGCGCCGACGCCCGCCACCGCGCGCAGGTGGCCGACTCCCTCTCCCGCCTGTTCCTGCGCGGGGACGTGCCCTCGGGGCGCGGCGCCAGCCCGCTGGGCAACCCGCACCCAACGGGCCTCCGCAGCGACAGCGAGGACCCCGCGTGAGCCCGGCGCTCGCGCCCGCCCTGGCCTCCTCGCTCGACCGCCTGGCGCGCCGCCTGCAGGAGCTCGATGCCGCCCTGGCCGACCCCGTCGTGGCCGCCGACAACCGGCGCTTTCGCGACCTCTCGCGTGAGCACACCGAGGTCAGCGCCGTGTGCGAGCTGGCCCGCCGCCACACCCAGCGCGAGCAGGACCTGGCCGACGCCCGCCACATGCTGACCGAATCCGCGGGCGACCCCGACATGCGCGCCCTCGCGCAAGACGAGCTCACCCAGGCCGAGGCCGACCTGATTCAGCTGCTCGCCCAGCTCCAGACCGCCCTGCTGCCGCACGACCCGGACGACGCCCGCCCTGCTTTCGTCGAGATCCGTGCGGGCACCGGCGGCGAAGAATCCGCCCTGTTCGCCGCCGACCTGGCGCGCATGTACACGCGCTTCGCCGAGCGCCGCGGCTGGCGCAGCGAGGTGATGTCGGCCAGCGACTCCGACCTGGGCGGCTACAAGGACATCGTGCTGCGCTTCGAGGCCGAACGACCCGACCCCACCGTGCTCACGGGCGTGAACATCGGGGTCTACGGTCAGCTCAAGTTCGAATCCGGCGGCCACCGCGTGCAACGCGTGCCCGCCACCGAATCGCAAGGCCGCATCCACACCAGCGCCTGCACCGTGGCCGTGCTGCCCGAGCCCGACGAAGCCCAGGAAGTCCAGATCAACCCGGCCGACCTGCGCATCGACACCTACCGCGCCAGCGGCGCCGGCGGTCAGCACATCAACAAAACCGACTCGGCCGTGCGCATCACGCACCTGCCCACCGGCATCGTCGCCGAATGCCAGGACGACCGCAGCCAGCACCGCAACAAGGCCCGCGCCCTGGCCGTGCTGAGCGCCCGCATCCGCGACCAGGAGCGCATCGCTCAGCAAGCCAAAGAAGCCGCCACCCGCAAAAGCCTGGTGGGCAGCGGCGACCGCTCTGACCGCATCCGCACCTACAACTTCCCCCAAGGCCGCCTCACCGACCACCGCATCAACCTGACGCTCTACAAGCTCGGCGCCGTCATGGAAGGCGAGCTCGACGACGTCATCGCCGCCATGCTGTCGGCCCAGGCCGCCGAACAACTCGCCGAGCTGGAGGCCGCGCATGGCACCTGAGCCCACGCCCGCCCACCGCCCTGCGCCCGCCACCCTCGCCGACTTCCTTCAACAAGCCCGCGAAGCCGGCCTGGATCGCCTCGACGCCCAGCTCATCGCCTGCACCGCGCTGGGCGTGTCCCGCAGCTGGCTGCTGGCCCACGACACCGACGCGCTGCCTCCTGAGCACCTCCCCCGCCTGATGGACTGGCTGCGCCGCCGCGCCGAAGGCGAACCCCTGGCCTACCTCGTGGGCGACAAGGCCTTTTTCGGCCTGACGCTGAGCGTGTCGCCGCACGTGCTCATCCCCCGGCCCGACACCGAAACCCTGGTCGAATGGGCCCTGCAAGCCCTGGCGGGCCTGCGAGCGCCCCGCGTCGTCGACCTCGGCACCGGCAGCGGCGCCATCGCGCTGGCCATCGCCTCCCAGCGCCCGGACGCCGACGTGACCGCGGTCGACTTCAGCCCCCCCGCGCTGGCCGTGGCCCAGGCCAACGCACAGCGGCTGGGCCTGAGCCACGTCCGCTTCCTGGCGGGCAGCTGGCTGAGCCCCCTGGCCGGCGAGCGCTTCGACCTCATCGTCAGCAACCCGCCTTACATCGCAGAAGGTGACGCCCACCTGCCCGCCCTGCGCCACGAGCCCCGATCGGCCCTCACATCGGGCCCGGACGGCCTCGACGACCTGCGCCAGATCGCGCAGCAGGCACCTGGTCACATTCACGAAAACGGCTGGTTGTTGCTGGAGCACGGATTCGACCAGGCCGAGGCCGTGCAACACCTGTTGCAAGACGCAGGCTTCACCGATGTGAGCACGCGCTTCGACCTCGGGCCCCAGGCCCGCTGCACAGGCGGGCGCTGGCCCGGGGCGCACCGGGGTTAAACCCAAGGCACAGGCGGCCCCAAACCGCTACGCTGACCCTCCCACCGGATGAAAATGGCCTGACAAGGCCTCACATCTTCGCCGCACAAGCAGGACGCGGCCCCCTAGCATGAAGACGTTCATCAGGAGCGCACCATGTGCCAGTCAAGCCGTCCCCGTCCAGCCCTCACCCCGACTCGCCTCCTGGGCGGAGCGGGTGCGCGCCTGGTCGTCGGCCTGCTGATCGCGCAAGGCGGCCTGGCCCACGCCCAGATGGTGCCGCGCGGCGAACACCTCCTGCGCCAGACCGACTCCGGCTTCGGCGCCCCTTCCCACGCCACCTCGGGCTCCATCACCACCGCACGCGTCCACTGGGACGGCAGCCCCGCCACCGACGACGCCCCTGGCCAGGGCCTCGCCCTCAAAGGCCGCGGCCCCTGGCCCCGCTGGGAGGGCCGCATCGGCGCCGTCATCGACCGCCCCATGAACCCCGTGCGCGACAACTTCGTGCTGGCCCAGCCGGCCCAGCACGGCCTGCGCATGCGCAGCCTGCACCTGCTGTCGGACTACTACATGGAAGGCGGCTTCCGCGCCACCTTGGGCCTCGTCAGCGGCGAAACCGGCCAGGCCTGGTGGTCCAGCGGCGACACCGGCGGCGGCCTCAACCTGAGCCTGCAGCAACTCGACAACCTCGGCACGCCCCTGAGCCGCCCGCGCCGCAGCGGCCTGACCCAGCCCAACCCTTACCTGGGCGCGGGCTACAGCAGCCGCGCCGCCACGGCCGGCCAGGCCGGCAGCTGGCGCTTCAACGCCGACCTGGGCCTGGTCAACGTCAACGGCGGCGGAGATGGCAGCGCCGAGCGGCTGGGCGACGTCCTGCAAGGCCAGCGCCCCCTGGGTGACCTGGTCAACAACCTGCGCCTGCGCCCCGTCGTCAAGGTCTCGGTGGGCTACGCCTTCTGAGCGCCCCGCGCCAGCCCCGCGCACCGGGGTTTCGCAAGCCCTGCGCCCCGCTCGTCAATCGCAGTCCTGATATAACCGGGCCTGTCTGATTTTTCGATGAACACACAGCCATGAGCGACGTCCAACAACGCATCGATGCCCTGGTCAAGGGCAACAAGGTGGTCCTCTTCATGAAGGGCACCGCGCAATTCCCGCAATGCGGTTTCTCCGGTCGCGCCATCCAGATCCTCAAGGCCTGCGGCGTGCAGGAGCTGACCACGGTCAACGTCCTCGAAGACGAAGGCATCCGCCAAGGCATCAAGGAATACGCCAACTGGCCCACCATCCCTCAGCTCTACATCCACGGCGAATTCGTCGGCGGCTCGGACATCATGATGGAGATGTACCAGGCCGGTGAGCTGCAGCAGACCCTGGCTGGCGGTCAGTGAGCCACACCCCCTCGGGCGCGTCCACCCAGCGCCTGATCGTCGGCATCACCGGCGCCAGCGGTGCCCTCTACGGCGTGCGCCTGCTGGAGCGCGCCCGTGAGCTGGGCGTGCAGACCCACCTGGTGGCCACGCCCGCCGGCATCCTCAACGTGCACCACGAGCTGGGCCTGGACCGCAGCGCCCTCGAAGCGCTGGCCACCCAGGCTCACTCACCCGGTGACGTGGGCGCCTGCATCGCCAGCGGCAGCTTCGCCACCGACGCGATGGTGATCGCGCCGTGCACCATGAAAACGCTGGCCTCGGTGGCCCACGGCTTCGGCGACAACCTGCTGACCCGCGCCGCCGACGTCACGCTCAAGGAGCGCCGGCGCCTCGTGCTGATGGTGCGCGAGACGCCCTTCAACCTCGCTCACCTGCGCAACATGACCGCCGTCACCGAGATGGGCGGCATCGTCTTCCCACCGCTGCCCGCCTTCTACCACCGGCCGCAAACCATCGACGAGCTGGTCAACGAAACGGTCGAGCGCGTGCTGGCGCTGCTGCACATCCAGCGCGCGGCCCCGCAGGCCTGGCAAGGCTTGTGAGCCCGCGCTCACCTGATCGCCCCTGATCCTGAGCCGACGCCCCGAACCTGGGCTCGAAAACCTCCCCCCGACCGGCTAAGCTGGCTCGATTCATCAGGGAGAGACCGCATGTTCAAGAACAAACACGCTTTCGCCAGCGTCGGCCTGGCGCTGGCACTCGCGTGGGGCCCCACGGCCGCCCACGCCGGCAATTACCAGCTCCAGCTGCTGAGCCTGCCCGGCTGGGCCAGCTCATCGGGCGCCATGGGCATCAACGCGTCCGGCGACGTCGTGGGCTACGCCGTGGCCGATCCACTCGCCCCCACCGGCACGTCACCCAGCTTGCGCGCCATGCTCTGGAGCCAGGGCTCGGCCCTGGACCTCGGCGTGCTGCCTGGCGCCCACGCCAACGCCCAGAGCGTGGGCCTGGGCATCACCTCATCGGGGCAGGTGCTGGGGATGTCGAGCCACTTGCCCGTGCTGGAAGAAGGCGGGTACGACAGCCCCCATTCGGTGCTGTGGCACCAGGGCACCGTCCGCGACCTCTCCGTCGCCGCCAGCGGCCCCAACACCTCGGAGATTCAGTTCCTCCGCATCAACGACCAGGGGCTGGCGGTCGGCTACCACATCGCCGCAGAGGGCATGAGCAACGGCGTCGCCGCCAGCTGGTCCGAGTCGGGCGGCCTGACCCTGCTGGGCTCCGAGTTCAGCTACGGCGTCGCACGCGGCGTCAACAACAGCGGCGTCATCGTCGGCGACGACAACGGCTGGGCCACCATCTGGCAAAACGGCGTGTCCACGATGCTGGCGGGCGGCCTGGGCGGCTCGGCCAACGACATCAACGAAGGCGGCCTGGTGGTCGGCACGGCGCTGGACGAACAAGGCCTGCTGCGGGCCGCGCTGTGGGACAAGGACAGCCTCACCCTGCTCAACCAACTCGCCAGTGAGTTCTCGACGCTCGCCGGCGCCGCCGCCGTCAACGAACGAGGCCAGGTCGTGGGCTACAGCGAGCGCCTTGGCGAGGGCCCCGCCGGCATGGCCGCCGTGCTCTGGCAAGACGGTGCGGCCATCGACCTCAACACCCAGGTCGACACCTTCGATGGCTGGCGACTCGTCAGCGCCAACGGCATCAACGACGCAGGCCAGATCATCGGCGAGGCCATGAACGCCGAGGGCGTGCGCCGCGCCTTCGTGCTGACGCCCACCAGCATCCCGGAGGCCAGCACCTGGGCCAGCATGTCGCTGGGCCTGGCGCTGATGTGCGGCGTGCTGCGCCGTCAGCGTGGGCGAGCCGCGCCCGCACCGGCCGTGGCCGACACGCCCGTCGCCTGAGCCACCTGCGTCCCCGGGGGGGACGTCAGCACCGCGTCGGCCACCTTCCAGGTGCGCCACGCGGCCGTGACCATGTTGGGGTACTCGGCGCGCCCGCGGCTGCCGTTGTAGCGGCCCAGGGCCATGAACAGGTTGCCCTTCTCACGGTCCAGGTAGTGCCGCAGGATCACGCAACCGAAACGCAGGTTGCTCTGCATGTGGAAGAGGCTGCTGGCCTCGCCATTGCCGATCAGGCGCGCCCAGAACGGCATCACCTGCATGTAGCCCCGCGCGCCCACCGACGAGATGGCGTACTTGCGAAACCCGCTTTCCACCTGGATCAAGCCCAGCACCAGGCTCGGCTCCAACCCGGCGCGGCGGGCCTCGTAGCACGCGGTGAGCAGGAACTCCCGGCGCACCAGTTCGTCGGGCTTGCGCTTGAGCAGCTTGTCTTCGAGCGCCACGGCCCAGCGTTCACACTGCTGCTTTTGCGTGGCGTCGGCGAAGGTCAGCGCCGGGGCGCTGCGACCGATGGCCGCCGACAACACCGTGCGCACCGAATCGGCCAGGGGCTCTTCGGCCTGCGCCCCGGCCCAGGCGACCTGCGGGCAAGCCACGAGGCCGGCGGCCAGGCTGGCAACCACGGCCCCCCTCACCCAAACAGAACGCAACTCGGACATCATGGCAGCCACCTTAGCGCATGCGCGTGACGGCCATCAGCCGATCTGCAGGCGAGAAAGCAGGTGCTTGAGGACATCGGTCACGGGCAGCTTGGTCGCCTCCGCGTCCTGACGACCCTGGTATTCCGCCAGGCCATCTTTCAGGCCCTTGTCGCCCAGCACCACGCGGTGCGGCACGCCGATCAGCTCCCAGTCGGCGAACATGGCGCCCGGGCGCTCGCCGCGATCGTCGAGGATGGCGTCCACGCCCTGGGCCAGCAGCTGCGCGTGCAACTCGTCGGCCGCGGCCTTGACGGCCTCGGAGCGGTCGTAGCCCACCGGGCAGATCACCACGGTGAAGGGCGCGATGGCGTCCGGCCAGACGATGCCGCGCTCGTCGTGCTTTTGCTCGATGGCCGCCCCCAGGATGCGCGTCACGCCAATGCCGTAGCAGCCCATCTCGAAGTGCTTGGGTTTGCCGTCCACGTCCAGGAAGGTCGCGTTCATGGCCTTGGAGTACTTGGTGCCCAGGTAGAACACGTGGCCCACCTCGATGCCGCGCTGGATGGCCAGCACCCCCTGGCCGTCCGGCGAGGGGTCGCCTTCGACGACGTTGCGGATGTCGGCGATCAGGTCGGGCTCGGGCAGGTCGCGGCCCCAGTTCACGCCACGGATGTGGAAACCTTCTTCGTTGGCACCGCACACCCAATCGGACATGTTCGCCACCGTGCGGTCGGCGATCACCTTGACGGGCTGGGCCAGCTTGACCGGGCCCAGGTAGCCCGGCTTGGTGCCGAAGTGCGCGACGATTTCCTTTTCGGTGGCGAAGCGGAAGCCGGCCTTCAAGCCCATGGTCTGGCCCGTGGCATCGGTCAGCTCGATCTTGCCGGCCTTGACCTCATTGAGGTCGTGGTCGCCACGCACCAGGAACAGCCAGACCGTGCTCTTGACGATCTCGCCCTGGTCGTTGGTGTCGTCGGTGGCCAGCACCAAAGACTTGACCGTCTGCGACAGCGGCAGGCCCAGCAACTCGGCCACGTCGCCACAGGTGCTCTTGCCAGGCGTTGCCACCTTCTCGCAAGCCTGCGCCGCAGCGCCACGTTGCGCGATCAGGCCCACGGCTTCGGCCAGCTCGATGTTGGCGGCGTAGTCGCTGGTCGGGCAGTAGACGATGGCGTCTTCGCCGGTGTCGGCGATCACCTGGAACTCGTGCGAACGGTCGCCCCCGATGGCGCCGGTGTCGGCGGCCACGGCGCGGAACCGCAGGCCCAGGCGCTCGAAGATGCGGGTGTAGGCGGCGTACATGCCGTCGTAGGTCTTGCCGGCGCTCTCGACGTCGCGGTCGAAGGAGTACGCGTCCTTCATCGTGAACTCGCGGCCACGCATGATGCCGAAGCGCGGGCGGCGCTCGTCGCGGAACTTGGTCTGGATCTGGTAGAAGTTCTTGGGCAGCTGGCGGTAGCTGCGCAGCTCCTGGCGCGCGATGTCGGTGATCACCTCTTCGGCCGTCGGCTGGATGACGAAATCCCGACCGTGGCGGTCCTTGAAGCGCAGCAGCTCATCGCCCATTTTCTCGAAACGCCCGGTTTCTTCCCACAGCTCGGCGGGCTGCACCACGGGCATGACCAGCTCGACGCAGCCGGCCTGGTTCAGCTCGTCGCGGATGATGTTTTCGACCTTGCGGATGGTGCGCAGGCCCATCGGCATGTAGTTGTAAAGCCCGGCGCCCAGCTTCTTGATGAAGCCCGCGCGCATCATCAGCTTGTGGCTGACGATCTCAGCGTCGGCGGGGGCTTCCTTGAGGGTCGAGATGAAGAACTGTGAGGCTTTCATGGCAGAAAAAAAGAGCACCGCTCAGTTGAGGCCTTGACAAACGCCCTAGGCGTTTCGGCTCAGCGGTGCAATAATGAAACCAGTTGAAAATTTGGAGTTGATTATGCTCGACCGTGAAGGCTTCCGGCCCAACGTCGGCATCATCCTGCTCAACCATCGGAACCAGGTATTTTGGGGCAAACGCATCCGCACCCACTCCTGGCAATTCCCTCAAGGCGGCATCAAGCATGGTGAGTCGCCCGAGCAGGCGATGTTTCGCGAGCTGCACGAGGAAGTGGGCTTGTTGCCCGAGCACGTGCGCGTCGTCGCCCGAACCCGCGACTGGCTGCGCTATGAGGTGCCGCAGCACTTCATCCGCAAAGACGCCCGCGGGCACTACAAGGGCCAGAAGCAGATCTGGTTCTTGTTGCAACTCACGGGTCGCGACTGCGACATGAACCTGCGCGCCAGCAACCACCCCGAATTCGACGCCTGGCGCTGGCACGAGTACTGGGTGCCCCTGGAGACCGTCATCGAGTTCAAGCGGCAGGTCTACCAGCTCGCCCTGTCCGAGCTGGCTCGTTTCCTGCCCAAGCCCCAACCCAACGGCGCCGCCGGGGGCAACCGCTACCTGCGGGGCAACCTGAGGGCCCCTCGCCGCGACGCGACCGAAGCCTCGTTCGAAGGCAGCGCAGACGGCACGTTCTGACGGCGCGACCCCGAGTCGGCTGGCACGCAACGACGCACGAAAAAGGGCTCCCGAGGGAGCCCTTTTCACATCACATCAAGGGGCGACTGGCGGTCACTCGATCTCGACGTTGGCGTTGCCGGCGCACTCCGCATCGGAGCGGTTGATGCTGCAACGCACGCGCTTGATGATGTTCAGGCCTTGCTTGTTGTACATGCCTTGCTTGGCGATGTCGATGCGCGACTCGCGGAACATGACGACGTACTTCGGCACCGCGTCGGTGGGCAGGTCCTGCCAGTACTGATCGGGGATGCCGGCTTCGGCGGCCTTGATCAGCTTGAGCGCGTGGTCGAAGCGGCTGAGCCAGTATTGACGAGAGGCCTCACCGAAGCCCTCGGGGAACTTGGTCTTGTTGATCACCATCTGCACGGTCGGGATCATGATGGGCAGGCGACCGATGCCACCGGTCTTGCCCAGGCCCTTGTGCAACTCGAAGGGCTTGAAGGCCACGGCCGGCAGGGTCACCATGTCGACGTTGCCGTTGTTGAACTTCGGGCCGATGTTGGTGACGTCCACCGACACGGGCTGCGCACCGATGCGCTGGATCATCACGCCCTGGGCCTTGTCGTAGTCGAAGGCGGCGATCTTTTTGCCCGAGAGGTTCTCGACCGAGTTCATCTTGCGGTCGCGCACCATCGGGTAGGCGGCGCCCAGCGGGAAGATGCCGGCGATTTCGTAGTTGCCCTCGCTCATCAGCTTGTTGGCCTTGGGGTCGGCGAACACCTGGATGACCTTGCGCACCACCTCGTAGCTGGCGTCGATGTCGACCTTGCCGTTGCGCACGATGGTGGTCGAGCCGATGGAGTCGATCGAGCCGGCCAGCGAGTTGAACTGGCGGGTGCGGAAGGCCGTGGCGATGACCGCGTCACACTGGCCGGCGCGGAAGTCTTCAACGGCCACGCGCTCGTCGATGTAGCTCTTGAGTTCGATGTCCACCTTTTGCTTCTGCATGGAGATGGCGTAGTCGGTGGCCTGGGCGTAGACGTCGCCCGTTTTGCCAGCGACGTCCCAGACGCAAACCAGGGTCTTGGCCTGGACGGCCGTGGACAGCCCCACAGACGCGATCAGGGCGGATGCGGCCAGGGCCAGGGGCTTGATGCAGGAAGCGGCGCGGTGTGTCAGAGACATGGAAAGGGACTCCAGGGTGGGGTCGAAGAAACCAAACGGGTACAGCGTTGTAACGCCCCGCGAGGGGGTGTGTCGGACAGTGACAACCCTTGGTCCCCCAGCAAGGGGGAACCGTCAGCTGGGCGACAGTTGCCCATGATGCCGCCAATTCAACCCTGAAATTGTCAGGTCGTGAAAAGTGACCACAACTCAGGTCAAAACCTGCGCCAGCCCCCCTGGCTGTGCGCCGGGGGAAACCCTGAATCCCCGCTCCCGCGGGTCGTTCAGGCCAGGACGAGGTTGTCCCGGTGGATGATTTCGGGCTCGTTGATGAAGCCCAGTCGCGCCTCGATGTCGGCGCAGGCCTGACGCACCAGCAAGCGCGCTTCGCTGCTGGCGTAGTTGGCCAGGCCGCGGCCGATGTCCTGGCCGCGCAGGTTGCGCACGGCGATGACATCCCCCCGGTGGAACTCCCCCAGCACCTCGATCATGCCGATGGGCAGCAAGCTGGCGCCGCCTTGCAGCAAGCGCTCGGCCGCACCTTCGTCGACCACGACGGCGCCGCGCAGCTGCAGGTGGTCGGCCATCCACTGCTTGCGGGCGGCCAGCTTGGGGGTGACGGCCATGAACAGGGAGCCGATGGACTGCCCCTGGGTCAGGCGCACCAGCACGTCGGGCTCGCGCCCCCAGGCGATGACGGTGGAGGCGCCGCTGCGGGCGGCGCGCTTGGCCGCCAGGACCTTGGTGATCATGCCGCCGGTGCCCACGCTGGAGCCGGCGCCACCGGCCATGCGCTCGAGCTCCGGGTCACCGGCCGTGCAGACATCGATGAAGCGCGCGGCCGGGTCCTTGCGAGGGTCGGCGCTGTACAGGCCCTTCTGGTCGGTCAGGATGACCAGGGCGTCGGCTTCGACGAGGTTGGCCACCAGAGCGCCCAGGGTGTCGTTGTCGCCGAACTTGATCTCGTCGGTCACGACGGTGTCGTTCTCGTTGATGACGGGCACGACCTTGTGCGAGAGCAGCGTCAGCAGGGTGGTTCGCGCGTTGAGGTAGCGCTCGCGATCGGCCAGGTCGGCGTGGGTGAGCAGGACCTGGGCGCTGCCCATGTTGTGCTCGCGCAGCTTGGTCTCGTACATCTGCGCCAGGCCCATCTGGCCAACGGCGGCGGCGGCCTGAAGCTCGTGCAGCTCCTTGGGCCGGGACGTCCAGCCCAGGCGCTTCATGCCCTCGGCGATGGCGCCGCTGGAGACCATGATGACCTCGCGGCCGTCGGCGGCCAGGGCGGCCATCTGGCGACACCAGGTGCCGATGGCGTCGGCGTCCACGCCTTTGCCTTCATTGGTGACCAGGCTGGAGC
The DNA here is from genome assembly GCA_016000265.1 of Burkholderiales bacterium. Classification (GTDB taxonomy): domain Bacteria; phylum Pseudomonadota; class Gammaproteobacteria; order Burkholderiales; family Burkholderiaceae_C; genus Aquabacterium. The sequence continues at coordinate 93,224 of JAECRL010000015.1, forward strand.
CCACCTTGACGACGATGCGGCGGGCGTGCTTCAGGACCTCGTTCATTTGCGTGCGGCCTTCTTCGCGGGTGCGACCTTCTTCGCGGGTGCAACCTTCTTCGCCGGTACAGCCTTCTTCGCCGGTGCGGCCTTCTTCGCCGGTGCGGCCTTCTTCGCCGGTGCAGCCTTCTTCGCCGGTGCAGCCTTCTTCGCCGGTGCGACCTTCTTCGCGGGTGCGACCTTCTTCGCGGGTGCGACCTTCTTCGCGGGTGCGGCCTTCTTCGCGGGTGCGGCCTTCTTCGCGGGTGCGGCCTTCTTCGCGGGTGCGGC
>JAECRL010000015.1:93632-102968 GCA_016000265.1 Burkholderiales bacterium
CTTCTTCTTGGCCGCGGCCTTGGGCTTGACCAGGGCCTCGATGTCGGCGTCGTACTTCACGCCATGTTGGGCCAGCAGATCGGCACCGGTCGGCAGAGACGCCTCGACGTCAAAGCGCACGTCGGTCTCTTCGTGGTGCTCCTGCATGCTGGCCACGTGTTGGTAGATCGTCTGCACCAGCTTCTCGCAACCCTCACGCGTGAGCGCCGAGATCTGGAAAACCGGGCCCTTCCAGCCGTAGCGGCGCACGAAGTCCACCACCCGGCCGACGCGCTCCTCTTCCGGGATCATGTCCAGCTTGTTGAGCACCAGCCAGCGCGGCTTGTTGTAGAGCTCTTCGTCGTAGATCTTGAGTTCGTTGACGATGGCGCGGGCCTGTTTGACCGGATCGACCTCGTCGTCGAACGGCGCCAGGTCGATCACGTGCAGCAGCACGCGGGTGCGCTGCAGGTGGCGCAGGAAGAGGTGGCCCAGGCCAGCGCCTTCCGAAGCCCCTTCGATCAGGCCCGGGATGTCGGCGACGACGAAGCTCTTTTCGGGGCCCGCGCGCACCACGCCGAGGTTGGGGTGAAGCGTGGTGAAGGGGTAGTCGGCGATCTTCGGGCGCGCGTTGGAGATGGCCGTGATCAGCGTGGACTTGCCGGCGTTGGGCATGCCCAGCAGGCCGACGTCGGCCAGGACGCGCAATTCGAGCTTGAGCTTGAAGAGCTCACCAGGCCAGCCCAGCGTCTTCTTGCGCGGGGCGCGGTTGGTGGCCGTCTTGTAGTGCAGGTTGCCGAAGCCCCCGTCGCCGCCCTTGGCCAGCAGGCGCTTTTCACCGTGCTCCAGCAACTCCATCATGACCTCGCCGGTCTCGAAGTTGCGGATGATGGTGCCCACCGGCAGGCGCAGGGTGATGTCCGGGCCGGCCGCGCCGAATTGGTCGGAGCCGCGCCCCTGCTCGCCGTTGCGCGCCTCGTGGCGACGGGCGTAGCGGTAGTCGATCAGGGTGTTGATGTTGCGATCGGCTTCGACGTAGACGTGACCGCCTCGCCCGCCGTTGCCCCCGTTGGGGCCGCCGAAGGGGATGAATTTTTCGCGACGGAAGCTGATGCAACCGCTGCCGCCGTTGCCGGCGGCCACATCAATGGTGGCTTCATCGACGAATTTCATGGGCGCGTCCTGATCGTTGGGGGGCGAGCGACATTATCGACGCTGGCCGGGTGGGGGCCGCCGCGACGGCAGACCCCGAGAATGACAAAAGCCCCGGCGGACCGGGGCTTCGAGGGGCCGATCACCGCCCGCATTCAAGCGGGCAGAGACCGGCGGGATGCCGAAACATCAGACCGGGGTGACGACCACGGTCTTGCGGTTCAGCGAGCCCTTGACGGTGAAGGACACCGTGCCGTCGACCAGCGCGAACAGGCTGTGGTCGCGGCCCATGCCGACGTTGGGGCCGGCGTGGAAACGGGTGCCGCGTTGGCGAACGATGATCGAGCCAGCGGGGATCACTTGACCGCCGTAGACCTTCACACCCAGCATCTTGGGTTGGGAATCACGGCCGTTCCGCGTGGAACCGCCGCCTTTTTTCTGTGCCATGGATCTGCTCCTGAGGGACTAGAGGTTGGACGATTCAGCGATCAGGCGTTCACGGAGCTGATTTCCAGCTCGGTGTAGTTCTGACGGTGACCCTGGCGCTTCTGGTAGTGCTTGCGACGGCGCATCTTGAAGATGCGGACCTTGTCGTGACGACCTTGCGACAGGACGGTTGCTTTGACAGTTGCGCCAGCCACCAAAGGCGTGCCAACCTTGAGTTCAGCGCCGGAGCCGACTGCCAGAACCTGGTCGATCACGATCTCTTGGCCAACGTCCGCAGCAATCTGTTCTACTTTAATTTTTTCGCCAGCAGCAACTTTGTATTGCTTGCCACCGGTTTTTATGACCGCGTACATGTTGAGACCTTTCAAAAAAGAGCTTTTCTTCGCGCACTCAGCCGCAAGGCGAATTACACGAAGCTCTCCACTCTAGCCTGACGGGCTCCATCTGTCAAGGCCGCCTCGCCTTCCTGCCCGTCGGCACGAGCGGGGCCCCAGCCGAAGAACCGCACCACCTCGTCGCGCTTGGCCAGCGCGTCGGTGAAACCGAGGTGGATGAGCTCGCGGGTGAAGGACGACTCGAACAGCAGGTAGCTGGCCAGCGCGGTGCCGCGGGCGCCCTTGCCGCGTCCGTGCACCCCCACAGCGCGCAGCATGGCGCGCACGGCCGGGGGCAGCGCCCAGAGGTGGCGTGCGGCGATGTCGTCGATGCGCTGGCTGGGCGCGATGACCAGGATGTCGACCGGGCGCAACTCGGTCTGCGCGCGCTGCTCCGCCGAGAGCAGGCGCAGGGTGCTGTTGACGCGCTGCATGCGCTCGATGTCCACGGCCAGGGCGTCCAGGAAGATGCTGGACATGGCGTGGCCGGCGATTTGCGCGAGGTTGGGGTACTCCAGCGAGGTGGGGCGCTGCTCTTGCGGCTCGTGCAGGCGCCCGGCCCCGACCACGAGGATGCGATCGGCACCCAGGTGGATGGCCGGCGAGATCGGCGCGGCCTGCCGCATGGAGCCGTCGCCCAGGTAATGGGGGTGGCCGTTGACGTCGATCTTCATGGCGGGGAAGACGAAGGGGATCGCCGAGGACGCCATGAGGTGGTCGAGGCCGAGGCGGTCGCGCACGCTGATGCGCTGGGAGCGCGACCAGGGCTCGATGGGGGTGGCGCTGTCGTAGAAGGTGACGTGCTCGCCCGTGGTGTAGCTGGAGCCGGTGACGGCCACGGCGTCGAGGTGGCCGCTGGCCATGAGCTCGGGCAGGCGGTCCATGTCGAAGAGCCGGGGCAGCAGCTCGCGCAAGGGGTCGTTGTCCAGCAGGGAGCGCGGGCGGGCGCGGCGCCAGCGGGCCAGGGCCCACCCGAGGGAGAACAGCGACAGCCATTGCGCGCCACTGCGGATGACGCCAAACGAGTCCGAGCGGTAGACCTGCTCGGTGCGGAAGTCGCGCCAGACCTCGATCATGGCGCGCAGGGCCAGGTCGTAGTGGTCGGCTCGACAGGCCAGGGCCATGCCGTTGAGGGCGCCGGCCGAGGTGCCGCAGATGATGCGAAACGGGCTGCCGCGGCGCTTCTCGCCCGCGTCGCGCCGGATGAGCTGCAGGGCCTGCAGCACGCCCACCTGGTAGGCCGCGCGGGCACCGCCCCCGGTGAGGATGAGCGCCGTCTTGTCGGATGAGCCCGCTCGGGCTGCGTCGTGTCCTGCTGTCATCGTCACCCGCCTGCGGTGAGGGTTGGGGAGCCGGGCGTCACCAGCCGCAGGCCGAGTCGGCTTGCGGGCGGCCCAGGCCGTACACCTCCTGCAGCGTGGACCAGGCCTCGTCGGCGGTCTCGACGTAGCGGAACAGGTGAACGTCCTCGGGGCTGATCATGCCGGTGTCGACCAGGTGATCGAAGTTGATGAGCTTGGTCCAGAACTCGCGCCCGAACAGCAGCACGGGACGCTTGCGGCACTTGCCGGTCTGGATGAGGGTGAGCGTCTCGAAGAGTTCGTCGAGCGTGCCGAAGCCGCCGGGGAAACACACCAGGGCCACGGAGCGCATCAGGAAATGCATCTTGCGCAGCGCGAAGTAGTGGAACTGGAAGCACAGGCGCGGGGTGATGTAGGGGTTGGGCTCTTGCTCGTGGGGCAGCACGATGTTGAGGCCCAGGCTCTTGCCGCCGACTTCGTGCGCGCCGCGGTTGCCCGCTTCCATGACGCCCGGGCCGCCGCCGGTGACGACGTAGATGGGGTTGTCGAGCTGGGCGGAGTGCTCGGTGACGAGGCTGGAGAAACGCCGCGCCTCTTCGTAGTAGCGCGACATGTCGAGCTGGCGTTTGGCGGCTCGGATGGCCTGCTCGCGCGCGGTGCTGGGGGGCAGCGCCTCGGCGTCGTCCAGCCGGGCGCGGGCCAGGTCGTCGGGCAGGATGCGGGCGCTGCCGAAGACCACGATGGTGGACTCGATGCCCTCCTCGCGCTGGACCATCTCGGGCTTGAGCAGCTCCAGCTGCATGCGCACCGGACGCAGGTCGGGGTTGAGGAGGAAGTCGGTGTCGGTGAAGGCGAGCTCGTAGCTGCTGTCGGGGCCACCGTAGAGAGAGGACTTGCCAGCGGCGGCGGCGTCCTGGCCGGCGGTGGGGAAGTTGCGTTCCCGCAGTTCTTTGGGGTTGTTCATGGTGGAGCGGTCCTGCCTGAGGGAGGTTTGAATTCAGTATGGGTCAGCGCCCGCGGGGGCAGCCGTGGAAAAGCACCGGCCCCGCGGGGGAGTTGCGCGGGCAAGACAGGGCCGGGGGCCTCAGCCTGGGGGACGGGTGTGCGCAGGGATGGGGGCGCGGGTGGGATCGCAGACCGGGCAACCCGGTTGCTTGCTCACGCGCAGGCGGCTCCAGCTGCCATCGCGGCCGTCGACCATCTGCAGCAGCCCCACCAGCGAGCGGTGGGCGCCGGGTGGTGTACCGGGGTCGGCGTGGGGGCCGGTGATGCCGGCCAGCAGGCGGATGGCTTCACCGGCCTGCATGACGCCCATCATGCCCACGAGGGGCGCGAAGACACCCATGAGTGCGCAAAGGGTTTCCTCCGGCTCGGGCTCGGGCGGGAAGAGGCAGGCGTAGCAGGGGCTGCTGGGCTCACGCGGGTCGAAGGTGCTGATCTGGCCGTCCCAGCGCAAGGCCGAGGCCGACACGAGGGGCACACCGGCGGCCCAGGCGTGGCGGTTGATGAGCTGGCGGGTGGCGAAGCGGTCGGTGCAGTCGAGCACGATGTCGGCGCCGCCCAGGTGAGCGCTCAGCCAGTCGGCATCGACGGCGCGCGCCACGGCGTGAACGGTGACTTCGGGGTTGAGGCGGTGCAGGGTCTGCGCGGCCGATTCGACCTTGGGCAGGCCGATGCCGTCGGTGGTGTGGGCAACCTGGCGCTGCAGGTTGCTGAGCTCGACGGTGTCGGGGTCGACCACGGTGAGGCGCCCCACCCCGGCGGCGGCCAGGTACATGAGCGCGGGGGCGCCCAGCCCTCCGGCACCGATGACGATGGCGTGGGAGGCCAGCAGCCGGTCTTGCGCCCCTTCAGACCACTCGTCGAGCAGCAGGTGGCGGCTGTAGCGGAGTTGCTGCTCGTCGTTCACGCAGGACGCGGGGCGAGGTTCAGGGCGCCTTGGCGGGCTCGGCCTTGGCGGGCGGCTGAGCCTGGGCTTCTTCGGCCTTGGCGTCCTGGCCATCCTTGCCTTCGGCCTTGCGCTCGGTCATGGTCTTCGAGGCCAGAACGGGCTTGCCTTGCAGCTTGTTGAGGGCCTGGCGCAGCGGGAAGTCCTCGGCGCTGCCGAACTCGGGCAGGGGCTTGGGGGCGTCGTTCTTCTTGCCGTTGTTGGCCTCTTCGAGCTTTTTGATGGCCTCCTCGCGGGCCTTCTCGCGGGCGGCATCCTTCTCTTCCTTGCCTTGGCCTGAGGCGATGTGCTTGTCGAGATCGGCTTCGCGCACGCGCAGGGCGGCGTAGACGTTGCCGTCTTCGGTCTCGTCGATCATGACGTCGGGCACGATCCCCTTGGCCTGGATGGAGCGACCGTTGGGGGTGTAGTAGCGCGCGGTGGTGATCTTCAGGGCCGTCTCGGCGGTGAGCTGGCGCACGGTCTGCACCGAGCCCTTGCCGAAGGTCTGGCCACCCAGGATGGCGGCGCGCTTGTGGTCTTGCAGGGCCCCGGCGACGATCTCGGAGGCGGAGGCGGAGCCTTCGTTGACGAGCACCACCACCGGCACGTTCTTGAGCGCGGCCGGCAAGCGGGCCAGCGGGTCGGCGCCGAAGCGGCGGGTGTAGTCCTCGGGGCGGGCCTTGAAGATCTGCTTGGACTCGGGGAGCTGGCCGTTGGTGGAGACCACGGTGACGTCCTTGCCCAGGAAGGCCGCCGAGATGGCGATGGCGCCTTCGAGCAGGCCGCCCGGGTCGTTGCGCAGGTCGAGCACCAGGCCCTTGAGCTTGGGGTCGTCCTTGTAGAGGGCGTTGACCTTGGTGACGAAGTCGTCGACGGTGCGGTCCTGGAACTGCGAGATGCGCACCCAGCCGTAGCCGGGTTCGATCATCTTGGCCCGCACGCTTTGCACGCGGATTTCTTCGCGCACGATGGTCACGGGGAAGCTGCGGTTTTCGAGCTTGCGGAAGATGGTGAGCACGACCTTGGTGCTGGGCTCGCCGCGCATGCGCTTGACGGCCTGGTCCATGGTCAGGCCCTTGACGAAGGTGTCGTCGATCTTGGTGATGAGGTCACCGGACTTGAGGCCGGCGCGGAACGCGGGCGAGCCTTCGATGGGCGAGACGACCTTGACCAGGCCGTCTTCCATGCCGATCTCGATGCCGACGCCGACGAACTTGCCGGTGGTGCCTTCGCGGAATTCCTTGAAGGTGGTCTTGTCGAAGTAGACCGAGTGCGGGTCCAGCCCGGCGACCATGCCGCCGATGGCGTCGCTGATGAGCTTTTTCTCGTCAACGGGCTCGACGTAGTCGGTCTTGATCATGCCGAAGACGGCGGCCAGCTGCTGCATCTCTTCGAGCGGCAGCGGCGTGACGGTGTTGCGGGCCGTGGCTCCGAACTGCATGGTGGTCAGTCCGCCGGCCAGCGCACCCAGCGCGACCCAGCCTGCAATCTTGAATTTGGATGTCATGGCGATCGAGAGCCCGTCTTCAACGTGGCATTCAGTATAGGGGGATGCCGATGGCCTCAGCGTCCAATAAGGCAGCAAGCCGGGCGCAGATGAGCGGATTGAATCGAATCGGCGACAGCGGATGCTGCACGGGCCGCGAGGTCAACGGGGCGCGTACTCGGGCACCAGCTCGTGCAGGCGGGCGCGCAGGACGGCGGGCGTGCAGGCCGCGTCGTCGCGGGCCAGGCCGAGCATGCGCTCGATCCAGTCAGGGGGCAGCTCGCCTCGCAGCTGGGCCAGGCGCAGGCGCGGGTGCGGGGTGGGCAAGGTGGTGTCGGCGTCGGCCAGCAATTCTTCGTACAGCTTTTCGCCGGGGCGCAGGCCGCTGAAGACGATGGGGATCTCGGCTTCGGTGTGTCCGCTCAGGCGGATGAGTTCGCGCGCCAGGTCGGCGATCTTGACCGACTGGCCCATGTCCATGACGAAGACCTGGCCCGTGTCGGCCAGCGCGGCGGCCTGCAGCACGAGTTGGGCGGCCTCGGGGATGGTCATGAAAAAGCGCGTGATCTCGGGGTGGGTGACGGTGACCGGCCCGCCGCGGGCGATCTGTTCCTTGAATTTGGGGATGACGCTGCCACTCGACCCCAGCACGTTGCCGAAGCGCACGGCCATGAAGCGCGTGCCCGGCGCCTGCGCGGCCCAGTGCGAGACGACCATCTCGGCGGCGCGCTTGGTGGCACCCATGACGTTGGTCGGGTTGACGGCTTTGTCGGTGGAGATGAGCACGAAGCGTTTGACGCCGGCTTCGGCCGCGGCCTGAGCGCACAGGTAGGTGCCCAGGGTGTTGTTGCGCAGCGCGACCCAGGCGTTGTCGTCTTCCATGAGCGGCACGTGCTTGTAGGCCGCGGCGTGGAAGACGAGGTCGGGGCGGTGCTGGGCCATGGCGCGCTGCAAGGCACCGAGGTCTTTCACGTCGCCGACCAGGCGCACCAGCGGCAGGTGCGGGAACAGCTCGCTGAGCTCCTGCTCGACCTGGTAGAGCGCGAACTCGCTGAGCTCGAACAGCACGAGGCGGCTGGGGCCGAAGCGAGCGATCTGGCGGCACAGCTCGGAGCCGATGGAGCCGCCCGAGCCGGTGATGAAGACGGTCTGGCCGCTGATGAGGCTGGAGACGGCGCTTTCGTCGAGCTTGACGGCCTGGCGGCCGAGCACGTCTTCGGGTTCGATGTCGCGCACGCGGTCGATGCGGGAGCGGCCTTCGCGCAGCTCATCGGCCGATGGCACGGTGACCACGGGCAGGCCGGTGGCCGCGGCCAGCTCGAGGGCGCGCTTGCGCTGCTCTTGCGTGGCCGAGGGCATGGCCAGGATGAGGTGGGTGACGTCGCGCAGGGTGTCGGGGCTGGCGAGCAGGTCGAGCCCGCCCCAGACGTTGACGCCGGAGATGGTGCTGTCGTGCTTGCGGCGGTCGTCGTCCAGCAGGCCGACCACGGTCCAGCCGCGGTGCTGGATGCCCGCGATCAGCAGCTTGGCGGCGGCGCCCGCGCCGAGGACCAGGGCGTGCTGGCCAGTGGGAGAGCGCCCGGCGCGGCGCGCGCGGGAGGACTCGCTCATCATGCGCACCATCATGCGGGCCAGCGACAGCAGGGTCAGGGTGAACAGCGGGTGCAGGGCGAGCACGGCGCGCGGCACCTCGACGAGCTGAGCCATGAGCACGACCACGGCGCTGGCCAGCCCCGCGCCCAGGCAGACCCAGGCCAGGCGGCTGATGTCGTGGAAGCCGATGTAGCGCCAGGTGGCGCGGGGCACGCCGAGCGCCCAGGAGACGGCGCTGTAGACCGAGATCACGCCGAGCACGACGGCCCAGTCGTAGGAGGGGCGCTCGTGCAGCCAGCGCTCGACCCCCATGCGAAAGAGGTAGGTGAGGTGCCAGGCCAGCAGGATCAGGCCGGCGTCGGCCAGCAGAACGACCGCCTGGCGACGGGGGCGCAGGCGGTCGAGTTGTCGGTTCAGGGAGGACCAGAGCATGGGCGCAGCGGGATCGGGCGGGAAGGCCAGGCGGCGAGGGGCCGCTCAGCCAGGAGCCGTGATTGTGCCTGCGCGCCAGGCACCGGCCGCCGGCTCACTTGGCGGCGGGGGCCGCGGAAGCGGGGGCAGCGGGGTGGTGCGCGTCGTGGTGGGCTTTGTGGTCTGCCTTGTGCTCACCCTTGTGGTCGCCCTGGTGGCGATCGCGGCGGGCCTCGCGCTTTTCGCGGCGCTCTTCGCGGACGTCGCGGCGCTCCTGGCGCAACTCGCGGCTTTCCTTGCCGACGGCCGAGGCGGCCTTGGCCGGCTTGGCGGCGGCAGCGGGCACGGCCGGGGTCGCGGTGACGGCGGGGGTGGCCGGGGCCGCGGGGGGGGCCGACATGGCGGGCTGGGCCCAGGCGGTGGGGGTCGCGATGGCGCTCAAGGAGGTGATCAGGGCGGCGGTCAGCAAGCGGATCTTCATGGGTTGCCTCGTGTCGGTTGGGAGGAACGGTGTGGGTGTCGGATCAGGGTGATCGGGGTGATCAGGGCGCGCGTCCTGTGAGTGATCAACGCGTGTCGCCGGGTGGGCGATGACAGGCAAAGGTAAAGAAAAGTAGCCCGACGGCGGCGGACAATCGGCGCATGAACAACGCACCCCACCCA
>JAECRL010000018.1 GCA_016000265.1 Burkholderiales bacterium
ATGGAGCGCGCCATCAAGGCCGAAGGCCAGGTGCTGCTGGGCTGGCGCGACGTGCCCGTGGACCGCGACATGCCCATGTCGCCGCTGGTGCGCGAGAAAGAGCCCGTCATCCGCCAGGTTTTCATCGGCCGCGGCCCCGACATCCTGGTGCCCGATGCCCTGGAGCGCAAGCTCTACGTCATCCGCAAGACGGCCTCCAGCAAGATCCAGGGCCTGAACCTGACCCACGGCAGCGAGTACTACGTGCCCAGCATGTCGTGCCGCACCATCATCTACAAGGGCCTGCTGCTGGCCGATCAGGTCGGCAAGTACTACCTCGACCTGCGCGATGAGCGCGTGACCTCGGCCCTGGCCCTGGTGCACCAGCGCTTCTCCACCAACACCTTCCCCGAGTGGCCGCTGGCTCACCCGTACCGCATGGTCGCCCACAACGGTGAAATCAACACCGTCAAGGGCAACTTCAACTGGATGCGCGCCCGCGAAGGCGTGATGAAGTCGCCCGTGCTGGGCGACGACTTGGCCAAGCTGTACCCCATCAGCCTGGACGGTCAGTCCGACACCGCCACGTTCGACAACGCGCTCGAGCTGCTGACGATGGCCGGCTACCCCCTGGCCCAGGCCGCCATGATGATGATCCCGGAAGCCTGGGAACAGCACGCCACCATGGACGAGCGCCGCCGCGCCTTCTACGAATACCACGCCGCCATGATGGAGCCGTGGGACGGCCCCGCCGCCATGGTCTTCACCGACGGCCGCCAGATCGGCGCCACGCTGGACCGAAACGGCCTGCGCCCCGCCCGCTTCCTGATCACCGACGACGACCTCGTCGTGCTGGCCTCGGAATCCGGCGTGCTGCCCATCCCCGAAAACAAGATCGTCAAGAAGTGGCGCCTGCAGCCCGGCAAGATGCTGCTGATCGACTTCGAACAAGGTCGCATCGTCGATGACGAAGAGCTGAAGGTTCAGTACGCCTCGGCCAAGCCCTACCGCCAGTGGATCGAGAACGTCCGCATCAAGCTCGACGGCATCGAAGGCAACGGCTCCGCCGGCGAATTCACCGAAGCGCTGCTGGACCGCCAGCAGGCTTTCGGCTTCACCCAGGAAGACGTCAAGTTCCTGATGGCCCCCATGGCCACCAACGGCGAAGAAGCCACCGGCTCCATGGGCAACGACTCGCCCCTGGCCGTGCTGTCGGACAAGAACAAGCCGCTGTACAACTACTTCAAGCAGCTGTTCGCCCAGGTCACGAACCCGCCCATCGACCCCATCCGCGAAGCCGTGGTGATGTCGCTGGTGTCCTTCATCGGCCCCAAGCCCAACCTGCTCGACATCAACGCGGTGAACCCGCCGATGCGCCTTGAAGTCTCCCAGCCCGTGCTGGACTTCAACGACATGGCCCGCCTGCGCAACATCGAAAAGCACACCGGCGGCAAGTTCAAGCCCTACGAAGTCGACATCACCTACCCCGCCGACTGGGGCCACGAGGGCGTCGAAGCCCGCCTGGCTTCCCTGTGCGCCGAAGCCGTGGAAGCCATCCAGAGCGGCCACAACATCCTGATCATCACCGATCGCAAGATGGACCGCGCCAACATCGCCATTCCCGCGCTGTTGGCCCTGTCGGCCATCCACCACCACCTGGTCCGCAAGGGCCTGCGCACCTCGGCCGGTCTGGTCGTGGAGACCGGCACCGCCCGCGAAGTGCACCACTTCGCCGTGCTGGCCGGCTACGGCGCCGAAGCCGTTCACCCCTACCTCGCGATGGAAACCCTGGCCCACCTGGCCAAGGACCTGCCGGGTGAGTTGTCGGCCGATAAGGCCATCTACAACTACATCAAGGCCATCGGCAAGGGCCTGAGCAAGATCATGTCCAAGATGGGCGTGTCCACCTACATGTCGTACTGCGGCGCCCAGCTGTTCGAGGCCATCGGCCTGAACAAGCCGCTGATCGACAAGTACTTCCGCGGCACCCCCACGCAAGTCGGCGGCATCGGCGTGTTCGAGGTGGCCGAGGAGGCCATCCGCAACCACAAGGCCGCTTTCGGCAACGACCCCGTGCTGGCCAACATGCTGGACGCCGGCGGCGAGTACGCCTGGCGCACCCGCGGCGAAGAGCACATGTGGACGCCGGACGCCATCGCCAAGCTGCAGCACGCCACGCGCTCGGGCAAGTTCGACACCTACAAGGAATACGCCCAGCTGATCAACGACCAGTCGCGCCGTCACCTGACGCTGCGCGGCCTGTTCGAGTTCAAGATCGATCCCGCCAAGGCCATCCCGGTTGAGGAAGTCGAGTCGGCCGCCGAGATCGTCAAGCGCTTCGCCACCGGCGCCATGTCGCTGGGCTCCATCTCCACCGAAGCCCACTCGACCCTGGCCCTGGCCATGAACCGCATCGGCGGCAAGAGCAACACCGGCGAAGGCGGTGAAGACGAGCGCCGTTATCGCGACGAACTCAAGGGCATCAAGATCGCCCAGGGCACCAAGGTGTCCGACGTGATCGGTGCCAAGGTCGTGGAAGTCGACTACGAGATGCAGGCCGGCGACAGCCTGCGCTCGAAGATCAAGCAGGTGGCATCGGGCCGCTTCGGTGTCACCACCGAGTACCTGGTGTCCGCTGACCAGATCCAGATCAAGATGGCCCAGGGTGCCAAGCCCGGTGAAGGCGGTCAGCTGCCCGGCGGCAAGGTCTCCGAGTACATCGGCAAGCTGCGTCACTCCGTGCCGGGCGTGGGCCTGATCTCGCCCCCGCCGCACCACGACATCTACTCGATCGAGGACCTGGCGCAGCTGATCCACGACCTCAAGAACGTCAACCCCAAGGCCGACGTGTCGGTCAAGCTGGTGTCCGAAGTGGGCGTCGGCACGGTGGCAACCGGTGTGGCCAAGGCCAAGGCCGACCACATCGTGATCGCCGGCCACGACGGTGGCACGGGTGCTTCGCCCTGGTCGTCCATCAAGCACTGCGGGACGCCGTGGGAGCTGGGCCTGGCCGAGACCCAGCAGACCCTGGTGCTCAACCGCCTGCGTGGCCGCGTTCGCGTCCAGGCCGACGGCCAGATGAAGACCGGTCGCGACGTCGTCATCGGTGCCCTGCTGGGTGCCGACGAGTTCGGCTTCGCCACCGCGCCGCTGGTGGTCGAGGGCTGCATCATGATGCGCAAGTGCCACCTCAACACCTGCCCGGTGGGCGTGGCCACGCAAGACCCGGTGCTGCGCAAGAAGTTCTCCGGCAAGCCCGAGCACGTCGTGAACTACTTCTTCTTCGTTGCCGAAGAGGCCCGCCAGATCATGGCCCAGCTGGGCATCCGCAAGTTCGACGACCTGATCGGCCGCGCCGACCTGCTCGACACCAAGAAGGGCCTCGCCCATTGGAAGGCCAAGGGCCTGGACTTCGCCCGCGTCTTCGCGCTGCCCCCGGTGCCCGCCGACGTGCCGCGCCTGCACGTCGATGTGCAGGACCACGGCCTGGACAAGGCCCTGGACCAGCGCCTCATCGAGAAGGCCCGTCCCGCCATCGAGCGTGGCGAGAGCGTCAAGTTCATGGAGCAGGCCAAGAACGTCAACCGCACCGTGGGCGCCATGCTCTCGGGCGAGCTGATCAAGCACCACCCCGATGGCCTGCCTGACCAGACCGTGTTCATCCAGATGGAAGGCACGGGCGGCCAGTCCTTCGGCGCCTTCCTGGCCAAGGGCATCACGCTGTACCTGATCGGTGAAGCCAACGACTACACCGGCAAGGGCCTCAGCGGCGGCCGCGTCATCGTGCGCCCGAGCATCGAGTTCCGTGGCAACGCCACCGACAACATCATCGTGGGCAACACCGTCCTGTACGGCGCCACCGAGGGTGAGGCCTTCTTCCGCGGCGTCGGCGGCGAGCGCTTCGGCGTGCGCCTGTCGGGCGCCACGGCGGTCGTCGAAGGCACCGGCGACCACGGCTGCGAGTACATGACCGGCGGCACCGTCGTCGTGCTGGGTCGCACGGGTCGCAACTTCGCCGCCGGCATGTCGGGTGGCCTGGCCTACGTCTTCGACGAAGACGGTCAGTTCGCCAAGCGCGTCAACACCGCCCAGGTCTCCCTGGAGAAGGTGCTGACGGCCGCCGAGCAACTCGACGCCGGCATCCCGATGCACAAGGGCCAGGCCGACGAGGCCCTGCTCAAGAAGCTGGTCGAAGACCACCACCGCTGGACCGGCTCGCTGCGCGCCCGCGAGATCCTGGACAACTGGTCCGCCTCGGTGGCCAAGTTCGTCAAGGTCTTCCCGCACGAGTACCGCCGCGCCCTGACCGAGATGGGCGCCAAGCAAGAAGCAACCGCCGCTGTCGCCAAGGCCAAGTCCGCCAAGGCCAAGGCCTGACCCGGACGCAAGGAGTGAATTGAAATGGGAAAAGTCACTGGCTTTCTGGAATTCGAGCGCCTGGAAGAGGGCTATGAGCCCGTCGAAAAGCGCGTCAAGAACTACAAGGAATTCGTCATCGGCCTGAGCGCCGAAGAGGCGAAGGTCCAGGGTGCGCGCTGCATGGACTGCGGCACGCCGTTCTGCAACAACGGCTGCCCGGTCAACAACATCATCCCGGACTTCAACGACCTGGTGTACCAGGGCGACTGGAAGAACGCGATCGAGGTCCTGCACTCGACCAACAACTTCCCCGACTTCACCGGCCGCGTCTGCCCGGCGCCCTGTGAAGCGGCTTGCGTGTTGAACATCAACAACGACGCCGTCGGCATCAAGTCGATCGAGCACGCGATCATCGACCGCGCCTGGCAAGAAGGCTGGGTCCAGCCTCAGCCGGCCCAGGTCAAGACCGGCAAGAAGGTCGCCGTCGTGGGCTCCGGCCCCGCCGGCATGGCCGCCGCGCAGCAGCTCGCCCGCGTCGGCCACGACGTGACCGTCTTCGAGAAGAACGACACCATCGGCGGCCTGCTGCGCTTCGGCATCCCCGACTTCAAGTTCGACAAGTCGCACATCGACCGCCGCGTCCAGCAGATGCAGGCCGAAGGCGTGGTCTTCCAGACCAACACCATCGTCGGTGAGCTGCCCAAGTCGGGTGCCGCGGCCAAGGTCACCAACTGGGCGCAGACCACCATCACCCCGGAGCAGCTCAACAAGGACTTCGACGCCGTGATCCTGGCCGGGGGCTCCGAGCAGTCGCGTGACCTGCCCGTGCCCGGTCGCGAACTGGCCGGCATCCACTTCGCCATGGAGTTCCTGCCCCAGCAGAACCGCGTCAACGCCGGCGGCAAGGTCAAGGAGCAGATCCGCGCCGAAGGCAAACACGTCATCGTGATCGGCGGGGGCGACACCGGCTCCGACTGCGTGGGCACCTCCAACCGCCACGGCGCCAAGAGCGTGGTGCAGTTCGAGGTCATGCCTCGCCCGCCCGAAGAGGAAGACGGCCCGTTGACCTGGCCCTACTGGCCGATCAAGCTGCGCACCTCCTCCAGCCACGAAGAGGGTTGCGAGCGTGAGTTCGCGATCGCCACCAAGGAGTTCATCGGTGAAGGCGGCAAGGTCACGGGCGTCAAGACCGTGCGCGTCGAGTTCAAGAACGGCAAGTTCGAAGAGGTTGCCGGCTCCGAGCAGACGCTCAAGGCCGACCTCGTGCTGCTGGCCATGGGCTTCACCAACCCGGTCGAGACCCTGCTGACGGGCTTCGGCGTCGACAAGGACGGCCGCGGCAACGCCAAAGCCGGCACCGAAGCCGACACCGGCTACAAGACCAACGTCGCCAAGGTGTTCGCCGCCGGTGACGTGCGCCGTGGCCAGTCCCTGGTGGTGTGGGCCATCCGCGAGGGCCGCCAGGCCGCGCGCGAGGTCGACGCCTTCCTGATGGGCGCCAGCACGCTGCCCCGCTGAGCGGTGCGTCACCGTTGAGCCCCCCAGAGGGCGGGATTCCCGCTCTTTGTTGTGTGGAGCCTGCGCCTGCGCCTGCAGGGCAACGGTGAATCCCCTATGATCAAGGAGCCGGTGAATTCACCGGCTCTTTTTTCTTGGCCATGTCCCCACCCCCCGCCTCCTTCCCCGACCCCACCCCACCGCCCGAAGCCACCCCGCGCCCCTTCATCGAGTTGCGCGACGTGACTTGCGGCTACGGCGATCGGGTCATCCTGTCGGACATCAACCTGGTGGTCCCTCAGGGCAAGGTGGTGGCGCTCATGGGCACCTCCGGCGGCGGCAAAACCACCGTGCTGCGCCTGCTCGGGCGGCAGATCCAGCCCATGAAGGGCCAGGTGCTGATCGACGGCCAGGACCTGTCTTCGCTCGACGCCGCCGGCCTCATGGCCATGCGCCGTCGCATGGGCATGCTGTTCCAGCAAGGCGCCTTGTTCACCGACCTCAGCGTGTTCGAAAACGTCGCCTTCCCGCTGCGCGAACACACCCGCCTGCCCGAGTCCATCCTGCGTGACCTGGTGCTCATGAAGCTCAACGCCGTGGGCCTGCGTGGTGCGCGCGACCTGCTGCCCAGCCAGGTCTCCGGCGGCATGGCCCGTCGGGTGGCCTTGGCGCGCGCCATGGCGCTCGACCCCGAACTCATGCTGTACGACGAGCCCTTCGCTGGCCTGGACCCCATCTCCATGGGCGTGGCCGCGCGCCTCATTCGCGAGCTCAACGACACCATGGGCCTGACCTCCGTGGTCGTCTCGCACGACGTGCACGAGACCTTCACGATCGCCGATCACGTCGTCCTCGTGGCCAACGGCCGCATCGTGGCCCAGGGCACGCCCGCCGAGATGAGCGCCAGCGACGACCCGCTGGTCAAGCAGTTCGTCCACGCCGAGGCCGACGGCCCGGTGCGTTTCCACCACCCAGCCGCTGACGCCGGGGTCGACTTCGGGGTGCGCGGATGATGCACTGGCTCAACCCGGCCCACGTGGGCCTGACCGTGCGCACCAAGCTGGCCGACCTGGGCTATGCCGCGCGCCTCTTCGTGCGGCTGCTGGGCCTGCTGGGCGCCACGCTGCGACGCCCCCGCCTGCTGTCCGAGCAGGTCTTTTTCCTGGGCAATTACTCGCTGGCCATCATCGTGGTCTCGGGCCTGTTCGTGGGTTTCGTGCTGGGCCTGCAGGGCTACTACATCCTGCAGCGCTACGGCTCCAGCGAGGCCTTGGGCCTGATGGTCGCGCTCTCGCTGGTGCGTGAGCTGGGTCCGGTGGTGGCTGCGTTGCTCTTCGCCGGCCGCGCAGGCACGGCGCTGACGGCCGGCATCGGCCTCATGAAAGCCGGCGAGCAGCTCGCCGCCATGGAAATGATGGGCGTCGACCCGGTGGCCCGCGTGCTCGCGCCGCGTTTCTGGGGCGGCGTCATCGCCATGCCGCTGCTGGCGGCGGTGTTCTCCGCCGTGGGCATCATGGGCGGCTGGCTGGTGGGTGTCGTCATGATCGGGGTCGACCCCGGCGCCTTCTGGTCACAGATGCAGGGTGGGGTCGAGGTGTTCGCCGACGTGGGCAACGGCATGCTCAAGAGCCTGGTGTTCGGGCTGACCGTCACCTTCGTCGCGCTGTTGCAAGGCCACGAATGCCAGCCGACGCCCGAAGGGGTCTCGCTGGCCACCACGCGCACGGTGGTGATGGCCTCACTGGCCGTGCTGGGCCTGGATTTCGTGCTGACGGCCATGATGTTCTCGATCTGATCGGGCACCTTGAGCCGAGGCACCACAAGGAAGAAAAAGATGCAGAAATGGAAACATGACGTCTGGGTGGGTTTGTTCGTGCTGCTGGGTGGCGCCGCCATCCTGTTCCTGGCACTCAAGGCCGGCAACCTGCTGACGCTGAACTTCGACGCCGGCTACACCGTGACCGCGCGCTTCGACAACATCGGCGGGCTCAAGCCCAAGGCGGCGGTGCGCAGCGCCGGGGTCGTGGTCGGTCGCGTCGGTGACATCACCTTCGACACCCAGGGGTACCAGGCCGTGGTCGAGCTCAAGCTCAACAAGGACGTGGTCTTCCCCAAGGACACTTCGGCCAAGATCCTGACCTCGGGCCTGCTGGGCGAGCAGTACATCGGCCTGGAGCCGGGCTTCGGAGAGACCAACCTGGCACAGGGCGACGCCATCAAGGCCACGCAGTCGGCCATCGTGCTGGAGAACCTCATTTCGAAGTTCCTGTTCAGCAAGGCCGCCGACGGCGAGACCGACAAGGGAGCCAGCAAATGAAACAGACGGCCCAACCCGCGCGCACCGCCTGGCGGTTGAGCGCCATCGCGGGCTCGCTCGCCCTGGTCGCCGGCCTGCAAGGCTGCGCCACGCCGCAAAACCGCGACCCGATGGAGTCCTGGAACCGCCAGGTCTTCGCGTTCAACGACTCGCTGGACGCCAAGGTCTTGCGCCCGGTTGCCGAAGGCTACGTCGAGGTCACGCCCGAGCCGGTTCGCACCGGCGTGCGCAATTTCTTCAACAACCTGCGCGACGTCTGGTCCACCGTCAACCTCTTCCTGCAGGGCCGCTTTGGCGACGGTGCCCAAGGCATCATGCGCGTCAGCGTCAACACCACGCTCGGCCTGGCGGGCCTGATCGACATCGCCACGCCCATGCGCCTGGATCGCCCCAACGAGGACCTGGGCCAGACCCTGGGGGTGTGGGGCGTGGGCCCCGGCGCCTACATCGTGTGGCCGCTGCTGGGCCCCTCGACCCTGCGCGACTCGGTGGGCATCCCGGCGGACATGAGCTTCAGCGGCAGCATGTTCGCCAGCAGCACGCGCGACACCATCCTGACCACCGGGCTGTCCGTGGTCAGCCTGCGCGCCAGCCTGCTGGGCGCGTCCAACCTGGTCGACGACGTCGCCCTGGACAAGTACGCGTTCACGCGGGACGCCTACTTGCAGCGCCGCCAGAACCTGATTTACGAAGGTGACCCGCCCGAAGAGGACGCACCGCTCGACGACGAGCCTCCCGCCGCAGGGACCGAGGCCAGCCAGGCCGCGCAGCCCGCAGGGGGCGCCGTGCCCTCGGCGCCTGTCACGCCGGCTGTGGCAGACGCGGTGGCGGCCCCGCGCCCGCTGAGTTCGCTCAGGGACCTCAGCGACGTCAGCGACCCCGCCTGGGCCCTGTTTCCCGCCGACCCCATTTGATGAACCGATGGGGCGCCGTCCACCCACGGTGGCCCCGATGCGTTGAGGCTCAAGGGGGCTTGCCCCCGACCCACGCCCGATCCACCAGGAGCTTTCCATGATGAAGACCTCGCCCCGCCACCTCGCCTCTCGTTTGCTGCTGGGCGGCGCGCTGTGCGTGAGCGTGAGCTGGCCCGTGTCCGCCGTTCAGGCCCAGGCGGCCACCGCGGCGGCCACCGTCGCCGATGCCGCCCAGGCCCAGGCCCCGGAGGCCTTCATCAAGCGCATCACCGACGAGGTGTTCGCTGCGGTCAAGTCCGACAAGGGCATCCAGCAGGGTGACCTGCGCAAGGTGCAGGCCCTGGTCGACGCCAAGATCATGCCCAACGTGAACCTGCAGCGCATGACCGCGTCGTCCGTGGGGCGCGCCTGGCGCCAGGCCACGCCCGATCAGCAAAAGCGCTTGCAAGAAGAGTTCAAGAACCTGCTGGTCTACACCTACGCGGGTGCCGCGGCCCAGATCAAGGACCAGACCATCGAGTACAAGCCCATGCGCAGCCGCCCGGGGGAGACCGAGGTCGTGGTGCGCACGCTGGTGCGCAACAAGGGCGAGACCATCCAGCTCGACTATCGCCTGGAGAAGGTCGATGGGGGCTGGAAGATCTACGACGTCAACGTGCTGGGTGCCTGGCTGGTGCAGACCTATCAGAGCAGCTTCGCGCAAGAGGTCAACGCATCGGGCATCGACGGCCTGATCGCCAAGCTGGTGGAGCGCAACAAGCAGCTGGCCACCAAGAAGGTCGCGGGCTGAGATGCTGTTGTTGCCCCCCGTGATCACGCATGCGGAGGTCCCGCATGTGCTGGGCCTGTTCCGCCAGACGCTGGATCAGGCGGCCACCCAGGGCGAGGCCCAGGCCGCCATGCTGACGGTGGATGGCTCCGACTTGAAGCACTTTGACTCCAGCGCCCTGGCCGTGTTGCTGGAATGCCAGCGCATGGCGCGCGCGCGCGGGCGGGCGTTTTCGGTGCAAGGCCTGCCGCCCAAGCTCATCGAGCTGGCGCGCCTGTATGGGGTGGACGGGCTCTTGCAGTCGGCTTGAAGTCGGCCTGAGGTCAGGCTCAGGCCTCCTCGGCCCAGGCGAAGCCGTCCCGGGCCACCAGCGCGCTGGCCGCCGCCGGTCCCCACGTGCCCGCCGCATAGGGACGTGGCCCGGCGCTGTCGTGGCGCCAGGCCTCCAGGATGGGCTCCACCCACCGCCAGGCCTGCTCCTGCTCATCGGAGCGCACGAAGAGGTTCAAGCGGCCCGCCAGCGCATCCAGCAGCATGCGCTCGTAGGCGCCCACCCGCTCGGTCTCGAAGGCCTTGTGGAAGTCCAGGTCGAGTGAGACCGGCGACAGCCCTTCCTGCACCGCGCCGGCCCCGGCGGTGTCGACGCCGCCCTTGGATGCCATGAGCCGCAGCTCCAGTCCGTCTTCCGGTTGCAGCCGGATCACGAGTTGATTGGGCACCTGCGTGCCAGGGAAGATGGTGTGCGGCGTGGGGCGGAAGCTCACCACGATTTCGGCGTGGTAATGCGTCATGCGCTTGCCGGTTCGAAGGTAGAAGGGCACGCCGGCCCAGCGCCAGTTCTGCACCTCGCAGCGCAGGGCGACGAAGGTCTCGGTCAGGCTCTGTCCGGGCACCTTGTCTTCTTCGCGGTAGCCCTTGACCGCCTCGCCCGCCACCGTGCCCGCGCGGTACTGGCCGCGCACCACGTCACGCGCCACCGAGGCCGCATCGAAGGGCTTGAGCGAGCGCAGCACCTTGAGTTTCTCGTCGCGGATGGCGTCTGCGTCGGCGCTGGACGGCGGCTCCATGGCGATCATGGTCAGCAGCTGCAGCGCGTGGTTCTGGACCATGTCGCGCAAGGCGCCGGTGCGGTCGTAGAAATCGCCGCGCGTGCCCACGCCCAGCGACTCGGCCAGCGTGATCTGGATGTGCGCGATGCTCTCGCGGCGCCACAGCGGCTCGAACAGCGCGTTGCCAAAGCGCAGCGCCATGAGGTTCTGCACCGAAGGCTTGCCCAGGTAGTGGTCGATGCGCAGCGCCTGGCGCTCGGTGAACACCGCGCCCACCGCCCGGTTGATGGCCTGGGCGCTGGCCAGGTCGTGCCCGAGGGGCTTCTCCAGTACCACGCGCACGCGCTCGTCATTGAGGCCGCTGGCCCCCAGTTGCTCGCAGATGACGGGGAACAGGTGCGGGCTGGTGGCCAGGTACATGACGACCGTGTCGGCCTGGCGGGTGGCCAGCCAGGCTTTCAAGCGGGTGTAGTCGGCGGGCAGCGACAGGTCCATGCGCAGGTAGTGCACCTGTTGCGCAAAGCGCGCGTATTCGTCCTCGGTGGGGCGCTTGGCGCTCTCGGCGGCTTGCAGCCGCGTTTGCAGCCACTGGCGGTAGGAGGCGTCGTCCTGCTCGTCTCGGGCCACCGCCAGGATGCGACCGCCAGCGGGCAGCTTGCCGTGACGCCAGGCCTGAAAGAGGGCGGGCATGAGCTTGCGCCAGGTGAGGTCGCCGGTGCCGCCGAAGAAGACGAGGTCGAATGACATGGGAATGAGGGGCGCCTTCCGTCGCGCTTTTGATGCGTTGCTTGTTACTTTGTCATCGATTTCGATCCAGAATCAGCAGATCAGACCGACTATTTGCGACATGACGTCCCAACTCGAACAGCTCAAGGCCCACACCACCGTGGTGGCCGACACCGGCGACTTCCGGCAACTGGCCCAGTTCACGCCCCAGGACGCGACGACCAACCCCTCGCTGATCCTCAAGGCGGTGCAAAAGCCCGAGTACGCCCCGCTGCTGGCCGACACCGTGGCCGCCCACCGCGGTGCGTCGCGCGATGACCTCGTCGACCGCGTGCTGGTGCGCTTCGGCCTGGAGATCCTGAAGGTGGTGCCTGGCCGCGTGTCCACCGAGGTGGATGCCCGCCTGAGCTTCGACACCGAGGCCACGCTCGTGCGTGCCCGCCGCATCATGGGCCTGTACGAGGCCGCGGGCATCCCGCGCTCGCGCGTGCTCATCAAGGTGGCCGCGACCTGGGAGGGCATCCAGGCCGCCCGCGTGCTGGAAGCCGAGGGCATCCACTGCAACCTGACTTTGCTGTTCGCCTTCGCCCAGGCCCGCGCTTGCGCCGATGCCGGCGTGCAGCTGATTTCGCCCTTCGTGGGCCGCATTCACGACTGGCACAAGAAGAACGCCGGGGCCCAGTGGGACGAGGCCGCGCGCGCGGGGGCCAGCGACCCGGGCGTGCAGTCGGTGGCCCGCATCTGGTCGTACTACAAGCAGCACGGCGTGGCCACCGAGGTGATGGGCGCGAGCTTTCGCAACGTGGGCCAGATCCTGGCGCTGGCGGGCTGCGACCTGCTGACCATCAGCCCCGAGCTGCTGGCCCAGTTGCAGGCGTCTGACGCCGCGGTGCCCCGCCTGCTGACGCCGCCCGCCTCGGTGGTGCCGCCCGAGCCGCCCTTGAGCGAGCCCGAGTTCCGCTGGGGCCTCAACGAGGACGCCATGGCCACCGAGAAGCTGGCCGAAGGCATCCGCCTGTTCGCCGTGGACGCCGGCAAGCTGGACGTCCTCATCGACGCGCTCCTCGTCGATCAGCCGGCAGGCGCCTGAGCGCGGCCTGGATCGACATGACCGCCCGAGAGCCCTCGATGCCGCTGCGCGCCTGGCCCCGATGTGATCAGACCGTGGCCTGGTCGGCCCTGAGCGGCCACGCCCAGGTTCACGGGCGCGACCTCGATCTGCGTCAGCTGTTCCGGGACGACCCCCACCGCGTCCAGCGCCTGAGCCTGCAGGCGCCCGAGGTGTGGGCCGACCTGTCTCGCGCTCACTGGGACCTGGCCACGCAGCGCCACCTGCTGGACCTGGCGCGCGAGTGCGGCCTGGCCGAGCAGCGCGACGCGATGTTGCGGGGCGAACTCGTCAACCGCACCGAAGGCCGCGCGGTGCTGCACACCGCCTTGCGCGCACCGCGGGGGCAGGCGCCTTTCAGCGACGTGGTTCACGCCGAGCTGGACCGCATGCTGGCCTTCGTCGCAGGCGTGCGCGCCCAGGCGGGTGGCACGCAGCCGGGTGACATCCACGACATCGTGCACATCGGCATCGGTGGCTCCGACCTGGGGCCCCAGATGGTGGCCGCGGCGTTGTCGACCTGGGTCCACCCGGGGCTGCGCCTGCATTTCATCTCCAACGTCGACGGGCAGGAGCTGGCCTCCGTGTTGCCGGCCTTGCACCCGGATCACACCCTGTTCGTGGTCGCCTCCAAGACCTTCACCACGCAGGAGACGCTGGCCAACGCCCGCGCGGCCCGCCAGTGGTTCCTGGACGCAGGCGGGCGTGACGTTGCGCGCCATTTCGTGGCGGTGAGCGCCGA
The DNA here is from genome assembly GCA_016000265.1 of Burkholderiales bacterium. Lineage (GTDB taxonomy): Bacteria > Pseudomonadota > Gammaproteobacteria > Burkholderiales > Burkholderiaceae_C > Aquabacterium. Next base: position 13,461 of record JAECRL010000018.1, read on the forward strand.
CCCTCGGCGCGCCGCCGATTTCGGCATCGGCACCTGTTTCGCCTTCTGGGACTGGGTGGGTGGGCGTTTTTCGCTGTGGTCGGCCATCGGCCTGCCGGTGGCGCTGGCGCTGGGCGGCGACGCGTTTCGGGCGCTGTTGACTGGCGCCCATGACATGGACCGCCACTTCGCCGAGGCGCCGCTGGAGGCGAACCTGCCGGTGTGGCTGGGCCTGCTGGACGTCTGGCATCGCAATTTCAAGGGCTACAGCAGCCGCTGCGTGTCCCCGTACGCGCAGGGTTTGAAGCGCCTGCCGGCTTACCTGCAGCAACTCGTGATGGAGAGCAACGGCAAGTCGGTGGACGCCGACGGCCGCGTGTTGCCCTATGCCACCAGCGACGTGGTCTGGGGCGAGCCGGGCACCAACGGCCAGCACGCATTTTTCCAGATGCTGCACCAGGGGCGCGACGTGATCCCGGTCGAGTTCATCCTGGTGGGCCGGCCGGCGTACCCCGATGCCGATGTGCTCTCAGCCGAGTTGAAGGACCTGCTGCGGGTGCAGCACGAGTCGCTGCTGGCCAACGCGCTGGCGCAGGCCCAGGCCCTGATGTGGGGCAAGACCGAAGCCCAGGCCCTGCGGGAAGCTTCTCCCACCGCCGCGCCGGGTGTGCCCGCCGAGGTCATCGCGCGGCACCGCACTTTCTCTGGCAACCGCCCCAGCCTGACCATGCTGCTGGACGCGTTGACGCCGCGCTCGCTGGGGGCGCTGGTCGCCCTGTACGAGCACCGCACCTTCGTGAGTGGCGCCATCTGGGGCATCAACAGCTTCGATCAGTGGGGGGTGGAGCTGGGCAAGGCCCTGTGCCAGGACCTGCTGCCCCGGCTTCAGTCGGGCGACACCCAGGGCCTGGATGCGGCCACGGCCGCGACCATCGGGCGCTTGCGCCAGGGGCGCGACGGGGCTTGAGTCGCGCGCTCTGAGGCAGGGCAGCGGAGGCCTCAGGCGGCCACGGATTCGGCGCGGGCTCCGCTCAGGGCCTTGCGCATCTTCTTCATGGCCGCGACCTCGATCTGGCGGATGCGCTCGGCGCTGACGCCGTAGTCGGCGGCCAGTTCGTGCAGCGTCATGCCGCCCGAGCCGTTGTCGTTGACCTTGAGCCAGCGCTCCTCGACGATGCGGCGGCTGCGCTCATCCAGGCTGTCGAGCGCGTGGCGGATGCCGTCGCCCGCCAGCCAGTCGCGGTGTTGCGACTCGATCATGCGGGTGGGTTCGTGCTGCTCGTCGGACAGCCAGGCCATGGGGCTCAGCGGGGCGTCGTGGTCGTCGTCGGACTGCGGCTCCAGGGCGACGTCGCCACCGGCCATGCGCGTCTCCATCTCGATGACGTCCTCGGGGCGCACGTTGAGCTCTTCGGCCACGCGCAGGATGTCGGCTTCGGACAGGCCCGCGCGGCCCACGTGAGCGTCGTCCGCGTCACCCTTGTAATGGTGCTTGAGCGAGCGCAGGTTGAAGAACAGCTTGCGCTGGGCCTTGGTGGTGGCCACCTTGACCATGCGCCAGTTCTTGAGGATGTACTCGTGGATCTCGGCCTTGATCCAGTGCATGGCGTAGCTCACCAGGCGCACGCCC
>JAECRL010000016.1 GCA_016000265.1 Burkholderiales bacterium
ATCGTCGTTTCCTTCAACGTTAACACCTGAGCAGGAATTCACTGGGTCAATACAGTCGATGACGCTTCAGGCCTTTTCGTCCTCAACCATGACCAGTTTTTCGTGCTCACAGACGAACTGACTGGCGAACCGCTATCTCACTGGAAGTACCGGCTCACCTGTGGTGACAAAACAGTGGAAGGCATCACGGACGATTCTGGGCATACTAAAAAAATTGCTGCAAAAGAAAAGTCATACGTAAAAATCGAACTCCTCGGTGTGGAGGCACAAGCATGAGCTCGATTCTTGAGCAAGTCGCCTCAACAACACCGACCACAGACAAGGAGCCCGTCAAGCTCAAAGTCAAGGTGCCGCGGGGAACCATCTACTGGGGAGGTGCCGGGCTAAATGGCGGCTACGTTCAGCCGCAAATTGAAGCCTTCCGAAAGGCAGGCATCAAGCACATCTGGGTTGGGCTCACAAACACCGCCACCAAAGTCATGGGTGGTGAATTCGGCACCATTGTCGATGCAATTCGCGCAGGCCTGATCATTCGCTACGAAGACGAGGGCCCCTGGACCATTGAGTCCGGCATGGATCAACCTGCCGAACAATTCAACCTGATCGGGTATTCCTACGGTTCATTGCTTGCTGCGCAAACGGCCAACTTCTATTCAAAGAAGGGCTTCAAAGTGGACAACCTCGTGTTAATCGGTTCACCGATCGAGAAGGAGTTCCTGTTCAAGCTTCGCGCCTACAGAAACATCGGCAAGGTCACAGTTGTTGACCTTCGAGAGCATGGCGACCCAATCTATGCAGGCATGCCGCTCACGGAGTTGACTGCAGGGGTTCCGAAACTTGCAACAGACATGCTCGCCAACAAAGGCGAGGGACATTTTTATTACGGTCACGTTGTGTCCGATAGCCAGCGCCGCTGGACCGATCTTGCAAAGAAAATCTATGACGCAGGCCTACGCTAAGAAGCCAATTGCCTATTGGCTGGCGCTTGCAGCAAGCGCCACGCTGGGTGGCAGTTGGCTAGGCTATCTCGCATACCTCAGCGGCGCCACCATAACCAAGCAGAGCGTGTACATGGGTGCCATCACGTTTTACGCCGCCGTACTGCTTGCCCTATCGGGCCTTTCGCTTGTCGTACTCGCTGGCTCTGTCGGCTACCTAGCTCGAAATCGGCATCATCAAACGAAGTCAGCAATTTTTTTGGGGGCACTTGCAATTGTGACTTCGGTCATTGTCTTTGTAATCACTCGCCCGCTCATCAGCAATGCCACCTGATATGCATCTAGCGCGGCGTAACTGGGCGTTGCAGGGGGCGCCTCCACCAGTGCGCGCTTCGGCTATGCCAAGCGGGCGCCCCTGAAATTGGTAGTCATGCCATCGGCGACATAAAACGAAAAATCTGACTCAGCAGGTTATTTACCGATTCCAGTAGCAATCAAAAACCAAACCAGGGAAATCTCATGAAGTGGTACATCGACGCATTCAAGAAATACGCTGTTTTCAGCGGCCGATCCAGCAGGCAGGCCTATTGGATGTTCTTCCTGTTCGCGCTGTTGACGTCGTTCGCCATCGGCTTCGCCACCGGCGTGGTCCAGGCCATCACGCACGCTGACCTGATGCTCATCCCCAACCCTACGCGCTGGCGCTGCTCATCCCGAGCATTGCCATCGGTGTGCGCCGCATGCACGGCAGCGATCGCAGCGGTTGGTGGCTGATCGTGCCCTTCGCGGGGTTGGTGTTCCTGTTCGTCGCGGGCACCCAGGGCGCCAACAGGTTTGGTGCTGAGCCGGGCCGGTCCTGAAGAGCAAGACGCGGGCACCCCGCGCAACAGGGGGCGCTGCTTCACCGCGGTGTCATGGGGCGCCGTCAAATTGCCGGCATCCATTCAGTGAGGCCCGTTGAAATGCGCCTGTTTCATTTGCTCTCCCCGCGCCTGTTGGTCGCCGCTTGCCTGTGTGCCGCCAGCGCGGCATCTGCCACCACCACCATCAACTTCGACGACGTGGGCCCAGATGGCGCCAAGCTCACGAACCGGTACGCCAGCCAGGGCGTGACCCTGCGGTCCATCAACAACTGGTTCCCAGTCGTGGGCCCCTACGTGTCCCCCAACACGCTCCCGGTGGCCGTGGGTGATGTGGTGGCTTGGGCGCTCGAGTCGGCGCCCAGCCAGCCTTACATGGCCGTGGGCGAGGGCCGTCCGGGGGGCGACCACGGCAACGCGGGCATCCTGATTTCGTTTGCCCAAGACGTTTCCTACGTGTCCCTGGTGGGCAACGACCTGGGGCGAAGCGGCATGTTCTGGGACAACGAAACGGTGACGCTGACCGCCTACGACGCCGACGGTCGCAAGCTGGGCTACACCTACGCGTCAGAGGCCTTGCCTGGCCCTTACGACCAGGTCTTTGCCAGCATCAGCGCGTCGAACATCCGACACGTGGCCTTCAACTACAGCGAAACCCGCTACGGCTTTTATGGCATCGACGACCTGACCTTCATCACGTCGGTGCCTGAAGCGTCGACGGCGCTTTTGATGCCCTTCGGGCTCGCGGTGGTGGTGTCGGTTGCACGCTTGCGCAATCGGCGCAGCGCCGACGCTCGGGCCGCTTCGGTTCGTTGATGGCGCCTCAGAAGCCACGCTCTTGGCGTCCCCTCTTGGAGTCTCTTTTGCGCCTCAAATTGATCCCCGCCCTGATGGCCTGCCTGCTCGCGGCGGCCTGCACCACGGCAGACAAGCCGGCCACAGACGCCTTGCCGTTCAAGAAGAACGCCCTGATCGTCTACAGCGACAAGGGCCGCCCCATTCAAGATGCGCTGGAGCCGCTGTGCAGCGCGGTGGGCAAAGGCGACGCCTCCAAGCAGAGCAAGCTGGGCGTCGCCATCGTGGCGGGCATGGGCTTCAACTACGCGTACGAAGACCCCCGCGCGTCGGAGGCGGTTCTGTACATGGCCCGCAAATACGCCGAAGCGTTGCAGGAAGAAATCAAGCGGTGCGGCGTGGCGGCCGAGGTGCACATGAACGCCAGCAAGGTCACCCCCACCCGGGAGCACGTGGCGCAAACGCTGGCCAAGCGCAAAAGCGATGGGCTCATCCAGGTGTCGATCGCGCCTGAGCGCGTGGGCGACGGCACCGACCTGTTCATCTCCACCGACTACTTCACCCTCACCTGGGAGGGGCGTGCCCACGGCGCGAGCGTGACCACCGGGGCGGGGCCGGCGCAGAAGCACAAGGTCGCGTCGGACGCGCCCTTGGCGCTGTATGCGCGGCGGTTTGCAACGGCCCTGCGTGACCAGGGGTACATCGGGCGTTGATCGGGCGTTGATCGGGCCGGCGCTGTCATCACGCCTTTATGCGTGCAAGCGAAGATCGGTGTTCACAGAACATCACTCGTGGGTCATGAAAAAGATCGCTTGCACGACGCTTGTGTGGTTTGCTTCCGCTTGTTTTTCTGGTGCCCTGGCCGACCCCTTGGTCGATGCAGAGGCGGCGTTGCAGAAGCGAGATGTCGCAGCGGCAATCCGCATCCTGGAAACAGCATCGGCAGAGGGGAATGTCGCCGCAACGGGGATGTTGGCCAGTTACCTCCGCAATTTGCCACCCCCTCATGGGGACGTTGCAAGGGCGTGCGCCCTGGCTCGCAGAGCTTCTGACGCCGCTGACCGCATGGGTTCTGTCACGCGAGCCGAGTGCCTGATGTCGGGCTCTGAAAAATCGGATCGCCCGTTTGAGGTCGCCCGTGATCTGGCTCGCAAAACCCTGAAGTCCGGTTTCCCGACGGCCGGGTACACGCTCTACCTGGCTTACTCACTGGACCCCCAGTACAGCTACCCTGCGGGCGGTGGCGACCGGACCAAGTACAACGCTTTGGCCGCCCTGCCAATTTCCGCACGAGGCGATCAGGTCGAGGCCTTTGACGGGTTGGCGGACGCGATTCGCGCTGGGCACATGGGCGCATTGCAACTCGCTCTGGCGTATTTTTCCGAGTCGAGTGCACCCGGCAACATCGATCGGTTCGTGAACCTGGCGGCGCTGCTCGTCAGGACCGGCCAAAGCCTTCCTCAGTCGCTTGTTGCGCAGGTGAGGCTTGCCCAGAAGATCAAAAGCACCGGCACAACGCACGCTTCCGTGACGGCCTTCAACGACGCGTATCAGTCTGCGCTTCTTGGGGCCACCCTTCAGATGCGCAGCCGTGGTCAGCCGGACAAGGGGTGCGATGCCCAGGGCGTCAAGTTGATTCGTGTCGAGGCCGAGCCCGTGCAGGAGCCGGTGTACCTGCCGGTGACGAAGCAGCCCTTCTTGAGTACCTACCTGGTGCGCGGTCAATGGGCTGAGACGTGGACGTTTGCGGCTTGCCAAGAAACGGTGCCTGTCCGAATGGATTTTTCTGCGGATGGCTGGGGTGGAGCCCGCTTCCAGACAACCCGGCAGGGCCTCGGCTCGCAACCGCAGCCATGATTTTCACCATATTGAGGTCGCCAAGGGTGCGGGCAGGCGTCGAGGCTTTCTTTTTCTTTGTTATTTTGTTTGCTTGTTTGATGGTCTTCAACCCGTGGTCATTTCCGAATGCCAACGAGACCGGTCGAAAGATCATCGACGCTGTTTTCATGTTCCTTCTTGTTCTGCTTCTTCTGGCGGTGAGAATCCTGGCGACGTACCTTCCTTCGGTGCCCCTGAGGGATGCCCCTGAATCAAATTGGTTGGGGCCAAACAAATTGCCCGCACGTGAGCGCATGTGGTATTTCATCGGGTCCGGTCTGTTGCTTGCCTACACCCTTCATGCACTGTTTCGCGATGATTTTTACCTCCCCGGCAAAAGGGGTTCAGGCATGCACCTGACGGGGGTGTCTTCGTGGCTCATGGCCGCAGCCAGTTTTTGCGCGGTGGCCAGCATGGTTTCTGCCTTGGTGGATCACCATGACGAGCGAAACAACGAAGTCAAGTACAAGAACTTCAGCGCCGCTTGCGAATGGTTGGGGTGGGGCTTGGCGATCTCGGCAACGGTTGTGGGCATGGTCAGGGGAGAGGTCAGCGTCACGTGAACAGGCCCCCAGGCCCGAATCAGCCCTTTGTGTGCAGCACCACCCACCTCGTGCAAACCGTTTGAAAATGCAGCCCAAGCACCACCGGCAGTCGGTCGGTCATTGGGTGCGCAACCAGGAGAGGGCCCCCATGAAACTCGGCTACACCATCGTCTACGTGCCGCACGTTGAAGCGTCGCTGGCTTTTTTCGAGCGGGCCTTTGGCTTGAAGCGCAAGTTCCTGCATGAAAGCGGCACCTACGGCGAGCTCGACACGGGCGACACCACGCTCTCGTTCGCCGCGCACGAGTTGGGCGACCTGAACTTCCCCGGCGGCCACGTGCACGCGGACCAATCTGCCCAGCCCTTGGGCTTCGAGCTCGCCTTGGTCACCGACGACGTGCACGCCGCGCACGCCCACGCCGTGCAGGCCGGCGCCACCGAGATGGCCGCGCCGCAGCTCAAGCCGTGGGGGCAGACGGTGTCTTACGTGCGCTGCCCCGATGGCGTGCTGGTGGAGTTGTGCACGCCGGTCTCGGGTGGGGCTGACGTCGTTTGATGGCCTGGGGCCCCGGTGCATGGGGCCGTGTGCTCGCGCAGGCACAATCCAACCAAACAAATCAGTCAGGGAGAGGCCGCCATGCCTGCATGCGCCATCGCGCCATCCGCTCGTCGCCAACAGGTCAGCGTTGTCGGGCGGGGTCGTTCATGAACAGGAAGCAAATCCGCTCCGCCATCGACGAGCGGCTCGCGCAGGGCCACCCCAAAACCGCCATCTTCCAGGCGCTGTCGCGCCAGGGCCTGAGCGACCGGCGGTTGGCCGACCTCATGGCCACGCGGCCGCACCCCGTGCTGCTGCAGCGTCACGCCGGGCTCATCCGGGCCCAGGTGGGCATCGCATGGGCGCAGCTGGTGCTGGTGCTGCTGGTGTGCCTGTGGGCGGGGCTCAACACGGGGGGCGTCGGCGGCTTGATCGGCGCCTTGTTCGTGCTGGCCCTGGTGGGGGGCTTCATGTACCTGTTCGTGTGGGGCTTTCAGCGCCACCGCGCTTGGGCGTACACGGCCTCCTTGGTGCTGGGGCTCATCAACCTGCCCAAGGCCCTGATGGACCTGCCGGATGCGCCCGTCGCCGGGTCCGTGGGCCTGATGGTGGCGGTGGGCTTGCTGGGCTTCACCTGGCACGTGCGCAGCAAGCTCTTTCCTGACCTCACCGCTTTCGGTCCGCGCAAGCTCGACGGCGAGTACCGCTTCGCGCGGGTGGAGCCGCTGAACGCGGCGGAGTTGGCGCCCCAGTCGGTGTTGGATGCGGTGGTGCCTGCGGTGCGTGTGGCTTCCACGCGCTCGCTGGCGGCGCGCCTGCGGCTGGCCTTCTTGCTGGTGCTGCTGGCGTTGGTGTCCTTTGGGGCCTGGGTCAGCCAGCGCTTCCCCAACGAGATCCGCGAGTACCGGCTGCACTTCACCACCGAGCGGCCCGAGGCGCACTTCCACCTCGGCTTCCTGTCCGACGAGTGGACGGAAGACGACCTGCGCAAGCAACTGGGCTGGCTGCAGTTCCGGTGTCAAGCCAACCGCCCGGGGCAGTACCTGGACGAGCGCAGCTGCTTTGCCGACATCCGCTCCTACAACCGCGTGCCGGCCATGACGGCGTCGTTCTACTTCGCGCAGGGCAAGCTCAACCGCGCGGCCTTGCAGCTGCCCTCGTGGGAGCACGAAAGCGGGCTGACGCTGCTGTTTCGCATGCTCGGCAGGCCGCAGGGTGCGCAGGCGCGGGCCTCGGCCGGTGTGCGGCTGGTGGGCTGGCAGCTAGACAACGGCGGCGCCGTCTACTACAACCGCGACCGCCCCCTCAACCCGCTGGAGCGCAACGGCATCTTCTGGGTCAGCGCGCGGCACTGCCAGCAGCACCCGTGCTTCACCACACCAAGGGGCAAGTGACATGCGTTTTGACGGCACCCTCACGTCCTGGAACGACGAGCGCGGCTTCGGCTTCATCGAGGCCGCACAAGGTGGCGATGCCATCTTCGTGCACATCAAGGCCTTCGGGGCGCAAGCCGGGCGCCCCCAGGTCGGCCAGCGGCTGACCTTCGAGGTGGAGCTGGGCCCGCAGGGCAAGAAGCGGGCGCACAAGGTGGAGCGCGCAGCAGTGCCGCGAGCGGCAAAGGCAGCTCGTTCTTCCGGTTCTGCCCGTGCTGCCCATGTTGACCGCACGCCATCTCCCGCCCGCTGGGGCACCGCTTCCTTGTTCGCCATCCCGCTGTTCCTGGTGGTGGCGCTGGTGGTGAGCGCCCTGTGGCGCCCGCCGGTCTGGCTGGCGGGGCTGTACCTGGGCGCCAGCGTGCTGGCCTTCGTGCTCTACGCCAGCGACAAGGCCGCCGCGCAGCGCAACGCGTGGCGCGTCTCCGAGCAGACGCTGCACGGCGTGGCCATCCTGGGCGGCTGGCCCGGTGCGCTGCTGGCCCAGCAGTGGTTGCGCCACAAGTCCGTCAAGGCCGAGTTCCGCGCCACCTTCTGGTTCACCGTCCTCGTCAACGTGTCGGCTTTCGTGGTGCTGTGTTCACCGCAAGGCCAGGTGCTGTGGCGGGTTTGATTTCAACGCATCGACTCCAATCCATGTCCGACAAGTACGCGTCATCTTCCCTGCAGGCCATCGAGCTGTTTCGCAACCTCGTCAAAGCCCCTTTGCAGGCCTTGCTGGGGGGCGAGGTGTTCAGCGTCGAGGCGGAGGCGCAAGCGTCCTCCCCCGTGGCCCAGGTGCTCGACAAGTCCGCCTCGACCGACCTCGCGGTGCGATACCAGACCACCAGCGCCGTCTTCCTGGCCGCCAGCCGCCTGCTCTACAGCGACGACGCCGATTGCCGTCGCTACCCGCTGTCGCTGACCCTGCGCAACTCGGTCAATGGTTCTTATGAAAGCACCGAGCTCAACAAACTCAAGCGCGCGGTGGACCTGCTCTCGTGCGGCGTGCCGGTGGTGGTGCCGCGATACCTTTGTTTTGCACGCCTGTCTCAGAAGGACAACCCCACGCAGTTGTTTGACGTGCTGGCCGCCGAGACGATCCCGCTCATCCGGCATGTTTTCGCGCCCGATCAACTGGGGCTGCCCGAGCTGCGACGCCGCATGGAATCCGACAAGAAAAAGGAAGTGCTCCTGGACGATGAACTCAAGTCCCTGGCCGGCTTGCGGCACAGCGGCGACAACACCTTCCTGTTCCTGAACCGTCGATACCTCGACATGCACGGCCTGCCTTACCTCTACAAGCCAATGTGAGCACGACCATGACCCTCTCCGAATCCATCGACACCTGCTTTCGCAAGTACGCCACGTTCAAGGGCCGCGCCTCGCGCTCGGAGTTCTGGTGGTGGGCGCTGTTTGCCTTGCTGGGCCAGATCGTGCTGGGCCTGATCCACGAAAAGCTCGGCCTGGGCTTCGCCGTGGCCACCTTGCTGCCCTACCTGGCCGTGACCGCCCGCCGCCTGCACGACACCAACCGCGGCGGCTGGCACCAGCTCATCGGCCTGGTGCCCTTCGTCGGGTTCATCGTGTTGATCTACTGGTTGACTCAGGCGCCTGTGGAGCCCAATCGTTTCGATGCGTGAGCTTGAGCGGGGAGGCTGAGCATGAATCCGTTGATGACCTTCGGGGCCGATTTGTTGAGTGAGGTCACTGGGTGGGGCTGGGACAAAGCCATCGTCGAGCTCATGTCCATGCTGGATGCGGGCATCCGCGCCGCCGGGCAGGATGCCACCAAGAAGAAGCTGCTGGAGGGCCAGCGCGACGTCTGGTCCCGCATCAAATGGGAAGTCGCCATCTCCGACTACCGCAAGAACGTGCTGGACAACGTCAGCACCACCCGCTTGCTCGGCCACCCGCGCCCCATCGACCTGTCGCAGATCTACACCGACGTGATGGTCTATGACAAGCAGTCGGCGTTTCGTTTTTCGCGCCTGGAAAACTTCGACACCCGCAACCTGCAGCACCACGAGGACGGTTTCCCGCGCATCGGGGCGCTGGATGCGGTCCTCTCGGGCAAGCACCTCTATCTCCTGGGGCGCCCCGGGGCTGGCAAGACGACTTTCCTCAAGCACCTGGCCTTCCTGGCCTGCGAAGGCAAGATCAAGAAGACCCCGATCTTCATCGCCCTGCGTGAGCACCATATCTCGGTGGGCACCACCGCGCTGGAGCTGATCTGCCAGGCATTCGATCACCACGGGCTGCCTTCGGCTCAGCCCTTCGTCTCCAAGTTGCTGGAGTCGGGGCGGGTGCTGCTGCTCTTCGACGGGCTCGACGAGGTGGCCGATGAACAAGGCGTGCGCAAGCACCTGATCAATGAGCTGGTGTTGCTGGCTCGGCGCTACCCCAAGTGCCAAATTTGCGTCTCGTGCCGCATCGCCGCCACCGAGTACGCCTTCGAGCAGTTCGAGTACCTGGAGGTGGCCGATTTCTCCGAGGAGCAAAAGCATGTCTTCTGTGAGCGCTGGTTCCAGCCCGACGACGAGCGTCGAAATCGATTCCTGACGCAGTGGCATGCCCCGCACAACGAAGGCATCCGCGAGCTGGGGCGCACGCCGCTCTTGTTGGCCTTCATCTGCCTGGCCTACGAGAGCACGCTCGAGCTGCCGCACAGGCGGGTTGACCTGTATCGCGACGCGGTGGACGCACTGCTGAGGCGCTGGGACTCGTCGCGCAACGTCGTGCGCGACCGCCCGGGCGTGGATCTGCCCCCTCACCGCTACGAGCCGCTGTTGTGGGAACTGGCCGCAGACACCTTCTTCAGCGGCGCTTACATCTTCCGCACCGAACGCGTGGCGCGCGTCATCGCGGACTGGTACGGCAAGTTGCCGGAGGGGCGCGAGTTGAGTCTGGAGGAGGCGGGTGAGTTGGTGCGCGCGGTCGAGTACCGCACGGGGCTGCTGGTGTGCCGGGCCAAGGACACGTACTCGTTTTCGCACCTCAGCATCCAGGAGTACCTGACGGCGGTGGCCATCACCAACGGTCGCATGTTCCCCAGCGCCTGGACCTTCGTGAACACCCGCCTGATGGCGCGAAACTGGCGCGAGGTCTTCATCTTCCTGACGGGCCTGGCGCCCGATGCCAGCAGCTTGATCCGGGCCATGGTGCAAGAGTGCGTCTCCACCTTGCACGCCAACCCGAACTGGGTTGAGTTCAGGGCCTGTTTGCAGGCGACGCTGATCGAGGCCGAATTGCAACGTGAAACCGACATCGAGAAGCTGGCCACCCAAGCCGAGGCCCGCTTGGCCCAGGTCGCGTGGCGGCCGCCCGTCAAGGTCGGGGCCGAGGACGGTTTGACGGATGCCCGCCTGGGCCTGGAGCGCTTGTACCGACAACTGCGGCTCATGGATTGCACACGTGAGCGCAACCTGGTGGCCTTGACCTCGCGCGTGCTGGCGCGGCAGCACAAGACCTTGCCCGCCTGGCTTATGGGCACCGACGCCAAGAACGCGAAGGTGCCGTTCGGGGCCTACATCTACGCGGTGGGCCTGACGGTGGAGTGCGCCCGCACTGGGGTCTGCAAGGACCGCCTGGCCTTGGTTCAGTCGGTGGTCTTCGGTGTGTCGTGAAATGAACCAGTTGTTCGGTTGAGCAAGTGAGTCATCCCCTGGTCACCGCTTGGCAACGGGGCTAACGTTCAGCCCGCTGCACGCCTTCAGCGGGCGCGCGGCCCAAGACGATCAAACCAGGAGAAACAGCAATGAGTGCTTTGAACAGCAGGCGCCTGCGTGCGCCCGTGTCAGTGGTGGCGCTGGCCGCTGCCTTGATGGCCTGCGGTGGCGGCGGGGACGCCCCCGAGGCCCCCGCCCCGACGGGGGCGTTTGAGGACGCCGCGCAGGGACAGGCGGCCTACGCCACCAAGGGCGACCAGGCGGGGGTGTTCGTGGGAACGGGCTGGCGAAGCGTTGGCGTGCCGGCGCCCAATTTCTTCACCCAGGTCCGGTTGCCGATGACGCCGGGCGCGGCCCCGATCTACGTGGATGCCGTCAACGGAAACGACGGCAACCTGGGCACCAGCGAGTCCACCGCCTGGAAGACCTTCAAGAACATCAACCGGCAGGCGCTCAGGGGCAAAACAGCCATCCTGTTGAAGTGCGGATCCGAGTGGAACGAGCAACTCAACCTCGAAGGCCCGAGCAATTACAACGCCCAGCCTGCACCCGCTGACGCCATCAATGGTTTGCTCATCGGGGCCTACGGTTGCAGCAGCGGCCTGGTGTTCCCTCGGTTCTACGGCCTCAAGCCGCTGACCGTGACGCCCGCCTCGACCAGCACGCAATGGGTCTACCCCATCAGTGCGGCCGACAAGCCCTTGCGTGTGGCGAGGCTGACGTCCACCTCGACCCGCGAGCGACTGGTCGTCGCCAGCCACCCCGATCAGCGAGCGGGTGCACACGACCCGGTCTATTTGCAGGTGGGGGGCGTGGCCGCCGACGCGGCCAGCCGCAAGAGCGTGATCGTGTTGGACAGCGACACGGCCACGGGCGCCACCAAGGTGGCCAATTCGCGTGAGCGCATCGTGGGCGCGACCATCCACGTCAAGAGCCGCCCCTGGATCGTCGACACCCGCACCGTCACCGAATACAACGCCGCCACCCGGGAGGTGACGCTGTCTGCGCCCCTGTCGTTCCCGGTGGACACGACGCACGCGGGCTACATCCTCGAAGGCCTGCCCTGGATGCTCGACCAGGCGAACGAGTGGGTGCACGTGGCCAGCGCCACCGGTGGCGAGATTCGCCTGCTCAAGGGCAGCACGACGACGGCCCCCAAGATCTACGCCGGCAACCTGGACGCAGCGATCAAGCTCAAGTACGTCAAGAACGTGACCGTGCAACGCATGTACTTCGAGAACTTCCCGGTGGATGCCATCTTTGCCGACCAGACACCCAACCTGAGCGTCAAGGATTCGCATTTCCGGTTCATCGCCAAGCGCGGGGTCTACATCCAGGGCCAGGGCAAAGACGCGCCCAATCGACCTGAACTGGCCACGGTGTCCGACTCGTTCTTCATGTCGCCCGGCACCGGCGCCATCGAGGTTCGCTCCGTGCCCGGCACGCAGATCCTGAACAACTACGTCATGGATGGCGGGGAGTTCGGCACCCTGCGCGGATCGCCCGTGGTCATCAGCGTGGCCGGTGACTCGGCGGCGTCGACCAACCCGGTGCGCCCTTCCCGGATCGCCAACAACGTGGTGCGCAACGCGCCCAATGTGGGCATCCGCAGCATGACGTACAACGACGTCGAGATCGTGGGCAACACGGTCTTGTCGTTCTGTGAGCAGTTCGCCGATTGCGGCGGCATCTACGTGGGCGGGCCCGGGCCGTGGATGGACCTGCAGGATGGCTCCACCACGCCGGCGCGGCCGGTGGAGACCGTGGGGCGGGGCGGTTTGATCAGCAACAACGTCGTCGCGGGTGGGGCCAGCAACTACAACGGCTACTTCCACAGCGGCAACATGCGCAACCAGGCCATCGGCATCTACCTGGACGAGACCAGCAACAAGGTCCAGGTGCTGCAGAACGTGGTGTCCGGCACCGAGATCGGCATCTACCTGCATGACGCCTTCAGCAACACGATCGCCAACAACACGGTGCGAGGCGTTTCCCATGCCTCCATCGCGCTGAAGGCCCGGCGCGCCGACAAGGTCCTCGAGAACAACGAGATCCGCGACAACGTGTTGTTCAGCCACCGGTCGGTCACCCTGCCTCCGCTGCCTGCGACCCCCACGAACGACAACCAGGAGATCGTGGGCCTCAAGGAGGACAAGACGGTTTATGCGATGAAGTGGGAGAGCGAGTCGATCAACATCGCCGACCTGTTCGTGGGCCCCCGTGCTCATCGCGTCAGCGGCAACCAGGTCCTCACGGTGCGCAATGGCGCCCAGCCTGTGTGGCGTCGCCAGAACAGCAACGTGATGGCCGATGGTGGCGGGGCGTTGTGGTTTGCGCGTAACTACGCGGCAGGCGCCGGTGTGGACATGGGCCACGCCGCCTGGCTTCAGCTCTCCGGGCAGACCGGGCCGGCCACCGACGTGCTCCATGCGCCGCTGGCGTATCGGCAGTACAGCCTGGCTTTGTCTGGCTCCTTGATCGTGGGGGGGCAGCCCCTGGATGCCTCTGCCTGGGACTTCAGTGCAGATGCATCGGTGCCCCTGGCGCAGCGTGGCACCTTCTTCATGCGAAGCAGCCCGATCTGCAGCCCTGTGTGCGGGGAGATCAAGGCAGGTCACGCGTACGACTACCTGCGCAGCAAGGCGCCATTCAGCGTGGACCACCAGCCAGGCAACAACCTCTACGTGGCGCGCTATCAGGCTCGCAGCGTGGATGCAGCCTCGCCCGCCTCGCTGCGCCTGTGGGCCAACTACTCCGATGCGCAGGGCGGCTTGAACATCCCGGGCACGCTCTTGCCCGCAGGCGACTTCACTCAGTTCGAGCAGTTCTTCCGTGCCAAGGCGCCCACGGGCTCGGTGAGCGGACCGGACATGAAGTTGTACGTGCGCGCCATCGGCAACACCAACGACCCGTTGCTGCAACGCACCGCGCAATTCCGTGAACTGTCCGTTCAGAAGGTGACGGGCATCACCTATCGCCCGGACATGTCGGAGATCTCGTTGAACGTCATGAATGTGTCGTCAACGAACGCATCGACCATCAGCCTGAGTCAACTGAACCTGCCTGCAGGCAGCACCTGGGTGAACGAGTCGGGGCAGGAGGTCGCCTCGCTGACGCTGGCCCCAGGTCAGTCGGCCCAGATCTTCCGCAAGGATGGGGGCTGGTTGGTGGCACCCTGATGTGATCGCGCCTCAGGCCATTTTCGGGGGCGCTTTCGGGCGCCCCTTTTTCTTGTTTACCCGGGTGGACCTATGCTTGCAGTCTTGCAAGACTGTGGGGTGTCGTCACCCCTGGAGCCTCAACATGACAGCCGCCCGCGCCACCTTCACCCGCATGCAAGACAGCACCCAGGCCGATTGGGCCGTGATCCTGCCCGAGGCGGTGCAGATGGCCAAGGGCCTGCCCGACCGGGTGCTGGCTCACCTGAGGTTGCTGGACGGTGATTTCGGTGGCTTCCCCGTTGACCGGCTGACGCACTGCCTGCAGGCGGCCACGCTGGCCGAGGCCGATGGCCGCGACGAGGAGTACATCGTCTGCGCGCTGCTGCACGACATCGGCGACACGCTGGGCAGCTACAACCACCCCGACATCGCCGCGGCCATCCTCAAGCCCTTCGTGAGCGAGGCCAACCTCTGGATGGTGCAGCACCATGGCATCTTCCAGGGCCACAACTTCTTCCACCACATCGGGCTGGACCGCAACCTGCGCGACCAGTTCGCCGACCACCCGCACGCGGCGCGCACGGCCGAGTTCGTGGAGCGCTTCGACAACCCGGCTTTCGATTCGGCCTTCGAGGCCCGCCCCCTGAGCCACTTCGAGCCCATGCTGCGCCGCGTGATGGCCGCACCGCGCCACTCGGTCTACAAGGCCGCCATGGACAAGCAAGCCTGACCGCCCGCTCGCGCCACATCCTGCAAGGTGCCGTGCGGGCCGCGCTGGGCGGCTGAACTCAGCCCTTCATCAGCTTGCCCGACAGCCACACCGAGCCCGGCTGGTACCACGAGCCCAGCAGGCGCACGAAGAAGTCCAGGACCTTGGCGTCCGGCCCCACGAGCACGCGACGGTGGTTGCGCTCCACGGCGCGCAGGATCTGCAGCGCGGCGCTTTCGGCCGTGGTCACGTTGAGCATCTTGTCAAAGCGCGAGCGGGCGGCTTCGGCCTGGCCGCCGGTGGCCTGCTCCATGCTGTGGTCCATCTTCGCGGCGCGTGCGATGTTGGTGCGGATGCCGCCCGGGTGCACGCAGGTCGCGCTCACGCCGCACCTGGCCATGTCCAGCTCCTGGCGCAGCGCCTCGGTGAAACCGCGCACGGCGAACTTGCTGCTGTTGTAGGTGCCCTGGGTGGGCGAGGCCAGCAGGCCGAACAGGCTGGAGGTGTTGACCACGTGCCCTTCGCCAGCCTTCTTGAGGTGCGGCAGGAAGGCCTGGGTGCCCCACACCACGCCCCAGAAGTTGATGCCCATGATCCACTCGAAGTCTTCGGGCTTGACCGTCTCGACGAAGGCCCCGAGCGCCACACCGGCGTTGTTGAAGATCAGGTTGACCTGGCCGTGGTCGCGGGCGGTCTGGTCGGCCCAGGCGTACATGGCCTCGCGGTCGGCCACGTTGAGCTTGGCGGTGGTGACCTTGACGCCCAGCTTGGAGGCCATCGAGGCGGTCTCGGCCAGGCCCTTCTCGTTGACGTCGCTCAGCGAGAGGTGGCAGCCGCGGCGGGCCAGCTCCAGCGCCAGGGTGCGGCCCATGCCGGATGCAGCGCCCGTGATGGCGGCGACCTTGTTCTCGAAGTTCTTCATGGGTGTGGCCCCTGGGTTCAGCTGAAGGTGTGGTGGGCCGGCTTGAAGGCCTTGGCCAACTGGCGGAAGGTGAAGCTGAAGCCGGGGAACATCGCGATGACGTGGCCGCTCTTGCTCTTGTACCAACTGTTGCAGCCGCCCGAGTGCCACACGGTGGGCTTCATCTCGCGGTGGATCATGTCGGTGTAGTCGGCCTCGGCCTGGGCCTTGACTTCGATGGCGCGCGCGCCTTGTTTCTGCACCGCCTGGATGGCGCGGCGGATGTACTCCATCTGCGCCTCGATCACGAAGATGGCCGAGGTGTGGCCGATGCCCGTGTTGGGGCCGGTGACGACGAACAGGTTGGGGAAGCCCGGCATGCAGGTGCCCAGGTAGGCGCGCGGGAACTCGGCCCAGAACTGCTGCACCGTCTTGCCGCCCTTGCCGACCACGGGGTAGGAGATGACGCCGTCGGTGGCGTCGTAGCCGGTGGAGTAGACGATCAGGTCCAGGTCGATTTGTTCGCCCTTGGCCGTCAGGATGCCGCGTTCGTTGATCTCGGCGATGCCGTCGTCCTTGGGGTGCAGCTTGACGTTGGGGCGGCACAGCGCCGGGTACAGCGTGCTGGAGAGGATGATGCGCTTGCAGCCGATGGTGTAGTCGGGCGTGACGGCCTGGCGGATGGCCGGGTCGCTGATCTGCTTGCTGATGTGCTTGAGCGCGCTCTTCTGGGCGACGGCGTTGAGCATCTTGTGCGAGTACTTGAAGCCGATGACGCGGCTCTCCAGTCCCCAGTAGATGGCGGTGCGCAGCGCCTTGTAGACCAGCTTGTTGCCAAGCAGCGCGCGCTCGAACGAGGAGAACACGTGGTCGGGGCGGGGCAGCACCCAGTGGGGCGTGCGCTGGAAGACGTGCAGTTGCTTGACGTCGGGCGCGATGGCCGGGATGACCTGGGCCGCGCTGGCGCCGCTGCCGATGATGGCCACGCGCTTGCCCTTGTGGTCGTAGTCGTGCTGCCAGTTGTTGGTGTGGAAGGTCTCGCCCTGGAAGGTGTCGCGCCCCTTGAAGTTGGGGATCACGGGCGTGCTCAGGGGGCCGGAGGCGTTGATGAGGAACTTGGCCGCCAGGGTTTCGCCGCCTTCGAGCTGCACCTGCCAGGTCTGCGAGGCCTCGTCCCATTGCACCTTCGTGACGTTGGCGTTGAGTCGGGTCTTCTCGCGCAGGCCGTGCTTGGCCAGCACGTGGTTGGTGTACTCGACCAGTTCGTCTTGCTCGGCGAACATCTGCGACCACTTGTAGGGCTCGAAGGACAGGGAGTACAGCGGGGACTGCACGTCCACGGCCGCACCGGGGTAGCTGTTCTGGCTCCAGGTGCCGCCCATCCAGGCGCGGCGCTCCAGGATCAGGAAGTCATCGACGCCGATGCGACGCAGGTTGATGGCCGCGGCCTGACCGCCGAAGCCGCTGCCGATGATGATGGCGGTGAACTGTTGCATGGAGGGGAGCCGGGGGCGCCGACGTCGAGTGAAGATGGTTGTCGTCAGTTTACAAGTGACGACGATTGTCGTCAAATAGGGGCATGACCCGATCCCCCCCCGACCCAGGCGTCGGCCGAACCTACGCTGGCGAGAGCCTCGCCGAGCGCACCGCGCGGCGCCGCCAGCGCTTCCTCGACGCCGGGCTGCAGGTGTTCGGCACCAGCGGCTACCGCACGGCCACGGTGCGCCAGCTGTGCAGGCAGGCCGAGTTGACCGACCGGTACTTCTACGAGTCCTTCGAGTCGACCGAGGACCTGTTGGTGGCCGTCTACGAGCGCGAGTTCGAGCACCTGCAGCAGCGGGTGCTGGCGACCCTGGCCCATGAGTCCGTGCAGCGCGATCCGATGGTGGCCGTCGAGCGGGTGCTGCACGCCTTGTTCGAGATGGCGTCCGAGCCGCGCGTGGCGAGGGTGTGCTGGCTGGAGGTGCTGGGGGTGAGTGCGCGGGTGGACGGCGTCTACACCCGCACCATCGAGCGCTTCGCGGCGCTGGTGGTGGCGTTCGCCAGGCAGCGACTCGACGTGGCTGCCTTCAGCGACAGCGAGGCCCGCATGCTGGGCATCGCCCTGATCGGCGCGGTCAGCCAGCCGGTGACGCACTGGCTGCTGGGGGGCCACCAGGAAGACCGCGCCACGATGGTGGCCGCCACGTCGCGGGTGTTCCGCGGCGTGCTGGAGGGCCTCGGTCGCTGAGGTTCAGTGGCTGATCATCCAGGGCCGTTTGCTCGGAAAGCTCTTGGCTCCATCGGGCGCACGCACGGTGGTGGCCTTTTTGGACGTTGAGCAACACCCGCATCCGGCTGGATGCTTGAGGCGGCTGTAGCAGCCATCCATGGCTTTGGATGAGCGTGGTTCATGACGGGCCCGCTCATTGGTGTCCATGGCAAAGCGCGTTTCACTGCTCACGCAGGCCAGGCGCGGTGCACTCACAAACACCCGGGGTGAGGCGGTGCTGCACTCGGGGCAGATGGCCGGTTCGTTGCGATCGGCCAGGCTGCGAAAGGCGTCAAAGCCCCCGCAGCTTGGACATGCGTAGTCGTAGGTCGGCATGTGGGTCCTTGGGGGCTTTGCGTTCAGGTCACTTCAACTCATTTGACATCTGGCGAGATCGGCATCTGAATG
Source organism: Burkholderiales bacterium (assembly GCA_016000265.1). Classification (GTDB taxonomy): domain Bacteria; phylum Pseudomonadota; class Gammaproteobacteria; order Burkholderiales; family Burkholderiaceae_C; genus Aquabacterium. The sequence goes on from JAECRL010000016.1 coordinate 18,065, forward strand.
CTGCCGTCCAGGAACTTGGTGGGTCCTGCTGCCGTGGGGTTGATGTCGAACTCGAAGATCTCGGTGGGCAGCCACAAGGTGGCGCAGGCATTGGGCACGTCGACCACGCCGCTGATGTGGCCCTGCACCGGCGCCGTCCCCAAGATGGAGTAGGCCTGGGCGCCGCTGTAGCCGAACTTCTTGAGGTACTCGATGGCGTTCAGGCAGGCCTGGCGGTAGGCCACATTCACGTCCAGGTAGAGCTGCTTGCCTTGCTCGTCGACCGAGATGCCTTCGAAGATCAGGTAGTCGTTGTAGACGGGCTTGATGGGGCTGGGCTTGAAGATGGGGTTCTTGATGCCGTACTTGGCCATGCCGCCCTTGATGAGCGTGACCTTCATGTGCACCCAGCCGGCCATCTCGATGGCGCCGCAGAAGGTGATTTCGCCGTCGCCCTGGCTGAAGTGCAGGTCGCCCACGCTCAAGCCCGCGCCATCCACGTACACGGGGAAGAACACCTTGGACCCACGCGACAGGTCCTTGATGTCGCAGTTGCCGCCGTGCTCGCGCGGGGGCACGGTGCGCGCGGCGGTGGCGGCGGCCTTGTCTTTGGCTTCGCCCGTGAGGCGGCCCATGTGGGCGGTGGCGGCAAAGGGTGGGTTGGCCAGGCCGGTGTTGGTCGGGTCGGAGTCGATCAGCTCCTGCTCGCGCGTGTTCCACATCTCCAGCATCTTGTGGTCGGGCAGGCAGCCGATCAGGCCGGGGTGGATCAGGCCGGCGTAGCTCACGCCGGGCACGTGGCGGCTCTTGGTGAACATGCCGTGGATGTCCCAGATGGACTTCTGCGCCAGTGGGTAGTGTTCGGTCAGGAAGCCGCCGCCGTTCTTCTTGCTGAAGAAGCCGTTGAAGCCCCACAGGCTGTCTTGCTTGGCGCCGATGTCCAGCAGGTCCACCACCAGCAGGTCGCCCGGCTCGGCGCCCTTCACGCCCACGGGGCCCGACAGGTAGTGCACGGTGCTCAGGTCGATGTCGCGGACGTCATCGGCCGAATCGTTGTTCTTGATGAAGCCACCGGTCCAGTCGAAGGTCTCCAGGATGAACTCGTCGCCGGGGTTGACCCAGCAGGCCATCGGGATGTCCGGGTGCCAGCGGTTGTGGATGTTCTCGTTGAGGGTGGGCGATTGGGTCAGGTCAACCTTGATCAGGGTGTCAGCCATGGCATTGCTCCTTTAAACAGACAGGTAGGCTTTGATGCGCTCGGCATCGGTGTCGGCGCGGGTGGTCTCGTGCACCAGGCGGCCGCCTTCGATCACGAACAGGCGGTCGGCCACGTCCATGGCGAAGCTCAGCACCTGCTCGCTGACCACGATGGTGATTTCGCGCAGCTTGCGGATCTCGTTGAGCGCCTTGGCGATGTCTTTGATGATCGAAGGCTGGATGCCTTCGGTGGGCTCGTCGAGCAGCAGCACCTTGGGGTTGGTGACCAGGGCGCGCGCGATGGCGAGCTGCTGTTGCTGGCCGCCCGAGAGGTTGCCGCCCTTGCGGTGCTTCATCTCGAAGAGCACCGGGAACAGGCTGTAGATCTCGTCGGGGATGCGCTTGTGCTTGGCGTTCTCCAGGCCGGTCTGGATGTTCTCTTCCACCGTGAGGGTGGGGAAGATCATGCGGCCCTGGGGCACGTAGGCGATGCCTTTCTTCACGCGCTGGAAGCTCTCGTCCCGCGTGACGTTGCTGCCGGCCACGGTGATCTCGCCGGACTTGGTGGGCAGCACCCCCATCAGGCTCTTGAACAGCGTGGTCTTGCCCATGCCATTGCGGCCCATGATGGCGATGGTCTCGTTCTTGTTGCCCTCGAACGAGATGCCGTGCAGCGCCTCGCTCTGGCCGTAGGCGACGTGGAGGTCTTTGACTTGCAGCATGTGGGGCTCCCTTCAGTGGCCGAGGTAAACGTCGATGACCTTGGGGTCGCTCTGGACCTGGTCCATGGTCCCTTCGGCCAGGATCTTTCCTTGGTGCATGACGGTCACCTTCGAGGCGATCTGCTCCACGAACGCCATGTCGTGTTCGATCACGATCATCGAGCGGCCCTTGCAGATGCGCTTGAGCAGCTCGGCGGTGAGCTCGCGTTCCTTGGCGCTCATGCCGGCGATCGGCTCGTCCAGCATCAGCAACTCCGGCTCCTGCATCAGCAGCATGCCGATCTCCAGCCACTGCTTCTGGCCGTGGCTGAGCAGGCCGGCTTCCATCTCCAGCTTGTCTGCCAGGCCGATCTCTTCGGCCACCACCTGCACGCGTGCCTTGACCTCGTCGGTGCACTTGAAGCCCAGCGCACCGAACACCGAACGCCCCTCGGGGTAGGAGACCTCCAGGTTCTGAAAGACGCTGAGGTTCTCGTAGATGGAGGGCGTCTGGAACTTGCGGCCCACGCCCGAGCGCACGATGGCGTGCTCGGACTTCCTGGTCAGCTCCTGGTCCTTGAACTGGATGCTGCCTTGCGAGGCCTTGGTCTTGCCGCAGATGAGGTCGAGCAGGGTGGTCTTGCCGGCGCCATTGGGGCCGATGATCACGCGCAGCTCGTTCTTGTCGACGTAGAGGTTGAGGTTGTCGATGGCCTTGAAGCCGTCGAAGGACACGGTCAGGCCTTCGATGTAGAGGACGAACTCTTTGTTTGCCATGGTGTGCTCCTGTCAGGCCTGCTGGCCGCTGATGCCCGGGGGCAGGGACCCGCCGTCCTGGTCGCCGTCGCCCTTCTTGGGCGGCAGCACCGCGGGGTAGATGGCGTGGGCGGCTCGGATGCGCTCGGCCTGCAGCTTGCGATCGGCCTGGCGCTGTGCCCACCAGGGCTTGATCTTTTGCTCCCACAGGCCGGCCAGGCCGTCGGGGAAGACCATGGTCACGCCGATGAACAGCGCGGCCATCAGGAACAGCCACAGGTCAGGCGCCGACTCGGAGAAGTAGGTCTTGCCGAAGTTGACGATGAGCGCGCCGTAGATGGCGCCCACCAGGCTCATGCGGCCACCCACCGCGGCGAAGATCACCATCTCGATGGAGGGCACGATGCCGACGAAGGAGGGCGACATGAAGCCCACCTGCAGCGTGAACATGGCGCCGCCGATGGCCGACAGGCCGGCCGCCAGGCAGAAGGCGAAGACCTTGAACATGGCGACGTCGTAGCCCGAGAAGCGCACGCGGTCTTCTTTGTCGCGCATGGCCAGCAGCAGGGTGCCGAGTTTGCTGGACTGCACCCAGCGGCACAGCAGCACCGAAGCCAGCAGCAGCACGGCACACGCGTAGTACAGGATCAGCTTGGCCTCGTCGGTGCGGATGTCCCAGCCCAGCATCGTCTTGAGGTCGGTGATGCCGTTGACGCCGCCGGTGTAGCCCTGCTGGCCGATGATCAGCACCGTCAGCACCAGGGCCACGGCCTGCGTGATGATGGCGAAGTACACGCCCCCCACGCGCCGCTTGAACATGGCGAAGCTGATGATGAAGGCCAGCAGCATGGGCACGAGCACCACGGCCGCCAGGGCAAAGCCCAGGCTGTCGAAGGGCTGCCACCACCAGGGCAGCTCGGTGAGCTGGTTCCAGTCCATGAAGTCGGGGATGCCCGGCGTGGACTGGATCTTGGTGCTCTCGGGGTCGGAGGCCTCCAGCTTGAGGAACATGGCCATCATGTAGCCGCCCAGGCCGAAGAAGCAGCCTTGGCCCAGGCTGAGGATGCCGGCGTGGCCCCACAGCATGACCAGGCCGATGGCCACGAAGGCGTAGGTCAGGTACTTGCCCACCAGGTTGAGGCGGAAGGGCTCCAGGGCCAGCGGGAAGGCCACCAGCAACACCAGGGCCAGCAGCAGGAAGCTGCCGAGCTTTTGTTTGGCCAGCCAGTCTTGCATTGCGTTCATGTGAGTGCTCCTTTGGATCTCGTTTTCAACTTCAACGGCGGACCTTGGAGGCGAACAGGCCTTGCGGGCGCAGCATCAGGATGGTGATGACCGTCATCAGCGTGAGCACCTTGGCGTTGGAGCCGCTCATGAAGAACTCGGAGATCGACTGCGTCTGCGCGATGCCGAAGGCCGATGCCACGGTGCCCAGCAGGCTGCCCGCGCCACCGAAGGTGACCACCAGGAAGCTGTCGACGATGTAGAGCGAGCCGCTGGTCGGGCCGGTGGAGCCGATGGTGGTGAAGGCCGCACCCGCCACGCCGGCGATGCCGCAGCCGATGGCAAAGGTCAGCCGGTCGGTCTGTTTGGTGTTGATGCCGATGGCGTTGGCCATCACGCGGTTGCTGACCGTGGCGCGCACCCGCAGGCCCCAGCGGGCCTTGTACAAAGCCAGCAGCAACAGGGCGGTGACCAGCGCGGTCAGGCCCATGACGAACAGGCCGTTGATGGGGATGTCCAGCCCTTCGGCCGGGGCCCATGAGCCCATCAGCCACTCAGGCAGCGTGGGGCTGACTTCCTTGGGGCCGAAGGTCGAGCGAAAGACCTGCTGCAGGCCCAGGCTCAGGCCCCAGGTGGCCAGCAGCGTGTCCAGCGGCCGCTTGTAGAGGTGGCGGATCAGCGCCCACTCCGTCACCCAGCCGGCGGCGAAGGCGAACAGGAAGGCCGCGACGATGGCAACGGGGAAGTAGCTTTGCACCAGGCCGGGCGCGAAGCTTTCGGCCAGCGTCGAGCCCAGGTACACCGTGTAGGCGCCGATGGTCATGAACTCACCGTGGGCCATGTTGATGACCCCCATCTGGCCGAAGATCACCGCCAGGCCCAGGCCCATGAGCAGCAGCACGGAAAACAGGCTCAGCCCGGCGAAGCCTTGCATGAGCCCGATGTTGAGCATGTCGTTGAGTGTCATGTCCATGTTGTTCACCTTTTCGCCGCAGGAAGCAGGCGGGGCTTCAACGCCCCGCCCGTGCGCTCACGCTGTCACTGGTATCCCTTGGGGAAGGGGTTGGGCTCGATCAGCTCGGGCGACTCGGCCACGACCTTGAAGGTGCCGTCGGGCAGGCCCTGGGCGATGCGCGATTTGCTCCACAGGTGGTGGTTCTGGTGGACCTTCACGTAGCCTTCGGGCGCGCTCTTGAGCTCGATGCCGGGCGAGGCGGCCACCACCTTGTCGACGTCGAAGCTGCCGGCCTTCTCGACCGCGGCCTTCCACAGCCAGGGGCCGAGGTAAGCGGCCTGGGTCACGTCGCCGATCACGGCCTTGGGGCCGTAGGCCTTCTTGAAGGCCTCGACGAACTTCTTGTTGTTGTCGTTGGTCAGCGACTGGAAGTACTTCATCGAGCTGTAGAAGCCGGCGAAGTTCTCGCCACCCACGCCCAGCATTTCGTCTTCCGTCACCGACAGGGTCAGCAGGAACTGCTTGGCGCCGGTGATGCCCGCGGCCTTGAGCTGCTTGTAGAAGGCCACGTTCGAGCCCCCCACCACGGCGGCGAAGATGCAGTCGGGCTTGGCCACCTTGATCTTGTTGATCAGGGAGTTGAAGTTGGTGTGGCCCAGCGGGTAGTACTCTTCACCGACGACCTTGCCCAGCTTGCCCACCGACTCGATGTGCTTGCGCGCGATCTTCATGGAGGTGCGCGGCCAGATGTAGTCGGAGCCGATCAGGAAGTAGGTCTTGGCCTTCTTCTCTTTCGCACCCCAGTCCAGGCCGTAGATGATCTGCTGCGTGGCTTCCTGGCCGGTGTAGATCACGTTCTTGGACTGCTCCAGGCCTTCGTAGAAGGTCGGGTAGTACAGCAGGCCGTTTTCCTTCTCGAAGATGGGCAGCACGGCCTTGCGCGAGGCCGAGGTCCAGCAGCCGAAGACGCAGGCAACCTTGTCGTTGACCAGCAGCTTCTTGGACTTCTCGGCGAACGTCGGCCAGTCGGAGGCGCCGTCTTCCTTGATCACCTTGATCTTGCGGCCCAGGATGCCGCCCATGGCGTTGATCTGGTCGATGGCGAGCTGCTCGGCCTGGATGGAGCCGGTCTCGGAAATGGCCATGGTGCCGGTGGCCGAGTGCAGCTGGCCGACGATGACCTCGGTGTCGGTCACGGCCAGCTTGGTGGTGTTGACCTTGGCGGTCGGGAAGGACTGGGCGTTGGCCGAGGTGGCCATCATCCCCAGGCCACCCGCGCCCGCCATGCCGGCCAGGGGCAGGGCGCCGATGCCTTGCAGCAGGCGGCGGCGGTTCTGGGACAGGTCGTCTTCGTGGTTCGACATGGAAAGGCTCCTTGCACAAAAATGGGTTGCCAACACAGGGTCTGTGCCGCGTCTCGGTGCATGCCGGGTGGGGCTGCCGGCCGTGACGCGGCCTTGGACGCAACCTTAGGCAGGAGCGGGTTTTCCATGAATACGTCAATTAACGTAGTCGCGGGGCCCACACAGGGGGTGGACTGCTTCTTGCACACCCCAGGTGCTGGTGTGTGTCTCGGAGCCCGTTTGTGTCCGTTGCCCGGCAGAAGATCTTTCGCATCCGCCGCGAGTACAACTCCTGGGTCGCCAACGAGACCCTGGAGGACTACGCCCTGCGCTACACCCCGCGCACCTTCCGCAAATGGAGCGAGATGCGCGTGGCCAACACGGCGTTCGGGGCCGTGTCCTTCCTGGCCCTGGAGGCCATCGGCGGGGCCATCGCGCTCAACCACGGTTTCAGCAACGCGCTGTGGGCCATCCTGGTGGTGGGCCTCATCACCTTCCTGACGGGCCTGCCCATCAGCTACTACGCCGCGAAGTACGGCGTCGACATGGACCTGCTCACCCGCGGCGCGGGCTTCGGCTACCTGGGCTCCACGCTGACCTCGCTCATCTACGCGAGCTTCACTTTCATCTTCTTCGCGTTGGAGGCGGCCATCATGGGCCTGGCGCTGGAGATGCTGTTCGGCTGGTCGCTGCCGGTGTGTTACGTCGTCTCGTCGCTGGTCATCATCCCGCTGGTCACGCACGGCATCACGCTGATCTCGCGCCTGCAGATGTGGACGCAGCCGCTGTGGCTGGGCCTGTGGGTGCTGCCCTTCATCGCCGTGGCCTGGAACAAACCGGAGGCCTACGTCGAGTTCACGCAGCTGGCCGGGCGCGCCACGGGCGACAGCGACTTCTCCTGGCTGGCCTTCGGCATGGCGGCCACGGTGGCGTTTTCGCTGATCGTGCAGGTGGGCGAGCAGGTGGACTTCCTGCGTTTTTTGCCCGAGAAGACCAGAGAAAACCGCGTGCGCTGGTGGACCGCGGTGCTGGTGGCCGGCCCGGGCTGGGTGGTGCCCGGCATGCTCAAGATGCTGGCCGGGGCCTTCCTGGCCTACCTGGCGCTGCAGCGCGAGGTCCCGGTGGACAAGGCCATCGAGCCCACGCAGATGTACCTCGCCGGCTTCAGCGAGGTCTTCGGCTCGCCGGCCGTGGCACTGGGGGTGACGGTGCTCTTCGTCATCGTCTCGCAGGTCAAGATCAACGTGACCAACGCGTACGCCGGGTCGCTGGCGTGGTCGAACTTCTTTGCCAGGCTCACGCACAGCCACCCGGGGCGCGTGGTGTGGCTGGTCTTCAACGTGCTGATCGCGGTGCTGCTGATGACGCTGGGCGTCTTCGGCGCGCTGGAGCACGTGCTGGGGCTCTACAGCAACGTGGCCATCGCGTGGGTGGGCGCGCTGGTGGCCGACCTGGTCATCAACAAACCGCTGGGCTGGTCGCCCAAGGGCATCGAGTTCAAGCGCGCCTACCTGCACGACCTCAACCCCGTGGGCCTGGGGGCGACCCTGCTGGGCGCCGGCGTGGCGCTGCCGACCCACGCCGGCCTGTTCGGCCCCACCTTGATGCCGTGGGCGCCGTTCATCGCCTTGACGCTGGCCCTGATCGCCGCGCCCTTGCTGGCCTGGTGGACAAAAGGGCGCTACTACCTGGCGCGCCAGCCGCACACGCACTGGCTGCCGGGGCAGCAGGTGCAATGCAGCGTTTGCGACAACTTCTTCGAGGCCGAGGACATGGCCACCTGCCCGGCCTACGACGCGCCCATCTGCTCGCTGTGCTGCACGCTGGAGTCGCGCTGCCACGACCGGTGCAAAAGCCGCTCCAGCGCGGCCGAGCAGGTCTCCGACGTGCTCACCTCCTTGCTGCCTGCGAGGCTGTCGCGGCGCATGAATTTCCGCGTGGGCCACTACCTCGTGGTCTTCCTGTCGCTGGCGGCGCTGCTGGCCTTCGTGCTGGGCGTGGTCTATTACCAGGAGGGCGTGGTCAGCCCTTTGCTGGCCTCACCAGGGACGCTGTCAGGGGCGAACGCGGGCTTGCTGCAAGGGCCCTTCGTCAAGGTCTACGCGCTGTTGCTGCTGGCCGCGGCCGTGTGCGCCTGGTGGGTGGTGCTGGCCTCGGAGAGCCGCCGCATGGCGCAAGACGACTCCAACCGCCAGAACCAGCTGCTGCAGCAGGAGATCGACGCGCACCGCCGCACCGACGTGGCCTTGCAGCAGGCCAAGGAGCTGGCCGAAGCCGCCAACCAGGCCAAGACCCGTTACGTGGCGGGCATGACGCACGAGCTGCGCACCCCGCTCAACAGCATCATGGGCTACGTGCAGATCCTGCTCAAGGACGAGCCCCCGGCCGGCTCCAAGCGCGGCCCGCTGAGCACCATCCAGCGCAGCGGCGAGCACCTCATCGGCCTGATCGACGGCCTGCTGGACCTGGCCCGCATCGAGGCCGGTCGACTGCGGCTGGACCCCGCGCCCATGCCCCTGCTGGACTTCCTCAACGACGTGGTCGACATGGTCCAGCCGCAGGCCGAGGCCAAGGGCCTGGTTTTCCGGCTGGAGACGCGTGGGCGCGTGCCCGCCTGGGTGCACGCCGACGCCCGTCGCCTGCGCCAGATCCTCATCAACCTGACCAGCAACGCCGTGCGCTTCACCGAAAGGGGCCAGATCACGCTGCGACTGGACGCCCGCCGCGAGGTGCTGCGCTTCGAGGTGCTGGACACCGGCATCGGCATCGCGCCGCAGGACCTGGAGCGCATCTTCCTGCCCTTCGAGCGCGGCAGCGCGGGGCGACGCAGCAGCGAGCCCGGCACCGGACTGGGCCTGACCATCACCCACCTGCTGACCGAGCTGATGGGCGGTGAGCTCAGCGTGCAAAGCACCCTGGGGCAGGGCAGCACCTTCACCGTGCGCCTGTACCTGCGCGAGATCAGCCCGCCAGCGGCGCCCCCGCGCCTGGCCACCCAGCACTTCCGGCCCGTGACCGGCTACAGCGGGCCACGCCGCACGCTGCTGGTGGTGGACGACCAGCCCATCCAGCGCCAGATGCTGGCCGGCATGCTGCTCCCCCTGGGCTTCGCGGTGCGCGAGGCCGCCAGCGGCCACGAGGGGCTGGAGAGCGTGCGCGAGGCCGCCCCCGACGCCGTCTTGCTGGACATCAGCATGGACGACATGGACGGCTGGGCCACCGCACGCGCCATCCGCGAGGCGGGCTTCACGCAGGTGCCCATCATCATGGTGTCGGCCAACGTGTTCGAGAACCGGCCCGAGAACCTCGCCGCCGCGCGGGCCCAGGCCTTCGTGGCCAAGCCGGTGATGGAGTCCGAGCTGCTGGGCACCCTGGCCGAACACCTCCAGCTGGACTGGGAGGCCGAGGCCCCGCTGCCCCTGCGCCACATCGGCGTGGCGGGGCAGCCGCCGCGCGCACCGGCTGAGCCGGCCGAGCCGCCTGGTGCCTTGCCGCAAGACGCCGTCTGGGAGCTGCACCGCCTGGCGCGCATGGGCCACGTGCAGGGCCTGCGCGAATCCTTGAGCGAGTGGCAGCGCGCCGCACCCGAGCACCAGGCGCGCTGGGCCGAGCTGGCGCGCCTGATCGACGACTTCGAGCTCGACGGCGTGGTCGCCCGGCTCCAACCCGAACTGATGGAGGACCTTGAGGATGAACCTCGCAGCTGATGCCGTGGGCACCGTGCTCGTCGTCGACGACGCCCCCGACACGCTTCGCATGCTGTGCGACGCCCTGGCCGGCGAGGGCTACACCGTGCTGGTCGCGCGCGACGGCCTGCAGGCGCTTGGCCGCCTCGACGTCGTCACGCCCGATGCCATCCTGCTCGACGGCGTCATGCCCGGCCTCAGCGGCTTCGAGACCTGCCAGCGCATCAAGGCCCACCCGAGCGGGGCGGGGGTGCCGGTGATCTTCATGACCGGCCTGTCGGAGACCGCCGACGTGGTCGCGGGTTTCGACGCCGGTGGCGTGGACTACGTCGTCAAGCCCGTGCGCATCGAGGAGGTGCTGGCCCGCCTCAACACCCACGTGCGCAACGCCCGCGCGGCGCGTCGCCCCGTGGCGGCGCCGCCCCAGCCCACGCCGCCCGAGGCCGACCGCCTCAGCCACGCCGCGCTCACCCCGCGCGAGACGGAGGTCCTGACCTGGCTGGCGCGTGGCAAGACCAACCGCGACATCGCCGAGATCCTGGGCATGAGCCACCGCACCGTCAACAAGCACCTGGAGCACGTCTTCGAGAAGCTGGGCGTGGAGACCCGCGCCGCCGCCGCCGCGCTGGCCAGCCGGGCCACCTCCGCGTGACCCCGATGCCACATTCGAGGGGTCTTTCTCGCAAACCCTCATCCTCACCCACCGTGCCCGCTGTTCCGATGCGATAGGCTGCACAGCCTGATCATGATGACGATCAGACGTGGCAGATGAGGCCCAGGAGCAAGCAGTACATGGCATCACCGCCTTTTCAACCCACGCCGGCAGCGTGGGTTCCCTACCACCGCTTCAGCGAATTGATCTTCGTGTCGGTGCTGGGGCACATCGCCTTCGCGGCCTTTTTCGGCCTGGGGCTCGCACAGCCTTGGCTGGCCTTGTCCCTCGGCGGCAGCGGTCTGCTGGTGGGCGCGCTGTTTCCTTTGTTGCGCTCCAACCATCCCGCCCGGCGGGTGCGCCTGGTGGCCCACGCGGTCCTGGTGCTCGACCTGCTGGCCGTCTGCGTCAGCCTGATCTGGATGGGCCTGCGCCCCCACCACAGCGTGTGGTGGGTGGTGTGGTGGCCCATGTTCGCCGCCCACCTGCTGGGTTGGCGAGACGGGCTCACCTGGGTGCCCCTGACCTTGCTCGCTTGCCTGGCCCTGTGGCTCAACGACGTGCAAGGCTGGCTTTCGCCCCTCATGTCCTCCGAGGCCCTGCCGCTGCACGCGTTCCAGGCGGGCTTCCTGCTCATCGGCTGCGCCGTCAGCCTGGTGGTGCGTCGCGCTTACGAAGGCCATCAGCGCGACATCAACCACCAGCAGCGCACCATCCAGGTCCAGCAACAGGCCCTCGCCGACCGCGCCGCCCACCTCGAAGACATGCTGCAGGCCGTCCAGCAGGCCAACCTGGAGCGCACGCGGCTGTTTGCGCAACTCAGCCACGAGGTGCGCACGCCGCTCAACGGCGTGCTGGGCTTCGCCCACCTGCTGGGGCAGACCGAGCTGAGCGAGCAGCAGGCTCGTCACCTCAGGCAGATCAACCAATGCGGCGACACCTTGCTGCAGATGGTCAACGAGGTGCTGGACTTCTCCCGGCTGGAGGCCCGAGATTGCCAGCCCGAACGCCTGGTCTTTGACGTGATGAGCCTGGCGCAGGACGCCATGGACATGGTCTCGCCGGTGGCCTCGCAAAAAGGCGTGACCTTGCACCTGGAGCACGAAGTCCACCTCGCGGAGGCGGTGGGGGACCCCTTGCGCATCAAGCAGGTCATGCTCAATTTGCTGGCCAATGCCGTGAAGTTCACCGACCAGGGTCAGGTCACCCTGCGCTGTCAGAGCGTCAGCGAGCCCGCGGGCGCCTGGTCGCTGCTCTTCGAGGTGCAGGACAGCGGCATCGGCGTGCCCCACGGCGAGTTGCCGCACCTCTTCGAGCCTTTTTGCGTGGCCAGCGACCGCACCATCCAGCGCTACGGTGGCTCGGGCTTGGGGTTGGCCATCTGCAAGCGCCTGGTCGACATGATGGGCGGGCGCATCGGCGTGAGCAGCGAACCCGGCCAGGGCAGCTTGTTCTGGTTCAGCGTGCCCGTTGCGCTGCCGGGGCCCATGTCGGCACCCGCGTCCGCCGTCGAAACCGCACCTGGATCTGCAGCGACCCCCGCCCCCGCGTCAGGCGGCGTCGAGCCGCGCACCCACCACGCCTGAGTCAGCCGCCCCAGCTCAGCTGGCTGTGGCCATCGCGGTGGTGCACCACGCCGCCTTGCACGCTGAGGGCGTCTTCCACCAGCCAGCGCACCGCCTGGGGGTACACGCGGTGCTCCTGCACCAGCACCCGGGCAGACAGCGCCTCGGGCGTGTCGCCTGGCAAGACCGGCACCGCGGCCTGCGCCACGATCGGGCCATGGTCCAGCTCCGGCGTGACGAAGTGCACGGTGGCGCCCGCCAGCTTGCAGCCGGCCTCGATGGCGCGCTGGTGCGTGTGCAGCCCCGGGAAGGCCGGCAGCAGCGAGGGGTGCACGTTGAGCATGCGGCCCTCGAAGTGGCGCACGAAGCCCTCGGTCAGGATGCGCATGAAGCCCGCCAGCACCACCACGTCGGGTGCGAAAACATCGATCACCTTGGCCAGTTCGGCGTCGAACGCTTCCCGCGAGGTGAAAGCCTTGTGGTCGACCACCGCCGTGGCGATGCCTTGCTCGGCGGCGAAGCGCAGCCCCGAGGCGTCGGCCTTGTTGCTGATGACGGCCGCGATGCGGGCGGGCCAGCTTTCTTGCTGGCAGGCGTGCACGATGGCTTCCATGTTGGAGCCGCGGCCGCTGATGAGGATGACGATGGATTTCATGGTGAGGCGCGCATTTTAGGTTCTCGGGTGATCGGGGTGTTTTTGAGGTTGGGTTTCGTGCTGCGGTTGGTGCGTGGCTCGCTGGGTGGGGAGCGTGTGATCCGGCCCTGCGCGGTGGTGCCCCGCGAGCGAGGTCCCGGAGCAGGCCCCCCTCGTCCCCATCCCGTTGCTCAAACCGTGGCAAGTCCATCCCCAACCCACCCAACCCCCACCGCCCCTAAAATCACCGGATGAACCAGCGCGTCCTCACCGGCATCACGACCACCGGCACCCCCCACCTCGGCAACTACGTCGGCGCCATCCGCCCGGCCATCGCGGCCAGCCGCGAGCCTGGGGTCGAGAGCTTCTTCTTCCTGGCCGATTACCACGCCCTCATCAAGTGCGACGACCCGGCGCGCATCGCCCGCTCGCGCCTGGAGATCGCCGCCACCTGGCTGGCCGCCGGCCTCGACACCTCGCGCGTGACCTTCTACCGCCAGAGCGACATCCCCGAAATCACCGAACTCAACTGGCTGCTGACCTGCGTGACGGCCAAGGGCCAGATGAACCGCGCCCACGCCTACAAGGCCTCGGTCGACGCCAACGAAGCCAAGGGCGCCGAGCCCGACGACGGCGTGACCATGGGCCTGTTCTGCTACCCCGTGCTGATGGCCGCCGACATCCTGCTCTTCAACGCCCACCGCGTGCCCGTGGGCCGCGATCAGGTGCAGCACATCGAGATGGCGCGCGACGTGGCCCAGCGCTTCAACCACCTCTATGGCGCAGGCAAAGAGCTGTTCGTGCTGCCCGAGGCCGAGATCGAAGAAAGCGTGGCCACCTTGCCCGGCCTGGACGGCCGCAAGATGAGCAAGAGCTACGACAACACCGTGCCCCTGTTCGAAGGCGGCGCCAAGGGCCTCAAAGACGCCATCGCCCGCGTGGTGACCGACTCCCGCCTGCCCAGTGAGCCCAAAGACCCCGCGGCCTCCCACCTGGTCACCCTGCACGACGCCTTCGCCGACGCCGCCACCCGCGAGGCCTTCCGCCGCGACCTGGTCGCCGGCCTGGGCTGGGGGGACGCCAAGCAGCGCGTGGTCGACCTGATCGAAGCCCACGTGGGCCCGATGCGCGCCCACTACGCCGAGCTGATGGCCCACCCGGAGCGCATCGAAGAGGTGTTGCAGGCCGGTGCGGACAAGGCCCGCCGCACGGCCACGCCTTTCCTCAACGAACTGCGCCAGGCCGTGGGCCTGCGCCAGATGGTGGCCGTGGCCCGGCCAGCGGCCCAGGGCGCCACCGAGAAGGTCGCGCTGCCGCTCATCAAACAATACCGCGAGGCCGACGGCCTGTTCTACTTCAAGCTCACCACCCACCAGGGCGCGCTGCTGCTGCAAAGCCGTGGCCTGGCCGATGGCCGCGAGGCCGGCAACTGGGTCAAGCGCCTGAAGAGCGAAGGCGAGGCCGCGCTGGCTGAGGCCCCCGTGGCCCGCGCCGAAGGCGTGGACGCCCAGGCCGTGTCCGACGCCCTGGGCGCCCTGGCCGAGGCCACGCGCCAGGCCGAGGCCGAGAAGGCCGAGAAAGCGGCCAAGGCCGCCCAGGCGTGATCGCATCCCCCAGCACCAAGCCCATGGCCGGCATCCACATCACCGACATCGAGTCCGCCATCAACTGGTGGCGCGAGCGCTCGCCTTCGCCAGACGGCATCAGCCTGTGCCCCGCGCTGCGCCAGCTCGCCGAGGTCTACGCCTTGATGGTGTACTTCCACGAGACCGAGTGCGACGAGGACACCATGCCCCGCTCGGCCCGCGAGGCCTGGCAGGCCTGGTACGACACCACGCCGGACACGCCCTGCATCGCCATCTGCTCGACCAGCCAGGGCGACGACCTCTGCAAGGGCTGTGGCCGCACCTTCGACGAGGTGCAGCTCTGGCCCGAGATGACGCCCGCGGAGAAGCGCGCCACCTGGCGGCGCATCACGCTGGAGTCCAGCGCCTGGCGCTTCAACCGTTACGCCGAGCGAGCCGCCGAGCGCTCGCGCGAGGACTGAGCCTCACCCGAGACGCGCTGCTTGAGCACCTTCCACAGGAAGGGCACGATGGCGCGCGCGAACGCCGGCAGGTCGGCCCGTGCGATGCAGGGCAGCTCGGTGCCGTGCTCCCAGGTCGGGTTGCGCTGCTCGAAGAAGCGGATGTCCGGGTCGGCGCGCATCGCGTCCGTGATGGCGGCCACGTCGGACTTCAGGCGGTTGGCGTCTTCACCGAACTCCAGCAGCTGGGTCTGCCGGTTGAGCTTGCCGGGGAACAGCGCTTCACAGTAGTCGATCACCAGGTCCGACATCTCGGGCGAGGGCCGCTCGCGGCGCGGGTGGAACTCGGGGAAGTTGCGCGCCAGCAGCAGGTAGGTCTTGTAGCCCTTGGAGATCAGCAGCCAGTACTGGCGCGTGAAGGGCGATTTGAGGGCCTCGGTGAACATCTTCCAGGCGAAGGCCGTTTGCAGCGCGCGCGAGCCCCAGTGGGCGCGCTCGATGATGGTGTCGCCGCTGAACAGGCCCTTGACCACCTTGCCGCCCAGCTGGAACTTGTAGACGCCCAGGGTGGAGAAGCCCACGATGTCGTGCGTGTGCTTGTGCCGCACCACGAAGACGCCTTCTTTGCGGGCGAGGTCGTCCAGGAAGGTCGACAAGGGGCTGCAGGCGTAGTGGGCCTCGAACAGCGCGTGCATGCGGCGCACCTCCTTGACGCTCAAGGTGTGGACCTTCTGGTAGGTGGTGTACAGCATGGGGGGCCTCGGGAAGTCGTCTTGTGAGGGCGGATCTTCCGGCCTGCAGGCCCCCCGGCGAACAGGGTAAACCTGAACGGTTCTCGATATACGCTCAATCAGGGGGTGTTTGAAACGGTGGTTTGACGCCTGGGTAAATCATTCAATCAAGCGTTTGAAACTGGCCATTTGAAGGGCCTGAGCGGGCGGTGTGAGCCGGTGTAAGACTCGCGAGCGGGTGCGTCAGCCAGGGGCGGCATGTCGAAGGCCTGTTCGGGCACGGACTGGTCGGGCAGGCGATCCAGCAGGTCGCGCACGAGGGTCAGGCGGCCCAGGCGTTGGTCGTTGAAGTCCACCAGCGTCCACGGCGCGTGTTCGGTGTGGGTGGCTTTGAGCATGGCGTTGCGGGCGCGGCCGTACTCGGCGTACTTCTCACGCGCCACCAGGTCCACGGGCGAGAGCTTCCAGCGTTTGAGCGGGTCGGCGGCGCGCTCGGCAAAGCGGGCCTCCTGCTCGGCCTGGTCCACCGTGAGCCAGTACTTGAACAGCAAGATGCCGTCGTCGACCAGCATGCGCTCGAACAGCGGCGCCTCGCGCAGGAAACGCCGGTGCTCTTCGTCGGTGCAGAACCCCATGACCTTTTCGACGCCGGCGCGGTTGTACCAGCTGCGGTCGAACAGGGTCACGTTGCCGCCCGAAGGCAGGTGGGGCACGTAGCGCTGGAAGTACCACTGGCTGCGCTCTTGGTCAGAGGGCTTGCCCAGGGCGACCACCTGGCAGCGGCGCGGGTCCAGCACGTCGGTGATGGCGCGGATCACGCCGCTCTTGCCCGCCGTGTCGCGCCCCTCGAACAGCACCAGCAGGCGCTGGTTGTGGTGCGCCAGCCAGCGCGAGGCCTGCATCAGCTCCAGCCGCATGGGCTCCAGCGCGGCCTCGTAGTCCTTGCGGCTGAGGCGCTCGCCGGCCTTGCCAGGGGGGGATTTCTTCGATTTGCCGTTGGCCATGCTGCGTCCTGACGTGTTCATCGGGTGCGGATGCGGGTGCGGATGCGCCTGACGATACCCGATCCGCTGTCCGGGCCCCCGGCGTTTCGCCCCCGCCTCGATAGAATCGGGGCATGACCGACGTGACCGCATCCGGCGCCCCCGCCGTTGACCCCTCTGCCCCCACCAAGCCCACCAACTTCCTGCGCGGCATCATCGACCGCGACCTGGAGCAGGGCCACCTGGCAGGCCGCCGCTGGGCCGGCAGCCCCGGCGACGCCGCCCACCACCAGGCCGGCGAGCCCGACCCCGCCCGCATCCGCACGCGCTTCCCGCCCGAGCCCAACGGCTACCTGCACGTCGGCCACGCCAAGAGCATCTGCCTGAACTTCGGGCTGGCGCGCGACTACGGCGGCGTCTGCCACATGCGCTTCGACGACACCAACCCCGAGAAGGAAGAGCAGGAGTACGTCGACGCCATCCTGGACGCGGTCAAGTGGCTGGGCTTCAACTGGGACTCGTCGTTCAACGGCCAACCCGAGAGCCACCTCTACTACGCCAGCAACTACTTCGACTTCATGTACCGCGCCGCCGAGGCGCTGATCTCCGCCGGCCTGGCCTACGTCGACGAGCAGAGCCCTGAGGAGATGCGAGCCAACCGCGGCGACTTCTCCACGCCCGGCAAGGACAGCCCCTTCCGCAGCCGCACGGTCGACGAGAACCTCGCGCGCTTTCGCGAGATGCGCGACGGCAAGCACCCCGACGGCTCGATGGTGCTGCGCGCCCGGATCGACATGGCCGCGCCCAACATCAACCTGCGCGACCCGGCCATCTACCGCATCCGCCGCGCCACCCACCACAACACCGGCGACAAGTGGTGCATCTACCCGATGTACACCTTCGCCCACCCCATCGAAGACGCGCTCGAGCAGATCACCCACTCCATCTGCACGCTGGAGTTCGAAGACCAGCGCCCCTTCTACGACTGGTTGATGGCGCAACTCGCCACCCTCGGCCTGCTGCAACAGCCCGTGCCGCACCAGCACGAGTTCGCCCGCCTGAACCTCACCTACGTCATCACCTCCAAGCGCAAGCTCAAGGCGCTGGTCGACGACGGCGTGGTCGAGGGCTGGGACGACCCGCGCATGCCCACCATCGTCGGCCTGCGCCGCCGCGGCTACACGCCCGAGGCCATCCAGCTGTTTTGCGAGCGCATCGGCGTGAGCAAGTCCGACAGCTGGATCGACTACAGCACGCTGGACATCGCGCTGCGCGACGACCTCGAAAGCAAGGCCCACCGCGGCATGGCCGTGCTCGACCCCGTCAAGCTGGTGCTGACCAACTGGGACGAAACCCTGGGCGCAGGCCACCTGGAGCCTTGCACGCTGCCCGCTTTGCCCCATTCAGCCCATGACGCGCCCGAAGGCACCGAGCCCCCGGTGCGCCACCTCCAGCTGGGCCGCGAGGTGTGGATCGAGCGCGAGGACTTCGAAGAGGTCCCGCCCAAAGGCTACAAGCGCCTGTTCCCCGGCAACAAGGTGCGCCTCAAGGGCGGCTACGTCATCGAGTGCACCGGCTGCACCCGCGACGCCGAGGGCCGCGTCACCGAGGTGCAGGCCACCGTGGTGCCCGACACCAAGAGCGGCACGCCCGGCGCCGACAGCGTCAAGGTCAAGGCCGCCATCACCTGGGTGGGCGCCGCCGATGGCGTGGCCGCCGAGGTGCGCATCTACGACCGCCTGTTCACCGACCCGCACCCCGACGCCGGCGGCAAGGACTTCAAGGCCAGCCTGAACCCCGACAGCAAGAAGGTGGTGACGGCCTACGTCGAGCCCTCGCTGGCCGCGGCCCAGCCCGACCAGAAGTTCCAGTTCGAGCGCTTTGGCTACTTCGTGGCCGACCGCCACGACCACGCGCCAGGCCAGCCGGTGTTCAACAAGATCACGGGGCTGAAGGACGGCAACTGGGCGAAGTGAACGGCCAGGTGAGCCGCCCAGTCGGCCCGTGATTCGACCTGGATCAAGGAAGGTCAACATGGGGATGGTGACCCGGTGGGCACGCTCCTACGATGGCTGTGGCGCATGTGCGCTGCATTCAACAGGGACATCCCATGGGCATCCTCTCCACCCCGTCGCTTCGGCCTGCGGCCATGGCGCTCGCCATCGGCCTGGCCTCGCTGGCACCGGCTCACGCCGTTCAGTTCACGCTCAGCGGGCAGTCGGCTAGCACGTGGACCTACACGCTGACCTACGACCCGCTGGACAACTACGCTGTCAACGGTGCGCCTGAGACCGCCACCATCCGACTGAGCGGCCTGTCGGGTGTGACCTCGGCCACCGGCCCCACCGGCACCGACTTCGCCGAGGCCTTCCTCGACACCCTGAACCGGGACTGGGCTGTTTCCGTGCTCAACGGGGGCACCGAGGTGCTGTGGACCCACGTCGGCCCGGGCACCGGCAACTTCCCCGATGCCAAGCACGTGTTCGGCTTCTCCGTGACCGCACCGGGTGCCACGTCGGCTGACGTGCTGTTCTCCACCACGGGTTTCTCCACGGACACCACCAACGGCTACTTGCCGCGGGACGTGCGCGGGTTCGTCGCCGGACCGGCCGCCGTGCCGGAGCCCGGAACCTGGGCGCTGTTGCTGGCTGGCCTGGGTGTGGTGGTGGGCGTGACGCGCAAGCAGCGCCATCGCTGAGCTGGTTTTCTCCCGACCGACGGGGCCGGGGCAGGGCCCACAATGTGGCGCATGACCTCGCCTCGGCCCGTCCTGACCCCCAGCCCCGTGACGGGCATGGCTCGCCTGCAGCGCGGCCTGCTGGTGCTCGCGGGCGTGGCCTCGCTGGTGCTGGCGGCCCTGGGCGTGGTCTTGCCAGGTCTGCCCACCACGCCCTTCGTGTTGCTGGCGGCGGCCTGCTTTGCCAAGGCCTCACCCCGGCTGCACGCCTGGTTGCTGCGTCACCGCTGGATGGGCCCCATGGTGCGCGATTGGGAAGCGAGTCATTCGCTGCCGCTGAAGGCCAAGTGCCTGGCCATCGGCATGATGTCGTTGATGGTGAGCGCGTCGGCCTGGCACCTCTCGGCGCGACCCTGGTTGGCCGCGGCGGTGGTGGGCTGCGGCCTGCTGGGCGGCTGGGTGGTGTGGCGCATCCCCACCCGGCGTTGACGCCCTTCGCCCCTTTCAACCTCCTCTGCGCGATCGGCCTCGTGCGCTCAGTCTGCTGAGCTGGCGCGGGTGTCGCGCACGTGGTCGATGAAGGCGCGCAAGCCCGCTGACATCAACTGGCGGCTGGGGTGGTACAGGCAGAAGCCGGGCACGCGCGGGCACCAGTCGTCCAGCACGCTGAGCAGCCGCCCGGACTGCAGGCCGGGCAGGGCGTGTTGCTCGTAGGTGTAGGCCAGGCCCACGCCCGCTTCGGCCGCCTGCACCATCAGGGCCAGGTCGTCGCTGGCCAGCGGGCCGTCCACCTCGACTTGCACCGCGTGCTGGCGTTTGATGAACTCCCACTTGAAGTGGCTGCCACTCGGGAAGCGGATGCGGATGCAGGGGTGGTGCTGCAGGTCGCGCGGGTGTTTCGGCCGGCCGTGGCGGGCGAGGTGGTCGGGCGAGCCGACCACCACGAAGCGCTGCGCGGGACCCAGGGGCACGGCCACCATGTCCTGCTGCAGGCTTTCGCCGAAGCGCACGCCGGCGTCGAAGCCCTCGGCCACGATGTCGACCAGGCGGTCGTCGGCCACCACCTCCACGCGCATGCCGGGGTGGCCCTTCAAAAAGCCGCTGACCAGGGGCGGCAGCACCCACTGACAGGCCGCGCGCGGGGCGTTGATGCGCAGCGTGCCCATGGGGCTGTCGCGGAAGGCGTTGATGCCGTCGAGCGCCAGGGCGATGTCTTGCAAGGCAGGCGCCAGGCGCAGCAGCAGCTGCCGCCCGGCCTCGGTGGGCGAGACGCTGCGTGTGGTGCGGTGAAGCAGGCGCAGGCCCAGGCGCTGCTCCAGGCCCTTGAGGGCGTGGCTCAGGGCCGAGGGGCTGACGCCGATTTCGACCGCGGCGCGGCGGAAGCTGCCCAACCGGGCCACGGCGGCGAAGGCTTGCAGGTCCTGCAGGGGAGGGGTGTTCATTGATGAGCCTGGTTCAGCAATGCATTGAGTGGTGGGTGGATTGTCGGTTGAATCAAGCCGGCCTACGCTGTCGTCACTTCGTTTCATTCGACCCCCACAGGAGCCACACATGGGCATGCAAGGCCAGACCTTTTTCATCACCGGCGCGTCTTCGGGCATGGGCGCTGACACCGCTCGCTTGCTGGGCGAGCGGGGCGCCAACGTCGTGCTGGCGGCGCGGCGCGAATCGGCCTGTGCCGAGGTGGCGCACGACGTCGAGGCCGCGGGCGGGCGCGCGCTCGTGCTGCGCATGGACGTGGACCAGGAAGACGAGGTGCGTCGCGCCGTGGCGCAGGCCGTCGAGCACTTCGGGCGGCTCGATGGCGCCTTCAACAACGCGGGCCTGCTGGGCGCGGGCCAGCCCCTGCACGAGATGGACACCGAGGCCTTCGACGCCGTCTGGCGCACCAACGTCATGGGCGTGTTCTGGTCGATGAAGCACCAGATCGCGGCCATGCTGAAAAGCGGCGGCGGCGCCATCGTCAACAACGCCTCCATCGTGGCCCAGGTGGGCTTCCCGGGCATGGCCCACTACAACGCGAGCAAGCACGCGGTCATGGGGCTGACGCAGACGGCCGCGCTGGAGTGCTTCAAGCAGGGCATCCGTGTCAACGCCGTGCTGCCTGGCCCCGTGGAGACGCCCATGGCCGTGCAAGGTTTCGGGGGCGTCGAGAACCTGCACGGCATGCTGAGCGCCTCGCCCGCCGGGCGGCCGGGGCGACCGCGCGAGGTGGCCGAGGTGGTGGCCTTCCTGTTGTCGTCAGGCGCCAGCTACGTCAGTGGCCAGGGCTGGGTGGTGGACGGTGGCTACACGGTGCAGTGAGCCCTCGATTCGGTCAACCCCGGGTGAGTTTGACCGCGACGTCGCGCGCTTGCAGCACCCGCCCGTCGTCGGCGCGCACCTGCAACGGCGCGATCGGGCGCTGCAGGTCGCGGTCCACGATCACCACGGGCGGCCCGCCGGGTGCGGGCGCGTGGCGGTCGCCCCACTGGGCCAGGGCCACGATGATGGGGAAGAGGTCACGGCCTTTGTCGGTGAGGCGGTAGTCCAGCGCGCGGCCATTCTCGCTGGCGGCCGTCACTTCGAGGATGCCGTGCTGCACCAGGTCCTGCAGGCGCTGCGTCAGCACATTGGGCGCGATGCCCAGGTGCGACTGGAACTCGCCGAAGCGACGCGTGCCGAAGAAGGCCTCGCGAACGAGCAGCAGCGTCCACCAGTCGCCGACCTGCTCCAGGGTGCGGGCGATGGAGCAGCTCATGTCTGAAAAGGAGGTGCGTCGCATGGTGTCACCATCTTACTGACTTACTTGCATCATGCAAGTAAAGCGGGTAGCCTTCGGAGACTTTCTTCAAGCAAGTTGTCCCGAGAGGCCCCCATGTCAGATGTCGCACTCTTCGTCCACTCCACCGGGGTGGGCCCTTTCATGTGGAACAAGCTGCTGGTGGACCTGCCCGCCGGCATCGCGCCCTTGACGCCGACCAACCGCGGCTACAGCCTGCCCGACCTGATCCCGCGCGGGCAGGCGGTGTCGGTGGCCGATGAGGTGGCCCACCTGAAGGCGCAGATTCCCGCGGGCACGACGGGCGTCCACCTGGGCGGGCATTCCTACGGCGGCCTGGTGGCCTTGACGCTGGCGCTCGACCCGGATGTGCCGCTGAAGTCGATCTGGTTGTACGAGCCGGTGCTGTTTGGTGCGCTGCGCCCTTTGGTGGACAGCCTGCCCGCGGACGCGGCGCAGCAGGTGCGCGAGTTCACCGAGCAACCCGACCGCTTCCTCAACGCCAGCACCGGCGGGCAGGACGCCTGGCTGGAGAACTTCGTGGACTACTGGAACCAGCCTGGCATGTGGGCGTCGATGTCGGACAAGGCCAAGGACATGGCGCGCCTGGTGGGCTGGAAGATGTTCCAGGAGGTGCGCATGGTGTTCGAAGAGCCCCTGCCTTTCGACGCCTACCGCTTGCAGGTGCCGATGACCCTGGTGCGCGGCGAGCGCACCCAGCCCCCGGCGCGCGAGATGGTGCGCCAGCTGGCGGCGGTCAACCCGCACGCGCGGGTCGTCGAGCTGCAGGGCCAGGGCCACATGGGCGTGGTGGGCGCACCCGATGCGGTGCGCCCGACCTTGCAGGCGCACTGGGCGGCGCAAGGGCTCACGCCAGCGGCGTGACGTGGCCGGCAGCCTGAGGCGGGTGGTGCCGCCTCAGCGAGGAGGGCGCTCCTGCACCTCCAGCCGGGCGGCGGGCCGGGCTGGTTTCTCGCCAGCCCCATCCACGCCGGGCACCTCGGCCCAGTCCACCTGGCCCGTGTCGCAGACCTGCAGCACCTTGAACCACAGGGTGCCGGCCTGCGCAGGCAAGCGCCCGGTGACGTCGAAGGTGGTGCGCGCGTGCGCGGGCAGCGCGTGCTGAGGTCCATCGGCTGTCCAGCGCACCTCCTGCCCCTGACGCTGGATGCCCCAGCCCGGACGGGGCGCGACCGCCAGGATCTCGAAGCCCTCGGGGGCCCGCAGGGTGATGCCCGTTGTCGAACTGGCGCCCGCACAGGCGTGCCCGACGCGAAAGGTCGCGGTGTGTTCGGCGCCGGTCGGGACGGCCCCGGGCGGCAAGGTGATGTGTGCGCGCGCGATCAGGGGGCAGGTCAGCAGGGGGCCGGCCAGCAGCAGGGCGGCGCTCAGTTGCGTCAGGCGGTGGGTCGTTGTCATGTCGGGCTCCTTCACAGGTCGAACTTCAGCTCAGCCGTGTAGCTGCGCTGCGGGTAGGGGTGGAAGTTCCAGTGCTTTTTGTTGTTGAGGTTGTCGATGCCGAAGGCGGCGCTCCAGTGCTTGTCGAAGCGGTGGTGCAGGCGCACATCGGCGGTGACGAACTGGCTCACGCCCTGGTAGGTCTGACCGTTCACATCGGCGTTGTTGAGCGTGCGGTACTGGCGCCCGCTGTAACGCACGCCCAGGGTGCCGCTCCATCGGTCGCTCAGGCGGTAGGTGCCCGCCACCGTGGCGCGCCAGCGTGGGATGTTGGGCTGCCAGCGGCCATCGGTGTCGCCGGGGGTGTTGACGAAGCCGCGGTTGGTTTTGATCTTCGAGTCGGCGTAGGTGACGCTGCCCTGCAGTTGCAAGCCCTTGAGCAGCGCGTCTTCGCTGGACGCGGCCAGCTCCAGCCCGGAGGTGGCGATGTGGTCCACGTTCTGCACGCGGCTGATGTTGAGGTTGGCTGCCGGATCGAAGACGGTTTGCGAGTAGATCGCATCTTGCGTCTGCTCGGTGAACCAGGTCAGGCGGGCGCGCACCTGGCCCACGTCCTGCTCGGCCGTCAGCTCCGTGGTGCGCGAGCGCTCCGGGCGCAGGTTCGGGTCGTTGATGTGGCGCGAGTTGGCCGTCGACGTGGCTCCGTACAGTTCATTGACCGTGGGCATGCGAACGGCTCGGCCCACCGAGGCCTTGAGCACCGTGTCGTCGAGCCATTGCCATGACAGCGCGGCCTTCGGCGAGTACCACACGCCGCGGCGCGTCGGGTGGTGGATGGCGCTGGTGCCTGAGAAGTCGGTGCGGCCATCGTTGGCCTCCCATTGCTCGGCGCGCAGGCCCAGCACGGTCTTCCAGCGGGGCGCGAGCTTCCAGGTGTCTTGCGCATGCAGGCTGTGCATGTTCGTGTTGCCACTCACGTTGCTGGCCAGGGCTCCGCCGTTGTCTTGCAGGTAATTGCGAGTCAAGGTGGTGGTGCGGTAGCGCAGCTTGTGGTCATCGAACTGGTAGCCGAAATCGACGACGTGGGTGTTGATCAGCGGGTCAGGCCGCCAGGTGCCCTTGAGCGCCAGGTTGTGCCAGCCGGTGCCGCGGCCATCGGCCAGGGTGCCCGCGCCGCCCGTGAGGGCGTTGGGCTGCGTGTTGTTGCTGGCGTTCTGGCGCTTGTCGTCGCGCACGTAGTCGTACAGGCTGGCGGCCACCTCCCAGTCGAAGGTGCCGCGGGTGTTTTGCTTGAGCGAGAAGCCGTGCATGGCGTGCAGCAGCCTCTCGCGGGTGACAGGCAAGTCGCCCCCAGTGAGTGCCGCGAACGACCTGCCATCGATGTGGATGGGCCCGCTGGTGACCGGCTGCCCTGACGCATTGCGCAGGTAGGACACCGAGTTCCCCTCAGACTCGTTTTGCCACAGTCCCAGCACGTAGCTTGCCCTCAATGCGGTGTTGATGTCGTACGCGAGCTTGACCTTGAGGTGGTCTTGCGTGGTGTTGTACTGCGTGCCCGAGCCCACCACGTACCAGGGGCGGTTCTGGTTGTCGGCGTCCAGTGCGGCGCCGGTCACGACGGTGCCGTTGTTGTTGGCCGCGCCGCTGCTGAGCAAGCGCGTGGCAAAGGTCTGGGGCTGGCCCTGGCTGTCTGTGTGGTTGACGTTGATCCACCAAGACCAGCCGCCCTCGCGGCTGCCCAGCGAGGCGCTGCTCTGCCAGGCTCGGTGGGTGCTGTGCGTGCCGTAGAGGTCAAAGGGCTGCAAGACGTGGCCCACCTTGACGTGCGCCTCCAGCTTCTTGGGCATGCGGGTGACGTAGTCCACCACCGCGCCCACCGAGTTGCCCGGGTAGGCCGCCGAGAAGGGGCCGTACATCACGTCCACCCGGTCGATCTCTTCGGGCGTGACCAGGCCCCAGCGTGGCGGGAAAGCCAGGCCGCCCACGCCGTTGCCCAGGAAGTTCGACAGCAGGATGCCGTCGGCGTAGACGGCCGAGCGCGCGCTGTTGCCCGTGCCCGAGGCCCGGCTGGACAGGATGGCGTGGTTGTAATCGCCGATGTAGCGCTTGCGCACCAGCAGGCTGGGGAAGTATTTCAGCGCGTCTTCGCTGTCGGTGGCGTTGATGCCGTGCGCGATGTCGTCCCGCGTGATGCTGTGCACCGTGGTCGGGATCTGGGTGGGCAAGGAGCTGGGGCGGCTGGCGCGCACGGTGATGACGCCCAGTTCGCGGGTGGGGTCGTCATCCGACTCGTTCGGGTCTTCGGAGGGGGGCCGGGACGGGAGGGGCGATGGAGCTTGGGCTTGGGTTTGGGCGTGCGCGGCCCAGGGAAAGGCCATGGCCAGGGCGGCCACGAGGAGGTGGGGTTTCATGTGGATGAGTCGGTCTGATGGACGCCCGTCCGCGTTCGCAGACGCAGCCGCGGACGAGGCAAAGGGCCCGACCTGGCATCAGGTGCGGGCGCGCTTTCGGATCAGACGAGGCTCGGTGGGGCCCGCGACTGCGCCGGCCGCCAGGGGTGGGCGGTGTGGGGCGCGTGCAGGAAGGCCCGCGGCACCTGCGGCGTGGCGACCCCGGCCTGGGCGATGCGCGGCATCGCGGGCGTGGGGGGCAGCGCATCGGTGTGCAGGCTGCAGTACGGGCAGTGGTCAAGCAGGTGCGGCTGCCCGCGCAGAGGGGTCGGGTCCCCAGGGGTCGGGTCCCCGCTGGGGTCGCCCGCCTGGCTGGCGCCTCCTGCATCCAGGGCCACCCAGGTGGTGCCACCTTGTGCGCGGCACACCTGCACCCAGGCGACGGCGTGCTGGCTTCGCGACAGCTGCGAGAGCGTGGGCGCGCACGCGGCCAGCAGGATCGCCAGGAAGGCGATCCATGCAAAACACCGGCGGTGAACGCGACTCAAGGCCATGCGAAATGGCAGGGGCAGGCCCCGCCTCACTCGCCGGGGTTGCCGGCGTCGGTGGGTTTGGGTGCGCGGGTGCGACCGCTGCTTTTTCGCGCCGGGGTCTTGCGGGCGGCCTGTTTGCGCGGGGGGGGCTCGTCGGATGCGATGGCCGCAGCGGGCGCGCCAGTTGCCTGGGCCTCGTTGGCGGGCGCGGCCGATTTGGCGGCTGCGCGTTTGCGTGCCGGGGCCTTGCGGGCCGGACGGGCGGGGGCTTCCGCTGGGGCGGCGGGCGTGGCCGATGCGTGCTCCGGCGTCGGTGTCGGGGCCGGCGCGGCAGCGGGCGCGCTCACGTCGCTCGCCGTCGGCGCGCGGTCTCCTCTCTCGGTGCGTTCCGCCCGTTCGGTGCGCTCGCCCCGCTCAGCCCGGCCACCGCGGCCGCGTCGACCCCGGCGTCGGGCGTCCGGGTCGCGGGCGTCGCGGGCGTCGCGCGCTTCGCCGCCGGCGTCCACGCGCTCGGTGGGGTGGTCATCTTCGCCCGCGTGTTCAGGCTCCAGTGGGGCGACCTCGTCGTCGATCAACTCGACACCATGGGCCTCGGCGGCGTGAGCGGCTTGCGCGGCGTGGCGCGCCAGCGCGGCGGCATTGGGCACGCCCGTGCCGCGCGCCACCCAGGTGCCGGATTTTTCGTCGCGGCCGAACTCCAGCAGGCCGCGGCCTTGGGCCTCTTCCAGCAGGTTGCCGAAGGTGCGAAAGCCGTAGTACGACTCGCTGAAGCCCGGGTTGCGGCGCTTGATGGCTTCCTTGAGCACGGAGGCCCAGATGCGCCCGCCGTCGTCGCGGTCGGTGACCAGCGCTTCGTAGGTCTCGGCGGCCATCTCCACGGCCTTGAGGCGGCGCGCGTCCATCTCTTCGCGGCGGCGGCGGTCTTCTTCGGGGCTGCGGCGCGGCTGCGGGGCGGCGTCGCGTCCGCTGCCTTGTCCGTTGCTGCGGCGCGCGGCCTGGCGCTGGCTTTCGCGCACCAGGTCGTCGTAGAAGATGAACTCGTCGCAGTTGGCGATCAGCAGGTCGGAGGTGGACTGTTTGACGCCCACGCCGATGACGTGCTTGGCGTTCTCGCGCAGCTTGGAGACCAGCGGCGAGAAGTCGGAGTCACCCGAGATGATGACGAAGGTGTTGACGTGGGCCTTGGTGTAGCAGAGGTCGAGCGCGTCGACCACCAGGCGGATGTCGGCCGAGTTCTTGCCCGACTGGCGCACGTGCGGGATCTCGATGAGCTCGAAGTTGGCCTCGTGCATCGGGGCCTTGAAGCCCTTGTAGCGCTCCCAGTCGCAGTAGGCCTTCTTGACGACGATGCTGCCCTTGAGCAGCAGCCGCTCGAGCACCCGCTTGATGTCGAACTTGTCGTAGTTCGCGTCGCGCACGCCGAGGGCGACGTTCTCGAAGTCGCAAAACAGCGCCATGCTGATGTGGTCGTGTTGGGATGCCATGTGGGGTCTTGTCTTTCTTCTTGCTCAGATCAGGCCGGCGTCGCGCAGGTAGGCGCTGGCGCGGGTGCGGTCGCACAGGATGGTGAGGCGGCGGCGTGCGCGGGTCATCGCCACGTACAGCAGGTTGCGATTGTCCTCTGTGTCGCCGCCGATGGCGAATTCGCCTTTGTTGAGGCCAGGCAGGATGACGTGGTCGAACTCCAGGCCCTTGGCGGCTTCGATGCTGGAGATCAGCAGCGACTGCCGCGGGTTCATGCCATGTTGGCGCACTTCGCGCTCGTTCATGGCCCGGAAAAAAGAGGTGAGGTGGTCGTAGCCGGCGGCCGACTGGATCAGGCCCTCGATGTTGCCCACCACCTGCGCGATGTCGCGCTGGCGCACCATCATGCGCTCGGCCAGTCGCTGTGGCTGCAGCACGCGCACGAAGCGGCGCTGCAGGGTCTCGGGGTCGTCGCTCTCCAGGACGTCGAGGGCGTCTTCCAGGCGCTCCCGCACGTCATCGGGGGCGTTGCGCAGCACCTGGTTTTGCAGGAAGTGCGGCGCCATCTCGGGCGCGGCGCACACGGCCTGCAGCGCTTCTTTTTCCAGGCGAGCCAGGGTCGCGGCGTCGGGCGGGTTTTGCGGGTCGACGTCACCGGTGTTGACGCTGGAGCCCGCGAAGCGCAGCAGCGCGCGCAACACGGCCAGGCGCGCCTCAGCCCGCTCGATGCCGCCCAGGCTGTTGCGCGAGCAGGCGTAGAGGCCCCGCACGAAGCTGACCTCGGGGCGCATGAGGTAGGTCTCGAAGCCGGCGGTGCGGTGGTCGATGCCGAGGTCGAGCAGCAGGTTCTCCAGCTCCACCGACTGGTGCGGCTGGCGCAGCAGGATGGCGATGGACGACAGCGGTGCTTGCGGCGGCAGGCCCACGCGCTCGCTGATGAGGCGCCTGACGTGCCAGTTGCGGTCGGCCGGGCCCACGGTGGCGATGACCTCCACCTCCGTGTCCCAGGCGGTCTGGGCCAGGCAGGGCTTGTGGGCCAGGCGACCGACGGCGTCGGCCAGGCGCTGACCGAAGCGCCAGGTGGTGCTCAAGGGGAAGCGCGTGGCCACGGCGACTTCGCGGTCGAAGGTCTCGCCCATGAAGCGCGCATCCGCACCGGCCATGGCGTGGATGACCTGGTCGCGGTCGCCCACCCCGACGAAGGCCGCGCGGTTGCGCCGCATCAGCTCGCGCAGCACCGTGAACATGGCGCGGTTGGTGTCGTGCATCTCGTCGACGAGCACCAGGTGCAGGCCCAGCGACAGCGGGTGCGCCTCGT
Organism: Burkholderiales bacterium; assembly: GCA_016000265.1. Taxonomy (GTDB): domain Bacteria; phylum Pseudomonadota; class Gammaproteobacteria; order Burkholderiales; family Burkholderiaceae_C; genus Aquabacterium. Next base: position 47,038 of record JAECRL010000016.1, read on the forward strand.
CGGGCTGGGTGCCCAGCCAGGCGTCGTCGTCAAGCAGCAGGCGGGCCAGGTCGTGGGTGGCGTCGTGTTCACCGCGGAAGGCGTGGTGGTCGGGGTGGCCGCCGCGACGGATGTGCTCGTAGGCGCGCAGGATCTTGAGCGTGGCGTAGTCGTGGCCCAGCTCCGCGGCCAGCGTGGGCGTGAGCGTGCGGTCGGCCGCTTCGAAGAGGAGCTGCAGCGTGCCCTTGAGCTGGGTGAACGAGGCCAGCAAGCCTTCGACGTTGGCCTCGTTGCGGCCGTCGAAGGTGAGCTCGTCGGGGAAGCGCTCGTCGGCGTTGTGCAGCACCCGGTCGATGGCCTGCAGCACGTGCGGCTTGAGCGCGTCCGGCCGCTCGTGGCGCGGCACGGCCAGGCCCTCGATGGCCTGCATGCGCTCGGTGCAGAAGGCCTCGAAGGTCATCACCCGGACCTGGCGGCGCACCGCAGCGGGCAGGCCGATGCGAGCCAGGGCCTCTTGCAGGGCGAGCACCGCGGCGTCGGTGTAGGTCAGCGCGAGCACGCGTTGGGGGTCGGCGCCGCGCTGCAGGGCCTGGGCCAGCCGCAGCGCCAGCGTGGTGGTCTTGGCCGCGCCCGCGTTGGCTTCGATGACGATGTGGGGCTTGCGCGCCAGCTGGATGGCGCGCTGCTCGTCCGTGGGGGTGAAGCCCTTGGGCGCGAAGACGAGCTCGTCGGAGGGGCTCACTGACCAGCGGCCTCTGGGTTGCGCGGGGGACGGGGCGCACGCGGCGCTTTGGCACGCGGCGCCTTGAGCTGCTTTTTGAGCTGGCGCTCCGCCTCGGCGGCCTCGTCGGCGGCGCGCCAGGCCTCGAACTGCGCGGGCGTCTCCAGGGTGATGCGACCCAGGATGGCGCTGCGGAAGTCGTTGATGATGATCTCGGCGGCCTTCTGCATGTTGACCCGCCCGCCCGACATGACCGCGCCGCGTTTGCGCCCGATCTCGGTGAGGATCACGTCGTCGTGCAGGCCGGGCAGGGCGTCGACGTCTTCAAGCCGGTAACGCGCCGCCAGCAGCTGCGGGTAGCGGCCCTTGAGGCTGTTGACCAGCTCCAGCGCAACCTCTTCTTCGTCGTAGGCGTTGCGGCCCACGGCGCCGCTGCCGGCCAGGTGGTAGCCGCTCTTTTCCACCACGATCTTGGGCCACAGCATGCCGGGCGTGTCGAACAGGTAGAAGTCGCTGGCCAGGTTGATGCGCTGCTCGATGCGCGTGACGCCCGCTTCGTCGCCCGTCTTGGCGGCCTTCTTGCCCACCAGGGTGTTGAGCAGCGTGGACTTGCCCACGTTGGGGATGCCGCAGATCAGCACGCGCAGGGGCTTGGCCATGCCGCCGCGGTGGGGGGCCAGCTCGCGGCAGGCCGCAATCAGGCGCTGGGCGGGGGCGGTGTCGCCGGCGTCCAGCGCGATGGCGCCGGTGTCGCTCTGGGCGCGGTACCAGGCCAGCCAGGCTTCGGTCTGCTCGGGGTCGGCCAGGTCCTGCTTGTTGAGGACCTTGAGCTTGCGGCGCGTGCCGGTCATCTCCGCGAGCATCGGGTTGGCGCTGGAGCCGGGCAGGCGCGCATCCAGCAGCTCGATGACCACATCGATGTCCTTGATGCGTTCGAGGATGGCTTTCTTGGTCACGTTCATGTGACCGGGGAACCATTGGATGGCCATCGGCGGGGGCTTTCGGGGTCTCGGGCTGGGGGAAGGGGCTCAGGCGTGATTGTCAGGGCAAGCGGGCCCGGCGTTGACGTGCTGGTTCAGCCAGGTGGTGACCAGGCGCGGGTCGTTGAGCGTGCGCACGCCCTGGTAGGCCAATTCGGCCTGCGGGTGGCGCCGGCGCAGGAAGTTCAGCCACTGCTTGAGTCGGCCAGCCTGGTGGCGGGGCTCGGCGCGGCCCTGGATCAGGCGCCAGTATCGGTGCACCAGGGGCTGCAGCGCATCCCAGTCGGCCCAGGTGCGCCCGGCGTCGCCAGGGCAGGGCGGCGCACCCAGTTCGGCGCGGATGGCCAGCGCCAGGCCCGGGTCGGCCACCATGCCGCGGCCCAGCATCAGCGCGCTGCAGCCGCTTTCGCTCAGGCAGCGGCGGGCGTCGGCCACGCTCCAGATCTCGCCATTGGCCACCACGGGGATGCGCACTGCCTCGCGCACCTGGGCGATGCGGGCCCAGTAGGCCGGGGGGCGGTAGCCGTGGGCCTTGGTCCGCCCGTGCACCACCAGCTCGCTGGCGCCGGCGGCCTCGATGGCGCGGGCGTTGTCTTCGGCGTGGCGGTCGTCGTCGAAGCCCAGTCGCATCTTGGCCGACACCACCGTGCCCGCGGGCACGGCCTGGCGAACCGCGCGCACGATGCGGTGCACGTGCTCCGGGTCCTGCAACAGCGCCGCGCCCCCACCATGGCGGTTCACCACCTTGGCGGGGCAGCCGAAGTTCAGGTCCACGCCGGGCGAGCCCATCTCGGCGAGCCGCGCGGCGTTGGCCGCCAGCCGCTCGGGGTCGGAGCCCAGCAGCTGGCCCCGCACCGGCACGCCGGCCTGCGTGCGACCGGCGTTGCCCAACTCCGGCATCACCCGGCGGAAGGCGCGCTCGGGCAAGACGGTGTCGGTGACCCGGATGAATTCGGACACGCAGCGGTCGACGCCACCGGCCCTCGTGAGGATGTCACGCAGGGGGGCGTCAAGCAGGCCCTCCATGGGCGCAAGCAGGATCAGCATGGGGCAGCAGGCGGGAGAATGGGGCCCAACGCGGGGCACCGAAGGGCGCCAGTGTACGCACCTTGAGCGGCGGCAATTTCGCTTCAAGTTCGCCGTTCAGCCGCCGATACACACTGATCCGCTGCGCCGATTTCACACCATGATCACCGCCACCGAGCCCCTCCGCATCGATGACATCCTCCAGCAGCTGGACCGGGCCCGCGAGAGTGGTCCGCTCAAGAGCATCGTCATCCCCCCTTGCCCCCAGCTGCTCACGCGCTTGCAAGACGCGATGGCCCAGGCCGAGCCCGACCTCAATGAGGTCGCCCGCATCGCCACCGCGGACGTGGCCATGTCCGCCACCTTGCTGCGCGCCGCCAACAGCCCCGTCTACGGGGTGGGCCAGCCGGTGCAGACCATCGGCCAGGCCATGAACCGCCTGGGCCTGGACCAGGCGGCCACCGTCATGACGGCCTTCCTGGCGCGCGGTGCCCTGCGTGTGACGGCGCCCCAGTTGCAGCGATTCTGGGAGCGCTCCGGCAAGCGCGCGGCGGCGATGGCCTTCCTGGCTGAGCGCCTGCCGGGCATGTCGCCCGACGTCGCCTACACCTACGGCCTGTTTTGCCACGTGGGCCTGCCTGTGATGGCCCAGAGCCTGCGCGGCTACCTGGGCACCATGGTCGAGGCGAACGCCCGCATCGACCGCTCCTACGTGCAGACCGAGAACGCCAACCACCGCACCGACCACGCCGTGGTGGGCGCGCTGGTGGCCCGACTGTGGCGCCTGTCGCCCACGGTGACCGCCGCCATCCGCCTGCACCACGACCTGGAAGCCCTGCAGGAGCGCAGCGCCGACCCCGACATCAACACCCTGGTGGCCGTGGGCCTGCTGGCCGAGCACCTCATGCGCCGCCACGAGGGCGTGGAGCCCGACGCCGATTGGCAGCGCCATGGTGCCTCGGCTCTGAGTTGGCTGGACGTCAGCGAGGGCGACCTGCTGACCTGGTTCGATGAGCTGCTGGAGTCCTTCGACTCGATGTGAGCGCGCCGGGGTCGCGCCCGCCGTCACCCACTCCCGATAAGATCGCCCGCGCGGCCACCCGGCTGCTTGAGACGAACAAATGGGAGAAAGAAGATGGCGGCATCCAGCCTGCTGGTCCTGATCGACGACATCGCCACCGTGCTGGACGATGTCGCGCTGATGTCCAAGGTGGCCACCAAGAAGACCGCGGGCGTGCTGGGCGACGACCTCGCCCTCAACGCGCAGCAGGTCTCGGGCATCCGCGCCGAGCGTGAGCTGCCGGTCGTGTGGGCCGTGGCCAAGGGCTCGGTTCGCAACAAGGTCATCCTCGTGCCCGCGGCGCTGGCCATCAGCGCCGCGGCGCCCTGGGCCGTCACGCCCCTGCTGATGTTCGGTGGCGCCTTCCTGTGCTTCGAAGGCGTGGAAAAGCTCCTGCACCCCTGGTTGCACCGCCAGGAGCAGGCCGCGCACCACGAGGCCCTCACCCACGCCCTCGCCGACGAGCAGGTCGACATGGTGGCCTTCGAGCAAGACAAGATCCGCGGCGCCGTGCGCACCGACTTCATCTTGTCGGCCGAGATCGTCGCCATCACCCTGGGCACGGTGGCCCATGCGCCTTTCACGCAGCAGGTGCTGGTGCTCGGTGGCGTGTCGCTCGCGGTCACGGTGGGCGTCTACGGGCTGGTGGCCGCCATCGTCAAGATGGACGACGTGGGGTTGCACCTCAGCCAGGGCGCCTCGGCCGCGTCGCGCTGGATCGGTCGGGGCCTGCTGGCCGCTGCCCCCAGGTTGATGAAGCTGCTGTCGGTGGTGGGCACCGCGGCCATGTTCCTGGTGGGGGGGGGCATCTTGCTGCACGGCCTGCCCGGCGCGCACGACGGGGTGCACCACGCGCAACAGGTGGCGGGCACCGTGGCCGCCGTCGGCCCGGTGCTCTCCGCGCTCACGCCCACCTTGCTCGACGGGCTCACGGGCGTCGTCGGGGGCGTGCTGGCGCTGTCGGGGGTGAGCCTGGTTCAGCGCCTCATCGGCCTGTTCAGGCGTCCTGTGTGACCACGGGCAGCCAGCGCGACAGCAGCAGCGCCAGGGCCTGGCGGTCAAAGGGCTTGGTCAGGTAGTCGTCCATGCCGTTGGCCAGGCAGACCTCGCGGTCGCCACTCAAGGCATGGGCGGTCAGCGCGATCACGGGGGTGCGCTCGCGCGCCGTGTCGTCGGCCTCCAGCTGGCGGATGTGGCGCACGGCCTCGTAGCCGTCCATCACCGGCATCTCGCAGTCCATGAGCACGACATCGAACGCGTGCTGGCGGAACATCTCCACGGCCACCTCGCCATTGCGGGCGTGCATGCAGCTCACGCCCAGGCTCTCCAGGGTCATGGTGGCGATGAAGGCGTTGACCTCGTTGTCCTCCACCAGCAGCACCTCGCCGCGCATGCGCAGGTCGGATTGCTCGGGTGGCAAGGTGTCGGCGAAGCCCCCGTGGGCCGGCGCTCGCTCGCTGGCCGTCAGCGTCTCGGTGCTGTAAGGCAGCTCCAGCGTCACCTCGAAGGTGGTGCCGATGCCCAGCACGCTGCGCACGCCGATCTGGCCGCCCATCTCGTCGATGATCTGCTTGCAGATGGCCAGGCCCAGGCCCGTGCCGCCGTAGCTGCGGTTGGAGCCCGACTCCACCTGATAAAACGGCTGAAACAGGCTGGTGAGCGCCTCGGGCGGGATGCCCATGCCGGTGTCGGACAGGTCCAGCGTGACGCGCGCGACCTCGTCGTTGAGCTTGTGCACCGACAGGCTGATCACCACCTCACCAGATTGCGTGAACTTCACCGCGTTGCTGACCAGGTTGAGCAGCACCTGGCGCAGCTTGCCCTCGTCACCGGTGAGGCTGCGGATGTCGGCCGGCACCTCGTGGCAGTCGCGCCGGATCACGATGCCCTTTTGCTCGGCGGTGGCCTGGAAAGCGTGCGCCACGTTGCCGATCAGGGCCAGCGGGTCGAAGGGCTCGGGGGTGAGTCGGATCTTCTGCGCGTCGAGCTTGGAGTAGTCCAGGATCTCGTTGAGGATGTGCATCAGGTTGCGAGCCGAGTCGCGCGCCGACTTGATGAACAGGCGGTCCCGCTCGGAGAGCTGCTCGTCGTTGAGCATGCTCAGCGCACCGATGACGCCGTTCATGGGCGTGCGGATCTCGTGGCTCATGTTGGCCAGGAAGGCCGTCTTGGTGCGGCTGGCGGACTCCGCCTGCTCCTTCATGCGCCGCAGCTCGGCGATGTGGTTCTTGCGCTTGGACTGCAGAAACAGTTTGCGCTCGCGCAGCAGGGAGAAGCGGTAGAGGCAGTAGCCCAGGACGTTGGCGGCCAGCAGGTGCACCGTCATGCGCTGAAAGGCCGCGCCATCCAGGTTGGGTTGCATCCATGCGCTGCACAGCGGGATGCCGCTGAGCAGCGTCGACAGGATCAGGGTGGCCCCGGCGCGCAGGCGCGCGAAACCGAAGACCACGAAGGTGGCGAACACCGTGGCGGAGGTCAGGCCCCAGACCAGGCTGACGGAGCCGTCCTGGGCGTGACGCGACAGGATCGTGAAGTTGCTCATCCCGCAGGCGACGGTCGCCACGGTGAAAAAGCAGGCCGTGTAGTTGCGGATGAAAAAAGCGCGGTGGCGGCGCAACGCCACCGCCAGGCCACTCAGCCCGGCGATCATGCTCAGGCGCCCCAGCTGCGCCGGATCGCTCAGGTTGGATCGGCCCGCGCTGAGGTCAACGACCACGAAGACCAGGTAATACAGCGCGACCAGCGCCGAGGAAATGAACAGGAATCGCGTGCCGTGGGAGCTGTAAGCCGTGCGGAATTCGGCTTCGAGTTCCTGATTGGCAAAACCGCGGTTACCGAACGTGCGCAAAGCGTTGTGCATGGCTGCTCTGTCAAAGCTCACGTCACCCTTGCGCTTGGTGGACATGTACAGGGACTCCGTCAAAGAAACAGCTGCAGGACCCGGTCGGCGCCATTCGGCGGCGCCACCCCGGCCCCGGCAAGAGCTGATTCACCCAGGTGCCCTGTCAGGCAACCTGCATTTTCAGAGTATCCAATAATCCACCGCCATCAAACGATGCGCGTCGGTCTCAATTTCCCCGCTTTTCAAACCCATCCGTCCTGGAATGCCCCCGCCAGCTCGCGTCACGTTCTGCGGTGTTCACTGCGCGGGTTCTGTTTCCTGTCTGGACATGCGTTCCGAGCGGGGAACGTTGAATCGTTGGTGGATGAAATCGTAGTCGAGCTCGATGTCGGGGTGGTGCGTCTCTGCCATGAACTGGTAAATCGGGCATTGCGCCGTGCGCAGCCGGTGGTCGACCTGTTCGATGTCCATGGAAAACAAGGTAACCGGCACGCCCGGCTGAGCCGACGTCACCACCTTTTGCCCCTGGAAAACATCCTCGAATTGCCAAGCTTTGTACATGCGGTCCAGCGGTGCGCGCGCGATCAGCAACACATAATCCGTCCCCACCCGGTGGGAAACCAGGGACGTCACCTTGATCATGGCTGGCACGACCATCCGCCCCAGCGGCCCATTCTGGGTCACCATCCGGCCCGCCTCCATCATGGATCGGCCATGAAACTGGGGCGGGAGGTCGAATTCGCGCTCGAAGCGCAGCGGCGTGTTGATGTTCGTGCTCAGGCGCAGCGAGCCCAGGATGCTGCCGTCTTCGTGGGACTCGGCCATCACCAGGACGATGTCGTCACGGAGGTCGTCGGCTTCGGGCTGGCCCAGTGAGAGCCGCTCCACGAGGCCGGGTTGGTGCCGAGCGTAAGCCTGGCCCCGGTGCTGGCACACGCGCTGAATGTCGTGTTTGCTGCTGGCGATCCTCACCCGAAAGGGCAAAGGCTGGCTCTCCAAGGCAGCCCGGGTGTAAGGACTGCCAACTCTGACTGTCGGTCTGGACATGACTGCACCTCTGGTATCCGTGAACAACGCCTTCGCGAAGCCGCCCGGGGCGGACGGATCGCGCACGGAAAGGAAGCAAGCGGCAGGCCGACCGAACCCTGCTGTGGCCACGCGCCGCGAGCGCTTGCTGAACACATTCTTACATCATGCGGTGAATTTGTGACAAATTACCGCTTATTGAGGTGCCGTCAAATGCCCGTTTGTCGCAAATTGGAGAAGCGCCGCGGGCGTGAGGGGGGATTCAGGCCGTCAGCGCATCGTGCAGCGCCTGCAACTCCAGCGTGAGTTTGTGCCTGGCGTCCAGGTGGATCATCGGTCGGGCCTGCTGGTGGGATTCCTTGATCTTCACCGAGGCGCTGAGGTAGGGTTGCAAAACCGGCAAGCCTTCGTCGATCAACTCCTGCACCAGTTTCTGCGGCAGGGACGCACGCGGTTGAAACTGATTGACCACGATGCCCGCGACCCGCAGGTCCTCGTTGTGGTCGGCCTGGATTTCCTGGACGTTGTCCATCAGCGTGTAGAGCGCGCGCCGGGAGAAATCGTCGCAATCAAAGGGTATCAGGCAGCCCTCGCAGGCGATCAGCGCCGAGCGGGTGTAGAAATTCAAGGCTGGGGGCGTGTCGACGTAGATTCGGTCGTAAGACGCGCTGATTTCGCTCAGCGCGTCGCGCAGCTTGTAGATCTTGTAGCGCGATTCGAGTTTCGCGTGCAGCTCGTCGAGCGTCGGGTGCGAGGGCAGCAGGCTGAGCCCTTCCCAGGGGGTGTCGATGATGTGATCGAGCACGTCCTGGGGTTTGGCGGTGAATTTCAGCGTCTGCTCGAAAAACGCCGCGGCGCTCTGGCTGGCGTCCTCCTGCTCGCGCCCCATCAGGTATTGGGTGGAGTTGCCCTGGGGGTCCAGGTCGACCACCAGGGTGCGCAGCCCCCGGGCGGCGCTGATGGCCGCGAGGTTGCAGGTGATCGTCGACTTGCCGACGCCACCTTTTTGATTGAAGACGACGTATCGCATGGTGACGCTTTCCTTCATTCGGGGATGTGGATCGCATTGTGCACCGCAGCAAGCGAAACAGCCGACCACCTGGGCAGGTGAATCGGCTGTGGGAGACGGGGTGAGCGCGCAAAGGCGCGGCGGTCAGCGGCTGGCTTCGGGCAGCTCGATCTTGACTTCCAGCACCTCCAGGTCGCCCTGTCGCTCCATGGACACCTTGATGTCGTCCGGGTTGATGGAGACGTACTTGGAGATCACGGCCACCAGTTCGCGCTGCAGGTCGGGCAGGTAGTTGGGGCTGTGGCTGCGACCGTTGCGCTCGTGGGCCAGGATGAGCTGCAGGCGCTCCTTGGCCACCGTGGCGGTCTGCTTCTTTTCACCGAGGAAGAAGGAGAGGAATCCCATGGCGTTCACTTGCCTCCGAACAGGCGCTTGAAGAAGCCGGGCTTCTCGGCCTCGATGAAGCGCAGGGGCTTGTCCTGGCCCAGGAAGCGGTCGATGACGTCGCTGTAGGCTTCGGCCACGTCGGTGCCCTTCATGTGGATGGCCGGCACGCCCTGGTTGGAGGCGTTGAGCACGGTCTCGGACTCGGGGATCACGCCAATCAGCTTGACGCGCAGGATCTCGTGCACGTCGTCGAGCGAGAGCATCTGCCCGCCTTCGACGCGGTTGGGGTTGTATCGCGTGATGAGCAGGTGCTCCTTGATCGGGTCGGCCCCGTCTTGCGCGCGCTTGGTCTTGCTGTTGAGCATGCCCAGGATGCGGTCGGAGTCGCGCACCGAGGACACCTCGGGGTTGGTCACCACGATGGCCTCGTCGGCGAAGTGCATGGCCATGAGCGCGCCGGTTTCGATGCCGGCGGGGGAGTCACACACGATGTACTCGAAGCCCATGTCGCCCAGGTCCTTGAGCACCTTCTCGACGCCTTCTTGCGTGAGGGCTTCCTTGTCGCGCGTTTGCGAGGCGGCCAGCACGAAGAGGTTCTCGCACTGCTTGTCCTTGATGAGGGCCTGGTTCAGGTTGGCCTCGCCGTGGATCACGTTGATGAGGTCGTAGACCACGCGGCGCTCGCAACCCATGATGAGGTCGAGGTTGCGCAGGCCGACGTCGAAGTCGATGACGGCGGTCTTGTGGCCGCGCAGGGCCAGGCCCGATGCAAACGAGGCGCTGGTGGTCGTCTTGCCGACGCCGCCTTTGCCGGAAGTCACGACGATGATCTTGGCCATGTGAGGGCGGTCCTTTCAGTGGATCTGTGCTGGGATGGGGTCAGGCGATGGGCTCGAAGACGAGCCGCTCACCTTCGAGTCGGATCTGGGCGGGCTTGCCGCGAACGGAGTCGGGCAGCGGGGTTTCGGTGGTGCGGTAGGTGCCGGCGATGGACAGCAGCTCGGGCTCCATGCAGGCCGCGAAGATGCGCGCTTCGGTGTTGCCCTTGGCGCCGGCGATGGCCTTGCCGCGCAGCGGCGCGTAGACGTGGATGCTGCCGTCGGCGATGACCTCGGCGCCGTGGTTGACCAGGGCCGTGATGATGAGGTCGCCGCCCTTGGCGTAGACCTGCTGGCCGGAGCGCAGCGGCTTGTCGATGATGAGCGTGTGGCCGCCCACGGGGACCTCGACGGGCACCTCCACCCGCACCTCGCGCACCACCTCCTTGACGACCTCACGCACGACCTCGACGGTCTCGATGCGGCTGGCGCTGGCCGAGCCATCGGGCGCTTCGGCCAGGCCCGCGGCACGGGCGGCGTCGCCTTGCTTGCGGGTGGCGCCGCGCACGGCCACGGGCTTGAGCTTGTGCTGCGTCAGCAGCGCGATCAGGGCGGGGAAGTCGATGGCGACGTCCAAGCTGGCCAGGTGGGTCAGGTCGATGACCACGGGCTCGCCATCGAACAGGTCGGGGGAGTCGCCGAAGCGGTCCTTCATGGCCTGCGCCAGCAAGCTCAGGTTGCCGGTCTTGAGCAGGAAGGCTTCCAGCGTCAGCGAGGCGCTCTTGATGTCGAACAAGGCGGGTGCGTTGGCGGAAGAAGCGGTCATGGACGGCGGCGCGGGTAAAGCGTGAAGTTTAAGGCAGGGCAGGGTGCATTCCAGTCGCCTCGCTTCGGCGCGATACTCTTTGGCAGAGGATGGATGCCTGCATGATCGACAAAGGAACCCTGGCGGCCGAGCCGGTGGCGTTGGCCGTGGCCCTGGGGGCCGGGCTCTTGATTGGCCTGGAGCGTGAGCGTCGCAAGGGCGAGGGCGACGACCGAGGCGCAGCCGGCCTGCGCACCTTCATGGTCACGGCGTTGGCCGGGGCGATGGGGCAGATCCTGTCCTTGCACCTGGCGGCCGTGGTGCTGGCCGGCGTGGCCTTGCTGGCCGGCCTGTCGTACTGGCGCTCGCGCTCCCAGGACCCGGGCCTGACCACCGAGGTGGCCTTGCTGGCCACGGCGCTCATCGGCATGCTGGCCGTGCCGCAGCCGGCCCTGGCGGCGGGGGCGGCGGTGGTCCTGGCGGTCGTGCTGGCCGCCCGCGACCGACTGCATCGCTTCGCCACGCAATGGCTCAGCGAAGCCGAGATGCACGATGCGCTGATGCTCGCTGCGCTCTTGCTGATCTTGCTGCCGCTCATGCCCACGCAGCCGCTGGCTTGGCTGGGCGGCTTGTCGGCGCGCCGGATGCTCACCCTGCTGGTGGCCATCCTCATGATGCAGGCCCTCAGCCACGTGGCGCAGCGCCTGCTGGGCGCGCGCGCCGGTTTGCCCCTCTCGGGCCTGCTGGGCGGCTTCGTCTCCAGCACCGCCACCATCACCGCCATGGGCGGACGTGTGCGCGGCGGCCTGGCTCCCTTGAGCCTGGCTTGCAGCGCGGCGGTGCTGTCGTCGGCGGCCACCTGGATGCAGGTGGTGCTGATGGCTTCGGTGGTGGCGCCCCGGGCCTTGTCCGAGTGGCTGCCGATGGTGCTGGTGGGCGTGGTGCCGCCTTTGCTGATCGGTGGGCTGCTGTGGCGCCAGGCGCCGGATGCGCCACCCGCCGTGCTGTTGCCCGGGCGGCCGGTTTTGCGCCTGCGCGAGGCGGCAACCGTGGGAGCCTTGCTGATCGCCGGCGCCGTGGTCGTCAACCTCGCGCAGCAGCACGGCGACATGGGCCTGATGCTGGGCACCGCCGTGGCGGCCGTCGCGGACGCGCACGCCCCGATGGTGGCCTTGATGTCGATGAGCGGAGGCGGGCAGATTGCTCCGCAGCTGGCGATGTCGGGGGTCTTGCTGGCCATCTCGGTCAACAGCGTGACCCGCAGCGTGGCAGCCTGGTTGGCGGGCGGACGGGCGTATGGGCTGGGTGTGGCGGCGGCCTTGGCGCTGAACCTGGCGCTGGCCTGGTTGTGGCACCTGGGGATGAGGTGATGCCGGTTCGCTGGCCTGGGCGTGTTTTTCACACGACAAAAAGAGCACCTCGGTGGGGCGGGCGGGACGCAGGCATCAACCATTCGGGTGAGCGTTAACCGGTCGATACAACTGAATCCCTCAGGGTCATGCGCTTGAACCTAAGCTGCACGGGCAGTTTGGATCAGGCGCCGACCTCCGCAGTCCCGGCGTCTGACCCAGCGTGATCGGCCTCGCCTTGCATGCCCTGTGGCCTGCGTGGAACGAAGGCAGACACCGCCAGATCAGGGAGTCTTCATCTTGACGTTTGCTGACCGCCCGGCCTCGCCAGGCGGTGGGCCTCTGCGCGTGCTGTTGCGCAGTGCGGGTGCATCCACCTTGATGCTGTGCGTGCGAAACCCCACCGGGCCGTTCGGGTGCGTCGGCTGGCCTTGAGGCCAGCGCGCCCGTCGCCCTGTGTTCGGTGTGGTTTGGATCCGATTTCAACCATCAAAACTTGGGAACGCATCATGCATAAATCAGTCAAGCTGTCGGCCATCGTGGCCGCCACCCTGACGCTGTGCGCAGGCTCTTCGTGGGCCGCACGCGTCGTCAACCAGAAGTCCATCGAGGACGATGCGCCGTACGCCGGCTTCATCGTCAAGTACCGCGTGGGTGCCGCCGAGCAAGCCAGTGCCGCCGGCGCCGATGCGGCCGTGCAAGCCCTGACCGACAAGCTGCGTCGCGCCAACGCCGTCGACGTCACCGCCAAGGCCAACCCCGGTCGCCCCTTCGCGATCGAGCACGTGCGCCACCTCGCCGTCGGCGCCAACCTGATCAACGCCTCGCGCAAGCTTCGCCGCGCCGAAGCCCTGGCCCTGGTGCGTGAACTCGCCGCCGACCCCAACGTCGAGTACGTCGAGCCCAACCTCATCTTGCAACACGCCCTGACGCCCAACGACTCGCTGTACTCGCAGCAATGGGGTTATGGCGCCGCCGGCATCGGGGCCGAGGCCGCCTGGAACAAGGCCAATGGCGCTGGCGTGACCGTGGCCGTGCTGGACACCGGCATCACCTCCCACCCTGACCTGAACGCCAACGTGGTGGCAGGCTACGACTTCATCTCCGACGCCGTGCGTGCGCGCGACGCCGATGGCCGCGATGGCAACGCCGCCGACCCGGGCGACACCTGCAATGGCTCCACCTCGTCGTGGCACGGCACCCACGTGGCCGGCACCGTGGCCGCCGTCACCAACAACGCCTCGGGCGTGGCGGGCACCGCTTTCGGCGCCAAGGTCATGCCCGTGCGCGTGCTGGGCGCCTGCGGCGGCACCGTGGCCGACATCGCCGATGCCATCACCTGGTCTTCCGGTGGGGCGGTGGCTGGCGTGACCTCGCTGGCCCCGGCTGCTGCTGCCAAGGTGATCAACATGTCGCTCAGCGGCGCGGCCAGCACCTGCTCGACCACCTACCAGACGGCCATCAACGGCGCGGTGTCGCGCGGCACCACGGTGGTGGTGGCGGCGGGCAATAACAACCTCGCTGCCCAGGGTTACCAGCCGGCGAACTGCGCCAACGTGATCACGGTGGGCGCGACCGATCAGTCCGGCGCCAAGGCCAGCTTCTCCAATTTCGGCCCGTTGGTGGACGTGTCCGCCCCCGGGGTCAGCGTGCTGTCGACCTGGAACACCGGCATCACCGCCCCCGGCACCACCTCTTACGCCTACTACAACGGCACCTCGATGGCCGCGCCCCACGTGGCTGGCGCCGTGGCGCTGATCCAGAGCCGTCGCCTGGCCGCGGGTCGCCCGCTGATGACCCCGGCCGCCGTCGAGCAGTTGCTCAAGGTCATGGCGCGCCCCTTGCCTGTGGCGTGTTCGGTGGGTTGTGGTGCTGGCATCGTCAACGCCGCGGCCTCGGTGGACGTGGCCCTGACCAACGGCGTGCCCGTGCTGCGTCAGACCGACGCCTCCGGCAAGATCGAGTCGGTGATGATCGAGCGACTGGCCCCGGCCGCCGCGGCGGCGTTCAACGACTTCGCGGTCGAGTTGCCTGAGGACTACCTGGTCGTGGGCGGCGGCGTGCAAGCCACGAACGAGCCCCTGGGGCACCTGCTGACCGCCTCGCACCCGGACGTGACCCGCAACGCCTGGGTCGTGGGCACCAAGGACCACCTGGCCTCGAACCCGTACCAGATCAAGGCCTGGGCCATCGGCATCAAGGTCAAGGGCCTGACCCGTGCGGCGCTGCTGAGCAACATGCGCTTCCAGCAAGTGACCAGCGCCGTCAGCGCCGCACCGCTGGCCGTGACGCCGGGTGTGCCATCGACGCACATGCTGCTCAATGGCGGCTTCAAGGTTGGCCCCAACGCCGTTGGCAACCTGGGCACCGCCAGCTTCCCGCGTTACCCCCTCAACGGCGCGGTGAGTCAGTGGGTGGCCGGCTCCAAGGACCATGGTGTGTCGTCGCCCGCCAGCGTGACCGCCTACTCCATCGAGATGCCGCGCAGCATCAACGGCATCGGCAACTTCGGCACCGGCTCGGTGGGCACCGCCAGCGGCACCACGCCGACGTCTCACCCCGTCGCGGTGGTGGGCTCCATCTTCACGGAGATGGTGTTGGTGGGTTGCGGTGGCAGCGCCACCAGCACCGGCCCCGGTCAGCTGCTGTGGAAGATGCGTCCCTTCAAGGACCCGGTTGACGGCCAGAACAAGTGCGAAGTGGGCTCCAAGGACCACATGTACTCGTCGCCCGGCACCTCGAATGCTTACGTGCAGACGCTGCGTGCTTATTGAATTCGGCAGGATCACCTGACGCGGGCCCTTCGGGGCCCTTTTTTTTGCCTCCGCTTGTGCATTCAAGTCAGCAGCGCGGTCGACCGCTGCCTCAGCCGCAGGCGCCCTCGCACGCTTGATGGGCGTGCCCCCCGCGGTGCAGGCTCAGCGCGGTTTTTTGCCGCCCCTGGTGCCCGCCCTCGGCGGCAGCCCGGTGTGCTGTGTCAGCACCTGGCCCGGCTTCGGTCGGCGTGATGCGACCTGGGGCAGGTCGCGCGGGTCGTGCGACTCGACCGGGGCGTTGCGGCGCGCCGATGCCTTGCCCCTGGCGGGCGCTTCGTCGCCGACGTTGCGCTGCACCCGCCCCACGGTCACCACCGACGTCTTCGTGCCGGCCTGGGTCGAATTCTTGCGGCGCGCGCTCTCGTAGGTGCCGTCGGTGACGGGCTGGTAGGTCGGGATCAGGTGGTTGGGGCCGTTGCCGATCAGGTCGCGGCGGCCCATGGCCATCAGGGCCTCGCGCAGCAGCGGCCAGTTGTTGGGGTCGTGGTAGCGCAGGAAGGCCTTGTGCAGGCGGCGGCGCTTCTCGCCCTTGACGATGTCCACGCGTTCGCCCTTGCGCGCATCGCGGCTGATGCCCTTGAGCGTGTTCATCCCAGAGTGGTACATGGCCGTGGCCGTGGCCATGGGGCTGGGGTAGAAGGTCTGCACCTGGTCGGCCTTGAAGCCGTTGCGCTTGAGCCAGATCGCCAGGTTCATCATGTCTTCGTCGGTGGTGCCCGGGTGGGCCGCGATGAAGTAGGGGATGAGGTACTGCTTCTTGCCGGCCTCGGCGCTGTACTTTTCGAACAGCTCCTTGAAGCGGTCGTAGGCGCCCATGCCGGGCTTCATCATCTTCGACAGCGGCCCTTGCTCCGTGTGCTCGGGCGCGATCTTCAGGTAGCCGCCCACGTGGTGCGTCACCAGCTCCTTGATGTACTCGGGCGAGCGAACGGCCAGGTCGTAGCGCAGCCCTGAGCCGATCAGGATCTTCTTGATGCCGGGCAGCGCGCGCGCACGGCGGTACATGCGGATCAGCGGGCCGTGGTCGGTGTTGAGGTTGGGGCAGATGTCCGGGTAGACGCAGGAGGGCTTGCGGCAGGCGGCCTCGATGACAGGCGACTTGCAGCCGATGCGGTACATGTTGGCCGTGGGGCCGCCGAGGTCTGAGATGACGCCGGTGAAGCCCTTGACCTTGTCGCGGATGGTCTCGATTTCGCGCAACACCGAGGCCTCGGAGCGGCTCTGGATGATGCGGCCTTCGTGCTCGGTGATGGAGCAGAAAGTGCAGCCGCCGAAGCAGCCGCGCATGATGTTGATGCTGAAGCGGATCATGTCCCACGCGGGGATGACCGCGTCGCCGTAGCTCGGGTGCGGGGCGCGCGCGTAGGGCAGGTCGAAGACCAGGTCCATCTCGGGCGTGGTCAGCGGGATGGGCGGCGGGTTGATCCAGACGTCGCGTGCACCAGGGCCTTCGCCGTGGCGCTGCACCAGGGCGCGCGCGTTGCCCGGGTTGGTCTCCAGGTGCAGCACGCGGTTGGCGTGGGCGTAGAGCACCGGGTCGCGGGCCACGACCTCGAAGTCGGGCAGGCGGATGACGGTGCGCTCGCGCGGGGGCAGCACGATCTTGCCGCTGGTTTGGCCGCGCGCCGGGGTCTCGGGCTGGGCCTCGAGTTCGTCGGCTTCACCGTGGTCGTGGTGGCCTGTGGGGGCCTTTTCGGCGCCGCGGGTCGGCACCATGACCTTGTCTTTCACCGCCGACCGGATGTCCAGGCGAATGGGCTTGACCTGCGAGCCTGGGGCGACCGGGTCTGGTGCGGGCCCGGTGCTGGGGCCTTTGAGGGGGTCGAAGGCGCCCGCGTCCTCCAGGGCGCAGCTCTGGCCCTGCTCGGCCGCGGCCTGGGCCATGCCCATGTAGGGGTTGATGTGCTGGTCGATGCGGCCGGGGCGGTCCACGTCGGTGGAGTCGAGCTCGAACCAGCCTTGGGCCGTGGGGT
The DNA here is from genome assembly GCA_016000265.1 of Burkholderiales bacterium. Classification (GTDB taxonomy): domain Bacteria; phylum Pseudomonadota; class Gammaproteobacteria; order Burkholderiales; family Burkholderiaceae_C; genus Aquabacterium. Next base: position 63,829 of record JAECRL010000016.1, read on the forward strand.
CGTTGCGGCGTCGGATGAAAGCGGTGCCGCGCACGTCGGTGATGGCCTCGACGGGCTCGCGTTCGGCCAGGCGGTGGGCGATCTCGACGATGGCCCGCTCGGCGTTGCCGTACAGCAGCAAGTCGGCCTTGCTGTCCATGAGCACGCTGCGGCGCACCTTGTCGGACCAGTAGTCGTAATGCGCGATGCGCCGCAGCGAGCCCTCGATGCCCCCCAGGATGACGGGCACGCCGGGGAAGGCCTCGCGGCATCGCTGCGAGTAGACGGTGGCGGCTCGATCCGGGCGCTTGCCGCCGCCGCCGCCGGGCGTGTAGGCGTCGTCGCTGCGGATCTTGCGATCGGCCGTGTAGCGGTTGATCATGGAGTCCATGTTCCCCGCGGTCACGCCCCAGAAGAGATTGGGCTTGCCGAGCGCGCGGAAGGGCTCGGCGCTCAGCCAGTCCGGCTGGGCGATGATGCCCACCCGAAAGCCCTGGTTCTCCAGCATGCGGCCGATGACGGCCATGCCGAAGCTGGGGTGGTCCACGTACGCGTCACCCGAGACGATGACGACGTCGCAGCTGTCCCAGCCCAGGGCGTCCATTTCGGCGCGCGTGGTCGGCAGGAAAGGCGCCGTCCCGAAGCGCTTGGCCCAAAAGGGCTTGTGGCTGCTCAGGGGCTTGGCGGCGGGTGCGGGCGGTGCGACGGTGAGTTCGGGCATGGGGTTGACGCGGCAAGGCGTCGGCAGACAACCCGACATTGTCGCCTGCGGGGCGCGCGAGCGGGCGTGAGGATCCCCCAGGCTCGCCGGGGTCTTGCGAGGCGTTCCCCCGGCTGCGCCACGCTGCGCTTTGGTTGCTCTTTGTAAAGCGCCCCTGTATTGCCGTGGGCTTCGGGCACGCGCGGCGGAAACTGAGCACAATCCGGCCATGTCCGATTTGCTCATCAGAAACTGAACATGCAACGACTGAAGATCACCAACCTGATCACCTCCCTGGCGGTGGCCGTGGCCAGCGTCGCTTTCGCGACCGCCCCTTTTGACGCCGAGGCCAAGCGCCTGGGTGGCGGGCGGGCCTCTGGCATGCAGCGCCAGATGCCGGCCAAGCAGGCCGACACCTCGCCGCCGGCTTCGCCCAACAACGCAGCGACGAACGGCGCCACCAGCAACGCCGCCGCTCGCCCCAACCAGGCCGCACCCGCCAACGCCGCACAGGCCGCCGCGCAGCCGGCCAAACGCTCGTGGATGGGCCCGATCGCTGGCCTGGCCGCGGGCTTGGGCCTGGCCGCGCTGGCCAGCCACCTGGGCTTCGGCGAAGAGCTGGCCAACTTCATGATGATGGCCTTGCTGGCCGTCGTCGCCCTGGTGGCCATCACCTGGGTGGTACGCCGCATGCGCGGTGGCGCTGCGGCTTCGGCTGGCGGGCCGCAGCTGGCGGGCGCCGGGGCGCCGTTCCCCTCTTCGGCACAGCCCTCCTCGGCGCAACCTTTTGCGAACCCCGCTCAGGCCCCGATGGCCCGCGACAGCTTCGCCGCCGGTGGCCTGGGCGCCAGCGTGGCGCCGTCCGGGGCATCCGCTGCGGGCGCTGCACCGGCCGGGTTTGACGCCGAAGGCTTCACCCGCATCGCCAAGATGATCTTCATCCGCCTGCAGGCCGCCAACGACGCCGGCAACGTGGACGACCTGCGCAAGTTCACCACGCCCGAGCTGTTCGCTTCGCTGCGCCTGGACCTGCAGGAGCGCGGCGCCGCTTCGCAACAGACGGACGTGATGCAGCTGGACGCCGAACTGGTCGACACGACCCAGGAAAACGGGCAGTGGATCGCGTCGGTTCGCTTCCATGGCCTGATCCGCGAGGAGGCCGCCCAGGGGGCTCAGCCTTTCGACGAGCTCTGGCACCTGGTCAAGCCGCTGGATGACGGCCGCGAGTGGGCGATCGCCGGCATCACGCCGCTGCAGGGCTGATGCGTCGCATGCTCAGCGCGATCAGCTTGCTCAAACAAAAAGGCGCCCTCGGGCGCCTTTTTCCTTGCCCGCTCGGTGTGTGTGGGCACACCGAGCGGGTGTTCAGCGGGCTCAGGCCTTCTTGGCCCAGGCGGTGCACCAGCCCTTGCCGGCGACTTGCTTGCCACCCAGCAGCGGGCACACGCCCCAGGCGTCCTTGCCTTGGTAGAACTGGCAGTTGGCGCAGTTGTTGCCGGCTTTGTACTGCGGGTACTTTTTGGCATCGACCTTGGTGGCGTCGTGCTTGTAGCCCAGGCCGACGGCCGCGGGGTCCTTCTCGTCGACCTTGACGGCCTGAGCGTGGGCACCGGTGACGCCGGACAGCACGGCGGCGGCCGGGACGATGGTCATGATGAATTGACGACGACTGGTCATGGTGAAGTCTCCGATGTGGTGGGGTGGGGTGGGGGTGAAACGGGTGTGAACCTGCTTTGACGCATTTTTATCTGATTCACTGATGTTTGTCTTGCATCAGAATCAGGTCGTTGAATTCAAGTTGAGTTCAAGTAGTTCACAAAGGTGCGTCATGGCTGATTTCATCGACTCCGGCGACGCCGGCATGCCCCGCTACCGCAGCAGCGCTGCTGCACGCATGGTAAACATTCCGGTGGCCACCTTGCGCGTGTGGGAGCGGCGCTACAACGTGGTGGGGCCGACCCAGGCACCGTCTGGCCACCGACTCTATTCCAGCCAGGACGTTCGTCGCCTGGTCCTCATCAAACAACTGGTCAACAAGGGCCACGCCATCGGCATGCTGGCCCGGGTGGACACCGCCCGCCTTCAGGACCTCGTCAGCGAGGCGGAGCTGACCGAAGCCACGCTGGTTCGCGGCGCGTCTCGCGGCCCTGTCTCTCCAAACGTGACGGCGTCGCCCTCGGTTGACAGCGCCCGGCTGCTGATCGTGGGCAATGGCGCGGGTTCGCGCTGGTCCGACGCTTTGCACGGGCTGGAGGGCGTGCAGGTGGTGGGGGCGGTGGACGAGAGCGCGGTCTCCGAGCTGGCTCTGCAGCAGGTGCAGGCCGACATGGTGCTGGCCGACCTGGGATCGGTCCACATGGAGTCGGTGGACTGGCTCAGCCGGCTGGTGCGCACGGTGGGGGCCCGCCAGATGATCGTGATCTACGGCTTTGCCAACTCCCAGGTGGTGGAAGCGCTGCGCGCCCGCGCCGCGGTTTTGCGCCGCTCGCCGCTCAACCCCGATGAATTCCGCCACACGGTGCTGGACACGGTGCGCGGCTGGCGCAGCGTCAACCACGCCCTGCGCGCCGTGCCCGATCCCGCCCCACCGGCGCGTTTTGACAGCACGGACCTGATGACCCTCATCAGCGCCATGCCCAAGGTGGCGTGCGAGTGCCCCAAGCACATGGCCGACCTGATCACCATGCTGGGCCAGTTCGAGGCCTACAGCGCCGACTGCGAAAGCCGCCAGCCGGCCGACGTGGCCCTGCACGCCTACCTGTATCGGGTGGCAGGCCATGCACGCGCCCTCATGGAAGAGGCCCTGGCCACGGTCGCGCAGGCCGAAGGGGTGGCCGTGCCGGGCAGGCGGGTGGCGGCTTGAGCGCGGTGCCCGGCGACGAGCTGGGTTGGCTGGATGACGGCCTGGTCGTCGTCATCGGGGCGCGTGGCGGGCTGGGCGCGGCCTTCGTGCGGGCCTTGCGCTCGCGCACCGATGGCCCATGGGTGCTGGCACTGGGGCGGGGCAGCGAGCCTGCGCTCGATTTGCTGGACGAGGCGTCGATTGCTCAGGCTGCCGGATGGGTTCAGTCGGAGCGGGACGCTCGCCAGCGGCCGGTGCGGTTGGTGATCGACGCGACCGGCTGGCTGCACGGCGATGGTCGCCTGCCTGAGAAGAGCTGGCGCCAACTGGACGCGGCTCACCTGGCGCACAACTTCGCGGTCAACGCCATCGGGCCGGCTTTGCTCATGAAGCACCTGCTGCCGCTTTTGCCCCGCCAAGGGCGTTCGGTCTTCGCCACGCTGTCGGCCAAGGTGGGCAGCATCGGCGACAACCAGCTGGGCGGCTGGTACGGCTACCGGGCGGCCAAGGCGGCGTTGAACCAGCTCGTGCGCACGGCGTCCATCGAGCTGGCCCGCAGTCACCCGCAGGCGGTCTGCGTGGCCGTGCACCCCGGCACCGTGGAGACGGCGCTGTCGGCCCCGTTTTCGCGCAGCGGCCTGACGGTGCGCCCACCCGACGAGGCCGCCGCCCGCCTGCTGGGCGTGGTGTCGCAGCTGATGCCCCAGCGCAGTGGCCGCCTCATCGACCACGGCGGGGAAGACCTGCCCTGGTGAGGAGGGCCGTCGAAGCGGGCGACTCAGCGACCTAAAATGCCGGGTATTGCGCTCGCAGCCAGGTTCAGGCGTGTCGGGCATCGTGCCTCAGGCACGTTCCATCGTTCGCCCGATGCTTTTCAACTCCTACGAATTCCTGTTCCTGTTTCTGCCGCTCACGCTGTTTGGATTTTTCAGCCTGAGCCGGATCAGTCAGGCGCATGCGGCGGGCTGGTTGGCGCTCACCTCGCTGCTGTTCTATGGCTTCTGGGATGCCACCTACGTGTGGCTGCTGCTGGCTTCGATCACTTGCAACCATGGCTTTGGTCGCTGGATGAATCACGCCGAGGTGTCGGGGCGACCGATTCTCAAGCGGCGTTTGCTGCAGGGATCGATTGCAGCCAACCTGGCGTTACTGGCGTATTTTAAATACGCCAATTTTTTCATCGACAACGTCAATGCCGTGGCGGGGGCCCATTGGTCCTTGGAGGCCATCGTGTTGCCCATGGGGATTTCGTTTTTCACTTTCACGCAGATTGCCTTCCTCGTTGATACCCACCAAGGCAAGGTGCGCGAGTGCGACTTCGTGCATTACGTGCTTTTCGTGACCTTCTTTCCTCACCTCATCGCAGGGCCCGTGCTGCATCACAAAGACATGATGCCGCAGTTCGCCAAGGCCATCACCTACCGAGTGAACTGGCAGAACGTGGCAACCGGTTTGCTGTTGTTGACGCTGGGGCTGTGCAAAAAAACACTCTGGGCCGACTCTTTCGCCCCTTACGTCACGGGCATCTTTGATGCCGTTGGCGATGGCGCGAGCACACCTACCTTGCCCACGACCTACGAGGCCTGGGCGGGTGCTTTGGCCTACACACTGCAAATTTATTTCGATTTTTCCGGGTACACGGACATGGCGCTGGGCATTGCGCTCATGTTCAACATCCGTCTGCCTGTCAATTTCAATTCGCCCTATCAAGCCACGAACATCATCGAGTTCTGGCGTCGCTGGCACATCACGCTCTCGACCTTCCTGCGTGACTACCTCTACATCCCGCTAGGCGGCAATCGCCACGGCGTGGCGCGTCGGCACGTGAACCTGTTGGCGACCATGTTGCTGGGCGGGCTGTGGCACGGCGCGGGCTGGACCTTCGTGATCTGGGGGGGGCTGCATGGGCTGTACCTTGTCGTCAATCACCTGTGGCAGTCGCTGCTGCGCCGTGGGCTGGTTGCCTGGCCGCCCGGCCTGCTGGGACGCCTGCTGGGTGTGGCGATCACGTTCGTGGCCGTCGTCACCGCGTGGGTGTTCTTTCGCGCCGACAGCGTGCCGCAGGCGCTGGTGCTCTTGAAGGCCATGTACTGCATCGAAGCCAGGTCTATTTCGTTCGAGGCGGTCACGCATGGGCACCTCATCGAGATCGTGTCGATGTCGGGCCGGGACCTCTCTCGGCTGATCCTGCTGGGCTTGCTCTGGGTGTGGTTGTTGCCCAACTCTGCGAACATGGTGTTCAGGGATCGCGGCGCGGCCCTCACCTGGGTTCAGTTGCTCGGTGTTTGCGCCTTGCTTTGCGTCGTCATCGATCGTTTCGGCAACTACAGCCCTTTCCTCTATTTCCAGTTCTGACATGCGTCGCGCCAGACTCTTTTCCCTTGTGGTTTTCGCGGCCTTGTTGAGCTACGGGGCGGTGGGTTATCACTTCTTGCCGCTGGCAGCTTTCGAAGGCGATTTGACCCGCATGTCTATGCTGCCTGAGAGTCAATTCGGCTGGACTCAGGCGCAGCCGGCCATCGAGCCGAAGTGGATGGAGCAAGCCAGCTTGGCCGACGCCGATGTGATGGTCATCGGCGACAGTTTCTCCACCGGCCGCGTCTGGCAGACCGTGCTGACCCGCGAGGGCCTGCGTGTGCGAACCGAGCACTGGGACAACTTGCGCGCCATTTGCGCCGACCTGGGCGCCAGATTGAGGGCGCAGGGCTTCAGGGGCCGCCAAGTGGTGCTGCAGATCGTTGAGCGCAACCTGGAGCGCGCCGTCAGGGAGTCGATGCAGTGTGTGCAGACGAGGTACCGCCACAAGCACAGCGTCGATGGGCCGCAGCCCGTGCCCACGCAGCAGTTCGAGCCGGATCGGGTAGATCGTTCCGGGCGGATGTCGGTGGGGTTGCGCACGCAGTTCAATGCGCTCATGCACGAGCGCCTCTCGGCGGCAACCGATTTCCGCGACTGGCAGGTCACAGCCGAGGTGAGGGTTGCGCGGGTGCCTCGCGGCTGCGACTGGTTCAGCCACCGCCGTTGCCAGGATGCTCTCTTCCTCATCGAGGACCGGCTTGAGGACCTGCCTGAATCGGTGGTCGATGACATGGCTGCATTGACCCAGCGCTTGAGCGCCCAAAGTGGGCTGTGGGTCACCTGGGTGGTGGTGCCCAACAAGACCACGGCCTACCTGCAGCCTGACAAACGATTTTGGGATCAGGCCGAAGCCCGACTGGGGGCGCCCAACCTGCTGCGCGTTGTGCGCCGAGCCATCCAAGAGCCCACCATGGACATCTACCTGGGCAACAACACGCATTTCTCCACGGCTGGCTACCTGCTGATGGGACAGGCGGTCCAAGGTGCCCTGCGTCGCAGGCCCTGAGTGTGCCCAGCCGGCGGCACTGCCTCATGTTAAGACCGTGCTTTTGCCCTCGTCTGCCATCGGCTCATCGTCCTCCACCAGGAAGCCGCCGCTTTGGTGCGCCCACAGGCGCGCGTACAAGCCGCCTTTCGACAGCAACGTGGCGTGGTCGCCTTCTTCGACGATGCGGCCGTGGTCCATCACGATGAGGCGGTCCATGGCGGCGATGGTGGACAGGCGGTGCGCCACGGCCACCACGGTCTTGCCCTCCATCAGCTTGTAGAGGCTGCTCTGGATGGCGGCCTCGACCTCGGAGTCGAGCGCGCTGGTGGCCTCGTCCAGCAAGAGGATGGGCGCGTCCTTGAGCATGACCCGCGCGATGGCGATGCGCTGGCGCTGTCCGCCCGAGAGCTTGACACCGCGCTCGCCCACGTGCGCCTCGAAGGCCTTGCGGCCGTGCGGATCAGACAGGGTCTGGATGAAGTCGGTGGCCTCGGCGCGTTCGGCGGCGTGGACCATGTCGGCGTCCGAGGCGTCGGGGCGGCCGTAGAGGATGTTGTCGCGCACCGAGCGGTGCAGCAGCGAGGTGTCCTGCGTGACCATGCCGACCTGGGCGCGCACGCTGTCTTGCTGCACCTCGGAGATGTCCTGGCCGTCGATGAGCACGCGCCCCGACTCGACGTCGTAGAAGCGCAGCAGCAGGTTGAGGATGGTGGTCTTGCCCGCGCCGGAGCGACCCACCAGGCCGATCTTCTCGCCGGGGCGGATGTGCAGGCTCAGCCCGTCGATGATGGCGCGCTGGCCACCGTACGCAAAGCGCACGTTGTCGAAGCGGACCTCGCCTTGCTGCACGCGCAGGGCGGGGGCCTGTGGCCGGTCGACCACCGCGTGCGGGCGCGACAGGGTGTTGATGCCGTCTTGCACCGTGCCGATGTGCTCGAACAGCGCCGCCATCTCCCACATCATCCAGTGCGAGATGCCATTGAGGCGCAGCGCCATGGCCGTGGCCGCGGCCACCGCGCCGATGCCGACCTGGTTTTGCGTCCACAGCCACAGCGACACGCCCGTGGTGGACACGATCAGCAGCATGCTCAGCGTGTGGTTGACGACCTCGAAGCCGCTGACCAGGCGCATCTGCCGGTGCACCGTGAGCATGAAATCCTGCATGGCCGAGCGGGCGTAGCCGGCCTCGCGGTTGGCGTGCGAGAACAGCTTGACCGTGGCGATGTTGGTGTAGGCGTCGGTGATGCGCCCGGTCATGAGCGAGCGGGCGTCGGCCTGGTTGCGCGCGCTGGCGCTCAGGCGCGGCACGAACCACCACACGGCCAGGCCATACAACACCAGCCAGCCGATGAAGGGCGCCAGCAGCCAGGCGTCGAAGCCGCCCACCACCGCCGTCATGGTGACGAAGTAGATGGTGACGAAGACGAGGATGTCGCCCACGATGAAGCAGGTGTCGCGCACGGCCAGCGCCGTCTGCATGACCTTGGTGGCCACGCGGCCGGCGAACTCATCCTGGTAGAAGCCCATGCTCTGGCTGAGCATGAGTCGGTGGAAGGTCCAGCGCAGGCGCATGGGGAAGTTGCCCGCCAGCGTCTGGTGTTTGAGCAGGGTCTGCAGCCACACCAGCAGCGGGCTGAGCAGCAAGATGGCGCCCAGCCACATGAGCTGGGTGCTGGATCGCTGCCACAGTTGCTCGCGCGGGATCTGGCTCAGCCAGTCCACGATGCTGCCCAGCATGCTGAACAAAAGCGCCTCGAAGGCGCCGATGCTGGCGGTGAGCAGCGTCATGCCCAGCAGGTAGGGGCGCATGCCGCGCGTGCCGGCCCAGATGAAGGCGAAGAAGCCTTTGGGTGGCGCCTTGGTGGGCGTCGTGGGGGACGCTTCAGGGTAAGGGTCGATCCGTTTTTCGAACCAGCTCAGCACAGGGGGCTCCGCCTTTTTGCGTGGAACCCGCCAGGGTAACGCGTTTGGGGTGAAGCCGCTGGAGCAGGGCCTCCCCCGGGCCTCAATACAACTCGGGCACGAACATCGAGGCCGGCACGGGGTTGCGGATGTAGTCCTCGCGCCGCTCTCGCGGGGGCAGGTGCACCGGCTCGTGCTGAACCTCGTGGTAGTCGAACTGCGCGAGCAGGTGGTGCATGCAGTTCAGGCGGGCGCGCTTCTTGTCCACGGCCTGCACCACCCACCAGGGTGCTTCGGGGATGTGCGTGCGCTCCAGCATCACCTCCTTGGCGCGGGTGTAGTCCTCCCAGCGGCGGCGGCTCTCCAGGTCCATCGGGCTGAGCTTCCACTGTTTGAGCGGGTCGTGGATGCGGGCCAGGAAGCGCGCGCTTTGCTCTTCATCGGAGATGGAGAACCAGTACTTGATGACGCGGATGCCGCTGCGCACCAGCATCTTTTCGAACTCGGGCACGGAGCGGAAGAACTCCTCGAGGTCCTCGTCGGAGCAAAAGCCCATGACGCGCTCGACGCCGGCGCGGTTGTACCAGCTGCGGTCGAACAGCACGATCTCGCCGGCCGCCGGCAGGTGGCTCACGAAGCGCTGGAAGTACCACTGGGTTTTTTCGCGGTCGTTGGGCGCGGGCAGGGCGGCCACGCGGCACACGCGCGGGTTCAGGCGCTGGGTGATGCGCTTGATGGCGCCGCCCTTGCCGGCCGCGTCTCGGCCTTCGAAGAGCACCACGATGCGCTCGCCGGTGTGCACCACCCAGTCCTGCAGCTTGACCAGCTCGCCTTGCAGTCGGAACAGCTCGCGGAAGTAGACGCGCCGGGCGTCGCGGGCTTCGTCGCTCTGCCCGGCGGGGCCGTCGAGGATGCGGTCGTCGACTTCGAGCTCCAGCTCCTCGTCGTAGCTGTCGATCACGTCGTCCTGCAGGCGACGCAGCATGTCGGCGTCAAGCGGGTTGGAGGGGGCGGCCATGGTGCGGGGCTGAAGTCAAAAGGACCATGGTGACCCGTTTGTGTGTCATTTTGATGAGCGGAGGCACATTGCTGCACACCTGTGCAGTTGAGGGTGATAATCCGCCTTTGCCGAACCCATCGGGCCCCGTGCCCGCGCACCCATGACCCAAGCGATCGTGTCCTTCGTCAAAGCCAGCGTGACCGGCGTCACCCTGATGGTCAACACCGTGCTGGGCTTCACCTGCATGATCCCGTTTGCGCTGGCCAAACTGCTGCTGCCGTTCCGCTGGGTGCGCCACATCTGCGACACGGCGCTCAACGCCATCGCCGAGACCTGGATCGGCGTGAACTGCGTGTGGATGAAGCTGGTGGGGCGCACGCGTTGGGACGTCTCGGGGCTGGAGGGCCTGCAGCGCAAGGGCTGGTACCTGGTGAGCAGCAACCACCAGAGCTGGGTCGACATCCTGGTGCTGCAGTGGGTGTTCAACCGGCGCATCCCGCTGCTGAAGTTCTTCATCAAGCACGAGTTGATCTACGTGCCCATCATCGGCCTGGCCTGGTGGGCGCTGGACTTTCCGTTCATGAAGCGTCGCGGCGGTGGCTCGGCCCAGAAGGACCTGGAGACCGCGCGCAAGGCCTGCGAGAAGTTCAAGGTGATCCCGACGTCGGTGATCAGCTTCATGGAGGGCACGCGCTTCACGCCGCACAAGCACGATCAGCAGAACTCGCCCTACACCCACCTGCTCAAGCCCAAGACGGGCGGGGTGGGCATGGCCCTGGAGACCATGGGCGAGTTGTTCGACTCGATGGTGGACGTGACCATCGTCTACCCCGGCGGCGTGCCCACGTTCATGGACCTGCTGGCCGGTCGCATCGACGACGTCGTGGTCACGGTGCGTCAGGTGCCCATCCCCAAGGGGTTGCTGGTCAACGCCCAGGGCAAGGCGGCCGACCGCTCGACGCTTCAGGCCTGGATCAACGGCGTCTGGCAAGCCAAGGACGCCGAGATCAGCCAGCTCACGGCTTCGGTGCGCTCGCGCTGAGCGGCGGGGTGGCCTGGGGGGGCGCCTGACTGGCGGCCAGTGCCGCCTCCAGGGGCAACTGCACCCGCTTGAATTCGGCGGGCGCCACGTACTGCAGCAGCTCCTTGCCCTCGCTGTCGAGGACCACGTCCAGGCCCTTGTCGGGGTAGAGGAAGTGCTCGAGGTGGCCGTTGCTCTGGAGACGGCGCGCCGGTTGGCCGAAGCGCGCGACGATGGCTTCGGCGTCCAGTCGCGCGGCCGGGATGAAGCTCACCGCGGTCAGCGGGGCGGCCAGGGCGGCTTGTTCGTCTTCGGGCTGCAGCGTGTGCTTGCGCGTGGTGCTCTCCATGAAGTCGACCTTGACGGCGCGTTCGCGCATGGCCCGGATGACCTCGGCTGGCAGGCGCGCTGTGACCACCATCTTGCCGCTGACGAAGCCGGCCTGGGCCGGGTCGACGAAGGCTTCGAGCGAGCCGTTTTCGCCCGGCGCGGCGATGATGGCGATCTGCACGTCGGGGCCCCACAGGCGGCGCACGTCGGCCAGGGTGCTGGACTGGGCCTCGCTGCCCAGGCTCAGTCCCATGACGCGGCTGCTGCCATCGGGCTGGATGTCGATCTGCCAGGGCAGGCCGATGCCGCCGCCTGGGGCCTTGCCTTGTGGATCGGCTGCGCTGGAGGTGCGGGCCATGTCGCCCCCGACCACGATGGCGGTGCCCGCGAGCAGGGCGGCGACCACGAGGCCGGCGATGAGGGTGAGCTGTTTCATGCGCGCCAGCCCGTGTCGGTGCGGTCGAGCTTGCGGATGAGGGCCGGCCACACGAAAGCGCCGCCCATGCCACCGGTCTGAACCTTCATCGCGTGGGCCACGCCTTGCACGATTTGCGGGTTGACCTCGGTCAGGGGCGCGCCGCCACTTTGGGCGGCCAGCTGGATCTGGCAGGTGCTCTCGAAGATGTGCATGTTGAGGAAGGCGTCGGCGATGGTGCGGCCCACGGTCAGCAGGCCGTGGTTGCGCAGCATGAGGAAGTTGTTGGGCCCCAAGTCGGCCTGCAGGCGCGGCTTTTCGTCTTCGCGGAAGGCCACGCCTTCGTAGTCGTGGTACGCCAGCGAAGCCAGCACGAAGGTGCTTTGCTGCGAGATGGGCAGCACGCCATCGCGCTGGGCGGAGACGCCCACGCCGGCGCGCGTGTGGGTGTGCAGCACGCAGCCGGCGTCTTCACGCACGGCGTGGATGGCGCTGTGGATGGTGAAGCCCGCCGGGTTGACGGGGAAGGGCGAGTCGCTGAGCTTGTTGCAGTCCTGATCGACCTTGACGAGGCTGGAGGCGGTGATCTCGTCGAACATCATCCCGTAGGGGTTGATGAGGAAGTGGTGCTCGGGGCCGGGGAGGCGCGCCGAGATGTGGGTGAAGACGAGGTCGCTCCAGCCGTACAGGGCGACGAGGCGATAGGCCGCAGCCAGGTCCAGCCGCAGCTGCCATTCTTCGGGGCTGACGTGGTTTTGCAAGGTGGGGTTGGGGGTGCTCATGATGGGGTTCCTCAGGAGCCGGTGCGGGCCTGGAAGGTGTTGACGAAGCGCTGGCGCAGCAGGTTTTTCTGCACCTTGCCCATGGCGTTGCGCGGCAGCTCGTCCACCACGAAAACGCGCTTGGGGCATTTGTAGCCCGACAGCTGCTGTTTGATGGCCTGCACGATGGCGGGCTCTTGCAGCGCGTGCCCGGCTTGGGCCACCAGCACGGCCACCACGCCTTCGCCGAAGTCCGGGTGAGGCACACCGATGACGGCGGACTCGGCCACGCCGCTCAGGCGGTCGAGGTGGCCTTCGACTTCGGCCGGGTAGACGTTGAGGCCGCCGGTGATGACCAGGTCCTTGGCGCGGCCGATGAGCTGCAGGTGACCGTGCGACTCGATGCGGCCGACGTCGCCGGTGCGGAACCAGCCGTCGGCGGTGAAGGATTCGGCGGTCTGCTCGGGCAGGCCCAGGTAGCCTTGGAAGACGTTGGGGCCTTGCACCTCGACGTGGCCCGGGGTGCCGTCTTCGGTGTGCTTGCCGTGGTCGTCAACGATGCGCAGGCCCACGCCGGGCAGGGGGCGGCCCACGGTGCCACCGATGCGCTCGCCCTCGCTGGCGCGGCAGGGGTTGGAGCACAGCATGCCCGTCTCGCTCATGCCGTAGCGCTCCAGGATGGTGTGGCCGGTTTGCCGCGGGAAGGCGTCGAAGGTCGCGGGCAGCAAGGGGGCGGAGCCGCTGATGAACAGGCGCATGTGGGCCGTGGCCTGGGTGTCGAAGCTCGGGGTCTGCAGCAGCCGGGTGTAGAGGGTGGGCACGCCCATGAACACGGTGGCTCGGGGGGCTTGCGCGTCCTGGATCTGGGCCCGCACCTCGGCGGGGTCGAAGGCGTTGAGCCAGCGCATGGGCGTGCCCGAGAGCAGCGCGCAGTGGCAGGCCACGAACAAGCCGTGGATGTGGAAGGTGGGCAGGGCGTGGACCAGGCAGTCGTCGTGTCGCCAGTCCCAGTGGCGCAGCAGCGTGCGCGCGTTGCTCAGCAGGTTGCTGTGCGTGAGCAGGGCGCCTTTGCTGCGCCCGGTGGTGCCCGAGGTGTAGAGGATGGCGGCCAGGTCGGTGGGCTGGCGCACGGCGGGGGCGTGCTCGTCGCTGTGCAGCGCGGCGTGGGCCAGCAGGCTGCCGTTGCGCTGCGTGCCCAGGGTGAACAGGTGGCCGACCTGGCTGTGCGCGGCCAGCGGGATCACCCACTCCTGGTCTTGCGGGCGGCACACGAGCACGGCGGGGTGGGCGTCGCTCAGGAAGTGATTGAGCTCGGCGGCGCGGCAGGCCGGGTTCAGCGGCAACCAGGCGCAGCCAGCGCGCAGCGTGGCGAGGTACAGCACCAGCGACTCGACCGACTTGTCGACGTGGGCGGCCACCACCGGCGGGTGGTCGTCGCGCTCGTGCAGGCGCAGGCTCTCCAGCAGGTTGGCCACCATGGCCGTGGCGCGGTCGAGGTCGTCCCAGCTCCAGGTGCCCGAGTCGGTGAGGATGGCGGCGTCCTGACGCGTGGCCGGCCAGGCGCTTTGCAGTGCGGTGAACAGGTTCATGGGGTGCGGCTCCCGAGTCGATGCCAGGGCGCTACGGTAACTCAAGCCGCGTCGTTTGCCGCCTGGGGAGACGCCGGGGCGCCTTCGCCACCGATGGCCTCGTGGCTGTGCAGCGTCACGCGGTTGCGGCCCAGGCGCTTGGAGGCATAGAGGGCCTCGTCGGCCTGGCCCAGCATGGCGTCGACGCCGTGGTGTTCAGGGCGCCATTGCACCGCGCCGATGCTGACGGTGGCGTAGATGGTGCTGCTGCCGTGTTCGATGGGGCGCTGGTCCAGCGTGGCGCGCACGCGCTCCAGGGCGTGCATGGCCTCGTCTTGCGGGGTGTTGCTGAGCAGCACGGCGAACTCTTCGCCCCCGATGCGCGCGGCGGTGTCGCTGTCGCGCAGGGACTCGCGCAGGACGTCGGAGAACACCTTGAGCACGGCGTCGCCCGCGGCGTGGCCATGGGTGTCGTTGATGTGCTTGAAGTGGTCCAGGTCCATCAGCGCCACGGTCAGCGGCGTGCCGTAGCGGCGGGTCTGGGCCAGTGCGGCGTCGGCCACGTCGAAGAACTGGCGCCGGTTGGCCAGGCCGGTGAGGGTGTCCCGGCTGGCCAGGCGCTTGAGCTCTTCTTCGGCGTTGACCCGGGCGGTCTCCTGGTCGCGGGCGTGGAACAGGGTGCCCAGCGTCACCACCAGGGGCTCGAGCAACTGCACGGTCTGCTCGTCGAAGTCCTCCGGGCGGTTGCCCAACCCGATCATGCCCACCACCTTGTTGTCAAAGCGGATGGGCAGGCCCAGGAAGTTGCGCAGCTCGACGCGGTGTTCGGGCAGCCCCGAGGGCACGGGGTGGCGAACCGGGTGGTTGATGAGCACGACCTCGTTGGTCTGGATGGCTTGGCAGAAGGGCCCATCGAGCTCGCGCAACGGCTTGCTCAGGGTGTCTTGCCAGTGTGCATCGGACAGCGTGGGGATGAGCAGCGAGGGCCGCCCGTCGGCGCCGTGCCGCACGATGCCGATGAAGCCGAAGTGGCAGTCGCTGATGCGCAGCAGGGGCTCGAACAGCGCCTCGCAGGCCTCTTGCACGCTGCGGTTGAGCAAGAAGGAGGTCTGGGCCTGGTTGAGCAGGTCCAGCAGCTGGCGCTGGCGGTTGCGCAGGGCTTCTTTCTGCTTGTCTTCGGTGATGTCGATGAGGGTGCCGACCACGCGACGCGGCTCGCCCCGGCGGTCGTGCTCGACCACGCGCCCGTAGCTGCGCATCCAGACGTAGTGGCCGCGCTTGTGCCGGATGCGGTACTCCACGGCGACGACGTCGGACTGCCGGTCGCGGTAGCTCTGGGTGGCGCGCTCCATCGCCATGCGGTCGTGCGGGTGGACCATGTCGGTCCACACCAGCTGGCTGTGCTCCAGCTCGTCTTCGCGGTAGCCCAGCATGGCCGCGGCGCGGGTGTTGAGCACGCGCTCCTGTGTGGGCACGTTGAGGTCCCAGGTGCCGATGCGGGCGGACTCCAGTGCCAGGTAGAGGCGCTCCTTGGTCGACTCGATGGACGACTCCAGCTGCTTCTGACGGGTCAGGTCGAAGAGGTAGCCGCGGATGCGCCGCACCCGGCCTTGCGCATCCCGGTCGGCCTGGGTGACCTGGTTGATCCAGCGGGCGTGACGCCCCTGGGGTTGCAGGCGGTAGCTCACCTCCAGGGTGGGCAGGTCACCGACCTGGTGGCTGCTGAGCGCGGTGCGAAACAGCTCCTGGTCTTCCGGGTGGACGATGCTGTCGAAGGGGCACCCGGCGCGGAGTTCGGTGGCGAGGGCCTCGCCGAGCAGCGACTCGAGGTTGGCCGACAGGTGGCTGGGGCGGTGGGGCGGGGCGGCATCCCACACGATGGCGCCGACCGGGCCCTCGGAGAACAACGCCCGCTCCTGCTGCGTGCGCTGGCGCTCCTGGCGCAGCCTCAGG
Organism: Burkholderiales bacterium; assembly: GCA_016000265.1. Classification (GTDB taxonomy): domain Bacteria; phylum Pseudomonadota; class Gammaproteobacteria; order Burkholderiales; family Burkholderiaceae_C; genus Aquabacterium. The sequence goes on from JAECRL010000016.1 coordinate 79,646, forward strand.
TGGTCGTGCGCCATCTCGGTGAAGCGCGCCAGGTGCGCGAGCTTGCGCTCGTCGAAGTCGTGGCGCGGACGCTGATCCAGCACGGCCAGGGTGCCGATGACCTGCCCCTCGAAGACCAGGGGCATGCCGGCGTAAAACCGCATGGCGGGGATGCGCTGGCTCACCAGGGGCAGGTCGGCGAAGCGCTCGTCCAGGCGCAGGTCGTGCGCCAGGATGGCGCGCCCCGAGGTCACGATGTGCGAGCACAGGCTCTGCGAGCGCTCCCAGTCGAGGTGGTGGGTGCCGTGACGGGCCTTGAACCAGATGCGATCGCGCCCCACCAGGGCGATGACGCAGATGGGCAGGTCGAGCACCTCGGCGGTCGTCGTGGCCAGCCGCTGCAGCGCCTCGTCGTCATCGGCCTCGAGCAGGCCCAACCGGTCCAGAACGGCCAGTCTGAGTTCTTCGTCCCGGGGCGGGGCGGCTGCGGGCATGCGGCGGGACTCCGTGTCGGCGTGGGCGTTGGGGCAACGGCACGGCAAGGTCCGGCCATTGCGACCCGACGCCCTCCCGTGGACAACATCATGTTACAAGTTGCCGTCCACGGGGGCGAGGGCCTGCGCGGCTTTTTTGAGCGACTTGGGGTGTTTGCCCCATCCCCTTTTCAGGTGATGAAGGATGACGGTTTGTGACGTGGGCCGCCCGCCACAAACGGGTCCAAAAGGCGACGCCCTCAGACGTCGATCGCCGCGGCCGAGCCGGCCTGTTTGCGCAACTCGAACTTCTGGATCTTGCCGGTCGAGGTTTTGGGCAACTCGCCGAACACCACCGCACGCGGGATCTTGAAGCCCGCCAGGTGCAGGCGGCAGTGCGCCACGATGTCGGCGGCCGTGACCTGGGCGCCGGCCTTGAGCTCGATGAAGGCGCAGGGCGTTTCGCCCCACTTCTCGTCGGGCTTGGCGACCACGGCGGCGGCCATCACGGCGGGGTGGCGGTAGAGCACGTCCTCGACCTCGATGGACGAGATGTTCTCGCCGCCCGAGATGATGATGTCCTTGCTGCGGTCCTTGATCTTGACGTAGCCGTCGGGGTACATGACGGCCAGGTCGCCCGTGTGGAACCAGCCGCCGGCGAAGGCCTCCTGCGTCGCCTTGGGGTTCTTGAGGTAACCCTTCATGGTGATGTTGCCGCGGAACATGATCTCGCCCATGGTCTCGCCATCGGCGGGCACGGGCTGCAGGGTCAGCGGGTCGCGCACGCTGATGCCGCGCTGCAGGTGGTAGTTCACGCCCTGGCGTGCGTTCAGGCGGGCGCGTTCGCCCACATCGAGCAGGTCCCAGGCCTCGTGCTGCACGCACACCGCGGCGGGGCCGTAGATTTCGGTCAGGCCGTAGACGTGGGTGAGGTCGAAGCCCATCTGCTCCATGCCCTCGATCATGGCGGCGGGGGGCGCGGCGCCGGCCACCATGGCCTTGACCTTCTGGCCGTCCTGGCGCGACAGGCCCTGCTTGAGTTCGGCCGGGGCGGCCACCATGGCGGCGTGCACGATGGGGGCGCCGCAGTAGTGGGTCACGCCGTGCGCGCGGATGGCGTCGAAGATGGCCTTCGGGTCTACGCGGCGCAGGCAGACGTTGACGCCCGCGCGCGCAGCCACCGTCCAGGGGAAGCACCAGCCGTTGCAGTGGAACATGGGCAGCGTCCACAGGTAGACGGCGTGCTTGGGCATGTCCCATTCGAGGATGTTGGAGACGGCGTTCATGGCCGCGCCGCGGTGGTGGTAGACCACGCCCTTGGGGTTGCCGGTGGTGCCCGAGGTGTAGTTCAGGCTGATGGCGTCCCACTCGTCGGCGGGCAGTTGCCACTCGAAGTGGGCGTCGCCCTCGGCCACGAGCTGCTCGTACGTCAGGCTGCCGATGCGCTCGGCCTGGCCGGTGAACAACGCGTCTTCGGCGTCGATGACCAGCAGCGGCTCGGTGCGCTGGCGCAGCTGGAGCGCGGCGGTGACGGTGGCGCTGAATTCAGGGTCGACGACGATGGCGCGGGCCTCGCCGTGGTCGAGCATGAAGGCGATGGCTTCGGGGTCAAGCCGGGTGTTGAGCGTGTTGAGCACCGCGCCCGACATCGGGATGCCGAAGTGGGCCTCGACCATGGGCGGGGTGTTGGGCAGCATGACGGCGACGGTGTCGCCCTGGCCGATGCCGCGACGCTGCAGGGCGCTGGCGAGCTGTTTGCAGCGGGTGTGGGTCTGGGCCCAGGTCTGCCTGAGTGATCCGTGGACGATGGCGGTGCGCTCGGGGTAGACGGCGGCCGTGCGTTCCAGGAAGGACAGGGGGGTGAAGGTCGCGAAGTTGGCTTCGGTCTTCGGCAGGTCTTGCGCGTAGATGTTGGGGGTCTGGGACATGGGGTTTCTCCGTTGGACACCGGCCCCTTGTGGGAGCCAACGACCATCGTGCCCCAGGTGCACACGGGTTTGAATCGGGCTATTCCCCCGTAACGGAAGGGGGCATGGCCCCCTCCTCGGGCTCGACCCGGATGCGCACCCCCGCCATGCTCACCACCTGGCCGGCGCGGATCTTGGCGGTCTTGCGCAGCTCCTGCTGGCCGTCCACCTGCACCAGGCCGTCGGCCACCATCAGCTTGGCCTGGCCGCCGCTGTTGGCCAGGCTGCAGGCCTTGAGCAGGCGGTCGAGGGTGATGAATTCGCCGCGCAGCGGGAAGGAGATCTGTTGGAGTCGGGACATGAGGGGGAGGGGCAGGGAGGGCGTGAAGGCGGCGTCGGGATCAGGGAAAACCGGCGTGCTGCGATGCTGCGCGCATGGCAGGGAGCAGGCACAATGGCGTGATTGTGGTGTGCGGCGTTTTCAGATGCAGTCCGGTACGCTCGCGACATTGTCACCCCCGGCCCGACCTGAAGGCCCCTTCGCTCCATGAAAAAGACCGACCTCGTCAAGAACCTGGGCCTCAAGATCAAGGGCCAGATGCAGAAATCCGCGATCCCCGGTCGCTTCGCCGAAGGCTCGACCGCCGTGCCCGACCGCCGTGAGCAGCGCAAGCTCGATCAGGCCGCTGGCCTGGTGCCGTTCGCCGTCAAGCTGCACGCCGAGCTGGTCGAGCGCCTGCGTGTGCTGGCGTTGGCCGAAGGCGTCGGCGTCAACGAGCTGACCGAGCGCCTGTTGCGCGCCGGCCTGGGCGGTGCGGCGGCGAGTTCTCCGGCTGCGGCCAAGGACGTCCCTGCCAAGAAAGCACCCGCCAAGAAGGCGGTTGCCAAGAAAGTCGTTGCCAAGAAGGCTGTTGCCAAGAAGGCCGCGCCCCAGTCCTGATCCCGCCGTCCTGCCCGATGGAGACCCGCATGAACCGACCCATGATGCACCTCGTTGACCCGAAGACCGGCGAATCCAACCCCGAGGACATCCGCCGCGTCTTCGAATCTCAGGAAGTCACCGCCGTGGCCTGGCGCGAGTCCACCATCGCCGAGCGCATCGCGCGCCTCAAGAAGCTGCGCGACGCCATGATGTCGCGCCGCGAGGCCTTCTACGCGGCGTTCCAGAAGGATTACCGCAAGCCCTCGTCCGAGGTCGAAGCCACCGAGTTCATGCCGGTGCTCGACGAGATCCGCCACACCATCGGCAGCCTGCGCAAGTGGGCCCAGCCCAAGCGCGTGTGGCCGACCATGGCCACGGCCTTCACGCAGAGCTGGATCGAATACCAGCCGCGTGGCCGCGTGCTGATCATCGCGCCCTGGAACTTCCCGCTCAACCTGTGCTTCGGCCCGCTGGTGTCGGCCCTGGCCGCCGGCAACACCGTCATCCTCAAGCCTTCTGAGATGACGCCCGCCGTCAGCGCCGTGATGGCCGAGGTCATCGCCGAGCTGTTCCCCGCCAACGAGGTGGCCCTGTTCGAAGGCAGCCTGCCCACCTCGCAGGTGCTGCTGGAGCTGCCCTTCGACCACATCTTCTTCACCGGCTCGCCCGCCGTCGGCAAGGTGGTCATGGCCGCGGCCGCCAAGCACCTCACCAGCGTGACGCTGGAGCTGGGCGGCAAGTCGCCCGTCATCGTCGACGAGACCGCCGACCTCAAGCTCGCCGCCGAGACCCTGATGTGGGGCAAGCTGGCCAACTGCGGCCAGATCTGCGTGGCGCCCGACCACGTCTTCGTGCACGAGTCGGTCAAGGACCGCTTCGTGGCGGCCTGCCGCGCCGTCATCGCCGATCGCTACGGCAGCACGCCCGAAGCGCAGCGCAACAGCCCGCACTTCGCGCGCGTCATCAACCAGCGCCACACCCAGCGCATCGCCGGCTTGCTGCAGGACGCGCAAAAGCGCGGCGCCAAGGTCGTGCTGGGCGGCGAGGTGGACGTCTCTCAGTGCTACGTGGCGCCCACGCTGCTGGAGCAGGTGCCCGATGAGGCCAGCATCATGTCCGAAGAGATCTTCGGGCCGGTGCTGCCCGTCATCCCCTACCGCGACCTCGCCAAGGTGGTGGCCGAGATCAACGCCAACCCCAAGCCCCTGGCGCTGTACCTCTTCAGCACCGACAAGGCCCGCACCCGCCAGGTCATCGGGCAGACCAGCTCGGGCGGCGTGGCCATCAACCACTGCGTGCTGCACTACGCGCACGGCAACCTGCCATTTGGCGGCGTGAACAACTCCGGCATCGGCAGCGCCCACGGCGTGTTCGGCTTCAAGGCCTTCTCGCACGAGCGCGCGGTGCTGAAGTCCGGCCCGGTGCTCATGGCCAAGCTGTTCTTCCCGCCTTACACGGGGCTCAAGCAAAAGCTCATCCGCTGGACGGTGGATTCGCTCAAGCTGCCGTCGTTGTTCTGACGCCTGGGGCTTCCCGGGTGTCTTGCGGGTGTCGTCGGGTCCCATCCTGACCGATAATCCCGGCACTTCCGATGGACACAGCCCGCCACCCTGGCGGGCTTTTTGCATGACGTCAGCCCCGTGGACATCTTCATTCAGCAACTGATCAACGGCCTGGTGCTGGGCAGCATGTACGCGCTGCTGGCCCTGGGCTACACCATGGTCTACGGCATCATCAACCTCATCAACTTCGCCCATGGCGAGGTGCTGATGGTGGGCGCCCTGGTGAGCTGGACCGTCGTGACCTTCCTGGCCGACAGCGGCCTGCCGGGCTGGGCCCTGCTCAGCCTGTCGCTGCTCGCGGCCATGGGGGCGTGCGTGGCGCTCAACCTGCTGATCGAGAAGCTCGCCTACCGGCCCCTGCGCAACGCACCGCGGCTGGCGCCGCTGATCACGGCCATGGGCATGTCGCTGCTGCTGCAGACGCTGGCCATGATCCTGTGGAAGCCGGACTACAAGCCTTACCCCATCCTGCTGCCTGACGAGCCCTACGAGGTGATGGGCGCGACCATCAACCTGGTGCAGATCCTGATCCTGGCGGTGACGGCGGTGACCCTGGCCGGCCTGATGGCCCTGATCCACGGCACCTCGCTAGGCCGGGCCATGCGCGCCACGGCCGAGAACCCCCGCGTGGCGCAGCTCATGGGCGTGCAGCCCGACCGCGTCATTTCGGCCACCTTCGCCATCGGCGCGGCGCTGGCGGCGCTGGCCGGCGTCATGTGGGCGGCCAATTACGGCTCGGTGCAGCACACCATGGGCTTCCTGCCGGGCCTCAAGGCCTTCACGGCGGCGGTGTTCGGCGGCATCGGCAACCTGGGTGGGGCCATGGTCGGCGGCGTGCTGCTGGGCGTCATCGAGTCCATGGGCGCGGGCTACATCGGCGAGCTGACCGGCGACGTGCTGGGCAGCCACTACCAGGACATCTTCGCCTTCACGGTGCTGATCCTGGTGCTCACGCTGCGCCCGCAGGGCCTGCTGGGCGAACGCGTGGCCGACCGGGCCTGAGGGGAGGGTGTCGATGTCTTCTTCCTCTTCCTCCGCTGCTTCTTCGCGCCTGCTGCCCTTCCTGGTCTGCGCCGCCCTGCTGGCCGTGCTGCCCCTGGCCGTGCAGCCCTTGGGCGAGGCCTGGGTGCGCATCCTGGACACGGCGCTGCTCTACATCCTGCTGGCCCTGGGCCTGAACATCGTGGTGGGCTTTGCCGGCCTGCTGGACCTGGGCTACATCGCCTTCTATGCGGTGGGCGCCTACCTGTTTGCGCTGCTGGCTTCGCCCCACCTGGCCGAGAACTTCCCCGCCGTGGCCGCGGCCTTCCCCCACGGCCTGCACATGCCGGTGTGGGCCGTGATCCCGCTGGGTGCGGGCGTGGCGGCGCTCGCGGGCGTCTTGCTGGGGGCGCCCACGCTGCGCCTGCGGGGCGACTACCTGGCCATCGTCACGCTGGGTTTTGGCGAGATCATCCGCGTGTTCATGAACAACCTGGACGCGCCGGTCAACCTCACCAACGGCCCCAAGGGCATCAACTCCATCGACCCCATCGTCATCGGGGGCGTCAGCCTGGGCGAGCCCCTGGAGGTGTGGGGCTTCACGCTGGCGCCGGTCACGCTGAACTACTACCTCTTCCTCTCCATCGTCGTGGTGGCCGTGGTCATCTGCCTGCGGCTGCACGACTCGCGCCTGGGCCGCGCCTGGATGGCCATCCGCGAAGACGAACTCGCCGCCAAGGCCATGGGCCTGAACACGCGCAACCTCAAGCTGCTGGCTTTCGGCCTGGGCGCGAGCTTCGGGGGCGTGGCGGGCGTGTTGTTCGCCAGCTTCCAGGGCTTCGTCTCGCCCGAGTCGTTCAGCCTGCAGGAGTCGGTGCTGGTGGTGGCCATGGTGGTGCTGGGTGGGCTGGGGCACATCCCCGGCGTGATCCTGGGCGCCTTCTTGCTGGCCGCGCTGCCCGAGGTGCTGCGCCACGTGGCTGGCCCGCTGCAGGAGATGAGCGGCGGGCGCCTGGACGCGGCCATCCTGCGCCAGTTGCTGGTGGCCCTGGCCATGATCGGCATCATGCTGATGCGCCCGCGTGGGCTGTGGCCGTCGCCTCGCCACGAGGATCGGTTGATGCCCGATGGGGCCGAATCTCCTGCGATCGGGGGCCCGCGATGAGCCGCGCCTTGTTGCAGGTGCAGGGCGTGAGCAAGCGCTTTGGTGGGGTGCAGGCGCTGAGCGAGGTCGGCCTGAACGTGCTGGCCGGCCAGGTGCACGGCCTGATCGGCCCCAACGGCGCGGGCAAGACCACCTTCTTCAACATGATCACGGGCCTGGTGCCCAGCGACAGTGGCCGCTTCGAGCTCGACGGCCGCACCTACAAGCCCACGGCGGTCCACCAGGTGGCGCAAGCGGGCATCGCGCGCACCTTCCAGAACATCCGCCTGTTTGCCGACATGACCGCGCTGGACAACGTGCGCGTGGGCCGCCACGTGCGCACCCGGGTGGGCTGGTGGCAGGCGGTGCTGCGCACCCGGGCCTTCGTGCACGAAGAAGACCAGATCACGTGCAAGGCCCGCGAGCTGCTGGCCTTCGTGGGCCTGGAGGGCAAGGCGCAGCAGACCGCGCGCACGCTGAGTTATGGCGATCAGCGCCGCCTGGAGATCGCGCGGGCCCTGGCCACCGAGCCCAAGCTGCTGGCCCTCGACGAGCCGGCTGCGGGCATGAACGCCACCGAGAAGGTGCAGTTGCGCGAGCTGATCGAGCGCATCCGCGCACAGGGCCGCGCCGTGCTGTTGATCGAACACGACGTGAAGCTGGTGATGGGCCTGTGTGACCACGTGACGGTGCTGGACCAGGGGCGCTTGATCGCCAGTGGCTCGCCCGCCGAGGTGCAGCGCCACCCCGCCGTGATCGCGGCCTACCTGGGCGCGGGCCACCGACCCGTGGTCGCCAAAGGAGCGGGCGCATGAGCGAAGCCAACACGCCTTTGCTGGAGCTGCGTGGCCTGAACGTGTCGTATGGCGGCATCCGTGCCGTCAAGGGGCTGGATCTGGTGCTGCACGCGGGCGAACTGGTCAGCCTGATCGGGGCCAATGGCGCGGGCAAAAGCACCACGCTCAAGGCCATCTGCGGTCTGTTGTCCCCTGCTTCGGGCGAGGTCCTCTACCAGGGCCGCTCCTTGAAGGGTCAGGGGCCGTGGGACCTGGTGGCGCAAGGCCTGGTGATGGTGCCGGAGGGCCGCGGCATCTTCACGCGCATGAGCATCGACGAGAACCTGCGCATGGGCGCCCACCTGCGCCGCGACGCCGAGGTCGAGGCCGACATCGAGGCCGTCTACCAGCGCTTTGCGCGCCTCAAGGAGCGCCACCGCCAGCTGGCGGGCACCTTGTCGGGCGGCGAGCAGCAGATGCTGGCCATGGGCCGGGCCTTGCTGGCGCGCCCGCGCCTGCTCTTGCTCGACGAGCCCTCCATGGGCCTGGCGCCCATCATGGTGGACGCCATTTTCGAGGTGGTGCGCGACGTGCACCGCCAGGGCGTGACCGTGCTGCTGGTGGAGCAAAACGCCCACCGCGCCCTCGAGATGGCCGATCGCGCCTATGTGCTGGAGTCCGGCGAGCTGGCGCTCAGCGGCCCGGCCAGCGAGCTCCTGGGAGACGCGCGGGTGCAGTCTGCCTACCTGGGCGGCTGAGCCCGACGTGGCCCTTCGCGGACGAAAAAAAACGGCCCCTGGTGAGGGGCCGTTTGACGGGGAGATGTGGCTCAGGCCAGCGATGCTCAGCGTTTGACTTCCGACAACCCGCCATCTTTGACCAGCAGGAAGGTGTTGACGTGGCGGGCGTTGGTGTAGCCCGGTGCCGCTTCGGTGGCGACCTTGGTCTTGATGATGTCGGTTGCGCCGGCGGCCACGGCGGCGCCTGGACCGAAGAAGGCACCCACGACGCGACCCGAGACGGTGCCATCGGTGGCGCTCAGGCGGGTCGACTCGAAGTTGCTGCCGCGGATGACGCCCGCGTCGACGTTGAAGCCCACCTGACCGCGCACTTGCGTGCCCGTGGCGGTGCGCTCCAGGTAGGTGCTGCCGTCAGCGCCACCGTTGAAGCTGGCCGTGAAGCTGCTGGTGCCAAAGTTCACGCGCATCACCGGTGTGCCGGCACTCGACTTGCCGTCATCTGTGCTGCGGCCGTAGTACGTTGCGGTGACCTGGCCTTGACGCAAGGTGTCCATGCCGGCGGCCGTCGTGGTCACGCCCCACACGCCCGAGAAGGTCTGGTAGACGTTGCTGGGGTCGGAGTTGCCAATCACGTAGCGGCCCAGGTCACCGGTGAACGGATCGGCCGTGCCATTGACACCGTAGTTACGCCGGGTGTCACCCATGCGGGTCGTCAGCCTCATTTCTTCTCCGACTTCACCGATCACTTCGTCATGGTAGTGGGTGTTGCCGTCCAGGTTCAGCGGGCTGATGTCGGTCAGCCCGGCGGTGCCGCCGCTGAGCATCTGCAGTTGCAAGCGCATGCGAGCGGGCAGCCAGCTTGCGGAGTCGCTGTCTGCGGGCAGGGCCTCGGGCCGCATGACGAAGGCGTTCAACGGAGCGGGCTGCGGTTCACGCACGGCCTGCGGGCTGGCTTCGGCGCTCTGCATGGCGCTGCGGTCGCCCAGCGTGCCGAAGCCGCACAAGGCGCCGCTGGCGCACAGGCCCTCGACCACCACGGGCGGGTTCACCGGCGGCACCGGATCCAGCTGCCCCAGGGGGCGGTACAGGTCACCGCTGGTGCGCAGCGCGATGAGGGGCGCTTGCACACCGGCGGCCGGCGGCTCCAGTTGTTCCCAGATGCCCCACGAGGCGGTGGAGTCCTGTGCGATGGTCACGTCCCCATACAGCACCACTTTGGCGTAGTCGGCGTTGCTGGGGTTGGCCTGGGCCGACAGGCTGGCGGCGCAAGCCAGGGCCAGGGCGCTCAGGCGGATGATGCTGATGGGTGCGTTCATGGTGGACTCCTGATTAGAAATTGCGGTTGAGGGCGATGGTCACCGTGTCGCGGTCGTAGCCGTAGAGCGACAGGTTGGCCTTGTTGTGCACGTGGCTGACGGTGCCGGTCAGCTGCCACTTGTCCAGCCAGCCTTCATTGAAGTTGTGGCTGGCGCCGATTTCGGTGCGGCGTTCGGTTTCGCGGCGCGACATGCCGTAGACCGGCTCGATGCCCAGGTGGCGGCTGTGACGCCAGGCGGCGCGGGCGAACAGGTCGATGCCCACCACGTTGGCGCGGGCGCCGACGAAGTACTCCTCGCCCTGGTTGCTGAAGCGCGCGTCGCGGGCGGATTCATTGAACAGGCGCAGGCCGCCTTGCAGGGACCAGGTCTGGTTGCCCATCAGCTGGCCGTAGCTCAGGCCCACGCTCTGATACTGGCTGTCGCGGCCGCTGTCGAGGTTGCGGGTGAAGTCGCGCTTGACCCACTGCACGTCGGCCGTCAGCTCGCCACCGCTGCCCAGGCGCCAGGTGCCCGAGGGGTTGACCGAGGTGTAGAGGCCCAGGTCGTGGCCGCCCAGGGTGATCTTGTCGAACTGGACGTTCAGGTTGCCGCGCCAGCCGTTGCCCACGATGAGGGCGGGGCCGGTGGCCAGGCTGATGACGCCCAGGTCCTGCTCGTTGAACTGGTGGTAGGCCTTCTGGTAAAGGCTCAGGGAGCTGTTCCAGGAGAAGCGCCCGGTGGCCTGGCCCACGCGCAGGGGCTTGGGGCTTTGCCAGGTGTGCTGCACGCCCAGTTGCGCGATGTAGCCCCAGTCCGACTTGGCGGTGAACTCGGGGTCGAGCACCAGGTCACCCGCCAGCGAGGAGCCCAGCAGGGCGCTGTCCGGGCCAGCGTTGACGTTGCTGTCGTACATCAGGCCCAGCGAGGTGCTGAACTCGAAGCGGTGGGGCTTGCCCAGGGTCATGGCCTGCTCGAGCTCCAGCTGCTTGAGGAAGCTGCTGACCGACAGGCGCACCATCTCGGGGGTCGTGTGGTCGTTGAGCACGCGCTCGGCTTCGGCGCGGGCGCGTTCGTAGTTCAGGGTGCGGTAGTACGCAACGGCCAGCTCCATGCGGGCGCGGTTGAGCGTGGGGTAGGACGACAGCAGGGACTCGAGCGTGTCGATGGCCGAGTAGGGCTCGCCCGTTTCGCGCTGGTACAGGCCCAGGCGATATTGGTCGTCGGCGGTGGCGGGGGCTTGCGTTTGGGCGTGTGCGGCGGTCGGCAGGCACAGGGTGAGCCAGGTGGCGAGGCACAGGACGCTCAACCGGCTGGTGGAGGTGGACATGAGGCGCTCCGAGGGGCCCTGGAGAGGGCTTTTTGTAAGGTTTGTAAGCAACGCCAGTATGGGCGTCCCGTGGTTTTCTGTGTCAAACGGCACACCCCATGAAGCGGGGGGGCGTCTCGGCCATCCGTGACGGAATTCGCCCCGGGAATCGGGGGGGGCCGCGACCCTGGGATCAACCCTGGGTCTGACATGTGTATTTTTCCCGCTATCTGGAAGGGGGGCAAGGGCCCCGAGCGGTGCACGGTGGCGGGTTCCCTCCCGGGAACCGCACGTTGTCAGATTGATGCCACGATTTTTTCGGACACGGCCTTGAGGTGAGCGGTGTCGGCCAGGGCGGTGGCGTGCGGGCGGCGCAGGTCGGCGATGGAGCCCGGGATGACGTGGATGTGAAAGTGCGGCACCGTCTGGCCGGCTTCGGCGCCGTTGAGCTGCATGAGCACGATGCCCGTGGCACCCAGGCCCTTCTTCTGGGCGTTGCCAATGCGGCGCACGGTGGCCATGCAGGCCGCGGCGGCTTCGTCGGACAGCTCGAACAGCGTCGTGGCAGGCTCCTTGGGGATCACCAGGGCGTGGCCCTCGGCCTGCGGCATGATGTCCATGAAAGCCAGTGTGTGGGCGTCCTCGAACAGCTTGATGCAGGGGATCTCGCCGCGCAGGATCTTGGCAAAGATGTTTTGGTTGTCGTAGGTCATGGAAAGGCTCCGCAGGGGGTCAGTCGGTGTGCTTGTCGGCTTCGCTGGTGAAGGCGTCGGCATAGAAAAACTCGTCGGGCAGGCCGGCTTGTGCGGTGAAGTCGGCTCGGGCGGCGGCCACCATCGCGGGGGCACCGCAGGCGTAGACCTCGTGGCCTGACAGGTCGGGCAGGTCGGCCAGCACGGCCTGGTGCACGAAGCCGGTGCGGCCCGTCCAGGGTGCGGGGTCGTTGCCGGGGTGGGGCGCATCGGACAGCACGGGCACGTAGTTCAACCAGGGCAGCTCGGCGGCTTGCTGCAGGGCCCAGTCGTGCAGGTACAGGTCCTCGCGGCGGCGGCAGCCCCAGTAGAGCGTGGTGGGCCGCGTCAGGCCCTTGAAGCGCATGTGTTCGACGATGGCCTTGATGGGCGCCAAGCCCGTGCCCGAGGCCAGCAAAACGACGGGGCGCTCGGAGTCTTCGCGCAGGAAAAAGGTGCCGAAGGGGCCTTCCACGCGCAGGATTTCCTTCTCCCGCATGCCGCCGAAGACGTGGTCGGTGAAGAGGCCGCCCGGCATGTGGCGGATGTGCAGCTCCAGGCCGTTGACGCCCGCGTCCTTGACGGCGTGCGGTGCGTTGGCCATGGAGTAGCTGCGGCGCGCGCCGTCTTTCAAGATGAACTCGATGTACTGGCCGGCGCGGAAGCCGAACTGGTGCGTGGCCGGCAGTTGCAGGCGCAGCACCATGACGTCGGGTGCGGCCTTCGTCAGGCTGGTCACGCGGGTGGGCATCTTGATGGCGGGGTGGTCGCCCAGCCCCACGACCTGGCGGGCCTCGATGACGAGGTCGCTCTGGGGGGTGGCGCAGCAGGTCAGCAGCCAGCCGGCCTCTTCTTCGGCTGCGCTCAGGGCCTTGGCCTGGTGCGCGCCGTGGATGACGCGGCCCTCGACGAGCTTGCATTTGCAGGAGCCGCAGGCGCCGTCTTTGCAGCCATAGGGCAGGCCGATGCCGGCGTTGAGGGCGGCGCTCAGCACGGTTTCGTCGCGCTGCATCGAGAACTCGCGCCCGCTGGGCTGAATGGAGACGTTGAAGCTCATGGTGGGAACGGCTGGCAGGGCGGGAAGGGGCGGGGAAGGGTCGGTTGAGCCTGGTGCATGATTCTCCCTCAACCCGAATGCCGCCTGTGTCCATGCCCGCTCCCACCTTCGCCCGCCCCCGCGCCTTTCGCCAGCCTCGCTTGTTGATCGTGGGCTGCGGTGACGTGGGGCAGCGCGTCGTGCGCGAACTCCACGGGCGTTTGCGCGTGCGGGCCCTGACCTCGTCGCCCGAGCGCGTGCCGGCTTTGCGCGCGTTGGGCGTCACGCCGCTGGTGGGCTCGCTGGACCGGCCCCACACGCTGGCGCGCCTGGCGGGCCTGGCGACGCGGGTGCTGCACCTGGCGCCCCCGCCCGGGCAGGGGCGCGAGGACCCGCGAACCGCGGCCTTGCTGGTGGCGCTGGCCCGCGGTGGCGCGCTGCGGTCGCTGGTCTATGGGAGCACCACCGGCGTGTACGGGGACGCGGGCGGGGCCTTTTTCGACGAGACCCGGGCGGTGGCGCCGCGGTCGGATCGCGCCCACCGCCGGGTGGACGCCGAGCGCCGCCTGCGGGCGTTCGGGCGGCGAGCCGCGCGCACTGGGGGGGCGGCGGTGAGCACCTTGCGCATCCCGGGCATCTACGCGGTCGGTCGCGAAGGCGGGGACCCCCGGGACCGCGTGCGGCGGGGCGCGCCGGTGCTGTCGCCCGAGCATGACGTGTTCACCAACCACATCCACGCCGATGACCTGGCGCGGGCCTGCTGCCTGGCTTTGTGGCGGGCGCGGCCGCAGCGCGTCTTTCACGTCTGCGATGACTCGCGCCTGCCCATGGGGGATCACTTCGATGCGGTGGCCGACCTCAGCGGCCTGCCGCGCCCCCCGCGCCTGGGCCGCGAGGCGTTGCGAGCGCAGGTCAGCGAGATGCAGTGGAGCTTTTTGTGTGAGTCCCGCCAGCTGTCCAACCTGCGCATGAAGGGTGAGCTGGGCCTGGTGCTGCGTCACCCGCAGCTGTCGCTGGTGCCGTCGCCTTTGCCTTGGCCCTTTGCCAGCGATCAGGCCGGCGCGGGCGACTTGTCCTTGAAATGACAGGACTCGGCCACGCTGCACTCCCAGCAGCGTGGTTTGCGCGCCTGGCACACATAACGCCCGTGCAGGATCAGCCAGTGGTGGGCGTGCTGCAGGTAAGGCGCCGGGATGCGCTTGAGCAGCTTGAGCTCGACTTCCAGCGGCGTTTTGCCCGGCGCCAGCCCGGTGCGGTTGCCCAGGCGGAAGATGTGGGTGTCAACCGCCATCGTCGGCTCCCCGAAGGCGACGTTGAGCACGACGTTGGCCGTCTTGCGGCCCACACCGGGCAGGGCCTCCAGGGCTTCGCGGCTGCGGGGCACCTCGCCGCCGTGGAGCTCGACCAGCATGCGGCAGGCCTGCATGAGGTGGCGGGCTTTGCTGCGGTACAGGCCGATGGTCTTGATGTGGTCGCACAGCTTGTCTTCGCCCAGGTCGAGGATGGCCTGGGGCGTGTTGGCCACCGGGTAGAGCCGCGCGGTGGCCTTGTTGACGCCCACGTCGGTGGCTTGGGCTGACAGCAGCACGGCCGCGAGCAATTCGAAGGGCGTGCTGTAAGCCAGTTCGGTCTCGGGGTGCGGGTTGGCCGCCTGAAGGGTGCTGAAGAACGCCTCGATTTCAGCGGGCTTCATCAGGGTGCTCTTGCTGGTCTTGCTGCTCATGCGCGCACCTTACAGCAGCACGATGGCGTCGGGCAGTTCGTTGCGGTTGCCGTTGCGCTTGCCTTGCTCGCTGGCGTCGGGGAAGTGTCGCTGCAGCAACTCGCCCACCTCGGCGATGGCCTGGCTCAGGCCGGCTTCGGTGCGCCCGGCGGCCAGGGCCTCGCCCAGCCGGTCGGCCAGGTGCTGCCAGGTCTGGGGTGCGACGCGTTCGCTGAGGCCACGGTCGGCCACGATCTCGATGCGATGCTCGGCCAGCAGCAGGTAGACGAGCACGCCGTTGTTTTGCGCCGTGTCCCACACGCGCAGCTGGCTGAACAGCTCGATGGCCCGCTGGCGCGGGGTTTGGCTGCGCCACAGCCTGGCGGCGTCGAGCCCGGCCTCCACGCACAGGCGCAACTCGCCGAGGTGGCGCGCTTCGCTTTGGCGCACGGCGTCTTCCAGGCGGGCACAGGCCGCGTCGGGCAGGGCGCGCCGCACGTCGGAGGCGTCCAGCCAGAGGTGGGTGAGCCAGCGGGTCAGGGTGTTCATGTTCGGTTTGCTCCTGTCAGCTGGGCTCACCAGCGCCCGGAGGCGCCACCGCCGCCGAAGTCGCCGCCGCCCCCGGAGGACCAGCCGCCGCCGCCGCCACCACCACCACCACCCCAGCCACCCGGTGGGCCGCCGCCCCAGCCTCCGGAGCGACCGCGCCCGCCGTGCCCCATGCTCAGGGCCAGCACGGTGGCGACGAGCAGGCCGATGCCGCCGAGCAGCAAGCTGCTGGTGACCCCCCACACGATGGCCCCGCCCAGGCCGCCGGTCAGGAAGGCGCCGAGCTTGCGCCCGAAAAGCGCCCCCAGCACACCCGAGGCGATGGGGATGCCGATGAGGCCGAAGACGAAGAGGTCTTCGAGCTGGATGCCGCTGGCGCCGCCTGGCTGGTCGGTGGCTTCGGGCAGGGGCAGGTCCTCGCCCTTGACGAGGGCCATGAGCTGGTCGACACCGGCGTGGAGTCCGCCGGCGATGTCGCCTCGCTTGAAGGCGGGGGTGATGGCGCGTTCGATGACCCGGCTGGCGGCCAGGTCGGGAACGGCCCCTTCCAGGGCCTTGGCCACCTCGATGCGCACGCGCCGGTCTTGCAGGGCCACGACCACCAGCAGGCCATCACCCACGTCGCGGCGGCCGATCTTCCAGCTGTCGCCCACGCGCTGGGCGTACGCGGCGATGTCTTCCGGCTGCGTGGTGGGCACGAGCAGCACCACCAGCTGGGTGCCGCGCTCGGCCTCGAAGCGAGAGAGCTTGTCGTCCAGCGCCTGGGCCTGCTCGGCGCTGAGGGCCCCGGTCTGGTCCATCACGTGGCCCACCAGCGGCGGCACGGGCAGCACGCCGCCTTGTGCCCAGGCAGGCGGCAGGCACATCACACCGACCAGGCAGAACAGCCCGGTCAGCCTGATCAGCCAGGCGAGTGCGTGTCGCACGCGGCTCACTTCTTGTCGAAACTGACGGCGGGGGGCTGTGAAATCTGCGCCTCGTTCTGCACCGTGAAGTTCGGCTTGAGCGGGTAGCTGAAGGCCATGGCCGTGAGGTTGCTCGGGAAGCTGCGCACGAGCACGTTGTAGTCCTGCACCGACTGGATGTAGCGGTTGCGGGCCACGGTGATGCGGTTTTCCGTGCCTTCGAGTTGCACGCGCAGATCCTGGAAGCCCTGGTTGGCCTTCAGGTTGGGGTAGTTCTCGCTGACCACGAGCAGGCGCGACAGGGCGCTGGAGAGCTCGCCCTGGGCCTGCTGGAACTTGTTGAAGGCCTCGGGGTTGTTGACCAGCTCGGGCGTGGCCTGGATGCTGGTGGCCCTGGCGCGTGCCTCGACCACCTTGGTCAGGGTTTCCTGCTCGAAGTTGGCCTCGCCTTTGACGGTGGCGACGATGTTGGGGATGAGGTCGGCGCGCCGCTGGTACTGGTTGAGCACCTCGGACCAGGAGGACTTGGTCTGCTCGTCCAGGCGCTGGAAGTCGTTGTAGCCGCAGCCCGTCAGGGGCAGGCTCAGGCTGGTCACCACGGTCAGGGCCGCGGCGGTGCGCAGCAAGCGGGTGGGGCGGGAGGTTGAGCGGGGCATGGGCGAAGACCTTTCCTGAGCGTGTGGGGCGCGGCGCTGGCTGCGCTGCCGCACAGGATAAATGAGGACGGTGGGGCCGGCCTCAAGTCTTCATTCGCGTCTTCAGGCCAGGCTGGCGAAGTCCAGCGCGCGGCACGACAGGATCTGGTGTGCCTTGGAGCGCGGGTAGCGCTCGCGCACGATGTGGATGGCGCCCATGGGCGTGTCGGCCATCACCTTCAGCACGCGTTGCACGGCTTGGCGGGATGGGTCGATGACCACCAGGGCAGACACTTCGAACAGGCGCAAGGCGGGCTCGACCGCCAGGTTCATCAGGGCTCGCATGATGCACTCTCCTCGGGAGCGCATCATGCGGCCGGGACGTGACACCTCGGTGACCCCTGGGCTCAAGGGTTTCCCGAGTTGTCAGGCCGGTTTCTCCATCACTGGATCAGGTCGCGCGAGGCCACCAGTTGCGCGGCGCTGACGCCGTTGAGGTTGACCAGCGTGATGGCGTTGCTGGGGCCGCTGTTGCCATCGGTGTCGACGCGCACGTCCACGCCCGCCGCCGTGTTCACCAGGCGGATGTGGCCGCTGGCGATCAGGTCCGTCGAGCTGACGCCGTGGACGCTGCGCAGCGTGGCCACGATGGCCGACAGGTCGATGCGGTCGGTGCCGGCCGTGAAGTCGATCACGGTGTCACCACCGTCGCGCAGGCTGGTGTAGACGAAGGTGTCGCGGCCCGCGCCGCCGGTGAGGCGGTCGGCGCCGCCCAGGCCGGTGATGCGGTCGTCACCCGCGGTGCCCACCAGGGTGTCGCGGCCGTTGGTGCCGGTCAGCGCCTTGACCAGGTTCATGCCGATGACGACCGGGTCGTGGTCCGACGAGCGGAACGGCGAGGCCGTGTACAGGTCGGGGCTACAGCTGGTGGCGGTCGACACATAGCACAGGCCGGTGCTGGGCGAGCGCTTGAAGTTCATGTCGTAGTCGATCACGAAGGGCTCGTCGGCGTTGATGTGCCAGTGCGTCACGCCGGTGACCAGGTTGCGCGCGCTGGCGGTGGCCAGGGCGTGGTCCAGGTAGCCGACTTCGCCATCGAACACGTAGGAGTAGCCCGACTGGCCTTCGAAGGCCTCGATCAGGTCGTCCAGGCCGCCTTGGGCCAGCGTCAGGATCGGGTCTTCCTTGCCGTAGGCGTTGAGGTCACCCATGACCAGCACGTCGTTGTCCTGGCGGGCGGCTTGCAGGTCGGCCACGAAGGTCAGCAGGCGGCTGGCCTGGGCCTCGCGGGTGGCGTTGTAGCAGCCCTGGCCGTCACCCTGGTCGGCGTCGCTGCCGGCGGCGCTGCTGCAGCTCTTGGATTTGAAGTGGTTGACCAGGACGGTGAATTTCTCGTTGTTGGGCAGCGCGAAGGTCTGTGCCAGCGGCGGGCGGTTGTGCACCGAGTGGGTGTCGGCCACGGCCGAGCCCACGGGGCTGACGGAGCCCGGCTTGTAGATCATGGCCACGCGGATGGCGTCGGTGCCGGCCGCGCTGCCGCCGAGGGCCGGGTAGAAAGGCACGGGCAGGCTGATGGCGGCGTAGGTGCCGGCGCCCAGCTCGGCGTTGAGGGCGTCCACCAGGTTCTGCAGCGCGGTGTTGCCGTTGTTCTGGATCTCCATGAGGCCGACGACGTCGGCGTTGATGGCGGCCAGGGCCTGGACGATCTTGGCGCGCTGGCGGTTGAACTCGGTGATGTTGTCGGCGCCGCGGCAGTTGGAAGCCGACACGGCCCCGCCCAGCGAGCAGCCCTGGCCGGTGGCGCCGGTGGCGGTGCCGCCGTTGGTGAAGGTGGTGAAGTAGTTCAGCACGTTGAAGCTGGAGACCTTCAGGTTGCCACCGACGTCAGCCGGTGCGGTGGTGCGCGGGTGGCTGCGCGTGAAGGCCACGGCGCCCACCGGCTGCACCTTGTAGCTGGCCAGGCCGGTGTTGGAGGCCGTGCTCAGGCCGTAGTCGATGACGCCGACCAGGCCGTTGACGGTGTCACCCGCGCGCAGGGTGTTGTCGGCGCCGATGTAGGGGATGGGCGTGGGGTTCTGCAGCGAGCTGCCGTCGTCCAGCAGGAGCTGACGCTGGGCGTTGGCCTGGGCCAGTTGCAGGGCCTCCACCGAGCCGGCGGGGTGGACGTTGGTCGGCTTGACCAGGCGCCCGCCCGCCGACAGGGTGACCTGGCCGTAGCGGCCCTGGAAGTAGTTCTGCGAGGCGGTCAGCTCGTTGGTGACGCTCACCAGCATGCCCTCCAGCGCCTCCAGCTGGTCTTGTGTGGCGGGCAGCGTGAGGGCCGTGGGGGCGATGGACTGGCCGCTGGCGGTCACCGTGACGCCGGTGACGCCACTGATCTGGGTGACGGTGCGGCTGGCGGTCAGGGCGTTGCCGGCTGCGCCGGTGTTGAACTCGGCGACGGTGCCGGTGACGTTGACGGCTTGGCCGACGGCGACCGTCGGCGCCGTGCTGGTGAAGACGAACAGGCCTTCGGAGGTGCCGGCGTTGTCATCGGGGGTCGGGTTCTGCAGGTAGAAGCCGTTGTTGCTCAGCTTGGTCACCACGCCCGTTGTGGTCAGCACCTGGCCGACCTTGGGGCTGGTGTGGCCGCTGCCCTGGATCTGGTTGATCGGGGTGATGGCGGGGGCGGGGGC
>JAECRL010000002.1 GCA_016000265.1 Burkholderiales bacterium
GGCGGTGGCGGGGGCGGGGGTGTCGACGCCGTCTCCCGGGCTCAAGCGCGCCAGCTCGATCATCTCGACCTGCTCGGGGATGTAGCGAAAGTGCTCGGTCAGGTAGGCGAAGGGCGCGTCGCAGAGCCCGACGAGGTCCAGGTTGCACTGGTAGCAGTCGGCCACCTCCAGCGCGGGCCAGGCGTGCTGCGTGCCGACGTCCAGGTGCTTGAGGGCCGGGGCCTGTCGCGCCATCAGCCAGGGGTCTTCGCCCTTGAAGAAGCACTCCGGCTCCGGCCGGTAGCGCCAGGCGGTGGCTTCGGGGTGGGCCAGGCGCAGCTCGGCGGGCACGCGGCTCAACCAGTCGGGGGCGGGCAAGGGGGGCGCGGCGCTGGCTTGGGTGGCCAGGGGATCGCCCGGGGCGCCGCCTGCCTCGCTGGGCGGGGCCGCCGCGGTGAGTTGCGCCCGCAGGGCCGTGGCCAGGGCGTGAGAGCGCCCTTCGGCGGCGGGGTCGATGCGCCCGCTTTGCTCGATTTCATCGATCATCTGGGCGGTGAAGTCCATGGCTTCCAGCAGGGCGTCGGCCATGTGGTTGCCGTAGCTCAGGGTGCCGTTGCGCACCCGGTCGAGCAGGTCTTCGCCGGCGTGCACGACGCGCTCCAGCGGCTTGAACTCGAACAGGCCGCAGTTGCCTTTGAGGGTGTGCACCTGGCGGAACAGGTCGTTGAGCAGCTCCGTGTCGGTGGGGCGCTTCTCCACTTCCAGCAGGCGTCGCGACACCTGCTCCAGGCAGTCGCGGGCTTCCAGGATGAACTGGTCCAGCAGCTCGGTCTGATTCATGCGCGCACTCCTTCGGCGGCCTTGATGGCGGCGGGGCCGTCGCCCAGCAACAAGGCGGCGGTCAACACCAGCTCCTGGGGCTTGGCGGGTTTGATCAGGTAGCAATTGGCGCCGGCCTCGAAGGCGACGCTGGTGTCGTGGCTCTGCGATTCGGTGGAGACCATCATCACCGGCGTTTGCTGGGCGCTGGCGTGGCGGCGCAGTTCGCGCACGAAGGTGTAGCCGTCCATCTTGGGCATGTTGATGTCGACCACGTAGAGGTCGAACGGCGTGTCGCTCGGCTGGTTGCCGATCTTCTCCAGGGCTTCGAGTCCGTTGATGGCTTCGTCGGTCTGCCAGCCGGCGTCGCCGAGGATCTTGCGGTGGTACATGCGCACGGTCGCGGCGTCATCGATCACGAGGATGCGGTTCATCGCTTGGCCTCCATGGGTTTCTCATAGACCATCGCATCGGGGAAGCGGCGGACGTCGAAGAGGGACGAGATGCGGCTCATGGACTCGGAGTGGCCCAGGCAGACGAAGCCGCCGGGTCGCAAGGCGTCGAACATGGCCTCCGCGGCGATGCGCCGCGAGATGTCGTCGAAATAGATCAGCAGGTTGCGACAGAAGATCACGTCGATGTCGCGAAAGCGCCGCGTGTCGTTGGGGTCGCTGAGGTTGACGCGGCTGAACTCGACCGCATCGACGATGTCGCGCGACAGGGCCCAGTCGCCTTCGGCGCGCGGCTTGAAGTACTTGGCCAGGTAGGGCTTGGGCAGGTTGGCCACGGAGCGGGGCGAGTAGATGCCCCGCTGGGCCGACTGCAGCACCGCGGTGTCGATGTCGGAGGACAGGATCTCGACTTCGAATTCGTCGATGCGCGCCCAGCGCTCCAGCAGGTAGATGGCGATGGAGTAGGGCTCTTCGCCGGTGGACGAGGGGATCGACCAGATGCGGATGCGCGAGCCCGGCTTGCGCTTCTTGACGATGTCGTCGAGCATGCTGTTGACCAGGCAGTCGAACTGGTAGGCCTCGCGAAAGAAGTAGGTCTCGTTGACCGTCATCGCGTTGACCAGGGCCTGCATCTCGGCGCCGTCGGTCTCGAAGCGCAGCTTGACGAAGTAGTCGCGGAAGTTCTCCGACGCCGTGAGCTCGATGCGCTCGATGAGGCGCTTGTCCACGAAGTAGCGCTTGGTGGTGTCGAACTGGATCCCTGTTTTTCGATAGAAGAACTCGCGGAATTTTTCGAAGTCCGCTTCGGTGATCGTGGGCTTGTCGACAGCCGCGGCTTTCATGAGGCCTCGATTCTTTGTTGCGCCAGGTCGGCGGCGAAGCCAATGAAGGCGTCGTCGGCGAAACGCTGTCGGGCCATCTTCAACGCCGGCAGGCAGGCGTCGGTGCCGACCTCGGCGAGCAACTCCAGGGCGGCGGCCACCACGTTGACGTGGGGCTCCTGGGTGAGCACGCTCGTCAGCCACTGGTTGACATCGGGGTGCTTGAGGTCGGTCATGAGGTTGAGGGTGAAGATGCGCACGTCGACATCGGGGTCGTTGAGCAGCGCCTGGATGTGGGGGGCGACTTCTTCGGGCAATTCGCTGAGCGCCTCGATGGCGCCGTTGCGCAACCCCGGGTCGTCGCTGCGCAGCAGGGGGATGAGGCCCTCGGCCACGTCGGGGCCGCCCAGGCAACCCAGGGTCGTGAAGATGACTTCGCGCACGCTGTGGTCGGGCTCGTGCGCCAGGTGGGCACACAGTGGGCCCACGGCCTGGGGGTGGATGGTCAGGTCGCGCGCGGCCCAGCGACGCACCGAGGCATCGGGGTCCTGCAGTTGCTCGATCAGGCCCTCCGTGTCGCGGGGGTACTCGCGAGGCTCGACCCGGCGCAGGCCACCGCTTTCAGTGACTCTTCGCAATCCCATGGGGGGTCCTTTCGGGGCGGTTCAACCAGCCGATCAGCTGGTTGGCGATGTCGTGGCAGGGCAGCACCACGCTGGCGCCGCCCTTTTGAATGAGTTCCTGCGGCATGCCGAAGACCACGGCGGTGGACTCGGACTCCGCGATCGTGCGCCCGCCTTGTCGCTTGAGCTGGGTCATGGCCGTGGCGCCGTCGTTGCCCATGCCGGTCAGCAGCACGCCGGTGACGCGCTCGGGGGCGAGGTGGCGCAGGGCGCTGTCGACCAGCACGTCGGCCGAGGGGTGCCAGGGGTGCCCGGGCGTTTCGGGTTTGCTCGCCACGACCAGCCGCCCCAGCCGCTCCATCACGATCACGTCCGTGCCGCCTTTGCCGATGTAGACGTGGCCGGGCTCCAGCGGCATCGGGGCGTTGACCTCGCGCACGGTCAGGGCGCACAGGCGGTCCATGCGGCGCGCGAAGGCGTCGGTGAAATTGGGGGGCATGTGCTGGGCCACGATCACCGGGCAGGGGAAATCGGCGGGCAGCTTGGGCAGGATGTCTTCCAGTGTGCGAGGCCCGCCCGTGGACACGCCGATGATGACCAGGCGCAGCTCGCTGGCCACGGACGTGCGTGACGGGGGACGCGGCTCGGCCTGGCTCGCAGCCGTGGGGGACGTGGCGCGCTGGGGGCGTTGCAGGGGGGGCTGAGGGCTGTGCTGAACGGGCCGTTGGGGCGGGCGCTGCAAGGGCCGATTCGGCGAGGCCTTGGGGCGGGCCTTCAGCGCCCCCTTGACCTTGGTGAGCAGCTGCTGCTCGATTTCATCGATGCTCAGCGAGATGGTGCCGCCCGGCTTGGTGATGAAGTCGACCGCGCCGAGCGCGAGCGCCTCGAAGGTGGCCAGCGCGCCTTCTTCGGTCAGCGACGAGACCATCACCACCGGGGTGGGGCGGGCTGCCATCATCAGGGACAAGGCCGTCAGCCCGTCCATCTGCGGCATGTTGATGTCCAGCGTGACGACATCGGGTTCCCACTGCACCAGCTTTTCCACGCCTTCGGTGCCGTTGTGGGCGATCTGGATGTCGTAGCCCGCGGCGCCCAGCACGCCCGTGATCAGGCGGCGCATGAGGGCGGAGTCATCGACGACAAGCACCTTGGGCATGTGGTGGGGCTCCGGTGGGGTCAGGCGGCACGGGCGAGTGCGTCGGCGGGCTCGTCGGTGGGCGAGTCGGTCAGGGCGCGGCTCATGGCCTGCATCTCGCGGCCCTGCAGCAGGTGATTGGGGTCGAGCAGCATCACCAGGCGTTGGTCGCCGTCGAGTTTGGCCACCTGGCTGATGAGTCGGCTTTGTTCGTCGGAGAGGTCGGGGGCGGCGGCGATCTGGTGGCGCGGGATGCGCAGCACCTCGGCCACGGAGTCAACGATGAAGCCGGTGCGCAAGCCACCCAGCAGGTAGACCATGATGCGCTGGCCGTCGTTGCGCTCGATCGCGTTGAGCCCCAGCCGGGTGCGCTGGTCGATGACGGGCAGCACGGTGCCGCGCAGGTTGATGACGCCTTCGATGAAGTGCGGTGTCTTGGGCACCTTGGTCAGCACATCGGGCACGCGCACGATCTCTTGCACGCTCATGATGGGCACGGCGAACTCTTCGGCGCCGAGGCGGAAGATCACCACCTGGGTGTCGTCGTCGTTGCTGTCGGGTTCGATCTCGGAGCGGTGGGTTGTCACGGCGGTGTTCTCCTGATGGGCCGCGTCGTGCGAGGCCATGGCCGAGAGGGCGTCGCGCATGCCCGACAGGCCCAGCAGGCGGTCGGTGGCGATGATCGAGACGAGTCGTTTGCCCTCGTCGAGGCGGCAGATGGAGGAGAACTCCTGCATCTGGCTGTCGGCGGCCAGGATGCCGGGCATGGCATCGGCCTGGCTGCGCGGGATGCTCAGCACCTCCTTGACCGCATCCGTGACGAGGCCCACCTGGCCGCCCGCGGGCAGGGCGATGACCACGATGCGGTGGTGCTCGCTCGGGTCCTCGTCGGGCAGGCCGAACAGGCCGCGCAAGCTCACCAGCGGCAGCAGGCGCTGGCGCAGGGAGATCAGGCCCAGCACGTGGTGGGCGACGTTGGGCAGCGCGGTGATGTGCTCGGGCAGCTGCACGATTTCCTGCACGTCGGCGATGTCGATGCCGTACTCCTGGCCAGCCACGGAGAAGGAGACCAGGCGCAGCTCGTCGCTGCCGGCGTCGTCCTGCGCGTCCGCCGCGTCCGAGCCGTCTTCGCCGCTGCGTGCGCCGCGACCGTCGTCTCGGCCCAGGCGGTCGATGGCGGCGAAGTGGCTGTCGACGAGTCGGCCGAAGTCCAGCGTCATCAGCAGGTCCAGGCCGCCGTCGCTGCGCGGCCGCTTGATGACGCCCGTGAGGTAGTCGGCCGAGACGATGCTCTGGATGGCGCTGGCGGGCTCGATCTCGTGCGGCTCGACGCTGAGCACGCTGGCCACGCGGTCCACCACGAAGCCCAGGGGCTGCCCCAGGTTGATGACGACCGCGCGGGTGGCGTCGTCGTGCGCCTGCGGCTCGCATTGAAACAGCCGGCGCAGGTTGATGATGGGCAGCACCCGCCCGCGCAGGTTGGCCAGGCCGTCCAGCACGGCCGGTGCCAGCGGCAGGCGCGCCACCTCGGGCACGCGGATGATCTCTTGCACCGGCCCCATGGGCACGGCGAACATCTCGCCGGCCACCGAGAAGGTCACGAACTGGTTGTCGTGGCGGGTGAAGCCGGCGTCATCGCCGTCGTCGGTGTCGCTGCCCGCGCCAAGGGCGGCGCGCGGCGGGGTGAGGGTGGGGTCGCTCATGGCGCGCCTCCTGTGCGGTCAGGTCGTCTCAAAAGACAAGGGGCGGTCACCCGCCCCTGGCTCAGTTGCTTTGCAGCTCGTCGGCCAGCGAGGCGATTTCCTCGATGGCCGCCGACAGCTCCTCGGCGCCCTGCGACTGCTGACGGGCCGCGGCGGCGGCCTGCTCGGCGGCCTTCTCGGCTTGTTCGGCGGCCGACGACACCTGCTCCACGCCCACCTTGATCTGGGCCAGCGCGGCGGCGATTTCCTGCGCCGCCGAGACGGCCTCGCGGTTGCCCTGCTCCACCTGGGTGACGTTGCCTTCGATCTGATTGAGGTTGGCCGTGATCGAGCGGGCCTTCTCCACCTCGTTGACGGCGGTGCTCATGATCTCGCCCAGGTCCCGGCCCACCAGCGTGATCTGGTCCTGGATGGACTTGACCATGTCCTTGATGCGATCGGCGTTCTCGGCCGAGTCGTGCGCCAGGTTGCGGATGTCCGTGGCCACGACCACGAAGCCCTTGCCGTACTCGCCGGCGCGCGCGGCCTCGATGCTGCCGTTGACGGCCAGCATGTTGGTCTGGATGGAGACCTGGGTGATGGCGTCGACGATCTTGTCGATCTTGCGGCTGACCAGCTCGAGGTCCTTGATCTGGCGCATGCTCTCGCGGGTGGCCCCCACGCCGGCGTTGATGCTGCCGATGAGCGAGTCGATGTTGCGCTTGTTGTCGTTCATCAGCTCGCGGATGACGGCGGCGCGCTCGTTGGCGTTGCTGGCGCGCTGCTCGGCGACCTGGGCGCCGTTCTCGATCTGGGTCACGGCGGCGGCGGATTCGGTGGTGGCGGCGGCCTGGCCTTGCGCGCCTTTGCGGATCTGCTCCAGCGCCACCATGATCTGGCTGGCCGAGCGCGAGATCTCCTGCACCGCCGACGAGAGCTCTTCGGCCGAGCTGGCCACCTCTTCGGCGCTCTTGGAGATGTCGGTCGAATTCTTCAGGTCGTCGGCCAGCTCCGACAGGCTCTGCGAGGTCTGCTCGCACTCGGCGAGGGCGACGGTCTGCTCGGCCACCGTCTTGTTGGCTTCTTCGCAAGCCGAGGACTGCTCCGCGGCGGCGGAGGCGATTTGCTCGGCGCCCTTGAGCGCCTGCTGCGCCGCGACGTTGCTTTGCGCAGCGGCCGAGGCGATCTCGGCGGCACCGGCGGCGATCTCGGCGGCGTCGTTGCGGATGCGATCGAGCTGGTCGGTGATCACGGAGCTGCGCTCGACTTCGGCCTTCACGCTCTCGGCGGCGTCGTTGATGCCGTCGGCGATGACCTTGACCTCGCCCTGGATCTGCCCGACCAGCTCCTGGATCTGCTTGGCGCTCTTCTCCGAGGTCTCGGCCAGCGTGCGCACCTCGTCGGCCACGACCGCGAAGCCCTTGCCGTGCTTGCCGGCGCGGGCGGCCTCGATGGCGGCGTTCAGCGCCAGCAGGTTGGTCTGGTCCGCGATGCGCGCCACCGCCTTGACGATGTCACCGATGTTGGCGGCCTGGCGCTCCAGCTCCCCCACCATCTTGACCGAGTCGGCCTGACGGTCCGCGGCCACCGAGACGTTGTGGATGGTGGCGCGCACCTCCTCGGTGATCACCCCGGCCAGGTTGCGCATGCCATCGGCCATGTGTTGAGCCTGGCTCACGGCGGCCAGCTGCCGGTTGATGGCCCCGCCGACCTGGTTGATGGCGGCCAGGGACTCCTGTGCGGCGCCCGAGGCCTCCTCCGCGCCGGTGGCGATCTGAGCGGCCGCGCGCTTGAGCTCCTCCGCGGCCGAGGCCGCCTCGTTGATGCCCGCCGACAGCTCGCTGGACGCCGAGGCCACGCGCTCCGACGCCTGCTGCTGCTTGGCCAGGGTGCGCGCTCGCTTGCGCTGGGCATCGGCGTCGCGCGCCACGGTGCGGCTCACGCCCGCCGGAACGGCGTGCAGGGACTGGGGCTCTTCTGCGCTGCGGGTCTTTCTGATCAGGGCCATGGGGTGTCCTTTGGGGCGAGGGTCTGAAGGAGGGCGCGGGTGTGTTTCGTGTGTGGGCTCTAGCTGAACACAACTCGATTCGCGCAGGGGGCTTGGGCGGTGCGAAGAGGCCGGCCCAAGTGATAAATCTGCGAAATCAGAACATTTCGATGCGGGGCACCGCGGGCGGCGCGCCCGTGGCTTGTGCACTCTGCACGCCGCCCTCGGCGGCGCCCAGCACGGCCGCGTGCGCCTCGCGCTGATCGGCCATCACGTAGGCCGTGTGCCACTGCTGCATCAGGTCCTGCAGCGCCCGCGGCGTGTGCGGGTTGAGCTGGCCTTCGGGCGATTGCGCCTGGATCGACTCGCAGTGCTGCGACAGGTCGTCCAGCGCCAGGCTGACGCGCTCCAGCAGCTGGCGGCTGACGTCCTGAAACTGCATGTGGCCCAGCACGTCGACCAGGTCGACGCGAACGGCCCGCATGCTGTCTTCCATGTCCGTGGACAGCGCCTTGAGCTGGCAGGCCACCACGCCCGGGCGCGTGCCCATCTCGCGGATCTCGGCGCCGATCTCCGCCAGCGCACTCATGTCGACCTGGCCGGTGTCGGCCGAGCCCGCAGCCAGGCGGTGGGTGTCGGAGATGGTCTCGATCCCCTTGGCGATGTTGCGGGCCGCCTCGGCCGTCTGGTGAGACAGGCGGCGCACCTCGTCGGCCACCACCTTGAAGCCCGCCCCTTCCCGTCCGGCGCGGGCGGCCTCGATGGCCGCGTTGATGGCCAGCAGGTTGGTCTGGCGGGCGACCTCGGCGATCAGGGCCGCCGCGGGCGTCAGCGACTGAACCTCGCTGAGCAGGCGGTTGACCATGTCGACGTGGGCCTGCTGGGCCGCCATGAACTTGCCTTCCTGCAGGCTCAGGCACTCCAGCGCGTGGCTCTGCGCCGCGGCCTGCTTGACGGTGTCGTCCGACAGGTGGCGAGATTGGTCTGCGGCCGAGCCCAGCTCCTGCTGCAGCGCGTTGCAACGCTCGTGGATGCGCTGCAGCCGCGCCACCATCTCGACGACGGCGTCCTGGCTGGAGCGGTCGGCGGCCTGCACCTGCGCGCTGAGGATCTGAAAGCACTGCTGCATCACCTGCAGCTGCGCCAGCACCGCGCGGTCGGTGGTGGCGCGAGACGGCCTCATGACGCCCTGAAACAGCGACCTGATGCGCCCGATCCAGCCCGGTGGGCCGAACCAGGGGGACGGGGGTTGGGGCGCCAGCGAAGAGGGGGGCGTGACCATGGCGCCCTCACGCGGCTTGCAGGAACACCTGGCTGAGCACCTTGAGCAGCTCACCGCCACCCACCGGCTTGATCAGCCAGCCCGTGGCGCCGAACTGCCGGGCCTGATCGCGTCGGGCCTGCTGGCCGTCGGTGGTCAAGGCGAGGATGGGGGTGAAGCGCAGGGTGCGCCGGGCCTGGCGGATGAACTCGATGCCGTCCATCTTGGGCATGTGGATGTCCGTGATGATCAGGTCCGGCTTCAGCCCCGACTGCAGCAGCGACATGGCCTGTTCGCCGTCGTGCGCCACCTCGACGCGGTAGCCGCTGATTTCCAGCCCGGCCTTCATGCTCATCAGCATGGTGGTGGAGTCATCCACGAGAAGCACGGTTTTCATGCACTGTCCTTGGTGTTGACCTCGGTGCCCGGTGTGACCGCCAGGGGCGGGCGATCCGGGGGGAGTGCAATCAGTATCGTGTTCCATCCCCTGATGCGGGTGGGGTCAGCGCGCGCGCCGCCGCCCTTGGTGGATTCCTGCTCGAATGTTTTTTCATTCAGCGGAAACGACGAAGATTCGTCAATGACACGGGGTCGACAAAAAAGCGATGCTTTCGCAGTTCGCGCGCTGATTTTTCAGTTTTGCTTGGACAAAACCGGGTCGACGGGCTCAGTTCGAGGGGGCGTCGTCCACCGCGTAGGGGTCGTCAAAACCCAGCGCGGCCAGGATCTCGCGCTCCCGCGCTTCCATGGCCTCGGCTTCCTTTTTCTTGAGGTGATCCCAGCCCTGGGCGTGCAAGGTGCCGTGCACCAGCATGTGGGCGTAATGGGCCTCCAGCGTCTTGCCCTGCTCCTGCGCTTCCCGCTCGATCACGGGGGCGCAGAGGATCAGGTCGGCCATCACCACGGGCTCTTGGGCGTAGTCGAAGGTCAGCACGTTGGTGGCGTAATCCTTCTTGCGGAAGTCGCGGTTGAGGGCCTGCCCCTCTTCGGCGTCCACCAGGCGCACGGCGATCTCGGCGTCGGCCTCGAGCGTGGCCTTGATCCAGCGCGCCACCTTGTGACGCGGCAGGGTGTCGCGGTGGCTTTTGTCGGCGAACTGCAGGCTCAGGGAGAGGGTGGGCTTCATGCGGATTTCTTGCGGGCGGCGTGGGGGGCGGGTTGGGGGGCTTGCGGGTGGGTGGGCTCGCTGGCCTGATCGGCGTCGTAG
Organism: Burkholderiales bacterium; assembly: GCA_016000265.1. GTDB lineage: Bacteria > Pseudomonadota > Gammaproteobacteria > Burkholderiales > Burkholderiaceae_C > Aquabacterium. The sequence goes on from JAECRL010000002.1 coordinate 9,967, forward strand.
GCCGCCACGATGCGCGCGACCAGGGGGTGGCGCACCACGTCGGTGGTCGTGAAGCGCGTGAAGGCCACGCCCTTGACGCGCTTGAGGATGCGCTCGGCCTCGATCAGCCCGCTCTTGCTGCCGCGCGGCAGGTCGATCTGGCTGACGTCCCCCGTGACCACCGCGCGCGAGCCGAAGCCGATGCGGGTGAGGAACATCTTCATCTGCTCGGGCGTGGTGTTCTGCGCCTCGTCCAGGATGATGAAGGCGTGGTTGAGCGTGCGCCCGCGCATGAAGGCCAGCGGCGCGATCTCGATGAGGCCTTTCTCGAAGGCCTTGGTGACGCGGTCGAAGCCCATGAGGTCGTAGAGCGCGTCGTAGAGCGGGCGCAGGTAGGGGTCGACCTTTTGCGTGAGGTCGCCGGGCAGGAAGCCCAGGCGCTCGCCGGCCTCCACCGCGGGGCGCGTCAGGATGATGCGCTGCACGGTGCTGCGCTCCAGAGCGTCGACGGCGCAGGCCACGGCCAGGAAGGTCTTGCCCGTGCCCGCCGGCCCGATGCCCAGCGTCAGGTCGTTGCCCAGGATCTGCTGCAGGTACTGGACCTGGTTGGGCGTGCGGCCTTGCAGGTCGGCGCGGCGGGTGTGCAGCGTGGGGCCCTGGGCGGCGGCGGCCTCGTCCTCATCGAGCGCCAGCGCCGCCGCCTCGCCGCGGGCCGTGCGGCGGCGCGCGGGCGAGGCCGCGCCGCTCACACCGCTTCCGGCGGCGTCGCGCTGTGCCGAAACCACCGCCAGCTGCACCACCTCGGCGCTCAGGGGGCGGTCGCTGCGGGCATAGAGGGTGTCGAGCAGGTCGGCGACCTGTTGCGGCACGCCGCGCGCGCCTTCGATGCGGAATCGCTCGCCGCGGCGGTGCACGGTGACGTGAAATGCCGCTTCGATGGTGCGCAGGTGCTCGTCCAGCGGGCCGCACAGGTGCGCCAGCCGGGAGTTGTCTGCAGGAGAAAGGCTGTGGCGGAGTTGCATGGGGGCCCGAAGCGTTCTGAAAGGCTGCACAAATTGTCGCTTGTCCGGGGACCGCGGGCGTGACTTCTCTTGCGAAAATGCGCTGCTGATGGTGCGCGCAACCTGCGCGAGCCGGGCTTGTGGAGTCCTCCTTGAACTTGACGAATCTCTGGCGGTCGCTGCGCGGGCGCCTCCTTCCGCGGGAACAAGCCGCCGCGGAGCCCCCCCTGGTCGCCGATGCCGATGCCGATGCCGATGCCGGCGCCGGCGCCGGCGCCGGCGCCGACGTGAGCGCCGACATGTCTTCGGCATCCCACGCCCCCGGCATGCTGCGGCTGTGGATCGTGCTCGGCCTGACGCTGGCCCTGGTGGTGGCCCTGGCCCTGGTGGCCATCAACCGCGAGGCCTCGCGCCTGAGCCAGCCCGGCGCCCGCCAGGTGCTGGGCGGCGCGCTGCAGTCCCTGCCCCAGGCCTGGGCCGTGCGAGACGGCGGCGCGCACTACCCCGTGGGCGTGCCGGGCAGCCTCGTCACCCTGCCCGATGAGTGGTCCCGCTCTCAGCCCGGTCACAAGGGCTCGGTCTGGTATCGCTTTCATTTCGACCTGGCCTCGGTGCCGCGCGCCGGCGAGGTGCTGGGGGCGCTCATCGACCGCGCCTGCTCCAGCGTCGAGGTCCACCTCAATGGCGTGCTGCTGTTTCGCAGCGGCCGCATGAGCGACCCCTTTGCCCGCCAGTGCTTCAGCACCCACGTGGTGCCCCTGACGGCGACCCTGCTGCGCGAGCGCGACAACATGCTGGACGTGCGCGTGGCCGGCTACCCCATCGGCCACGTCAGCTCGCGCCAGCGCGCCGGGGGGCTGTCGTCGGTGCAGGTCGGCCCGCTCGCCGAGGTGCAGGAAGCCGCCGAGATCCAGACCTTCTGGACGCTGACGCTGTCGCAGATCCTGGGCGGCGTGCTCATCGTCATGGGCGTGTTCGCCCTCGGCCTGGCCTGGGTGCGCAAGCTCAACTACCTGCTTTACTTCGGCCTGCTGACCATCGGCTGGGCGGTCATGACCGGGCGCTTCTGGCGCGGCGACCTGCCGGTGCCCAACGACGCCATGGAGGTCTTCATCGCCATCATGATGGCGCCGATGACCGCGTTTGCCGTGAAGTTCCTGCTGGGCTACGCCGGCACCGGGCTGCGCCACGGCGGCCAGCGCATCTGGCTGGAGCGCATCAACCTGGTGCTGTGGGCGCAGTGCCTGCTGCTGCCGCTGAGCCTGCTGCTGCTGGGCGACTCGGGCATCTTCCTGGGCTCGCGCCTGTGGTTCGTGCTGTTCACGCTGGAGCTGTTCCTGGCCATCGGCTACTTCCTGTGGCTGGCCGCGCGCGCGCGCCGCGCCGAGTTCTGGATGATGAGCGCGGCCCTGGGTGTGGTGGCGGCGGTGCTGGGCATCGAGCTGTCGTATCAGAACGGCCTCTTGCAAAGCGGCGGCCTGCACATCACCCACTTCGTGATGCCGCTGCTGTACGCGGCCGTGGGCGTGCGCCTGATCCAGGTCTACGTGCGCGCGCTGCAGTCTGCCGAAGGCGCGCGCCTGCACCTGGAGCGCCGCGTGCAGGAGATCAGCGTCGAGATCGAGCGCAACTTCAACCAGATCGCGGAGCTGCGCGTCGAGCAGATCGCCGAGCGCGAGCGCAAGCGCATCGCCGGGGACCTGCACGACGACCTGGGCGCCAAGCTGCTGACCATCGTGCACACCTCCGACAACGACCGCATCTCCAGCCTGGCGCGCGAGGCGCTGGAAGAGATGCGCCTGTCGGTGCGGGGCCTCACGGGCCGCCCGATGGTGCTGTCGGACTCCCTGGCCGACTGGCGCAGCGAGGTGGTCTCCCGCCTGGGGCAAGCCGGCATCGAGTGCGAATGGCACAACCCCAACGACATCATCGAAGAGCCCCTGTCGTCGCGCACCTACGTTCAGACCACGCGCATCGTGCGCGAGGCGGTCAGCAACATCATCAAGCACAGCGGGGCGTCGCACGTGGTCATCTCGGCCGGGGTCGACCTGGAGAACCACGTCTTCACGCTGGCCATCAAGGACAACGGCAAAGGCATCCCCATGGAGCTCGACGGCCGGCTGGACCGCGGCCATGGCATGACGAGCATGAAGCACCGCGCCAAGCAGCTCAGCGGGCAGTGCCTGGTCGAGTCCGGGCCGGGCTTCGGCACCGTCATCCGCCTGACGCTGCCGCTGGAAATCGCCGCGATGCAACAGGTTTTACCGGGCCGCCCTGCGTCTTGAGCCCCCGTGGCTGGCGCACGACGCGGTTCGCGTGGACAATGATCAACAAAGTAATTTTTCGCTTGAAGCGTAGTGAGGCCCGTCCAACATGAAGCAAATCCTCCTTCTCGAAGACCTGCCTGAAATCCGGGCCTGGCTGAAGACGCTGGCGCTGCAGGTGTTTCCGGGGGCCCAGATCAGCGAGAGCGCGCGCATCCACGACGCCCTGGAGCTGGTCAACGCCGTGCGCTTCGATGTCGCCATGATCGACCTGGGCCTGCCCGATGGCTCCGGCGTCGAGGTGGTGCAGGCCTTGCGTGAAAAGCAGCCCGATGTGCAGTCGGTCGTGGTCACCATCCACGACGACGACGACCACCTGTTCCCCGCGCTGCAGGCCGGTGCCTTCGGCTACCTGCTCAAGGAGCAGCCGCGCGAGCAGCTCGCCGAGCAGCTGCACCGCATCAGCCAGGGCGAGCCGCCGCTGTCGCCCTCGATCGCGCGCCGCGTGATCCAGTACTTCACCGCCCAGGCCCGCCTCAAGCCCGTGCAGGAGCCCGACACCGTCACCCCGCACGTGCAGCTGACCGACCGCGAAAACGAGGTCCTGCTGCGCGTGGCCAAGGGCTTCACGCTGCCCGAGATCGGCGTGCAGCTCAACCTGTCGCGCCACACCATCGCCGACTACGTCAAGCAGATCTACCGCAAGCTCAACGTGTCCTCGCGCGCCGAAGCCGCGCTGGAAGCGCAGCGCCTGGGCCTGTTCCGTCGCTGATCCGCCCCTGACCTGACCCGATGATTTCCCGCCTCGCCGGCGAGCTCGCCGGCAAAGCCCCGCCCCACGTCCTGATCGACGTGCACGGCGTGGGCTACGAAGTCCAGGTGCCCATGAGCACCTTCTACAACCTCCCCGAGCTGGGCGCCAAGGTGACGCTGCTGACGCAGTTCATCGTGCGCGAAGACGCGCAACAGCTCTTCGGCTTCCTCACGGCCGGCGAGCGCGAGTCCTTTCGCGAGCTCATCAAGATCAGCGGCGTGGGCCCGCGCATCGCGCTGGCCTTGCTGTCGGGCCTGAACACCGATGAGCTGGCCCAGGCCGTGGCCGCGCAGGACGCGTCCCGCCTGGTCAAGGTGCCCGGCGTCGGCAAGAAAACGGCCGAGCGCCTGCTGCTGGAGCTCAAGGGCAAGCTGGCCCCCGCCCTGGTGGCGCCGGGCTGGGCCGCGGCCAGCGACTCGCAGGGCGACATCCTGCAGGCGCTGATTGCCTTGGGCTACTCCGACAAGGAGGCCCAGGCGGCGCTCAAGCAGCTGCCCGCCGACGTGTCGGTGAGCGACGGCATCAAGCAGGCACTCAAGTCCCTGGCGCGCTGACGTTTCGCGGCATCATGCGGGGCATGTGGACGCCTCGCCTCGACTCCTTTTCCGCCTGCCGACCCGCTTGCTCCCCGACCCGGGCGCTGATGTGGGCGCTGACTTGGTCGCTCCTGGCCGGCGGGGCGCACGCCTCCGCGCCGCGCCCCGTGCCCGCGCCGCATTCCCTGGCCGCCTTGTGCGAGCAGATGGCGCGCCGCCTGCCCAACGTCTCGAAGGCGCAGTGCGCGGCCGCGGGGCTGGCACCCGGGCCGGGCGCGTCGTTCAAGGGGCTGCCGCTGTTCCAGCGCGACGTGGTCTCCCCCAACCCGCTGCTGCGCGTGCTGGTGGTCGGCGGCATCCACGGGGACGAGCCCTCGTCGACCTCGCTGGTCATGCACTGGATCGAGCACGCCGTGCAGACGCCGTCGAACATCCACTGGCGCTTCGTGCCGGTCATGAACCCCGATGGCATGTTCAAGGACAAGCCCACGCGCACCAACGCCCGCGGCGTCGACCTCAACCGCAACTTCCCCACGCCCGGCTGGGACAAGGAGGCCGCGCATTACTGGGCCAAGCGCACCCGCAGCGACCCGCGGCGCTACCCCGGCCCTCAGCCGCTGTCGGAGCCCGAGTCCCGCTGGTTGCACGACGAGATGGCGCGCTGGAAGCCCGACCTGATCGTGGCCGTGCACGCGCCGTATGGGGTGCTGGACTTCGACGGCCCGCACGTGCCGCCACAGCGCCTGGGGCGCCTGTACCTGGATCAGGTCGGCATCTTCCCCGGCAGCCTGGGCAACTACGGCGGCGTGCACAAGAAGATGCCGGTGGTGACCATCGAGCTCAACAGCGCGCTGCGCACCCCGCAGGCCGCCGAGATGCGCCAGATGTGGCTGGACCTGCTGCGCTGGACGGCCGAGCGACTGGGCGCGGACTGACGGTCAGCGGGGCAGCAGGGCCGCGGCTCAGCGCGTGGGCGGTGCCGCCTGCGTGCTGGGCATGCTCGCCAGGATGCCCAGCAGGCGCGGGATCTGCAGCGGCTTGACCAGGTAGTGATTGAAGCCGGTTTGCAGCGCGCGCGCGATGTGGTCGGGCAGGGCGTCGGCGCTCAGGGCGATCAGCGGCAGCTTGCGGAAGTCGGTCTGCGCGCGCAGGCGGCGGCACAGGTCCAGGCCGGAGCCGTCGGGCAGGTTGATGTCGATGAGCGCCACATCGGGCCGGATGGACTCGATGGCCGCCATGCCCTCGGCGGCGTTCTCCGCGGAGAACAGCCGCACCTGCGGGTACGCCGCGAACACGGCCTCCACCAGGCTGCGGTTGAGCGCGTTGTCTTCGATGTGCACCACGCGCAGCGGCGGCAGCGCCACGGCGGGCTCCTGGCCGCGCCCGACGGGGCGGCCCACGCCGTGCGCTTCGGCCAGCGGCAGGCGCAGCGCGAAGGTGGTGCCGTGGCCCAGGGTGCTGGCCACGTCGATGCGGCCGTGCATCAGCTCGGCCAGGCGCTGCGAGACCGCCAGGCCCAGGCCGTGGCCGTGGCTGTTGCCGCGCGCCGAGTCCAGCCGCGTGAAGGGCTGGAAGAGGCGCGGCAGGTCGCCCTGGTCGATGCCGAAGCCCTGGTCGCGGATCTCGATGACGCCCACGCGCTCGTCGGGCGAGGGCTTGCCGGTCAGCCACACGGTCGAGCCCTCGGGGCTGTACTGGATGGCGTTGCGCACCAGATTCGTCAGGATGGCCCGGGTGTGTTGCGGGTCGGCCCAGGCGGTCATGGGCGGGCAGTCGATGACCACGGTGATCGACTGCGCGGCGGCGTCGTCTTCGAGTGCGGCGCGGATCTCCTTGAGCATCACCGTCAGCTCCAGGCGCTGCGGGCGGATGCCCACGGCCCGGTCGTCGAGCTGGGCGAAGTCCAGGGCCTGGTCGAGCAGCGAGAGCATCTGCTGGCCGGCTGTGGCGATGTGCTGCAGGTGGCGCTGCTGCGGCTCGGGCAGGTCGGTGCCGGCCATCTCCAGCAGCTGCGAGAAGCCCAGGATGGCGTTGAGCGGCGAGCGCATGCTGTGGCTCATGCGGGCCAGGAAGTCGACCTTGGCGGCCAGCGCCACCTCGGCCTCCAGGCGGCGGGCGTGTTCGGCGTCGGCGCGGCGCGGCTCGGAGATGTCGGTCAGCACCTCGATGTAGCGGCTGACCTGCCCGTCGGGGCCGTGCACGGGCTGCACCGAGCGGCGCACCCAGAAGGGCTCGCCGTCCTTGCGGTGGTGGCAGACCTCCAGGCGCTCCACGCTGGCGCCCTGGGCCAGGCTCTGGTTGACCTGGGCAACGGTGGCCGCGTCGGTGTGCGGGCCGCTGAGCAGCTCCTCGGGCAGCTGACCGTGGCACTCGGTCAGCGTGAAGCCGGTCAGGCGCGTGAAGGCGGGGTTGACCCAGCTGATGCAGCGGTGCGTGTCGCAGATGAGGATGGCGTCGGTGACGCGGTCGGCCACCAGCGCGAGTTCCTGGTTCGTGCCCTGCGAGCGCTGCAGCGCGGTCTGCAGCTGCCGCACCAGCTGGGCCTGCTGCTCGAAAGCGTCCTGGCGGGCGTGCAGCTCTTCGAGCAGGCGGTGGGCGTCGTCGGACATGGACTCCGAGATCCCGACGGGCAGGGTCCTTCGGGGGCTGTCGGTCGCGTGGGGCTGGGTCATGTCGGCGCTCCTCTTGGTGTGTTCTCCCCCGTTGGCGGGGTGATTTTCTGAGCGGTTCAGTGTAGGCATTTCCAGTGTGCTTGACCACCCGTGCCAGCCTGCGGGGATTCCCGGCTTTCACCCTGATGACGTCGGGGTGGCTACGATGTGGTCCATCCTGCAGCCTTCGCTCCATCCCACCCCATCTCATCCCATGAGCACCCTCTTTGATTTCGACGCCACCTCCATCACCGGCCAGCCCGTCAAGCTCGACCAGTACCGTGGCCAGGTCATCCTCATCGTCAACACCGCCAGCAAGTGCGGCTTCACGCCCCAGTTCGAGGGCCTGGAAAAACTCTGGCAGGCCCACAAGGACAAGGGGCTGGTCGTGCTGGGTTTCCCGTGCAACCAGTTCGGCTCGCAGGACCCGGGCAGCGAGGACCAGATCGCGTCGTTCTGCCAGCTCAACTACGGCGTGAGCTTCCCGATGATGGCCAAGGTCGATGTCAACGGCCCGGCCGCGCACCCGCTGTACCAGTGGCTGGTCAAGGAGGCCCCGGGCATCCTGGGCACCAAGGCCATCAAGTGGAACTTCACCAAGTTCCTCATCGGCCGCGACGGCCAGGTGCTGGGCCGCTACGCCCCGACCGACACGCCCAAATCCCTCAACGACGACGTGCTCAAGGCCCTGGGCGCCTGAGCGCGCTGGCGCAGCGCAGGGCCCCCCTTTCCTTCCTTTTCCTTCTTTCCTCCACCCACCCACCCACAAGGACACCCATGAAGCTGATGGACTACGGCACCCGGCCGATCGATTTCCAGAACCCCGTTCAAGCCGCTGTGGCCGATGGCTTTTCCTCGGGCCTGTCTGCTGGCCTGTCCCGCCGCGCCTTCGTGATGACCACCCTGGCCAGCGGCTTCGCCGTGGCCTCGCAGCCGGTGCTGGCCCAGGCCATCACCACCGACAGCCAGGGCCTCATCGCCGGCGAGGTGAAGGTGCCCGTGGCCGACGGCCACATCCCGGCCTACCGCGCCGTGCCCAAGAAGCCGGGCAAGTACCCGGTGGTGCTGGTGGTGCAGGAGATTTTCGGCGTGCACGAGCACATCAAGGACATGTGCCGCCGCTACGCCAAGATGGGCTACTACGCCATCGCACCGGAGATGTTCGCGCGCCAGGGGGACGTCTCCAAGCTCAGCGACATCGGCCAGATCCTGTCGACCGTGGTCTCCAAGGTGCCCGACGCGCAGGTGTGCGCCGACCTGGACGCCGCCGTCGCGTTCGCCGGGGCCAGCAAGCAGGCCGACGTCAAGCGCGTGGGCCTGGTGGGCTACTGCTGGGGCGGGCGCACGGCCTGGATTTACGCCAAGCACAACCCCCGCCTCAAGGCCGCGGTGGCCTACTACGGCCTGCTCAGCGGCATGAAGTCCGACATCAAGCCGCAGGACCCGGTCGAGTTCGCCGAGCAGATCAAGGTGCCGGTGCTGGGCCTGTACTCGGGCATCGACGCCTTCATCCCGATGAACGTGGTCGACCAGATGCGCGCCGGCATCGCCAAGTCGGGCAGCGGCTCCGAGATCGTCGTGTTCCCCAACGTGAACCACGGCTTCAACGCCGATTACCGGCCGACCTACGACAAGAACGCGGCCACCTACGCGCAAAAGCTGGCCTTCGACTGGCTCAAGGACCACGGGGTTTGAGGCCAGGGCTCGGCGACGGCCCCCTGGGGCCTATCGCCGGCATAGAGATTTACAGCTTGAGCGAAGGGGCGCAAGCTTCTTAGACTGACGCATCACTCCACAGCTCACAACCCAAGGAGACAGCGATGTCGAACGAAGCGAAATGCCCCTTCCACGCCGGTGAGGCCCGACAGGCCACGGCCGGTGCGCGCGGCAACCGCGACTGGTGGCCCAACCAGCTCAACGTGGCCATCCTGCACCAGCACTCGGCGCTCTCCAGCCCCATGGGCGAGGCCTTCGACTACGCCGAAGCCTTCAAGACGCTGGACCTCGACGCCGTCGTGGCCGACCTCAAGGCCCTGATGACCGACTCGCAGGACTGGTGGCCGGCCGACTACGGCCACTACGGCCCCCTGTTCGTGCGCATGGCCTGGCACGCCGCGGGCACCTACCGCATCCACGACGGCCGCGGTGGCGCGGGCTCGGGTTCGCAGCGCTTTGCGCCCCTCAACAGCTGGCCGGACAACGGCAACCTCGACAAGGCCCGTCGCCTGCTGTGGCCGCTCAAGCAGAAGTACGGCAAGAAGCTGTCCTGGGCCGACCTGTTCGTGCTGGCTGGCACGGTCGCCATGGAGAGCATGGGCTTGAAGACCTTCGGCTTCGCTGGCGGTCGACCCGACATCTGGGAGCCTGAAATCGACATCGACTGGGGCCCCGAAGCCGAGTGGCTGGCCACCAGCGACAAAGCCAACAGCCGCTACAGCGGCGATCGCGAGCTGGCCAACCCCCTGGGCGCCGTGCAGATGGGCCTCATCTACGTCAACCCCGAGGGCCCGGACGGCAACCCCGACCCGCTGGCCTCGGCCCACGACGTGCGCGACACCTTCGCCCGCATGGCCATGGACGACGAAGAAACCGTCGCCCTGGTGGCCGGCGGCCACACCTTCGGCAAGGCCCACGGCGCGGGTGACCCCAAGCTCGTCGGCCCCGAGCCGGAAGGCGCCCCCATCGAGGCCATGGGCCTGGGCTGGATCAACCAGTTCGGCTCCGGCAAGGGCGCGCACACCACCACCAGCGGCATCGAAGGGGCCTGGAAGCCCAAGCCCACCACCTGGGACAACGGCTACTTCGAGACCCTCTTCGGCCACGAGTGGGAGCTGACCAAGAGCCCCGCCGGCGCCCACCAGTGGAAGCCCAAGGGCAACGCCGGCGCCGGCACCGTGGTCGACGCGCACGACCCTGCCAAGTCCCACCAGCCCATGATGACCACGGCCGACCTGGCCCTGCGATTCGATCCGGCTTACGAGAAGATCTCGCGGCGCTTCCTGGCCGACCCGGCCGCCTTCGCCGACGCCTTCGCCCGCGCCTGGTTCAAGCTGACCCACCGCGACATGGGCCCGCGCGCCCGCTACCTGGGCAAGCTGGTGCCCCAGGAAGAGCTGATCTGGCAAGACCCCGTGCCCGCCGTCAACCACCCGCTCGTCAACGAGCAGGACGTGGCCGCGCTCAAGGCCCAGGTGCTGGCCAGCGGCCTGAGCGTCTCCCAGCTGGTGTCCACCGCCTGGGCTTCGGCCTCGACCTTCCGCGGCAGCGACAAGCGCGGCGGCGCCAACGGCGCGCGCATCCGCCTGGCGCCTCAGAAGGACTGGGACGTGAACCAGCCGGCGCAGCTCGCGCCGGTGCTGGCCAAGCTGGAGGGCATCCAGCAGGCCTTCAACGCGGCCAACGCCGGTGGCAAGCAGGTTTCGCTGGCCGACCTCATCGTGCTGGCGGGCAACGCCGGTGTCGAGGCCGCGGCCCTGGCTGCGGGCCAGCGCGTGAGCGTGCCCTTCTCGCCGGGCCGCACCGACGCTTCGCAGGCACAGACCGACGTCGCCTCGTTTGCCGTGCTGGAGCCGCAAGCCGATGGCTTCCGCAACTTCGCGCGCCCTGGCCTGGCCGACAAGGCCGCCGAGTTGCTGCTCGACAAGGCCCAGTTGCTGACCTTGACCGCGCCCGAGATGACGGTGCTGGTGGGCGGGCTGCGCGTGCTGGGCGCCAACGTGGGCGGGGCCGCGCACGGGGTGTTCACCCAGCGCGCGGGCACCTTGAGCAACGACTTCTTCGTCAACCTGCTGGACATGGGCACGACGTGGCGACGCTCAAGCGCCGCCGAAGGCGTGCTGGAAGGGCGCGATGCCCGCACCGGTGCGCCCAAGTGGAGCGCCACGGTGGCCGACCTGGTGTTCGGCTCGAACTCGCAGCTGCGCTCGCTGGCCGAGGTCTACGCCAGCGCCGACGCGGGTGAGAAGTTCGTGCGCGACTTCGTGGCCGCGTGGACGAAGGTGATGAACCTGGATCGCTTCGACCTGGCTTGAGGCCCTGGGACGGCGGGAGCGAGGGGCTGGGAACGCCGCCCTCGCCCACCCCTTGTGTTGGTTGAGAAACGGTGCAGGACGCTCCTGCACCGTTTTCACGCGTGCTCAAGCTCAGGCGGGCCAGCGCATCAAAGCCACGATCACGACGATCACCCCCAGGCCGAGGTTGACCGAGACCCACGTGCGGATCTGCGCCAGCGCCACGCCGCCGGCGGCCCAATCGGATGCCGCCACGGCCCGGGCAAGGCGCTTGTGAAGCGCGAAGCGGATGTGCATGAAGATCGCCACCATCGCGATGCCGAGCGCCGCCATCACGCTCCAGGCCAGCGGCATCTCGAATTGGCCGCCGCTTTGCACCACCTGCTTGGCGACGCGCCCCAGCATCCACACGCCACTGACCAGCGTCAGCAAGGACGCCACCAGCACCGCCTGGAAGAAGCGGCCGAGCACGTCGTGCATGAGCCGAAGCCGAGCGGGCGCCTCCAGCTGTGCGACCGCGGGACGCAGGAAGAAATGCGAAAAGACCATGCCACCGATCCACACGATGATGGACAGCAGGTGCAGGGTCTTGAGGATCGCGTAAATCATCGAAATTGCCTTTCAAATGCATGCCCCGCATTGGCAGCCCTGCGATCAGCTGGACTGTGCCACATCGGGCGCTTGGCGCGTCTTCCACAACGAGACCAGCACGCCGCCTGCGATCAGGCCGAAGGTCACGCTCAAGGAGATCACCGCCGGGATCTTTCCGATGATGCCGACCAGGAAGATCTTGCTGCCGATGAACACCAGCACCAGAGCCAGCGCGTACTTCAGGTACTTGAAGCGGTGAATCATCGCTGCCAGCGCGAAGTACAGCGCCCGCAAGCCCAGGATCGCGAAGATGTTGCTGGTGTAGACGATGAAGGGATCGGTGGTGATCGCAAAGATCGCAGGCACCGAGTCGACCGCGAAGACCAGGTCCACGAATTCCACCAGCACCAACGCCAGGAGCAGGGGCGTTGCGAAGCGCTCCAGCTTGCCCGTTTTGGGGTCGACCTCGCGCACCCAGAAGGCGTTGCCACGCAGGCCGTCGGTGACGCGCATGTGCCGTTTCAGGAACTTCAGAAGCGGGTTGTTTTCGATGTCCGGCAGGTGGTCGGCGATGACCCACATCTTGATGCCGGTGAAGATCAGGAAGGCGCCGAACAGGTACAGCACCCAGCTGAACTGGCTGACCAGCGTGGCGCCCAGCGCGATCATGATGGCGCGCAGCACGATCACGCCCAGGATGCCCCAGAAGAGAACGCGGTGCTGGTATTGCCGCGGGATCGCGAAGAAGCCGAAGATCAGCGCGATGACGAACACGTTGTCCATCGACAGCGACTTCTCGATCAGGAAGCCTGTGTAGTAATCCATGCCGCTTTGCGCGCCCAGGTACCACCACACCCAGGCGCCGAAGATCAGCGCCACGCTGATGTAGCCGGCCGACAGCAGCAGGCTCTCGCGCACGCCGATCTCCTTGTCGTCCTTGTGAAGAACGCCCAGGTCGAAGGCGAGCAAAGCCACCACGATGCCGACGAAGGCAAGCCAGATCCACGCCGGCTTGCCGAGGAAGTCGGACACAAGGAAGGGGAGCCAGGATTCCATGTTTGTTCGCCTTTCGCGTCAGAGGATCGCCGAGATGGCCGTGCCCGAGCCCATCAGGCCGCTGAAGACGCCCAGCAGCATGACGTCGCGCCGTTCATTGCCAAGGCGTCTGGCGTGCAGGGTGGCGCCAACCAGGCAAAAGGTCAGTGCGGCGAGCATGAGGGTGCTGGTGTCCATGGTGCGGATGCGGTTGTGGGTGGAAGGGGCGGGTGTGGGCTGTTGACGTTCGAATGAGCGGAGTGTGGGCATCAAACGGATTCGGAAAAACAAGGATTATTCGCATATAGACTTCGGTTTTTCCGATTCGGAGCACGCATGCTGAACTACCGCCACCTGCACTACTTCTGGGTCGTCACCAAGGAAGGCGGCTTTGCGCGCGCGGCGGAGCGGCTGGACATGGCGGTGCAGACCATCAGCGCGCAGGTGCGTGAGCTGGAGAAGTCGCTGGGCCACCAGTTGCTCAAGCCCTCGGGGCGGGGGGTGGCGCTCACCGAAGCAGGTCAGGCGGCCTTTGCCCGCGCTGAGGAGATCTTCCAGCTCGGCCAGGGCATCGCAGATGAGGTGCGCGAGGCGGCCAGTGGCAAGGTCGCGCGCCTGGCGGTCGGGTTCTCGGACGGCATCTCCAAGCTCGCGGCTCACGCCCTCCTGGAGCCGGTGCTCGCCACGCCGAATTTGCGCCTGGTTTGTCATGAGGGCGAGTTCGAGCAGCTTTTGAGCGAACTGGCGTTGCATCACCTGGACCTGGTCCTGGCTGGGCAAGCTGCGCCGCGCAACCCGAACCTGCGCTTGTCCAGCGAGCGGCTTGTCGAGTCGCCCGTCGAGTGGTTTGGTCCGGCGCGACTGGTCGGCAAGGCCGAGCGCGAACGATTCCCGCAATGCCTCAATGACCTGCCGGTGCTGCTGCCGACAGGCCACTCTGCTTTGCGCCCCGCGCTGGACCAGTGGTTCGTGTCCCAGGGCTTGCGACCCCGCATCGTCGGGGAGTTCGAGGACAGCGCGCTGCTCGCCGTCTTTGCGGCACGGGGCCTGGGCGTGTTCCCCGTCAGCCGACTGGGCGCCGAAGACGTCGGCCTGATGCGCGGGCTGCGCTTGCTCGGTGGCAGCGACGGCGTCAAGGAGGAGATTCACGCCATCCGATCACGCCGCGGACAGCATCACCCGCTGGTGATGCAGGTGCTGGACGCGGCGTTGCCGTGATGGCGCAGCGAACGCCTGACGCATCACCTTCGTTCAGGTTTATCCGATGTTCGGTTCACACAAATTCTGCTTTTTCGCGGCGGGACATCGCGTCACATTCGATCCATCCCACAACCGATGGAGATCGCAGATGAAAGTCCTCTTCAAGTCCCGCCACCCTGAGGCCACGGAACTGCGCGACCTCGCCGAGCGCCGCGTTCGCTTCGTGCTGCGTCGCCTGGGGTGGCTGGTGCCGCGCGCCGATGTGCAGATGTCCGACGTCAATGGCCCCCGTGGCGGCATAGACAAGCGCTGTCAGGTGGAGCTTCGAACGGACGGCTCAGGATCGGTTGTCGTCACCGCCGTGGCCAGCGACTGGCGCACCGCGCTGGACAGCGCCTTGGCGCGTGCGGCGCGGTTCCTGATGCGCCTGTGGCGGCGTGAACATGATTCGCGTCGAATGCGCCAGCGCCTCATCAATCACGAAGGTTGACGCCGAACGACCAAGGGACGCGCTCACCCTGTGCCCCCTGACCCTCACCAGGAGATCACCATGAAATGCCCCGTTTGCACCGACACCACGCTGCTCATGAGCGATCGCCAAGGCGTCGAGATCGACCACTGCCCCCGATGCCGCGGCGTGTGGCTGGACCGCGGGGAGCTCGACAAGCTGATCGAGCGCTCGGCCGCGATGGTGCCGCCCCCGGCCGCCAGCGCGCCCAACCGATCGCGGCCCGACTTCGTCGACTCCGACCACGGGCACGGTCGCAGCACGCAGGGCCGTCGCAAGCGGTCCTGGCTGGACAGCATCTTCGATTGAGCCGCGGGCCACAGCTGGCGCCGCCCGGCTCACTTGTGGTGCGCTCGCCGGTCGGAGAGGCGTCTCGGGCGGGGTCGGGCGGGCCGACGGCCTGACGCTCAGGCGCCCAACGCTCGCGCATGGTGCGCGATGTGGTCCCCCACGAAGCTCTGGATGAAGTAGTAGCCGTGGTCGTGGCCGGCGTGGCGGCGCAGCGTCAGCGGCTGGCCGAGCTGTTTGCACGCGGCCTCGAAGGCCTCGGGGTGCAGCTGGGTGGGCAGGAACTTGTCGGCCAGGCCCTGGTCGATCAGGACGCCCTCGGGGTAGGGCGCCATCGGGTGCTGGCTGATCAGCTCGGTGGCGTCGTGGGCCAGCCAGGTGCCGCGGTCTGCGCCCAGGTAGCCCGCAAACGCCTTCTGCCCCCAGGGGCAGTTCACCGGGTTGGCGATCGGCGCGAAGGCCGAGACGCTGCGGTACTGGCCGGGGCGGCGCAGCGCCAGCGTCAGCGCGCCGTGGCCGCCCATGGAGTGTCCGAAGATGCCCGCGCGCGCCAGGTCCACCGGCAGGTGCTTGCCCACCAGCTGGTGCAGCTCCTCACTCACGTAGGTCTCCATCTGCCAGGCCGCCGACCAGGGGCGCTCGGTGGCGTCCAGGTAGAAGCCGGCGCCCACGCCGAAGTCCCAGCTGTCGGCCTGGCCGGGCAGCTCGGTGCCCCTCGGGCTGGTGTCGGGCGTGACGATGGCCAGGCCGTGCCGAGCCGCGTGCTGCTGCGCCCCCGCCTTGATGGCGAAGGTCTCTTCCGTGCAGGTCAGCCCCGCCAGGTAGAACAGCACGGGCACCTGGGCGTCGGGCAAGAGGGCCTGCGGCGGCAGGTAGACCCCGAACTGCATCGGCAGGCCGATGGCGCCCGAGGCGTGGCGGTAGAAGCGCTGCACGCCGCCGAAGCAGGCGTGTTCGCTGAGGAGTTCCAGCGTGCTCATGCCCGATCTCCGTTCAGAAGACGACGACCGAGCGGATGGACTCGCCACGCTTCATCAGGTCGAAGCCTTCGTTGATCTGCTCGAGCTTGAGTTTGTGCGTGATCAGGCTGTCGATGTTGATCTTGCCGTCCATGTACCAGTCGACGATCTTGGGCACGTCGGAGCGGCCGCGCGCGCCGCCGAAGGCCGAGCCCTCCCACTTGCGACCCGTCACCAGCTGGAAGGGGCGGGTGGCGATTTCGGCGCCGGCCTCGGCCACGCCGATGATGATGCTGCGGCCCCAGCCCTTGTGCGTGCACTCCAGCGCCTGGCGCATCACCTTCGTGTTGCCGATGCACTCGAAGCTGTAGTCGGCGCCGCCATCGGTCAGCTGCACGATGGCGTCGACGATGTTGCCGCCGGCGGCCTCGATGTCCTTGGGGTTGAGGAAGTGCGTCATGCCGAACTGGCGGGCCATGGCCTCGCGCTCGGGGTTGAGGTCGACGCCGATGATCTTGTCGGCGCCGACCATCTTGGCGCCCTGGATCACGTTCAGGCCGATGCCGCCCAGGCCGAAGACGACCACGTTGGCGCCCGCCTCCACCTGGGCCGTGAACAGCACCGCGCCGATGCCGGTGGTCACGCCGCAGCCGATGTAGCAGATGGTCTCGAAGGGGGCGTCTTCACGCACCTTGGCCAGCGCGATCTCGGGCACGACGATGTGGTTGGCGAAGGTGGACGTGCCCATGTAGTGCAGGATGGGTTGCCCGTTGAGCGAGAAGCGCGAGGTGCCGTCGGGCATCAGGCCCTTGCCTTGTGTGGAGCGGATCTTCTGGCACAGGTTGGTCTTGCGGCTCAGGCAGAACTTGCACTCGCGGCACTCGGGTGTGTAGAGGGGGATGACGTGGTCGCCCTTGCGCAGGCCCTTGACGCCCGGGCCCACGTCCACCACCACGCCGGCGCCTTCGTGGCCCAGGATGGCGGGGAAGAGGCCTTCGGGGTCGGCGCCCGAGAGGGTGTAGTAGTCGGTGTGGCAGATGCCGGTGGCCTTGACTTCGACGAGCACCTCGCCCTCGCGCGGGCCCGCCAGGTCCACGGTTTCGATGGTCAGGGGGGCGCCTGCTTTCCAGGCCACGGCTGCGCGGGTTTGCATGATGAGGGGGGCTCCGTTGGTGTGTTGCGCCACACGATACCGGCAAATCAGCGCGTCGTCGCGCTCGGGGCCTTCTCTGGCGAGTCGGCGATGCACAGCCGGTTGCGCCCGCCGTCCTTGGCCGCGTAGAGCGCCCGGTCGGCCTGCGCCAGCCAGGCGTCGGGCGAGCTCAGCTCCTCTCGCCATTCGCTCAGGCCGATGCTCACGGTGACGCGCGCCGAGTGGCCGCCGAACTCGATCACCCGGTTGGCCAGCAGCTGGCGGATGCGCTCCAGCGGCACCCGGGCTTCTTCTGCGGTGGTGGAGGGCAGCAGCACCGCGAACTCCTCGCCGCCCACGCGGGCCGGCAGGTCGCTTTCTCGCAGCACCTCCAGCAAGACGCTGGCGAAGGCCTTCAGCACCGCGTCGCCCATGGCGTGGCCGTGCCGGTCGTTGACTTGTTTGAAGTGATCCAGGTCCATCAGGGCCACGGTGGCGGGGGTGCCGTAGCGGCGGCATTGCGACAGCAGGCTGTCGGTCACGTCGAAGAAGCGGCGGCGGTTGGCCAGCCCGGTGAGGGCGTCCACCGTGGCCTGAACCACCAGCTGCCGCTCGGCCCGGGCGCGCTCTTCTTCCACCGCGCGGGCGTGGATGAGGGTGCCCAGGGTCAGGGTCAGGGGCTCCAGCATCTGCACCATGGCGGGCTCGTAGCCTTCCTGGCGGTTGCCCAGCGCGATGAGGCCCACCACGCGGCCGTCGTGGCGCAGGGGCACGCCCAGGAAGGTCTGCAGCTCGGGGATGCCGGGCAGGCTGCTGCCGTTGGCGGGGTGGTTGAACGCGTCGTTGGTGCACAGCACCGCGTTGCGGGTGACGACGTGGCCGAACAGGTTGTCCATCTGGGTGAACCGCACGCCGGTGCCTGCGTGCTTGTGGCGCTGGTGCCAGTGGTGGCTGGAGGTGTCCCAGCTGATGTTGGCGACGGAGGGCACGCGCAGCACCAACTGGCCGCCTTCGCCCGGCTCGACGAGGCCAATGAAGCCGAATCGGCTTTCGGTGAGTTGCAGCAGCGGCTCGAACAGCGCCTCACAGGCCGCCGTCAGGCTCTTGTCTTGCAGAAAAGTGCGCTGGGTGGCGTTGACCAGGGACAGCAGGCGCTGTTGGCGGCTGCGCAGTTGCTCGGCGGCCTTGGCGTCGGTGATGTCGATGAGGGTGCCAACGATGCGGGCCGGGCGGCCCATGGGGTCGCGCGAGACCAGTCTGGCGCAGCTCTGCACCCAGATGTGGTGGCCTTGCTTGTGGCGCAGGCGGTACTCGACGGAGAACAGCTCCCGCTGGGCGGCCATTTCTTCATCGCTCATGGCCAGCCGGGTGGCGACTTTCTCCATCAGACCGGGGCGGTCGAAGGGGTGAACCAGGGCCATCCACTCGTCCAGGGTGAGCTCCAGTTCCTCGTGGCGCAGGCCGATCATGCTGGCCACGCGGGGGCTGCACAGCCGCTTCTGGGCGACCAGGTCCATGTCCCAGGAGCCGATGCGGGCCGACTCCATGGCCAGGTGCAAACGCTCCTTGGTGGACTCGATGGTGGCTTCCAGTTGCTTTTGCCGGGTGACGTCGCTGAGGTAGCCGCGGATGCGCTGAAGGCCGCCCTCGGCGTCGTGGTCCCCGAAGGTGAGGAGCTGGATCCAGCGGCCGTCCACGTTCAGGCGAAAGCGGGTCTGGTTCTGCGGCAGGCGCGAGCGGCTGTGGCTGAGCAGGGCCAGGCGCACGTCGGCGGCGTCGCGCGGGTCCACGCAGGATTCCAGGGTGGCGCCGGCGGTCAGCGCGATGGCCACCTCCGGCCCCATGACCTTGGCGAGGTTTTCCGAGCGGTGCTGGAGCCTCGGCTGACTGGGGTGCTCGCTCCAGACCAGCGCGGCCACGGGGCCGTCTGCGAACAGGGCGCGTTCGCGCTGGGCCTGCAACTTGATCAGCCGCGCGCGGATGGCGTCGCACACGATCTGGCCGAAGTCGGCCAGCAGGGCCTGGCTGTCGGCGCCGAAGTCGGGGCGGGGGCGAGGGTCCATCACGCACAGGGTGCCGACCACCTGCTCGCTGAAACACAAGGGCACGCCCGCGTAGAAACGCACGGGGCCGGGCCCTTGTCCCTGCCGGCCCCGCGCGTGGTCGGCGAAGCGGGCGTCGAGGGCGAGGTCGGCGCAGGTCAGCGGCAGGCGGCTGTCCACCACGTGGGCGCAGGGGCTGCCGTGGCGAGGGGCTTGCGGCACGTCGCAGCCCACGCGGGATTTGAACCACATGCGGTGGCCGTCAACCAGGGAGATCAGGCAGATGGGGCTGTCCAGGCTCGCGGCGATGGCCCTCGTCAGGCGATCGAGCTCGGGGTCGGTGGGCGTCTCCAGCAGCTCCAGTCGCTGCAGTGCCCGCAGTCGGGCGGACTCGTCTTGGCCAGGATGGGTCATGGTGCGCGCCTCGTGGTGGGACGCAGTGACTCCGGTGAGGCCGCCCCCTGTCTGCAGGATCGGCTGCTTCGGCGTCGAACTGAAGGGGCGCGCGTCACGGATGGGCGACGAGGCCGTTCGATAATGGGGCCTCGCGGCGTTTCGCCCCCTCCGGACCCCCAGGATCCCCACAGGAGCCCCCATGTTTCTGCACGTTGACGCCTACCCCGGCGACCCCATCCTCACGCTGAACGAAGATTTCCAGAAGGACCCCCGTCAGGACAAGATCAACCTGTCCATCGGCATCTACTTCGACAACGAAGGCCGCTTGCCGGTGATGGGCGCGGTGCGCGAGGCCGAGTCGGCCCTGCTGTCGAACATCGGCCCCAAGCCCTACCTGCCGATGACGGGGCACGTGGGCTACCGCCAGGCCGTGCAGGAGTTGCTGTTCGGCGCCGACCACGAGGCGGTGAAGGGCGGGCGCATCGCCACGATCCAGACCCTGGGGGGCTCGGGCGGCCTGAAGGTCGGGGGGGACTTCCTCAAGCGCTACTTCCCCGACTCGCAGGTGTGGGTGAGCGACCCGACCTGGGACAACCACCGCGCCATGTTCGAAGGCGCGGGTTTCCAGGTCAACACCTACCCGTATTACGACGCGGCCACCAAGGGCCTGAAGTTCGACGCCATGCTGGCCGCCATCGACGCGCTGCCGGCCCAGAGCATCGTGCTGCTGCACGCCTGCTGCCACAACCCCACCGGCGTGGACCTCAACAACGCGCAATGGACGCAGCTCATCGAGGTGCTGAAAAAGCGCCGGCTGTTGCCCTACCTCGACATCGCCTACCAGGGCTTCGGTGACGGCATCGAGGAAGACGCTTTCGCCCTGCGCGCGCTGGCCGATGCGGGCGTGAGCTTCTTCGTGGCCAACTCGTTTTCCAAGAGCTTTTCCTTGTACGGCGAACGCGTGGGCGGCCTCAGCGTCGTCTGCCCGGACAAGGCGCAGGCCCAGCTGGTGCTGGGTCAATTGATGGCAGCGGTGCGCCGCAACTACTCCAGCCCGCCCACGCATGGTGCGCAGATCGTGGCCCGCGTGCTGCAGTCGGCCGAGCTGCGCCAGCTGTGGTCCGACGAGCTGAGTGAGATGCGCCAGCGCATCCAGGTGATGCGCCAGCGGCTGCACGACGGCGTGGTGGCGAAGCTGGCGCACCGCAAGCCGGGGCTGGATGTGCGCTACTTCATCGACCAGCGCGGCATGTTCAGCTACACGGGGGTGTCGCCCGAGCAGGCCGACGCGCTGCGCACCGAGCACGGCGTGTACGTGCTGCGCTCGGGCCGCATGTGCGCCGCGGGCCTGAACGCGAACAACGTGGACCGCGTGGCCGCGGCCTTCGCTGCTGTGCTCTGACGCTGCTGCGGGGTGTTTGGGCCCCCGCCTCAGCACCCGCTCATGGCCGCCTCAGGAGGGCCGGGTTCACGGTGGCCCGCGCTTTGAACGCCGGCTTGGCAAACAGGTAGCCCTGCATGAGGTGGATGCCGGCGTCCATCAGGAAGTCTCGCTCCGAGGTCGTCTCCACGCCCTCGGCGATCACCTCGATCTGCATCTCGGCGCACAGGCGCGTGAGGTGCTTGACGATGGCCTGCCTGGGGGCGGACCGCTCCACGCCCCGGATCAGGTCCATGTCGATCTTGATCAGGTCGGGCTGGAAGTCCACCAGCAGCCGCAGCCCGGCGTAGCCCGCGCCGAAGTCATCGATGGCGGTCTTGAAGCCGATGCGCTTGTATTCGCGCAGGATCTGGGCGAACCAGGGGCCGTCCTCCACGCGCTCGCCCTCGGTCACCTCGAAGATGATCCGCTCGACCGGGAAGCCGTGGGCCCGGGCCGCGGCCAGGGTGGTGCGGATGCACAGCTCCGGTTTGTAGATGGCGTTGGGCAGGAAGTTGATGGAGACGTGCTCGGTGATGCCCAGCTCGGCGGCGCCCTTGATGGCCTTGACGCGGCAGGCCTGGTCGAAGCGGTAGCGGTTGTCCTCGGTCACCTGGGCCAGCACCGACGCGGCGCTTTCCCCGCCCGGGCCGCGCACCAGCGCCTCGTGGGCGAAGACGAGGCCGCTCTCCAGGTTCACGATGGGCTGGAAGGCGTACTCGAAATCGAAGCCCACGCGCTCGCCTCGCCCACAATCCAGGCAGTCTCGGGCCGAGCCTTCCAGGGCGACGAAGTCACTCGGGAAGCCGCTGGGCCCATGGGGGTGGATTGCGACGGGTTGGGGCACGTGGATCGCCTCTTGAGTTGGAGCCTGCAGGGTCATCGGCCGTTGCCCGGCGCAACTTGAGCAGGCTCAGCCCAATCAAATCAATCAGCTCACTTGGGCCAGCTTGAAGCGGCCCACCACCCGCGCCAGGGACTCGGCCTGATCTTTCAAGCTGCCGGCGGCCGCCGCCGACTGCTCGACCAGGGCCGCGTTCTGTTGCGTCATCTCGTCGAGCTGCGTCACCGCCGAGTGGATGGTGCCCACACCCTGGCTTTGCTCCTGCGTGGCGTGGGCGATGCCGTGGATCAGGCCGGCCACCCGGTCGACCGAGGCCACGATGGACTGCATGGTCTGGCCGGCGTCGTGCACCAGGGCCGCGCCCGACTCGACGTGCTCGGTGGAGGCCTGGATCAGGCTCTTGATCTCGCGCGCGGCGTTGGCCGAACGCTGCGCCAGGGTGCGCACCTCGCCAGCCACGACCGCGAAGCCGCGTCCTTGTTCGCCCGCCCGCGCGGCCTCCACCGCGGCGTTGAGCGCCAGGATGTTGGTCTGGAAGGCGATGCCGTCGATGACGGTGATGATGTCCGTGATCTTGCGCGCGCTGCCGTGGATGGCCTCCATGGTGTTGACCACCTGGGCCACGACCTCGCCGCCGCGGCGCGCCTGGTTGGCGGCGTCGGAGGCCATCTCCTGCGCGGACGTCGAGGACTGCGCGTTGAGCGTCACCGTGCCGCTGAGCTGCTCCATCGACGAGGCGGTGTGCTGCAGGCGGGAGGCCGCTTGCTCCGTGCGGTGGTTGAGGTCCTGGTTGCCCACGGCGATCTGGTGGCTGGCCAGCGCGACGTTGTCGACGCTGTCGCGCACCTGGCCGAGGGTGAGGCTGAGCTGCTGGCCCATGCGGTCCATGGCCTTGAGCAGGCGCGAGATCTCGTTGTCGCCCTGCGCCAGGGGGTGGGCCTCGCTGGAGACGCCGAGGTCCCCCTGCGCGATGGCCTCGGCCCGGTCGACGGCTTCGTGCACGCCGCGGCTGAGTTCGCGGGCGGTCCACTCGCTGGCGCCCCACACGATCAGGGCGATCAACAGGGTGAACGCCACGCTGCCGATCACCTGGGCGCGGAAGGCGTTTTCCAGGTCGTCGATGTAGAGCCCGGAGCCGACGACCCAGCGCCACGGCGCGAAGGCCTTGACGTAGGAGACCTTGTCGACCGGCGCCTCCACGCCGGGCTTGGGCCACTGGTAGGACACGAAGCCCGCACCGGCCTGGCGGGCCACGTCGTTGAAGCGCTGGAAGAGGTAGACCCCGTTGGGGTCCTTCATCTCGTTGACGTTCTGGCCGTTGAGCTGGGGCTTGATCGGGTGGTGGATCATGCGACCGTCGAGGTCGTTGACCCAGAAGTACTCGGTCTTGCCGTAGCGCAGGCGGTCGATGGCCGAGAGGGCCTGCTGCTGGGCGGCTTCGGGGCTGAGCTTGCCGGCTTCGGCCTGGGCGTGCGCCCATTGCACGACGGCGTGCGCGACCTCCACGGTCTGCTGCACGGCCGTGCGCCGGTCATCGAGTTTTTGTTGGTAGGCCGTCCACATCAGTCCCAGGGACACGGCCAGCAGGCCGAAGACGGAGAAGAAGGCGAGCATGCGCAGGCGCGCTGCCACGCTGAGTTGTTGGAACCAGGTCAACATGTGCTTGTGATACCCATCGAGGAGGAACAAAGCCTCGGTCGGATGCCTCACCGGTCCGCCCGGTGAACGCGTGGCTGGTGCCGCCCCGTGATGAGGTGACACGCCCGTCCGAGGCGGCTGCCAGCGGGGCGCACATGTGCCCCCTGGTTTGCCCATGTTGATCGAAGGGGTGTTAACCGAAGCCCGGAAATGAACGGGTTTACCCGCCCAAGTTCGACGCCAGTCCCACTCAGGCCACGCTCACGCCTCGGGGCCCATCAGCTTGAGCGGCGCGATCTCGACGGTTTCTTCGCCGTCGTTGACCCACACGGTGCCGTCCTGCACGGTGAACTGCAGCTGCATGCTGCGCGTGGCCAGCTTGGCCAGGGCCTGGCTCTGCTCGTGCGGCACCTGCCAGACGGTCAGGTTCTGCGCCCGGGTGAGCTTGTTGGCGATGCCGCTCCACCACACCGGGGTGCTGCTCTGGAAGGCGTAAAGGCTGACCTTGCGCGCGCGTCCGGCGGCCTTCATCAGGCGCTTGTCGTCGGGCTGGCCGACTTCCACCCAATGCAGGATCTCGTCGGAGAAGTTCTTGTGCCACAGCGCCGGCTCGTCGGGCTCCCACATGTCCTTGGCGAGCTCCAGCGTGCCCTCCGAGGTGTCGGCCGGCCAGTTCAGGGCCAGGGCCAGCACGCGGATCATCATGCGCTCGTCGGCTTCGGAGGGGTGGCGCGCGATGGTCATGGCCGTGTCGGCGTAGACGTGGCGGTCCATGTCGGCCAGCTGAATCTGGGCCTTGTAGATGGTGGCTTTGAGTGCCATGGGGTGCTTGAGGAGGAGGCAAAAGGGCGGCGACATGCCAACCCTCGATCATCCTCCTTTTTCAGCGGCCCACGTGCTGGGCCAGCCAGTCGCTGAGGGCCTGCAGCACCTCGCCTTGTTCGACCTCGTTGAAGATCTCGTGCGACAGCGTGGGCCAGGGGCGGTGTTGCACCACGCTGGCGGGGGCGCTGCGGGCGAACTCGGCCGAGCCCTCGGGCCGCACGCAGCGGTCCTGGCCGCCCCACATGATGAGCGTGGGCGTGGCCCACTGGGGGGCGCGCTGGCGCACGACCTCGCCGGCTTCCAGCAGCCACGAGCTCAGGCGGCCGGTGACGCGGTCGTGCACGAGCGGGTCCGCCAGGTAGGCGGCCACGGTGGCGGGGTTGTGGCAGATCCAGGCGGGCTGCAGGCCGTTGGAGACGGCCACGTCCGGGGTGAGCTGGCCGATGGTGGCCAGCAGCAGCTTTTGCACCTGGCTGATCGGGATGGCCAGCGCGGGGGACGACAGCACCAGGGCGTCCACCGGTCGGGCCCAGGTGACGGCCTCGGTTGAGGGGGTCGGCTGGGCCAGGGCCGCCACGAATCGCGCCGCGATGGCGCCGCCCAGGCTGTGGCCCAGCAGCACCAGCGGGCGCCCGGGGTAGGCGCGCCGGGTGGCGTCGACCACCGCAGCGAGGTCATGCAGGAAGTCGTGGTGGTCCTGGAGGGCGCCGCGTTTGCCTGGGGAGCGACCGTGTCCTCGGTGGTCGAAGGCCGCCACCGCCCAGCCGTGCTGGTTGAGGTGCTTGGCCACGTGTGCGTAGCGCCCGCCGTGTTCGCCCAGGCCGTGCACGATCAGCACGACCCCGGGGGCCGGGCGGGCACCGGCCAGCGGCCAGTGGTGGGTGACGAGGTCCAGGCCGTCGCGGGTGCGGACGGTGGAGGGGAAGTCGACCAGCATGACGTGTACTCCTTTCATGGCGGATCAAGGTGCGCGGTTCGCTGCGCGCAACCAGCCCAGTCCGGCCGTGGTGGCCTGACCGGGGGCATCGGCTTGGGGTGCGCGGCGCGGGCGGTACTCGCAGCCGATCCAGCCGGCCCAGCCCAGCCGCCTGAGTTCGGCGAAGACCCAGGGGTGGCTGAGTTCGCCTTCGTCGGGTTCGCCCCGGTCGGGCACGGCGGCGATCTGCAGGTGACCCACCTGGCCGGATGGCAGCCAGCGCCGCAGGTTCATGCTCACGTCGCCTTCGACGATCTGGCAATGGTATAGGTCCATCTGGACCTGCAGGTGCGGCGAGCCGATGCGCTGGATCAACCCGTGTGCCTGCGCCTGGTGGGTCAGCAGGTAGCCGGGCATGTCGCGCGGGTTGATGGGCTCGATGGTCAGGTGGCGCCCCGCGGCGGCGGCCTGCTCGGCGGCCCAGCGCAGGTTGGCTTCATAGGTGCGCCAGGAGGTGGCGAGGGCGGCCTGGGCGTCGGCCCGCGCGGTGGGGGCCGATGGCGCGCACAAGCCGGCCATGACGTGGATGCGGGGGCAGCCCAGCGCCTCGGCCCGATCGAGGGCGGACAGCAGGTGGGTGCGGAAGTCGGCCTCGCGGCCCGGCACGCCGGCCAGGCCGCGCTCGCCCGCGGCCCAGTCGCCCGGCTCGGCGTTGAAGAGCACCAGCGCCAGGCCGTTGTCGGCCAGGCGGGCGCGGAGCTCGCCGGTGGGGTGCTCGTGCGGGAAGAGGCATTCCACGCCGGTGAAGCCGTCGCGGGCGGCCGCATCGAGGCGCGCCAGGAAGGGCAGGTCGGTGTAGAGCCAGGAGAGGTTGGCGGCGAAACGCAAGGGGTCGGGCCGGGCGAGGGGGGGTGACATGGGGCGGGTGCACGTCGACTGAAGCAGGCGGCAGCAGCCTAGCACCTTGAGCGGGTGAGGCAAAAAAAAGGCGCCGTCTCGCGGCGCCCTGTGTGCAGGCCTGTTTGCTGGCCTGTGCCCACGAGGGGGCTCAGAAGGTTTCCCAGTCTCCGTCGTCGTGCGCGGTGGTGGCCGGGGTGAAGCTGGCGGGCGTGGCCGCGGCGGTGGCGCCCGCGGTGGCGGCGGGTTTGGCCGGCTTGCTTGTGTTGGCGGAGGCGTGGGCAGGGGCGTTGGCAGGTGGGCTGGCCTTGGCGCTGGCCTGGGGCGCCACCTTGGCGGCCGCGGCGATCGGGGTCGGCGCGTGGGGGCGCGATGGGGACGATGGCGAGGACGACGGCGAGGACAGCGCAGATGAGGTCGAAGCGGTGGAGGCGAGGGCCGCCTTGGCGCCGTGGCCGCCCGCGGCCTTGGCCGTCACCTCGGGTGCGTCGTGCGCAGCCGACGAGGAGGCGGGTTCGGTCGCGGCCTTGGGCGCGGGTGCCTGCGTGTGGTTGTGCGTGTTGGCGTGCGAACCCAGCTTGAAGGCCGACACCGCCGAGGCCAGGCGCGTGGCCTGCTCCTTGAGGCTCTCGGCCGCCGCGGCGGACTGCTCCACCAGCGCGGCGTTTTGCTGCGTCATCTGGTCGAGCTGCGTCACCGACACGTTGACCGTGCCGATGCCCTGGCTCTGCTCGGTCGACGCCGCGCTGATCTCGCCGATGATGTCCGACACGCGCTGCACGCTGGTCAGGATCTCGACCATCGAGTGGCCGGCGTCCTGCACCAGCTTCGAGCCGGACTCGACCTTCTCGCTGGAGGCGTTGATCAGCGTCTTGATTTCCTTGGCGGCGTTGGCCGAGCGCTGCGCCAGGGTGCGCACCTCGCCGGCCACGACCGCGAAGCCGCGGCCTTGTTCACCCGCGCGGGCGGCTTCGACGGCGGCGTTCAGCGCCAGGATGTTGGTCTGGAAGGCGATGCCATCGATGACGGTGATGATGTCCGTGATCTTGCGGCTGGCGCCGTCGATCTCCGACATGTTGGCCACGACCTGCGAGACGATCTGCTCACCGCGCTGAGCGGCGGTGGCCGCACCCGAAGCCAGCTGGTTGGCCTGGCGGGCGGCGTCGGCGCTCTGGCGCACGGTGCCGGTCAGCTCCTCCATGGAACTGGCGGTTTGCTGCAGGTTCGAGGCGGTGTGCTCGGTGCGGCTGGAGAGGTCCTGGTTGCCCGTGGCGATCTCGCTGGAGGCCGTCGAGATCGAGTCGGTGGCCTGGCGGATGACGCTGATGGTGTCGCGCAGCTTGTGCGTCATCGACACCACCGAGGCGCGCAGCGAGTCGGTGTCGCCCGCCTGGTGGTGCAGTTGCATGTCCAGGTGGCCGTCGGCGATGCGGCTGACCATGTCGCGCAGGGTGCTGGGCTCGTCGCCCAGGTCCTTCCAGACGGAGGACACGATGGCCGCAGACGCCACACCCAGCACGCCCAGCACGATCACGCCGGTCAGCAGGGTCACCCACAGGTTGGTGTCCACCCCCGCGCGGGCCGAGGCTTGCGAGGCGTCGATGGCCCCCTTGGCCGAGGCCTTGTGCTCATCCAGCAGCTTTTGCAGCGTGCCCAGCGAGCTTTGCATCTTGGTGAGCTGCTCGCCCGGGGGCTGCTGCGTCAGCAGGGCGCGCGTGGCGCCGATGGCCGACGACTGGTAGTCCTCGAAGGCCGAGCCCAGCGCCTTGGCCACCTCGGCCTTCTCGGGCAGCTTGCCCATCTCGGCGAGGGCCTGCTTGGCGGCCGAGACCATGGCGTCGGTTTCTTTGAGCTTGTCGGCTTCGCCTTCGGCGGCGGCGGTCTGCAGGGTCAGGCGCAGCTGCTCGGCGCTGCGGTCCACGGTCTGGACGTGGGCCATGTGCGGGTTGTCGACCTGGTGCAGGCGCTCCAGCACCCCCGAGGTGCGTTCACCGACCACGAAACTGACGGTGATGCCAACCACGAAGACGGCCGCTGCGCTGATGGGCAGCATCCAGATTTTGGTGCGAAAGTTCATCTTGACTCCTGCGAGGGGGACGGGCACGCAGACAGATCCACGGGCCATCACGGAGAGGCTATCGGCATGATGGCCGACCCTCTGAAGCGCAAAGGTGCAAAAAAGTCCGCCTTCCCCCGGCCTTTCCAAGGGCATTCCTACAATCGGGGCCATGTCACCTGCTCCCGTTGCCGACGCCAATCGGCCCGCCACCACCCGACGCCTGATGTTCTGGGTGGCCCTGCTGTACTTCTCCGAGGGCCTGCCCCTGGGGCTGTTCTATGACCTGCTTCCGGTGCACATGCGCCAGGCGGGGGTGGGCACGGCGGAGATCGGCCTGCTCAGCCTGCTGGGCCTGGCCTGGACGGTGAAGTTCCTGTGGGCGCCCCTGGTGGACGCCTGGCGCCACCACAAGTTCTGGATGGCGGGGGCCAACGCCGGCATGGCCGCCGTGTTGCTGGCCTTGTCGACCCAGCCCGAGGCGCTGGGGCAGGGCGCGACCTGGCCCTGGGTGCTGCTGGCCGCTTTCACGGTGCTGTCGGCCACCAACGACATCGCCACCGACGGCTACACCATCGAGCTGCTGGCCAAGGGCCAGTACGGCGTGGCCAACGGGCTGCGCATCGGCTTCTACCGCGTGGGCATGCTGGCCGCCGGCGGCATGCTGGTGCTGGCGGGCTGGATGGGCACCGCAACGCAGCCGGCCTGGTCGGTGGCCTACGCCGCGGGCGCCGCCCTGATGCTGCTCAACGCCGCCCTGATCCTGCTGGCGCCGCCCCAGCCCCCGGCGCCCCAGCGGCCGGCGGGGGCCGCGGCCGCCGAGTGGCTGGCCTTGCGGGCGCAGCCGCTGTGGCTGGTGGCGCTGGGGCTGGTCATGGTGGGGCTGCTGTGGCCGGTGCTGGGCCCGGTGGCCAAGGCGCTGCAGTGGTCGCCCGTGCTGGCCGTCAGCGGCACCTGGTGGTTCAAGGGCGCCGTGCCCGTGGGGCTGATGCTGCTGGGCGCCAGCCTGATGGTGAGCGCCGCGCGCAGCCCGCGCGCCCAGGCCCTGGCCGACGGCCCGGTCTTTGGCGCCTGGGTCGGCCTGCTGGCGCGCCCGGGCATGCTGGCCGTGCTCGTCTTCATCCTGCTCTTCAAGCTGGGCGACGCGGCCATGGGCTTCATGGTCAAACCCTTCTGGGTCGACGCCGGCTTCACGCCCGCCCAGATCGGTCTGGTCAGCGTCAACGTGGGCCTCATTTTGTCTATCGTGGGGGGGCTGATCGGCGGGATTTACGTGGACCGCGCCGGCATCTTCAAGGGCCTGTGGGTGCTGGGGCTGGCGCAGGCGCTGTCCAACCTGGCCTACGCCTGGGCGGCCTGGCAGGTCCCACACACCGAGCCTGGCATGCAAGTGAGTGCCTACTATCAAGGGGTGGTCTACGCCGCCAGCGCGCTGGAGAGCTTCACCGGCGGCCTGGGCACGGGCGCCTTCCTGGCCTTCCTGATGGGCATCACCCACAAGGCGCGGGCCACCACGGAGTACGCCATCCTGTCGTCGATCTTCGCGTTCTCGCGGGCGGTGGCGGGCTGGGCGGGCGGCCTGGGCGTCGAGCAGATGGGCTACCCGGTCTTCTTCCTGCTGACCTTTTTCCTGTCGTTTCCGGCTTACCTGCTGCTGCCGGCGGTTCGGCGTATGCTGGATCGCGCCGAGCCGCGTTGAGTGAAGACGAGTGACGTCGCGTGACGCCGAGTGACAGGTGTCCCGTCCAAGCCGCCCAGTTGAGTTGAGCCCCACCATGAGTTTTCGCACCCGCCCCGACCGCCCCGACCGCCTTGACCGCCTTGACCGCCCCGCGCGATTGAGTGCCCCCCTCCAGCGCCTGGCTGCCGCCCTGGCGCTGGGCGGGGCGCTGGCCCTGTCCGCTTCACCCGCGCTGGCCCGCGAGGGCGTGGAGGTGGGCAACCCCTCCGTGCTGGCTCGCCTGGTGCCGGCCGAGCAGCTGGAGCAGGCCGCCACCCAGCAGTACGGGCAGATGGTTCAGCAGGCGCGTCAGCAAAACGCCCTGCTGCCCGACCAGCACCCCCAGGTCGTGCGCCTGCGCACCATCGCCAAACGCATCATCCCGCACAGCCTGGCGTGGAACAAACGCGCGCCGCAATGGCAGTGGCAGGTCATCGTCATCCACTCCAAAGAGCTCAACGCCTTCTGCATGCCGGGCGGCAAGATCGCCTTCTACACCGGCATCCTGGAGCAGCTCAAGCTGACGGACGACGAGGTCGCGATGATCATGGGCCACGAGGTGGCGCACGCCCTGCGCGAGCACGCCCGCGAGCGCATCGGCAAGCAGACCGGGGTGCGCCTGGGCGCCAACGTGATCTCGGGCCTGCTGGGCCTGGGGGGCCTGGGGGACTCGCTGCTGAACATGGGCGGCCAGCTGCTGACGCTGACCTTCAGCCGCCAGGACGAGTCCGAAGCCGACCTCATCGGCATGGAGCTGGCCGCGCGCGCGGGCTACAACCCGCAGGCCGGCGTCACGCTGTGGCAGAAGATGGCGGCTGCGTCCAAGGGCGCGCCCCCGCAGTTCCTCTCCACCCACCCGTCGAGCGCCACCCGCATCCAGGACATCCAGGCCTCTTTGCCCAAGGTGATGCCGCTGTTCGAGCGCGCACCCAAGCCGCAGCAGCGCTGGGACGCGCCGGCGCGATCCGGCCTGAACGCGCTGGACCCGCTGCAGCTGTCGTTCTGGGGGCGTGGCGAGGCCCGGTTGGGGATGCCTCGCGTTGCGGGTCAGGTGCCTGGTCACGCGGCTGGCCACGCCCACGACCACGACCACGACTGAGCCGGGATCAGCCCCGCATCAGCCCCACATCAGCCCTGCATCAGGCCGGCTGCCAGCTTGCCCACCCGGGCCAATGCGCGGCGCTCGGCCTCGCCCCACTTGCCGCCCAGGCCCAGTCGCATGCAGTGGCGAAAGCGGTCGTTGGCGCTGAACAGGCCGCCCGGGGCGATGCAGATGTGCTCGTCCAGGCAGGCCTCGAACAGCGCGATGGTGTCGACCTCCCCGGGCAGCTCCAGCCACAGGATGTAGCCGCCGGAAGGCGAGGTCATGCGCGTGCCTTTGGGGAAGTGGCGCGAGATCACGGCGCGCGCCTCGTCCATGCGCGCGGCCACCACGGCGCGCAGCTGGCGGTAGCCGGCCTCGATGCCGGGCTGCGTCAGCAAGTCGGCCAGGGCGCGCTGCAGCATCACGGTTTCGCTGCCGGAGGTGGCGGCTTTCAGGCGCTGCAGGCGTTGCAGCCGCTCGCTGCGCCCGGGTGCGGCGATCCAGCCCAGGCGCAGTCCCGGCGCGATGGTCTTGCTGAACGAGCCGCACAGCATCACCTGCCCGCCGGTGTCGAAGGACTGCACCGCGCGGCGGCGGTCGTCGTCTTCGCAGAGGTCGTTGTAGAGCACGTCTTCGATCAGCGGCACCTGGTGGCGCGCGACCATCTGCGCCAGGCGCTTGCGCTCGGCCAGCGGCATGCTGCAGCCCAGCGGGTTCGACAGCGTCGGCACCACCAGGATGGCCTTGACGGGCTGGGTGTCGAGCGCCAGCTGCAGCGCGTCGAGCGACAGGCCGGTGCGCGGGTGCGTGGGGATCTCCAGCGCGCGCAGGCCCAGGCTTTCGAGGATTTCCAGGAAGCCGTAGTAGGTGGGCGACTCCAGCGCCACCACGTCGCCCGGCTGCGTCACGGTGCGCAGGCACAGCGTGATCGACTCCAGGCAGCTGCTGGTGACGATGACGTCGTCGGCGTCGACGTGGCTGCCCATGCGCAGGGCGTGGCGCGCGATGGCCTGGCGCAGCAACCCGTCTCCGGGGCCGAAGGGGTACTGGCAGAGGGTGGCGCGGTGGCGTTGCGTGGCGCGGCTGACGGCGCGGCGCACGCGCTCCTGGGCGAAGAGGGCCGCGTCGGGGCAGGCCGCGCCGAAGGAGACGTAGTCGGGGTGGTGGGCCAGGCTCATCATCTTGCCGGCCATCTCGCTGATGCCCACGGGCACGGAGCGGCGCGGCGGGCGCGAGGTGTCGGGCTCGGGCAGCTGGGGCGGGCGCGCGGCCACGAAGTAGCCCGAGCGCGGACGGGCCTCGATGAGTCGGGCGTCTTCGAGCGTGCGGTAGGCCTGCACGACGGTGGACTGCGACACGCCGTGCTGGTGGGCCAGGTTGCGCACCGAGGGGATGCGCTCGCCGCGTGGCAGCGTGCCGGTGCGGATCTGGCGCGCCATGGCGTCGGCGATCTTGAGGTAGAGGGTGTCGGCCTGCGGGTGCATGGGGTCATTCTGTATGGAATGCGCGCGAGTTGACCAGCACAGATGAGCATGCACCCGACCGACACAGCCCGATCGACACAGCCGGGGGCGCTGCGGCCTGTGTGGGTGACATTGGCCGGCGGCTGATGCGGTCGACCCGAGCAGTTGGGTCCTAAGGTGGGGGGCCATTCACACCAGGGCTTGCCATGTTCAATTGGATCCGGGGGCGGGGCCCCACCCATCCGCGTCCGCTGCCTCGCGGGCCCGTTGACCAGCCCGTTGAGCTGCCCGCCGGTTCGGTCCACCGGCTGCGGTTGCGTGCCGGCGATGCGTTGCTGGTGCGTCGCGGGCGGGTGTGGATGACCCGCTCGGGTGACCTGCGTGACCACCTGCTCACCCCCGGCCAGGGGCACGTGGCGCCCCGATCGGAAGACGTGGTGCTGGAGTCCGTCGCGCAGGGCGGCAGCGTGTACGAATGCCAGGCATCGCTTCGGACAGGGAATGTTTCACGGGTGCTGGGCCGGCTGTGGTCATCAAGATTGCCCGCAGCCAACCGATGACACAGGGGTCGCAGGTGTCGATGAGCACCGCGCTTTTTGATGACATCGAAGGACCCCAGATGAGCAACCGTTCGAAAACCACCGTCGCCACCCGCCTGGCCCAGGGCTTCGGGGGTGTGACCTTCCTGGGGCTGCTGATCGCAGGGGTGGCCGTTTTCGTCATGCAGGACGTGAGCTCGAAGCTGGATTCGCTGGCCAAGGACCGCATGGTCAAGGTCGAGAAGTTCTCGGAGTTCAAGGGCAACCTCAGCCTGATCGCCGCGTTGGGTCGCGACATCCTGCTCAGCCAGGATCCGGCCTTCGAAGCGTCGGCTCAAGCCACCATCGCCAAGACCCGGGAGCGCAACACCGAGCTGCTGGGCGAGCTCGACAAGTTGATCCAGCTGCCGGAGGGGCGCCGGCTCTTGCAGGTGATCAACGACAACCGACCCGGCTACAACCAGCTGATCCAGCAAGCGATCGACGCCGACAAGAGCGGCGAACTTGAACAGGCCAAGCAGATCATGCTGGGCCAGGCCCGCGAAAAGCGTCAGGCCATCTTCGATGCCGTGGACGAGTCCATTCGCATGCAGCAGAAGCTGGCCTACGGGTATGCCGAAGAGGCCACTCAGGAAACGCGCAGCACCGTCATCGGCATGTCGGTGCTGGGCGCCTTGATGGCCCTCATCGGCGTGGGCGTGACCTGGGGCATCGGCCGCAACCTGCGCCATGCGCTGGGCGCCGAGCCCGATGAACTCGCTGCCGTGGCCCAGAAGGTGGCCGATGGCGACCTGCACCCGATCGACGGGGGCGTTCGGGCGCCGCGTGGCAGCGTGCTGGCGGCCTTGTCGGACATGCAGGTGCGGCTGGCCGGCATCGTCAGCCAGGTGCGCACCAGCAGCGAGAGCATCGCCACGGGGTCGTCGCAGATCGCCATGGGCAACGCCGACCTGAGCCAGCGCACCGAAGAGCAGGCTTCGAACCTGCAACAAACCGCCGCTTCGATGGAAGAGATTTCAGGCACGGTGCGTGGCAACGCGGAAACCGCCATGCAGGCCAGCCAGCTGGCCGGGCAGGCCGCCTCGACGGCGTCACGCGGCGGCGAGGTGATGGGCCACCTGGTCGGCACGATGAAGGAGATTTCACAGGCCTCGGGCAAGATCTCCGAGATCATCGGCGTGATCGATGGCATCGCCTTCCAGACCAACATCCTGGCGCTCAACGCCGCGGTGGAGGCCGCGCGGGCCGGTGAACAGGGCCGGGGTTTCGCCGTGGTGGCCAGCGAGGTGCGCACCCTGGCGCAGCGCTCGGCCAACGCCGCGCGCGAGATCAAATCCCTCATCCAGGCCAACGTCGAGAAGGTGCAGCAAGGCGAGACCCAAGCCGACCAGGCGGGGCAGTCCATTGGCGACATCGTCGACCAGGTGCAGCGCGTCAACGTGATGATCAGCGAGATCTCGCACGCCTCGGATCAGCAGTCCACTGGCATCGGTCAGGTGGGCGACGCCATCACCCAGCTCGACCAGGTGACCCAGCAGAACGCGGCCCTGGTCGAAGAAAGCGCCGCCGCCGCGGAAAGCCTGCGTGTGCAGGCCGACAAGCTCGCCGAGATGGTGGGGGTGTTCAAGCTGGCGCGCGTTTGAGTCCGTGAGGCTCAGCGAGGCTCGCGAGGGGGCGCCCCGGTGTCCCGCGCACACAGGGCGCCGCCCAGCACCTGCTTCTTCATCAGGTAAGCCACCAGCTCGAAGATGGCCAGCGGCGCCAGGCCGAGCAGCACGACGTCGGTGAGCACCTCGCGCCAGGCTCGTCGCTGGAGGTTGACGCGCAGCAGGTGCCGGTGCGCCTGCTGGTGCAGCCTGGGGCAATCGACCACGATGTCGTGCGCGTGTCGAAAGTGCTGGTGAGCCGCTTCGAGCTGCCCCGTGCGTTCGCACTGCAGGCCGCTTTGCCAGGCGGCTTCGGCTTGCCTGGCGACGTCGTCGATGTGGGTCAAAGAGGTCGAGGAGGTCACGAGGGGCCGGGTGCTCATGGTTGGCTCCGTGCGGTTGGGGGGTGTTGTGTCACCGTGCCCATCACGAGGATGGCCAGCAGTTCTTCGGACTCTGCCAGCAGCGCATCGCGCTGCTCCGGGCCTTCCAGGTAGCGCACCACCAGGGCGTACACGGCACGGCCGTAGACGGCCAGCACGCGCAGCCACACCTCGTCGTGCCCCTCGGGCAGCAGCTTCATGGCGCGCTGCTCGCGCAGCATGTCGCGCCTGAGCTCATCCAGGCAGCGTTGCAGTCCCAGCCGCCCTTCGCTGGGCGGGCCGTGCAGCGTGCGGTAAGCCACCAGGAACAGGTCGCGGTGCCCGGCTGCGAAGTCGAACAACCAGCCCACCACCCGGCGCACCACCGAGGGGTCGCGAGCCACGTCGGCGCGGGCCGCGCGGGTGCCCTCACGCAGTTGCGCGGTGAACTCGTCCAGCAACTGCACCTGCAATTGCCCCAGGCTGTCGAAGTGCCGGTAAAAGGTGTTGTGGTTGAGCCCGGCCTCGCGAGCGAGTTCGCGCAGCGACAGCGTCTCCGCCTGCTGCTGGCGCGCCAGCAGGCGCAGGGCGGCGTCCATCAGCGCGCGCTTGCCCGCGGCCATCTCCGGGTTTTGCATGTTTGACGAAGGGGTATCCATTTGGCTACATTGTATCCATCTGGATACTTTGGGGTCAAACATGCGCTGGCGTCGGATGAAATCAACCGCGGCTCACGAGCCGGCGTGGCACGTCGAGGAGGCGCGAGGCTGGCGTTTGGCCACGCCCGCCGAGTGCGCCACGCGCGCCTGGTTGCCCGAGCCCATGCCGGGTGTGGCCTTGCCCTTTCAGCCCCGGTCCTTTCGCGACTGCAGCCTGTACGAGCGGCACTGGGTGCAGGCCTCGCGGGGCTACGTCAGGCGCTTCATGCCGATGGCCGGCCTGTTCACGTGCGCGTACGAGCGACTGTTGCGCAGGCCGTTTCCGGCCTTCCAGCCCCACCCGCTGGCCGTGCAGCAGCCCGTGTACTACTTCGGCAACCACCTCAGCTTCGTGCCCAGCGGCACGCCCATGAGGGCCCCCCGTTTCACCCAGGCGCTGGATTACGAGCTGGAGCTGGGGGCGGTGCTGGCCAAGCCTTTGCACAACGCCACGCCCGAGCAGGCGCTCGACGCCATCGGCGGCTTCGTGGTCGTCAACGACTGGAGTGCGCGCGACGTCCAGCGCCGCGAAATGGGCACGGGCCTGGGGCCGCAAAAGAGCAAGCACTTCTGCAACTCCATGTCCGACGAGGTCGTGGACGCCGCCGATGTCTGGCCGCACATCGAGCAATTGCAGGCGCGGGTCGAGGTCAACGGCGTGACGGTGGCGCGCACCAGCACGGCCGGCATGCTGCACGATTGGGGGCGCACCTTGAGCCACCTGTCGATGGACGAGCCCCTGTGGCCGGGCGAGCTCATCGCCACGGGCACGCTGCCCCACGGCTGCGCCATGGAAAACGGGCGTTGGCTGCGCCCGGGTGACACCCTCCACCTGGTGATCGAGGGCGTGGGCGAGATCCGTCACCGGCTGGAGGCCTGAGCATGAGCCGCTTGATCGCGGGCACGGGCCGCAAGCGAACCCGCCTGGGTGACGCGACCCTGTTCGCCGAGGGCCTGCACGAGGTGGCGCCCAACACCTTTGCCTGGATGGTGCCCAACGGCAGCTGGGGTGAAACCAACCTGGGCCTGGTGCGTTGTGGCGACCAGTCGGTGTTGATCGACACCTGCTGGGACCTGCACTTCATGCGCGAGGTGCTGCAACACGCCCAGCCCGTGCTGCGGCACGCCCCCATCCGACACGTGATCAACACGCACGCCGATGGTGACCACTGGTGGGGCAACCAGTTGTTTGCCCAGGTGCCCATCACGGCGACCCAGGCGAGCGCCGACCAGGTTCATCGGCACCCCCCAGCGCAACTGCGCGCCTTGCAACTCGGCGCGACCTTGATGCAGCGCCTGCCCGTGGCCCAGGTGGACGCCCTGGGCCGCTACATGGGCGACATGCTGCGCCCCTACCGCTTCCAAGGCGTGAAGGTGCAAGCGCCGACCCACACGTTTTCGGGTGAGACCACGCTGGATGTGGGGGGCGTGGTGCTGCACCTCACCGAGGTGGGGCCGGGGCACACCGATGGCGATTGCATCGTGCACCTGCCTCAGCGCGGCGTGGTCTACACGGGCGACATCCTTTTCGTGGGCGTGACGCCTGTGGCCTGGGCCGGGCCGGTCTCGGGCATCGTTGCGGCGCTCGAGCGGGTGCTGGCCCTGCGCCCCGAGGTCATCGTGCCGGGGCACGGCTGGCTGGCCTCCCCGGCCGATGTTCAGCTGCAGATCGACTACTGGGACTGGGCGCAAAGCGCCCTGCATCCGCTGGCCCGCACCGGCATGGCGCCTTTGCAGGCCAGCCGTGAAGCCCTGGCATCTCGCACCTTCAATGCGTCGCCGTTTGCCGGGTGGATCGCGCCCGAGCGCCTGTTCACCTCGGCCTGCACGCTGTGGCGCGAGTGGGGCGTGGACACCGGCGCCCTGGCTGGCCCCATGGCCGCGCTGGGCGCGCTGGACCACTTTCGCAAGCAGGCCAGCCTGGTCAGCGCCGCAAGAACGGGTTGAAGCGCCGCTCCTCACCGAAGGTGCTCTCGGGCCCGTGCCCCGGCGTGAAGGTGATGTCGTCGCCCAGCGGCAGCAGGTGCTGCGTGATGGCACGGATCAGGTCGGCGTGGTTGCCTTGCGGGAAGTCGGTGCGGCCGATGCCCCCGGCAAACAGCACGTCGCCCACGAAGGCGTGGCGCGTGCCCTCGTGGAAGAACACGACGTGGCCTGGGGTGTGCCCAGGGCAGTGCAGCACCTTCAGCGTCTGTTTGCCGATGCCGACCTCGTCGCCATCGTGCAGCCAGCGCGTGGGCGCGAAGGCCTCGGCCTGCGGGAAGCCGAACATCTGGCTTTGCTGGGGCAGGGCGTCGATCCAGAACTGATCGCCCTCGTGCGGCCCGACGATGGGCAGCCCCAGCGTGCGCGCCAGCGTGCCGGTGCCCCCGGCGTGGTCGATGTGGGCGTGGGTGAGCCACAGGGCCTTGAGCGTCAGGCCGCGCTCTTCCACGGCTTGCAGCAGCGTGCCGATGTCGCCGCCCGGGTCGATCAAGGCGGCTTCGCTCGTCTCGTCGCACCAGACGAGGGAGCAGTTCTGTTCGAAGGCGGTGACGGGGAGGGTGAGTCGGTGGAGCATGGGGAAAGTATGGGCGTCGGATGCCAAAGTTTCAAACGGCGCATGCGGCGTGGGCGGGCTGGCTCAGCTTGAATCACGCAGCCGGTTTTGCATTACATTACTGTAAAATTAATTTGCGATCCTGATCTTCGAAGCGAGTTGAACACACGGTGCTCGCGCGGGCGGTCCCAGGGGTGAGCACGTTGAAGAGCAAGGGCCCATGATGGACGGTTCGTTGAATGTCACGGTGATCGGTGGTGGTTTGATCGGCGCCTCCTGGGCCGCCCTGTTTTTGGCCCACGGACACAAGGTGTGCGTTCACGACGTCGCGCCGGATGTGGGGGTGAGGGTGCGAAAGGAACTGCATCGCATCCTGCCCACGATGCAGGAGCTGGGCCTGTGGCTTGACCCTGAGTCCCTTGCGCTCACGTTTGACGCGAACCTGGTCAGCGCGGTGCGCAATGCGGACGTCGTGCAGGAGTGCGGCCCGGAGCGCCTTGGCTTCAAACAGGCGTTGTGGGCGAGCATCGAAGGCAGCTGCCGTGCAGGTGCGTTGCTGTTGTCATCCAGCTCCGGCATCACCGCAAGCATGCAGGCGCGCAAGATGAAAACACCGCACCGCATGTTGGTCGGACACCCATTCAATCCGCCGCACTTGATCCCTTTGGTCGAGGTGGTCCCAGGGCGCAAGACCAGTCCAGAGTCGGCCCGTCGCGCACGGGATTTCTATGTGGCACTGGGGAAGCGAGCCGTTGTGCTCAACAAGGAAATTCCTGGATTCGTCGCCAACCGAATCCAGGCTGCGGTGATCCGAGAAAGCGTGTCGCTGGTCAGGCAAGGCGTGGTGTCCCTGGAGGACCTGGATGTCGCTGTGCAGTCCTCCTTGGGGCTGCGATGGGCAACGGGGGGGCCTTTTCTTTCCGCGCACCTGGGTGGGGGCGCCGGAGGGGTCAAAGGGTTCTTCAAGCAGTTTGCCGGCGGTCTCCAGTTGTTGTGGTTGCACATGAGGCTGAGGCCCG
The DNA here is from genome assembly GCA_016000265.1 of Burkholderiales bacterium. Taxonomy (GTDB): domain Bacteria; phylum Pseudomonadota; class Gammaproteobacteria; order Burkholderiales; family Burkholderiaceae_C; genus Aquabacterium. The sequence continues at coordinate 49,039 of JAECRL010000002.1, forward strand.
TGCTGCTGACATCCAGAACCCAGGCCAGTTTGATTGACGGGGTGGGCCTTGCGTATGGCGGCCGGTCCATTGACGAATGGGCATCTGTCCGAGATGGGCAGCAAGTGGCCATCCTGCAGGCATTGGCGGCGGCAGAAGCGGGCGAGGAGGCAAATGGATGAAACAACACCGTGCGAATGAGGTGGTTCTGATCACGGGATGTGGATCGGGCATCGGCAAGGCTTTGGCGCTGGCGTTCCACCAACGTGGGCACCGGGTGTGCGCCACCGCGCGCCGTCTCCAGTCGATGGAAGACCTGGCCGCCAGGGGCATCCACACCCTCAGCTTGGACGTCACTCAGGAATCCGATGTGCATCGGGTGCTGGAAGACTTGTGCTCTCGTGGGGAGAGCGTGGGGGTGTTGGTCAACAACGCAGGCTATGGCGCCATGGGGCCGCTGTTCGACGTGCCGGCATCCGAGTGGCAGAAACAGTTTGACGTCAACCTGTTCGCCCCCATGGCCCTGACCCGCGCGGTTCTGCCCGGGATGGTCCAGCGTCGCAAGGGCCTGATCGTCAACATCAGCAGCGTGTCGGGCGTCATGACCACGCCTTTCGCCGGAGCCTACTGCGCCAGCAAGGCCGCGCTGAATGCCGCCTCGGACGCCTTGCGCATGGAGCTTCGTCCTCTGGGCATCCGTGTCGTGACGGTGCAGCCGGGGGGCATCCAGTCCGCTTTTGGGGATCGAGCCGCAGATGACGTCAACCTGAGCCCTGATTCACCATACCAGGCCGTTCGCGAGGGGGTTCTGTCCAGGGCCAACGAGAGCCAGGCCGACGCGATGCCTGCCGCTCGGTTTGCCCGCGAGGTGGTGGCCAGCCTGGATCGACCCCATCCACCCGCCCTGATCCGATTGGGGCCGAAGAGCACCTTGTTGCCGGTGATCAAGCGTGTGCTGCCAACAGGTTGGCTTGATCGCATCTTGATCACGAGATTCAAGCTGGATCTCCTCAAGTGAGGCCTGGAGTCGTGAACACATGAACCGTCGAAAGTGGATGCGCCGCACAGCGGGTGCATCCGTCGGGCTGGTCGCCGCTGGCGCCCTGGGGCACATGTGGGTGATCCGGGGAACCGATGCCGAGGGCTTGACGCCCGCGGGCAGGGCCATCCTGGGGCACCTGTCGCGTGGGGTGCTGGCCGGCTTCCTGATCGTGAATGCCGCTCAGCGGCAGCTGATCCTCAGCCAGGCCATGCGCAGCATTGAGGCCGGTGCCAGGAACCTGCCCAAACTCGTGAAGCTGCAACTGGGCGCTTTGCTGGCGGCAGCGGACAGCCCCCCCAGTCGCCTCCTGTTGACGGGCGTTTCCCGCTCGTGGTCCGAACTGTCGGACCTGGAGGTCGCGCACGCACTGGACCGCATGCGAACCTCTTGCGACCTGCCCACGCTGGTGGCCTATGCCTCGCCGCTTGCGGAGCGCGCCATGCAAATCCTGCGCGAACACAGCCACCACCAGGGCGAAACCATTTTGGCCGAGTGATCAAGCGATCAGGGCTGGAGGGGGCAGGTCAATCGATCGCGTGGATCGGCATGCGAGCCAACGTCTGTGACTCCAGCGAGCTGCAATACAGCCATCCTCCCGCCTCCATCGCCTGCGTGATGAAATGGAAGCCGTCTTTTCGATGAGACTGATCGCGGCTGTCGCCGCGGTCGTGGGCGTGTCCTGCCATCCGCCACCCAGTGCCGTGGCAAGTTGGACGGTGTTCAGCGCCAGTTGGGTTTGGCCATCGATGGCCGACAGTTCCGCGGCGAGCACGGCGCGTTGCGCGTCGAGCAGCTGGAGCAGGTCGATCTGGCCTTCTCGGTGAAGCGATTCGGCATGCCGCAAGCCCGTGTGCCTTTGATGTGTGGCGGTGGCCAGGGCCGCCGAGCGGTCCCTCTCCTGGGCCAGGGCCACGAGGCTGTCGTCGACGTCTTTGATGGCGCCAAGCACGGCCTTCTCATACTGCAGGGTGGCCATGCGCTCTTTGGCGGATTGCCGCTCAACAGCCGCGCGCAAGCGACCGGCGTCGAACAGCGGCATCGTGAAGGCCAGGGCTGCGCTGCTGTATCGCACCGGAGACAGATCCAGCGCATTGAGGCGCAAGTCCTGGCGTCCGAACGCCGCGGCCAGGAAGAACTTGGGCCATCGGTCGGCTTGATGTTGCTCAGGCCGTCGACCAGCTTGTCGAAGTCTTTGACTCGGCGATTGACATAGGCCTCATCGTGCAGCTTTTCGCGCAAGATCGTGGACACCATGCCCATCAGCAGGTAGACGTCGCACCCCGGTCGGATGCGGATGTGCCGGTCTGCGCGCTTGGCGGTTTCCGAGACCCGCGGGTCCACCACCACCAGCTTGCGCGTCGAGTCGCCCGCGAGCTCCTTGAAGACCTCGGTGGCGTTGCGCCCGCGGTTGCTGATCAGGGGGTTGGTGCCCATCAGCAGCATGTAGTCGCTGGTCTCTTCTTCGGCGTGCAGGTAGACGTCGGGCAGGGCGCGGTACAAGCGACGCCACACGAGCGCGTGCTGCGTCTTTTCCTGGCTCAGCGCGTTGAAGAACATGGGCGAGTTCAAGCTGAACATGAACGGCAAGCTCCCAAACCCGGCCATGTGGTTGCCTTGCCCGCCAATCCCGACGAGGGCAATCGATCGCGGTGCGTGCGCCTTGTGAATCTTGTTCAGCTTTGCGGCAATCTCGGTAATGGCCTGATCCCAGCTGATGCGCTCGAACGTCCCATCGGGCATGCGCTTGCGTGGGTACTGCAAGCGTTGGGCGTGTTGCACGTAGTTGGGGATGGCCCGCGCTTTGTTGCAGGTGTAGCCCCGGGTGTTGGGGTTGGTTTCGTCGCCACGAACGGCCACGATCGCGTTGTCTTTGACGTCGACGCGCAGGCTGCAGTTGTGTGTGCACAGCACACAGACCGTGGGCAGGTCGTTCGCGTCATGCGCAACCTGGGCGGGGCCATCAACGATCTTGGGGATGCGGGACATGTCAACTCCTGTTTGAGGCGGCGCGGGGGCCCCCGGTTTCTTTCACCGTGCCAACCTGGTGTGGGTGGCCTCGCTGTAGCTGGCGTAAACGAACGCCCCGATCAAAGCCAGCCACTGCCCGTACTGGGACATCCGAAAGACATGCCCGGTCTGCACGAACTGGGGATCGATCTCCAGCAAGCCGAAGCCAGCGAGGTACCAGTAGAACGAGGGGGTGGCCACCAGGCAGGCGATCACGAACAGGGACCACTCCTTGACCCACTCAGGTCGGCGGCTCAGCAAGGCGGTCATCAGCAGCACCGAGAACACCAGCGTGATGGAGCCCCCGAAGGCCGCGGAGGCGCCCCCCGAGAGGGTCTCGAAGCTGGGCATGCCCATGCTCAGCCCCCAGTTCAGCAAGATCGAGCCCGTCACGACGCCGCTTGCCGCCAGCAACCACGCCCCACGCCCCATGAATCGCGAGGGGGCCGGCTGTTTGAGGAAGGCCTGCCACATGAGGCGTGCGCCAGCCAGCAGGCCCAAGAGGGTGGCCAAGGCAAAGGCCCATCGGCCCGCGGCGTGGTCGGCGATCACGGCGTCTTCCATCTGGATCACGCCTGCGGGAATCAGCTTCGGTGCCAGCTCGGATGCCTGGGCGAGGCCCGGCGTCAGCACCATGTGCTGCACGGTGGTGAGCGCCGCGGCGGCCAGCACCAGCAGGCCGGGTGCGACGAGGGCGCGACCGATCCGCCCATGCCGATCGAACGCCTGGGCGATCTTGGCGCGCGCAGGCGCCGAACGCTCCGACTGAGTCCAGCGGTTGAGGGTGAACAGCGCGTAGCCCAGCATGGCGCACAGCGGAACCAGCATGGCGGTCACGCCGTAGTTGCCCACGATCTGGCGCATCTCAGGGTCGGCGGCACCGAACGCCATCCAGCCAAAGCGCTGGATGGGCGCGGTCAGCAACATGCCGTAGTTGATGCACATCCACGCCTGGTGCTGGGCGATCTGTTTGCGCAGCATCGAGTAGACGGCCATCCACAGGCTCACTGTCACGCCGATGGCCAGCCCCCACAGCCCCACATAAAACGTGAGCTGGTCGTAGATGTTGGCGATGGGCGTGCGAACCAGGTAGATCATCGAGGCGATCATCGCGACCTGTGCCGCCACCAGGTAGATGCCGCCGAAGGTGCGATGCCAGATCGGGAAGCGACGCCGAAAGGCAGGCCAGAACTGCATCGCGCCAAACAGCATGCAGGTGCCGCCCAGCACGTTGTGCAAGGACAGCACGATGCCGTTGCCCCGGGGCATGCTGGCGTAGAAGAGGGAGGCTTCGCTCAGGCCATCCTTGCCGAAGGCGTAGGTGGCGGAGCTCACCTTGTTGAGCGCGGTCACCATGACACCCAGGTGTTCGGTGATCTCCTCATCGGTGCCGATGGGGCGGCCCGATTCTGCGTTCGCCTGCATCTCCAGGCGCTTGGCCACCGCCTCGCTGCTGCCCGCATCGCGGAAGTTGACGATGCCCGCATCGATGGCGGTCAGGCCGTACAGCATCAAGGCGAAGGCCATCGCGATGGCCAGTGCTCGCATCAACCAGACGCCGAAGGTGGCGTCAGGGGCGGGCGGCGAGGAGGGGGTGGGGCGCATGGTGATGGCTTTCTGACAAAGACATCGCCGATGCTATGCAAGGTGCCTTGGCTGGATGCGCCGATGCTGTGCACCGCTCGCCAAGTTGTGCTGCGCCCTCCTGCTCTCCTCAGAGCTTCACGAAGTGGTGCGCCGACAGCGCGCCGAAGGGCAGCGACGCGAGGTGCCCTCCCACCTCCAGCGACCCCAGGTCGACGGGGAAAAAGCCGGTCGACTCGATCAGTTGCCGGACCTGGGCCTTCGCGGCTGCGTCATCCCCCGAGTAGAAGAGCACGCGCTTGCCACCCGCGACCTCGGGCTGCTGCAGCACGTTCACATCGAGGTGGTTGAACGCCTTGACCACGTGCGCCCCCGGGGCGCATTGCCGGATGATGTCGCTGGACGGCCGTCCGCCCAAGTCCACGGCCTTGATGCCATAGGCCGCCAGCGGGTTGTTGGGGTCTTGCGCGTCGGGGGAGCCGGGTTCGATGAACTCCACCGGGTTGGTGGCGTCGATGAGCACCCGACCACGCCAGTGCGGCAGTCCCCGCAGCACGCGCTCCGCATCGACCCAGCGGATGGCCGCCAGGACGATGTCGGCGCGGGCGGCCTCTTCGAGCGTGCCGGCTCGGATGTGGGGGCCCAGTTCCCGCACGAGTTCCTGCAGCGACGCCGGGCCTCGGCTGTTGGAGATGACGGCCGACAGGCCGTTCCTGGCCAGGATGCGAGCGAAGTTGGCGCCCAGTGCGCCGGAGCCGATGATGCCGATGTTCATGATGGATGTCCTGTGGGTTCGGGCTGGGGAGCGGGGTCTGGATCGTCAGCGCCCGTTGAGCGACGACCGCGTTAAGTGATTGTGTGTCGAAGACTCATCGACACATTGGAGCAAAAAATCACCCACCGAGGGGGATCGAGAAGCCCCCCAGGCGAGCGACCTCTTCGGCCATGGTGGCGATCGTTGACTCGCCCAGTGAGGCTTCGAGGGCGGCCTGAGCTTTGCCCAGGACGGGTTGAATCGCGCTCAGGATGTTGCCGCCCACAGGGCAGGCTTCGCAGGGCGGCATCCGATGCACCGCGAACAGCTCCGGTGCCTCCACCGCCCGGTAAACGTCCAGCAGCCTGATGTCGCTGGCGGGCCTGGCCAGCAACGCCCCGCCGCCTGCACCGAGTTGTGAGCGCGTCAGCCCGGCCTCATTGAGCCGGGTCATCAACCCCCGGATCACGACCGCCCCCGTGTTCGCCGAGCGCGCCAGGTCCTCTGATCGAAGCGGCCTGCCGCCCGTCACAGCGAGGGCGGTCAGCACGTGAACGGCGACAACAAAACGGCTGCTCGTGGTCATGGGCTCGATGTGAATGTGTGTTTGCGTCACAATAACACACTTTGGTGACTGGGCGTCGATTCCCCGATGTTTTGGCGGATCGGGCATGGCAATGGCGGGCAGGGCCGATGTTATTTTCGTAACATTCGTGGAACATCAACTCGCCCGATCCGCCACCGGGCAGTCGCGCATGGCGAAATCACCCCCCCACATCGCAAGCCTGACCTTCCCCATTCAATACCTGGAGGTGGGGGAGTCGCTGGCTCGGGAGCTCCATCGGCCCCCGGACGCGCTGCTGCGCCACTGTGGCGTGCACCTGCCTCGGCCGTTCTTGCCTTGGCAGACCATGAACGGCCGGCAGATGCAGCTCGCGCTGGGGCACTTCCTGAGCGCGTGTCCACCAGGTGTGCCGCCGCTGGTCACCTTCATGGCCCACTTCCCCGTCACGGCGCACGGGCCGGTGGGGCTGCTGGCCATCACCTCGGCCAACCTGGGCGAGGCGCTCCAGGGCGCCCTCACGTACTCCGCCCTGGTGATGCCCGCTTACGTGATGAGGCGGCAGGACCTGGGCGATGAGGTGCACCTGATCGTCGACCCGCTCTATGACTTCGGCGACGTCAGCGACTTGTTCACCGAGACGGTGGTGGCCGCGCCCTTGAAAATCATGCCGTTCCTGAGTCGCCCGGTGACGGACGTCGTGGTGCACCTGATGCACGGGCCCATCGGGGACCCGGCTGCTTACGAGGCGGCGTTCGGCCTCAAGTTCGTCTTCCATGCTCGCCAGAACAAGCTGGTGCTGCCCAAACACGCCCTCGGCATCCCGCTGATCGCCCCCAGTCGGGCGTCTCACCTGCTGATGAGGGCCACGCTGGAGCAGCAAAGCCAGGCGCGCGGTGACGCTCGGCCCATCTCGCAAGAGGTTCGCCGCCGCCTGCAATCGGCGATCCGGCAGAACCGCGTCCTCGACGTGGAGGCGCTGACGCAGGCCATCGCGCTGTCACCCCGAACCTTGAGTCGGCGCCTGAAGGACGAGGGGACGAGCTTTCCTCAGCTGCGGGCCGAAGTCGGCGTGGAGTACGCCGAGATCCTGCTGCTGGAGACCGACAAACCCATTTCGCAGATCGGGCAGGCGGCCGGCTTCACGGATGCCGCGGCCTTCACCCGCGCCTTCAAACGCGTGACGGGGCTGACGCCGTCACAGCGGCGCGCCAGACCCGGCGGCATGGCACCGGAGGGCCTCCCCCGTGAGCCGTGAATCGGCCTGTCCCTGGTGGCGGGGGATGACCCTGAGCTGCGCTGGATACGCCTTAATGTTTACAGCGGTGTGACGATATGTGGTGGGCACCCTGTTCAACTCAACGCAAGAGGTTCACCATGCCATTCACCCGACGCGCACTCGTCCTGGCCTCGGTCCTGTCCCTGATGTCCGGCCTGGGCCTGGCGCAGGATCGCGGCAGCCGCGACGAAGCCAAGGCCATGACCGAGGCGGCGTACGCACACATCAAGAAGGTCGGCCCGGAAAAGGCGTACAGCGACTTCACCCACGACAAGGCCAACTGGAACAAGAAGGACTTGTACGTCATGGTCTACAACAACGCCGCCATCAACCAGGCCCATGGCGCCAACCCCAAGCTGGTTGGCAAGGACATGAGCAACGTCCGGGACGTCAATGGCGTCAACCTGATCCCCGACATGATCAAAGCGGCCGCCAAGGGAGGCGGCTGGGTGGACTACGACTGGCCCGATCCGGTGACCCAGAAGGTCATGCCCAAGTCAACCTACGCGCGCAAGCAGCCCAATGGCGAGGGGTTCGTGGGCGTCGGCGTCTACCGCTGACCCGCGCGTGCTCACCCGTTTGATCGCTCCCCACCTCGTCAGGAGATCCGCATGCAACTCACCCGGCCTCGAGACTGGCCTGTTTCCTTCAAGGTGCTGCTTGCGCCTTTGATGGCGTTGTTGGCCTTGGTGGCCGTGGGCGGCACCAGTTGGTGGTCGTCGCAGCAGTTGACCCGGGCGCTGACCCATTTGGGGCAAAACGGCGTCTCCGACCTGCTGCAGGCCGAGGCCCTGGCCAACCGGGTCGGAGACCTCCACCAGGACATGTACCAAAGCCTGGTCTGGGAGGCGATCGGTCAGCGACCCGATCGGATCGCTGCGCTGGATGAGGCCCTCGTGCGGTCGATCGCATCCCTCGGCAGGCACGTGGACGAATTGAGCGCAGCGCCGAACTTGCCACCCGAGCGGCAGCAGGTCCTGGCGGCGTTGAAGAAGAAGGTCGGCATCTACGCCAAGGTGGCCACCGACACGCTCGACATGAAAAGCGCGGGCGTGGCCAGCGCAGCGACCTACGTGCCCGCGCTGGATGTGGAGCACAAAGAGCTGGCCGGTCTGGTTCAGGGCCTGGTCGAGCAGCAGGTGGAGGCCACGCGCAGGGATGCCCTGGCGGCGCAAGACGAGGCGAGGAGCCTGACGCAATGGAGCACGTTGTTGATCGCGTTGGTCAGCGTCACCTGTGCCGCCTTGGCGTGGCGTGCGGGGGTGCTCATCACCCAGCCGCTGGATGAGGCGGCCAGGCTGGCTCGGGCCCTGTCGGAGGGGGACTTGACCATCCAGGGGCGCTCGTTGAGCCGGGACGCCACCGGGCAACTGGTGGCGGCCATCGGCACCGTCGCTCGCAAGTTGCGAGGGGTCGTCGACGAGATCCGCCACACGTCGCAGGACATCCAGCGGGAGTCCGATGGCATGTCGGCGGGCAACGAGCTGCTGGCGCAACGCACCGAGGCCACCGCCAGCAGCATTCGTTCTGCGGCCAGCGCCATCGAGCAGCTCGCCGGGGGCATCCAGTCCAATGCCGAGCAGAGCCACGCGGCGGCCGAGCAGGCCAAGCAGTCATCGCTGGCCGCGCGTCGCGGGGGCGACCTGGTTCGGGAGGTGGTCGACACGATGGCGTCGATCAACGCTCAGGCCCAGAAGATCGGGGACATCATCAAGACCATCGATGGCATTTCATTTCAAACCAACATCCTGGCTTTGAACGCCGCCGTCGAGGCCGCGCGAGCGGGTGAGCAGGGCCGCGGCTTCGCGGTGGTCGCCAGCGAGGTCCGACAGCTGGCGGGACGCAGCGCCGACGCCGCCAAGGAGGTCCGGTTGTTGATCGGGGCGTCCATCGACGGCATCGGCCAGGGCGCCGAGCGTGCGGCCAAAGCGGGGGACTCCATGGAGGAGATCGTGAAGGCGATCCTGCAGGTGTCTCAGGCCATCGACACCGTGGCGTGTGCGGCGCGCGAGCAGGCGCAATGCGTGACGGAGGTCAGCCGCTCCGTGCACGAGGTGGACGCCGCCACGCAGCAAAACGCCCGCATGGTGGGCGAGGTGTCGGCGTCCACGCGATCGCTGGCGTCGCAGTCCGACCGACTCGCCGAATTGCTGGGGCGGTTCAAAGTGGCTTGATGGGCGCGCAGGGGCTCCGTGTTTGTCCTGATTCTAGGCAAGGGCGTTCCGCTTAACCTGATTTGGTTACATCAATGTAACGAAAACAAGGGTCGAGCAGGAGGTCCAAATGCCGTCTGTTTCGGGCATGAAAAGCAGGGGTTGGCAGGTGGTCCTGGATCCATGGCGGGTGCCGCCCGAGTGGCGCTCGCTCTACCAGGTACACCGCATCAGCGAGTTCCGCCGCCTGGTCGATCAATGGTGGCCCGTGCCCCTGCTGGTCCACCTGGCCTTCACCCTCGTGACGGTGTTGACCCGCTGGGACGTTCAACCGGGTCCCGACGAAATGTGGCACCTGGGCCTGGCCGCCTGCACCGGTGTCTTGCTGGCGCTGGCCGCCTGGCTGGCGCGCCGATCCACCCGCCTGCAGGTCGACGGGGACCGCTGGATGCCGTGGGTGATGGCGGCCGTGGTGTGGCTCAACGGCGCCAGTGCCTGGGGCTTCAGTCGACAGGGCATGTCCGACCACATGCTGCTGATGAACTCCCTGTCCGTCATGGGCTGTTTCTGCTCGATGAGGCTGTCGTTTGCCGGTGCGGTCAAGTCGACGGCTTTGGGCGCGGGGGCTGGCGCCATCATCTGGTCGGCAGGCCGGCCGGATCTGGCCCTGCAGTTCAGTGGGCAGTTCCTGATGGCCTGTGGCCTCGGCTTGTTGTGCGTCTTTTTGAGAGAAGACCTGGAGCGGGAGAATTTCCTCAACGCCGTCAAGCTGGCACAGGCCGAATCCCGGTTGCGGGCGGTGAACGAGCGGCTCCATGAGCTCGCCCACCAGGACGCCTTAACGGGCTTGCCCAACCGACGGTCTCTGGATCAATGCATGAAGCGAGAGTGGCAGCGTGCCGTGCGAAACCGCTCGGAGCTGGCTTTGCTCATGATCGACGTCGACCATTTCAAGCGCTACAACGACCGACACGGGCACCTCGATGGCGATGCGTGCCTGATCACCGTGGCGCAGGCCTTGAGGGGGGCGCTGCAGCGCCCAGCGGACGTGATCGCGCGTTATGGTGGCGAGGAGTTCGTGGTCCTGCTGCCGGACACCGACCTGGCGGGGGCGTGGTCGGTCGCGCAGCGCCTGATGTCGCGCGTCGATGAGTTGGGCTTGCCCCATCAGGGCTCCGATGTCGCGTCCCACGTGACCGTCAGCGTGGGCGGTTGCGTCTTCGCCGGCACCGGCCACGAGCGCGGGGGCACCTTGCTGAGGCTGGCTGATGAGGCTTTGTACAAAGCGAAGTCCAGCGGGCGTCATTGTGTTTCTCTGACGCAGCTCGATTGAGCGGCGCCACCCGGCGCCACCCTGGGGACGCCTGCGCGCTGTGGCCTGGACTTGTGCGAAGATCTGCGCATCCATGTGGCGCCGCTTCCTGCTCCTCCTGCTGTGTGCGTTCATCCCCCTGCAGTCCGTCAAGGCGGACATCGGGGCGTTGGCGCACGCTTGGGGCGGGGCCGAGGTGGTGGCGTTGGGGCACGGGGTCACCCCGCACCACCACCACCACGCGGAGGCGGCTGAGGGGGCGTTTCACCAAGACAACAGCCCGGCCTCGGCCGAGCACATGAGCGACCACTGCCTGTGCCCGCTGGGCTGGTTGCTGCCTTCGCTGCCTTCGGTGTTGCAGCGAGGGGCGTCGTCGCACGCGGTGCCGGAGTGGACGCCGCCGGCCTTGCCTGCGCCCACCCTGGCGGCGCCGCAGCGGCCGCCGCATCCGGCTGGCTGACCGCCGGCTGACGCCCGATCCCCTCTGCGGCCCCGTGCCGCGCAAAGGGGCTCGCCTCTGAGCCGGCCGGTCTGTCATGGACCCCGCCCGCTTCCCAGAGGATCAAGAGGACCCCTCCGTGCCCCCGACACCCGCTCATCGCCAGCGGGCGCGCCGCCGCGTCGCGCCCCACCTCGCCTGCTCGCTCATCGCGTGCACGGCGTTCACCGCCGCCCTGGCCGCAACGCCTGCGCTGCGCCCATCGCCCTCCCTCCCCCCTCCCGCGCACCACGACGAGCTGCCCCAGGTCGACGACCTGGCCACCCTGGTGGACATGGCTTGGGCGCGCTCGCCCCAGGCGCGTCAGCTCGAAGGACAGGGCCTGGAGGCCCGCACGCAAGCCGACTCGGCCCGCGGCTGGTTCCCCGGGGCGCCCAGCGTCACTGTGGGCCAGCGCACGGGTGAGCGGCCGGGACAGCGCGCCTTGCGCGAGCAGGAGGTGGCGCTGGCCGCCCCGCTGTGGTCGCCCCGCCAGCGCGCGGCCAGCCAGCAGGCGGCCGACAGCAGCCAGGCCGCGGTGGACGCCGCCACGCGCACCTTGCGCCTGGAGCTGACTCGCCAGGTGCGCGAGCGCATCGACGCCCTGAGCCTGGGCGGCTTGATGGTGCGCCAGGCCCAGTCGCACGCCGAGGCGCTGGCCCGCCTGGAGGCCGAGGTGCGCCAGCGCGTGGCCGCGGGCGACCTGGCGCGGGTCGACGCGCTGCTGGTGCGCCAGGAGGCGCTGGCGGCGCTCTCCGAGGTGCGCCGCGCCCGCCTGGCCTTGCTGGAGGCGGAGCACGCTTTCCACGTCCTCGTGGGGGAGGTGCGACCGGCGCCGCAGGCCGCCCGCATGGGCCTGCCCGACCCGAGCCGCCTGAGTGACGCGGACCTGCAGCGCCTGCTGGAGACGGCCCACGAGGTGGTGGCCGCGCACCCGCGGCTGCGCGCCGCCGAGGCCGCGCGCCAACAGCAGGCGCACCGCGTGTCGTGGCTGGCCCAGTCTTCTCGCAGCCCCTGGGAGTTGGGCCTGGCCCACCGACGCGAGCAGGACGGTGACGCGCGCCGCACCAACGCCTCGTGGGGGCTGAGCCTGAAGGTGCCGCTGGCCGACGAGCCCCTGCAGCGTCAGACCCTGGCCGTGGCGCAGACCGCCGCGGACGTGGCCGCCGCCGAGGTGCGCCGCACGCACGACGTGCTGGTGAGCGACTTGCTGGAGGCCGTGCAGGCCGTGCGCCACCAGCGCGCTTTGCTGGCCGACGCGCGCGAGTCCACCGAGGCGGCGCAAGCGCGCGCCGACCTGATCCGCCGGGCCCACGCGCTGGGCGAAGTCAGCCTGGCCGAGCGGCTGCGCGCCGAGCAGGCCCTGCAGGCCGCAACGCTGCGCGTCACCCAACAAGACATGCTGCTGGCGCAGGCCCAGGCCCGCTTGCAGTTCGCTCAAGGAGCACAACCATGAAGAACCTCCTCTCGACGGCCGCGGTGTGCGGCTTCACCTGGTTGGCGCTCGCCTTGCCGGCGCCGAGCGCCTGGGCCCATGGCCCCGATGCGGGCCACGACCACGCGGCCCCCGCCGTTCCCACGGCCCTCACTTCCCCCGCTTCCCCCGCCACCTCGTCGGGGGCCTCTGCGCCCGGCGCGCCGGCCATCACCGAGGCCCGCTCTCAGGCCTTCGAGCTGGTGGCCAGCCTGGGCGGGGGCGAGCTGTCCGTGCTGATCGACCGCTTCGACACCAACGAGCCGGTGCTGGGCGCGACGGTGCGGGTGTCCTCGGGCGGCATCCAGGCCGCCGGCACCTTCCACGCCGACCACGGCGACTACGCCTTCACCGACGAGCGGCTGCTGGCGCGCCTGTCGCAGCCCGGTCGGCATGAGCTGGTCTTCACGGTGACGCAAGGTGAGGTCAGTGAGGCGGTGAGCGCCGCCGTGGAGGCGGCCGCCGCCGAGCCGGGGGCCCACGCGGATCACGGGGATCACGGAGGTCACGCCCACCCTCCCGCTCGCCCCGCGGGCGCCATGTGGGTCAACGCGGCCTGGGCCTTGTTGCTGGCGGCGGTCGCGACCGCCCTCGTGGCCTGGCTGTGGCGGCGGGGGCGGCACAAGCGTCAGCTTGCACGCCTCGGGCCGCACGCGTGGGTGATCGCGTGTGTCGGCCTTTTGGCGGCGGCGGTGGGCGACACCCACGCCGGCCCCGGCGCCCACGGCCCCAATGGCGAGCACCTGGACGCCCCCGCGGCCTCCGGTGGGGCCTCGGGCCCCGGTGCCCTGATGCGCCTGCCCGATGGCAGCGTGCAGGTGCCCAAGCGGGCGCAGCGCAGCATGGGCATCCGCACCGTGCGGGCCGCCGCCGGGCAACACGCCACGACCCTCACGCTCAACGCCCGCGTGGTGCCGGACCCGCGCTCTGCGGGGCGGGTGCAGGCGCCGGTGGCCGGGCGCATCGAGGCGCCGCCGTCCGGCCTGCCGGTGGCGGGCCAGGCCGTGCGCCGCGGGCAGGTGCTGGCCCTCGTGTACCCGGTGCTGGGGGCGGCCGAGCGCACCGCCCAGCAAGCCAGCCTGGCCGAGTTGCGCGCCAATCGGCAGGTGGCGCAGCGCCGCGTCGAGCGCCTGGCGCAGCTCGACGGGGTGGTGCCCGCCAAGGACATCGAAGCCGCTCGCGTGGAGCTGCAAAGCCTGGTCGAGCGCGAGCGCCTGCTGGCGCGCTCGCTCGATGGCGCGCAGCCGCTGGTGGCGCCCGTCGGTGGGGTGCTGGCCAGCGCGCGCGCGCTGGCCGGTCAGGTGGTCGAGCCGCAAGCCGTGTTGTTCGAGGTGGTCGACCCGCAGCGCCTGCGCGTCGAGGCCCACGTGAGCGACCCGGCGCAGGCCGCGCAGGTCACGGGTGGCGCCATCCCGGGGCGGCCCGATGTGACGCTGCAGGTGGTGGGCGCCGCGCGCGTCTTCCAGGACGGGGGGGTGCCGCTGACCTTCCAGGCCCGCTCCGAGGCCGCGGTGCTGGCCATCGGCCAGCCCCTGACGGTGGTGGCCACGTTGTCCGGTCCGGGGGCGCCGCTGCGGGCCGGGGTGGCCGTGCCGGCCGAGGCCGTGGTGCGCAACCCGGCCAACCAGGCCATCGCCTGGGTCAAGGCGTCGGCCGAGCGCTTCCAGCCGGTGGTGGTGCAAACGGTGCCGCTGGACGCCCAGCGCGTGCTCGTCACCCAGGGCCTGTCGGCCGACCAACGCGTGGTGGTGCAAGGCGCCTCGCTGATCAACCAGGTTCGCTGAGGTCACCATGTTCAACTGGATCGTTCGAAGCAGCCTGCAGCAGCGCCTGTTCGTGCTGGTGGGCGCCTTCATCCTGATGGCGCTCGGGGCGTGGACGGCGTCGCGCGCGCCGGTGGACGTGCTGCCCGACCTCAACAAGCCCATCGTCACCGTGCTGACCGAAGCCGGTGGCATGGCGCCCGAGGAGGTCGAGCAGCTCGTCACCTTCCCCATCGAGACGGCGCTCAACGGCATGCCCGGTGTCACGCGTGTGCGCTCGACCTCGGGCGTGGGCCTGTCCATCGTCTACGCCGAGTTCGACTGGGGCACCGACATCTACCGCAACCGCCAGCTGGTGGCCGAGCGCCTGGCGCTGGTCCAGGCGCGCATGCCCGAGCGGGTCACGCCGACCCTGGGGCCGGTGTCGTCCATCATGGGCGAGATCATGCTGGTGGCCGTGCCGATCGGGGCCGCGCCCGACGCGAAGGCCTCCGCCACCCCCGCCGCCACCCCCATGCAGGCCCGCGACCACGCCGAGTGGGTGATGCGGCCGCGCCTGCTGTCGATCCCCGGGGTGGCGCAGGTCATCCCGATCGGGGGCGAGGTGCGCCAGCTGCGCGTGGAGCCCGACACGGCGCGCATGGCGCAGTTCGGCGTCACCTTGTCCGACATCGAGGCCGCGCTCAAGGGCCACGCGGGCAACGCCGGCGGCGGCTTCGTGGACCTCAACGGCCGCGAGTACCTCATCCGGCACCTCGGGCGCACCACGCAGCTCGACGACCTGCAGGGCCTGGCCGTGCGCTGGGCGGGCGACCGGCCCGTGCTGCTTGAGCAGGTGGCTTCGGTGCGCTTCGCGCCCGCCCTCAAGCGCGGCGACGCGGGCCACGAGGGCCGGGCCGCCGTGGTGCTGGGCATCCAGAAACAGCCCACGGCCGACACGGTTCGCGTGACCCGCGACGTCGAGGCCGCGCTGGCCGAGTTGAAGCAAGGCCTGCCCGCGGGCCTGGCCGCGCCCCAGGTGCTGTTTCGTCAGGCCAACTTCATCGAGCAGTCCATCGGCAACGTGGTCGAGGCCCTGCGCGACGGCGCCATCATGGTCGCCATCGTGCTGTTCGCTTTCTTGCTGAGCCTGCGCACGACGCTGATCTCGCTGGTGGCCATCCCGCTGTCGCTGGCGGTGACGGCGCTGGTCTTTCACGCGCTGGGTCAGACCCTCAACGTGATGACCCTGGGCGGGCTGGCCATCGCCATCGGCGAGCTGGTCGACGACGCGGTGGTGGACGTGGAAAACATCCTGCGCCGCCTGCAGCTCAACCGCGCCTCGCCCGATCCCCTGCCCGCGCTGGAGGTGATCTGGCGCGCCTCGGTGGAGGTGCGCTCGGGCATCGTCTACGCCACCGCGATCGTGGTGCTGGTCTTCATCCCGCTGTTCGCCTTGCCGGGCATCGAGGGGCGCTTGTTCGCGCCGCTGGGCGTGGCCTACATCGTCTCCATCCTGGCGTCGATGCTGGTGTCGATGACCGTCACGCCGGTGCTGTCGTCCTACCTGCTGCCGCAGATGAAGCGGCTCGGCCATGGCGACAGCCCCCTGGTGGCCTGGCTCAAGCGCCTGGACGCGCGCGTGCTGGCCTGGTCCTTCCCGCGCTCGCGTGGTTTGCTGGCCGCGGCGGTGCTGGCCGTGGTGGGGGCGGCGGCGTCGGTGCCGTTCCTGCCGCGCACCTTCCTGCCGGCCTTCAACGAGGGCTCGCTGCTGGTGTCGGTGCTGTTCACGCCGGGCACCTCGCTGGCCGAGTCCAGCCGCATGGGCGCGGTGGCCGAGCGCCTGGTGCGCGAGGTGCCCGAGGTGGTGCAGGTGGGGCGGCGCACGGGCCGCGCCGAGATGGACGAACACGCCGAGGGCGTGCACTCCTCCGAGCTCGACGTGGACCTGCGCGCCAGCGAGCGCGACCGCGAGGACGTGATGGCCGACATCCGCCAGCGCCTGTCGGTGCTGCCCGCTTCGGTGGCCATGGGCCAGCCCATCTCGCACCGCCTCGACCACCTGCTGTCGGGCGTGCGCGCGCAGATCGCCTTGAAGGTCTATGGTGACGACCTCGACACCTTGCGCGGCCTGGCCGAGCAGCTGCGCGGCCGCCTCTCCGGGGTGCCCGGCCTGGTCGACCTGACGGTGGAAAAGCAGGTGCTCATCCCGCAGCTCAAGGTCAGCGTCGACCACCGCAAGGCCGCGCAGCACGGCCTGAGCGCCGCGCAGGTGGTGGCCGCCATGCAGACCTTGTCCGACGGGCAGGTCATCGGCCAGGTGCTCGACGGCGCGCGCCGCCACGACCTGGTCGTGCGCCTGCCCGACGGGCAGCGCAGCCCGCGTGAGCTGGCCGCCGTGATGCTGGACTCGCCTTCGGGGCGCGTGCCGCTGTCGGCCGTGGCCACGGTGGAGGAGGGCGACGGGCCCAATCAGATCGGGCGTGAAAACGGCCGCCGCCGCATCGTCGTCTACGCCAACACCGATGGGCAGGACATGGGCCGGGTGATCGCGGCCATCCGCTCGCAGGTGGCGCAGGTGCCGCTGCCGCAGGGCCACTTCGTCAGCCTGGAGGGGCAGTTCCAGGCGCAGGAGCAGGCCACGCGGCTGATCGCCTTGCTGTCGCTGCTGTCGCTGACGCTGATGTTCCTGGTGCTGTACTCGCGCTACCGCTCGTCCACGCTGGCGCTGGTCATCATGGCCAACATCCCGTTCGCGCTGGTGGGCAGCGTGTTGGCGATGTGGGTGGCGCAGCTGCCCCTGTCGGTGGCCACGCTGGTGGGCTTCATCACGCTCACGGGCATCGCCACGCGCAACGGCATCCTCAAGGTCAGCCACTACCTCAACCTGTGCAAGCTGGAGGGCGAGCGCTTCGGCACCGAGATGATCACGCGCGGCTCGCTGGAGCGCCTCACGCCCGTGCTGATGACGGCGCTGGTGGCCGCCTTCGCGCTGGTGCCGCTGCTGCTGTCGGCCGACGCCCCGGGCAAGGAAATCCTGCACCCGGTGGCGGTGGTGATCTTCGGCGGGCTGATCAGCTCGACCCTGCTGGACACGCTGCTGACGCCGCTGGTGTTCTGGTGGGTCGGGCGCGAGCCGACCGAGCGGCTGCTGCGGGGGGAGGGAGGCCAGGCAGGCGGGGCGGGGGAGGCCCTTTGAGCGCCTGCACGTTTTTTCGATTTCCCGCAGAATCCCCCGACTGCCTGGAGACCCCCCACCATGACCCAGCCCCCCGTCAAGCTCAACGTGAACGGCCGCGAGCACGCGCTCGATGCCGACCCCGCCACCCCCATCCTCTGGGCCCTGCGTGATTCGCTGGGCCTCAGCGGCACCAAGTTCGGCTGCGGCGCGGCCCTGTGTGGGGCCTGCACCGTGCACCTCGACGGTCAGGCCATCCGCTCTTGCGTGACGCCGATCTCGGCGGCCGAGGGGCGCAAGGTGACCACCATCGAGGCCGCCACCGACGGCTCCGACCGCATCGGCGCCGCCGTGCACGCGGCCTGGGTCAAGCACGACGTGGCCCAGTGCGGCTACTGCCAGAGCGGCCAGATCATGAGCGCCACGGCCTTCCTGAAGTCCCTGCCCAAGGGCAAGCCGCCCACCGCCGCCCAGATCGACGCGGCCATGGCCGGCAACATCTGCCGCTGCGGCACCTACGCCCGCATCCGCGCCGCGGTGGCCGACGCGGCCCGCGCCATCGCCTGACGCGTCAGAAGGACCCCCCATGCTGCCCCAAGCCTTCCCCGACGAGTTGCCCCGCGCCCTCCAGCACCTGCTGGCGCGTGAGCCATCCCCCCCTGCCTCCGAACCCCCCGTGTCGCCCCGGCGCAGCTTCCTCAAGCTCGCCGGCCTCGGTGGCCTGGCCCTCGGCGCGTTCCCGATGCTGGCCGGGGCCCAAGCGCCCACCCCCGCCGCCCCTGCGGCCGCCGCCCCCGCGCTCAAGCCCACCCAGCAGCCCTCCGCCTTCGTGCACATCGCCCCGAACGGCGAGGTCACCGTCACCCTCAACCGGCTGGAGTTCGGCCAGGGCGTGCAGACGGCCTTGCCCCTGATCCTGGCCGAGGAACTCGACGCCGACTGGTCCCTCGTGCGCAGCCGCCACGGCAGCAACGACGGCGCCTACGTCGACCCCGTCTTCGGCATGCACCTCACGGGCGGCTCCAACTCCATCAAGCACAGCTACACCCAGTACCGCGAACTGGGTGCGCGCGCCCGCGCCATGCTGCTGTCGGCGGCGGCCACCCGCTGGGGCGTGGACGTGGCCACGCTGCGCACGCAAGCCGGCCAGGTGCTGGCCGCCGACGGGCGCAAGCTGGCCTACGGCGAGCTGGCCGAGGCCGCCATGGCCTTGCCCGTGCCGACCGCGGTCCGCCTCAAGGACCCCAAGGACTTCCGCCTCATCGGCCAGCCCACCAACCGGCTGGACGCCGCCGCCAAAAGCAGCGGCCAGCAGGCCTTCGGCATCGACACCCGCCTGCCCGGCCAGCTGACCGCGCTGGTGGCCCACCCGCCGGTGTTCGGCGCCACCGTGGCCCAGCTCGACGACCGCGCCGCGCGCGCCATCCGCGGCGTCAAGGCCGTGCTGCGCGTGCCCCTGCACGGCGGCGCCGAGGGCGTGGCCGTGGTGGCCGATGGCTACTGGCCGGCCAAGCAGGGGCGCGACGCGCTCCAGGTGCAATGGGACACCTCCGCCGTCGAGAAGGTCGACAGCGCACGCCAGCTGGCCCAGTACCGAGAGCTGGCCAAGCAGCCCGGCGCCCGTCAGTTCGATGCCGACATGGCCCCGCTGGAGACCGCCCCGCACCGCATCGACGCCGAGTTCGTCTTCCCCTACCTGGCCCACGCGCCCATGGAGCCGCTGAACTGCACCGTGCAGCTGTCGGACGCTGGCGCCGACCTGTGGGTGGGCTCGCAGTTCCCCGGCGTGGACGGCCTGGCCGCCGCGCGCGTGCTGGGCCTGCCGCCCGAGCGCGTGCGCGTGCACGTTCAAATGGCCGGGGGCGGTTTCGGCCGCCGCGCCATCGCCACCAGCGACTACGTGGTCGAGGCCTGCGCCATCGCGCGGGCCGCCCAAGCCGCCGGGCTGAAGGCGCCCGTGCGCATGGTCTGGAGCCGCGAAGACGACATCCGCGGCGGCTACTACCGACCCATGCACCTGCACCGCGCCCGCATCGGCTTCGATGCGCAGGGCCGGATCCTGGCCTGGGACCACGTGCTGGTGGGGCAGTCCATCGCCGCGGGCACGCCCTTCGAGGGCGGCATGATCAAGAACGGCGTGGACGCCACGGCGGTGGAGGGCATGCGCGCGCCGTACCCCGTGCCCATGCGCCTGACCGTGCACCACCCCAAGCTCAACGTCCCCGTGCTGTGGTGGCGCAGCGTGGGCTCCACGCACACCGCCTTCGTCATGGAGACGCTGATCGACGAGGTCGCGCGGCGCAGCAAACAAGACCCCGTGGCCTACCGCCTGCGGCTCTTCGGTGACCAGCACCCGCGCCACCGCGACGCGCTGCAGCTGGCCGTGGCCAAGAGCGGCTACGGCAAGAAGCGGCTGCCCGCCGGGCGGGCCTGGGGCGTGGCCGTGCACGAGTCCTTCGAGTCGGTCGTGGCCTACGTGGTCGAGGCCTCGGTGCGCAACGGCAGCCCCGTGCTGCATCGCGTGACCGCGGGCGTGCACTGCAACCTCGTCGTCAACCCGCGCACGGTCGAGGCGCAGGTGCAAGGCGGCGCCCTCATGGGCCTGTCGATGTGCCTGCCGGGTGCGGCCATCACGCTCAAGGACGGCGTGGTGCAGCAAAGCAACTTCGGCGACTTCGTGGTGCCCCGCATCACCGACATGCCCGAGGTGCAGGTGCACACGGTGCCGAGCGCCGAGCCGCCCACCGGCATGGGCGAGCCCGGCCTGCCCCCACTGGCCCCGGCCTTCGCCAACGCCGTGGCGCGCCTGACCGGCAAGCCCATCCGGCAACTTCCCTTCAAGCTGGCCTGATGGAAGACCTCGACACCCAGGTCCTGAGGGCCGCCCAGGCCTGGCACGCCGCCGGCCTGCCGGGGGTGCTGGTCACGGTGGCGCGCACCTGGGGCTCGTCGCCGCGCCCGCCCGGCTCGCTCATGGCCATCAACGGCCGGGGCGAGACGGTGGGCTCCGTCTCCGGTGGTTGCATCGAAGACGACCTGATCCAGCGCATCCGCGAGGGCGGGGTGCAGGCCGCCTGCGCCAGCGAGGCGCCCACGGTGCTGCGCTACGGCATCTCGGCCGACCAGGCGCACCGCTTCGGTCTGCCCTGCGGCGGCACCGTCGAGCTGGTGCTGGAGCGCCTGGCCGAGCACAGCCAGGTGGACGCCTTGTTGCAAGCCTGCCAGCAGCGACGCAGCACCGAGCGGCGCCTGGACCTGCACAGCGGCCGCGTGAGCCTGCGCGACGTGCAGCGCGGCGAGCCGGGTGACGGCGTGCCCCGCCTCAGCGAGTCCGAGCTCGTCACGTACCTGGGGCCGCGCTCGCGCCTCATCCTGATCGGCGCGGGCGACCTCTCGCGCTTCCTGAGCCAGATGGCGCTCAGCCTGGGCTTCGAGGTCACCGTGTGTGACCCGCGCTCGGAGCACCGCGCCAGCTGGGGCCTCGACGGCGTCACCCTCAGCCACGAGATGCCCGACGACCTGATCCTGCGCCTGCGCCCCGACGCCCGCACGGCGGTGGTCGCACTCACGCACGACCCCAAGCTCGACGACCTGGCCCTGATGGACGCCCTGCGCTCCGAGGCCTTCTACGTGGGCGCCATCGGCTCGCGGCGCAACACCGCGCAGCGCCGCGAGCGCCTGCGCGAGCACTTCGACGTGCCGGACGCGGCGCTGGCCGCGCTGCACGGCCCGGCCGGTCTCTACATCGGCAGCAAGACCCCGGCCGAGATCGCCTTGTCGATCATGGCCGAGATCGTGGCCGTCAAGAACGGCATCCACCGACCGCAGCCGGCGACGGTGGAGGAGGGCAAGGCCCTGCGCGAGCCGGTTGACCGCCCCGCTTGACCGCCCCGCTGGATCCCCGTCCTTTTTGACGCGCGGGCGCCGAGCGGGGCCCCGCGCACGTACAATCCGCCCCGCCTCAGGTGCCCTTGGAGCCGCTCGTTCGGTTCTCGCAAGGGTGAAACGGGAAGTTCGGTGAGCAGGCTCGCAGCCTGCGATCCCGACGCTGCCCCCGCAACGGTGAAGCGAAGCAAGGCGATCCACGAAGCCACTGTGCCGACCAGCATGGGAAGGCGGATCGCCGGCCACAGGGCCTGGCCCGGTGGCGTTCGCGAGCCCGGAGACCGGCCTGAAGCACAGACCCGGTTGCTGCGGTGGGCGGCGAGGCGCAGGGGTGTGTTCGGATGCCGACCCGTGAGGTGGGCGTCCGCTTTCGCCTTTCGTCTTCGCCAAGCTGTCGCATCGACCGGAGCCTTCACATCGGTCCACGGGGACGTGGACACAGGAAGACCCGCATGCACATCGCTTCGCCCCTCCGCTCGATCCGTCGACGCACTTTCCTTCACCGCCTGCAGCCCGCCCGTTTGAGCGCCACCCTGGGCCTCATCGGTTCGCTGGCCGTGGCCGGCGCCGCCCACGCCGGGCCATTCGCGCCGGCCGCAGGCAAGCCCGGCTCCACCGCCATCGGCAAAGACAGCCCCTCCTTCGTGCAGTGGGCCTCGGGCCACCAGGACTACCTGCCGGGCCCCAACGTGGACGCCGCCTGGAAGACGCCCGAGAAGGCGCTGGGCAAGGCCCAAGGCACCTCCACCGACATCGTCGTGCTCGGGGACGCCGGCCGCATCACGCTGACCTTTGGCGGCTCGATCTTCAACGGCGCCGGCGCCGACTTCGCTGTCTTCGAAAACAGCTTCAACGACACCTTCCTGGAGCTGGCCTGGGTCGAGGTCTCGTCCAACGGCGTGGACTTCTTCCGCTTCGCCAACTACTCGTTCACCCCGGCTGCGGTGGGCGGCTTCGGCTCGATCGACCCGACCAACATCGAGGGCCTGGCCGGCAAGTACCGCCAGGGTTTCGGCACGCCGTTCGACCTCGACTCGCTGGCCGGCACGCCCGGGCTGGACGTCAACAACGTGCGCTTCGTGCGCCTGATCGACATCGTCGGGCGCGGGGGGGAGTTCGACAGCTACCCCGCCGCTTACGGGGGCCCGCACGCCATCTACGACCCGTACCCCACCACGGGCAGCGGCGGCTTCGACCTCGACGCGGTCGGTGTCATCCACTTCAGCGCCAGTGCCATGCCCGTGCCGGAGCCCGGCACCTGGGCCCTGGCCGGCATCGGCTTGCTGGCGCTGGCGGCCTTGCGCCGGCGTCGCGCGGTGCGCGTGTCCGCGGCCGTCCTGGCCACCGCGATGGCCTCCTCAGCCGGCGCCGCCACCGTGGTCAGCACCTTCGACGACCTGAGCCTGGCGCCCAACAGCCATTTCTTCCCCGAGGCCTCGACGAGCTTCACCAGCGGCGCCGCCCGCTTCAACCACGACTTCGCCGACTACGGCATCCCCGGTTGCTGCTGGAGTGGCTGGACCCACTCCAACCGGGTCGACACCACCACGCCCGGCTTCGAGAACCAGTACAGCGCCTACGCGGGAGGCGGCGCCGGCGGCTCGGCCCACTACGCCCTGGCGTACCTGGGCGCGCCCGCGGTGCGACTCGAGGCGCCGTCGGTCATCGACAGCGTGGACGTCACCAACACGACCTACACGGCCCTGTCCATGCTGCAAGGTGACTCGTTTGCCAAGCGCTTTGGCGGTGACAGCGGCAACGACGCCGACTTCCTCAAGCTGACCTTCGTGGGCCTGGACCTCGGGGGCAGCGAAACCGGCCGCGTCGATTTCTTCCTGGCTGACTACCGCTCCGCCGACAACCGCCTGGACCACGTCGTGCGCGACTGGACCCGGGTGGACCTGCGTGCCCTGGGCACCGTGGCCGCCCTGAGGTTCGAGATGAGCTCGTCCGACGTGGGCGCCTTCGGCATGAACACCCCGGCGTACTTCGCCATCGACAACCTGAGCGTGACGGCCGTGCCCGAAGTGGGATCGGGCTGGATGGCGATGGCGGGCCTGCTGGGCTTGTCTGGCTGCTTGGGCCTGAGGCGCCAGCGCCGCTCGGCGCGATGAGCCGCGCAGGCCTGAGTGGCCTGGCTGCGGCGCTGGCCGCAGCCTGCCCGGCGGCGTTCGGGCGGGCTGGGCCCGGGCACGACGCGGAACGCAGCCTGCCCGAGGTCACCGTGCGCGCCAGCGGCCCGCAGGCGGCGATGCACCACGTCACCGTCCTCACCGCCCAGGACATCGCGCGCGCCACCGCCACCTCCGTCAGCGAGCTCTTGAGCACCCAAGGCAACCTGAACCTGCTGAGCTACACCGGCAACGACAAGAAGGCCACGCTGGACCTGCGCGGCATGGGTGGCACCGCGGCCAACAACGTGCTGATCGTGGTGGACGGCGTGGCGATCAACGAAAACGACCTCTCCGGTGCCGACCTGTCCTCGCTGGCCCTGTCACAGATCCAGCGCGTGGAGATCGTGCGCGGCGGGGGCAGCGTCGAGCACGGCAGCGGCGCCGTGGCGGGGGTCATCCGCATCACCACCGTGCCCTCGCTGGACGAAGGCGAGTCCCGGCTGGGCCTGCGATGGCGGGGCAACGACGAGGGCGACCGCACCGGCAGCCTCCACGCGCAGCGGCGCTTCGGGGCCGTGAGCGCCGCCGCGCAGCTGGAGCGCGGCCAGGCCCGCGGCCACCGCGACAACGCCGGCCTGGACCACACCCTGGCCGCGTTGACCGTGCGCTGGCAGGGCTCGCTGGGCCCGACGCAGGCCGACGCCCACGTCAAACTGACCCGCCAGCGCGACCGCTACGGCCTGCCCGGTCCCGTGAGCCGGGAGGCGTTCGAAGGCGGCGGTGGGGCGAGGCGGGCGAGCGCGTCGCCTCTGGATGGCGGGCGCACCGAAATGGACCGCCAGGACCTCGGCGCCAGCCTCGACTTCGGTCGCCTGGGGCGCACGCAGTGGCGCAGCAGCCACCGCGATCGATTCAGCCCGTTCGTGATCGGGGTGGACGCCTCGCGACCCGTGGCGGAGCAGGCCGACCGCATCACCGCCGCACAGTGGGACCACCGCGTGAGCCACCACCTGCAGGCCGAGGTCATGGGGCGCCAGCAGGAGCTGACGCTGGGCTGGAGCCAGATGCAGGGCGAGCACAGCCGCTCGAGCAACGGCTTCGAGCGGCCCGCGGGCACCTTGACCCTGGGGCGAGCCTCATCCCGTGCGACCTTCCTGGCGGCCACCCTGCGCCCCAGCGAGGCCCTCACCCTGCAAGCGGGCCTGCGCGGGGACCGCTTTCGCACCCAGCAAGTCAGCCAGCGCCACCGGCAAAACTGCAGCTACGCCTACATCCCCTTCCCCGTGGTGATCGCTTGCTCGCCCTACGCCTACGAGGCCGACGACGCGGGGCGGGCCAGCCGCTGGTTCAACCGCGGCAGCGAGTTGGGCGCGAGCTGGCAGGTCACCCCCGCGCTCAGCGGCTTCGTCAGCCACAGCCACACCTTCCGCGCGCCCAACCTCGACGAGCTGGTCGAGGCGACGAGCACCCTCCAGCCGCAACGCGGCCAGACCCGCGAGGTCGGTGTGCGGCACCGCCTGGGCGAGGCGCTGTCGTGGTCGGCCACGCTGTTCGACATCCGCATCCACGACGAGATCCAGTACGGCCGGGACCCCGCCTCCGGCCGGCAGCTCAACCGAAACCTCGATGCGCCCACGCAGCGGCGGGGCGTGGAGGCCAGCCTGCGCTGGCGGCCGCTGCCCGCGCTGCAGCTCCAAGGCCAGCTCACCCACCTGCGGCCCCGGCTGGTCGGGCGCTCGGGCGACATCCCGCTGGTGGCGCGCAACACGGCCAGCCTGACGGCCAGTTGGCAGGCGAGCGAGGCCTGGCGGTGGACGGTGGCCGGGCGATTCGTGGGCCCGCGCGAAGACGGCCACGCCACCGGCGATGGCACACCGCAGCCGCGGCGGCTGCGCGCGCACGACGTGTGGGACGCCTCGGTGCGGCACCAGGCGGGCGATGTGAGCTGGACGCTGGGCGTGCGCAACCTCTTCGACGAGGTCTACAGCACCCAGGCTTTCAGCCAGACCTACTACCCGATGCCGGGGCGGCAGGCGCACCTGGAGGTGGCCTGGGGGTTCTGAGCGGGGCCAGGCCAGTTCAGTGCTTGTGTTCGCCGTGGCCTTGCCCGTGATCGTGATCGTGACCCGATCCGCCCGCGGCGTCGGCCTTCGCAGCGGGGGCCTGCTGTCGCACCGGCACCTGCAGATCCACCGTGCGCTGCTTGCGCTGCGCGTCTTCCACCACCAGCGTCACCGGCACCGTGCTGCCCGAGGGCAGGGCTTGCTTGAGCCCCATGAGCATGACGTGGTACGAGCCCGGCTTGAGCGCCACCGCCGTGCCCGCCGGCAGCGGCAGGCGGGGCACGGCGCGCATGCGCATCACGTCGCCGTCCATCTTCATCTCGTGGACCTCGACGGTGCCGGCCACCGGCGAGCGCGCGCCCACCAGCGTGCCGCCTTGCGGCGCGGTCAGCGTGGCGAACATGCCGGTGGCCTGCTGGCCCTTGACCGTGGCGCGCACCCAGGGGCCTTGCACCTCCAGCGGCGACGTGGCCTGAGCCTGCGCGGATGAGGAGCCCAGGCCGAGGGCCAGGGCCAGGATGGCGGAGAGGCGGCGAACGTCGGGGCGTGTCAATCGCATGGCGCGTGATCCTTCGGTTGAATCGGTGTCGGTCATTGTCCACCTTCACAATGCCGCATGCCCGACCCGAACGCCTCCCCCTCGCGCGGCCCCTCCCGCAACCCCTCTCGCGTCCTCGTGATCGCCGCCCACCCCGACCTGCGCCTGTCCCGCGTCAACCAGGCCCTGATGGACGCGGCGGCCCGCCAGCCCCACGTGGAGGTGCTCGACCTGTACGCGCGCTACCCCGACTACGTCATCGACGTGGCCGCCGAGCAGGCGCGCCTGGAGCGGGTCGACCTCATCGTGTGGCAGCACCCCATCCACTGGTACGCCATGCCACCCTTGATGAAGCTGTGGCTCGACGAGGTCTTCACCATGGGCTGGGCCTGCGGGCCGGGCGGCGACCGCCTGCGCGGCAAGCACCTGTGGCTGGTGGCCTCGACCGGGGGCACCGAAGCGGCCTACCACCCGCAGGGGCACAACCGGTATTTCTTCGACGCCTTCCTGCCGCCTTACGAACAGACCGCCGCCCTGTGCGGCTTGCGCTTTTTGCCGCCGCTGGTGCTGCATGGCGCGCACCAGGTCAGCGAGACCGAGTTGAGCGCGCACGTGCAGGCCTTTGCCCAGCGCCTGGGCAGCCACCCCGACTGGCCCGAGCTGGCCGAGCCCAGTGACTGCCCGCGCTGCGAGGTGCCCGCCGACCAGCGCCCGCCCACCGAGCCCCGCCGGCCCTGAGGAGCCCCCATGGAACACAGCAACTGGTTGCAGGCCGCGCTCGTCTACCTGGGGGCCGCCGTCATCGCCGTGCCGCTGGCCAAGCGCTTCGGCCTGGGCTCGATCATCGGCTACCTGGCCGCGGGCATCGCCATCGGGCCGTTCGGCCTGGGCCTGGTCAGCGACACGCAGTCCATCCTGCACATCGCCGAGTTCGGCGTGGTGCTCATGCTCTTCCTCATCGGGCTGGAGCTGGAGCCGCCGCGCCTGTGGGCCCTGCGCCGCCCCATCTTCGGCTGGGGCACGGCGCAGCTGCTGGGATGCGCGGTGGCCCTGGCGGGCGTGGGCGTGATGCTGGGGGCGCCGGGCCCCATGGCCTTGATCGCCGCATTGGGCCTGGCCCTGTCGTCCACCGCGGTGGCCCTGCAGGTCATGCAGGAGCGCCACCTGCTGCCCACGCCGGGCGGGCAGGCGGGCTTCGCCATCTTGCTGTTCCAGGACGTGGCCGCCATCCCCATCCTGGCCATCATCCCTTTGCTGGGCACGCGCGTGCAGTCGGGCGGCCAGCCCTGGCTGGAGGCGGCCAAGGCGGTGGCCGTCATCGTCGGCATCATCGTGGTGGGCCGGCTGCTGCTGCGCCACGCGCTGCGCTGGATCGCGCGCAGCCGCTCCACCGAGATCTTCACCGCGGCCTCGCTGGCCCTGGTGGTGGGCATCGCCAGCCTGATGCAGGCCGTGGGCCTGTCGATGGCGCTGGGCGCCTTCTTGGGCGGCGTGCTGCTGGCCGAGAGCGAGTACAAGCGCGAGCTGGAGACCGACGTCGAGCCCTTCAAGGGCCTGCTGCTGGGCCTGTTCTTCATGGCCGTGGGCATGTCCATGGACTTCGACGCGCTGTGGGCCGACTGGGCCCTGGTGCTGGGCCTGCTGGCCGGCTTCCTGGTCCTCAAGGGCGCGGTGTTGTGGGCGCTGGCCACCGCCGTGAAGGTGCCGCTGGCCGAGCGGCCCGTGCTGGTGCTGCTGCTCGCGCAAGGCGGTGAGTTCGCCTTCGTCGTGTTCCAGCAGGCCGAGGCCGCGCAGATCCTGTCGCCGCGCCACAGCGTGCTGCTGGTGGGCACGGTGGCGCTGTCCATGCTGGTCACGCCCTTGCTGTTGGTGGCGGTCGACCGCTTCGTGTTGCCGCGCTTCGCCCGCCTCGCCCAGGCGGCGTCCGCCGGCTCAGCACACGCCCTGGCCGAGCCGCAAGAGGCGCCGGTCATCATCGCGGGCTTCGGTCGATACGGGCAGGTGGTGGGGCGACTGCTGTACGCCAACGGCCTGAAGGCCACGGTGCTGGACCACGACGCCGAACAGGTCGAGCTGTTGCGCAAATTCGGTTTTCGGGTGCATTACGGCGACGCCACGCGCCTGGACCTGCTGCGCCTGGCCGGGGCCGCGCACGCGCGGGTGCTGGTGCTGGCCATCGACGACGTCGAGCAAAGCCTGCGCCTGGCCGAGGTGGTGCGCGAGCACTTCCCGCAGGTCAAGCTGGTGGCGCGCGCCCGCAACGTGCAGCACTACTACGCGCTGCGCGACCGCGGCGTGGACCTCATCGAGCGCGAGACGCTGGACGCGGCCCTCATGAGCGGGCGCAGCGTGCTGACCGAGCTGGGCTGGCACCCGCACCACGCGCGGAAGATGGCGCAGCGCTTTCGCCGCCACCTCGTCGAGCAGGTCGAGCGCATGCACCCCCACCACCGCGACGAAGAGGCCCTGGTGTCCATGGCCAAGCAGGGCCGACAGCAACTCGAGGAGCTGTTCGCGCAGGAGCGCGAGACCCTGTCGAGCCAGCGTGAACGCGGCTGGGATGGCGCCTAGCTGAGCCCGTCCGAGTCGGGGGCGTCGAGGTGGTTGCGCCAGGCCCGGGGGGAGGCGCCGCTCCAGCGCTTGAACGCGCGGGTGAAGGCGCTGACCTCGGCGAAGCCCAGCAAGAACGCCACCTCGCTGACCGAGTGCTGTCCCCCGCGCAGGAGCCCCAGCGCCAGGCGGTGCCGGGTCGCGTGGAGCACCTCGCGGAAGGTGGTCTGCTCCTCGGCCAGGCGACGCTGGAAGCTGCGCGGGGTCAGGCCCAGGCGCGCGCACACGTCTTTTTGTTTGGGCTCGCCGCTGGGCAGCAGGTCCCTCAAGACGGTGGTGAGCTGCGTCGTCAGGTTGACGGCGCTGTGCCAGTGCGCCTGGTGTCGCTCGACGGCGGCCTCGCTGGCTCGCGCGACCTCCGGGTTGGCGAAGGCCAGGGGGCGCGACAGCGTGGCGTGGTCGAGCAGCACGGCGTTGTCCTCGCAGTTGTAGACCGGCTTGCAGCCCAACAGCTTTTCATAGCGATCCGGCGACTGCGGGCGAGGGCGTTGCAGACGCAGCTCCAGCGCGGCGAAGTCCCGCCCGTAGAGCCCACGCGAGCCCCGCACCACGCTGACCATGGCGTAGTCGAGCAGGCTCCAGGCGGTGCGGGCGTCGACCTCGGCCAGCAGGCGCTGGTCGCCGCTGATGGCCAGGCGGCCCACCCCGGCGGTGTCGACCGAGAAGGTGACCTCGCAGGCGTCGGTGACCACGTGGGCGTAGCGCGCCACGCGCGTGTACATCTGCCCCAGGTTTTCCGAGGCCATGAAGGCATAGCCGAGCGCGTTGAGCGTGCGCGGCGCCGAGTCCAGGGCCACGTCCACACCCAGCAGCTCGTCGTCGACGGCCTGCATGGCGAGCTGCCAGAAGGCCAGGCCCCGCGCCGCGGGTTGGCGCGACATCGGGTCGGGGCGGGTGTGGAGGTCGAGGCCGGCGGCGCGAACCAGGGCGTCGGCGTCGATGCCGCGACGCTCGACCGCTCGCTTGCCGGCCAGCACCCAGGACATCAGGGCCGAGGCGTCGGAGTCGGGGGTGGGGCGGGGCTTGGGCTTGGCCGGGGCAATTCGAGGCATGGGGGGCGGGCTCGGCGCATCGGGACAACTCGACTGGCGCATCGGGGCAAGTCTTGGCGGTTGGCGCCGCGGATCATAACGGCTTGTGTTCAACCGTTTGTGAAGTCCCCCATGGCCGCCCAGCGCAACCTGCTCCAGCTCAGCTTTGTCATCCACGCCGTCGTGTACGCGGTGGTCGTCGGTGGCTTGCAGTACATCAACCACGCCACGTCGTCGTCGTTCAACTGGGCGGTCATCGTGGCCTGGGCCTGGGGCATCGGCCTGGCGGCCCACGGGGCGGTCTGGCTGATGCTGCGCCGTGGCCCCTCGCGAGCCACCTGAGGCCCTGGGGCGACTCGAATCGTGTTCCACTGAGGCCTGCCCTGGGTTGGACCGGGCGGCCTGCAGGGCGTCGCCCGCATGGCTCCGCGGTCCGTTTGTTCACCTCGCCGACGCCCCGTTTTGCCATGAAACCGTTGTTTGCCTCCCTCCGTTTCAGCCCGCTCATGGCGGCCCTGATGCTCGCTGCGCCGTTGGCCCGGGCCCAGTCCGGCGACGAAGACGGCGCCCGGCAGCCGCTGTGGGAGGTGGGCGCGGTGGCGCTGGGCGTGTCTCAGCAGGCCTACCCGGGCTCGGATCAGCGCATCCGCCGCGGCCTGGCGCTGCCCTATTTCATCTACCGCGGCAAGGTGCTGCGCGCCGACCGCGACACGGCGGGCCTGCGCGCCATCAAGACCGAGACCTTCGAGCTCGACGTGGGCTTTGCCGCCTCGTTCGGCTCCCGCTCCGACGAGATCGAGGCCCGTCGGGGCATGCCCGACCTGGGCACCCTGGTGGAGTTCGGCCCGCGCCTGCGCTGGAACCTGGGCGAGGGCCCCGGCGGTGGCAGCTGGCGTGCGGTGCTGCCCCTGCGTGGCGTGTTCGACCTCAGCGACCGCGGCGCCCACCGCGGCATGGCGCTGGAGCCGGAGCTGCAGTTCCAGCGTCGCAGCGACTCGGGCTGGAACTACTCGGCCAGCATCGGCGCCATCATCGCGGACCAGCGCCTGGCCAGCACCTTCTACGAAGTTCGCCCCGAGTTCGCCCGCACCGGCCGTCCTGCGTATGAGGCCGACGCCGGCCTGGTGGCCTGGCGCCTGGGCGCCTCCCTGGGGCGCAAGCTCACGCCCGACTGGCGCGTCTTCGGCTTCGCCCGAATCGACACCGTCTCGGGTGCGGCCAACCAGGACAGCCCGCTGGTGCGCCGCAACACCGGGGCCACGGCGGGCGTGGGCGTGGCCTACACCTGGTTGCGCTCCGAGGCGATGTCGCAGGACTGAGCGGGGCCACGTCGCGGTCAACGCCCCCCGCGCAGCCTCCGCATGTCATCCCAGGTGGGCACCAGCGCCAGCGCGGCCAGCATCAGGGCCAGCGGCACCGTGGACACGTAGCCCACGAACTTGAAGCCGTAAGCGCCCACCACGCCGCCCAGCGTGAAGGCCAGCAGCAGCCCGCCCAGCACGGTGATGCGATCCAGGCTGGCGCGCACGGGCGGCTGCTGCGCATCGCGATTCCAGTACAGCGCCTTGCCCAGCTCGATGCCCAGGTCGGTGACGATGCCGGTCATGTGCGTGGTGCGGATCACCGAATTCGACAGCTTGGTCACCACCGCGTTCTGCAACCCCATGATGAAGCACAGCAGCACCACGGTGAAGGGCACCAGCAGGCCCTCGAACTCTGACAGGCGCGAGCCCATCAAACCGAAGCACAGGATCAGCGCCGCCTCCAGCATCAGCGGCAGCGCGAACTCGCTGCTGAGCTGACGTCGCCGCGCGAAGTTCACCATCACGGCGCAGCAGATGGCGCCGGCCAGGAAGGACAGCACGCCCACGATGGCGTCAACCACCAGGTCGCGGTGACCCAGGGCCAGGTTGTCGGCCAGCGACGACACCGTGCCCGTGACGTGCGAGGTGTACTGCCTGACCGCCAGGAAGCCGCCCGCGTTGATGGCCCCGGCGACGAAGGCCAGGGCCCAGCCGAGGTGCCGGTTGGCCTCCACGCTGCGGTGGCGGCCGATGAGGTAGCGGGCGTAGTTGGCGGGCATGCAGGGTGAATGTTACGCCGCCCCGCCGCCCTCCCTCTCCTGAAAGTCTTTGTAACCGGCCGGGCCGGGCGGGGGCGTTTCGTGCCAGAATTGAAATGTGCAAAACGCACATTAACAAGCGGGACCACAAGAGGCACACATGGCACAAGCAACACGCATCCCCTTCTCGACCTTGACCCTGGTCGCCGCCTCGGCGCTGGCCCTCACCCTCGCCGCTTGCGGTGGGGGCGGCAGTGGCAGTGGCCCCGCGGTCTCGTCCACCGACGGCACCAGCGGTCCGGCCAGCTACTCCGGCGCGGTCTCCGGCCTGGGCTCCATCGTGGTCAACGGCGTTCGCTTTTCCACCTCCGGCGCCAACGTGGCCGACCCGGACGACTCCTCGCAGCGCTACCTGCGCGCCTTCGCGCTGGGCACCACCGTGTCGGTGCAAGGCGTCGTCGACGACAACAGCACCCAGGCCTCGGCGTCCAGCATCACCGTGCACGGCGGGGTGCGCGGCCAGGTCACCGCGGTCAACACGGGCGTCACGCCCAACACCCTGACGGTGGCGGGCCAGTCCATCGCCGTCAACGCCAGCACCGTCTACGAAGGCCTCAACGGCGCGACCCTGACGCTGTCTGGCCTGCAGTCGGCGGTGGCCGGCGGCGCGGTCTACGCCGAGGTCTACGTCACGGGCGACGCGGCCAGTGGTTTCGTCGCCACCCGCGTCGAACTCAAGACCTCGGGCGAGGTGCTCTCCAGCGGGCACGCCATCGTGGGCAAGGTCGTGGCGGGCTCGCTCGACACGGTCAACGGCCGCTTCGACCTGCTGCTGCGCAACGGCGTCACGCTGACCATCAATTACCCCAACGGCGCGCTGCGTCCGGTGGGGGCCACGCTGAGCGAAGGCGCGCTGGTGCGCGTGCTGTCTCCCAACAGCACCTCTTCCCTGGTCAACGGCGACACGCTCAACGCCACCAAGGTCATCGTCAAGGGCGAGCGCCTGGCCTCGGGGCGCGCCAAGTTGCGTGGCGTGGTCTCCGTGATCAACGGCAGCCTGTGGACGCTGGGCGACGTCAGCGTCGACGTGTCCCAGGTCCAGGAGGTCGAGGGCTTCGCCAACCTGGCCGCGGTCACCGTGGGCGCCGTCGTCAAGGTCAAGGGCCGCTTCGTCAATGGCGTGCTGGTGGCGCGCGAGGTCGAGAGCGAAGACGCCGAGCGTGTGCGAGACGGCGGCGGGGTCAAGCTCTACGGCGTCGTCACCGCATCCGACAGCGGCGCGCGCACCTTCAGCGTGCAAGGCGTGACGGTGGCGGTGCCCGCGGGCATCACCGTGCCGTCGGTGGGCAGCTACATCGAGGTGCTGGCGCAGCTCAGCAACGGCGCCTTGACCCTGGTGCGCAGCAGCACGGGCGACGACCGCGTGGGCCGGGACTTCGAGGTCTACGGCACGGTGTCCTGCACCCAGGGCAGCGTCGACCTGATGACCACCTTCAACCTGACCTTGCGCAACGGCACGGCCACCAGCGTCAACGGCCGCAACGCCGTCATCGAGCTGGAAGACAACGTGGACATGACCGTGGCCAACAGCGGCACCCGCACCTGCCTGGTCGAGGTCAAGGGCACGCCGACGGCGGGCGGCATCACGGCCACGAAGATCGAGGTCAAGTCGCGCAGCGCGTCGGCGAGCTGATCCACACCGGTCCCTTCCTGAGCCGGGGCTGCATGGCCCCTTTCACAGCGCCCCGGGTGACGTGCCCGGGGCGCTTTTTTGCGTGCCGGCCGGGGGTTCTCCGGCATCATGGGGGCATGCGTGACCTGACCAGCAACCTCCTTCGCGGCCTGCGGGCCCGCCCCAGGTTGACCCTGTCGGCCGCGGCCGGGGCGCTGGTGGCCCTGGTCTTGCCGCACCTGATCGACGGGCGCGACGTCACGCACTGGCTGATCGGCTGGAACGTCGGCGTCTGGGCCTACCTCGCGCTGACCGGCGTGATGATGGCGCGCTCCTCCCGCGAGGACATGCGACGTCGCGCGCTCGACCAGGACGACGGCGCCATCACCATCCTCATGCTGGTTGTCATGGCGGCCCTGGCCAGCCTGGGTGCCATCGTCGCCGAGCTGGCCGTGGCCCGCTCGGAAGCGGGCCTGACGCGCCACCTGCACGTTGCCCTGGCCGCCTTGACGATCGTGTCCTCCTGGGCCTTCGCCCAGGTCATGTTCGCGCTGCACTACGCGCACGACTACTACCAGTCCCGCCACGACGGTCAGCCCGGCGGCCTGATCTTCCCCGACACCCCCCAGCCCGATTACCTCGACTTCCTCTACGTCGCCGTCGTCATCGGCACCTCCGCGCAAACGGCCGACGTCGCCTTCGGCAGCCCCGCCATGCGCCGCGTCGGGCTGGTGCACTGCGTGCTGGCCTTTCTGTTCAACGCGACCCTGCTGGCCCTCATGGTCAACGTGGGCGCCAACCTGATCTGAGTGGCGATGGCGACCCTCGACCCCACCGGGCTGAGCGAAGCCGAGGCCGCGCGCCGCCTGCAGGCCGACGGCGCCAACGAGCTGCCTCAGGCCGGCCGGCGCACCGCCTGGCGCATCGTGGGCGAGGTCGTGCGCGAGCCCATGGTGCAGCTGTTGCTGGGTGCGGGCCTCATCTACCTGGTGCTCGGCGACGTGGGCGAGGCCCTGGTGCTGATGAGCTTCGTGCTCCTGAGCGTGGGCATCTCGGTCTACCAGGAGGGGCGCACCGAGCGCGTGCTCGACGCCCTGCGCGACCTCAGCAGCCCGCGTGCGCTCGTCATCCGCGACGGGCAGCGCCGGCGCGTGGCCGGCCGCGAGGTGGTGCCCGGTGACTGGCTGGTGCTGGCCGAGGGCGACCGCGTGCCGGCCGACGCGGTGCTGCGCGAGGCGCACGAGCTGCAGACCGACGAGTCGCTGCTGACCGGCGAGTCGGTGCCGGTGCGCAAGCTGGCGCTGGCGAGCGGGCGGCCCGCGCCCGACGTGCGCCCGGGCGGCGACGACCTGCCGCTCGTGTTCTCCGGCTCGCTGGTGGTGCGTGGCCACGCCCTCGCCGAGGTGGTGGCCACGGGCGCGCGCAGCCAGATCGGGGGCATCGGCCAGGCCTTGCAGGCCATCGAGGCCGCGCCGTCGACCCTGCAGCGCCAGACCCGCCAGATGGTGCGCTTGTTCGCCGTGCTTGGCGTGGGCCTGAGCGTGGGCGTCACGGTGCTGCACGGCTGGAGCCGTGGCGACTGGCTGCAGGCGGTGCTCAGTGGCATCACCCTGGCGATGTCCATGCTGCCGCAGGAGTTCCCGCTGATCCTGACCGTTTTCATGGCCATGGGCGCGTGGCGCCTGTCGCGCCAGCGCGTGCTGGTGCGCCGCGGCAGCGCCATCGAGGCGCTGGGCTCGGCCACCGTGCTGTGCACCGACAAGACCGGCACCCTCACGCTCAACCGCATGACCCTGGCCGAGCTGCACACGCCCGATCAGCGCTGGCAGGCCCCCCCCGACGCCGAGGCCCCCGACGCCGCCTTGCCCGAGCCCTTTCACCTGCTGCTGGAGTTCGGGCTGCTGGCCAGCCAGCGCGAGCCCTTCGACCCGATGGAGCGGGCCTTCTGGGCCCTGGCCGAGCGCCACCTGACCGAAGCCGAGCGCGTGCACCTGCACCCCGACTGGCAACTCGCCCACGAGTACGCGCTCAGCCCGGACCTGCTGGCCATGTCGCACGTGTGGCAGCAACCCGGTCGCAGCGAGCACGTCATCGCCGCCAAGGGCGCCCCCGAGGCCATCGCCGACCTCTGTCACCTGCCTGCCGCCCAACGCGAGGCCCTGCGCGTCGAGGCCGAAGAGATGGCCTCACGCGGCCTGCGCGTGCTGGGCGTGGCGCGCGCCCACCGCGACGGCCCGCCGCCGGGCGTGGCCTGGCCCCCCGGTCAGCACGACCACGACTTCGCCTTCCTGGGCCTCGTCGGCCTGATCGACCCCTTGCGAGCCGGTGTGCCCGACGCCGTGGCACGCTGCCGTCGCGCCGGCATCCGCGTGGCCATGATCACGGGCGACCACCCGGCCACCGCGCTGGCCATCGCCCGCCAGGCCGGGCTGGACACCGAAGGCGGCGTGCTCAGCGGCGCCGAGGTGCAGGCCCTGTCCGAGGCCGAGTTGCGCCAGCGCGTGCGCCACACCCAGGTCTTCGCGCGCGTCATGCCCGAGCAGAAGTGGCGCATCGTCACGGCCTTGCAAGCCGGCGGCGACATCGTCGCCATGACCGGCGACGGCGTCAACGACGCGCCCTCCCTGAAGGCCGCCGACATCGGCGTGGCCATGGGCGGGCGCGGCACGGACGTGGCCCGCGAGGCCGCCGCCATCGTGCTGCTCGACGACGACTTCGACGCCATCGCGCAGGCGGTGCAACTGGGGCGGCGCATCGGCGACAACCTGCGCAAGGCGATCGCCTTCGTGCTGGCCGTGCACGTGCCCATCGCAGGCCTGACGCTGTGGCCGCTGCTGATGGGCTGGCCGCTGCTGTTCACCCCGGTGCACATCGCCTTCCTGGAGCTGATCATCGACCCGGTGTGCTCGGTGGTGTTCGAGGCCGAGGCCGCCGAGCCCGACGTGATGCAGCGCCCGCCCCGGCGGCCCGGCGCGCCCTTGTTGACGCGCGCGCAGATGGCCTGGAGCCTGCTGCAAGGCGCCGTGGTGATGGTGCTGGTGGGGGGCTACCACGCGTGGCTGCTGCATCAAGGCGCCGGCACGGTCCTCGATGAGCGCGTCGCGCGCACGGGCGGCTTCGTGGCCCTGGTGCTGTCCAACGTGGGGCTGATCCTGAGCACCCGCACGCTGTCTCAACCCGTGTGGGTGGCGCTGGGGCGGCCCAATGCGGCGCTGTGGCGCATGCTGGCGGCCACCGCCGTGGTGCTCGCGCTGGTGCTGGGGCTGGCGCCGTTGCGTGAGCTGTTCCAGCTGGCGCCCCTGACCTGGGCGCAAGCCGGTGAGGTGGTGGCCGTGGCCGGGGTGGCGCTGGTGGCGCTGGAGGCCTTGAAAGCGATCAGGGCGCTCGGTGCACCCCGCGCGCGACCTCAGTAGCGGTAGCTCATGCCCACGGCCACGTGCGGCAGCAGGCGCACCTTGCCCACGTTGTCCTTGAGCTCCTTGGTTTCGGCGTCCACGTCGGCCTGGGTGATCAGGCCGGGGTAGTTCTCCGTCAGGTTCTCGCGGATCGACACCTTGGCGCGCCCGATCGACACGCCCACATCGGCCACGAAGCCGAAGCCGCGCTCGGCGGCGTGGTGGCCCCAGCCGATGCCGATGTACGGCGTCACGCGCGGGATCTTCACCTTGGCTTCGAAGAAGTCATCGGCCTGCGGTGTGATGGGCGAGTCCCCGA
This sequence comes from Burkholderiales bacterium, assembly GCA_016000265.1. Lineage (GTDB taxonomy): Bacteria > Pseudomonadota > Gammaproteobacteria > Burkholderiales > Burkholderiaceae_C > Aquabacterium. The sequence goes on from JAECRL010000002.1 coordinate 86,272, forward strand.
TGGTCACGGGGGTGACGCCGTCGAACTTGGACTTCAGCGTCAGCGCGGTGTCGTTGATCGTCAGGCCGCCCGTCAGGCGGAAGCGCCCGCCGAAGGGGAAGTAGTCCCCGAACAGGCCGATGCGGTTGTACTTGAACTTGACCTGGTAGTTGATGCCGGACTCGGTGCGGTCGCGGGTCATCGAGCCGGTGGTGCCGGCGTCCACGCGCAGGCCGAGCTGCTGGTTGACCGTGTGCGCGTAGCCCACCACGGCGCCCGGCAGCCCCACCTTCACGTAGGACTCGCCCGCGTGCGCGACGGGCAGGCAGCCAACGGCCGCGGCCAGGCAGGTGGCGCGCAGCAACGCAGGAGGGGGGAGGGTGGGGCGGGTGGCGACGGACATGCGGGGCTCCTGATGTGGTGCAGGTCACCCCGGATCGGGGCGTGGCCCCGGTTTATCGGTCGGCTGGCGCGGTCCTTGAGGGCCGCCCCGTCACCCTCAACGCTTGCGATTCGGGCCGGAGGGACCACCCGGGCCACGGTTTTCGATGTGGCGGTAGGTGATGCGGCCTTTGGTCAGGTCGTACGGCGACAGCTCCAGCGACACCTTGTCGCCGGCCAGGATGCGGATGTGGTTCTTGCGCATCTTGCCGCCCGAGTAGGCGATGAGGGTGTGGCCGTTGTCGAGGGTGACGCGGAAACGGGAGTCCGGCAGCACCTCGTCAACCTTGCCGTTCATTTCGATCAGGTCTTCTTTGGACAAGGGGAGTTCCTTCGGGGAAGGGTTGGTTGGCGACGCGGGCCGCCAAGCCCGTAATTTTAGCAACGAATGCCTGCTTTTGTGGCAACCCCGCCTGTGCCATGCGGCCTACACTGGACCGCGGAGGTGTCCATGGAACGCATGCCTGGGTTGACCGCAAGGGGCCTTGCGGGGCTGTCGGTGGCGGCCTGTCTGGCCGTGGCCGGCCCCGCCGTGGCGGGGACGGTGCGCGGCGACTGGCGGGTGTCGGACGACGGCGCGCTCGTCATCCACACCAAAACCGGCTCGGCCTGGAAACGCTGCGCCGAGGGCATGAGCTGGACGGGCAAGGCCTGCACCGGCGAGCCGCGCCTGCTCAACCACGCCGACGCGCTCGCCCTGGCGGCGGCCACCGCCAAGGCCGACGGCGTGCGCTGGCGCCTGCCCCGCGTCACCGAGCTGCAGCGCCTGGTCAAGCGGGGCGATCCACCCCACCGGCTCGACCCGGTGCTGTTTCCGGGCGGCCCCCGCGAGTGGCACTGGGCCAGCACGGCCAATGTGCGCACCCAGAGCGTCAACCCCTACAACTACGGCAACGTCATGCGGGGGGTGAACGCCGACAACGTCAACCAGATGGCCTTCCTGCACGGCTGGTCGGTCAACCTGAGCTCTGGCGACGCCGACAGCGAGACGCCCAAGCGCAACCTCCTGCCCGTGCGCCTGGTGCGCCCCCAACCGAGGGAAAGCACCGACCGTTGAGCGTGCATCGGTGCGCGGAATGACGCCAGACTGGCGGCCCATGCGACTTTCGCCCATCAACCTCAAGATCCTGGCCTACACCCTCGACGTGGAGGGCTTCGACTCGCGCGCGGTCTTGCAGCGCTGCGGCATCGAGTCCGCCGACGAGTTGCAGGAAGACGGCGACTGGGTGCCCCTGGAGATCTTCGATCGCATGATGGCCGCCACCGTCGAAGAAACGGGCGACAGCGCGTTCGGCCTGGTCGCCGGCAAGAGCATCGCGCTGATGAAGTACGGCGCCATCACGCCGCTGGTGATCGCCGCCCCCAGCTTGCGGCAGCTGCTGGACGACATCCGGCGCTTCGCCCGGCTGGCCGTCGAGCAGTCGGAGGTCGAACTCGACGAGGGGCGCGATGGCGCTCGCCTGGTGGTTCGGCCTGTGGTCAGGGGCGGGCTGAGCGGCCCCTTCCGCATGGAGCAGGTGGCGACCAGCGCCGTGCAGATGCTGCGTTTCTCGGGGGCCGAGCCAGACGACATCCACCACGTCGAGCTGCCTCACGAGCCCCCCGCGGGGCAGGAGCGGCGCTACCTGGCGGCGTTCGGCCCGCGCATCCGCTTCGGCGCCAAGGGCTGCTCGATTGCCTTCAACCCCGATTTGCTGGACCGCCGCCTGCCCACGCACGACGTGGTGGCCTACACCGCGGCCCTGACGCGCGCCGAATCGGTGCTGGCCGCGCAGACCTCGGGCAGCGACCTCGCCGAGCTGGTGCGGCGGTGGTTGATGGGGGCGTTTCCGCGACTGCCGAGCGCGGGCGACACCGCGGCCCACCTGGGCATGAACGAGCGCAGCTTCCGCCGCCGCCTGGGCCTGCTGGGCACCAGCCACGCCGAGCTGGTGCAGGAGTGCCAGCGCCTGATGGCCGAGCGCCTGCTGGCCGAAGGGCGCATGCCGCTCAAGCAGATCGCCGACGCGCTGGGCTTCTCGTCGGTGCACACCTTCCACCGGGCGTTTCGGCGCTGGTCCGGCTCGACGCCGTCGGCCTGGCGAGACGGTCGAGCCTGAGTGCGGCGTCGACCATTGGGGTAAGCCTGAGCCGCCAAGGCAAACAGGTTGGTCACTGCGGCCATTGGACGAGGTGCGTTCGATCCCTAGCATGGGGCCTCCTCATCCAACCCCTCGGGAGCCCCCATGAACCCCACACGTCGCCAGTTCGGCCAGCAGGTGCTGAGCACCGCCGCCGGGTTGGGCCTCCACACCGTTGGCGCCACCGGGGCCTCCGCAGCGGTGGGCCGCAGCCTGGTCGCGGGTGGGCTGGCCGCTGCGGTGGCCACGTCCGCCGAAGCCGCGGCCACCACGCAGCGCGTGCGCGCCCTGGTGGTCGGCACGGGCTACGGCGGCGCCGTCACGGCCTTGCGCCTGGCGCAGCACGGCGTGCCCGTCACCATGCTGGAGATGGGGCAGTTGTGGAACAAGCCCGGCGCCGACGGCAAGGTCTTTTGCAACAGCCTGAAGGCCGACGAGCGCGCCATGTGGTTCTCCACCCAGGCCGCCGCCGTCATCACCAGCTTCTTCAACATCCCCATCAACATCAAGGTGCCGTACTCGGCGGGCGTGCTCGACGTGATCCGCGCACCCCATGGCGCGATGGACGTGTACTGCGGCCGAGGCGTGGGCGGCGGCTCGCTGGTCAACATGGCCATCCTGATCACGCCGCAGCGCGAGGTGCTGCGCGAGCTGATGCCGGTGGGCTTCGACGTCGACGACTTCCTGCGTCGCATCTGCCCCAAGGCGCTGACGCAGCTGAATGCGAACTTCATCCGCCCGGCGTACTTCGAGTCCAGCGCCTACCACCGCTACGCCCGCGTGAACCGCGCCGCGCTGGCGCGCGCCGGACACACCACCGACTTCCTGGCCTGCGGCTACGACTTCAACTACATGGAGCAGGAGGAGGCGGGCGCGGTCCCGAAGTCCGCGCTGGGCATGGAGGGCGGCTATGGCAACAACTTCGGCAAGAAGGACCTGACCAAGAACTACCTGGCCGACGCCATCGGCACGGGCCTGGTGAGCATCCGGGCGCTGTCGGCGGTCAAGCGCATCGAGGAGTCGCCCGAGGGCGGCTACCTGGTCACGGTCGATGAAATCAACGTCTCCGGGGTGCTCTTGCGGCGCTACGTCCTGGCGTGCGACAACCTGTTCCTGGCCGGCGGCAGCATGGGCACCTCCGAGATGCTGGTGCGCGCGCGCGAGACCGGCACGCTGCCGCGGCTGAACGCCGCCGTGGGCACGCAGTGGAGCGCCAACAGCGACATCTTCGTGGTGCGCGGCAACCCGGTCTGGCATCCGACGGGCGCCAAGCAGTCCCTGGTGCCGGCCACGGGTTTCCGGGCCCGCGACCAGGACGGCCGCCACGTGTTCTCCATGAACATCCCGCTGCCGATGGGCGTGGAGTCGTGGGCCAACATGAACATCGTCATGACGCAGAACCCCGAGACCGGGACCTTCCGCCACGACGCGGCCTCCGGGCGCGTCGTGCTGAACTGGAAGGACCAGAACGCCCCCGCGGTGCGCAGCACGAAATTCATCTTCGACCGCGTCAACCAGGCCGCCGGCACCCACTACCGAACCGACCTCTTCAGCGGCAAGACCTTCGCCGACAGCACCACCTACCACCCCGTGGGCGGCTGCCCGTTGGGCAAGGCCACCGACCTCTTCGGGCGCGTGCACGGCCACGAGAGGCTGTACGTGATGGACGGTGCGCTCATTCCTGGCGCGCTGGTGGCCAACCCGGCCCTGACCGTGGCGGCGCTGGCCGAACGAAACATCGAACACATCCTGCAGCGCGACTTCTGATGCCGCGCCCCCACGACCAGACAAACGGAGACACCATGAACCTCGCCCCCACCGCCTCCCCCGCCTCCGTGCGCACCTTCGCGCTGCGCGGCCTCACCGCCGCCTTGCTGGCCGCGGGCGCCACGTCCCTGGCCATCGCCCAAACCACCACCCTGGGCACGCGCGGCGCCACCAGCGTGAGCACCACCGCGATCACCACCAACGCGGGCAGCACCTGGGCGGAGTACAAGCGCGCCGAAGACCACCCCGATTCCGTGACCCTGCCACTGCAGTTCATCACCACCCCGGCGGGTCAGAAGCTGGCGGTGCTGGTGTCGGTGCCGGCGGACGCCAGCGGCAAGCCGGTGCCCGGGCGGTTCCCCGTCATCCTCACGCAGACGGCCTACCGCATCGACCTGGGCCAGCTGCTGGGTTCGGTGCTGGGCACGGGCAACACCCTGCTGGTGGGCGGCCAGGACCGCTTCATGAACCGGCGTGGCTACATCTCGGTGGCCGTCGACGTCATGGGCTCGGGCATGTCCAGTGGCGAGGCCCAGCTGCTGGGTGCGGCCGAGCAGGAAGGCTACGCCGCGGCGGTGGACTGGGTCACCCAGCAGCCCTGGTTCAACGGCAAGCTGGGCCTGGCGGGCACGTCCTTCCTGGGCATCACCAGCTTGCTGTCCGCGCAGCAACAGCACCCGGCGGTCAAGGCCGTCTTCGCGCAGGTGCCCATGGGCGACGCCTACCGCGGCACGGTCGGCATCGGGGGCTTGCTCAACGCCCAGTTCATCAGCATCTGGCTGCCGCTGACGCACTCGTTGAGCGTGGGCAACAGCACGGCCATCAAGAACAACCCCGAGTTCGCCGACCAGATCGCGGCGGCCAACCAGCAGCACATCGCCTCCGTCGACAGCTGGTACCTGCCCACGGTCAACAACTCGCTGGCCGGTCAACGGGGCTACGCCAGCGACGACGGCGACTTCTGGTCGACCCGCTCGCCGCTGGAAGGCGCCGGCAAGATCAAGGTGCCGACCTTCATCGTGGGCAGCGCCAACGACATCTTCCAGCGCGACGAGCCGCTGCTCTACGAGCAGATCAAGCACAACGCCAACACCAAGCTGGTGGTGCTCAAGGGCGCGCACCTGCAGTCGGTGCTGACGGCCTCGGCGGGCGCCGACAACCTGACGTCCAAGGGGGCGCCCGGCTCGGCCTCGCTGATGCTGCAGTGGTTCGACCAGTACCTCAAGGGCATGAACACGGGCGCCAGCACCCTGCCCAACGTCACGCAGTTCGTCGAGGGGTACGGCGCGCTGGGCACCACGCGCTACGCCCGCGCCACCGACTGGCCGCACCCGCAGATGACGCCGCAGCGCATGTACCTGCGCGGCAACATGAGCCTGAGCGCACAAAAGCCCACGGTGACGGAGCCCTCGCACACCATCGTCGAGCCCAAAGCGCCCGTCATCACCTACGCCAAAAGCGACGACGGCACCACCGTGACGTCCAAGGTCACGCTCAACGACGGCAGCGACTGCTCCAGCAGCTACGTGCAGTGGACGCTGGGCATGGGCGGGCTGCTGCCCAAGCTGTGCTACACCAACAGCGCCACCGTCGAGCGTGAGCAGAAGGCCCTCATCTTCGAGACCCCCACGCTGACCAGCGACCTCTACCTCAACGGCCCCATCCAGGCCGACATCTGGATGTCGACGACGCGCCCGGATGCCGCCGTGTCGGTGCGGGTGGACTCGGTGGACCTCTTCGGCAAGGCCACGCCGATCTCGACCGGCCTGATGTCGGCGGCCTACCGCGCGGTCGACCCCAGCCGCTCTCGCTTCGTCAAGGGCGTGATGATCCAGCCGTGGCACCCGTTCACCGAGGCCTCCAGGCTGCCCGTGGTGGCCGGCCAGCCCATGCTGGTACCGGTGGAGGTCTTCCCCGCCGCGGCCCTGATCCGCAAGGGCAACAAGCTGCGCATCGCCATCAGCGCCAGCAACCAGGCCATGGGCGTGTGGCCCGCGCCGCAGCAGGAGCGCGCCAACGGCAACGTCAGCACCATCTACAACGACCCGGCTCGCCCGTCGAGCGTGGTCTTGCCGGTGGTGCCGGCCAGCGCGTTGAACTGATCGCGCTGACCTGATCGCCCTGACTTGATCTCCCTGGGTCAGGGCGCCGGGTTGGGCGTGCGCCGGTGGATGGCCTCGATGCCATCCAGCACCCCCTGCGGCAGCGTCAGCTCGATGCTGGCGAGGTTGCTGCGCAGCTGCGCCAGCGTGGTCGCCCCGATCACGTTGGCGGTCACGAAGGGCCGGCTGTTGACGTAGGCCAGGGCGCCTTGGGCCGGGTCGATGCCGTGCTGCCTGAACAGCTCGACGTACTCGGCGGTGGCGCGCTGTGCCGGCTCGTTGCTGTAGCGCGAGAAGCGCTCGAACAGGCTCAGGCGCGCGCCGTCCGGGCGCTGCCCGCCCACGTACTTGCCGCTGAGCACGCCGAAAGCCAGCGGGGAGTAGGCCAGCAAGCCGGCGCCTTCGCGCAGGGCCACCTCCGCCAGGCCCACCTCGAAGCTGCGGTTGAGCAGGCTGTACGGGTTCTGGATGCTGGCGATGCGCGGCAGCCCGCGCGACTCGGCCAGCTGCAGGTAGCGGCCCATGCCCCAGGGCGTTTCGTTGGAGATGCCCACGTGGCGCACCTTGCCGCTGCGCACCAGCTCGCCCAGCGCCTCCAGCGTCTCCTCGATCGGGGTGCTCACCTCGTCGGGCACGTGCTGATAGCCCAGTTGCCCGAAGAAGTTGGTGGAGCGGTCCGGCCAGTGCACCTGGTAGAGGTCGATGTGGTCGGTCTGCAGGCGCTGCAGGCTCAGGTCGACGGCCTCGAAGAGGTTCTCGCGGGTCAGGGACTGGCGACCGCCCCGGATGTGGTCCGGTCGGCCCGGCAGGCGGGCGGGGCCCGTCACCTTGGTGGCCAGCACGATGTCGTGGCGCCGCCCGGTCTTCTTGAGCCAGCTGCCGATGAAGGCCTCGGTGCGCCCTTGGGTGTCCGGGCGCGGGGGCACCGGGTACATCTCGGCGGTGTCGACGAGGTTGACGCCCGCGTCGAGCGCGACGTCGAGCTGCTCGTGCGCTTGCGCTTCGGTGTTTTGCTGGCCCCAGGTCATGGTGCCCAGCGCGATGGCGCTCACGCTCAGGCCGGTTCGGCCCAGTGGACGGTGCTGCATGGTGTGTCGCGATCGGGTTGAAAAGACAAGGGCCATGCTAGGCGATCGGTTGCCCCGGCGCTGGGTCCACCGGGAAAACAGGGCATGCTTGAGGGCTTCGCCGCCGCCCTCGGCCCGCCCCTGTTCCCCCACCGCCCCCCATGCAAGCCTTGCTCCAAGCCATCGCTCAGATGAGCCTGCCCACCGACGCCGCGCGCGTCTTCCACGGCCGCGGCGGCCTGCACCCGGGCTGCGAGCACTGGGCGCTCGACGTGTTCCCGCCCGTCTGCCTGCTGACCAGCTTCCAGCCCGCCACCGACGACGAGCTGGCCGCCATCGGCGAGGCCCTCTCGCGGCGCTGGCAACAGATCGCGCCCGGCCAGGCCCTGAACTGGGTGCACCAGTGCCGCCACGACGGCCGCACCGAGACCCGGCTCATGGCCGGCACCGTGCCCGAGCCCCACGTGGTCAGCGAAGGCGAAGCGCGCTACCGCGTGCACGTGCTCAAGGGCCAGAACCACGGCCTGTTCCTCGACATGGCCGAGGGCCGACGCTGGGTGCGCGAGCACGTCGCCGCCCGCCCGGGACTCAAGGTGCTCAACCTGTTTGCCTACACCTGCGCCTTCTCGGTGGTGGCCCTGCAGGCCGGCGCCCGCCAGGTGCTCAACCTCGACATGAGCCATGGCGCGCTGGCGCTGGGCCAGCAGAACCACGCCCTCAACGGCGTGGCCGCGGGTGCCAGCTTCATGGCGCACGACCTCTTCAAGTCCTGGGGCAAGGTCAACCGCATGGGCCCCTACGACCTCGTCATCCTCGACCCGCCCAGCTACCAGAAGGGCAGCTTCGTGGCCACCAAGGACTACGCCCGACTCCTGCGCCGCCTGCCCGACCTGCTCGCCCCCGATGGCCATGCGCTGCTGTGCCTGAACGCCCCCGAGCTGGGGCCGGACTTCCTGAGCGCCCCGATGCGGGACCTGGCCCCGGAGCTGTGCTTCATCGAGCGCGTGGCCAACCCGCCGACTTTCGCCGATGCCTCGCCCGATCGCGCCCTCAAGGTGCTGGTCTACCGCGCCCCACCGCTTTGATGTGCAAGGCCGTCGCCCATGCGGCAACATGTCGGCCACCCCCCCAATGGAGTCCCCATGACCTCCCCCTTCCACGACATCGCCCAGGTCGCCGCCCAGGTCGCCGTTTTGCTGCTCGCCTTGTTGCACGTCTACATCCTCGTGCTGGAGATGTTCCTGTGGGAGCGACCCCAAGGGCGCAAGGCCTTCGGTCTGACCCCCGAATTCGCCGCCGCCACCAAGGTGCTGGCGGCCAACCAGGGCCTCTACAACGGCTTCCTGGCCGCGGGCCTGTTCTGGGGCCTGTGGCTGGGTGAGGCCGGGCGCCCCGTGCAGGTCTTCTTCCTGCTGTGTGTGCTCGTCGCTGGCCTGTATGGCGCGGCCACGGCCAGCCGGCGCATCCTCTTCGTGCAGGCCGTGCCCGCCACGCTGGCGCTCGCGCTGGTCTGGCTGGCCCGCTGACGGCCTCCCTCCCTTGAGCCTGCCCTGGCCCCGCCACCTTCCCCACTCGAAGGCCCCACCATGACCGTCCACGCCACCCTGCACCGCGCCCACGGCGCCTTGACCACCTTGAGCAACGGCCGCCACGCCTGGCTGTCCGACGTCAACCAGGCCCTGGGCTCGAGCGACCAGGCCCCCGACCCGCACGACCTGCTGGACTCCGCCCTGGCCGCCTGCACGGTGCTGACGCTGGAGCTCTACATCCGCCGCCGCCAGCTCGCCGTCACCGACCTCCAGGTGCGCGTCGAGCACGTCGAATCGCGCGACGAGCAAGGGCGCGTGCACTACCAGCTGGCGCGTCACCTGAGCATAGAGGGTGACCTCAGCGACGCCGAGCGCGCCAAGCTGCTGGAGATCGCCGGCAAGTGCCCCATCCACCGCATCCTCGAAGGCGACATCGAGGTGCAGACCGCCTGGGCGACGCCCGACCAGGTCAAGCCCACCGCCCCGGACGGCTCCCTCAGCGGCTGAGCTGCCAGGCCAGCCCCGCGGCGCCGCACGCCAGCACCACGGGGATCACCCCGATCTGCAGGCGAATCAGCGCCACCGCGGCGGCCACCCCGATCACCGCCGCCGCACCGTCCACCGGGCCGCCCCAGCCCTGCGGCCACAGCACGTGGTACGCGAAGAACACCGCCAGGTTAGCGATCACGCCGACCACCGCGGCCGTGATGCCCGTCAGCGGCGCCGTGAACCGCAACTGCCCGTGGGTGGACTCGATGAACGGCGCGCCCATGAAGATGAAGCAAAACGACGGCAGGAAGGTGAAGAACGTGACCACGCCAGCGGCCACGATGCCCGCCTGCGGCAACGCCTGCGGCCCGAAGATCGCCTGGCTCCAGCCCCCCACGAAACCCACGTAGGACACCACCATGATCAGCGGCCCGGGCGTCGTCTCGCCCAGCGCCAGCCCGTCCATCATCTGGGTCGGCGTGAGCCACTGGAAGTGCTCGACGGCGCCCTGGTACACATACGGCAGCACCGCGTACGCGCCCCCGAAGGTCAGCAGCGCCGCCTTGGTGAAGAACCACGCCATCTGCGTGAGCACGGCCTCCCAGCCCAGCAGCCAGCTCAGCCCCCCGATGCCCAACGCCCACAGCGACACGCACACCCCCAGCACCCGCCACAAGCGAGCCCAGGTGAAGCGCGCGTGCGCCGGCGTCGGGGTCGCGTCGTCGATCACCGCCGCGGGGTGGGCCGATGCGGACGCGCCGTGGCCCCCACCCAGCGCGAACGCACCCGGCCGCCACCGCCCGCCGATGTGACCCAGCAGCCCCGCTGCGACGACGATCAGCGGAAAGGGCAGCCCGAGCGCGAAGATGGCCACGAACGCCGCCGTGGCGATGCCCCACAGCCAGCCGTTCGTCAGCACCCGCGAGCCGATGCGCACGGCCGCCGCCACGACCAGCGCCGTCACCGCCGGCTTGATGCCGTAGAGCACCCCGGCCACCGCAGGCAGGTGCCCCCAGGCCATGTAAGCCCACGACAGCGCGATCAGCAGCAGCAAGGAGGGCAGCACGAACAAGACACCGGCGGCGATGCCGCCCCAGGTGCGGTGCAGGAGCCAGCCGATGTAGGTCGCCAGCTGCTGGGCCTCGGGGCCGGGCAGCACCATGCAGTAGTTCAGCGCGTGCAGGAAGCGCCGCTCGGAGACCCAGCGCTTGCGCACCACCAGGTCCTCGTGCATGAGGGCGATCTGGCCCGCGGGCCCGCCGAAGCTCAGCACGCCCAGGCGCAGCCAGTACCCGACGGCCTGCCAGAAGGTGGGCGCCTGGGGCGCCGTGGTGTCCGTTGTCTGCATGGTCGTTTAGATGTTGAAGTCGTAGTCGATCGTCAGCGGCGCGTGGTCGCTGAACCACTGGTCCTTGTAGACCGCGGCGGCCCGGGCGGTCTCGGCCAGGGCCGGCGTGGCCAGGTGGTAGTCGATGCGCCAGCCCACGTTCTTGGCGCGCGCCTGGCCGCGGTTGCTCCACCACGTGTAGCAGGCGTCGGTGGTGTCGGGGTGCAGGCCGCGGTAGACATCGACCAGGCGGGTGGCGCCGTCTGCCGCCAGCAGCTTGGTCATCCAGGCCCGCTCCTCGGGCAGGAAGCCGGAGTTCTTGAGGTTGCCCTTCCAGTTCTTCAGGTCGGCTTCCTTGTGCGCGATGTTGACGTCGCCAACCAGGATGAACTCGCGCTCGCCGCGCAGCCGCGCCAGGTGCGGCTCGATCACGTCCAGGAAGCGGAACTTGGCCTGCTGGCGCTCTTCGCTGCTGGAGCCCGAGGGGAAGTAGCAGCTGATGATCGACAGCTTGCGCCCCGGCTTGTCAAAGCGCATCTCCACGTAGCGGCCTTCGGCGTCGAACTCGCCGTTGTCTGCTGCACCCAGCCCGACGATGACGTCAGAGGGCTCGATGCGGCTGTACAGGCCCACGCCCGAGTAGCCCTTTTTTTCCGCGTGGTGGAAGTGCCCCGGCATGCCGGCGATTTCGCGCAGCTCCGGGCCCATGTCGCCCGCCTGGGCCTTGAGCTCCTGCACGCCCATACAATCGGCGCCGTGGCCATCCGCCCACTCGCGCATGCCCTTGTTGGCCGCCGAGCGGATGCCATTGAGGTTGAAAGAGACCAGTCTAAACACAGCGCACCACCATCATGAGCAACTCCCCCGCACAAGACACCCTGGCCCAGGATTTCGTGGCCTTCGCCGTTGAATCCAAGGTGCTGCGATTCGGGGAGTTCAAAACCAAGGCAGGCCGCCTGTCGCCTTATTTCTTCAACGCCGGCCTGTTCGACGACGGCGCCAAGCTGGGCCGACTGGCTGAATTCTATGCACGCCGCCTGGTCGCCTCCGGTTTGCAGTTCGACATGCTCTTCGGGCCAGCCTACAAGGGCATCACCCTGGCCGCGGCGGTCTCCATCGAGCTCGCCCGCCTGGGGCAGAACAAGCCCTTCGCCTACAACCGCAAGGAAGCGAAAGACCACGGCGAAGGCGGCACCCTGGTGGGCGCGCCCGTGCAGGGCCGCGTGCTCATCATCGACGACGTGATCTCCGCGGGCACCTCGGTGCGCGAGTCCATCGAGATGATCCGCGCCGCCGGCGCCACCCCCTGCGGCGTCACCATCGCCCTCGACCGCCAGGAAAAAGCCACCGCCAACGGCCAGGACGCTTCTGAGAGCGCCGTGCAGCAGGTGCAGGGCCAGTACGGCCTGCCGGTGGTGGCCATCGCCACCCTGGCCGACCTGATGGGCTTCCTCGATGTGCAATCCGACGCGGCCCTGGTGGCCGCCCGTCCGGCCGTGCAGGCCTACCGTCAACGCTACGGCGTCTGACACGTTCTATGATGGTGTCATCTGAACATCGGTTTGTTCAGACCGACTGACGGCACCATGCACCACCCCTCCTCCCCCCGCGACCCGCACCGCAGCCCCCTGCGGTCGCTTCGCCCGCCGAGCCTGGCTCGGGCGGCGGGATGCTGGGCCTTGGTGGCGTCGGCCTGGGTGGGCGCCGCCGCGGCACACGCCGCGGGCATCTACACCTGCGTGGACGCCAGCGGCAAGCGCCACACCGCCGATCGGCCCATCTCCGAGTGCCTGGACCGCGAGCAGCGCCTGCTCAACCGCGACGGCTCGCAGCGCGCCACCGTGCCGCCGCGCATGAACGCCGAAGAGCGCGCCCTGGCCGAGGAGCGCAAGCGCCTGCAGGAGCAGGCCTTCGCCGCCCAGAAGGACGCCGTGCGACGCGACCGCAACCTGATGATGCGCTTCCCCGACGAGGCCGCACACGACAAGGCCCGCGAGGCCGCGCTCGACGACCTGCGTCGCGGCATCGTGGCCTCCGAGGTGCGACTGAAGTCCCTGCAGGACGAGCGCCAGCCCCTGGTGGCCGAGACCGAGTTCTACAAAGGCCGCCGCCTGCCCTTCAAGCTCAAGTCCAAGCTGGAGGCCAATGACGCGCAGCAGCAGGCGCAGCGCGACATCATCCAGAACCAGCAGGCCGAGATGGTCCGCATCAACGGCCTGTACGACGCCGAGCTGGCTCGCCTCAAGCGCCTGTGGAGCGGCTCCGCGCCCGGCTACGCTCAGCCCTGAAGGCGCGCGCGCTCAGCGCAGCACGTTGCGGCGGCCCAGCCCGAGCCGGCTGGCCAGCCAGAAACGCACGTGGTAGCGGTGCTTGCGCAGGTAGACCAGGGTCTTTTGCAGCGGCGGGAAGTCGCGGTAGCTGGCCCGCCCGTCCCCGATGACCGAGGCGGCGACGTCCGAGCCCACCTGCCAGAACATGTCCGGGCTGGCCGAACACACCACCAGGTCACGCTCCCACGTGTGCTTGAGCTCGAAGTCCACCGGGCGCAGCAGGTGCTCGCGCCGCGGCGTGAGCTTGGCGGCCCCCCGGCGCGACACCAGGTAGGCGGTGCCATCTTCGGGGCCCTTGCCGCCTTGGCGCAGCTCCAGCCCGTCGCCCAGCGAAGCCACGGTGCGCGCGCCCTGGCGCAGTCGCGTCAGCTTGAGCACGTCCCAGGGCGCGGGGCCCGTGGCCGACTCCGCCAGCGCCTGCAGGCGAGTCAGCGTGCACTCGCTGCGCAGGTCGAAGTCGTCCTCCAGGACCAGGGCGCAGTCGAGGTTGCGCTCCTCGATGATCTGCCAGCAGCGCAGGTGGCTGAGGAAGCAGCCGATCTCGCCCGGGGTGAGCGGGCGAAACCACTCGCCGTGCGGGGCGGGGTGCGGGTTCCGCCGCGCCAGCTCGCCCGCGGCCAGCTTCTTGCCCTCGACGCCCGGCACGCGCTCCCAGCTCACCCCCAGGCGGTCCAGCAGCGGGGCGCAGCGCGCGAGCCGGTCGCTCGACCGGTCGAGGTTGATCAGGAGGACGTGCAGGCGCGGGCGTTCCGTCATGCGCTTCAGCCCGCCAGCTTCTTCTTGAGCAGCTCGTTGACCGTGGCCGGGTTGGCCTTGCCCTTGGTGGCTTTCATGGCCTGACCGACCAGCGCGTTGAAGGCCTTCTCCTTGCCGGCGCGGAACTCCTCGACCGACTTGGCGTTGGCCGCCAGGATGTCGTCGAGGATCTGGTCGAGCTCGCCCGTGTCGCTCATCTGCTTGAGGCCCTTGGCCTCGATGACGGCGTCCACACGGGCTTGCGCGTCACCGCCGCCCTCGCCGTTCCACAGCGCGTCGAACACCTGCTTGGCGCCGTTGTTCGAGATGGTGCCGTCGGCGATGCGCGAGATCATCGCGGCCAGCAGCTCGGCCGAAACGGGCGATTGCTCGATGCCCTGCTCGGCCGCATTCAAGCGGCGCGAGACCTCGCCCATCAACCAGTTCGACACCAGCTTGGGGCTGCCGCAAGCCTGGGCCGCCGCCTCGAAGAAAGCGCCGAAGGCCTTGGACTGCGTCATCATCGTCGCGTCGTACTCGGGCAAGCCGAAGTCGCGCACGAAGCGCTCGGCCATCACGCGGGGCAGCTCGGGCATCTGCGCGCGCACGCGCTCGACCCACTCGGGCGCGATCACCAGCGGCGGCAGGTCGGGGTCGGGGAAGTAGCGGTAGTCGTGCGCGTCTTCCTTGCTGCGCATGGCGCGCGTCTCGCCCGTGTCCGGGTTGAACAGCACGGTGGCTTGCTGGATGGCGCGGCCGTCCTCGATCTCGTCGATCTGCCAGTTGATCTCGTAGTCAGCGGCCTGCACGATGTGCTTGAAGCTGTTGAGGTTCTTGATCTCGCGGCGGGTGCCCAGCGGCGCGCCGGGCTTGCGCACCGACACGTTGACGTCGCAGCGGAAGGAGCCTTCCTGCATGTTGCCGTCGCAGATGCCCAGCCACACCACCAGGGTGTGCAGGGCGCGCGCGTACTCGGCGGCCTCGGCGCTGGTGCGGATGTCCGGCTCGGTCACGATCTCGATGAGCGGCGTGCCCGCGCGGTTGAGGTCGATGCCCGAGGACTTCTCGCCGTTGAAGCCGCTGAAGTCATCGTGCAGGGACTTGCCCGCGTCTTCTTCCAGGTGGGCGCGAACCAGGCGCACGGTGTGCGGCGTGTCGCCCACGAAGAAGCTGACCGAGCCGCCTTGCACGACGGGGATCTCGTACTGGCTGATCTGGTAGCCCTTGGGCAGGTCGGGGTAGAAGTAGTTCTTGCGCGCGAAGATGGAGCGCGGCGCGATGTGCGAGCCGACCGACAGGCCGAACGCGATGGCGCGCTCGACGGCGCCTTTGTTCATCACGGGCAGGGTGCCGGGCAGGGCCATGTCCACGGGGCAGGCCTGCGTGTTGGGCGCGGCGCCGAACTGGGTCGAGGCGCCGGAGAAGATCTTCGATTGCGTCGAGAGCTGGACGTGGGTTTCGATGCCGATGACGACCTCGTAGCCACGGACCATCTTGGGGGTCGCTGGGGAGCTCATGGTGTGTCTGGTGGGGTTCGTCGTCGGGTCAGGCCAGGGCGGTGGGCTGGCGCTGGTGCCAGTCGGTGGCTTGCTGGAAGGCGTGGGCCGCGTGCAGCAGCTGGGCCTCTTGCCAGTAGTTGCCGATCAGCTGCAGGCCCACGGGCAACTGGTGCTCGCCGAAGCCGCAAGGCACGCTCATGCCGGGCAGGCCGGCCAGCGAGGCGGGCAGGGTGAAGATGTCGGCGAGGTACTCCTGCACCGGGTCGGTCGATGACCCGATGGCCCGCGCCACCGTCGGCGACACCGGGCCGGCGATCACGTCGCACACCTGGAAGGCGGCCTGGAAGTCGTCGGCGATCATGCGGCGCAGCTTCTGGGCCTGCAGGTAGTAGGCGTCGTAGTAGCCGTGGCTGAGCACGTAGGCGCCGATCATGATGCGGCGCTTGACTTCGGGGCCGAAGCCTTCGGCGCGGGTCTTGCGGTACATGTCGTTCAATTTGTCGACATTGCCGTCGCCGTACCTCTGCGCGCGGTGGCCGAACTTGACGCCGTCGAAGCGGCTCAGGTTGGACGAGGCCTCGGCCGGCGCGATGATGTAGTACACCGGGATGGACAGCTCGGTGCGCGGCAGGCTGACGTCGACCAGCGTGGCGCCCAGGGCTTCCAGCTGGGTCAGTGCGGCGCGCGTGGCGGCCAGCACGTCGGCGCTGACGCCTTGACCGAAGAACTCCTGGGGCACGCCCACGCGAAGGCCCTGCAACGGCTTGTCGGCCGTCGCGCCGGTGCGCGGCGTGGTCAGTGCGGCCACGAAGTCGGGCACGCTCTGCTGGGCGCTGGTGGCGTCGCGCTCGTCGAAGCCGCTCATGGCCTGCAGCATCAGGGCGCAGTCTTCGGCGGTGCGGGCCATGGGGCCAGCCTGGTCCAGCGAAGAGGCGAAGGCGATCATGCCGTAGCGCGAGCATCGGCCATAGGTCGGCTTGATGCCGGTGATGCCGGTGAGGGCCGCCGGCTGGCGGATCGAGCCGCCGGTGTCGGTGCCGGTGGTGGCGGCGACCAAGCGGGCCGAGACGGCCACGGCCGAGCCACCCGACGAGCCACCGGGGATGCGGCCGGTGTCCCAGGGGTTGCGCGCCTTGGCGTAGGCCGAGTTCTCGTTGGCGCCGCCCATGGCGAACTCGTCGCAGTTGAGCTTGCCCACGTTGACCACGCCGGCGGCCTTGAGCCGGGCCACGACGGTGGCGTCGAAGGGGCTCTGGTAGCCCTTGAGCATCTTGGAGGCGGCCGTGGTGGGCAGGCCTTGCGTGACGAAGATGTCCTTGTGCGCAATCGGCACGCCATCCAGCGGCCCGAGGGCCTGGCCCGCGGCGCGGCGAGCGTCGGCCGCAGCCGCGGCAGCCAGGGCGCCCTCGGCGTCGACGTGCAGGAAGGCGCCGAGTGCGGCGTGCGCGGCGATGCGCGCCAGCGCGTGCTGGGTCAGGGCCACGGACGTGGTCTGACCGTTGTTCAGGGCCTGGCTTTGCTGCGCCAGGGTCAGGTCGTGCAGGGTGGTTTGGGTGGACGTCATTCGATCACCTTGGGCACCAGGAACAGGCCGTCGTCGCGGGCCGGGGCGTTGGCCATGTTGGCTTCGCGCTGGTTGGTCTCGGTCACGGCGTCCTCGCGCAGGCGAAGGGTCACGTCCTCGATGGCCGACAGCGGGGTGTACAGGGGCTCGACACCGGAGGTGTCGACGGCGCGCATCTTCTCGACGATGGCGAAGAATTCGTTGAGCTGGGTCAGCATCGCGGCCTGCTCGTCGTCGCGCAATTCGAGGCGCGCCAACTGGGCGATGCGGCTGACGTCGGTGGGGGTCAGGGCCATGTTGAAATCCGGGGGTTCAGACGGGACCGGCTGCCCGGAAAGGGCGGGCCATTGGGGTATTATCCTAGGTTATCCACACGTGTTTGTGGCAGTTGAGGTTGGCCTCATCGGGCCGGCTTGATTCGCGGGCCCGACCGGCGTCGCGACCCCTGGCTGTCACGCGTTCGTGTCGCCCGTCCCGAATTCGTCCCCGAACCCGTCACCCGATCACCAGGCCCCACAAGGCCACTTCGGGCCCCAGCCTGTGCCCCTGGGCCGCGCCGCGCGTGAGTCATCCGCGCGCCGCCGTCCTCGCAGGCCGGCCCGCAGCCGGAGCGCCATCGCCATGTATTCCATGTTCCGCAAGTACTTCTCCACCGACCTGGCCATCGACCTGGGCACGGCCAACACGCTCATTTACGTGCGTGACAAAGGCATCGTGCTCGACGAGCCCTCGGTGGTCTCCATCCGCCACGAAGGTGGCCCCAACGGCAAGAAGACCATCCAGGCCGTGGGCGCCGAGGCCAAGGCCATGCTGGGCAAGGTGCCCGGCAACATCGAGGCCATCCGCCCGATGAAGGACGGCGTGATCGCCGACTTCACCGTCACCGAGCAGATGCTCAAGCAGTTCATCAAGATGGTGCACCCGCGCTCGGTGCTCAAGCCCAGCCCGCGCATCATCATCTGCGTGCCTTGCGGCTCCACCCAGGTCGAGCGCCGCGCCATCCGCGAATCGGCACTCGGCGCCGGCGCCTCCGAGGTCTACCTGATCGAGGAACCCATGGCCGCGGCCATCGGTGCCGGCCTGCCGGTCTCCGAGGCCTCTGGCTCCATGGTGGTCGACATCGGCGGCGGCACCACCGAGGTGGGCGTCATCTCGCTGGGCGGCATGGTCTACAAGGGCTCCGTCCGCGTGGGCGGCGACAAGTTCGACGAGCACATCATCAGCTACATCCGCCGCAACTACGGCATGCTGATCGGCGAGCCCACCGCCGAGGCCATCAAGAAAGAAATCGGCTCGGCCTTCCCCGGCTCCGAGGTCAAGGAGATGGAAGTCAAGGGCCGCAACCTGTCCGAAGGCGTGCCGCGCAGCTTCACCATCTCGTCCAACGAGATCCTGGAGGCCCTGACCGACCCGCTCAACCAGATCGTCTCGGCCGTCAAGAACGCGCTGGAGCAGACCCCGCCCGAGCTGGGTGCCGACATCGCCGAGCGCGGCATGATGCTGACCGGGGGGGGCGCCCTGCTGCGCGACCTCGACCGCCTGCTGGCCGAAGAAACCGGCCTGCCGGTGCTGGTGGCCGAAGACCCGCTGACCTGCGTGGTGCGCGGCTGCGGCATGGCCCTGGAGCGCATGGAGCGCCTGGGCAGCATCTTCACCTCCGAATAAGGCACCACCCGGGCGCGAGCCCCTCCAGCATCACCGCGGAGCCGAGCCGAACCCATGCCCCTGGCCACGCTGGACCGTACGCCGCCGCCCTTCTTCAAGCAGGGGCCGTCGGCGTTCACTCGCCTGATGTTTTTCTCGGCGCTGGCCATCTTCCTCATGGTGGCCGACGCCCGCTGGAAGGTGACGCTGCCGCTGCGTGCGGTGGTGGCCACCGCGCTCAACCCGATCCAGCATGCCTTGCTCGCGCCGTCGCGCGCCTGGGACGCCGCCACCCATTACCTGGCCGGCATGGATGAGGCGCGCGAGATGCAGGCGCGCTCTCAGCGCCAGGTCGCCGCGCAGTCCGAGCGCGTGATGCGCGTGGACGAGCTGGCCCGTGAGAACGCCCGCTTGCGCGCCTTGCTTGACCTGCGCCCGCGCATCGAGGTCGCCACCACCTCGGCCGAGATCCTCTACGACAGCCAGGATCCGTTCACGCGCAAGGTCGTCATCGACCGGGGCAGCCGCCAGGGGGTGGTGCTGGGTTCGCCCGTCATCGACCAGGCGGGCGTGTTCGGCCAGGTCACGCGCGTCTACCCGCTGACCGCCGAGGTGACGCTCGTCATCGACAAGGACGCGGCCGTGCCCGTGGTCAACGTGCGCACGCAGCAGCGCGGGGTCGCCTACGGCCTGCCCCAGTCGCGCGGCATGGAGTTGCGCTTCATGGCGGGCAACGCCGACGTTCAGGTGGGTGACGAGTTGCAGACCTCCGGCCTGGACGGCGTCTACCCCGCCGGCCTGCCGGTGGCCAAGGTCCTGCAGGTGGACCGCCGTGCGGATTCGGCCTTCGCGCGCATCACGCTCAGCCCCGTGTGCAACCCCGAGAGCAGCCGGCATGTGCTGCTGCTGCAGCCCGCTTCCAGCCAGTTGCCCGAGCGCCCCGCCGGGGCCGAGTCGGCCGGGCACGCGGCCTCGGCCACGCTGGCGGCACATCCGCCGTCCACGCCGTCCACGCCGGCCTCGGCGCGCAGCCATGGCAAGGCCGCGTCGCCGGCGCACGCCGTGGCACCTCAGGCATCGGGGGTGCGACCATGATGCCGCGTGGCAACGAGCTGCTGCTGCCGGTCAACCCGGTGTTCATCTGGGTGTCGCTGTTGCTGGCGCTGGCGCTCAACCTGCTGCCCTGGGGGCGCTGGCCGGGCGTGCCGGACTTCCTGGCCGTGGCCGTGGTGTTCTGGAACGTGCACCAGCCGCGTCGCGTGGGCGTGGGCACGGCCTTTGTCTTCGGCCTGATCATGGATGTGCACCAGGGCGCTTTGCTGGGCCAGCACGCCTTGGCCTACACGCTGCTGAGCTTTTTTGCCATCACGGTGCACCGCCGCTTGCTGTGGTTCACGGTGGGCTCGCAGGCCATGCAGATCGTGCCGCTGTTCGTGGCCGCGCACGCCGTGGCCTTGCTGGTGCGCATGATGGCCGGCGCGGGCTTCCCCGGCTGGAGCCTGCTGGTGGCGCCCGTGCTGGAGTCGCTGATGTGGCCGTTGGTGTCGTGGGTGCTGCTGGCGCCGCAGCGCCGTCCGCCCGACCGCGACAAGAACCGCCCGCTCTGACGCGCAACCGGTCCGAATGCCGTCATGACCGAGCTCAAGAACCTCGAACAGGAACTCGGGCGTTTTCGCGCCCGCCTGTGGGCCGCCGCGGGCTTCGTGCTGTTTTGCTTTTGCCTGCTGGTGTTTCGCCTCGTGGTGCTGCAGATCATGCGCCACGACGACCTGGAGGCCCGGGCCGAGAACAACCGCACGGCGGTCGTGCCCATCGTGCCCAACCGCGGGCTCATCGTCGATCGCAACGGCGTGGTGCTGGCCAACAACTACTCGGCCTACACGCTGGAGATCACGCCCTCCAAGGTCGATGACGTCGAGGCCACCATCAACGACCTGGCCGAGATCGTCGACATCCAGGCGCGCGACCGGCGCCGCTTCAAGCGCCTGCGCGAAGAGTCCAAGAGCTTCGAGTCCATCCCCATCCGCACCCGGCTGAGCGACGAGGAGGTCGCGCGCTTCACGGCCCAGCGCTTTCGCTTCCCCGGGGTGGACATCCAGGCGCGCCTGTTTCGCCACTACCCTTACGGCGAGCTGGCCAGTCACGTGCTGGGCTACATCGGGCGCATCAACCAGCGCGAAGCCTCGGCCATGGAGGACTGGCCCGAAGAGGAGCAGGCCAACTACCGCGGCACCGAGTACATCGGCAAGCTGGGCATCGAGCAGAGCTACGAGCGCGAGCTGCACGGCATCACCGGCTTCGAAGAGGTCGAGACGAGCGCCGGGGGCCGCGCGGTGCGGCGCCTGCGCTCCAACCCGGCCACGCCGGGCAACACCGTCCACCTGTCCATCGACATCAAGTTGCAAGGCCTCATCGAGCGCCTGTTCGGAGACCGCCGGGGCGCCCTGGTGGCCATCGACCCGCGCAACGGCGAGGTGCTGGCCTTCGTCTCCAAGCCGACGTTCGACCCCAACCTGTTCGTCGATGGCATCGACAGCGAGAACTGGAAGGAGCTCAACGAGTCGCCCGACAAGCCCTTGCTGAACCGGGCCCTGCGCGGCACCTACCCGCCCGGCTCGACCTACAAGCCGTTCATGGCGCTGGCCGCGCTCAACACCGGCAAGCGCCACCCCAACACCATCATCATGGACAGCGGGGTGTTCCTGTTCGGTGGCCACCGCTTCCGCAGCCCCGAAAACGAGCGCGGCGGCGCCATGAACATGCGCCGCGCCATCGTCGAGTCCAGCAACGTGTACTTTTATTCGCTGGCCAACGAGCTGGGCGTGGACACCATCCACGACCAGATGGCGCCGCTGGGGTTCGGGCGCCTGACGGGCATCGACCTCAAGGGCGAGGTCACCGGCATCCTGCCCTCGACGGACTGGAAGCGCCGCGCCTACAAGCGCCCCGAGCAGAAGAAGTGGTACGCCGGCGAGACCATCTCCCTGGGCATCGGCCAGGGCTACAACACCTTCACGATGCTGCAGGTGGCGTCGGCCATGGCCACGGTGGCCAGCGACGGCCAGCGCTTTCAGCCGCGCGTGGTGCGCGAGATCGAGAACGTGCTGACGCGCGAGCGCGTGCTGACGGCCGGTGACGCCCTGCCGCGCCTGCCGCTGAAGTCCGAGCACACCGCGCTGATCCGCGAGGCCATGTTCGGCGTGACCCAGGAGGGCACGGGCACGCGCGTGTTCGCGGGCGCCGGCTACCTCAGCGGCGGCAAGACGGGCACCGCCCAGGCGGTGGGCCTGCGCCAGAACGAGAAGTACGTGGCCTCCAAGGTCGACGAGTTCAAGCGCGACCACTCGCTGTACGAGGCGTTTGCCCCGGTGGAGCAGCCGCGCGTGGCGCTGGCCATCATCGTGGAGAACGCGGGCTTCGGCTCCATGGCGGCGGCGCCGATCGCGCGCCGCGTGCTGGACTACCTGCTGCTGGGGCAGTTCCCCAGCGAAGAAGACATCGCCCTGGTGCAGCAAGGCAAGGCCGCCGCGCCGGTGGGCGTGCCCCGCAAGGCCGCCGACGTGCCCTTGCCGCGCGGCCTGGATGCCTTCGGCAGCGACGTGCCGCCGTCTCCGGTGACGGCCTCGGCGCCCGCTGTGGTTGCATCGCCTGCCGCGTCCGCCTCGCCCGCCCCCAGTCGACCGGATTCGCCATGAACATCGCCTTCGAGAAGCCGTCCCTGCTGCAGCGCATCAAGCCCGTCTTTCAGGGCTTTGACATGCCGCTGGTGTGCATCGTGCTGGGCATGTGCCTGCTGGGCCTGGTCAACATGTACTCGGTGGGCTTCGACCACGGCACGCGCTTCATGGACCACGCGCGCAACATGCTGCTGGGCGCGACCGTGTTGTTCGTGGTGGCGCAGGTGCCGCCGCAGCGCCTCATGGCCATCGCGGTGCCGCTGTACACGGTGGGCGTGGTGCTGCTGATCGCGACGGCGCTGTTCGGCATCACCAAAAAGGGCGCGACGCGGTGGCTGAACCTGGGCATCGTCATTCAGCCGTCCGAGATCGCCAAGATCGCCGCGCCGCTCATGCTGGCCTGGTGGTTTCAGCGCCGCGAGGGGCAGTTGCGCACGCCCGACTTCGTGGTCGCCGCCGGTTTGCTGCTCCTGCCCGTGGCGCTGGTGCTCAAGCAGCCCGACCTGGGCACGTCCTTGCTGGTGCTGTCTTCGGGCCTGTACGTCATCTTCTTCGCCGGCTTGAGCTGGAAGCTGATCGTGCCCGTGCTCGTGGCCGGCGCCGTCGGCATCAGCCTGATTGTGTCCTTCCAGACCGACCTGTGTCAGCCCGAGGTGAAGTGGCCGGGCCTGCACAGCTACCAGAAGAACCGGGTGTGCACCCTGCTGGACCCGACCTCCGACCCGCTGGGCAAGGGCTTTCACATCATCCAGGGCATGATCGCCATCGGCTCGGGGGGCGTGGCCGGCAAGGGCTTCATGCAGGGCACGCAGACGCACCTGGAGTTCATCCCGGAGCGCACCACCGACTTCGCCTTCGCGGCCTACTCCGAGGAGCACGGCCTGCTGGGCAACCTGCTGCTGATGGCGGGCTTCCTGGCGCTGATTTTCCGCGGCCTCGTCATTTCGGCGCAGGCGCCCACGCTGTTCTCGCGCCTGCTGGCCGGCAGCCTGTCGCTGAGTTTTTTCACCTACGCTTTCGTCAACATGGGCATGGTCAGCGGCATCCTGCCGGTGGTGGGCGTGCCGCTGCCTTTCATCAGCTACGGCGGCACGGCCATGGTGACGCTGGGCCTGGCCCTCGGCCTGCTGATGTCGATCGCCAAGAGCCGCGGGCTCATGCAGCGGTGACGCCGCGGTGATTCACTCCTGATGCGCCGCAAGCCGAGGGCCTGCGGTGCGCGCTACGATCTGCCCATGAACGCCAAGACCGCCTCGCCCATCCGCCACGACGCCCTCGACCGCCTGATCATCGGGCTGGACTCGGCCATGCGCACCGCCTGGGGGGAGCACGTCGCCACGCGCCCCTGCCCGCGCCCGCCGGACGGGGGCGACACCGAGGCGCTGAGCGCGCAGGACAAGCGCCTGTCGGCCGCGCTGATGCGGGTCAACCACGTGGGCGAGGTGTGCGCGCAGGCGCTTTACGCTTCGCAGTCCTGGGGCACGACGGACCCGGTGCTCAAGGCCCAGTTCGATGCGGCCGCTCGCGAAGAAACCGACCACCTGGCCTGGACGGAGCAGCGCCTGAGGGAGCTGGGCGGGCGCACCAGCTTGCTCAACCCGCTGTGGTACGCGGGCTCGTTTGCCATTGGCTTGCTGGCCGCGCGCGCGGGCGACCGCCACAGCCTGGGCTTCGTGGTCGAGACGGAGCGCCAGGTCGAACACCACCTCAACAGCCACATGGACCGCCTGCCCGCGGGGGACCTCGCCTCGCGGGCGATCGTGGCCCAGATGCGCGACGACGAGGTGGCCCACGCCGAGGCCGCCGAGAAGGCGGGGGGCGTGCCCCTGCCGGCCCCGGTGAGGGGCTTGATGAAGCTGGCGGCGCGGGTCATGACGACCGCCGCCCACCGCATCTGATCAGGCCGCGACGATCTCGAAGCTGGTCGTGATCTCGGCGGTCTTGCCGATCATGATGCTGGCCGAGCAGTACTTTTCGTGCGACATCTGGATGGCGCGCGCCACGGCGGTCTCGGTCAGGTTCACGCCGGTCACCGTGAAGTGCATGTTGATGCGGGTGAAGACCTTGGGGTCGACGTCGGCGCGGTCGGCCGTCAGCTTGACCTGGCAGCCGCGCACGTCGTGGCGGCCCCGCTTGAGGATGAGCACCACGTCGTAGGCCGTGCAGCCGCCGGTGCCTGCGAGCACCGTTTCCATGGGCCGGGGGGCGAGGTTGCGGCCGCCGCCGTCCGGCGCGCCGTCCATGTTGATGAGGTGGCCGCTGCCGGTTTCAGCCAGGAAGGCCATGCCGGAGGCCGGCTGCCAGTGGATGGTGCATTCCATGATGTGGGATCGTGTTCGAGGGGGAAGGAGGCGCTCGATTGTGCCCCTGGTGTGAAAAAATCTTTCTCCTCGGGCGGAACTTTCCCTGAAACGCCTGGTCACACAACCGCTTGTTTCGTTTTGTTCCTCTCCACTCCTGATCGGCGGCAGACTTGGCCGCCCGACGGTTCCCCAGCCCAAGACCTCACCGTCTTGGGCTTTTTTTTGCCCCTCGGTGTCACCAGCCAGGGGGCGATCACCCGTCGCGCGCGCACCTGACATTCCCTGTGTCCAAACGGAGGGCGGCCTCACTAAGATCGCCGCACAACACACAACGCAGGGAACTCAAATGACATTCGCGCCCTTCACCGCGGTGGCGCTGGCTTGCGCCGCGCTCCTCTTGTCTGCTTGTGGTGGGGGGGACGCCCCCACGAGCGACGCCGGCAACCCCGTGCCGGCTGATCGCGCCCAGGTTCAGGCGGTGGCGCCGGTCACGGCCAACGACACCGTGATCGTCGTCTACCTGCCCTGGCTGAGCGCGGGCAACACGGTCGCCTTCAAGTCCGCCACGGGCAGGGCCATCACCTTGTACAAGGCGGATGGCAAGACCAAGGTGACGTCGCTGGACGACCTCCCCATCGGCCTGGCCACCCACGCCTGGGTCCGCGGCACCAGCACCAGTGGGCACCTGCGCGTGCGCTTCGAGCCGGGCGTCTACCGATTCAAGTCGGGTTGGGCCTGGCCGCAGGCCGCTTCGGGGCGCAGCGCCACCAGCCAGATCGTGCTGGAGCAGAACCCGGGCACGTCGGGCGAGGTGGCCTTGTTGGGCTCGGAGGCCGCGTCGGCCACCTACCGCGCGTCCGCGGGCAAGGTCACGCTGGCCACCTCGGTCAACACGCCTTTCGAGCAACTCTGGGCCGAAGGGGGGCGTGCGATCCGTGCCCGGACCCCCAACATCGGCGCTTACTTCTACGTTCGCGCGGGCGCCCAGGGCTGGCCCGCGAGCGCGACGGACCCGACCGTGGTCGGCTCGTTGAATGGCAGCCCCGTCTCCCGCCAAGCCTTCCAGGCCGACCCCGCGGGCTACCAGGCCCTGGCCGCGATCCAGAACGCGAACGACGCCCAAGCGGTGGTCATGATGATGGACAGCTGGCAGGTGACCAAGCACCGCGTCGCCGAGCTGGACAGCGCGGGGCAACGCGTTCGGCTGTCGCCTGCCTCTCAATGGTCCCTGGGGGCGCAGGGCCCCGGGGGGCGCTATTTCATCGAGAACACCGCGTCCGCGCTGGACGCCCCCGGTGAGTGGCACTGGTCCGGCGCTTCGGGCACCGGCACGCTGTTCTACATCCCCTCGGCAACGCGAGACGGCGCCAAGGTCGCTTTCGAGATCCCCCGGGTCAAGAAGCTCCTGACCATCCAGGGCGCGGTCGACGCAGGCAAGTGGGCGCAATACATCCAGTTCAGCGGCTTGAAGTTCCGCTACGCCAAGGCCGACATGCCCGCGGCGGGCTACGTGGACGGGCAGGCCGACACCGGTGTGTCCGCCGCCATCGAGCTCAACGACGCCCGTCACATCGTGTTCGACAACTGCGAGGTCTCGCACACCGGTGGCCATGGCATCTGGTTCAACCGCCGCGTGCGGTCTGCCGCGGTGGTCTCGTCCGAGCTCTACGACCTGGGCGCAGGCGGCATCAAGGTCGGCAAGAGCCGCCCATCCCAGGTGTTCGAGGTGGATTGGGCGGACGTGCGTGACCCCAACGCCACCGGGCAGAACGTCGTTCAGGGCAACCGCATCCACAGCCTGGGGCACGTCTACCCCGGTGCCACGGGCGTCTGGATCGGGCGCAGCTCGGACAACCAGGTCGTGGGCAACCTGATCAAGGACACCACCTACAGCGGCATTTCCGTGGGGTGGACCTGGGACGCCGGCCCGACCATGGCGTCGGGCAACCAGGTGCGCAACAACTTCCTCCACAACATCGGGCAGCGTGCGCTGGCCGACATGGGCGGCATCTACCTGCTGGGGCGGGCGCCCAACACCGTGGTGTCGGGCAACGTCATCAAGGAGGTGCGCTCATTCGACGGCTACGCCCACGGGGGCAACGGCATTTACGCCGACGAGGGCTCATCCGAACTCACGGTGTCGGGCAACATCGTGCTGGGTGTCGACGGCAGCGGCTTCACGCTGCACTACGGTGAAGACAACCGGGTGAGTGGCAACGTGTTCGCCAACCTGTCGCCGGTGTTCGGCATCGGCCGGCGCTTGGAGGACAGCGCCGCCGTCCCGCTCAAGATGGACAACAACCGCTTCTTGCCCAGCAGCAACGCGATGGTGGGCCTGTCGATCGACGAGACCTTGCTGATCGGCCGCGACACGGGCAACCCGACCTGGGTGGCGACGGCCCCGGTCATCGCCAACAACCAGGTGGGCGGACAGTTCCTGCCTGCCGGGACGAGCCTGGCCATCCCGACGTCGGTGTGCACGGGCTGCACCGCCAGCGGCGTGACGCTCACCGACCCCGCGCCCTTGAAGGTGCCGCAGGTCAGCGGGATGGTGTTCACGCCGGGGCAGGACATCGCGCCTTCGTGGGACGCCGCGCCCTTGTCCCGTTCGACGTCGGCTGCACGCTTGTGGGCGGGCCGCATCGAGGACGTGCCGGCCAAGGTGATCGACTTCCGTGCCAGCCAGTGGCCGCTGGATGCGCGCACCTTGACGGGCTGGCAGGTGATCGCCCAGCCGGGCAAGGCCGCAGACGCCGAGGACACCACGGTGCCGGTGAGCATCCGCCAGGACGCCGACGGCACGCAGTTCCTCGCGCTGGCCGACACGGTCCGCAGCAGCTTCACCTGGGAGCCCTACATCCAGAGCTGGTTGAGCTACGCCAGCGGCAACGCGAAGGTGAGCTTCACGGCGCGCTTCGACGCCCGAACCGACCTGTCGCATGTGTGGCGCTCCGATGATGCGGGCACCACGACGGGGCCGGAGTTGTCCCTGGTGGCTCGGGGGGCGGGCGTGGATGTGATCGTCAACGGCGCCGTGCTGATGTCGGTGCCCACCGGGGTCTGGGTGGACTTCGCCGTGAGTTCGCCCATCGCGGCCAACGCCACGTGGGCCTTGAGCGTCACGGTGGCCGGCCAGTTGCGCACCTTCACCGGCCTGGCCCCGGGTCACGCGCAGTGGTCCTACCTGGGCCCGATCCTGTTCATCTCGGGGGCCAACACACAAACGACGACGGCCATCAAGTCGATCCGCGCGACCCGGTTGTGAGGGGGGGCGAGGTGTCGTGAGGCCGCTCAGTCGCCGCTCACCGCCGGGGCGTTGCGCGCCTTGGCGGCCATCTCCTCGCGCAGCCGGCGCAGCTTTTCGCGCGGGTCTTCCTTCGGGCCGCCCTCGCCGAGCTTCATCTCGGCGACGAAGCGGCTGGGCATGGCCTGCACGTACTCGCGCCCCTTCTTGCGGCGCTTGAGCACGCTCACGCTCAGGCTCAGGCGGGCGCGGGTGATGCCCACGTACATCAGGCGGCGCTCCTCCTCGATCTGCCCGGGCGGGATCTCGCCTTCTTCGCGTGAGAACGGCAGCACGCCTTCGTTGACCCCGGCCAGCACGACGTGCGGCCACTCCAGCCCCTTGGAGGCGTGCAGGGTCGACAGCACCACGGCGTTCTGGTCGGCATCTCGCTCGGCCAGGGTGGTGATCAGCGCGATGGTCTGCGCCACCTCGATGACGCTGCGGCGCTCGCTCTCGGTGGTCATGCCGCCGTCGGTCTCGGTGTCGCCGCCGCAGCGCTTGGCCACCCAGTCGATGAAGTCCAGCACGTTGGTCCAGCGCGCCGCGGCCACCTTCTCGTTGTCCTCGTTGTCGTGCAGGTGCTGTTCGTAGCCGATGTCCTGGAGCCACTCCATCAGCATCGCCTTGGCGCCTTCGCTGCCGAAGGTCTGGCGGGCCTTGTACTCGAAGTCGTTGATGTAGCGGCCGAACTCGTGCAGGCCGTCGAGCGCGCGCTGGCCGAGCACCGAGCTCAGGGAGTCGGAGAACAGCGCCTCGAACAGGCTGACCTTCCATTTGCCGGCGAACTCGCCGAGCGTGGCCAGCGTCTGGTGGCCGATGCCGCGCTTGGGTGTGGTCACGGCGCGCAGGAAGGCCGGGTCGTCGTCGTTGTTGAGCAGCAGGCGCAGCCAGGCGCACAGGTCCTTGATTTCGGCGCGGTCGAAGAAGCTCTGGCCGCCCGAGACCTTGTAGGGGATGTTGGCCTTGCGCAGCGCCTGCTCGAAGGGCCGGGCCTGGTGGTTGGCGCGGTAGAGGATGGCGAACTGGTTCCAGTCGCAGGGCACGGCGTTGCTGACCATGCCGGCGTGGATGGCGGCGATGCGGGCCACCGCGCGTTCGGCCTCGTGCTCTTCGTTGTCGCACTCGGCGACCTTGACGGGCTCGCCTTCGCCCAGGTCCGACCACAGCGTCTTGGGGAACAGCTTGGGGTTGAGCTGGATGACGTTGTTGGCCGCGCGCAGGATGGCGCTGGTGGAGCGGTAGTTCTGCTCCAGCGGGATGACCTTGAGGTTGGGGTAGTCCTGCGGCAGGCGCTTGAGGTTGTCGAGCGTGGCGCCGCGCCAGCCGTAGATGGACTGATCGTCGTCGCCCACCGCGGTGAAGATGCCTTGCGGCCCCACCAGCAGCTTGAGCAGCTCGTACTGGGTGGCGTTGGTGTCCTGGTACTCGTCGACCAGCACGTGCTTGAGCTGGCGCTGCCACTTCTGCGCGACATGCGGGTGCTCCGACAGCAGCTTGAGCGGCAGGCCGATGAGGTCGTCGAAGTCCACCGCCTGGTAGGCCAGCAGGCGCTCTTCGTAGAGCTTCATGATGCGCGCGGTCAGGGCCTCGTCGTCTGTCTCGGCCTGGCTCATGGCGTGGCCGCTGGTCAGGCCCTGGTTCTTCCACAGGCTGATCTGCCACTGCCAGCTGCGCGCCAGTTTGGCGTCGGTGGTGCTGCCGGCGTCGCGCAGGATGCTGGTGACGTCGTCGCTGTCGAGGATGGAGAACTTGGGCTTGAGGCCCAGCACCTCGCCGTCCTCGCGCAGCAGGCGCACGCCCAGCGAGTGGAAGGTGCACACCAGCAGCTTGGCCGCCGCACGCGGCCCGATCAGGGCCTTGACGCGGTCGCGCATTTCCGCGGCGGCCTTGTTCGTGAAGGTGATGGCCCCGATCTGCGAGGGGGCCAGGTCGGCGCCGTCACCGGGCTGCAGCAGGCGCGCGATCTTGTGCGTGATCACGCGCGTTTTGCCCGAACCCGCGCCCGCCAGCACCAGGCAAGGGCTGTCGAGGTGCTGCACGGCCGCCATCTGGGCGGGGTTCATGGTGGGGGCGGACATCGGAGGGGGCGTGGGGCGGGGTGCGTGGGGTGGCCGAGGTCAGAGGCCCGCGACGAATTCGCCGAGCACCTCGGCGAAGGCCTGGGGTTGTTCGACGGCGCTGAGGTGGGCGCAGCCTTGCAGCGTCACGAGCTGGGCGCCCTGGATGGCGCGCGCCAGGCCGAGCGCGGCATCGGCGGGCAGGCTCTCGTCCTGGCTGCCGGCCACCACGAGGGTGGGCACGCGCACCTGGTGCAGTTTGCCGCTGAAGTCGGCCTCGCAGATGGCGCTGGCGCAGGCGGTGTAGCCCTCCGGGTCGGTGGACTCCAGCAGGCGCTGGTGACGCGCCACGGTGGCGGCGTGCGCCAGGCGGAAGGACTCGCTGAAAAAGCGCGTCATGGTGCCCGTGGCGATGGCCGAGATGCCGTGCGACTCGACCGTGGCGATGCGCTGCGCCAGGGCTTCGCGCCCGGTCGGGCTGTAGCCGCTGGTGGTGTTGGCCAGCACCAGGGCCTTGACCTTGTCCGGGTGGCGGATGGCCAGCTCCTGGCCGATCAAGCCACCCATGGACAGGCCCACCCAGATCACCGGCTCGCCCTCGGCGAGTTCGTCGATGAGGCGCGCGGCGTCGGCGGCCAGCTCGGTCAGCGTCAGCGGCTCGGCCGGGATCTGCGAGCGACCGTGGCCGCGCGTGTCGGGGCAGATCACGCGGCAGGTGGTGGCGAGCTCGTTGGCCACCAGGTCCCACATGGAGCCGTCCTGGCCCAGGGCGTGGCTGAGCACGATGGTGTGCAGGGCTTCGCCGTGGCGGGGCTCGCGCACGGTGGCGTGCAGCTTGGGGCGCGTCTGCGTGAACACCGATCGGCCCACGCCGGGGTGCCAGGACAGGTCGGCCGGACGCGGCGGGGGCTCGATGCCCAGCTCCTTCATGACGCCCAGCGCCTTGGCGAAGCCGGTGTTGGCTGCGGGCACGCCGGCGTAGATGGCGATCTGGATGAGCGCCTCGCGGACCTCGTCGACGCTGAGGGTGTGGGCGTTGCCGGGGGTGAGTGAGCCGCGCAGGTGGATCTCGAATTCATCCCAGCGGCCCAGGGCGCTGGTGACGGCCAGCACGAGCACGCGGCGGGTCTTCCAGTCCAGGCCGGGGCGGCCCCAGGCACCGTGCCAGGCGTACTCGGTGATGTAGTGCTGGAACTCGGCGTTGAAGGCGTTGGCCTTGGCCACGGATTGGTCGACCCAGGCGTCGCCCAGGGCGGCGCGGCGGTTGCGCATGCCGCGCTCGAATGCGTGATCGAAGTCGTGTGACGATTTGGAAGACATGTGTGTGTCAGCAGCCATCCGCGCGGGCCGGGCGCGGCTTGAGGGATGTGGGGTCAGGCATGGCCTCGCCTGGGTGCAGCGGGGGGCGGGTCAACGCAACAGCCAGTCGTCGACGGGTCGGCAGATATTGTGCCGTGAGCCGGGCGGTGGCGTTCATGATGTGACATCGGCCGCACGGCGCCCGCCCGCGCGGCGCCCCGATCGGTTAAGGTGCGCGCCATGGTCATGGCCGCTCATCCCGCCCCCTCCCTCACTGCGCACCGGGCATCGCCCTGGGCCCTTCTCCGGGCCTGGCGCTCGGGTGCGCCGTGGGGGTCATCGCTGATCCTGATGCTGGTTCTGACGCTGGCCGGTTGCGCCTCCGGGCCCCGCACGGGCGAGGTCGGGCGCGTCAAGCCGCTCCCCGAGCGCGATGGCGCCCCGATGACCGCACCAGCCGACCTGGCGTCGTTGCCGGACCCGGTGCCCCAGGTCGAGCCCATTCGCCCCGGTGGGCCCAACAAGCCGTATGTGGTGCTGGGCCAGTCCTATTCGCCCCTGCAGGGCGACGTGAGCTGGAGCGAGCGCGGTGGCGCGTCCTGGTACGGCCACAAATTCCACGGCCGGCGCACCGCCAGCGGCGAGCTCTACTCCATGTACGGCCTGACCGCGGCGCACAAGACCCTGCCCATCCCGAGCTACGTGCGCGTGCGCAACGTGCGCAATGGCAAGGAGATCATCGTGCGCGTCAACGACCGCGGGCCCTTTCACCCGGGGCGCGTGGTGGACCTGAGTTACGCCGCCGCCGTCAAGCTCGACATCGCGGCCGCGGGCGTGGGGCAGGTGGAGTTGTCGCGCCTGACCTTCGACGAGATCCGCAGCGGCGCGTGGCAGCGCGGCACCGTGCTCGACCCGGATCCGGTGCACATGGCCACGGCGCCGATCCCCCTCGGCGACTCGCTCACCCCGATCATCCCCCCTCCAACCGCGACCCCAACCGCGACCCCGCCCGCCGATGCGGGCCCCACCGTGCCCGAGGCGCCGGCCTCCGCCCGCGCCCACACCCCCGCGGCCCGCGGGTTCTGGGTGCAGCTCGCCGCGCTCGGCAAACGCGACGGCGTCGACCGCCTCCAGCAGCGCATCGCCCGGGAGCTGACGGGGTTGCTGCCCTTGCTGGCGGTCTTCCAGGAGGCCCCGCACTTCAAGCTCCAGGCCGGGCCTTATGCTTCGCGTCAGGAGGCCCAGGCCGCCGCGCGGCAGGTTCGCGACACCCTGCAACTCCAGCCCCTGGTCATCGAGCGACGCTGAATGCCTTACCTGGGTCTGTTGTTCAACGCCTTCGTCTGGGGGCTGTCCTGGTGGCCGCTGCGCCGCCTGCAGGAGATGGGGCTCCACCCGATCTGGGCGACCCTGCTGTTCTTCGTGCTGGGGGCTGCCCTGGTGGGGGCTTCGCGTCGCCGGGCCTGGTCGGCCGTCTTGCGCACGCCCACGCTGTGGCTGCTGGCGCTGGCCACGGGCCTGACCAACGCCGCCTTCAACTGGGGCGTGGCCACCGGCGAGGTGGTGCGCGTGGTGCTGCTGTTCTACCTGATGCCCCTGTGGGCGGTGGGCCTGGCCTGGTGGCTGCTGGGTGAGCGCATCACGCCGCTGGCCGCCGTGCGCGTGCTGCTGGCGCTGGGCGGTGCCTTGCTGGTCTTGCGGCCCGAAGACGGCGGCTGGCCCGTCTTCAGCGGCCTGGCCGACTGGCTGGGGCTGGCGGGCGGCGTGGGCTTCGCGCTCACCAACGTGATGCTGCGTCGCGCCGCCGCGCACAGCTCCGCCGAGCGGGCGCTGGCCATGTTCGCAGGTGGGGTGTGCCTGCCGGCGCTGGCCGGCCTGGCGCTGTGGGCGCAGGGCATCATCCCCGGCTGGCCGGCGTTTCAGTGGGACTGGCTGATGCTGGCTGGCGCCATGGGCGTGGCCTTCCTCGCGGCCAACCTGGCCATGCAATACGGGGCCTCTCAGATCCCGGTGCACATCACCTCGGTGGTCATGCTCACCGAGATCGTCTTCGCCGCGGGTTCCGCCGTGTGGTTCGGCGGCGAGACGCTGCGCACGCCCGTGCTCATGGGCGGCGCGCTCATCCTGGTGGCGGCCTTGATGGCCACGCGCGACGAGGCCTGAACCGCGTTCCGGCAGGGCGGGCTCGGGTGTGCGTGGTTCAGGCGCGCAGCGTGCGGCTGTGCTCGTGCACCGTGTCGACCAGCACCTTGACGCTCTCGGGCGGCGTGAACTGGCTGATGCCGTGGCCCAGGTTGAAGATGTGGCCCGAGCCACCGGCCACCGCCGAGGGCTTGCCGAAGCTGTCGAGTGTGCGGATCGCTTCTTCGCGCACCTGATCGGGGTTGGCGAACAGCACGTTGGGGTCCAGGTTGCCTTGCAGCGCCACGCGCTCGCCCACGCGGGCGCGGGCCTGGCCCAGGTTCATGGTCCAGTCCAGGCCGACGACGTCGCAGCCGCTGTCGGCGATTTCATCCAGCCAGATGCCGCCGCCCTTGGTGAAGACGATGTGCGGGATGCGCATGCCGTTGTGCTCGCGCTTGAGTTGCGACAGCACGCGCTTCGTGTAGGCCAGGCTGAAGCGCTGGAAGGCGCCGTCGGCCAGCACACCGCCCCAGGAGTCGAAAATCATCGCCGCTTGCGCCCCGGCTTCGATCTGGGTGTTGAGGTAGAGCGCCACGGCGTCGGCGTTGACCTCGAGGATGCGGTGCATCAGGTCGGGGCGCTGGTACATCAGCGTCTTGACGGCGCGGTAGTCGTCCGAGCCGCCGCCTTCGACCATGTAGCAAGCCAGCGTCCAGGGGCTGCCGGAGAAGCCGATCAGCGGCACCTTGCCCACGCCGTTGGCGTCGGACAGCGCCTGGCGGATGGTGCCCACCGCGTCGAACACGTAGCGCAGCTTGTCCATGTCCGGCACGGCCAGCTTGGCCACGGCGGCCTCGTCGCGCACCACGTGGGCGAACTTCGGGCCTTCACCGGCGGCGAAGCTCAGGCCCAGGCCCATGGCATCGGGCACGGTGAGGATGTCGCTGAACAAAATGGCGGCGTCGAGGTCGTAGCGGCGCAGCGGCTGCAGCGTCACCTCGCAGGCCAGCTCCGGGTTGGTGGCCAGGCCCATGAAGCTGCCGGCCACGTCGCGCGTGGCGCGGTACTCGGGCAGGTAGCGGCCGGCCTGGCGCATCAGCCACACGGGCGTGGCGTCGGTGGGCAGGCGCAGGCAGGCGCGCAGGAAGCGGTCGTTGGCCAGCGGGGGCAGGGCGGGCGTGGCGAGCGTGGTGGACTGGGCGGACGGGGATTCGGGGGTGGCGGCACTCATGGCGGGCATTGTAGGCAGTCACCACCGTGGGGGCTTGAGCCTGCTCATTCAGGGGGGAGATCCGCACAAGCCATGAGTCGGTTTTTCCGCTCCATCTGGCAGCATCAAACGCATGGCATTCCCGAGCAAGACCGTGACCGGCGACATCGTTCCTCTCAACCGCTCCGAACACGGCTACGCGGCCATCGAGGGCCTGGCCGGCACCATGGTGCAGCCCTACCTGATGCGCCTGAGCCGCCCCGTGTCCGTCGAGCGGGTGCGCCGCACCCTGCGTGAGCTGGTCAACGCCTACCCCAAGCTGCGCGCGGCCCTGGAGCCGGGCCTGCACCGCTACCACCTGCGCATCCTGCCCGACGGACCCTTGATCGACCAGCTCTTCGAGCAGGCCTTCCGCGTCGACGAGCACGTGGACATCGACGACCCGCTCGCCCTGGAGGCCTGGCACCGCGACCGCGTGCACGACGTGCTGCCGCTGGAGCGGGGGCTGGGCTTTCGCGCCCGCTTCGTGCCGCACCCCGAGCGCCCCGCCTTGTGCTTCGGCGTGCCCCACCTCCTGGCCGACGGCATGACCATGCTGCAGCTGGTGCGCCAGATCCTGCGCGGCCTCAACGGCCAGCCGCTGGAGCCGATGCCGCTGGAGGCGCCCTCGATGATCGGCTCGATCGCGCCGCTGCGTGGGTGGCAGTGGCCGCGCCAGGTCCTGCGCTCGCGTCGGCACAAGCTCGACGAGGCCCGGCGGCTGGCCGGCCTGCACATCCAGCAGCTGCCCACGCAACTCGCCGCGCACTTCTCGACCACGGGCCTGCGCCACCACGATGTGCCCACGCCCACGGCCGACCTGCGGCGCGCCGCGCGTCAGCTGGGCGTGTCGCTCAACACCTTCCTGGTCGCGGGCCTGGCGCAGACCTTCCTCGATCAGGCCCCCGACGACCCCTTGGCCGCCGCCGTCATCCGCATCTCGGTGAACCTGCGCAAATACCACCCCGAGGCGGCCGGACACGGGCCGCTCTGGGGCAACCACGTGGGCGCCTTCCTCGTCATCGAGCAGGGCGCACGCAAGCCCCTGAGCGAGCGCGTGAAGTCCATCGACGAGAGCATCCGGGAAGGCCAGGCGCGTTACGCCCGCCGCGAGATGTGCTGGACCTACCTGATCGAGGAGGCTTTGCCCTGGCTGGGGCGCACCCTGATCGGGCACGTCGGCATCCAGCTCAAGCGCAAGGGGCGCTTCCCGGTCATCAGCTGCCACGCCACCAGCCTGGGGGACGCCGGACACGTCAACGCGGCCGATGCCGAGGTGCGCGCCGTGCAGTTGGTGCCTTCGGTCAACAGCATCTCGCCGCTGCCGGTGCTCGTCGAGATGGACGGCCGCCTCAGCCTGCCCATGAGCTGGCAGCTCGGTGAGACGCCCGTGGCCGCGGTGGACGACTTCCACCGGCGCTTCGACGCGACCCTGGCGCGCATGGTCGCCGAGGTGCTGCCGTCGGTCGCTGTGGCCTGAACGATCAGGCTCAGGCGCCGCGACCAGAGGCCAGGGCGGCCAGGCGCTCGCTTTGCGCCAGCCCGGTCACGCTGAGTTCGCGCAGCCGGTCGTGCAGGCCTGTCCAGTCGGTGGAGCGACCGGCCTGAAGGGCTTCCCAACGGTGTTGCACGTCGGCCAGGATGCTGGCGGTCGGGGTGTCTCCACCCAGGCCGGAAGAGGCCTCGGACAGGCGCCGGATGCGCGTCAGCCGGGCGTCGACCCGCTCTGCCAGCAGGGGCACGGGCTCGTCCTGCCAGGCGTCCAGGTCGGACTTCAGGTCGCCTGTGGCCTCCACCAGGGGCAGCCAGGTCGAGTGGAGCTCCGCCTCCGCCTGGCCTTGGCGTTGCTCATACCACGAGGCCGTGCCCGCGGCGAACACCAGCAGCCCGCAGGCGGCCCCCATCGCGATGGTTCGCCAGGAGCGGGCATGCGGGTGCGCTGTCGCCGGAGGTGGAGAAGCGAGGGGCGAAAAGGATGAACGAGGCGTGAGGGGCGCGGTCGGCTGCATGGCATCGAGGCCCCGCTTGCGCGACGCCGTCTGGAGATGCCTGTGAATTCGGCGCGCCGGTCGCCGACTTGACCGTCCGCCCTGCGCTGCAGCGCCCGGGCGTGACGGGTTTCAC
This sequence comes from Burkholderiales bacterium, assembly GCA_016000265.1. Taxonomy (GTDB): domain Bacteria; phylum Pseudomonadota; class Gammaproteobacteria; order Burkholderiales; family Burkholderiaceae_C; genus Aquabacterium. The sequence continues at coordinate 122,984 of JAECRL010000002.1, forward strand.
GTTCAATTCAGCGTGCGCCGGTAGCTCTTGATGGCCAGCAGGCTGAAGATGAGTCCGGCCAGCATGATCGGCCACAGGTGCGGCCACATGTCGATCAGCGTGAATTCCTTGAGGAAGACGCCGCGAGAGCCCCGCACGAAGTAGGTCAGGGGCAGGCCCTGCGAGATCACCTGCGCCCAGCCCGGCATGCCGCTGTACGGGAACATGAAACCCGACAGCAGGATGGAGGGCAGGAAGTAGAAGAACGACAGCTGCATGGCCTGCATCTGCGACATGGCCAACGTGGAGATCAGGATGCCCACCGCCAGCGTCGTGATGCCGTAGGCCAGCAGCAGCGCGATCAGCGCCAGCGGGTCGCCCGTCAGCGGCAGCTTGAACAGGAAGAACGCAATCATCAGGATGATGGAGACCTGGATCACGCCCACCAGGAAGGTCGGGATGATCTTGCCGATGATCATCTCCCACGGCTCGGTCGGCGTCACCAGCAGGAACTCCATCGAGCCCTGCTCCTTTTCCTTGGTGATGGACATGGCCGTCATCACCAGCAGCGACACGTTGAGGATCATGCCCACCAGGCCGGGGATGATGAAGAACGTCTGCTCACCCTGCGGGTTGAAGCGGCGCTGCACGCGCACCTCCAGCTGCGGCTGGCCCGTGATCTCGGTCTCGATGCCGTCGCGGCGGAACAGGTGGGCGGCGGTCTGGCGCGCGACCTCGCCGGTCGAGGTGATGGCGCCGTTGAGCGAGACCGGGTCGGTGGCGTCGGCCTCCACCAGGATCTGCGCCGGCAGGCCGCGCATGAGCTTGCGCGAGAAGTCCGGCGGGATCTCGATGACCACCGAGGTCTGCGCCTTGCGCAGCATCTCGCTGGCCTGATCCGACGTCAGCTGACGCGGGTCGATCTCCAGGTAGACGGACTGCTGCAAGGCGGCCTTGTACAGCCGCGAAAACTCGCTCTTGTCGTGGTCCACCACGATGGTCGGGATGTGACGCGGATCGGGGTTGATCGCGTAGCCGAAGACGATGACGTAGCCGATGGTGACCGACAGCAGCGACACGAAGGTCAACCGGTCGCGCACCATGTGCAGCAGCTCCTTGATGGCGATGGCGGAGATGCGATTGAATGCCATGCGGACCTCAGGAAATCAGAATTGCGTGACCGAACCCTGCTGCTGCAAGGTCAGGTAGAAGAAAACGTCTTCGAGGCCGACGTCGATGGAGACGGGCTCACCCGAGGCGATGCCCTGCGCGGCCAGGTCGCGCGTCCACGAGCCGATGTCCTCGTGCGAGCGCGCCACCACGCGGATGCTGTTGCCCTGCATGGACAGGCGCACCACGCGCGGGTCGTGCGCCATCTGCGGGTTGCGGAACGCCTGCTGCAGCGGCACCTGCGCGGCCACCAGGTTGGCGTCGGCCAGCACCTTCTCGGGCGCGTCGTCCACCAGCAAGCGGCCGTACAGCACGTAAGCGATGCGCTGCGAGCGCATGGCCTCGTCCATGTAGTGCGTGCTCACCAGCACCGACACGCCGGTGGCGGCGATGTCCTGCAGGATGTCCCAGAAGGCCTCGCGGGCCTTCGGGTCCACGCCCGCGGTCGGCTCGTCGAGCAGCAGGATGCGCGGGCGGTGTGCCATCGCACAGGCCAGCGCCAGGCGCTGCTTCCAGCCGCCGGACATCGTGCCCACGGCCTGCCTGTCGCGCCCCTCGTTGTCGAAGGCGAACTGCTTGACCAGCTCGTTGACGCGGCCCTTCTCGTCCTTGATGCCGTAGAGCCGGCAGACGAACTGCAGGTTCTCGCGCACCGTCAGGTCGCGGTAGAGGCTGAAGTGCTGCGTCATGTAGCCCAGCAGCGGCTTGATCTTGTGGGCCTGCTTGCCGATGTCGAAGCCCAGGCAGGTGCCCGTGCCCGAGGTCAGCGGCACCAGGCCACACATCATGCGGATGGCGGTCGTCTTGCCCGAGCCGTTGGGGCCGAGGAAGCCGTACAGCTGGCCTTCCTCGATGGTCATGTTGAGCTGGTCGACGACGGTCTTGTCACCAAAAGTCTTGGTGAGGTCTCGGACCTCGATGATGGGCGTGGCCACGCGCGTGCCCTCTCTCAGGACGCTTTTGGGGCGGGGGTGTCCACTTTCGCGGCCACCTTCACACCCACCGGCGTGCCCGGGGGCGCGGTGCAGCCGTTGGGCGTCTCCAGTCGCGCTTCGGTCAGGAAGCTCAAGCGGTCGCGCAACTCCTGGCTGAACATCATCGGCTGCGTGTACTCGGGTCGGGCGCTCACGCGCGTGATGCGGGCGCTGGCGGGCTTGTCGCAGCCCGAAATCACCACGTTGACCGCCGCCCCCGGCATGAACTGCGGACGCAGGTCGTTGGGCACGAAGAACCGCACGCGCAGCGAGCCCGTGTGCAGGATGGTCAGCGTCGTGCTGCCGGCCGTGGCGAACTCGCCTTGGCGGATGTAGAGCTCCTGCACCACGCCCGACACCGGCGCCGTCACCTGCTTTTGTTGCAGCAGCCACTCCACCTGGGCCACGCCCGCCTGGGCGGCGGCGGCCTGTGCGGCGGCGGCGGCCTGCTCGTCGGTGCGGGCGCCTGCTTTGGCGGCGCGAAGCGCAGCGCGGGCGTCCTCGACCTGGGCCTGGGCCAGCGACACGTTGGTGCGATCGGTCTCGACCTGCGCCTCGCTAATGAAGTTCTTCTTGAGCAGCGACTCGCTCTTCTTGAGGTTGCTCTCGGCCTGGGCCAGTTGCACCTTCGTGTAGCGCAGCTTGGCGCGCAGGCTCTCCAGCTCGGCTTGCCGCGCGCCCTTGCTCAGGTTCTTGCTCTGGGCATCGGCCTGGTCCTTGCGGGCCTGGGCCTCGGCCAGCCGAGCCTGCTCCTGCTGCGACTCCAGCACGTAGAGCTTGTCGCCCGGCTGCACCGTCTGGCCTTCCTTGACGGTCATCTGCGCCATCGTGCCCGACACGGGTGAGGCCACCGCGGTCACGTCGGCCTCGATGTAGCCGGGCAACTGCAGGTCGGCCTGGCTCTCCAGGCAACCGCTCAGCGCCAGCAGCGCAACGGAGCTGGCCAGCGTGGCCGAGGTGCGCACCAAGGTGCGGTGGCCCGGCGCGTGCGGGCGACAAATCGACAGCAACTTCATGTCGAGGCTCTCATTCTTCACTCAGGTTCCAGGGAAGTCGGGCGGTCAAAGACGGCCCAGCTCCACATAAAGGGGGCGGTTGTCGATGCCAGGGCGGGGGTCTTCACCATAGCTCAGCCAGAAGTGGCTGGAGAACAGTTTCTGACGCTTGTAGCCGCGCGGCACCTCCACCAACGGGTCGCCGTGCGTGATGCCCACGGCCAGCGCGTCGTACTTCTGACCCTGGTGCGCCATGACCCAGTCCAGCAGCGACTTGAAGACGGCTCGGTCGTCGCCCGCGATCAGGATGTTGTAGATGCTCAGGTAGTTCAACATGCCGCCCACCGGGGGCAGCTTGAATCCACCGGCCAGGCCCACGTACAGGTTGTAGAGCGGGCGGATCAGCTTGATGGCGGGCTTGAAGCCCACGATGCGCGTCTGCTTGTAGGCCTTCTGGTTCCAGCCGGCCAGCATGCCGATGACCTGACCGCCCTTGAGCGCCAGCACGTAGTCGCCCACCGACAGGCCGTTGTAGTACGGGTCGCCCGAGGCCATCTTCTTGAAATCGTAGACCGGGTAACCGTTGCGACGTGGCGCCTCGCGGTCGAAGAACGCTTGCATGGCCGGCAGGTCGGCCGCGGTGGCCGCACGCAGCGTCACGCCGGCCGGCGCCTGGGGCGTGACCTTGCGCGTGAAGATGAAGCTGGTCTCGATGGTGTGGCTGATCCAGTACTTGAACAGCACCCCATCGGCGGTGTTGGCGGCGGCGTCCAGCGGTGCGGTGTTTTCCTTGAGCACGATGCCCTGCAGCAGGTCGTCCGTGTGGCGGTGCTTCTTTTGCTCCACAAACAAGTTGGAGGCGATGCCGCGACGGCGGTAGTACGGGTCCACGCGCGTGTCGCCCGAGTAATACACCCGGCGCTTTTGCCCACTGATGTAGAGCTCTCGGCCCGAGATCACCGTCAGGCCGGCCAGCACGTCCGGGCGTTCGTCGTCGTCGGCCACGGTCAGGACGAATTCGTCGCCGATGACCCGGGCGCCGACGAAGAAATCGGGGTCGCGCTGAAAGCACATCTGGGCGGGGCCAGGCATCGTGATCTTGGTGATCAGGTCCTGGATCTTGGCGTTGTCAGCCGGTGTGCCGATGCGGATGGTGATGGCCATGGCGGGGTCTTGCAGAGAAGGGTTCGGGTGAAGGTCGGGGGTCAGGCGTCCAGCGGGTCGCGCAACATCGAGGGCACCGCCCCGCGCCAGTGGCGCAGCGGCTCGATCTTGATGTTGCCTTCGATCATCCCGCGCTCGCGGCACTGGTCCATGTAGACCTGGCGCATGTGGGGCAGGGCCACGCAGGCCGCATGCTGAAGCTGGCCCAGCTCGCGTGCCAGCTTGTAGTGAAAGTTGGCCTGCAGGGCCCGCTCGACCTGGTTGCCCAGGTCGCGCTGCAGCGCCTCGCGGGGCGCGTCCTCGCCGCACTCCACCAACAGCACGTAGCCGGGCGAGCGGTGGCGCGCCTCGTCGAGCGCCAGCAGCGTCACCGGCAGGGCGCCGTCGAGCCGCAGGCCGTCTTGCACCGCCTGCGCCGTGGTGGCGCTGGTCTTCTCGCCGACCAGGTCGACGCCGTCGTTGCGGCCGAGGAAGGTCAGGCAGGGCACCTCGCCCAACGCACCCTCCACGCGCAGCACGTCGCTCATCTGGTAGCGCGCGAAACCGCTGCCTGTCGTCAGGATGGGGATGACCTCCTGACCCTGGCGCAGCTGCCAGGCCGCCAGGGTGCGCCCATCGTTGGCGTCGGCGAACTCGAAGAAGTGACTCAGGTAGGCCAGCGGGTAGCGCCCCTGGAAGGGGAAGGTCACCACGCCTTCGGTGGCCCACAGGCCCTTGCCCTGGAAGTGGGCGTGCGGCAAGAAGCCTTGCAGCTTGCGCGCCCAGGGCGTGGCCGCGGCCGTGTCCCAGGCGCTCAGCACCGCCAGCTGCGGCCACAGCGCCTCGAAGAACGCGGGCTCCAGCTTGCCGCTCCACTGACGCAACATGGCCGCCGCGCGCATCGAGCGGGGGCAGGGCACACCGGCCATGCGGGCCGAGCGTTCACCCCAGCGCCCGCTGGAGAGCACCGCCGCCAGCTCGTCCTTCCAGGTCGACATCTGCTCCAGCAAGCCCAGGCCGAACGTCGGGCTCCACACCGAGATGAAGCCCAGCGACTCGTCGGCCGCCAGGTACGCGATGGTGGCAAACAGCGAGTCGTCCGAGCTGTGCGCCAGCGCGATCTCCTGAGGCGCCGACTGCGTCAGGTAGGCCAGCAGGCGCTTGCCCCACGACAGCATCTTCATGTCGTCGTTGATGTCACCGGCCGTCTGGCTGCGCATCTCCGTCGGGATCCACGACAGCGACCAGTAATGCGTGCCATTGCCCTGCCGGGGGAATTGCCGATACAGGTCGCCGACCCAGGCGGTGATCACCTGGTCGAGCTCGTCGAGGAACATCTTGGTGTACGGCACCCACTTCACGGCCGAGGTCGAGCCGCTGGTGGGCTGGTAGCGCATCACCGGCGAGTCGATGAGCAGCGACTGCTTGCGCGCCCGCTGCTGAGCGATGACCTCGGCGTAGTCGTTGTAGGACGACACCGGCATCTGACGCGAGAACTCCTCCCACGACCAATCTGCGCGCACACCACGGCGCTGACCTTCGGGTGAACTTGCTGCGGCGGACAACCAACGACTCAGCCGGGCGCGCTGGACCGACTCCAGCTCACCGAGGTGCTGTTCGAAACGCTGGCGCCCGGGGGCGACCAGCAGTTTGAGGAGGTGGTGTCCGAGGGTGGCTCCGGCCCCCATGCTCAGGAGGCCTTGGGACGCTCGAGCGCGTCCTCGGCATCCCACTCGGTTGCGGCGCGGCGCGAGTTCGTCGGCTTGCCAGCCAGCTCCAGGCCGGCAGGGCGGTGCGTGCCCAGGATGTGCTTCTTGATCCACTTCCAGGGCACGTCCACGATGGAGCGGAACAGGCTTTCGTAGTCGCACGCGGCCAGGCAGGGCACCTCGGTGCCACGGCGCCAGCTCGGGTTCACCTTCTCGAAGAAGGCGATGTGCGGGTTCGCTGCCTTGAGCTCCGGCGTGATCTCGGCCACGTCGCCCTTGAGGCGCACGTACTCGTTGCCGAAGTCCAGCAGCATGTTCTCCCGGTCGAAGGCCTCGGGGAACAGTTGCTGGCAGTAGGCCTGGGTGATGTTGTGATAACGCTCGTTGCGACCGCCCCGGTTGCCATCCACCTTGGGGTAGTAGTTGTAGAAGTTGTTCGTCATCAGCAGGTACGTCTTGTAGCCCTTGGAGATGAGGAACCAGTAGAACGGCACGAAGGGGCGCTTGATGCGCTCGATGATCAGGCGGCGGTAGAAGGTGTTGGCCAGGGCGTTGTTGCCCCAGTAAGCCGGCTCGATGATCGTGTCGCCGCTGAAGATCCCGCGCACGCGCTTGCCATCGACCTTCAGGTCGAAGAAGGTCTGCGTCGAAAAGCCCACGATGCGATCGTCGGACTTTCGCATCACCAGGATCACGCCCGACTTCTTGCTCAGGTCGTTGAGGAAGATGTCCAGCGAGGTGTTCTCGTAGAAAGACGAGTAGATGTCGTACATCTGCTTGATGTGCGTCACCGTGATCGCCTTGATCGGACGAAAGAAGGTACTGACTTTTTCTTTCTTGGCCGTGGTGGGCATGCTGGACTCCAACTGAAGCATGTGGCTTCGACGTGCGGCGGCGAGGCAGGGTGTGCGACGGGCCGGCGTTGATTCGATTCGTTACGCGTTGACGTTGACGTGAGCATGCCCGCGTCGTCGCGCCCGAGACACCGGGCTTCCCCCCGGTGGGCCCTTATATGAGGGGTGTGTAATGCGCCGGGTTAGTAAGAACTGGTGGTGCGCGTTGGGGTGGGGTTTGGGGTGCTTTGGCGGCGAAAGGCCATTGTTCAAGGCGCGCGCGGGCGAATGGTGTGTGGGGCGTCGTGCGTGTGTCGCCTCGATGACGCCGGGGCGTGACCCCCTGTTTGGGTCGAACGGCGAACGCGGGGCTTGGTCTGGATCAGACTCGTGCGTATAATCTTTAGGTTTTGCCGACGCCTGGTTGGCGTTTGAGTCCAGAGATGTCAATGAGTGGTTCCGGAATGAAGCCTTTCGATGACAGCGAACTGGATGAAGACGCCCTCCCGCCGATCAGCCCGCTGACGCGAGAAGAGGCGCAAGCCCTGCTCGCCAGGCAACCCTCCTTCACCGTGTGGCAGGCGCTGGCCTGGCAAACGGCCTTCGGGTTGCTGGTCGCGCTGGTTTGGGGGGTGGTGACCTGGAGCCCGAGCGCCTTCGCGTCTGCCTTGTACGGGGCGGCCGTGGTGGTGGTGCCGAACGCCATGATGGCGCGCGGTGTGTTCGGGCGGAATGCGGGGCGCAGTGTCGGGGGGCTGGTCCTTTGGGAGGTCCTCAAGCTGTGCCTGTCAGGTGCCTTGATGGTCCTGGCCCCCGCGGTGCTGAGTCCGGTTCACTGGGCGGCGCTGCTGGTGACCCTGGTGGTTTGCTTGAAATCAATTGGCCTGGCGCTGTTCCTGCAACAGCGCCGCACGAAGAAAACTGTTTGACGAGAGTTGCTGATGTCTGCTGAAGCACACGCCCCGACCGCGCCCGAGTACATCGGGCACCACCTGCGCCACCTGCAGAACAAGGTTGAGCCCCAGGCCATCATGGACTGGAGCTACATCAACTACGACTCCGTGTTCTGGTCGGTGGTCATGGGCCTGATCGGCGTCTTCCTGCTGTGGAAGGCCGCCCGCAAGGCCACTTCCGGCGTGCCCGGCCGCTTCCAGGCCGCCGTCGAGGTGCTGGTCGAGATGGTCGACACCCAGGCCAAGGGCATCGTGCACAACGCCGAATCCCGCAAGGCCGTGGCCCCTGTGGCCCTGACCGTGTTCGTGTGGATCTTCTTCATGAACGCGATGGATTTGCTGCCCGTCGACTTCCTGCCCCGCGTCTGGGAAGAGTATTACAAGGTCGCGGGCCACGACCCGCACCACGCCTACATGCGCGTCGTGCCGACCGCCGACCTGTCCATCACCCTGGGCATGTCCATCTCGGTGCTGCTGATCTGCCTGTACTACAACATGAAGATCAAGGGCGTCGCAGGCTGGATCAAGGAGCTGTTCACGGCCCCCTTCCACGCACACGGCGTCGTGGGCACCATCGCCCTGGCCCCGGCCAACTTCTTCCTGAACATCGTCGAGTTTGGCGCCAAGACCATCTCCCACGGCATGCGACTGTGGGGCAACATGTACGCCGGCGAACTCGTCTTCATGCTGATCGCCCTGCTGGGCGCAGCCGGTCTGTCTTCGCTGGGTGGCGTCGGCCTGTGGCTGACCCACGTGTTGGCTGGTTCCGCCTGGGCCATCTTCCACATCATGATCATCACGCTGCAAGCGTTCATCTTCATGATGCTGACCCTGGTGTACATCGGTCAGGCCCACGAAGGTCACTGACCCGATCCCCCCGATCTGTCTGTTTTTCTCGTTCCCTTTCTTTTTTAAACCAACCTTTCTTTTAGGAGCAATCATGGAACTGGTGTTGGCTAACGTCGCTCTGGCTTGTGGTCTGATCATCGCCCTGGGCGCCATCGGTGCTTGTATCGGTATCGCCCTGATGGGTGGCAAGTATTTCGAAGCCACCGCTCGTCAGCCCGAGCTGATGAACGAACTGCAAACCAAGATGTTCCTGCTGGCCGGTCTGATCGACGCCGCCTTCCTGATCGGTGTCGGTATCGCAATGCTGTTTGCATTCGCGAACCCCTTCATCGCCGCCCTGGCCAAGTAATCGGTCTTTCTCGACTGAACATCCCCTTTAACCGAGAAAGGTCCGAGCCGTGAATCTGAACGCAACGCTGTTCGCGCAGATCGTGGTCTTCGGGATCCTCTGGTGGTTCACGATGAAGTTCGTGTGGCCGCCGATCACGAAGGCGCTCGACGAGCGCGCGAGCAAGATCGCCGATGGTCTGGCTGCCGCCGACAAGGCCAAGCTGGAACTGGCGAACGCCAACAAGAGCGTCCAGGCTCAGCTCGCCCAATCCCGTGACGAAATCGCTCAACGACTGGCTGACGCTGAAAAGCGCGCTGCCGTGATCGTTGACGAGGCCAAGAAGCGCGCTTCCGATGAAGCCGCCAAGATCGTTGCTGATGCCAAGGCAGAAGCCGATCAACTGGTCATCCAGGCCCGTGAGACCCTGCGCGAGCAGGTCGCCGGTCTGGCCGTCAAGGGTGCCGAGCAGATCCTTCGCCGCGAGGTCTCGGCCCAGGTCCATGCCGACCTGCTGAGCCGCCTGAAGTCGGAGCTGTGATCATGGCCGAGCTTGCCACCATCGCCCGTCCTTACGCCGAAGCGCTGTTCAAGGCCACGCCCGAGGCGGAGCAATCTGCCTGGGTGGCGCAAGTCGCTGCCCTGGGTCAGGTCGCCTCCGACGCCCAGGTGCAAGGCCTAGCCGACAACCCCCGTGCCACGCAAGACCAGGTCTTCAGCGTGATCACGGAGGTTGCCAAGGTGGCTCTTGCGCCGGTCGTGGCCAATTTCCTGCGTGCCGTTCTGGAAAACGGTCGTCTGGCGGCGCTGCCGCTGATGGCCGAGCAGTTCCAATCCCTCGTGCAAGCCCGTGCTGGCGTGTCCGAAGCCCGCATCTCCAGCGCCTTCGCGGTGTCCGACGCTCAAGTCGCCGACATCCTGGTGCCCCTGGAGAAGCGCTTCGGCCGCAAGCTGACAGCCAAGGTCGACATCGACCCCGAGCTGATCGGTGGCGTGCGAGTGGTGGTCGGCGACGAGGTGCTCGACACCTCAGTCAAGGCCCGCCTGGAACGCATGAAGTCGGCCCTCCTGGCTTGAATCGGAGCCCGGCCTCAACCTAGAACAGTCGCCCTACCCCCGGTGGCCTCGCGCCACCGGATGTTGTCAACGAGGTTTGCCTTCGAGCAGCCCTTGACCAGACTGGGAGCAAAGCAATGCAACTGAATCCCGCAGAAATTTCCGAACTGATCAAGAGCCGCATCGAGGGTCTCGGCGCGGCTGCCGACATTCGCAACCAAGGCACCGTGATCTCCGTGACCGACGGCATCGTCCGCGTCCACGGCCTGTCCGATGCCATGCAAGGCGAAATGCTGGAGTTCCCCGCGGACGCCTCCGGTGTCCCCACCTATGGCCTGGCCCTGAACCTGGAGCGCGACTCCGTCGGTGCCGTGATCCTGGGTGCCTATGAGCACATCTCCGAAGGCGACGTCGTCAAGACGACCGGCCGCATCCTGGAAGTGCCCGTGGGTCCCGAGCTGGTTGGCCGCGTGGTCAACGCCCTGGGTCAGCCCATCGACGGCAAGGGCCCGATCAACGCCAAGCTGTCTTCTCCCATCGAGAAGATCGCCCCCGGCGTGATCGCCCGTGAATCCGTCTCGCAGCCCCTGCAGACCGGCATCAAGTCCATCGACTCGATGGTGCCCGTCGGCCGTGGCCAGCGCGAGCTGATCATCGGTGACCGCCAGACTGGCAAGACCGCCGTCGCCATCGACGCGATCATCAACCAGAAGGGTCAGGGCGTCACCTGCATCTACGTCGCCATCGGTCAGAAGGCTTCGTCGATCAAGAACGTCGTGCGCGCTCTGGAAGCCGCCGGCGCCATGGAATACACCATCGTCGTCGCCGCTTCGGCCTCTGACTCGGCTGCCATGCAGTTCGTGTCGGCCTACTCCGGCTGCGCCATGGGCGAGTACTTCCGCGACCGCGGCCAAGACGCCCTGATCGTGTATGACGACCTGTCCAAGCAGGCCGTGGCCTACCGTCAGGTCTCGCTGCTGCTGCGCCGTCCTCCCGGCCGCGAAGCCTTCCCTGGCGACGTGTTCTACATCCACTCGCGCCTGCTGGAGCGTGCAGCCCGCGTGAACGCCGACTACGTCGAAGCCTTCACCAAGGGTGAAGTCAAGGGCAAGACGGGATCGCTCACGGCTCTGCCCATCATCGAAACCCAAGCCGGTGACGTGTCCGCCTTCGTTCCGACCAACGTGATCTCGATCACCGACGGCCAGATCTTCCTGGAAACCAACCTGTTCAACGCTGGCATCCGCCCCGCCATCAACGCCGGTATCTCGGTGTCGCGCGTCGGTGGTGCAGCCCAGACCAAGGTGATCAAGGGCCTGTCCGGTGGCATCCGCACCGACCTGGCGCAGTACCGTGAACTGGCCGCCTTCGCGCAGTTCGCCTCGGACCTGGACGCCGCCACCCGCAAGCAACTCGACCGCGGTGCCCGCGTGACCGAGCTGCTCAAGCAGGCTCAGTACCAGCCGCTGTCGATCTCCCTGATGGGCGCGACCCTGTTCGCCGTCAACAAGGGCTACATGGACGACGTCGAAGTCAAGAAGATCCTGGCCTTCGAAGCTGGTCTGCACCAGTTCCTGAAGACCAGCCACGGCGCCCTGCTGGCCAAGATCGAACAGACCAAGGCCCTGGACAAGGACGCTGAAGCTGAACTGCAATCGGCCGTCGTCGCGTTCAAGAAGACCTTCGCCTAAAGGAGCGCACCATGGCCGTAGGCAAGGAAATTCGCAACAAGATCAAGAGCGTCGAGAACACCAAGAAGATCACCAAGGCCATGGAAATGGTCGCGGCTTCGAAGATGCGCAAGGCGCAGGATCGCATGCTTGCGGCTCGCCCCTACGCTGACAAGGTGCGCAACATCACGGCGAACCTGGCAAAGGCCAACCCCGAGTACGTCCACCCCTTCATGCTGCCCTCGCCGGGCGGCAAGAAGGTGGGCTTCATCGTGGTGAGCACGGACAAGGGTCTGTGCGGTGGCTTGAACACGAACGTGCTGCGCGCCGTGACCAACCAGCTCAAGGAGCTGGACGGGCAGGGCGTCAAGGCCGACGTGGTCTCCATCGGCAACAAGGCCACGGGCTTTTTCAACCGCATTGGCGCCAACGTGGTCGCCAGCGTGGTCGGCATGGGCGACACGCCCCACCTCGAAAAGCTCATCGGCCCCGTCAAGGTGCTGCTCGATGCCTACACGGCAGGCGAGCTCAGCGCGGTCTACCTGTGCTTCACGCGCTTCATCAACACGATGAAGCAGGAGCCCCTGGTCGAGCAGCTGCTGCCCTTGAAGGCCAGTGAATTCGCCGGCGAAACGACTCATTCTTGGGAATACATCTATGAGCCGGACGCCAAGGTCGTCATCGACGACCTGATGGTGCGTTACGTCGAAGCGCTGGTTTACCAGGCTGTGGCAGAGAACATGGCTTCGGAGCAGTCGGCTCGCATGGTGGCCATGAAGGCCGCCACCGACAACGCCGGCAACGTGATCAAGGAACTGAAGCTGGTCTACAACAAGACCCGCCAGGCCGCCATCACGACCGAACTGTCCGAGATCGTCGCCGGTGCGGCAGCGGTCTGATCCGAAGATTTTGAATTGATTGAAGGAACGAAAAATGGCTGACACGCAAACAGTGGGCAAGATCGTTCAGTGCATCGGCGCCGTGGTGGACGTGGAGTTCCCGCGTGACCAGATGCCCAAGGTGTACGACGCCCTGAAGATGGACGGCTCCACGCTGACCCTCGAAGTGCAACAGCAGCTGGGTGACGGCATCGTCCGCACCATCGCGCTGGGTTCGTCCGACGGCCTGCGCCGCGGCATGCAAGTGACCAACACCCACGCCCAGATCACCGTGCCCGTCGGCCCGGCCACCCTGGGTCGCATCATGGACGTGCTCGGCGCGCCCATCGACGAACGTGGTCCGGTCGACCAGGCTCAAACCGCCCCCATCCACCGCAAGGCCCCTGCGTACGACGAACTGTCGCCCTCGCAAGAGCTGCTGGAAACCGGCATCAAGGTGATCGACCTGATCTCGCCTTTCGCCAAGGGCGGCAAGGTGGGTCTGTTCGGTGGCGCCGGTGTGGGCAAGACCGTGAACATGATGGAGCTCATCAACAACATCGCGAAGGGCCACGGCGGTCTGTCGGTGTTCGCTGGTGTGGGTGAGCGCACCCGTGAAGGCAACGACTTCTATCACGAGATGGCCGATTCCGGCGTCGTGAACCTGGAGAACCTGGGCGCCTCCAAGGTCGCCATGGTCTACGGCCAGATGAACGAGCCGCCGGGCAACCGCCTGCGCGTCGCCCTGACCGGCCTGACCATCGCCGAGTCGTTCCGCGACGAAGGCAAGGACGTGCTGTTCTTCGTGGACAACATCTACCGCTACACCCTGGCCGGCACCGAAGTGTCCGCCCTGCTGGGTCGCATGCCTTCCGCCGTGGGTTACCAGCCCACCCTGGCCGAAGAAATGGGCCGCCTGCAAGAGCGCATCACCTCGACCAAGGTCGGCTCGATCACCTCGATCCAGGCCGTCTACGTCCCTGCGGACGACTTGACCGACCCGTCGCCTGCCACGACCTTCGCCCACTTGGACTCCACCGTGGTGCTGTCGCGTGACATCGCTTCGCTGGGCATCTACCCCGCTGTGGACCCGCTGGACTCGACCTCGCGTCAGCTGGACCCGAACGTGGTCGGTGAAGAGCACTACTCTGTGGCCCGCGCCGTGCAAAACACGCTGCAGCGCTACAAGGAACTGCGCGACATCATCGCCATCCTGGGCATGGACGAACTGGCTCCGGAAGACAAGCAACTGGTGGCGCGCGCTCGCAAGATCCAGCGCTTCCTGTCGCAGCCCTTCCACGTGGCTGAAGTGTTCACCGGTTCGCCCGGCAAGTACGTTCCCCTGAAGGAAACCATCCGTGGTTTCAAGATGATCGTGAACGGCGAGTGCGACAGCCTGCCCGAACAAGCCTTCTACATGGTTGGCACCATCGACGAGGCCTTCGAAAAGGCCAAGGCCATCAACTAAGCGGCACGCGGTGGCCGGTGATCAACCGGCTGCTGTGTGGTCGCTCTGACGAAAGAGCACCATGTCCACCATTCACGTTGACGTCGTCTCGGCCGAAGAGTCCATCTTCTCGGGCGAAGCCACGTTGGTGTCCCTGCCGGGTGAGTCGGGTGAGCTCGGCATCCTGCCGCGCCACACCCCGCTGATCACCCGCATCAAGCCGGGCGCCGTGCGCATCCAGCGCGCCGACAACAAGGAAGAGGAATTCGTCTTCGTGGCCGGCGGCATCCTGGAGGTGCAGCCTCACTGCGTGACCGTCCTGGCCGACACCGCCATCCGCGGCAAGGACCTGGACGAGGCCAAAGCGGCCGAAGCCAAGCGCCTGGCCGAAGAGGCCGTTCAGAACGCCAAGGGCGACCTGGACCTGGCCAAGGCCCAGAACGAGCTGATGGAGCTGGTGGCCCAGCTGGCCGCCATCCGCCGCCTGCGCAAGAAGTGATGTCGGGCGGCTTGCCCGCCTCCGCGAAAAACCCGCTGCCTGCCAGCGGGTTTTTTTTCGCCTGCATGGCCCCGCGAGGGGCCAGCCCCCCGTTCCCGGGGCCGTCCGCGCGCTGGGCTTGGTCGCCCTTCGAGGGCGGTGCATGATCTCACCATGCGCAAAGTCGATGGGCGCGCTGCCCGTTGGCCCTGCGCACGCAAATCAAACAAACAAGCAGGCAGGGTGCCCTCGATGGTGCCCCGGAGGGGTGAGATGGATGTCGAGGCACGAGGCAAGCGCGTGGACGGCTGCGCACAGGGGGCCCAGGAGGGCCGCGCTCCGCCGGGCCGACACGGTGCGGACCGCGAGCGAGGCCGGGCGCTGGCCGCCCGACTGCGGGTCACCATCCCCGGTGACCCGGAGCCCAGCGAGGCGGAGTGGAATGCCCTCGGTCAGGCCCTTTGGCGAGGAGATGCCCTCGCCGATGCGGTCATCGCGTGGATGCGGGAGCAGGGGCGGGAGAAGGCCTGGCCCCTGATGGAGCGCGGCTTGGCCGAGGGGCCCGAGTCACTGCCTCCCGAGGCGCAGGCCCTGCGCGCGTTCTTGATCGCGCATCAGGTCGCGCCTGACTGGGTGGATTGGGCCCGAGTCAAGCGCGGCGCCCAGGTCATGCAGGGCACGGGCGAGCACGGCATGATGGTCCTGCGGGACGCGGGGCTCATGGCCGGGTACCAGGCGGCGGCCATCAACCAGACCCTGCTCAAGACGGGCGCCCTGGAGCGCGGGGCGCACCGGCGCATCGCCGAGACCGCGACGTGGTGGCTGGCCTGCACGGAGGAGGACGGCCTGAAGCCGGGGCGGGAAGGGCATCGGCTGACCTTGCACGTGCGCCTGATGCACGCGCTGGTGCGCGACCAGCTCTCGCGGGCGCCGTCCTGGGATGCCGACTGGTTGGGCCTGCCCATCAACCAGGTCGACATGCAGGCCACCTACCTGGCCTTCAGCGTCGTGCACCTGCTGGGCTTGCGCCTGACGGGCATGCTCTTCGCGCAGGAGGACGCCGACGCGGTCATGCACCTGTGGCGCGTCATGGGGTGGCTGGTGGGCGTGGAAGACGGCTTGATGTGCGACGACGAGGCCACGGGGCGGGTGCTGATGTACCGCAACCTGATCACGCAGGCCCCGCCTGATGAGACCAGCGCCTTGCTGGGGCGCGCGTTGATGAACGAGCCGCTGTCGCGTCGCTACCCCTGGGCCAGCGGCCTGCGTGGCCGCATCGACCGCGAGCGGCACCTGAGCCTGGTGCGCTGGTTCCTGGGCCCCGAGGGCATGCGCAACCTGGGCCTGCCCGACCGCGCGCCTTGGTATCCCTTGATGTTGCTGGCCCCGACCGCGGCGGGCAGCGTGGCCTTGCGAACCCTGCCCTGGATGGAGGGGCCGTGGCGCGCGGTGGCCCGCAAACAGCAGCAGCGCTACTACGCGGGCCTGGGTGTGCGGGAGCCGCAGGCACCCTGGAGCGGCAGCGACAAGCCGGCCGCGGGCTAGCGAGGGGTGGGCGAGGGGCTAGACTGTCGGGCCCTGTCTCGATGTCCCCGTCCCGGAGCCCCCTGCATGTCCACCGCGCGCGCCGCCAAGAAGCCAGCCCCTTCCCGCCAGCCCTCATCCGCCAGCAAGAAGGCCGTGAAGGCCGTGAAGACCATGAAGGTCGAGAAAGCCGCGGCGGCGCCGCTCAGCATCCAGGACTACCTGCAGAAGATCCTCACCAGCCGCGTCTACGACGTGGCCATCGAGACCCCGCTGGACGAGGCCCGCAGCCTTTCGCGCCGACTCGGCCACCACGTCTACTTCAAGCGCGAGGACAAGCAGCCGGTCTTCAGCTTCAAGCTGCGCGGCGCCTACAACAAGATGGCGCGCCTGAGCCCGTCGCTGCTGGCCAAGGGCGTGCTGTGTGCGTCGGCTGGCAACCACGCCCAGGGCGTGGCCATGGGGGCGCGGCGCCTGGGCTGTCAGGCCACCATCGTCATGCCGACGACGACGCCCCAGGTCAAGATCGATGCGGTGCGGCACTTCGGGGGCGACAACGTGCAGATCGTGTTGCATGGCGAGAGCTACTCCGACGCCGCGCTGCACGCGAAAGAGCTGGAGCGCAAGAAGGGCCTGACCTTCGTCCACCCTTTTGACGACCCCGATGTGATCGCGGGCCAGGGCACGGTGGCCATGGAGGTGCTGCGCCAGCACGCCGGCCCGATCGACGCCATCTTCGTGGCCATCGGCGGGGGGGGGCTGATCAGCGGCGTGGCCGCCTACGTCAAGGCCGTGCGCCCCGAGATCAAGGTCATCGGCGTGCAGATGAGCGACTCCGACGCCATGGCCCGCTCGGTCAAGCAGGGCGCGCGCGTGACCCTCAGCGACGTGGGGCTGTTCTCGGATGGCACCGCGGTCAAGCTGGTGGGCGAAGAGACGCTGCGCCTGACGCGCGAGCTGGTCGACGAGATCGTCACGGTCAACACCGACGCCGTCTGTGCGGCAATCAAGGACATCTACCAGGACACGCGCTCCATCGTGGAGCCCGCGGGTGCCCTCGGCGTGGCCGCCCTCAAGCAGTACGCCGCGCGCCACGGCGGCCAGGGCAAAACCTACATCGCCATCAACTGTGGCGCCAACATGAACTTCGACCGGCTGCGCTTCGTGGCCGAGCGAGCCGAGGTGGGCGAAGAGCGCGAGGCCTTGCTGGCCGTCTCCATCCCCGAGGAGCGCGGCTCCTTCAAGCGCTTTTGCGAGACCATCGGGCCGCGCAGCGTCACGGAGTTCAACTACCGCATCTCCGACGAGAAGCAGGCGCACGTCTTCGTGGGACTGAGCACGAGCGTGAAGGGCGAGTCCAAGGCGATCGCGAAGGCGTTCAAGGCCCAGGGCTTCGGCACGGTGGACCTGACCCACGACGAACTCGCCAAAACGCACATCCGCCACATGGTGGGCGGGCGCTCGGCGCTGGCCGAGGGCGAGCGTTTGTTCAGCTTCGTGTTCCCCGAGCGCCCAGGGGCCTTGATGGCCTTCCTGACCAGTTTGCCGCCGGGCTGGAACATCAGCCTGTTTCACTACCGCAACCAGGGGGCCGACTATGGCCGCATCCTGGTGGGGCTGCAGGTGCCCAAGGACGAGGTGGCGCGCATCCCGAAGGTGCTGGACAAGCAGGGCTACGTGTACGTCGACGAGACGCGCAACCCGGTCTACCGCTTGTTCTTGCGCTGAATCAGGGTCTGGGCTTCAGCGGGCCCGACGTCAGTCGGGTGAGGCCGACTGTCCTGAGGGGCCGCCCTCGAGTTGGGCCTGCATGGCGGGGGCTTGCGTGGCGGTTGGGTTGATGTCGCGATTCATGTCGCGACTTCCGCCGCGGCGCATGCCCGACTGGATGCCGGGCTGGGCGTTTGACTGGGTGCCGGGCTGCATGGCCGGGAGGGGCTCTTGCGTCACGCCCGTGGGCGGAGGCAGGGCGCCGGTGGCCGGTGGGGGCAGGCCCGGCAGGTCCAGGGAGACGGCCGCGGGGCCGTCGAGCGTGCCGATCTGGGCGCCGCGTTGGGTCAGGGATTGCAGGATCAGGTCGCCATCGACGCTGCCGCCCACGCGCACGGCACGCGGCGGTTTGCCGTCGATGGCCAGCAGCGCCACGCCCTGGCTGCCGCCGGGCTGAGGTGCGACCACGCCCAGCAGTTGCAGCCGACCCGCGAGGGCCGAGGCCAGCGAGGGGTCGCCAGGGGCGTCGGTGGCCTGGGCGGGGCCGGCCAGCAGGCGACGGATGTCGCCGCGCGAGCCGCTGTCGAGTGTGACGGCGGCGGCGTTGTGCGGCACGCCGGTGGCGGGCGCCAACCAGCGCAGGCCCCAGTACGCGAGGCTGGCGGCGACGGCGGCCCAGATCAGGAGTGCAGCGAAACGTGATGCCATGATGGGGCACATTATGATGGTTGAATTGCGCATCGTGCACCGCAAACAAGTGGGTCATCCTCGGGTTGATCCCGCATCGGGCCACGGGTTCGCTCGTGCATGCTTGCGCCCTTGGTTGACGGAAGGCGCCTGCGTGGGCGCCTGGCCGTCCCCCGACCCTTGTGACCTCAACTGGATGACGAAGATGTTTGCGCGAACCTCACGACCCCATCAATGGGCCCGGGCTGCTGCTCGCGCCGCACAACGTGGTTTCACCCTGATCGAGCTGATGGTGGTGCTGGTGATCATCGGCCTGCTCGCGGCGCTGATCGTGCCCAACGTGCTGGACCGCGCCGACGACGCCCGCGTGACCGCCGCCAAGACCGACATCAGCAACCTGATGCAGTCGCTCAAGCTCTACAAGCTCGACAACCAGCGTTTCCCCACCGGTGATCAGGGCCTGCAGGCCCTCGTGGTCAAGCCGACGGCGGGCCCGATCCCGGGCAACTGGAAGCCTTACCTGGAAAAGCTGCCCAAGGACCCCTGGGGCGCGCCTTACCAGTACGTCAACCCCGGTGTGAAGGGGCAAGTCGATGTGTTCAGCTTCGGTGCCGATGGCCAAAGCGGTGGCGAAGGTCGGGATGCCGACATCGGTTCCTGGCAGTGATCGCAGCGGTGGCCCGCGCATGAGCGCGAAGGCCGCCGTGTTCCGGCGCGCACGGGGCTTCACCTTGCTGGAGCTGATGGTGGTGGTCGCGATGATCGCCATCACGGTCTCGGTCGTCTCGCTGGCCATCCCCGACCCGGCCACGACCCGGCTCGAGCGGGAGGCCGCGCGCCTGGTGGCCGTCATGGAGTCGGCCCGCATGCAGGCGCGCTCCGGTGCGCTGACGGTGCTGTGGGTGCCTCAACCCAAAGGCGAAGAGGCCGACTACCAGTTCCTGGGTTTGCCGGTGGCGCTGATGCCGCCGCTGCGCTGGCTGGAGCGCGAGGTGCGGGCGGAGGTGGTGGGCGGGCGCAGCATCGTGCTGGGCCCGGAGCCGGTCATCGGTGCGCAAAGCCTGATCCTGCGGCTGGAAGAGCGTCAGCTCATCATCGGCACGGACGGCCTCGGGCCGTTTCAGGTCGTCACCGCCGAAGACACCGAAGTCAACGATGCCTTGGGCGGCGGCGCGCCGGCTGCGACCCGATGACCGCGCGCATCGCCCGGGGCATGACCCTCATCGAGGTGATGGTGGCGCTGGCCATCGTGGCCATCACGCTGACCACGGGCATGAAGGCCGCAGGCGGTTTGACCGTCAACGCGCAGCGCATGTCCGACCTCACCAGCGCTCAGTGGTGCGCCGAGAACCAGCTCACGACCCTGCGCATGGGCAAGATCTTTCCGCCGGTGGGCGACAGCGACTTCACCTGCGCGCAAATGGGGCGGCAGATGCCCGGGCACATGGTGGTGCGTCCGACGCCCAACATCAATTTCCGCCGTGTGGATGCCGAGGTGCTCGACGAGCAGCGCCAGCCCATCGTCAAGCTCTCGACCGTGGTGTCGCGTTTCTGAAGTCGCATCCATGGCCACCCCGACCGTCACCGCTTCCCCCTCATCCCGCCTGCGCAGCCGCGGCTTCACCCTCATCGAGGTGCTGGTCTCGCTGCTGATCCTGTCGATCCTGGCGGCGGCGGCCTGGAAGGGGCTCGACGCCATCAGCACGGCGCGCCAGGTTTCTGACGGCAACCTGCAGCAGACCTTGCGCGTGCAGTCGGTGATGACGCAGCTGGACGCCGACCTGTCGCAGGTGATGGACACGCAGGTGGTCGAGGGCATGGTTTTCGACGGCGCCAGCCTGCGCCTGACCCGGCGCACGTCCTCGGGCTTGCAGGTGGTGGTGTGGTCGGTGCGCGAGCGCCGGCTGCTGCGCTGGACCAGCCCGGAGACGACCCGCGTGGGTGAGCTGCAAGACCACTGGCGGCGCTCGTATCAACTGCAGGGCCGCGAGGCGGGCACCCTGGTGGCGCTCAAGGGCGTGGACCAGTGGCTGGTGTACTGCTACCGCAGCGGCTCTTTGAGCAACTGTCAGTCCACGGGCAACATCCGCGCGGTGTCGTCCGCGGGGGCGGCATCGGGCGCCGCTTCGGGGGCGGCTCCTGCGGCCCCGGCGACCCCATCGGGCGGCTACGTCCGCGAGCAACTGCCATCGGCCATCCGCTCGCAGCTGGCCCTGGGCGAGGGCAGTGGTCAGGCCGGTGTCGTCACGCGGGACATCCTCCTGTCGCCTCAACCATGACGACCCGACTCCCCGCCCTCCGCCCTCTGCGGGCCCCGCGTCGCCAGCAGGCGGGGGCGGCCCTGCTGATGGCCATGGTCATCGTGACCCTGGTGGCCACCCTGTCGGCTTCGATGGTGTGGCAGCAGTGGCGCGCGGTGCAGGTCGAGAGCGCCGAGCGCGTGCGCGCCCAGGCGACCTGGGTGCTCAGCGGGGCGCTGGACTGGGCGCGACTGATCCTGCGCGAAGACGCCCGCAACGGTGGCCCCGACCACCTGGGCGAGCCCTGGGCCATCCCGCTGGCCGAGGCGCGCCTGTCGACCTTCCTGGCCGTCGACGAGAACAACAACGCCGACGAGGGCGCGCCCGATGCCTTCCTGTCTGGCAAGGTCGAGGACGCCAACGCCCGCTACAACCTGCGCAACGTCATCTCCGCGGACGGGGACATCGTGCCCGAGGAGCTGCTCGCCCTCAAGCGCCTGTGCGAGAACGCCGGCCTGGCGCCCGGCCTGGCCGATGGCCTGGCCCAGTCCATGAAGCAGGCGACGCTGGCGGTCTTGTCGATCCAGTCCGATGACCCGGCCTTGCTGAGCAAGGTGGGCGGGGAGGCGGGGCGGCAGAAGGCGCCCTTGCTGCCACAGACCTTCGACCAGATCACCTGGCTGGGGCTGGACGCGGGCACGCTGGAGCGCCTGCGGCCCTACCTGACGCTGCTGCCCACCGGCACCCAGGTCAACGTCAACACGGCGCCCAAGGAGGTGATCGCGGCGGTGGTGGACAACCTCGACCTGGCCCGCGCGGCCCGCATCGTGCAGACCCGCCAGCGCAACGCCTACAAGACCACCGACGACCTGCGCGCCACCTTGGGGGCGGGCAACTGGAATTTCTCACGGCTGTCGGTCTCCAGCGATTTCTTCGAAATCCGCGGGCGCCTGCGCCTGGAGGACAACGTCATCGAGCAGCGCCACCTCGTGCAGCGCACCAGCGGCAACGAGGTGGTGGTCAAGCACCAGTCGCGTTTTTCCGGGGTGGACCGTGGCGCCGATCCATCCCCCAACCCCTGAGGCCCTGTGGTGCGCATCCCCAAGCGGGTATCAATCCTTAAAAGGGCGCTATTTCGGCGCTCCTACAATGGCCCAGCGCCTAAGCTTGGGCGCCTGACCGCGAATCACGACTTTTTCACCCTCCTGGCATGAGCATCCTCATCATCCAACTGCCGACACGCGCGCGCCACGTGGCCGAAGCCGCGTCGCCTGAGGCCGCGCCTGCCGGTTCGGGGCCCAAGGAGTACAGCTACGTCCTCAGCGGCGACGGCATGAACGCCGCGCGCCAGGGGCGATGCGTGGCGGCGATGCTGCCGCGTGCCGACAGCGTCATCGCCGTCATGTCGCCCACCGACCTCAGCTGGCACCGCGTCACCGTGCCCAAGGCGCCGGCCGCGCGACTGCGCGCCGCCCTGGCCGGCATGCTCGAGGAGGTGCTGCTGGACGACCCCGAAGAGCTGCACCTGGCGTTGGCGCCGCAAGCCAAGCCGGGGCAGTCGGCGTGGGTGGCGGTCTGTGACCACACCTGGCTGACCAGCCAGCTCATGGCGCTGGAGAAGGCCAAGTTGCGCGTCGAGCGCGTGGTGCCGGCCATCGCGCCGGACGAGCCCGCCTCGGCCTACTTCCACGAAGCCACCGACAGCCCGACGGACGAAGCCGAGTCTGGCGTGGAGATGCTGATGACCTGGTCCAGCGCCGACGGCGTCTCGACCTGGCCCGCCTCGGGGTCGCTGGCGC
The DNA here is from genome assembly GCA_016000265.1 of Burkholderiales bacterium. Taxonomy (GTDB): domain Bacteria; phylum Pseudomonadota; class Gammaproteobacteria; order Burkholderiales; family Burkholderiaceae_C; genus Aquabacterium. The sequence continues at coordinate 145,406 of JAECRL010000002.1, forward strand.
GCAGCCTGTTGCCCGAGCCCCTGCCGGTGCAGGCGCGCTTTTTCGCCACGCCACCGGTGGCGTCTCCGGCCGAGCGCTGGCTGGGCCGGGCCGTGACCGTGCAGACCCAGTCCGAGCACCTGCTGATGGCGGCGCGCTCGCTGTGGAACCTGTTGCAGTTCGAGCTGACGCCGCGCAGCAAGGGGCTGCATGCCTTGTCGGACCAGTGGCGTCGCGCCATGGGGCCACAGTGGCGCCCGGCGCGCGTGGGCCTGATGGCCCTGGTGGCCGTGCAACTGCTGGGCCTGAACCTGTGGGCCTGGCAACAAAAGCAGCTGGTGCAGGGCAAGCGCCTGGAGCTGACCCGCATCTTGCGCCAGGCGCACCCGCAGGTCTCCGCCGTGCTGGACGCCCCGGTGCAGATGCAGCGCGAAACCGAATCCCTGCGCGCGGCCGCCGGCCAGCCGGGTGACAACGACCTGGAAGCCCTCATGGGCGTCGTGGCCACCGCCTGGCCTCCCGAGCGTCCTTCTGCCACGCTCGACTACGACGGCAGCAGCCTGACACTGAGCGCCCCCGCCGGATGGGGCCCCGATGAGCTGACCCAGCTGCGCGCCCGACTGGCCGCGGCCGGCATCGAGGTGGAGCCGACCAACGATGGCAAGCTGATGGTGCGCCGCGCACCGCGCAGCTGAGCGCCGCCGAGACCTTTCCCCAGGATCGCCCCATGACCTCACCCGCCCTCCAATTGCAGTCCCTGCGCGACGCCTGGCAGGCCCGCTGGGCCGCCATGCCGCTGCGCGAGCGTCGACTGGCATCGGCCGCGGCCTGGTTGCTGGCGCTGACTCTGATCGTGCTGGTCGGCATCCGCCCGGCCTGGCGCACGCTGAGCCAGTCTCCCGTTCAGTTGCGCGAGGTCGAGGTGCAACTCGACCAGATGCGCCGCCTGGCCGACGAGGCGCAGCTGCTGCGCCAGCGCCCGCCCGTGCCGCCGGCCCAGGCCGAGGCCGCCCTCAAGGCCGCCACCGACCGCCTGGGCGAAGGCGCCACGCTGGCCGTTCAGGGCGACCGAGCCACGCTCACCCTGCGCAACGTTTCGGGCGATGCCCTGGCGACCTGGTTGGACGAGGTCCGCTCGGCGGCCCGCGCCCGCCCCCTGGAAGCCAAGCTCCAGCAAGTCGAGGTCGGGCGCTACGCCGGCACCTTGGTGCTGAGCCTGTCGTCCACCCAACCCGCTCGCTGAGGCTCAGATCACCATGGCCGGCTTGCCCCTCTTCAACCGACGCCCAGGCTGGATGAAAGGCGCCACCGCGCTGACCACCCGCTGGCTGGAGTCCACGCTGGAGGTCGCGCGCTGGGAGAACATGCGCCGCGCCGGGCGCCGCTGGGGGTGGTGGGGCGGCGCCGTGGGCGCGCTCGTGGGCGTCATCGCTTACGCCCCGGCGCCCTGGCTGGCTCAGGCCGTGGTCGTGGCCACCGAGGGGCGCTTGCTGCTGGCCGACTCCAAAGGCACCATCTGGCGCGGCGACGCCGTGGCCGTGTTGACCGGCGGACAAGGCAGCCGCGATGCGCGCGCCTTGCCGGGCCGCCTGAACTGGTCGATGAGGCTGGGGCTCAAGGGCGTCAGCCTGGTGCTGCAGCAAGACTGCTGCATGCCCACCCCGGTGGTGCTGGCCGTGCAGCCCGGCTTCTCCGGCGTGCGGCTCAGCTTGGCCACGCAAGCCGCGGCCGGCCTGCCTGCGCAAACCACCGGCCCCGTCGGGCAGTGGCCTGCGGCCTGGCTGGGCGGCCTGGGCACGCCCTGGAACACGCTGCAGCTCAGCGGGGTCTTGCGCCTGTCCAGCCGAGACCTCGTGGTCGAGTGGGTGCAAGGCCGGGTGCGCGTGCAGGGTCAGGCCGACGTCTCCCTGGACAACGCGGCCTCTCGCATCACCACCCTGGAGCGCCTGGGCTCTTACCGGCTCGACTTGCTCGGCGACAACCAGGGCCAGATGACCCTGAGCCTGACCACGCTGGACGGCGCTTTGCAGCTCTCGGGTCAGGGCGGCGTGACGCCCACCGGGCTGCGCTTTCGCGGCGACGCCCGAGCCAGTGAAGCCGAGCGCGGCGCACTGGACAATTTGTTGAACATCATCGGACGGCGCGAAGGCGACCGGTCCGTCATTTCGATCGGATAAGGCATGAAGACCCATCCTTTGCTGAACCGCTCCCGCGCCACCGCGCTGGTCACGGCCCTGGCCCTGGCTTTTGGGCCGGGCGGGCTGTTGCCGGGGTTCATGGCCGGCTCGGCCGTCGCGGCCCCCGTCAAGAAGGGCGGCGCCACGGTGACGCTGAACTTCGTCAACGCCGAGATCGAGGGCGTGGCCCGCGCGATGGCGGTCATCGTCGACCGACAGATCCTGGTCGACCCCCGCGTCAAAGGCGCCATCACCCTCTACAGCGACCAGCCGCTGACGCCGCGCGAGGCCTACCTGAACTTCCTGGCCGCTTTGCGCGGGCAAGGCTTCAGCGTCGTCGAGGTCGGCAACCTGCTCAAGATCGTGCCCGAGTCCGAGGCCAAGCTGCAGACCGGCACCGTGGAGGTCGGCTCCGTGCGCCGCTCGGGTGACCAGGTGCTCACGCAGATCTTCCGCCTGCAGTTCGAGAGCGCGGCCAACCTCGTGACCGTGCTGCGCCCGCTCATCAGCCCCAACAACACGGTCAACGCCAACGCCTCGACCAACACGCTGGTGATCACGGACTACGCCGACAACCTCAAGCGCATCGGCGAGATGATCTCGGCGCTGGACGTGCCGTCGGCGACCGACATGGAGGCCATCCCGCTGCAGTACGCGATCGCGGCCGACCTGGCACCCATGGTGCAAAAGCTCGCCGACGGTGGGGGCAGCGCGCCGGCTTCGGGTGGCACCCCCTCCACCACCCTCGTGATGTCCGACGCCCGCACCAACACCCTGATGGTGAGGGCCCCGAACGCGGCCCGCATGGCCCTGGTGCGCAACCTGATCCAGCGCCTGGATCGACCCGGCACGGCCGGCCTGGGCGGCAGCGGCATCCACGTCGTCTACCTCAAGAACGCCGACGCGGTGAAGCTGGCTCAGGTGTTGCGCGCGGCCTTCCCCGGCGCCGGTGGTGCGGGCAGCGGCTCCTCCGGAGGCGCCTCGGGTGGCAGCAGCCCCGCGGCGACCCCGGCGGTCACGAGCATCTCTCAGGGCGGTGCCAGCGGCAGCGCCTCGCCTCAGGCCACCGCCCCCGTGGCGGCCTCGGCGCAACCGTCCACGGGCGGCTTCATCCAGGCCGACCCCAGCACCAACTCCCTGGTGATCACGGCCACCGACGCGCTGTATCGTCAGCTGCGCGCCGTCATCGACCAGCTCGATGGCCGACGCGCCCAGATCTACATCGAGGCCATGATCGTCGAGGTCAGCGAAAACAAGCTGGCCGAGGCGGGCTTTCAGTGGGCTGGTGGCACGGGCGACAAGAACCAGATCGTGGCCGGCACCAACCTGGCTCAGGGCAGCGTGCCCGGGCTGTTCAGCCTGATCGCCGCGCCCAAGACGGCCGCCGCAGGGGTGGCGGGCCTGAACCTGGCCTTCGGTCGCAAGCTGGGCGATGGCAGCTACAGCCTGGGCGCCCTGGCCAGCTTCCTGGAGACCAACGCCGACGGCAACGTGCTGTCCAAGCCGAACATGATCGCGCTGGACAACGAAGAGGCCAAGATCGTGGTGGGGCAGAACGTGCCCTTCGTCACCGGCTCGTTCACCAACACCGGCTCCAGCAGCGCGGGCTCGGTCAACCCCTTCACCACGGTGGAGCGCAAGGACGTGGGCCTGACGCTGCGTGTGCGCCCGCAGGTGGGCGAGGGCGGCACCGTGCGCCTGACCGTGTTCCAGGAGAACTCCTCGGTCGACCCGGCCAGCAAGACCGCCAGCAACGGCCTGACCACCAACAAGAGCTCCATCGAGACCACCGTGGTCATCGACGACGGCGCCACGCTGGTGCTGGGCGGCCTGCTCAAGGACGAGTTCAACAACGGCAACACGCAGGTGCCGCTGCTGGGTGACATCCCCGTGGTGGGCAACCTCTTCAAGAGCCGCTCGCGCTCGCGCAGCAAGACCAACCTGATGGTGTTCCTGCGCCCGGTCGTCATCCGCAGCCCGGACGTCAGCAACGCGCTGACCCTGGACCGCTACGAGTTCATGCGCCAAAAGCAGGCCGAAGGCCAGCCCGAATCCAGCATCGTGCTCAACAAGGTCAACGCCGCGCCGCAGCTCGACCCGCTCAAGCTCAGCAACCAGCTGACCATGCCCTCGGTGCGCCAGCCGCTCGACGACCCCAATGCGCCTCAACCCAATGTGGTGATGCCGGGTGACTCGGGCTACGCGCCCAGGCTGACGCCGCAGACCGCTCCGCAAACCGCGCCCCAAACCGCGCGCTGACCCGGAGCCACACACACCATGGGCGCCCGTCACCCCCTTCCTTACGCCTTCGCCAGGGCCAACGGCCTGTTGCTCGAAAACGATGGCGAGCGCGCCACGCTGTGGGCCAGCCCGAACGTGTCGCCCTCGGCCCTCTCCGAGGTGATGCGCAAGTTCAGCGTGCACGTCATCGAGCAGGAGCCGCCCGAGGCCCTCTCGCAGCGCATCGCCACGGCCTACGCCGCCGGTGAAGGCAGCGCCGCCGCCGTGGTGGGCGAGGTCGAAAACGCCGTCGACCTCTCGCGCCTGCTGCAGGACCTGCCCGCCGTCGAAGACCTGCTGGAGTCGAGCAACGACGCGCCCATCATCCGCATGCTCAACGCGCTGTTGACGCAGGCCGCGAAGGACGGCGCCTCCGACATCCACATCGAGCCCTACGAGCGCTCCTCGGCCGTGCGCTTCCGCGTGGACGGCACGCTGCGCGAGGTGGTGCAGCCCAACAAGGCCCTGCACGCCGCGCTGATCTCGCGCCTGAAGATCATGGCCGAGCTCGACATCTCCGAGAAGCGCATGCCGCAGGACGGCCGCATCTCGCTGCGCATTGGCGGGCGTGCGGTGGACGTTCGCGTCTCGACCCTGCCCTCGGCCCATGGCGAGCGCGCCGTGCTGCGGATCCTGGACAAGGGCGACGCCAACAAGTTCACCCTCGAGTCGCTGGGCATGAGTGGCGACTCGCTCGATCGCTTCAAACGCCTGCTGCGCCAGCCCCACGGCATCGTGCTGGTGACGGGCCCCACGGGCTCGGGCAAGACGACCACGTTGTACGCCGGCCTGAGCACGGTGGACGCCTCCACCACCAACGTGCTGACCGTGGAAGACCCGGTCGAGTACGAGCTGCACGGCATCGGCCAGACCCAGGTCAACGCCAAGATCGACCTGACCTTCGCCAAGGCCCTGCGCGCCATCCTGCGCCAGGACCCGGACGTCATCATGATCGGTGAAATCCGCGACTTCGAGACCGCACAGATCGCCGTGCAGGCCTCGCTGACCGGTCACCTGGTGCTGGCCACGCTGCACACGAACGACGCACCGAGTGCCGTCACCCGCCTGACCGACATGGGCATCGAGCCCTTCTTGCTGTCGAGCTCGCTGCTGGGCGTGCTCGGCCAGCGCCTGGTGCGCAAGCTGTGCGTGCACTGCAAGCGCCAGGACGACCAGGGCAAGTGGCACCCGGTGGGTTGCCCCGAGTGCGGCATGAGCGGCTACAAGGGCCGCACCGGCGTGTACGAGCTCATGGTCGCCGACGACGAAATCCGCTCGCTGATCCACGCGCAGGCCGCCGAGTCCAAGCTCTTCGAGATCGCCCAGCTCAACGGCATGAAGACCATGCGCGAAGACGGCGACCGCCTGGTGGCCGAAGGCGTGACCTCGCTGGAAGAGGTCTTGCGGGTCACCCGCGAGTAAGTCCGACCCGAGCCCCACACCATGCCCGCCTTCCGCTTCGAAGCCCTGGACGCCTCCGGCAAGACCATCAACGGCCTGGTCGACGCAGACAACCCCAAGGCCGCCCGCGCCCAGTTGCGCACCCAGCACATGGTGCCGCTCAAGGTCACGGCCGTGCAGGTCGCGGAAAACACCGAGGCGGGTGGCTCGCCCAAGTTTTTCGTGCGCCGGGTGTTCAACTCCTCCGAGCTGGCGGTGTGGACGCGCCAGCTCTCGGGCCTGGTCGTGGCCGGATTGCCGCTGGAGCGCGCGCTCACCGCCCTGGCCGATGAAGCCGAAGACCCGCGCCAGCGCGAGCTGGTGGCGCACCTGCGCGCCGAGGTCAACGCGGGCTCGCCGTTTGCGCGCGCGCTCGGCGGGGCCCAGCGCGAGTTCGACGAGGTCTACCGCGGCGTGGTGGCCGCGGGCGAGCAAAGCGGCCAGCTCGGCGGCGTGCTCGACAAGCTGGCCAACGACCTGGAAGAACAGCAGGCGCTGAAGTCCAAGCTGATCGGCGCCACGCTGTACCCGGCCATCGTGTCCCTGTTTGCGGTGGTCATCGTCGTGGCCCTGCTGGTGTTCGTGGTGCCCCAGGTCGCGCAGGTGTTCTCCAGCAGCAAACGCGCCTTGCCCTTCCTGACGCAGTTCATGCTGGGCCTGAGCGCCTTCATGCGCAACTGGGGCTGGTTGATGGCCCTGGGCCTGATCGGCGGCACCGTGGGCCTGCTGGTGGCCCTGCGCGAAGAGGGCTTCCGGCAGAAATTCGATGCCTTCTGGCTGGAGCTGCCCATCATCGGGCGCCTGGCGCGCGGCTACAACGCCGCGCGCTTCGCCGGCACGCTGGCCATGCTGGCGGGCTCGGGTGTGCCCATCCTCAAGGCCCTGCAGGCCGCCGCCGAGACGCTGTCCAACCGCGCGATGCGGGCCGACGCCATGGAGGCGCTGGTGCAGGTGCGCGAAGGCGCGCCGCTGGCCTCGGCCATCGCGGCCAAGAAGCGTTTCCCCGGCCTGCTGTCCATGTTCGCCCGCCTGGGTGAACAAACCGGTCAGCTGCCGCTGATGCTGCAGCGTGCGGCCGTGCAGCTCTCGGGTGAGGTGCAGCGTCGTGCGCTCGCCATCGCCACGGTGCTGGAGCCCTTGCTCATCGTGGTCATGGGCCTGGTGGTCATGCTCATCGTGATGTCGGTGATGCTGCCCATCATGCAGATGAACACCTGGGTCAAGTGATCGGCTGAACGTCCACCCCACGGCTGAGTGGGCCTCACCTGGGTGTGTGGGCCGTTTGACGGGGTTCGCATCGCGTACGATCAAACGCATGAAGTTGCTGCTGATCGACGACCACCCCTTGTTCCGTGATGGCCTGAGCCTGCTCATCCAGCATCGCTTGAACCTGGCCGACCACGGCAGCTTCGAGGTGCTCGAAGCCGGCGACCTCCCGGATGCCGCGCGCGCGCTGGCGGCTCACCCCGATGTGCGCCTGGCCCTGCTCGACCTGGGCCTGGCTGACCGCCAGGGCCTGGGGACGCTGGACCAGTGGCGCGCCATGGCCCCCCACGTGCCCGTGGTCGTGCTGTCGGCCGATGACCGGCCGCACACCATCGTCTCGGCCATCGATCGCGGCGCCTCCGGCTTCATCCCGAAGACGGTGCAGTCGGGCGTGATGCAGGAGGCCTTGCTGCGTGTGCTGTCGGGCGGCGTCTACCTGCCGCCCTTGCCCGATGACGCCGCGTTGAACCCTGAGTTGGCCCACGATGTCGACGCGGGGGGCGAGCCCGAGCCGGCCGAACCCGCTGACCCGGAGTCGCTGCTGGGCCTCTCCGACCGCCAGCTCGACGTGCTGCGCCTGCTCATCGAGGGCAAGCCCAACAAGGACATCTGTCGCCGGCTCAACCTGTCGGAGTCCACCGTGAAGACGCACCTGTCGGCGATCTTTCGCAAGCTGCGCGTCAACAGCCGCACCCAGGCGGTCGTGGCGGTGGCGCGCGCGGGGGTCACCCTGAACGCGGCCCCTCGGCTGGGCTGAGCCCCCACGGGCGTCGGACAAAAGGACGATGGCACAAGTTGGCGCGTCTTGTTAATCTTTGTGCATCAGACGCTGTCATCACGATCTGCACGGGCCATGTTCGATTCGACCATGGCCCGTAATTTTTCGGCCCTGAAGGGCTTGTGCAGCACGGGCAGGCCGCTGGCGGCCAGCTCGGCGAGTTGCTCGGGCGAGGTGTCCCCGGTGATGATCAGGCTGCGCAGTCCGGGCTGATGGCGCCGCAGGTGCTGCGCCACGTCGCGGCCGGTGCCATCGGCCAGGCGGTGGTCGGACAGCAGCAGGTCCCACGAGCGGGGCGGCAGCGCACGCACCCAGGCCACGCTGTCGCCAGACATCACCTCCATGCCCCAGCTCTGCAGCCACTGCACCAGGGCCTCGCGCAAGGTGGCGTCGTCTTCCACCACCAGCACCTGTCGCCCCGTCAGCGCACCGGCTGCGTCGGTGGCGCCAGGCGGTTTGCGCGTGGTCACCGGCAGCTCGGCGGCGGGCAAGGTCACGCTGAAGCACGAGCCCCGATCCACCCGCGAGTGAACCCTCAGTGCGTGGCCCAGCAAACCCGCCGCCCGCTGCACGATGGCCAGGCCCAGCCCCAGGCCCTGGGAGCGCTCGCGGCCTGGGTTGCCCAGCTGCACGAAGGCCTCGAAGATGCGGGGCAGGTCATGCGGGGCGATGCCGGGGCCGCTGTCCCACACCTGCACCTCCCAGTGCGGGCCGCGACGGCGGGCGCCCACCAGCACGCCGCCCTCGCGGGTGTGGCGGATGGCGTTGCCCACCAGGTTGCGCAGGATCTGTTCGAGCAGCACGGCGTCGGTGCGCACCACGGCCCGCGTCGGGCGCACGGTCAGCTTCAGGCCCTTGTGGCGCGCGGCCTCTTCCTCGTGGGCCACGATGGCCTCCAGCAGGGGCTGCAGCCGGATGCGCCGGGGTTGCACCTCCACCGTGCCGGAGTCCAGGCGCGACAGGTCCAGCAGGCCCTTGAGCAGGGTCTCCATGGAGTTGACCGCGCGCAGGAGCCGGTCGGTCAGGCTGCGCAGGGCGGGGTCGCTCAGCCTGGATCGCAGCAAGTCGGTGATCAGTCCGATGGCCGCGACGGGCTGGCGCAGGTCGTGGCTGGCCGAGGCCAGGAAGTGGCTTTTGGCGGCGTTGGCCGCGGCCAGCTCGCGCGTGCGCTCGGCCACCTTGCTCTCCAGTTGCTGGTTGCTTTGCTCGATCTCGTTGAAGGCGTTGACGATGCGGTCGATGACCATGATGGAAAACGAAGGCAAACCGGCGGGGATGGCCCAGATCATCCAGTGAGAAAAGGTGACGTCTGCACTCACCCGCCCGATGATGAAGTCGTGGCAGCCGGCGATCAGGACGATCATCCAACCCAGTCCCAGCCCCACCAGGGAGTTGCGCGGGATGCCCTGGCTGTGGCGCATCAGCAGCCACATGGAGGGCAGCATCATGAAGATCAGCGCGCCTTGTAAAACGTCTCGCGTGGCCTTGAGCCCCGGGTCCATCGGCAGGAACACGATGCCCAGCAGCGGGAAGCCGATCAGCACCACCCACAGCAGGCGGTGAAAGGCGCGCCAGGAGCGCCCCACCAGCGCCATCACGAACCAGCCTTGCACGCAGGCCGTGATCACGTGGGCCGTGAAGTAGAGCCACGAGTCCAGTCCGGGCGACAGCTGCAGGTCATCGACGACGAAGTAGCGGCAGTTGCGAACGGCGGCCACCAGGATGAGCACGCCGAACAGGCCGGCCGCGGCCTCCTGTCGACGCAGCCACCACAGCATCACGACGAACAGCGAGAAGGTCAGGCAGATGAGGTTGAGGCCCAGCAGCAGGTCGCGCGTGAGGGTCTGGTGTCGTTTGAAGTCCTGCGTGAGGGCGGCCTTGCTGCCCAGCGTCGGTGGCGACAGCCCGCCTTGCGAGGCGCAATGCACCTCGATGTCGAGTGCGTTGACGCCCGTTTGCAAGCGGTTCACCGGGATGTCGATGAGCGCCGCCAGCGGGGCCCCCAGCCAGCCCGGTCGGGGCAGGGTGGAGTGCAGCAAGGTGCCGTTGAGCCACATTTGGTTGACGTGGCAGAGGTGGTCGATGCGCAGGCTCCAGAGGTGGCGCTGGTTGTCTTGCGCGATCGCCGCGTCGACCGAGAAGGTGGAGCGGTATCGCCCGATGCCTTCGGCGGGCAGGCCAGCGGGCTTCCAGCTGTCGGGCAAGGCGACGACGGCCGGGCTGCGGTGAACGTGGCGACCGGAGACGTCCTGGTGGCTCAGCCTGCGGTGCTCCAGCCAGCGCACCCCGGGTGCATCGACAGGGGCAGGCGGGTTCAAGGACCACACCCACAGGGCCAGCATGGCCAGCAGCAGCAAGGTGCCGATGCGACGCCAGTGGCGCCACAACGGGGCGGGAAGGGACGCGGACAAGGTCGCCATGGAGGGGCAATGCGGAGGACGTGCGCCATTGTGCTCAGCTTGCGCCCCTTGTGCATGTGTGCCTCGGGCCGATCCCCTTTGCTCGCGGGGCATGCGGTGATATGAATGGCCATGTGCCCCTTGTTCGGGGGCTCACGTCGGCCAGGCTTTGCTGGAATGATCCCAAGCATTGGCCCCGTCAGGAGGTTCGCGATGAGTGCTTGCACCGAACTGGTCCCGCTGAGTCGGGATGGCTGGGATGGACGCCCGGGTGGGCGCATCCCGATCGCGCACATGCGCCATGTCTACCGCGTCGACGAGGTCGAGCGGCGACTCGGCAAGCTGCCGCCCCGCGACCACGAGTCCTTGCGCGCCACCTACGAGCGCATGCTGGAGAAGGGCCCCGAGCGCTTCCAGGTCAAGCCCTCCGGCCTGCCGGCCATGGATCACCTCTACGACGACCTGCCCAACTTCCACGAGGTGCTCGACGACCTCAAGCGCCAGCTGGCCTTGTGCGCCGACAGCCGCGACGCCCTGGAGCTCACGCCCATGCTGCTGCTCGGGCCACCGGGTGTCGGCAAGACCCATTTCGCCCGCGAGATCGCGCAGCTGCTGGGCACCGGCATGGGTTTCCTGTCCATGAGCTCGATGACCGCCGGCTGGGTGCTCTCGGGCGCCAGCTCGCAGTGGAAGGGCGCCCGCCCGGGCAAGGTCTTCGAGACGCTGGTGGACGGGCAGTACGCCAACCCCGTGATGGTGGTCGACGAGATCGACAAAAGCGGCAACGAGCACGCCTACGACCCGCTGGGCTCGCTCTACAGCCTGCTGGAGCACGACACCGCGGGCAGTTTCACCGACGAGTTCGCCGAGGTGGCCATCGACGCCAGCCAGGTCATCTGGGTGGCCACGGCCAACGACCTGCGCGGCATCCCGGACCCCATCCTCAACCGCATGAACGTGTTCGACATCGACATGCCGGACGACGAGGCCGCGCGCAAGATCGCCGCCAAGCTCTACCGCGGCATCCGCGCCGACCACGACTGGGGCCAGCGATTCGACCCCGAGCCACCGGATGCGGTGCTGGGCGCCCTGAGCCGGCTGGCGCCGCGCGAGATGCGCCGCGCGCTGATGACGGCCTTCGGCAACGCCAAGCTCGACGGCCGCCACACGCTGCAGGAGCGTGACCTGCCCGATGCGGGCGCGAAGAAGTCGGGCATCGGCTTCGTGCAGTGAGCTCCTGGGCGATACTGCGCCCATGCCTGCCAGCCTGGACGGCCGCCTGGTGGTGGCCATATCTTCTCGCGCGCTCTTCGACTTCGAAGAAGAGAACCGCCTCTTCGAAGGCTCGGACGACCGCGCCTACATGGACCTGCAACTCGACCGCATCGAGGTGCCCGCCAAGCCTGGCGTGGCCTTCTCGCTGGTGCGCAAGCTGCTGAACTTCAACACCGACGACGCCGCGCGCGTGGAGGTCGTCATCCTCTCGCGCAACGACCCGGCTTCCGGCCTGCGCGTGTTCCGCTCGGTGTCGCACCACGGCCTGGTGATCGAGCGTGGCGTGTTCACGCGGGGGCGCAGCCCCTGGCGCTACCTCAAGCCTTTGCAGGCCCACCTCTTCCTGTCGGCCAATGAAGCCGACGTGCGCTCCGCCCTGGCCGCGGGTGTGCCGGCCGCGCGGGTCCTGCCCCACGCCGCGCGCGCCGGTGACGCCCACCCCGACGAGGTGCGCATCGCCTTCGACGGCGACGCCGTGCTGTTCTCCGATGAGGCCGAACGCGTTTTCCAGCAAGGCGGGCTCGACGCCTTCCAGGACCACGAGATCGCTCGCGCCCGCAAGCCCTTGCCCGACGGCCCCTTCAAGCCGCTGTTGCAAGGCCTGCACGACCTGCGTCAGGCCAGCGAGTGGCGCGCCGGCGTGCCGGGGGCCTCGCCCATGCGCATCCGCACCGCGCTGGTCACGGCCCGCGGCGCGCCCGCGCACGAGCGCGCCATCCGCACCCTGATGGACTGGGGCATCGAGGTCGACGAGGCCTTGTTCCTGGGCGGGTTGGCCAAGGGCGAGTTCCTGCGCGAGTTCGAGCCCGACTTCTTCTTCGACGACCAGACCGGCCACGTCGACAACGCCGCGCCTCACGTGCCATCGGGGCACGTGGCCTCGGGCGTCTCCAACCCGACGAGCTGAGCCGTCGGGTGCGCGGGATCAGGCCCCGCCCGATTCCTTGCGCATCTTGGCGCGAAACAGCTCGCGGATGCTGACCTCGCGCGGGCCGGGCACCAGCTCGAAGCCTTCGCCCGCGGCCAGCGTGCCGGGTGAGCGCACCGACAGGTAGTAGCCGCAGAAGCCCGACTGCGCCATCATCTTGACGGCCTGTTTGAAGCCCATGCGGGCCTCGAACTTGTAGCAGGGCCGGCGCGGCTCGCTGATGGCCAGGGTGCAGTCCGGGAATCGCAACACGTCGCCGATGTGGGCGTCGGCCTCCAGCAGGCCCGTCACGGTCAGGTTCTCGCCCATCATGCCGGCGGGCAGGTCCTCGCCCCAGGCTTGCACGCCAGCCTGGGCGCGCACGGTCTGCCAGAACGCGTAGTGCTCATGCGGGTAGGCGTAGACCGCCTTGCTCACGCCGCCGTGCACGCTCAGGTCGGCCTGCTCGTCGCCCTCCACGCCCAGCGCCCGCACGGCGATGCGTTGCGGCGAGGCCAGCGTGCTGACGGCCTGCTTGGCGATGCCGCTGAGGATGCGGCGGCCGTCGATGGTCATGTGGGTGGCGCTGGCCACGCTGATGGCCAGCAGGCGGCGCGCGCCGGGGATCGAACAGGGGATGGCTGCGATGGCTTCGGTCATGCCGGGACGATACCTCAGTGCCAGGGGCTGACCTGCGTGGCCATGGCCTTGAAGCCCACGATGCAGGGCTCGCCTGGCGCCCAGCCCATTTGCTGAATGGACTTGCGCGTCAGCAGCGCCCACACCTTCGCGCCCGACTTGAGCTGCAGGCTGGCGTCGACCTCGCGCGCCAGCTCCACCCCGACGGCGCCATAGGTGCCGTGCTCCCCCGCCAGCATGATGTGGCTGATGCGCCCACGCAGGTGGTTGGTGCTGCTGGTGTCGGCGGGCGGCTCACGGTGCAGGCTGATGTCGCGCGCGCGGACCTTCAATCGCACCTTGCTGCCCACGCCGTGCAGCGTGGCGGGCACCGTCACGCACTGACCGCACACGTCGACCTCGCTGAGCAGCCACTCGATGTCGTGGCGGGTGACCTCGCCTTCGAGCACGCTGCCGGCGTGGAAGCCCTCCAGGAAGGTCGCCAGCGACACGTCCGAGAGGATCTGGGCGGTCGGCCCCGCGCTGGCCATGCGGCCCTCGTGCAGGATGACGACGTCGTCGGCCATGCGGATGACCTCGTCCATGCGGGGCGTGACCAGCACGATGGGCAGCTTGAAGCGCTGGGCCACGTGCGCGAGCAGGTCCAACAACTCCGGGCGATCGGGCTCGGGCACCTGCCCCAGGGGGTCGTCGAGCAGCAGGGCGCGCGGCTCGCTGGCCAGCGCGCGACCGAGGGCCACGCGCACGCGCTGCGCCGCCGTCAACTCGTGCGGCATGCGCTGCAGCAGCGGGGCCAGGCCCAGCCAGCGGCTCAGCGTGCCGGTGTCCATGCCGCGCAACTGCCGCACGCGCCTGCCCAGCACCCGCGGGCCGTAGCCCAGGTTGCCTTGCACCGACAGGTGGGGGAACAGGTGGGCCTGCGCGTCCAGCCAGGCCAGGCGGCGCACGTGCGCCGGCAGGTCCACGCGAGCCGAGGAATCAAACAGCACATGGGGGCCCAGCGCCACCCGGCCGCTCAGTGCGGGCTTGAGGCCGGCGGCGGCTTGCAACAGCGCGGTTTTGCCGCTGCCGTGGCGGCCCACCACCGCGCACACCCGCCCGGGCAGCGCTCGCAACTGGGCGCGCACGTCCAGCCCCGGTTGCTGCACGTGCAGCTCCACGCTGAGGGCCTGGGGCAGTCGGGTTTGCTGGCTCATGGGTGCGGGCCGGGTGAGGGCGCGTGGCGCGGGCGCGACGACAGGTGCCGCTGCCAGCGCGCGCGCAGCGTTTCGCTGAGCATCACCGCCACCAGCGCCAGCAACAAGGAGACCCCGGCGAGCTCGCGCGCCACCGCCGCCTGGTCGGGCTGACGCAGCGCCTCCCACAGCGCGACCACCGCGGTGCCGCCCATCGGGGCCGCCGCGCCCGAGGCCGCGGCCTGCGAGGTGGGCGATTGCAGCCAGGCCGACAGCACCAGCGTGGCGCCCGACTCCCCCCAGGCCGCGGCCAGCCCCAGCGCCATCGCCGAGGCCACGGCCGGCGCCACCAGGGGCAGCGTCAGCGTGCGCCAGGCCTGCCAGCGCGAGGCGCCCAGCGTGCGCGCCACCGCCACCGACATCGGGTCATGCGCCTCGAAGGCCGGGCGCAGCAGCCGGGTCATCAAGGGCAGGGTCATCAGGCCGGCCGCGATCACGGCCCCGCCCGGGTACAGCGTCAGGCGCAGGCCCAGCGCCTCGTGCAGCCACTCGCCCAGGGCGCCGCGTTCACCCAGGCTGCTCAACAGCCAAAAGCCGATGACCGCAGGGGGCAGCCCCAGGGGCAGCAGGATCAGCGTGTCCAGCAGGACCTTGCCCCGCCAGCGCGCCCGGGCCATCCAGTGCGCCAGGAACACGGCCGCCGGCGTGACGATGAGCACCGTCAGCAGCGCCACCTGCAGGCTCAACCAGGCGGCCCCTTGGGCCAGCTCGCTCACGCGCCGACCCCTTGCCAGCCCGGCGTGCCGCGGATGGCGGCGCGCGCCAGGGGGCGCTGCAGCCAGGTCACCAGCAGTTTTTCGCCGTCGTGCTGGCCGCGAAACGAGCGCGCCACCTCGCAATGCAGTTGCAGGGTGGGCGAGTCGGCGAGCCAGACCTGGGTGCCGCCGCCTTGACGCCCCGTCGCTCCCGGGGCTCCCGCGGCCTCTGTCGCCCACTGCGCCTGCGTGACCAGGCGATAGGCCGGATGGGCCTGCGCGTTTGGTCGGTGCTTCGCTGGCCGCGCCACAGGCGGGCGGCTCAGCGCCCCGCCGCTGACGTGGTCGGCCAGCGCGAACAGGGCCGAGCCGGGCGGCGGCGGCGCCCACGTGGCCGCGCCGGCGGCGTGGGCCGCCAGCACCTGGCGCAGCGCGCGCGCGGGGTCGGACTCCCCTCGGATGCCGGCCAGGTCGTCCAGCGGGCCCACCAGCAGCACGCCGGTGCGGGCCAGTCGGTGGCGATCGTGGATCAGGCCCTGCTCCAGCAGCTTCTCGGCCAGGGGGTGGCTCAGGTAGACCCCCACCGAGGCCTGCCCCGACTCCAGTTGCGCCAGCACCCCCGCGGTGTCCTGCTGCGACCATTGCGCGGCCCAGCCCAGGTCGCGGCGCATGGCCTGCGACCAGCGCTGCGCCAGCCCCGAGGCCACGACGACCGGGTCGACGGCGATCTCGGGGGAGGTGGCGCGCGGTGCCGGGCGGCGCGCAGCCGGTGAGGCCAGCGCGGGCAGGGGCGCGGCCACGCAGGCGCACGCGCCCCCCCAGGCGACAGCCAGCAGCTTGCGACGGGAAACGGGCCTTGGCATGGACGGCATCGAGGTGTTCGAACGACTGCGGAGTGTGCAGCCAGTCACGACCTGAGCCGGTCATGGCTGACCCGCAGTTGTATCAAGATCCGAAAAATGCGAGCTTCCGTGACGCCTTTCTCACCCTGGGAGGGCCCTGGCGGGGGGTGCCCCGTGGACGGGGGGGCATGCGCCAAACGGCCGAGTCGACTAAACTATGAGGTTCCCGCCGAAGTCCCCGACGGGGTGTCGAGAGCGCTGCGTTTGCCAACCTGAGCCGCACGCAGCGTTGTCGAGACCCTGTTTTTTACTTTCTGGAGCTCCTCACATGTCGACGACCGCTGTTCAGGTGAATGCACCTGCCTACGTCAAGAACGCCAAGCTGATCGCCTGGGTGGCCGAGATGGCCGCCCTGCTGCAGCCCAAGGACATTTACTGGTGCGACGGCACCACCGAAGAGTACGACCGCCTGTGCGGCCAGCTCGTCGAAGCCGGCTCGTTCAAGAAGCTCAACCCCGAGCTGCGCCCCAACTCCTACCTGGCCTGGACCCACCCGTCCGACGTGGCCCGCGTGGAAGACCGCACCTACATCTGCTCCGACCGCAAGGAAGACGCCGGCCCCACCAACAACTGGTGCGACCCGGCCGAGATGCGCGCCAAGCTGCAGACCGGTGAACAAGCGCTGTTCAAGGGCGCCATGAAGGGCCGCACCCTGTACGTGGTGCCGTTCTCGATGGGCCCCCTGGGTTCGAACATCGCTCACATCGGCGTCGAGCTGTCTGACTCGGCCTACGTGGCCGTGAACATGAAGCTCATGACCCGCATGGGCCGTGGCGTGATCGACGTGCTGGGCACCGACGGCGAGTTCGTGCCTTGCGTGCACACCGTGGGCGCCCCGCTGGAAGCCGGCCAGAAGGACTCCGCCTGGCCTTGCAACCCCGACACCAAATACATCGTCCACTACCCCGCCACGCGCGAAATCTGGTCGTATGGCTCGGGTTACGGCGGCAACGCGCTGCTGGGCAAGAAGTGCTTCGCCCTGCGCATCGCCTCCACCATGGGCCGCGACCAGGGCTGGCTGGCCGAGCACATGCTGCTGCTGGGCGTGACCAACCCCCAGGGCCAGAAGTTCCACATCGCCGCCGCTTTCCCCAGCGCCTGTGGCAAGACCAACTTCTCCATGCTGATCCCGCCCGAGGGCTACAACGGCTGGAAGGTCACCACCATCGGTGACGACATCGCCTGGATCAAGCCCGCTGCAGACGGCAAGCTCTACGCCATCAACCCGGAAGCCGGCTACTTCGGCGTGGCACCGGGCACCAACACGCTGACCAACCTGAACTGCATGAACTCGCTGGACCGCGACGTGATCTTCACGAACGTGGCCCTGACCGACGACGGCGACGTGTGGTGGGAGTCGATGACCGACGAGGCCCCGGCTCACCTGATCGACTGGCAAGGCAACGACTGGACCCCGGCCATCGCCAAGGAAAAGGGCGTCAAGGCCGCTCACCCGAACGCCCGCTTCACCGTGGCCGCCACCAACAACCCGGCGCTGGACCCCGAGTGGGACAACCCCGCTGGCGTGGCGATCGACGCCTTCATCTTCGGCGGCCGCCGCTCGACCACCGTGCCCCTGGTGACCGAGGCCCGTGACTGGACCGAAGGCGTCTACATGGCCGCCACCATGGGCTCCGAGACCACCGCCGCCGCCTTCGGTGCGCAAGGCGTGGTCCGCCGCGACCCGTTCGCCATGCTGCCCTTCATGGGCTACAACATGGCCGACTACTTCCAGCACTGGCTGGACACCGGCTCCAAGCTGCAGGCCTCGGGCGCCAAGCTGCCCAAGATCTTCTGCGTGAACTGGTTCCGCAAGGGCGCCGACGGCAAGTTCGTCTGGCCCGGCTATGGCGAAAACATGCGCGTGCTGGAGTGGATGCTGGGCCGCATCGCCGGTCAGGCCCACGGCGTCGAGCACGCCTTCGGCATCAGCCCCACGTATGGCGACATCAACTGGAACGGCCTGAACTTCACCGAAGCTCAGTTCCAGTCCGTCATCGGCGTGGACACCGCCGCCTGGACGCAGGAGCTGAAGCTGCACGAAGAGCTGTTTCAGCAACTGGCCTACCACCTGCCGGCCGAGCTGCCCGCCACCAAGGCCAAGATCGAACAGCGCCTGGCAGCTTGACGCTCGCCTGACGGCCCGCAGATGGGCGCCCCCTCGGGGGCTCCCCACGGCCCGCTGCCGCCTCCAACCGGGGCGCAGCGGGTTTTTTCATGGGCGAGCGCCAGGGCGTGACCCTCCTGCGACCAGGTCGGGGTGTGAACTTCGTCACATTTCACGGGGTTTTCGCATGGCGAACGGCCCCCCGGCGGTGACAAAATCCCCTCAGGCAGGGGGTAGGGCGGACCTCGGGGTGCGGCAACAATGGTCTCAATTGGGCTTGAAGCGACCACGAGTGGCTTTGACCCGCTTGTCACGTCGGGCTGCTTCGGCCTCAGGGAGTTTTCATGCAGATCAAACACATCGTCGCCGCCGTCGCAGTGGCCTTCACCGGCCTCGCCCACGCGGGTGGCCCCGTGGTGGCCCCGGGGGGTGACCTCAACGTCCTGAGCGTCAACCCGACGCAATTCGCTGGCGCCTACTCCAACGAGAGCCCCACCGCGTTCGAGGCCACCTACAGCTTCACGCTGGCCACGCAGAGCAACCTGTTCGGTTCGCTGGCGGTCATCGAAGGCCTGCCCGGCATCGACCTCGAGCCCCTGTTCTTCTTCAACGTGCTGATCGACGGCGTGGCCACCGGCCCCCTGGTTGACCTGCCGGTGGGCTTCGGCTTCTCGCTGGCCAACCTGGCCGCTGGCGCGCACACCCTGACCGTCCTGGGTGTGGCAGACCGTGGCAACTCGGTGTTCACGGGCAGCGTCTACGCTCAGGAAGTCTCGGCCGTCCCCGAACCCGCTTCGCTGGCCATGCTGCTGGCGGGTGCCGGCATCGTGGGTGGCGTGGCCTGGCGCCGTCGCGCTGTTTGAGCGCAACGCTTGCACGGAGCGCAGCGCCCCGCTGAAAGGGCGCGCACCACGAAGAACGGGCTCTCAGGAGCCCGTTTTTTTGTGCCTGCGTGGGGCGGCCGGGGCGAGGAGGATGGGCCGCGTGCGACCCAGGCCCTCGCCCCTCCGCATCACGGCAGCAGCGGCGCGATCAGGTCGGCGAACCAGTCGCTCAGCAGCACGCGCTGCGACAGCGGCTGGGTCTCGTAGGCGCGCATCACCGGGCCCTTGCCGTCCAGCAGGTTGTCGACGAAGCGGCCCACGTCCTTGAGGCCGGCCTCGACGATGCTGGTGCCGCCGAAGGTGACGATGGTCAGGCAGTGCGAGCCGTTGAGTTCGCGCTTGTTGGGGATGTAGTAGCCCACGTTCGGCTGGGTCTGCATCTGCGCCACCCAGGGGCCGATTTCCTGGCGCCATTTCTGGTTGAGCAGCTTCAGGCGGGTCTCGTTGTCCGGCGCGTTGGCGATCTCGGGGTAGAACTTCTGGTACGAGAAGGCCGAGAAGTTGGTGTCTTCCTGGAAGTTGGCGTAGCCGATGCGGTCGTTGGGGAAGATCTTGCCCAGGCCGGCGGTGATGCTGCCCAGGTTGTCGGCGCTGCCGGCGCCCGGGTACTTGGTGATCAGCTCGGTGACCAGGCCGTTGGGGCCGTCGAGCCCCCACACGCCGCGGATCTTGTTGTGCAGCAGCACCGAGGGGGCTTGTTCGGGCGTGGCGTTGCGCGGCACGTCGAACAGCGGGCCCGAGTCGGCCAGCAGCGCCATTTTCTTGGGCTTGATGGCGTCGCGGAAGGCGGGGTAGAGCGCAGCCGAGCCCACACCGCCGGCCGAGAAGCCGGTCAGGAAGAGGTGGTCGGGCTGCTTGAGGTTGCGCGCCATCCAGCCGGCCACGGCCTTGGCGTTGACGGCGCCGCGGTGGAAGTAGCTCAGGGGCTTGGCTGGATCGACGTTGTCGTACACCGAGACCTTGTTGCCGGTGTGCACGTCGCCCGTGCAGTAGGTCAGGTAGACGATGTTCCAGCCCTGGGTCTGCACCGACTGCAGCGGGTGCAGGCGCATGGTGAAGGGCGTGACCAGGCCGAGCTTGGCCTGGCGGTTGAAGTCGGTCATGTAGTTGGCGGGCACGCCGTCGGGGTTGACGGCGTCCAGCAGGGTGCCGCCTTTGCAGGCGCCCTGGTCCCAGCAGGCGCCGCCGCCTTCGAACATCACCACGGTCTTGGTGGAGAAGGGCGTGCGGTTGACGAAGAAGCGGTAGGGGCTGCCGTTGCCGCAGCTGGCGCCGCTGGAGGCGGGCAGCTCGACGGCTTCCCACTGGAAATAGCCGGCGTGCGCGACGGCGCACAGCAGGCTGGCGGCGGTGGCCTGGGCGGCCGCCTGGAGGATGGAACGCAGGGACATGGCTGCTCCTTCACGAGGGGGTGGTTGTTCGTGAAGAAGTCTCGAGTTGCGCCCCCCGCGTGACGATGCGCGTTTTCCAGCATCTGTGGCGTCGGCCATCGAAAGCTGGGGGGGGCGTTTGTCGGCTGGCCGACGCTTGGCGCGATGCGTTGCTGGGGTTATCCCGATCGGGGCTCAGATCACGTCGCTGGGCGGGCGACGCTGCAGCACCCCGATGGGCGGGGCCCAGCGCGCGCCCTTGGCCTTCTTGGAGGTCACCAGGGTCACGTCGGCGGGCTCGAAGACCTCGACGTTGTGCGTGATCGGCGTGGTCAGCACGTACTGCGCGCGCGTGGAGCGCAGGAAGTGGCCGACCAGCTGGATGTTGCGCACGTCGAGGTGGGCGAAGGGCTCGTCGATGAAGACGAAGCCACCGGGGGTTTCGTCGTCCTTCATCAGGCCCACGAGCAGGATGAGGGACTTGATGACCTGCTGGCCGCCCGAGGCCTCGCCGTCGTTCAGGCCAATGTGGCCCTTGCCGTCGAAGTTGAAGTGCACCTTGAGTTCGGCCTGGCGCAGGCCGACATCGTCGCTGCCCAGGTGGGGCAGATCGGCTTGCACGTCGACGCCAGCGAGCTGGCCGAGTTCGATGATGTTCTTGCGGTAGCGGCGCACGGTGACCTTGAGCACGTCGGTGTAGCGCTCGCGGGCGTTGTCGACGGCGATGCTGGCGGCGGCGTTGCTGGCCTTGCGCTGGCCGAGCTCGTCTTCCTGGCGCAGCACGTTGGCGTTCATCAGGGTGAGCTGCTCGATGACGGTGGGGTCGGTCTCCCACTGGCCTTCGTTGAGCTCGCGCTCGACGGCTTCGGCGCGCAGGCGGGCCTGGGTGGCGTTGCCGTAGTGCGCCTGCATGTCGCGCAGGCGATCGGCGCGACGCCAGGCGGCGGGCAGCGAGAGCTTGACTTCGCGCGACATGAGGGCCTGGCCCATGAGGTCGTCGAAGCGGGCCTGCCATTCGCGCTCGTGCTGGGCGCTGCGCTGCTCGATGTGGGCCAGGCGCTCTTGCGATTGCTGGTAGGCGTGCTGGGCGTGGGTCTGCTCGACGACGGCGCGCTTGAGGTCGGCCTCGGCCTGTTGCCAGCGTTCGCCGGCGTCGACGCGGGCCTGCTTGAGCACGGGCAGCTGGCGGCGGGCCTCGGCGAATTCGGCCTCGCGCTCCAGCAGCTCGGTGGCGGCGGTGAAGCCTTTGGCGGCCTGGCGGGCGTCTTGCAGCTGGCGCTCGAAGAAGGCCTGGTCGCGCACCAGTCGGGTCATCTCTTCGTCGAGCTGGGCCAGGCGGTTTTCGATGGACGCTCGGCGCGTGGCCACGGCCGAGGCGCCGAACTGGTGCTGGCTGGGGTCGACCCAGACGGAGCGGCCGCCGCGGCCGTCGCGGTGGTAGGCCTCGGGGGTGATCCAGTCGCCGCCGTGTTGTCCGCCCTGCTTCACGCCGGCCTCGGTGCTGTCGACGCGGCGGATGTGTTCGAGCTGGCGCAGCAGCCAGCGCGGCAGCGGCGAGGAGGTTTTCAGCACGGCCAGCAGGCTGTGCGGCTCGGGGTGGGCGGGCGCGTCTTCGGCGTCGGCCACGATGTAGTGGCGGTAGCGTTCGCGCTCGGCCAGGGCCATGGCCTGGGCCTCCTGGCCGGCCTGCGCCAGCACCACGACCCAGCGGCTGCCGCGCAGCACGCCTTCGGCGGCGGCGCGCCACTTCTCGTCGGCGATCTCGATGACGTCGGCGATCAGGTGGTGATGGATGCCGGCCTCATCCAGCGTGCGGCGAAAGCGCGTGACGTCGGGCGGGGGCGGGGCCTGGCGCTGGCCTTTGAGGGCGTCGAATGCCTTTTGCGCGTCGTCGCGCTGGTCTTTGAGGCGCTGCCATTGGGCCGACAGCTTCTGCTTGTGTTCGCTGAGCTCGGCGATGCGCGTGGTGAGCTGGGCGGCGTCGCCTTCGACCACGGCCAGGCCTTGCAGTTCGTCGGCGCGCTTGACGATGAGCTCGGTGGGGCGCTCGGCGTCGCGGGCTTCTTCCTGCAGGCGGCGGGCGGTGCGCACCTTGGCTTCGAGGGCCTCGACGCGCTCGGCGGCGCTGGCCTGGTCTTGCAGGCGTTGCAGCAGCTCGGTCTTGACCTGGCTGTGAGCGCGGCGGTCTGCGCCCGATTGCAGGCGCTGGCGGTGCAGCTCGCGCAGTTTGGTGGCCAGCAGCTTGCGCGTCTCGTGGTTGCCCATCACGGGCACGACTTCGGTGGCCAGGCGCTCGCGCTCCTGGCACTTGAGTTCGTACTGGCGGTGGTTGTTGACGCGGACCTCCAGCTCGGCGCGCTGGGCGCGCCCGTGCGAGAGCTCGCGCTCGGCGGCTTCGACTTCCTGGGTGAGCTGGCGCTGGTGGCTGCGCGCCTCGTCGTAGCGGTCGAGCACGTCCTGGTCGCCGAAGACGTCGAAGACGAGCTTGAGCAGCTCTTTGGGCGAGTACTCGCACAGGCGGTCGGTCTGGCCCTGTTCGAGCGCCAGCACCTTGGCGATGGCGCGGCTCAGGCCGGCGCCTTCGAGGCGCTTGCGCCAGTTGTCGATGCCCAGCCAGTCCTTGTCACTGGCGCCGCCCGTGCCGCTGCGCTCGATCAGCTGTTCAATGGAGACGTCGCCTTCGACCATGGTGTAGCGGCGCGTCCAGTCACCGCCGTTGCGGTCGATGCGGCAGACCAGGGTGACGACGTCGGCGTAGAGCAGGCAGCGTGCGAAGGGGCGGTTGGAGGATTGCCGGTTGCGCGGGCGGTTGTCGACGGTGGCGCGCAGCCAGGCGCTGTCGGCGTTGGCGTGGCGGGCGTAGGTCTTGTAGCTGCGCCCGCCCGAGCACTCCAGGCCCAGCAGGGTGCGCATGGCGTCGAGCAGGGTGGTCTTGCCCGAGCCGTTGGGGCCGGCGACGGTGATGATGGCGCCGTCGAGCGGCAGGGTCAGGCGCTGGCAGTAGTCCCAGTGCAGCAGTTCGAGGCTTTGCAGGTGGAACATGGCTCAGGCTTCGTCGGGTTCGTCGTTCGCTTCGGTTTCTTGCAGCGCGGGCTGGGTCAGCGCCAGGGGCAGGCTGGCTTGCAGCTCGCGGGCCTGGGTGAGCACGTCGCCGAGCGCGCCTTGCAGGATGCGCGGGGCGAGGGCGTCGTAGTCGAGCAGCAGGTCCAGCAGCGGGCCTTCGGCGATGTCTTCGCCTCGGCGCACGATGAAGCCGTGGTTCTCCAGGCGCTTGAGGTTGGTGTCCAGCCGGGTCTTCTTGCCGAGCTGCACGCCGAAGTCGGCCAGCAGCGCGCGGTAGGGCACGAGGGGGCTGACGCTGGCGGCCGTGGGCACGGGGCGGTCCTTGCCGAACAGGTCGTTCTGGTCGTCGCCTTGCGCGTTGGCTGCGCGCGCGGCCTGGCGTTCGCGTTTGGGCAGCACGATGAGCGCCCACAAGAGCACGAGCAGGGAGACGGCGTCGCGTGGCAGGTCGATGTTGTTGTGGCTGTTGAGGCCGGACTCACCGAAGACGGCGGCCTCGGCGGGGCGCAGCAGGGCGACGCTGACGTGGTCGGCGTAGAGGTTGTCGATCAGGCGCAGGCCGACCTGGGCCAGGCGCTCTTGCGTGGCGGCCCAGAGGTCGGCGTCGATCAGGGCGCGTTTGACCTTGGGGTGCTGGCGCGGCAGCCAGCGGCGCGCCAGCAGTTCGGCCGCCAGCAAGGCGGCGTCATCGAGGTGGGTGCTCATGGGGGGCTTGTTTCGGATTCGGGGTCCAGCGGGCGCAAGGTGCCGGCGCTGATGAGGGCCACGGCTTCGTCGTTTGTCTGGACGTGGTGGGGCTCGAGCTGCCAGGCCCAGGGCGAGCGGGCGAGGTCGCCGGTCAGGCCTTTGAGGGTCTGGGCCTGCGCGTCGCCGACCAGGGGCATGAGTTGCATGCGGTAAGCGGCTTGGGCGAAGCGCCCACCGAGGATGGCGTCGCTCACCGGGCGGGGGGCGTCGCCAAGCTCCCGCCAGCGCCCCAGTTGGGACACCAGCGCACCCAACTCGGCCGGCAGGCTGAGGGTGTCGAGCGAGCCGGGGGCGGCTTCTGCAGGCGGGGGCAGGCCGTCGGCCAGCGAGGCGCCGGGGCGGTCGCGTTCGAACTCACCTTCGGCCACGTCGATGAGGTCGTGCGGGCTGACCATCACCGGTCGCACGGGCAGGCTGAGCGCGTCGCCCAGCAGCTCGTGCAGGGCCGGGTGCTGCTGCAGCCAGGTGCGCACGTCGGAGGTGGTCAGGCCGGTGGAGCCCAGGGTGACGCGCTGGCGGTCGGCTTGCTGCAGCGCGCGGGTGAACTGGCTGGCCATGGACAGCAGGCGCGCCTGCTCCTGGCCAATGGCGCGGGCCTCGCGCTCCAGGCGCGGGTCGTCGTGCTCGGCGCGGATCAGGGCGGTCAGGGCCTGGCCGGCGCGGTCGACCAGCTGCAAGGCGCGGTCGAAGCGCGGCTGGGCGGCGCGCAGGCGCGACTCCGAGCCGCTGGCGATGGCTTCGGCGAAGCCGTCGTGCAGGCGCGCGAGCTGGGCGTGGAGGTGCTTGAGCTGGTTGGCGTTGGCCAGGCCGAGTTGCTGCGCACCCGCCACCTGGGCCAGCAGGCCGGCCATCTCGTCGTCTTCGGCCGAGGCGACCGGGGTGGTCAGCGCGGCCAGCAGCGCGTGGACCTGCTGAGCCAGCGGCGGGAGGTGGTAGTCCTGCGGGGTGGCGTCCCAGGCCAGCAGACCGAGTTCACGCAGGCGCTTGAGCGCGCCGTCCAGGGCCTCAGGCCACAGCATGTGGAAGAGGCGGTTGAGGTCGTCGCGCGACAGGCGGGCCTGCGGTTGCGAGGCCAGCTCCATGAAGCACCACAGGCGCAGCTGCACGCCGGCCTGCGGGCCGGTGAAGAGGCCGCGCAGCGCGGAGATCAGGTCCTGGCGTTGTTGCAGGGCCCAGGCCAGCGGCTGCTCGGGCACGGCTTCGGCGTCGCGAAAGAAGTGCTCGAAGCGGGTGCTGTCGGCGGGTCCGTCGTGGGTGTCTTGGGGTTCTGGGACAGGGGCCTCGCTCATGGGGGTGGATTGTGCCGGATCAAGCGGGCCGAGCGGGTACCATGCCGCCGGATGAGCGACGCCCCCTGCATCCACTGGACCGAATCCGACCAGCCCCACCACGCCAGGTGGCGCAGCCTGGCCGATGTGCCGGCCCCGCGACGCGTGGTGAAGGCCGATGACACCCTGTCGGCCGACGCCGCTTACCGCCTGGTCTGCGAGGGCACGGGGTTGCTGTGGCAGGGGGACTTCCACCAGGCGCGGCAGATGCTGCAGGCGCTGGCGCGGCGCATCGACCGCCGGGCCGAGCGCGCGCGCCGCCCCGCCACCGAGCGGGCCGCTGTCGCCCTGACCCAAGACCTGACCCAGGTCTACCACCAGCACCGCCGCGCCCAGGCCGAGCGCGCGCGGCTGCTGGGCCTGCTGTTGCTGCCCTTCGACGCCGACCACCGCGTGCCCCTGCGCCGCGCGCCCGACGTGCGCGAGGCCTGCCTGGCGGCGCATGGCGACGTCGACGGGCCCTACGTGGCCTCCCTGCGCGAATTGCAAGGCCTCATCGGCGCGCACGAGTGGCGCAAGAAGGGCGTGCCCGTGGCGGCGCTGGGCGACCGCATCCACCCGCACCACGGCGTGTTCTCGCCGGTGCGCGGCGAGTACCTGGACCTGGTGCGCGACGCCCCGCTGCCGGTGGCGTTGACGGCGCAGGGGGCCCAGGGCGAGGCCTGGGACATCGGGGCGGGCACGGGCGTGTTGTCGGCCGTGCTGGTGCACCGGGGCGTGCCGAGGGTGGTGGCCACGGAGCTGGCCCCCCGGGCCTTGGCCTGCGCACAGGACAACCTGCAGCGCCTGGGGCTGGACTCACGCGTCACGCTGCTGCAGGCCGACCTCTTCCCCCCGAGCGAGCCGGGGCGGCCGGCGCGCGCTGCGCTCATCGTGTGCAACCCGCCTTGGCTGCCGGGGCAGGCCAGCTCGGCGGTGGAGCGGGCCATCTACGACGCCGACAGCCGCATGCTGCGCGGCTTCCTGGCGGGCCTGGCGGCGCACCTGCTGGCGGGCGGCGAGGGGTGGCTGATCCTGTCGGACCTGGCGGAGCGCCTGGGCCTGCGTTCGCGCGAGCAGCTGCTGGGCTGGGTGGCCGCCGCGGGCCTGGTGGTGGCGGGGCGCCTGGACATCCGCCCGCGGCACGGCAAGGCGCAGGATCGCGACGACCCGCTGCACGCCGCGCGCTCGGCTGAGGTCACGTCCTTGTGGCGCCTGACCG
Source organism: Burkholderiales bacterium (assembly GCA_016000265.1). Lineage (GTDB taxonomy): Bacteria > Pseudomonadota > Gammaproteobacteria > Burkholderiales > Burkholderiaceae_C > Aquabacterium. The sequence continues at coordinate 172,078 of JAECRL010000002.1, forward strand.
CGGCGACCTGAGCCCCCGCGCCATCCCCTCATTTGGGGCATGTGCGTGGCGCATGCCACCCAGTTCTCGCCTCGCCCTTTCGGGGGCTGTGAGATAGTGAGGACGACACGGGCGCACCGTGCCCGGTCAGAAGGAGGTTCCATGCAAACGCTCGACGAAATGCTGTCGCTCAACCTGCTGACCACGGACCAGCATCACGAAATCGGTGCCTGGGTCCGTCAGGCGCGCACCCCGGACCGCATCCTCCAGATGCCCCCCCACCTTTGGGCCGTGCTGGAGCAAGCCAGCCTGCTGATGGACTTCGAGGGCGTGGGCGCGCCCCATTGACGCGCACCCCCGCGCAAACGAGATCAGGGATGACCCTGGTTTGGCGGACGAAAGCCCTGGGGGACCCCCGGCATGCAGGACGCGGTGACGACAATACGGCCTCTCTTCGCCCTTTCGTTGCCGCCCCCCCGGATGGCTTGCCGTCATGCCCATCTCCCCCCTTCACCTGCGCACCCTGATCGACACCTTGGCGCTCGATGGCCACCCCCATCGCCGGGCCCTGGAGCTCGCCGGCCTGAGCGAGGCGGACATGGAGCCGCAAGGCCCCTGGGTGGACGACGCCTGGCTGGACCGCCTCATGCAGGCGGCCATGGCGGTGACGGGGGACCCGGCTTACGGCTTCACGGCCAGCACCAGCCTGGCTCAGACGCGTTACGGCCCGCACGCCTTGTTGATCGTGCAGGCGCCCTCCCTGCGCCAGGCGCTGCAAGACATCCGCGAGTTCGCGCCGCTGCTGGTCGAGACGCCGGAGCTGGACGTGATCGAACAAGGCGGGGAGTCGCTGATGGTGGCGCGCCCGCTGGGTTGCTCCCCCGAGGGGCTGCGGTTTCGCACCGAGTGGCTGATGTCCCTGTGCGTGCAGCTCTCGCGGCGCGCCGGTGGGCGGGGCGAGGACGTGCTGGAGGCCACCTTCCCCTACCCGCAGCCGTCGCACATCGAGCGCTACCGCACGGTCTTCGGCCAGAACCTGCGTTTCAACGCCGAGCGAGCCACCTTGCGGTTCCCCAGCCTCCTGCTGGACACGCCCTTGCCCGGCCACGACCGCGTGGTCTACGACACCCTGAGGTTGCAGGCCGAGACCCAGCTCGCCCTGCGGTTTCAGCGCATGGACATCGTGCACGCCATGCGCCAGGCGGTCTTCAAGGCCTTGCCCCAGGTGCCCGACGCGCAGGAGCTGGCCGCCCTGGTCGGGCAAAGCGAGCGCAGCCTGCGCCGCCAGCTCGCCAAACGCGGCCTGAGTTGCGCGGAGGTGGTGCAGCGCTGCCAGCGCGAGGTGGCCGAGCGCCTGCTGGCCGAAGGGCGCCTGCCCATCAAGCAGATCGCCGACGAAACCGGCTTCTCCTCGGCCAGTTGCTTTCACCGCGCCTTCCGCCGCTGGCATGGCGTGACACCCAGCGAGTGGCGCGGCAGCGGGACGTGACGCCCCGGGTGGGTGTATCGTCACGTCCCTGAGGCCGGGCGCATGGACCCGGCCCACCGCCTTTGCCGCGTGGAACATGACCGATTCGCCCCGCCACCTGACACTCAGCCTGCGCGGCTGGTTCCGCCTGATCGCCGTGGGACTGGTGCTGGTCGTGATGCTGGGCGTGGCGCGATTCGTCATGCTGGAGCTGGCGCAGTTCGAGCGCGCCGCCCAGGGCATGCAGGCCGTGGGCAAGCTGCGTGTGGCCCTGGTGGCCGCCGAGATGGTCTCGCGCGAGCGCGGGCCCACCAACGGCGTGCTGGGAGACGCCTCAGCCGGTGACCCCACCTTGCGCGCCGCCTTGAGTCAGGCCCGCGCCCGCACCGACCGGGCCGTTGCCGACTTCCAGCGCGTGCTCAGCCAGGAGGGCGACAACCCGCGCTACCAGCAAGCCCGGCGCGATGCCTCCACCTTTCACCTGGCCCTGCGGCAGGCCCGAGCCAGCGCGGATCAGCAGGCCAGCCAACCTTGGGCCCAACGCTCGCCCCCAGGCATCCGCGACAGCGTGCGCGGCATGGTCGAGCTCGTGCCCCGCCTGGCGCCGGCCATCACCTTGTTCGCCGACGAGGCGCAGCACTCCGACCCCCGCCTGGCGGCCTCGGTGTGGGGTGCGCGCATGTCGGCCGAGCTGCGCGAGTACGCGGGCCTGCTGGGCTCGCTGTTCACGCCCGCGCTCACCCGCCAGGAGCCCTTCTCCGTCGAAGAGCGCGACGCCATCGAGCGGGTCAAAGGCCGCATCGAAGAGCTGCATCACCTCATCGGCCTGCGGGTGGGGCAGGGCAACCCGTCGGATGCGATCCTGGCCTCGCACGCGGCCATGGAGCAGGACTACTTCGGCGCCGCCGCCCGCTTGCTGGAGGCCGTCCAGGCCGCGGGCCGCAGCGACGGCCGCTATGGCCTCACGCCCGCGGCGTTCGCCCAGCAGTACGTGCCGCGCATGGACGCCATCCTGGCGCTGCGTGACGTGCTGCTGGAAGACGCCGAGCGGCGCAGCGCGCAAACCCGCGACCAGTCGCGCGAGTCGCTGGCCTGGCTGGTGGCCCTGACCGCCTTGCTGCTCGGCCTCGTGCTGGGCATGCTGCACCTGACCCGCCAGCGCATCATCCTGCCGCTGTCCCAGGCCGCCCATGCCCTGCACGCCCTGGGTTCGGGCGACTTCAGCCCCCCGTTGCCGGTGGCGCGCGCCGACGATGAGATTTCCGCCGTGATCGGGGGCATCGCCGCCTTGCGTCAGCAAAGCCTGGCGCGCATCGAACTCGAGCGCGAGCGCGACAAGCTCATCGAAACCCTGCGCGCGCAGTCCACCACCGACTTCCTCACCCAGCTGCCCAACCGACGCGCCTTCTTCGAAGCCGCCCAGGCCGAGATGGCGCGCGCCCAGCGGCACGGCTTCGGCCTGGTGGTCTTGCTGATGGACGTGGACCACTTCAAGCGCGTCAACGACAGCCGCGGGCACACCGCCGGCGACCTGGCCCTGGTGTCGGTGGCCCAGGTCCTGCGCCAGAGCCTGCGTCAGGGCGACCTCTCGGCGCGCCTGGGCGGCGAGGAGTTCGTGGCCTTGCTCAGCCACTGCTCGCCCGACGCCGGCGTGGCCTTCGCCGAGCGTTTGCGTGAAGCGATCCAGGCGCAGGCCGTGGACGTGGGCGCGGGCCAGGAGCCGCTGCACCTGACCGTCAGCATCGGGCTGGCTGATTCGCTCCACCACGGCCACGAGCTGGACGCCTTGCTGGCCTGTGCCGACGACGCCATGTACCGCGCCAAGCGCATGGGGCGCAACCGCACCGAGCGCGCGCGGCCCCCGGCGGACGTCAGCGAGTCGGCTCGGCTGCTTTGACCGCCTGGCCTTTGCCCGCCGCGGCCGAAGCGGCCGCGTCGTAAGCCTCGTCAAAGGGCGCGCCCGCGTTGACCTGCTCGATGAAGCGCAGCAGGCCCGCGGTGCCCACGTGCTGGAGCCACGGGCGCAGCGCCTGGCCGGCCGCGGTGTAGACCGGGTGGATCTCCGGCTCGCCGCGGGCGCGCCGCTGCGCGTTCTGGTCCTCGCCATGGCGGTGCACGGCGGCCAGCCACTGGTCCAGCGTGCGCAGGCGCCGCAGCCCGTGGGCCGAAGGGCGGGCCACGTCGTGCGCCACCAGCCACCGCCAGTGCGCCTCGCTGTGCTCGGGCGCGTCGCTGATGGCCACCGCCACGCCCTCGTCGAACCACTGCGGCATGTGCCACCAGCCGCGCCAACTCAGGCGGCTGCGCATCTCGGTGTGCGACCACTCGTGTGCCAGGAAGTGCCAGTTCAGCCCGCGCGGCGACAGCAGGATGCGGTCGCCGTAGACCTTGGCCACCGAGCCCCGCCCGCCGAAAGCCGCGTAGCAGGCCTCGGTGAAGCAGGCGTGCACCACCGGGCGCGAGCGCACCTCGCCATAGGCCTGGCGGATGGCCGCTTCCGCGCGCGCCAGGGCCGCCTGCAGCTCGGCGCCGCGCCGGGCCTGCTCGCGCTCGTCGTCGCCGGCTTCGATGTAGAGCCCGGGCGCGACCGGCTCCAGCCCCGCCCACTGCGGGCTCAGCAGCCGCCCGCCTTGCAGCACCGAGCAGCCGCTCAACAGCAGGGGCGTGAGCAGCAGGATCGCCACCCAGCTGCGTCGCCACGTGCGCCGCGCGTTCATGGCGACACCCACTCCGCGGGCAGCTCGATCTCGCCGCTGGAGCGAAAGCTCACCCCGCCCAGCACCGTGCCGGCCAGGCGCCCCCGCAAGACGTAGTCGATGCGCTGGTTGCCGCCTCGGGCCATGCCCAGGGCCTGGCGCACCAGCGACAGCGCCGAGACCGACACCGGCAGCGTGATGACGGCCTCGCCGAAGCGCGGCACCTCGCCGCGTTCGTTGCTGACGCCGCTGGCGAAGGGCTGGCCGCGCACGTCCAGCTCCACCGACAGGCCGTCGTAGCCGAGCGCCACGTCGTTGGGGTTGACGACGCGCAGCTTGAGCGCCAGGCGCGCCTCCAGGCCCTCGCCGCGCAGCGGCTCCACCCCGACCACGTTGACCCGCACCGGCTCGCGCCCCATCAGGCTGGCGCACCCCGACAGCGCCAGGGCGGTGGCGCCCAGCGTCAGCCATCGCGTGCATTGGCGTCGGTTCATCATCGGCATCGGGGCTCCGTGGGTCGAGTGGACCGGGCCATTGTAGGCAGCGTGCGTGTCAGCCAAACCCCTGCGCGGCGTCGGGCTGGGCGCACGTGGTTACGATGTATTTCAAGCCGTCCATCAACCCAGCGCCCAGCACATGCCGACCCCCATCCAGATCGATTTCGTCTCCGATGTCTCCTGCCCCTGGTGCGCCGTGGGCCTGTGGTCGCTGCAGCGGGCCCTGGTCGAGCTGCAAGGCGACGTCAGCGCCACCCTGCGTTTTCAGCCCTTCGAGCTCAACCCGTCGATGGGGCCGGGCGGGCAGGACATCACCGAGCACCTGACGCAGAAGTACGGCAGCACACCCGAGCAGCAAGCCGAGATCCGGTCGGTGATCCGCCAGCGCGGCGCCGAGGTCGGTTTCGCCTTCAACGCCGAAGGGCGCGGCCGCATCCACAACACCTTCGACGCCCACCGCTTGCTGCACTGGGCGGGGCAGGCGCACCCCGGGCAGCAGCTGGCGCTCAAGCAAGCCCTGCTGCGCGCCTGCCATGGCGAGCGCCAGGCCATGGACCAGCACGGGGTGCTGCTGGCGGCGGTGCGCGAAGCCGGGCTGGACGAAGCCCGCGCCGCGCAGGTGCTGGCCTGCGACGAGTTCGCGCAGGAGGTGCGCGAGCAGGCGGCATTTTTCACCTCACGCGGCATCCGCTCCGTGCCGGCGGTGATCGTCAACGGGCGACACCTGATCTCGGGCGGACAGCCGGTGGCCAGCTACGTGCAGGCCTTGCGTCAGATCGCATCGGCGCCGCCGGAGGCCGCGGCGTCGCAAGCGTCGTAGCATCGGGCCATCCTGCCAACGCACCCGAGGTCCCCATGAAAGCAAGCTGGAACGGCGTCGTCATCGCCGAAAGCGACGACATCGTCACCCTGGAAGGCAACCACTACTTCCCGCGCGAATCGCTCAAAGACGCCTACACCACCTTCAGCAACCACCGCAGCAGCTGCGTCTGGAAAGGCCAGGCGCAGTGGTTGAGCCTCTTCGTCAACGGCGACATGAAGCCCGACGCGGTCTGGTTCTACCCCGAGCCTTCGGACGCGGCCAAAGAGATCAAGGGCCGCGTGGCCTTCATGCCGGGCGTGACGATTTCCGAGTGATCCTGGGCGGGAAAAGGGGCGCTCGCCTGGCCATTGCCGGGATAATCGCGCATGACCTCTTCTCCCTCCTTCGCCACGCTGCCCCTGTCCGAGGCCATGCAGGCGAACCTGCAAGCCCTGGGCTACGCAGAGATGACCCCCATCCAGGCCGCCAGCCTGCCGATCACCCTGGCTGGCAAGGACCTGATCGCCCAGGCCAAGACCGGCAGCGGCAAGACCGTCGCCTTCACGCTGCCCCTGCTGCACACGCTCGACGCCAGACGCTTCGCGGTGCAGGCCCTGGTGCTGTGCCCCACGCGCGAACTGGCCGACCAGGTCACCACCGAAATTCGCCGCGTGGCGCGGGCCGAAGACAACGTCAAGGTGCTGACCCTGTGCGGCGGCAACCCCATCCGCCCGCAGACCGAGAGCCTGGCCCATGGCGCGCACATCATCGTGGGCACGCCGGGCCGGGTGCTCGACCACCTGGCGCGCGAAAGCCTCAACCTGGAGGCGCTGCAAACGCTGGTGCTCGACGAGGCCGACCGCATGCTGGACATGGGTTTTGCCGATGACATCGCGCAGGTGGTGGCGCACTGCCCGAAGCCGCGCCAGACGCTGCTGTTTTCGGCCACCTACCCCGAGGGCGTCGACAAGCTGGCGCGCCGCTTCATGCGCGATCCGCAAGAGGTCAAGCTGGCCGAGCGCCACGACACCAGCCGCATCCGCCAGCGTTTTTACGAGGTGAAAGAAGCCGAGCGCCTGCACGCCGTGGGCCTGCTGCTCGACCACTTCCGCCCGGCCAGCACCCTGGCGTTTTGCAACACCAAGCAGCAGTGCCGCGACCTGGTGGCCGTGCTGCAGGCGCAGGGCATCGTCGCGCTTGAGCTGCACGGCGACCTCGACCAGCGCGACCGCGACCAGGTGCTGGTGCGCTTCGCCAACGGCAGCTGCAGCGTGCTGGTGGCCACCGACGTGGCCGCGCGCGGCCTGGACATCGCCCAGCTCGAAGCCGTCATCAACGTCGACATCACGCCCGACATCGAGGTGCACACCCACCGCGTGGGGCGCACCGGCCGCGCGGGCGAGTCGGGCTGGGCCTTCAGCCTGGCCAGCATGGACGAGATGGGCCGCGTGGGCCGCATCGACCAGATGCAGGGCCGCGCCAGCGAATGGCACCCCTTGAGCGAGCTCACCCCGTCGACCGAGCGCGAGCCGCTGCGTCCACCACGCGTGACGCTGCAGATCCTCGGTGGTCGCAAGGAAAAGATCCGCCCCGGCGACGTGCTGGGTGCGCTGACCAAGGACCTCGGCCTCGATGGCGCGCAGATCGGCAAGATCAACGTCAACGAGTTCTCGACTTACGTGGCGGTGGACCGCGCCATCGCCGACCAAGCCTTGAGGGGCCTGCAAGGCGGCAAGGTCAAGGGCAAGTCCGTGAAGGTGAGGGCACTGTGAGCGACGACCTCATCCACGCCCCCCTCGCCTTCGCCGACCTCGGCCTGTCGCCCGCGCTGGTGCAGGTCACCGACGACGCCGGCTTCACCGACCCCACGCCGGTGCAGCGCGAGGCCATCCCGGCGGCGCTGTCCGGGCGCGACGTGCTGGCCCTGGCCTCCACCGGATCGGGCAAGACGCTGGCGTACGTGCTGCCCATCTTGCAGCAGGTCGAGGCGGCGTTCCAGCGCGCGCAGTCGGGTGACGCCCAGTCCGCTCGCGCGCCCCGCCAGGCCGCCTTGCACGCGCCCAAGCCCGAGCGCCGCCCCACGCGCGCCCTCATCCTCGTGCCCACGCGCGAGCTGGCCTTGCAGGTCGGCGAGGCCCTCTCCGACATGTCCGCGCACCTGCAGGCGCCGCTGCGCTGGGGCTGCGTTTTCGGGGGCGTGTCCATCAACACCCAGATGCTGGGCTTGCGCGGTGGCGCCGACGTCGTGGTCGCCACCCCGGGGCGCCTGCTCGACCTCATCGAACACAACGCCCTGAGCCTCGACGGCGTGCAGACCCTGGTGCTCGACGAGGCCGACCGCCTGCTCGACAAGGGCTTCGAAGACGAACTCAATCGCGTGCTGGCCCTGCTGCCCAAGCGGCGTCAGCACCTGCTGCTGTCGGCCACCTTCGCGCCGGGCGTGGAGGCGCTGGCGCAGCAGCTGCTGCACGACGCGGTTCGCATCGACCAGCGCGCCGAGGCCATCTCCGTGCCCGACATCCAGCAGCGCGCCATCGTGGTGGACGCCCCCCAGCGCACGCCGCTGCTGCGCCACCTGATCGCGCAAGAGGGCTGGCGCCAGGTGCTGGTGTTCGTGGCCACGCGCTACGCCTGCAACCTGGTGGCGCACAAGCTGCAGAAGGCCGGCATCCAGGCCGCGGCCTTCCACGCCGACGCCAGCCAGGGCGCGCGCCGCGAGGTGCTGCGCGCCTTCAAGGCGGGTGAACTGCAGGTGGTGGTGGCCACCGACCTGGCTGCGCGCGGCATCGACATCGCGCAGCTGCCGGCGGTGGTCAACCACGACCTGCCGCGCTCACCCGACGACCACATCCACCGCATCGGCCGCACCGCGCGTGCGGGCCACAGCGGCGTGGCGGTGAGCTTCGTCAGCGCCGACACGGAGGCGCACTTCCGCCTGATCGAAAAACGCCAGGGCCTGCGCGTGCCGCGCGAGCAGGTGGCGGGCTTCGAGCCCACGCAGGTGGCGCCCACCACCGCGCCGTCGCCGACCGACCCGGACGGCACCGGCGGCGTCAAGGGCAAGCGCAAGAGCAAGAAGGACAAGCTGCGCGAGGCGCATGGGAAAATGACGCCCTCCTGAACCCCAAGGCGTCCCGCGGTGATCGTTCGACCCAAGCCCAACTGGCTGCGCATGCTGTTCGTCTGGCGGGGCTCGGTCCTCTCCAAGATCATCCCGCAGCTGCTGTTCACGACCGCCTTGTCGGCCCTGGTCGTGGTCTTCCACGGTGAGCTGCTCAACCGCAAGATCACGCTGACGGCGGTGCCGTTCTCGCTGGTGGGCGTGGCGCTGGCCATCTTCCTGGGCTTTCGCAACAGCGCCAGCTACGACCGCTACTGGGAGGCCCGCAAGCTCTGGGGCAAGTTGCTGGTGAGCAGCCGCGACGCCCTGCGTCAGCACATCGCCTTCGGGGGCACCGAGCCCCGGCTGTTTGCCCGCGGCCTGGCCGCCTACGTGCACGCCGTGCGCCACCAGCTGCGCAGCACCTCCCCTGAGGCTGACCTGCGGCGCCTGCTGCCCCGCGACGTGGCCGAGCAGGCCTGCCGCCAGCGCACCCCCACGCTCTTCCTCATGATGCGGCTGGCGCAGCAGCTTCAGGCCCAGCGCGAGTCGGGCGCGCTCGACCCCATCCTGGCCAGTTCGCTGGACCGCTCACTGGGCGAGCTCAACGAGGCGCAGGGCGGCTGCGAGCGCATCGCGTCCACGCCTTTGCCCTTCACCTACTCGGTGATCCTGCACCGCACGGTCTACCTGTACTGCCTGCTGCTGCCCTTCGGGCTGCTCGACTCCATCGGCGTCATGACGCCCGTGATGGTGTGCTTCGTGGCCTACACCTTCTTCGCCATCGAGGCCCTGAGCGACGAGATCGAAGAGCCCTTCGGCACCTTGCCCAACGACCTGGCGCTGGAGGCCATGTCCATCCACATCGAGGCGACCCTGCTGGAGATGGCCGGCGAGACCGAGCTGCCCCCGCCGAGCCGGCCCGTCAAGCACGTGCTGACCTGAGCTGAGCTGGGTTGAGGGGGGCGTCAGCGCGGGGCCTGGGTGGCCTGGACTGCCCGACGCGCCTGCCAGGCCCGCAAGGCCTGTCGGTGTTCGTCCATGGCCAGGTCGTGCGCGTCGAAGATGCACGGGTCGCAGCCGCTGCCGCAGCAGGCGTTGAGGTCCGGTGGCTCGGGTGCCTGGGGCATCGGGTCCGGGTCGTCGTCGAGGGCAGGGGGGGCGGGCAAGGGGTTCATGGCGAGATTTTCTCGCAGCCGCCGGCCCCTGGCGCGCGCAGGGTGAAGTGAAACCGCGCGCCTTGGCCCGCCGGTGATTCGGCCCACACGCGGCCACCGTGGCGCTGGATGACCCGGCGCACGATGGACAGCCCCACGCCCGTCCCTGGGAACTGGGAGGCGCCATGCAGCCGCTGGAACACCCCGAACAGCCGCTCGCGCTGGGCCTCGTCGAAGCCCGCGCCGTTGTCGGCCACCGTGAACACGACCTCGTCGCCCTGAGCCTGCGCCTGCACGTCGATGCGGGGGGCGGCCACCTTGGACGAGAACTTCACCGCGTTGGACAGCAGGTTGCTCCACACCTGGCGCAGCATCACCGGGTCACCGGAGAGCGTGGGCAAGGGCCCAACCTGCACCTCGGGGAAGGCCACCGACCCGATGCGCAACTGCGCCGTGACCTCGCGCACCAGCGCGGCGTGGTCCACCGGTTCCATCGCGATGTCGCGCTGCTCGACCATGGCCAGCGTCAGCAACTCGGCCGACAGCTGCTTGAGGCGATCGCACTCCTGTGCCACGGCCTGGATGACGTGGGTGGTGTGGGCCGGCAGGTGGCCTTCGTCGCCCGTCACCGTCTGCCTGAGCAACTGAGCCATCGAGCCCAGCGGGCCCTGGATGTCGTGCGAAACGCTGCGGCTGAAGCCTCGCAGGTCGTCATTGGCCAGGCGCAGGGAGGCGGTGCGCTCTTGCACACGCGACTCCAGCGCCCCGTTCAAGGCGGTCAGCGCCTCCTCGCGCTTCTGAAGGTCGGACAGCAGCGTGGCCAGCGTGTGCGCCAGCCGGTCCACCTCGTCGTGCGGGGTGGGCGCACCGCTGTCGGGCAACATGGTTTGCGCCTGAGCCGCCACCCGCCGCAGTGGGCGCGTCAGCCGGTCGGCCAGCAGCCAGCCCAGGGCCCCGAACAAGGCGGTGCCCAGCACGCTCAGCCAGATCAGGCGGCGCTCCAGCGCGATGGCCGGCGCCAGGGCGAGCGCTTCGGGTTGGCGCACCACCACCACCCAGCCCATGCCGGGGTAGTCGCCCATGGGCTTGCTCGCGCTGGCGGCGCTCAGGTAGGTGCGCCCGTCCGACCAGCGCAGGCTGCGCGCGGCCCCCAGCAAGCCCGCCACCTCCGCCGCCGACGCCGGGTTCAGCGCCGGCTCCCGGGGGCCCAGCTCGATGGCGCCCTCGCGGTTGACCAGCAGGATCTCGATGCCGCGGCGCGCCACCTCTCCGGCCATGGCCTCCTGCCTGCGCTCTTCGGCCCAGGCCCAGCTCAGGTGCGCCCCGATGACGCCCACCGTCTGGCCGCGCACGCGCAAGGGCCCCGAGACGTCCACGAAGCGCAGCGGCTCGCCCGCGGTGCCCGAAGGCAGCAGCGTGGCCAGCAGCTTGGCCTCGTGCACGTCGAGCACGCTGGTGCGGTTGAGTCCCTTGATGAACCAGGGGCGTTGCTTGACGTTCACCGACTCCAGCAGGCCCCCGGTGGCCGCCAGCACCGTGCCGTCCAGCCCCGCCACCCCGATCCAGCTGTGGTGGCGGCTGGATCGCTTCAAACGCTCCAGCACCGTGCGCCATCGAGCGGGGGCCGGGTTCAGGTCCATCAACTCATGCAACTGGGTCAGCTGATCGATGTCGCGGTGGCGCACGGCCATGTCGGCGTCCAGCCGCTGGGCCAGCCGGTCGCCCAGCTGCTGCAGGGCAAGCGTGGTGTCGCGCTCGCTTTGCTGGCGCGCATCCCGCGCGGACAGCAGGCCCACCGCCACGAACAGCACGATGGCCAGGGCCGAAAACGCCACCCCGATGCGCAAGCGCGCCCCGCCCATGCGTGCCCCGCCCATGCGCTCGCCTGCACGCCATGGCAAGTTCACCATCGGTCAGCCCCTCGCTGTGAGACTTCGTTGTGTGGGTCGTCAGGGGTGTCACCTGGACACCGGAGGGCATCTTAGGCCGGGGCCTTGGGGCTTGGCAATGAGGTGTTTCTCACCCCCGCGGGGTGCTGTTTGTCGTTGGCGCGCCCCTCACAGCCCGCCCAGCTTGAGCCGGTTGGCGTGCGCGATGTAGAACGCCACGGGGCTCGGCGCGAAGGGCCCGATCAGGCCCAGCACCTGGTTGATCTCGTCGAGGTGGTTCCAGGGGTAGTTGTCGCGGATGACGCGTCCCCAGCGGCTGGAGCAGCGCGTCACCGCGCCATCGCTTTCTTCGCCTCGCATGGACAGGCTGCCCAGTTTGAGCAAGGCGTCGGAGGGGTCCAGCAAGTTGGTGACCTGGCGGGTGCCTGAGTAGGAGTACCACCGGATGGTGTGCCCGCCCACGGCGCTCGTCTCCGGGCCTTGTCCGCAGGGGCTGAAGGGGGCGCCTGCCGGGAATCGTGCGTTGAACCTGGCGGCGCCTTCGGTGCTCAGGGAGGTGGTGGCGGCCGCCACCGAGGCGCTGTCGGGCGACGGCGTGCCCGTGAGGTAGCCCAGCAGTTTCATGACGGGCGTGAGGGTCAGGGACGACAGGCCTGCCGGCTGGTTCAGCAGCCCGCCTTCGTCGAACAAGGGCGTGCCCTGGTGGGCCCCTGCCAGCGAACTGGCGCTGGCCACCCTGTGCGGCAGCACGTTGGCGGCGTACCGCACCGTGGGGCCTCCGTGGCTGTGGCCGAGCAGGTTGAATTTCTCGACCCGGTCACGCGCCGCCCATTCCTGGAGTTGGCGCACCAGCTCCTCGCCTCGGAACTCGGTGGTTTGGGCGGGGTTGACTCGCGCGATGTAGACGGTGGCGCCTTCCTTGCGCAAGGCCTCGGGGATCCCATAGAAGTAATCGACCCCGAGGAGGCTCTCGAAGCCCGTGAACCCGTGCACCAGCACGATGGGGTGGCGCATGCGGGCGGCGTCTCCCGCCCAAGCGGTGACGCACATCAAAGCAGACAAGATCAAGGCGGCGAGGCGGGGCATGGTGGGCATGGGTCATTCGTTTGAAACGGACGCCAGTCTCGCCACGAGGGGGCGCTCAGGGATCGGTGTTTATCCTCGTTGTTGACCTTGGGCGCCAAAATGGTACGACTTCGTACCTGTTTGAATGACCGGCCTCCAGGGGTCAGCGGTCTGAGGCTCAGAAGAAGGCCTGGATGCCCGTTTGAGCCCGTCCCAGGATCAAGGCATGCACGTCGTGCGTGCCCTCGTAGGTGTTGACCACCTCCAGGTTGACCAGGTGGCGCGCCACGCCGAACTCGTCGCTGATGCCGTTGCCGCCCATCATGTCGCGGGCCAGTCGGGCGATGTCCAGCGCCTTGCCGCAGTTGTTGCGCTTCATGATGGAGGTGACCTCGACGGCGGCCGTGCCTTCGTCCTTCATGCGGCCCAGTCGCAGGCTGCCTTGCAGGCCCAGGGCGATCTCGGTCTGCATGTCGGCCAGCTTCTTCTGGATGAGCTGGTTGGCGGCCAGCGGGCGGCCGAACTGCTGGCGGTCGAGCACGTACTGGCGCGCGCGGAACCAGCAGTCTTCGGCCGCGCCCATGGCGCCCCACGAGATGCCGTAGCGCGCGCTGTTGAGGCACGTGAAGGGGCCTTTGAGGCCGCGCACCTCGGGGAAGGCGTTCTCTTCGGGCACGAAGACGTCGTCCATCACGATCTCGCCGGTGATGCTGGCGCGCAGGCCCACCTTGCCGTGGATGGTGGGGGCGCTCAGGCCCTTCCAACCTTTTTCCAGCACGAAGCCGCGGATCTGGTCCTTGCCGTTTTCGTTGAACTGCGCCCACACCACGAACACATCGGCGATCGGTGAGTTGCTGATCCACATCTTGCTGCCGCGCAGCGTGTAGCCGCCGTCCACCTGGGTGGCGCGCGTGAGCATGCTGGCCGGGTCGGAGCCGTGATTGGGCTCGGTGAGGCCAAAGCAGCCGATGAACTCGCCGGTGGCCAGCTTGGGCAGGTACTTGCGCTTGGTGGCTTCGTTGCCGAATTCGTTGATCGGCACCATCACCAGTGATGACTGCACGCTCATCATCGAGCGGTAGCCGCTGTCCACGCGTTCCACCTCGCGCGCGATCAGGCCGTAGCTCACGTAGCTCAGGCCCGCGCCGCCGTACTCGGTCGGGATGGTGGCGCCCAGCAGGCCCAGCTCGCCCATCTCGCGGAAGATGGCCGGGTCGGTCTGCTCGTTGCGAAAGGCCAGGGTCACGCGTGGCAGCAGCTTGCCTTGCGCGTAGTCGCGCGCGGCGTCCTTGATCATGCGCTCTTCCTGCGTGAGCTGGTCGTCCAGCAGCAGGGGGTCGGCCCAGTTGAAGGTGGCTTTGCTGGTGCTCATGTGGGGTCTCGCTTGTGTTCTGTTGGGGTTCAGCGTGGCTCGGCCGCCTGCAGCTCACGCCACAGGATCTTGCCGGTGGCCGACTTGGGCAGTCGCTCGGCGAAGGTGACGATGCGCGGCGCCTTGTAGGCGGCCATGTTCGTGTGCGCCCAGTCGACGACGTCGGCCTCGGTGACCTGACCGCGTGCATCGGGCTTGAGCACGACGATGGCCTTGACGGTTTCGCCTCGGCGCTCGTCGCGCGCGCCGATCACGCAGGCTTCCTGGATGGCGGGGTGGGCGTAGAGCAGGGCCTCGACCTCGCTGGGCCAGACCTTGAAGCCCGAGGCGTTGATCATGCGCTTGAGCCGGTCGACCATGTGGAAGTAGCCGTCTTCGTCGGTTCGGGCCAGGTCGCCCGTGCGCAAAAAGCGCTTGCCATCCAGCATGACGAAGGCTTCGGCGTTGGCGGTGTCGTTGCGCCAGTAGCCCTGCATCAGCTGCGGGCCGTGGATGAGGATCTCGCCCACTTCGCCGGGTGGCAGCTCTTCGAAGGTCTCGGGGTTCACCACGCGCGCATCGACGTCGAAGATGGGGATGCCCAGGCACTGCTTCTTGGGGCGCGGCACGGGGTTGATGTGCGTGGCCGCCATGGTTTCAGACAAGCCGTAGCCTTCGATGTAGTCCAGGCCGGTGAGGGCCTTCAGGCGCGCGGCCACGGCTTCGGGCATGGCCGCGCCGCCACCGCCGATGCTTTGCAGGCTGCTGAGGTCGGCGCCTTCGATGCCGGGGTGGGCCAGCAGGTCCACCACCATGGTCGAGATCATCTGCGCGGCGGTGATGCGCTGGCGTTGCAGGCATTCGAGCGCGACGTCGCGGTCCCAGCGGGGCAGGATGACGACGGTGGCGCCCAGGTGCAGCACGCTGTTCAAGCTGCTTTGAAAACCCGTGACGTGGAAGTAGGGCAGGGTGGCCAGCACCACCGCATCACGCGGGCTGTCCAGCCACACGCTGCGCGCCACGGTGCCGTACATGATGCTGCGGTGCGTGTGCATGCAGCCCTTGGGCTGGCCGGTGGTGCCCGAGGTGTAGGGCATCACGGCGAGGTCGTCGGGGCCGCCTTGCAGCGGTGCTGGCTGGCGGTGCTGGGCCATGGCGTCGGCCCACAGGGTGGCACCTTCGGCGTCGATGGCCTGGCGCGGTGCGGCGATGAAATCGGGCACGCGCATGTCGGTCGGCGCGGTGAGGTGGTCGCTGTACGCGGCCACGAGCACGTGCTGCAGGCCTTCGCCGGTGCGCCGTCCTTCTTCCAGCAAGGGCGCCACCTGATCGAACAGGTCCTGCGCGCAGATCAGCACCTTCGCACCCGCGTCCTGGACCAGGTGCCGGATCTCCTCCGTTCGGTTCATCGGGTTCACCGGCACCAGCACGGCGTCGGCGCGCAGCACGCCGTACGCGCCGATGGCGAACTGCGGGCTGTTCTGCGTGCACAGCAGCACGCGGTCGCCACGCTGCACGCCGGCCACCTGCTGCAGCCAGCCGGCCAGCCACTCGGTCTGAGCCTTGAACTGCCCGTGCGTGACGACGCTGTCGTAGAACACGAGGCAGGGCTTGTCGGGGTGGCGCGCCGCCGAGGCCGCGACGTTGGCCCACAGGTGCGTCTGCGGGAAGTCCAGTGAGCGCGGAACGCCACGGGGCCAGTGCGGGAGGTGGCGATCTGACATGGCGGTGATGTTACGTGGGCGGTTGATGAGCGTGGTGGGCGGTCAGGCCGCGTGGCCCAGCTCGATGAAGCGCGCCAGGTGGTGGTCCTCGTCGCCCAGTTGCGCGTCGATCAGGACCAGTCGCTTGGCGTGGTGAGACAGCGGCAGCTCCCAGGTCATGCCGATGCCGCCATGCAGCTGGATGGCCTCTTGCGCCACCCGCGTGCCGATGCGGCCGATGCTGACCTTGGCCGCCGACAGCGCCCGCTCGCGCGTGGTGCGGTCCGACTCCAGCGCAGCCGCGGCGTTGATGACGGCCGAGCGCATTTGCTCGACCTCCAGCAGCACGTCGGCCATGCGGTGCTGGAGGGCCTGGAAGCTGCCGATGGGCACCCCGAACTGCTTGCGCGTCTGCAGGTACTCGATGGTCATGCGCTTGGCCGCCTCCATGGCACCCAGGCCTTCGGCGCACAGCGCCAGGATGCCGCGCCCCACCGCGTGCTCCAGCGTGGCCAGGCCCTGGCCCGCTTGGTCTGCCCCCCCCAGCAGCGCCGAGGCGGGCAGCTCAAGGCCATCCAGCGCGATGTCGGCCACGCGGCTGCCGTCGTGCGAGGGCCAGCCGCGTCGCACCAGGCCTGGCGCATCGGTCGGCACCAGGAACAGCGAGACGCCCTGGGCGTCATCCACGGCGCCGGAGGTGCGCGCCGACACGACCAGCCAGTCGGCCTGGTCGCCCAGCGGCACCGCGGTCTTGCGGCCTTGCAGCACCCAGCCGTCGCCCTGGCTGTGGGTTTGACGTGTGGCCCGGGTGGCCACGCGATTCAGTTCGAAGAAGGACTCGGGCTCTTCGTGGGCCAGCGTTGCCACGCTGCGGCCTTCGATCAGCGGCGCCAGCATCATCTTTTGCTCGGCGGTGCCGGCGTGGGCCACGGCGCTGCCGGCCAGCAAGGCAGGCAGGAAGGGCTCCAGCACCAGGCCCTGGCCGAGCGCCTCGAACACCACCGCGAGGTCGAAGCCGGCGCCGCCGTAGCCGCCATCGGCCTCGCCGAACAGCGCCCCGATGGCGCCCAGCTCCGCGAACGCGGCCCAGCGCTCGCGGCTGAAGCCCTCGGGGGAGGCGGCCGTGGCCATGCGGTCGTCGAAGCCGGCCTGCTCGGCCACGTAGCGGCCCAGCGTGTCGGCCAGCATGCGGCGGTCTTCGGTGTGGGTGAAATTCATGGCGTGGTCCTCACAGTCCCAGGATCATCTTGGAGACGATGTTCTTCTGGATCTCGTTGGAGCCGCCGAAGATCGACAGCTTGCGGTTGTTGAAGTACTGCGCGGTGGCGAAGCGGGCCTCGGGCTGCGCGCCCTCCGGCCCATCGAACCCTTCGAGGCTTTCGTCCACGAAGGCCAGCGCATGCGGCCCCATGGCCCGGCGCATCAGCGCGTTGAGCTCCTGGCGGATCTCGGTGCCCTTGATCTTCAGCATGGAGCTTTCGGCGCCCGGTGCGCCGCCGCCGGCCACGGCCGCGATCACGCGCAGGTTGGTGGTCTTCATGTTCTCCAGTTCGATCTCGACTTGAGCCAGGCGCGCCGCAAACAGCGGGTCCCGTGCCAGCGGCTGGCCGCTCTTCTTCACGCGCTGGGCCACGGACTTCAGGCGCGCCAGCGCCGCCACCGAGAAGCCCACGCCCGCGATGTTGGTGCGCTCGTAGGTCAGCAGGTACTTGGCGCAGGTCCAGCCCTTGTGCTCTTCGCCCACCAGGTTGCCCACGGGCACCTTCACGTCGGTGAAGAAGACCTCGTTGACCTCGTGCTCGCCGTCCAGCGTGACGATGGGGCGCACTTCCACGCCGGGTGTGTTCATGTCGATGAGCAGGAAGCCGATGCCTTCCTGTTTCTTGGCCTCGCGGTCGGTGCGCACCAGGCAGAAGATCATGTTGGCGTGGTGGCCCAGCGTGGTCCAGGTCTTCTGGCCGTTGACCACGTAGAACTCGCCCGAGGCGTCTTTCACCGCCGCGGTCTTGACCGAGGCCAGGTCCGAGCCCGCACCCGGTTCCGAGTAGCCCTGGCACCACCAGTCTTCACCGCTGAGGATGCGCGGCAGCCAGTGGCGCTTTTGCGCCTCGCTGCCGTACTTGATGAGCACGGGGCCCAGCATGTTCACGCCAAAAGGCACGGTGCGCGGGCAGTCGGCCAACGCGCATTCGTGCTCGAAGATGAACTTCTGCACGGCGCTCCAGCCGGTGCCGCCCCATTCGCGCGGCCAGTGGTTGGCCAGCCAGCCCTGTGCGTGGAGGGTGGCGTGCCACTGCTCGTGTTCGGCCTTGCTCAGGTGGCGGCCCGCGCGCACCTTCTCGGTCAGGTGCGCGGGCACCTGCTCGCGCAGGAAAGCCTGCACCTCGGCGCGGAAAGCCTGCTCTTCAGGCGTGAAACTCAGGTCCATGGCGGGCTCCGGTTTTTGGGGTTCTGTTCGTCAGTCGACGGGGTTCAGGCTCTCGAAGTGGCGCCCGCTGGCCACCAGCTCGACCAGCAGCTGCGCAGGCTGCCAGAACAGCGGGTCTTCTTGCGCAAAGGCCTGGATGTCGGCGAGGATGCGGTCCAGCCCGAGCTGGTCGGCGTGCCACATCGGCCCACCCCGCTGACGCGGGAATCCGTAGCCGTTGACCAGCGTCACGTCCACGTCCAGCGGGCGCAGCGCGATGCCTTCTGCCACGACCTTCGCGCCCTCGTTGACCAGGGCCGCGATGCAGCGACGCTCGATCTCCTCGCGCGTGAAGTGGCGTGGCGCGATGCCCGCGCGCACGCGCTCGGCCTCGACGATGGCCAGCACTTCCGGGTCCGGCGAGCCGCTGCGGCTGCCGGCTTCGTAGCGGTACCAGCCGCGCCCGGTTTTCTGGCCGAACCAGCCGCGTTCGCACAGCCGGTCGGCGATCTGCACGTCACGCACGGCCGGTGCCCGAGGGTCGCGCGCGGCGCGGCGCCGTTTGCGCGTGGCCCAGCCGATGTCGCCCCCGGCCAGGTCGCTCACCTCGTGCGGCCCCATGGGGAAGCCGAACGCGCGCGCCATCGCATCGATCTCATATGGCGAGGCGCCGTCTTCCATCAGGTGGTCAGCCGCCGCGCGGTACGCCGCCAGGATGCGGTTGCCGATGAAGCCGTCGCACACGCCGGCGCGCACCGCCACCTTCTTGAGCCGGCGCGCCAGCTCGAAGGCCGTGGCCACCACGTCGGCGCTGACCGCCTCGGGCACCACGATCTCCAGCAGCTTCATGACGTGCGCCGGCGAGAAGAAGTGCAGGCCGATGACGTCCTGCGGGCGAGGGCAGGCCCGCGCGATCTCGTTGATGTCCAGGTAGGACGTGTTGGTGGCCAGCACGGCCCCCGGTCGGCAGTGCTGTGCCAGTTGCGCGAACACCGCGTGCTTGACGGCCAGGTCCTCGAACACGGCTTCAATCACCAGGTCCGCGTCGTGCAGGTCGGCGAAGTGGGTGCTGCCTTGCCAGCGCGCCATCACCGCCGCCCGGTCGCCGGCGGTCAGGCGACCCTTGGCCACCTGACCGTCGAGCACCGCCTGGATGCGGGCGCGGCCTTGCGCCAGTGCGGCCTCGTCGCGCTCGACCATCACCACCGGCAAGCCGGCGTTCAGCAGCGCCAATGCGATGCCCGCGCCCATGGTGCCGCCGCCGACCACGCCCACGCGCCGCACCGGTCGTGGCGTGCCTTGGCGCGCCTGCGGGGTGTCCGCCGCCGCTCGTTCGGCGCGCTGGAGGTGGGCCAAAGCGGCGGCTTGGGCGGCGGCCTGGGCGTCGGTGGGTGCGTCGGTGGGGGTGGGGGTCATGTGGGGGCGGCCGGTTCGGTGCCTGTGCGGTGATCGCCGATTGTTCGAGAGGGTTTGGTTTTTGACAATCCGGGCGAGCATTGACAGGCTGTCAAATCAAGCTTGACAATCGGTCTCGCATGTCAACCCCCATGGACCTCCACGCCCTGACCCTGCTGGTCGACATCCTCGACGCCGGCTCGCTCAGCGAAGCCGCCCGGCGCCTCAAAACCAGCCGCGCCAACGTCAGCTACCACCTCGCCCAGCTCGAGCGCAACCTGGGCCAGCAGCTGGTGCGCCGCAGCACCCGCCGCATCGCGCCCACCGAAGTCGGCCTGCGCCTGTACGAGCACGGCCGGCGCATCCGCGACGAGCTCGCCGCCGCGCGCGACACCGTCGCCACCCTGGGCCAGACCCTGCAAGGCCGCGTGCGCCTGAGCGTGCCCAGCGGTTACGGCCAGCTGGTGATGGCGCCCTGGCTGATCGACTTCAAGCGAGCCCACCCCGGCATCGTGCTGGACGTGGTCTTCGAGAACCGCGTCGTCGACCTCATGCGCGACGAGGTCGACATCGCCGTGCGCGTGCTGACCGACCCACCCGAGCAGCTGGTGGCGCGCGACATGGGCCCGGTGCGCTACGTGGCCTGCGCCTCCGCGCCTTACGTCCTGGCACACGGCCTGCCCACCCGCCTGGAAGACCTGTGCAGCGCACCGCTCATCACCTCGGCCGTGGTGGGCCGGCAGCTGCGCCTGGCCGCCTACCTGCACGGCGAGCGCCACGAGGTGCCCCTGTCGCCCACGCTCACGTCCGAGAACTTCCTGTTCCTGCGCGAGGCCATCCAGGCCGGCCTGGGCGTGGGCCTCGTGCCCGACTACGTGGTCCAGTCCCTCATCGACGCCGGCGAGGTGCTGACCACGCTGGACGACTGGAAGCTCAGCATCTTCGGCACGCGCCTGTTCATGCTCTACATGCCCAACCGCCACCCCACGCGGGCCGCGTCCACCTTCATCGACTTCGCCCTGGAGCGCGCGCGCGCCCGGCTCCCCGCTGGGGGTTGAGCCGCTTTGTTTCGACCTGTTTCGCCCTGCTTGCAATTGTTGCAATTGGGCCCCTGATGGGGGGAGGGGGGAGGGGCGGCGGTCCTTCTAAAC
The DNA here is from genome assembly GCA_016000265.1 of Burkholderiales bacterium. GTDB lineage: Bacteria > Pseudomonadota > Gammaproteobacteria > Burkholderiales > Burkholderiaceae_C > Aquabacterium. Next base: position 192,738 of record JAECRL010000002.1, read on the forward strand.
TCCCGGCACCAAGAATCAAACCATCAGGGACCCATGAATCTGCCGAGCCTGTCGGACCTGGCCGGGCTGTTGTCCGCCTGGGCGCAAGACAGCCGACTGCACGCGTTGGCGGCCACCCACGCGGACCAGCCGCTGCCCGCCACCCTCATGGTCGAGCGCTTCGAGCTGCACGAAGCCGTTTCCCAGCCCTTCGAGCTGAGCGTCCACGCCCTCACGCTGGACGCCCACGTCGAGCTCAAGTCCCTGCACGCCCGCCCGCTCACCCTCACCACCCGCCTGTCCGACGGCAGCGAGGTGCGCCGCACCGGCGTCGTCACCGAAGCCCGCGCCCTGCAGTCCGACGGCGGCTTCGCGCGCAAAGCCCTTCTGCTGCAGCCCTGGGTGGCCTTGCTGGGCCACACCCTGTGCAGCCGCATCTGGCAGGACGCCAGCGTCATCGACATCGTCGAAGCCGTGTTCGCCGACCACCCCCAGCTCGCCGCCTGGCACTGGGACGACGGCGTGGCCGAGCACGTGGCCCAAGGCCTGTTTGCGCGCAACGGCGGCCAGCGCGCCTACTGCGTGCAGTACCGGGAGAGCGACCTCGACTTCATCCAGCGCCTGCTGGCCGAAGAGGGCATCGCGTGGCGCGTCGAAGAGCACCCGGAGGGCCCCATGGGCCACCGCGTCGTCTTCTTCGTGCACAGCGCCCAGCAGCCCGAAGACCCGACCAGCGCGCACAGCCTGGGAGGTCGGGGCATCCGCTTCCACGGCGCCACCAGCCAGGAAGAGCAAGACAGCGTCACCGCCCTGGCCGCCCAGCGCCGACTGGGCACCACCGCCACCATCTTGCAAGGCTGGGATCACAAGGCCCACCAGGCCATCAGCACCGAGGTGCCCACCGCGCACGAATGGGGTCCCGAGTCGGCCCGCGCGCTCGACACCTGGCTGCACAGCCACGACCCCACGGGCGACTTCGTCTTCTCCAACCAGGACGAAGCCCGCTTCGCCGCCACCTTGCTGCAGCAGGCGCACGAGGCGCGCTACAAGCGCTGGATGGGCCGTGGCAGCGTGCGCACCCTGCGCGCGGGCACCCGGGCCTCGATCACCCAGTCCACGCTCAGCCTGCTGCCCACCGCGGGCGACACCCACGAGCTCTTCTTCACCCAGGTGCACGCCGTCGGCGTCAACAACCTGCCCAAGGACATCCAGGCTTTGCTGCGCCCGCTCTCGCCAGCGACGCCTGCGCGCCCACCCCGCTGGCCGCTGCACCCTCGCCCGGCCGGCTTCGAGCCCGACGTCGGCGGGGCACTCAACACCCAGCCCCTGCACGACCACGCTGAGCGAACGGGCTTCGCCTGCCACTTCCAGGCCGTGCGCCGCGACGTGCCCTGGCGCCCCGTCCTGCTCGACGAAACCGGCCTTCGCCCGCGGCCACACCCCACCGCGCTCGGCCCGCAAACCGCCATCGTCGTCGGCCCCGACGCCCAGGTCAGCCCCCAAGGCGCCCAGGAGCTGCACACCGACCGCTTCGGTCGCATCAAGGTGCGCTTCCACTGGCAGAGCCACGGCGCGGGCGTCGACACCCCGCAGCGCCGCCCCAGCGAGCACAGCTGCTGGGTGCGCGTCATGCAGCGCCTGGCCGGCCCCGGCATGGGCCACCAGTTCATTCCGCGCATCGGGCAAGAGGTGCTGGTCGGCTTCCTCAACAACGACATCGACCGCCCCGTGGTCCTGGCCAGCCTGCACAACGGCCAGGGCGAGTCGGGCATCGCGCCCACGCCCGGCGGCGCCGCGGCCGACGCCCCGCTCGACGCGCTGTCCCAGTCCAGCGACCACCACCCCAGCAGCCAGGGCAACCGCATCGGCTCGGGCTCGGGCGGCCACAGCCCCGCCTGGCACGGCGCGGCGTCTGCGGCGGCCAGCCCGGGCGCGGCGGGCCAGGCCAACGCGGCCGCGCTCAGCGGTGTCAAGAGCAAGGAGTTCGGCGGCAGCGGCCACAACCAGCTGGTGTGGGACGACACCCCTGGCCAGCTGCGCACCCAGCTGCACACCACGCAGGCCCAGACCTGGCTGCAAATGGGTCACCTGCTTCACCAGGCCGACAACCACCGCGGCAGCTTGCGCGGCCTGGGTCTGGAGCTGCGCACCGACGCCTGGGGCGGCCTGCGCGCAGCCCGCGGCGTCATGCTCAGCACCTTCAGCCTGCGCCCGGGCAACCAGGGCGCCATCACGGCCGAGCCCGCGGGCGACAACGCCGCCGGCATCGCCCTGGCGCGCCAGGCGCAGCAACTGGCCGAGGCCTTCCACCAGGCCGCCACCACGCACCAGAGCGTGGGCCTGGCCACCGCGGCCGGCAGCCGCGCGGCCCAGCAAAGCACGCTCGACGACGCGCTCGCACCGGCGGCCGCGCTCACCAAGAGCCTGATGGGCACCGTCAGCACCACGAGCTTGCCCAACGCCGTGGCCGACGCGGCCGACAAAGCCACCGGCACGGGCACCGACAAACTGCCCCACATGGCCGACCCGAACATCGCCCTGGTGGGCAAAGCGGGCATCGGCCTGACGGCCGGACAGGACTGGCACCTCAGCAGCCAGGACACCACGCAAATCGCCAGCGGGCAAGACAGCCACTGGGCCGTGGGCGGGCAGGTGCGGGTGCAGGCGGCACAAGGCATCGGCGTGCTGGCGGGCGCCATCCAGGCGGGCGGGGAATCAGCGGGCAAGGGCCTGACCCTGATCGCCGCACAAGGCGCCATCGACCTGCAGGCACAAGCCGGGGCGGCGCAGGTGGCGGCCAAGCAGACGCTGGAGCTCAAGACGGCCAGCGGGGTGGTCAACATCGCGGCGGCCAAGCGGGTGGTGCTGTCGGTGGCGGGCGGGGCCAGCATCACCATCGAAGGCGGGCAGTTCACGGCGCAGTGCCCGGGCAAGATCACGGTGCGGGCGGGGGTGAAGTCGATGGTGGGGCCGGGGACGTACGCGCATGCGATGAACGCCATGCCCGGGCCATCAAAATTCGACGAAGACCTGACTCTGGCCTGGCCTTTTGACGGCAAGCCTGTTGTTAATCGCAGGTTTGAGATCCGGCGAGGAGATGGCACGGTGGTGCGAGGCACCACCGATTCAGCGGGCAATACGGGCTTGCAAAAAAGCGACTTCCCTGAAGGCCTGTCCTTCCGACTGTTGCCCGAGGCTTGAGATCAAGACATGACACAGAGCAGCCCCATCGAGCGCAAGATTGCGCCTCAATTCGATGCCCGAGGCAATCCAGTCTGGAAAGCGCAGATGACCGCGCCTGACAGCTCCGTCGCCAAGATGGACATGGTTCCAGATCGAATCATCCCGGTCATCTTTGTGCCCGGGGTCATGGGCAGCAATTTGAAGGGCATTGGGTCCGCAAAGGGCACATCGTGGACCTTGAACTCCACCATGTCGATGCTTCCCTGGCTGGGTCGGGGACCTGAATCGCGCAAGGTGGCGTTGACGCCCTCAACGATGAGGGTGGACGATGGGGGCAAGCTACCAAGTGGAACGGCGCAAACGCCTGGAGAACTCAAACGCCGAGGCTGGGGAGAAGTCGGCGCCATGAGCTACTCAGAATTTTTGGTTTGGTTGGAAAACGCTTTGAACGATTTTGATCAAGCCAAGGATGGCTTGCGCGCGAATCTCATTGGCAAGAGTCTGCGCGTGCTGATGGGCGAAGCCGCACTGACGCGCGACGAAGTGGCTTTGAGCTATCGCTACAGGTTTCCAGTGCATGCATGTGGCTACAACTGGTTGGACTCCAACGCAAAGAGCGCAGAACGACTGGGCAAGCGGATTGATGAGGTGATCGCCCGTTACCGAGCAGAAAAGCGCAAGTGCGAGAAAGTCATCGTCGTCACGCACAGCATGGGCGGTCTGGTCGCTCGGCATTGCTCTGAAGTGCTGGGCTACCGCGACAAGATCTTTGGCGTCGTGCATGGTGTGATGCCAGCCATCGGCGCTGCTGCGGTATACCGTCGCTTCAAATCCGGCACGGAAGGCCCAGTCGCAGCATCGAAGGTGCTGGGTGAAGATGCTGCCGAAATGACGGCTGTGTTATCGAGCGCTCCTGGGCCAATGCAACTGCTGCCCACCCCGGAGTACGGCAACGGCTGGCTGAAAGTGCGCGATGGTGGCAATGTTGTGAGCCTGCCGCAGCAAGGCGACCCGTATGGTGAGATTTACACCGTGCGCGGCAAGTGGTGGAGCATGTGCGAAGACCGCCTGATCAACCCCCTCAACAAAGAAGCGGACCCGAAGAAGCGGCAGGCGCGGGTGGATGCGGATTGGCTTGCCTTTGCCGGAACGATCAGAAAAGATGTTGAAGTCTTCCACAACAAGGTCAAAGGTAAGTACCACGCTGCGACACATGCATTTTTTGGTCAATCAGACAAGCACAAGGCCTACGGAACCGTGAGCTGGGAGCGCGATACCCGTTTGGATCATGCGCGCGCCCGGGCCAACATGCCCGTGCCGAAGATGCAGGAAATCATGGCTAAAGATGACACGCCGTGGCGGGGCACTGGGGCGACAACGCCTGATCTGATTGGCAAGAACCGATATCCGGTCTTTGATGCTGGCGGCAAACCATACACAGAATTGTTTCGCATCAGCGACCCCGATGAGTCTGGTGACGGCACTGTGCCTTACAGGTCAGGTGTCGCACCCAAAGCGCATTGCAAATCCATGCTGCAGGTAGAAGTAGAGCACGAGCCCGCATACAAACGCAGCAATGGTGCAGACAACGAGCGTGCCTGCCTGTTCACTTTGCGTGCGATTGTTCAGATAGCGCAGGCGGCCACTCAAACATCGCTGAAGTACGAATGAGCACGCGCCGACATTTTCTTCGTCACACGAGTGCACTGGCCACATTTGTGTGCGGCTGGCCACTGAGTGCCTGCTCTCCAAAGGTGCCAAGCATGACAGAACAAGAAGCCAAGTACATCGGTCAACTGATGGAGCGAGCCCAAACACGCAGTGTTGGTCGATACCTTATCGACTTGCCTAATGTGTTCGTCGTCAGCACAGAAGCTCAATCGGTGATTGATCAAGTTGATGCCCAGATTCGGCCCATGGATCGTTTGGCGTTCGACAGCGTCATTCAGCGCAGGGAAGCAGAGTTGCGCAAGAAGCACATGGATGGGGAGCCTGAAAACCCATTCTTGAAGCGCATTGAATCTCTGCCTGGAGCGGATAGGAGCGTGCGTGTTTTTAATAGAGCCGAGGGCAGTGGCTCGGCTGATTTTGCTCGCATTTTGGAGCTGTGGGCATGGAAGAACGGTTACCTGATCCAGTTGTCAGTCAAGGCAAATGAAAGCGAAGGAACGGCGTATGTGAGCGAGCCGTGGATCAAAGACTTCCCGACAGATACGCCCCAGAAACTGGATCACCTGCTCCGCGTATTCAGCCGCGTACGCGGGCGCAAAGACAATGAGATCCCGACGGATCAAGGCGACTGCATTGCAAACGGCTTCGTGGCGGGCGCGCCCAGCGATCAGCAAGCCATCAATGTTTCGTATCACCTGCAAGACTCGCCTGACCTCTACTTCGACTTCAACCACACGACCACCGTGCGTGAACGCAACACCCTGCTGGAGCGAACAGCCCAGGTCGAAAAGGAGATGCAGGGCTCAGGTACGCAGACCATTCGCAAAGGCAAGCGAGACATCAACGGCATGCCCTATGAAGAATGGCTGATGCGCGGGCCCACGCCCGACCGTGTACCCGGGACCATGTTCATGCTGCACGGCAACGAAACTGCGTCAGACCCAGCCAAGCCGTTTGTGGAACTGAGGCTTTTTAACGGCTTTCGCATCCCCGCACCAGAGCGCACGCTGGAGGAAAAAGCCATGCTCAAAGACTTGGATAAGTCATCCTTGACTGAAGCCCAGGCGCTTGGTTTGTGGGACAGGGTCGCGGCCACGCTGCGCGTGAGGCCCGGGGCGTTTTAATTCCGCCCTGTAGGTTGTGTTTGCACGGTGTACCTGAACCCACACCATCCCCACCGCCGCCTCGGCCCCACTCGCTGGACTGTTTTTCAAGTCGCTGCCAAGGCCGCTGGTGTCCGCCGGCAAGAGGTGCTGGTCGGCTTCCTCAACAACGACATCGACCGCCCCGTGGTCCTGGCCAGCCTGCACAACGGCCAGGGCGAGTCGGGCATCGCGCCCACGCCCGGCGGCGCCGCGGCCGACGCCCCGCTCGACGCGCTGTCCCAGTCCAGCGACCACCACCCCAGCAGCCAGGGCAACCGCATCGGCTCGGGCTCGGGCGGCCACAGCCCCGCCTGGCACGGCGCGGCGTCTGCGGCGGCCAGCCCGGGCGCGGCGGGCCAGGCCAACGCGGCCGCGCTCAGCGGTGTCAAGAGCAAGGAGTTCGGCGGCAGCGGCCACAACCAGCTGGTGTGGGACGACACCCCTGGCCAGCTGCGCACCCAGCTGCACACCACGCAGGCCCAGACCTGGCTGCAAATGGGTCACCTGCTTCACCAGGCCGACAACCACCGCGGCAGCTTGCGCGGCCTGGGTCTGGAGCTGCGCACCGACGCCTGGGGCGGCCTGCGCGCAGCCCGCGGCGTCATGCTCAGCACCTTCAGCCTGCGCCCGGGCAACCAGGGCGCCATCACGGCCGAGCCCGCGGGCGACAACGCCGCCGGCATCGCCCTGGCGCGCCAGGCGCAGCAACTGGCCGAGGCCTTCCACCAGGCCGCCACCACGCACCAGAGCGTGGGCCTGGCCACCGCGGCCGGCAGCCGCGCGGCCCAGCAAAGCACGCTCGACGACGCGCTCGCACCGGCGGCCGCGCTCACCAAGAGCCTGATGGGCACCGTCAGCACCACGAGCTTGCCCAACGCCGTGGCCGACGCGGCCGACAAAGCCACCGGCACGGGCACCGACAAACTGCCCCACATGGCCGACCCGAACATCGCCCTGGTGGGCAAAGCGGGCATCGGCCTGACGGCCGGACAGGACTGGCACCTCAGCAGCCAGGACACCACGCAAATCGCCAGCGGGCAAGACAGCCACTGGGCCGTGGGCGGGCAGGTGCGGGTGCAGGCGGCACAAGGCATCGGCGTGCTGGCGGGCGCCATCCAGGCGGGCGGGGAATCAGCGGGCAAGGGCCTGACCCTGATCGCCGCACAAGGCGCCATCGACCTGCAGGCACAAGCCGGGGCGGCGCAGGTGGCGGCCAAGCAGACGCTGGAGCTCAAGACGGCCAGCGGGGTGGTCAACATCGCGGCGGCCAAGCGGGTGGTGCTGTCGGTGGCGGGCGGGGCCAGCATCACCGTCGAAGGCGGGCAGTTCACGGCGCAGTGCCCGGGCAAGATCACTGTGCGGGCGGGGGTGAAGTCGATGGTGGGTGGGGCGACGCAAGGTTGGCGCATGCCAGACATGCCGCAGTCTGTTTGTGTGAGTTGCCTGCTGAACGCGGCCAAGTCCGGCTCACCTTTTGCCAAACGTGGTTGAGCATGCCTGATCAACTGGCGCATGCGCTGCGCACACGCATCGATGCCCGTCCTGTGGGGCATGCGGTCTTTGCCTTGATCGACATGGCCGGACTGTTCCACTTGGATCAGGCGTCCAGCGTCTGCGCTCAGATCAGGAAGGCTGGAGCGGTGTCCGTTCTGCAAGACGAGCGCCCAGATGCTTTGCTTGCCACGCCATGGCTGCTGCCTTTGCGCGACGAGGGCATGCCCCGGCTGTTGGCGCAGACGTGTGAGTGGGCCCTGCGTGGCCCTGCCGTCAGCTGGATCGTCAGCCCCCTGACAGTTGGCGTGTTGGCTGATCGCTTGCGCCGCAGAACCGAAGCCGAGTTGCCCGACAACCACCCGATCCTGCTGCGTCATTTCGATCCCCGTGTGCTTCCTGAATTGGTTCAGGTGCTCAACGAGCCACAACGCAAGGCCTTTCTGGCGATGGGGCATGAATGGCTGCGCCTGGATCGCAGTCACGTCTTGCGTGGCATCGCCTTGGGCCATGCGGGTGAGCCCGACGCTTTCGAGGCGCCTTTGCTGTTGGACGATCGCCAGTTCGCCACGTTGCTGGCCGCGTCGGAAGTGGATCAAGTCATGCCGGAACTGGCCCGCGCCGCGCCCACCGAGTTCATGCGCCTGTCCGTCACGCAGCGGGTGAGCCTGGTCCGCGATTGTCTGGACCTGGCTGCGTTGTGGCACCTTGATGGCCTTGCCGACAAGGTCATGGTGGGCGTGCTGTCTCTCAAACTGGGGGCAGGCTTTCACCTGCGATCCGATTGGGCACCCTGGGTGGATGAGATGTCCCACCAACGCATGAGCTTGCTTCAAGTGATTGAGCGGGCCACCGCGGGGCAGTCATCATGAAGCCTGCTGGTGTTGTGTGGGTTGCGTGGAATCAGCTGCCATGGGGCGCTGCAGGCGTGGTGGCACTCTGGATCGGGTGTGCGCAGGCGCAGCCCTCGGCGTTCGATGCCGCCGCGAAAGCTGATGACCGACTGGTGTCGGATGCTCGGTCCCTGCTCATCCAGGGCTACAACTACACCGACGACTACATCGACAGTTTCACCGTGGATGGTCAAGGGGGCGGGAACCTGTACGTCAGCAGTCCTCAATCTGGCGGCGGTAAATCAGTGTGTTGTGCTTCTTTCAGCCAGGGGGCACGTTTACCCATCAAGCTCAAGGTTCGATGGGTTGGCGCGTACTGCATGTGGCAAGAGCCGAACCCCTATCCCTTCGGGCAGCGCTTTTACACCAAGAGATTGAGCTTGTGGAAAGAGGCTGAGGCGTTGGCCGTTGACCTCTCGCAAGGTACGCCTCGCGCCTTGGAGGTGCACATCTTCCCTGATGGGCATGTGGAGGCGGCCATCACCCAGGGGTACTCCCCTCCCCGCATGATGCTGCCGCGAACTGACAGCTACCGCCGCCCTGGCCCGCCGCCAACCTACCCGGACTGCACCGATGATCAGCTCAAACAAGCCACCCCGTGAGGGCAACAGCCAGCCAGGGCCCGCGCTCAAGCGCAGCCTGACGGCGCCATGGCTGTTGACGGCAACCTGCGCGCTGTCGCTGCTGATGGGCTGCGCGCAGGCACAAGCGCCCATCTCCGAAGTCGCCCCTCAGCCAGCCGAATCGCGCCTGAATGTCGATGCGAAGTCACTTTTGATCCAGGGCTACAACTACACCGACGACTACATCAACAGCTTCACCGTCGATGGTCAGGGCGGTGGCAACCTCTATGTCAGCGGACCCACGTCTGGCGGCGGTGGTTCCGTGTGTTGCGCTTCATTCAGCCCAGGTACACCTTTGCCCATCAAGCTCAAGGTTCGATGGGTTGGCGCGTACTGCATGTGGCAAGAGCCGAACCCTTATCCCTTCGGGCAGCGCTTCTACAGCAAGAGATTGAGCTTGTGGAAAGAGGCTGAAGCGTTGGCCGTTGACCTCTCGCAGGGCAAGCCTCGTGCATTGGAGATTCACATCTTCCCTGATGGGCATGTGGAGGCAGCCATCACCCAAGGTTACTCACGCCCTCGGCTGGTTTTGCCCGATGACCACCGTGGCCTGCGCCCAGGCGTTCATCACACCTACCCGGACTGCACCGATGATCAGCTCAAACAAGCCACCCCGTGAGGGGAAAAGTCAGGTGGGGCCCGCGCTCAAGGGGGACCTGACGGCGCTGCTGACCAGTGCGTCAGCCAGCCAAACCTTGAATGCGCCCGTGGCCCCGGCGCCGCCTGCCCCGTCGAGCGGCTTGAGCCTGTTGGACCAGGCCAAGGCCTTGCAGTGCAGGCTCTCCAGCCAGCCGTTGGCCTACACCTGCAAGCTCAACCTGAAGGTCGGTTTCTTTTTTGACGGCACAGGAAATAACCTGGATGCCGACATCGGGACCGATGAGCACAGCAACGTCGCGCGGCTGTTTCAGGCCTATCCCAAGGACGTGGAAGATCAAGGGGTTTACAAGCACTACATCCCCGGCCTCGGAACCTACTTTCCAGACATCGGAGACACAGGTGATGACGACGGTGCCGCCTTCGCTCGCCACGGCGAAGCCCGCCTGGACCAGGCCATGCGTTGGCTGGACGAAACCATCACCCGTCACCCGGCCGACAAGGTCGAGACCATCCAGGTCTACCTGTTCGGCTTCTCGCGCGGTGCCACGCTGGCGCGCGCCTTCGCTCGTCGCCTCCAGGATCGCTGCCAGCCTCTGCGAGGCAAGCCAGGGCAACACGCCTGGCCCACCATCGGCAAACCCTTTGCCGTCCAGTTCCTCGGTTTGTTCGACACGGTGGCTTCGGTGGGCATCCCGGCCAGTGCTGGACTCAACTCCCTGTTCCTGGCCAAGAAGTGGCGCGACCTCGAGCCTGCGCTCGAATCCCGTCGGCGGGATGGCAGCAGCGGATTGGCTGCCCAGGCCTTTGGCGATCAGCCCGGCGCCGACCCCACGCCCACGCCTTGGGATGGTCACCTCGGCTGGGCGGGCAACCTGCGAGTGCCCCCGGTGGTGCAGCGCACCCTGCACCTCATCGCCATGAACGAAATCCGCAACTCCTTCCCGCTGGACACGATCTGGGACGGCAATCGCTTGCCCGACAACGCCGAGGAGATCGTCTACCCTGGCGCCCACTCCAACGTTGGCGGGGGATACCGACCGGGTGAAGCGGGGAAAAGCATGATCAGTCAGTTCATGCTCAGCAAGATCCCTCTGCGCAAGATGTACGACGAAGCCGTTCTGGCTGGTGTGCCGCTGCTGTCGTTGGATGTTGCCTCCAATCAGGCGGACTTCGCGTTCGACCCTGAATTGCAGGAACGCTTCAACCACACACTGAAACAGCCAGGGCTGTCAGGTGGCAAATTGGGCGAAGCCTTGCTGGCCCACAACAAGCTCTACCTGAAGTGGCGCTTTCGCAAGATTCGCCTGAAGCTGAGGGCCCAGGACGCGCACGCCATCGACTCAGGTGAAGCCACCTACCGCAAGGAGGCAAGCGCCACCCAGGCTCGCATGTCTGCCCTGGAAAACGACCCGCAGCGCCGCGCAGCCGAACGAGACATGGTGGCCAAGCAGTCGGCCTGGGAGTCCGCCACCCAAGCGGCCCCCGGGCATCAGCACCAAACCGAGCATCGGGCCTACCTGGCGGCCAAAGAGCGCTTCGACGCCCTCAATGACCCTTACTTGCGCGAGCGGGCCAAGCTGCGCACCCTGCCCAGTCATGGCGGCGAATTGGTGGGCAACCTCGACGCCTATGACCGTCAGTTGATGAAGGATGTGGCCTTCCTGAAGGAGCGCAGCCGCAGCAACGCTTCACCTTTGAGGCCCCACTACGCAGCGCTCATTCAAGCCCATGACGAAGAGTTCGTGCACGGCCAGGGCTTGACGGATCCCAAAGTCATCTTCTTCTTCGACACCTTCGTGCACGACTCCCTGGCCGGCTTCGCCAAAGACGTGACGTTGCCCTCCGACCCGCGTTGCTGCTACATCGGTGGCGATGACGAACTGAAGTACGCCAACAACCGGCCGGTGCGGGTTGAGCCTGTGGGGTGATGGACGTGTCCACTGACATTCAGCGCGCCCATCTCACCTTCACGCCCCCAGCCCCAACCGCCTCGCCACCCAACCATGGATGTCATCCACCTCCGCCATGCACAGGCTGTGGTCCATCGGGTAGTTGCGCCAGTCCACCGCGTAGCCCAGCCCGCGCAGGTGGTCTCGCGCGGCTTCCCCGCGTGAGGCCGCGACCACGTCGTCGAAGCTGCCATGGCCCATGAAGATCGGCGTGTCCTGGTTCGCGGCGTGCCGCTCGGCGGCCGTGGTCTCCAGCAGGGGCAGGTAGCCTGACAAGGCCACCAGGCCCGCCAGCTTGTGGCGGGTGCGCAGGCCGGTCATCAGCGCCATGGCGCAGCCTTGTGAGAAGCCCATCAGCACGATGCGCTGCGACGGGATGCCCCGCGCCACCTCGCGCTCGATCAGCCACTCCACCTGTTCATGCGCCTGGCGCAGCGAGGCTTCGTCTTCGCGCCTCGGGCCCGACACCGGCAGGATGTCGTACCAGGCCCGCATCGGGTGGCCGTTGTTGAGGCTGACCGGGCGCACCGGCGCGCTGGGCAGCACGAAGCGCACCGGGCCGACCTCGTCGAGCGTGAGTTCGCCGCAGACGGGCACGAAGTCGCTGCCGTCGGCGCCCAGGCCGTGCAGGATGATGAGGCTGGCCGTGGGGTGCGGGCCGGTTTCGATTTCCTGGGTGTCCAGCATGTGAGGCCTTTCAAAAGGGGGAGGCGGCGGGCTCAGGCCAGCCATTCGATGCCGGGCAGGCGCGCGCATTCGGTGCGCATGATCTCGGCGATGTCTTGCATGTGCGGGCGCGTGGCCTGCGCCTTGGGGCAGATGGCGTGCAGCTCGCTCCACAGGCCCTTGGGGCCGATGCGCAGGCCCTGCACGTAGTCATGGGACAGGTAGCTCTGCAGGCCCCAGCTGGGCAGCGCCGCGATGCCGCGCCGGCTGGCCGCCAGTTGCACGATGGCCACCGTCAGCTCGGCCGTGCGCCGTGGCAGCACCAGGCCCGCGGGCTTGAGCACCTCGCGGATGAGGTCGATGCGGGCCTCGGGCACCGGGTAGGTGATGAGGGTTTCGCCTTCGAAGTCGCGCGCGTTGAGGTGGCGTTTGTGGCGCAGTGGGTGGTCGTTGGCCAGCACGGCCAGGATCTCGAAGCGAAACAGCGGCAGCACGTGCCAGGGTCGAAGGGCCTTGGGGCGCGAGCCGATGACGAGGTCGGCTCGGCCTTCTTTGAGCAGGGTGAGCGGGTCGGCGTGGAAGCCGGCCACCAGGTCCACCTCGATGCCCGGCCAGCGCTGGCGGAAGGTGTGCATCACGGGCATGAGCCAGTCGAAGCAGGTGTGGCATTCGAGCGCGATGCGCAGCTCGCCGGTGGCCTGGCCGTTGAGGCGCTGCAGGTCGCGTTCGGCGGCGTGCACCTCGCTGAGCACGGTGCGCGCGAGCTGCAGCAGGCGCTCGCCGGCGGGTAAAAAGCGCAGGCCCTGGCGCGTGCGCTCGAACAGGGGCAGGCCGTGGTGGTCTTCCAGGGCGCGGATCTGGTGCGACAGGGCCGACTGGCTCAGGTGCACGCGCTCGGCGGCCGTGGCCAGTTTGCCGGTGTCGGCGATGGCCACGAGCGAGCGCAGGTGTCGGATGTCGAGCATGAGCCGTTTGCATGGGATTCTTGGAAGAGAATCATTCTATTCAAGCCGACCTGTTGAGGAGACACCATGGGCAAGATGATCGACGTTCAGCGCCCCGATGGGCGCCACACACCCGCTTACCTGGCACAGGCACAGGTGAATGCCCCGGTGGCCGACAGCCCCGCCATCGTGCTGATCCAGGAGTGGTGGGGCCTCAACGACCACATCAAGGGTGTGGCCGATCGGCTGGCGGCTGAGGGGTACACGGTGTTGTCCCCAGACCTCTACCGCGGCCGGCAGACCACCGCGGCCGACGAGGCCAACCACCTCATGAACGGGCTGGACTTCATGGACGCCACCCACCAGGACATCCAGGCTTGCGTGGCCTGGTTGGGGCGGGGCGGCTGCCGGGTGGGTGTCATGGGGTTCTGCATGGGCGGCGCGCTGACGGTGGCCGCTGCGGTGCACGTGCCGGGTTTGTCGGCGGCGGTGTGCTTCTACGGCATCCCGCCGCAGGAGGTGGCGGACCCGGCGCGCATCCGCATCCCTTTCCAGGGGCACTTCGCCACGCAGGACACCTGGTGCACGCCACAGGCCGCGGCCGGTCTGGAGCAGGCCATGCGGGCGGCCGGTCAGGCGCCGGAGCTGCATCACTACGACGCGCAACACGCCTTCTTCAACGACAGCCGGCGCGCCGAGGTGTACGACGAAGCGTGCGCTCAGCTGGCCTGGGCACGCACCACGGCTTTCCTGGCGCAACACCTGCGAGCTTGACGGCGTCGAGGGCGGTGTCGGTGCGCTTCGTGATACCGTTTGAAGCTGCTTGAACAACGGTTGTCACCATGTCCCTGCCTGTGTCCCCCGCCCGAGCCCGTTGGCGCCGCTGGCTGCCTTGGGCGCTCGCCTTGCTGGTGGCCTTGCTGGCCTGGGGGACCTTGCGCTGGCGGCCGGTGTCGGTGGACGCGGTGTCGGCGCAGCAGGCGCCTTTGTTGCAGACCTTGCAGTTCAGCGCGCGGGTCAAGACCCCGGCTCGCGTCGAGTTGGGCAGCACCTTGACGGCGCGGGTGTCCCGGGTGCTGGTGAAAGAAGGCGATGCCGTTCGCGCGGGGCAGGCGCTCATCTTGCTGGAAGACGACGAGCCCCGAGCCGCCTTGTTGCAGGCGCAGGCCAACTTGCAGCAGGCGCAGGCGAAGCTGCAGGGGCAGCAGGCGCTGTCGTTGCCCAATGCCACCGCCGCCCTGTCGCAGGCCGACGCCAATGAGCGGGCCGCCGAGCGCGAGCTGGTCCGTGCACAGGAGTTGGTGGCGCAGGGCTTTTACAGCCAGCAAAAGCTGGACGAGGCCCAGCGTGCGCTTGACGTGGCCCGGGCCGCGCGCGAGGCCGGTCGGGCCCAGGTGCAGGCCAACGGTTTGCGTGGCACTGAACGTGGCAACGCGCTGGCGCAGGTGGAGGCCGCTGAAGCGGCGCGCGACGCGGCGCGGGCCCGGCTGGCCCAACATGCCCTGCGCGCGCCAGGCGATGGGCGCGTGCTGGTGCGCAGCGTGGAGCCCGGACAGATCGTTCAGGCGGGCAAGGCCTTGTTGACCGTGTCCGTGGCGGGGCCGCTGGAGTTGCTGGCCCCGGTGGACGAACGCTTCCTGGCTCAGCTCAAGCCAGGGCAGCGCGCGCGGGTGCTGGCCGACGCCTACCCCGACCGCCCCTTCGACGCGCGGGTGGAGCGGCTGGCGCCGTCCGTGAATGCGCAGAGCGGCTCGGTCGAGGTCACGCTGGTCCTGCCGGGGGCGCCGCCCGATTTCTTGCGCGAAGACATGACGCTGTCCGTCGAGGTGGTCACCGGCTCCCGCGACGCCGCCCGCGTCTTGCCTTTGCGCGCCTTGCGCACCCCGCGCGCGGGGCTGCCGGCCGACCGCGCGGTGGTGCTGGTCGCCGAGTCGGGTCGCGCGGTCGAGCGCGAGGTCACGTTGGGCCTGCGCACCTTGTCGCAAGTCGAGGTGCTGGCTGGCCTGGGCGACGCGGATCGCGTCCTGCTCGATGCAACCGCTTCGCCCGGGCAACGCGTGCGGCCGCGGGACGTCAAGCCCGTGACCCAGCCCAAGCCATGAGCGGCTCCGCGGCTCGCCAGGGTCCCACGCCGCTGGCCTTCGAGTTCAGCGTGGCCGTGCGCTTCCTCAAGGAAGGGCGCTTCCAGTCCCTGCTCATCATCGTGGGCGTGGGGGCCGGTGTGGCGGTCGTGGCCTACATCTCGGCCCTGGTGGTGGGTTTGCAGACCAACACGCTCAACAAGACCCTGGGGGCGCAGGCGCACATCGTGGTCTCCCCGCTGGAGGAGCGGGTGACGCCGGCTTGGCAGGCCGGGCAGACTGGGCCGGAGGCCGGTGCCGCCTGGCCAACCCCTGCCGAGGCGCGTTTCACCGACACCCAGGCCCGCGCGCAACGCCTGCGCACGATTGGCAACTGGCCCGCGGTGGAGGCGGCCTTGCTGCAGCGCGAGGGCGTCACCGCCGTCTCGCCCATGGTGGCCGGGGCGGCCCTGGCGCGGCGGGGCGAGGCCACGCGCGCGGTGGCGCTCAGTGGCGTGGAGCTCGATCGTTACGACCGGATCGTGGGCTTGCGAGACAAGCTGGTGGCGGGCGCCTTCCGCATCGGGCCGGGTGAGGCCTTGGTCGGCAAGACCCTGGCGGAGGACCTGGGTGTGCGCGTGGGTGATCGCATCACCGTGCGCACCGACACCCGCGTGGACACCCTGCGTTTGACGGGCCTGGTCGACCTGGGCATCCGCGACCTCAACCGCCGCGTGGTCATCGTGCCTTTGCGCAGCGCGCAGACCCTGCTCGATCTGCCCGGCGGCGTCACGCAGATCGACCTGCGGGTGAGCGACGTCTGGGCGGCTCAGGCGCTGGCGGCGCAGCTCGCGCGGGAGCTGCCGACCAAGGTGGAGAGCTGGCAGGACAGCAACGCGCAGTTGGTGACCGCGCTCAATGCGCAGGGCATCAGCACGGCGCTGATCCGGTCGGTGGTGATGGTGGTGGTGGTGCTGGGCATCGCCAGCGTGCTGGTGGTGTCGGTGGTGCAGAAGCAGCGCGAGATCGGCATCCTGCGGGCCATGGGGGCCCAGCAGGGGCAGATCCTGCGCGTCTTCCTGATCCAGGGGGCGCTGGTGGGCGGGCTGGGTTCGGTGTTGGGGGTGGGCCTGGCCATGGGCATGATCAAGTTGTTCACGACCTTCGTGCGGGGCACCGATGGCCTGCCCCTGTTTGCCATCACGCTGCCGCCCAGCACGGCCTTGCAGGTGGTCGCGCTGGCCCTGGTGGCGGGCCTGCTGGCCGCGGTGGCGCCCGCGCGCCGCGCCGCCCGCATGGACCCGGCGCAGGCCATTCGCATGTGAGGCCCGCATGAGCGAATCCACCCCACCTGATCACGCCGACCGCGCGGTCCACGCCTTGCCCTCGGCCCCCGTCCACACCGGTCACACCAGCGGGCGGGAGCTGGTGCAGCTCAGCGGCCTGCGCAAGGTCTACAACGCCGGCCAGCCCAACGAAATCGAGGTGCTGCATGGGCTGGACCTGCGCATCCGTCAGGGCGAGTTCGCGGCGCTGATCGGGCCTTCCGGCTCGGGCAAGAGCACCTTGCTCAACGTGCTGGGCCTGCTGGAGCGCGGCACCGCTGGCGAGTACGTGCTGGCCGGCCAAGCCATCTCCACCCTGGATGACCAGGCGCTCACGCGCTTGCGACGCGACACGCTGGGCTTTGTTTTCCAGTTCCACCACCTCCTGCCGGCGTTCACCGCCGAAGAGAACGTGGCCATGCCGGTGCGAGTCCGCGATGGCGTCGTCTCGCCCCGCTTGCGCGAGCGGGCCCGCGAACTCCTGTCCGCCGTGGGCTTGTCGAACGCGATGGACCGCAAGCCCTCGCAGCTGTCGGGTGGCATGCAGCAGCGCGTGGCGATCGCGCGGGCGCTGATGCTGGAGCCGGCGCTGGTGCTGGCCGACGAGCCCACGGGCAACCTCGACACGGCCTCGTCCAGCGAGGTGTTCGCCTTGTTGCGCCGCATCCACCGCGAGGTCAGCACGACCTTCCTGGTGGTGACGCACGACCCGCGGCTGGCCGCGCGGTGCGATCGCGTCATCGAGTTGGTGGATGGGCGCATCAGCGCAGACGGGGTGCCTGCGGCATCCTGATGCGGACATGAATTTCATTCAAGTTGAATTGAAAACATCTCGCTTGATTCATGGGGTTTGACTGACCACACTGCGCGGCATCGCCACCTGGCATCCGAACGCAGTCGCACTCAGCACACGCCATGAACACGCAAACCACCCCGACCCACATCCTGGGCTTCCCGCGCATCGGCGCTCAGCGCGAGCTCAAGTTCGCGCTGGAGGCCTTCTGGCGCAGCGAGCGCACGCCCGCCGACTTGGGCGAGTTGCTCGATGTGGGCGCCGAGTTGCGCCGACGCCATTGGGCGCTGCAGCGCGAGGCCGGCTTGAGCGCCGTCACCGTGGGCGACTTCGCCTGGTACGACACCACGCTGAGCCTGGCGGCCACGCTGGGGGCCTTGCCGGCGCGCTTCGGCTTCGACGCGCATCGCCTCAGCCTGAGCGAGTACTTCGAGCTGGCCCGCGGCAACGCCGAGCAGCCGGCCATGGAGATGACCAAGTGGTTCGACACCAACTACCACCAGCTGGTGCCCGAGCTCTCGCCCGACACGCCTTTTGACGGCGGCGTGAGCTGGCTGCTCGACGAGGTCGACGAGGCGCTGGCGCTCGGCCACCGCGTCAAGCCTGTGCTGTTGGGCCCGGTCAGCTTCCTGTGGTTGTCCAAGGCCCACGGCGCCCACGCCGGATTCGATCGGCTGAGCCTGCTGCCGCGTGCGGTGCAGGCGCATCGGCGTGTGCTGGAAGGCCTGCGTCGCCGCGGGGTGGAGTGGGTGCAGGTCGATGAGCCGGCCCTGTGCCTGGACCTGCCCGCCGATTGGCTGGCCGCCTTCCAGCCCGCCTACGACGAGCTCGCCGAGGGCCTGATTGACGCCAAGGGCGTGGGCACCCGCCTGCTGCTGGCGACCTACTTCGACACGGCCGCCGACCGGGCCGCGCTGGCCGCGCAATTGCCGGTGCAGGGCTTTCACATCGACCTGGTGCGGGCGCCGCAGCAGCTCGATGCCTGGCTGGCGGCGTTGCCCGAGCACGCGGTGCTGTCGCTGGGCGTGATCGACGGGCGCAACATCTGGCGCACCGATCTGGACCGCTTGCTGCCCACGCTGCAGCGTGCGCGCCGTTTGCTGGGCAGCCGCCTCTGGCTGGCGCCGTCGTGCTCCTTGCTGCACGTGCCGGTGTCGCTGCAGCACGAGGCCCAGCTCGACCCCGAGGTCAAGGGCTGGCTGGCCTTCGCCACCGAGAAGCTCGGCGAGCTCCAGCTGCTGGCGCGGGCGCTCGACGAGGGCGAGGCCGCCGTCGACTCGGCCTGGCAGGCGCAGCGTCAGGCCCTCGCCGGGCGCCGGGCGTCGGGCCGCGTCACCCACCCGCTGGTGCAGCGGCGCCTGCAGGCGCTCACGCCCGAGATGGCCCAGCGCCACAGCCCCTTCGTGCAGCGCCAGGCGGTGCAGCGCGAGGCGCTCGGCCTGCCCGACTGGCCCACCACCACCATCGGCTCCTTCCCGCAGACGGGCTCGATCCGCCAGGCGCGCGCCGCGTGGCGCCGGGGCGAGCTGTCCGCCGTCGATTACCTGCAGCGCATGCGCGCCGAGATCGAGGACGTCGTGCGCCGCCAGGAGGCCTGGGGCCTGGACGTGCTGGTGCACGGTGAGGCCGAGCGCAACGACATGGTCGAGTACTTCGGCGAGCAGCTGTGGGGCTACGCCTTCACCGACAACGGCTGGGTGCAGAGCTACGGCTCGCGCTGCGTGAAGCCGCCCGTTCTGTATGGCGACGTCTTCCGGCCCGAGCCCATGACGGTGGAGACCACGCGCTACGCGCAGTCGCTCACCGAGCGCCCCATGAAGGGCATGCTGACCGGCCCGGTCACGATGCTGCAGTGGTCTTTCGTGCGCGACGACCAGCCGCGCGAGACCACGGCCTTGCAGCTCGCGCTGGCCATCCGCGAGGAGGTGGCCGACCTGGAGCAGGCCGGCATCCGCGTCATCCAGATCGACGAGCCCGCCTTCCGCGAGGGCCTGCCTTTGCGGCGCTCGGACTGGGCGCGCTACCTCGACTGGGCGGTGCGCGCCTTCAAGCTCTCGGCGTGCTGCGTGCGAGATGACACCCAGGTGCACACCCACATGTGCTACTCCGAGTTCAACGACATCCTGCCCGCCATCGCGGCGCTCGACGCCGACGTCATCACCATCGAGACCTCGCGCTCGGCCATGGAGCTGCTCGACGGCTTCGGGGCCTTCCACTACCCCAACGAGATCGGCCCGGGGGTGTACGACATCCACTCCCCGCGCGTGCCGTCGGTCGACGCCATGGTGCGCCTGCTGCGGCGCGCCGCCGAGGTGATCCCGCCCGATCGCCTGTGGGTCAACCCCGACTGCGGGTTGAAGACCCGCGCCTGGCCCGAAACCGAGGCCGCGCTGGTCAACATGGTGCAGGCGGCGCGCCGTTTGCGCGAGCCGGCCGCTGACGCTTGGTGACACCTGTGACGCATCGTCCATGTGGTTGACACGTGGGCGGTGCCGGGCTCCGGTACATTCGGGCGCATCGCATTCAACGCGATCCGAACATGACAAGCACACACAGGGAACCCGTGGGGGGCACCGCGTCCGCGGGGGTTGCCTCACCAGCCACATCAGCCGCTTTGGCCGCGACCCTGGCCCTGGCCGCCTGCGGCGGTGGCGGTGACTCACCCGACCCCGAAGCCGACCCGGCCGCCCGTCGCCCTGGCACCGCTCCTGGGGGCAGCGCCCCCGGAGACAGCGCCCCCACCCCGTCCCTGAGCCTGGAAGAAGAAGCCGCGCGCTTCCTGGCTCAGGCTGGCCTGGGCCCGACCCTGGCCGAGGTGCGCGCCCTGGCCGCCACGCCCCGCAACGGCCGCGTCGACACCGGCGCCTGGCTCGACGCCCAGTTCGCCGTGCCGGCGCGCACCGCCACGGCCGCGTCCCTGCAGGACCGCACCGCCTTCCAGCTCGGCCTGGACCTGGGCCTGCTGACCGACACCGACCCCGCGCGCGACCCCTTCAACTCCGGCTACGGCATGGACAACGTGCTGTGGTTTCGCCTGCTGACCGCGCAGGACGTGCTGCGTCAGCGCGTGGTGCTGGCCTTGTCGGAGATCTTCGTGGTCTCCCAGCGCAACATGCCCATCCCCTGGGGGCAGTTCGCCACCCTGGCGTACTGGGACCTGCTGGAGCGCCATTGCTTTGGCACGTTCAGGCAGCTCGTCGAGGCCGTGACCCTGTCGCCGGCCATGGGCACCTACCTCAGCCTGCGCGGCAGCCAGAAGGCCGACGCCAGCGGGCGCCGCCCCGATGAAAACTTCGCGCGCGAGCTGCTGCAGCTCTTCACCATCGGCCTGGTGCGCCTGGATGACGCCGCCCAGCCCGGCGTGGAGGAAACCTACACCTCGGCCGACGTCAGCGAGCTGGCCCGAGCGCTGACCGGCTGGGACTTCGACATGGGCGCCGACACCCTGCGCTTCGAGCCCAGCCTCTCGCCGGCCTACACCGCGCGCCCCATGGTGGCCAGCACCGACCGACACGACAGCGACAGCAAGGCCTTCCTGGGCCTGACGCTGCCCGCCGGTGGCAGCGCCGCAGACGACCTGCGCCTCGCGCTCGACCGCATCTGCGACCACCCCAACGTGGCGCCCTTCATCGTGCGCCAGCTCATCCAGCGCCTGGTCACCAGCAACCCCGAGCCCGAGCACATCCGCCGCGCCGCCGCCGTCTTCGTCAGCACGAAGGGCGACCTCAAGGCCGTCATCCGCGCCGTGCTGACCGACCCGTTGGCGCGCGACGTGTTGTCGGGCAACGCCGCCTTGCGCCGCTGCAAGCTGCGCGAGCCCATCCTTCGCTTCATCCAGTGGGGCCGCGTGGCCGGCCTGCGCAGCACCGACGGGCGCTGGGAAGTGGGCGACCTCTCCGACAGCAACCGCCTGGGGCAGAGCCCCCTGCGCGCGCCCTCGGTGTTCAACTTCTTTCGGCCTGGCTACGTGCCCCTGAACTCGGGCCTGAGCGCCGACGGCTTCGTGGCCCCCGAGTTCCAGATCACCAACGAGTCCACCGTCATCGGCTACGTGAACTTCATGCTGCGCAACATCGATGGCGCCGCACCGCAGAACATGGTCGTGGACTACACCGACTGGCTGCCCATGGCCTCGGACGCCACCCGCCTGGTCGACCAGCTCAACCTCGTGCTCACCGGGCGCGCGCTGGCCGCCACCACGGTGGACACCATCCGCACCGCCGTGCAAAGCCTGCCGGCTGCAACCGCCTTGCAGCGGCGCCAGCGCGTGCTGGCCGCTTTCTTCCTCATGCTCAGCTCGCCCGACCACCTGGTCCAACGCTGATGGAGCCCGCGATGCCCAAGCCCTCCCTCGACCGCCGCGGCTTCCTCAAGCGCGGCGGCGCGGCCTCCCTCGGCGCCCTGGCCGCGCCCTGGGCCATGAACCTCGCCGCCCTGGCCGACGCCGCTGCAGCCGAGGCCACCGACGACTACAAGGCCGTCGTCTGCGTCTTCCTGCAAGGCGGCAACGACCATGGCAACACGCTCATCCCCGTCGACGACGCCGGCCACGCGGTGTACGCGCGCTTGCGCGGCGGGCTGGCGCTGCCGCGCGCGCAGCTGGGCGCCTCGACCCTGCTCAGCCCCGTCACGTCCGCCGGGCTGCAGGGGCGTCAGCTGGCCCTGGCCCCCAGCCTGAGCGGCCTGCAAGGCCTCTTCAACACCGAGCGCCGCCTGGCCGCCTTGCTCAACATCGGGCCGCTGCGCCAGCCCACCACGTTGGCGCAGTTCCGCTCCCGCAGCGTGGCGCTGCCGCGCAAGCTGTTCTCGCACAACGACCAGCAGTCGGTGTGGCAGTCCTTCGAGCCCGAGGGCAGCACCGTGGGCTGGGGCGGGCGCCTGGCCGACCAGGGCCTGGCCCTCAACGCCACGGCGGCGCTGACCTGCGTGAACCTGTCGGGCAACGCCGTCTTTGGTGCCGGCGAGCGCGCGGGCCAGTTCATGGTCAACCCCCTGGGCCCGGAGCGCGTGCAGGCGCTGGACGCCGCCAGCTTCCTCGGCTCGGCGGCCTGCGTCGACGCCTTTCGCAAGCTGGTGCGCACCGACGACCCCAGCGTGCACCGCGTGGCCAAGGAGCACAGCCTCATCATGCGCCGCGCGATGGACGTCAACGCCTTGCTGCTCGAGCAGCTCGCCGCCGTCACCTCGCCACCGGCCCGCGGGCCCACGGGCAACCCCCTGGCCGATCAGCTTCGCACCGCGGTGCGCATCATGGCGGCGCACCGGCAACTCGGTGCGGCGGGCGCGGGGGGGCTCAAGCGCCAGGTCTTCTTCGTTCAGATGGGCGGCTTCGACCTGCACGACAACCTCCTGAGCCAGCACCCGGTGCTGCTGCAGCGCCTGGCCGACGCCCTCGTGCAGCTCGATGACGACCTGGGCCAGCTGGGCATGCGCAAGCAGGTCACGGCCTTCACCGCCAGCGACTTCGGGCGCACGCTCAGCTCCAACGGCGACGGCTCCGACCACGGCTGGGGCGGCCACCATTTCGTGCTGGGCGGGGCGGTGCAGGGCGGCCGGTTCTTCGGCACCTGGCCCGATGTCACCGACTTCGACGCGGGCGAGCACAACATCGGCCAGGGGCGCCTGTTGCCCACGCTGGCGGTGGACCACCTCAGCGACGCCCTGGCGCGCTGGATGGGCGTGACCGACCCGCAGGCCCTGGCGGCGCTGGCGCCCAACCTGCGCAATTTCCCCGGCGCCTCGCCGCTGGCCGGGCTGTTCTGACGGGGTAGCGGCGGCATCCGCTACCATCCGACCTCCTTCAGCCCGCCCGATGAGGCCCCGACATGAGCCAGACCGCCGCCAAGCCCAACCAACTCGCCCGCACCGTGGCCAAGCTCAAGGGCCTGCCGCTGGTGGGCAACTGGGCGACCAGCTTCGCGCTGGGCCGCGTGGTGCCGCTGGTGGGCACGGCCGGCTTGCGCTACGAAGACATCACGCCCGAGCGCGTGGTGGTTCGCATCCGCAACCAGCGCAAGGTGCAGAACCACATCCAGGGCGTGCACGCCGCGGCCATGGCCTTGCTGGCCGAGACGGCCACGGGCTTTTGCGTGGGCATGAACGTGCCCGACGACAAGCTGCCGCTGATCAAGACGATGAAGATCGACTACGTGCGCCGCTCGCAAGGCGACATGGTGGCCGTCGCCCAGTTGCGCCCCGAGCAGATCCAGCAGATCCGCTCGCAGGACAAGGGCGAAGTCACGGTGCCGGTCACCATCACCGACGAGTCCGGCGAGTCGCCCATCCAGGCCGAGATGGTCTGGGCCTGGGTGCCCAAGAAGCGCGGCTGATGGTCAGGCGGCCGGTGACCACGCGGCCGACGGCCCCCTGAACGAATGGGTCGACGTCAGCCCGCGTTCACGCGCGCCGTCACGGCCTTGCCGCTCTGCAGGCCCAGTTTGGCCATCAGGGCCTGGTCTTTCTCGAACTCGGGGTTGCCGGTGGTCAGCAGCTTGTCGCCGTAGAAGATGGAGTTGGCGCCGGCCAGGAAGCACATCGCTTGCACGGCCTCGCTCATGGCCTGGCGACCGGCGGACAGGCGCACGCGGGCCGTGGGCATGGTGATGCGGGCCACGGCGATGGTGCGCACGAATTCCAGCGGGTCGAGCTGCGGGACATCCTCCAAGGTGCTGGCCAGCGGCGTGCCGGGCACGCGCACCAGGTCGTTGATGGGCACGGACTCGGGGAAGGTGGGCAGGTTGGCCAGCTGGGCGATGAGGCCGGCGCGGCCTTCGCGCGTTTCGCCCATGCCCACGATGCCACCGCTGCAGACCTTCAGGTTGGCCTTGCGCACGTGTTCGAGCGTGTGCAGGCGGTCTTCCAGGTCACGCGTGGTGATGATGTCGCCGTACAGCTCGGGCGCGGTGTCGAGGTTGTGGTTGTAGTAGTCCAGGCCGGCGTCTTTCAAGGCCGTGGCCTGGGTGTCGGTCAGCATGCCCAGGGTGCAGCAGGCTTCCAGGCCTTCTTGCTTGATGACGCCGATGAGCTCGGCGACTTTCTCGATGTCGCGGTCCTTCGGGGCGCGCCAGGCGGCGCCCATGCAGAAGCGGCTGGCGCCGGCGTCGCGCGCGGCGACCACGGCCTCGCGCACTTCCTCGGGCGACATCAGCTTGCTGGCTTCCACGCCGGTGTCGTAGGACGCCGATTGCGGGCAGTAGCCGCAGTCCTCGGGGCAGCCGCCGGTTTTCACGGACAGCAGCGTGGCGTGCTCGATCTCGTTGGCGTTCCAGTGCTGGCGGTGCACCTGCTGGGCCTGCCACAGCAGGTCGTTGAAGGGCAGGTTGAAGAGTTCCAGGACCTTCGCGCGCGGCCAGCGGCCGTTGTCGAAGTTGGGGTCGGTGCAGTCACCGCCGCAGCCGTGGGCGTTCAGCACGGGCTTTTTGGGCACGAGCTGGATCGGGCGCTCGGTGGTGGCCGGGGCGCTGGTGGGCTGGGTGGAGGTCGAGCAGGAAGACATGGGCGTTCGGCGCTGGGTGAGCGCGAAGGGCAGCAAAACCAATTGCGCAGTTTAGTCCTTCTGCCTGGGTGACCGTGTTGACGACGAACGCATCCGGCTGACGTTTGGTGCCCTTTGCGTCAGCCGAGTCGGCCAGCTCGGTGCGCGGCTGGGCTAAGCTCGCCCCATGCGCTTTGAACACCTCATCGAGATCAACTCCCCCCGCGTCAACCTGCAAACCGTGGTGCCCCCGTTCACGCGGGCGCAGTTGTGGCGCGGGCTGTTGATTCGGGTGCACTCGCCGGAGCGCTTCCCGATGGGGCCCGATCGCTGCGAGTGCCTGGAGGTGGAGCCGGGCGTCTTCAAGCGGACCTTGCACTTCGGCCAGCACGTCATGCGCGACGAGGTGCAGGCCGAGCACGAGGCCCGCCTGGTGTTCACGCCCGAGTCGCACGGGGACACCGCGCCCATCCGCTTGACGCTGAGCATCGAGGAGCCGCAGGCCGCTCAGACGGTGCTGCGCTTCGTCTACGAGGCGCTGGGTGAGCAGACCGCCGAGGAGTCGTACTACAACGACTACCGCCACAGCGCCTGGTTGCACCATGACCGAGACATGGTGCGCACCTTGCGCCAGTGGCTGGTGGAAGACGGGCTGTGAGCCCGGGCTGAAGCGGGGGGGCGCGCCCCCGGCCTCCTTCAGGCCCCCTTCAGCGACGCGGCGCAACCTCTCGGTGGTGGGAGCGGAATCGGTCCGTTTCCCCTACTTTGACCTGGAGGTGTGGCATGCAAGATGCCCTGGCCCCGCAGTCCCCCCGTTGTGTTGCCACCCGCCGCGTGCTGGACGCACCCGTTCGAGCGGCCCATGCCTTGCTCGCCGTGGGTTTCCTGGGCGCCTGGCTGACCTCCGAGCTCAAGGGCTTTCAGCCCGTGCACATGGCCTTTGGCTACACCGCGGCGGCGGCCCTGGTCTTTCGCTTGATTTGGGCGGGGTTCGGTCCGCGCTCGGCTTCGCTGTCGAGCTGGTGGCGCGCCGCCCGAGGCTGGCCGCAGTGGTGGCGAGCGGCGCGCGAGGGGCAGCCCCGCCTCGCGGCCTTGTCGACCCTGGGCCTGGCGTCCACCGTGGTGGCCCTGCTGATCGGGGTGGCTCTGGCCACGGGCAGTGGCGCGACGATGCATCAGCTGGGAGAGCACCATGCGTGGGGTCACGCCCTGGAGGAGGTGCACGAGGCGTTGGGCAACGCCCTGCTGCTGGTCGTGCTGATGCACCTGGCGCTCATCGGGGTGCTCAGCGTCATGCGCGGTCGCAACATGGCCTGGACCATGGTGACGGGTCGCGCCCCCGGCCACGGACCCGACCGCATCCAGCGCCCGCATGTCACCCTGGCTGCCCTGTTGTGCGTGGCCGTGGTGGCGGGCTGGTTGTGGGCGGCGCCCTTTGAGAGGGTGGGTGAGCGGCTGGGCTCAGGCCCCCTCACCCACAGCGATCACGCCGACGGTGGCGATGACAACGAAGCGGGCGATGACGACGATTGAGCCGGCGCCCGTGGCAAGCCCACGCTGAAGCAGCTGCCTTCGCCAGGCTGGCTTTGCACCCAGACCTGGCCGCCCATGTGGTGGAGCAACTGGCGCACGATGTAGAGGCCCAGCCCGGTGCCTTCGACCTCGGCGGCCTGTCGACCGACCCGCTTGAAGGCCTGGAACAGCTCGGCCTGTTCTCCGGCGCTCAGGCCCGCGCCGCTGTCGCGGATCGATGCCACCACGCGGTCGCCTTCCAGCCGGGCGCTCAGGGTGATGGTGCCGCCTTCGCGGTTGTACTTGCAGGCGTTGCTCAGCAGGTTGGTGAACACCTGCTGCAGGCGCTGGGGGTCGGCCTGGGCGATCAGGGGTTCGCTGGGCAGCTGGTCGTCGATGTGCAACCGGCGCGCCTGGCGCACGCCGTCCACCAGGGGCAGGCAGTCGCGCAGGACGCTTTGCAGCACCACGGCTTGCGGGCGCATGCGCAGCTCACCCGATTCGACCTTGCTGAGGTCCATCACCTCCTCGACGAGGGCCAGCAGCTGCTGCCCGGCGCGCAGGATCCAGTGCACCTGCTGCTTTTGCGTGCTCGACAGGCCCTGGCCGCCGTGCTCCATGGACAGCAGCTGGGCAAAACCCAGGATGGCGTTGAGCGGGGTGCGCAGCTCGTGGCTGAGGCGCGAGAGGAAGGCGCGTTGCGAGTCGGCGACCTGGTGTGCGGCGTCGCGCTGGATGGCCAGCTGCGCCCGCGTCTGCTCGGCCACCTCGTGTGCGTGCTGGCGCATCAGCAGGCGCCGCATCAGCATCAGGTAGACCCCGGAGATCAGCGCCACGACGCTCACCATGCCGAGCTGCAGCAGCCACTCGGCCTGGCGGGCTGCGCGGTTGAGGCTGGCGATGAAGCGCTTTTCTTCTTCCAGCAGCGCGGTGTTGAGGGTGTGGATGCGGCTGGTGGCGCGCTCCCGATCGGCCAGCGATTCGGGGCTGAGCGCCAGCGCCTGGAGGTGCCGCGCTTGCTCGCGCAGCTGCGTCAGCAAGCCGTCGCCGCGCACCCAGGCGCTGCGCGACTCCTCGAACAACCACGACTCGCCGAAGCAAAGCAGCAGCACCAGCATGGCGTCGACGTCCGAGGGGTGGCTGCCCCCGGCGATGAAGCCCTCTTTGGCCCGGGCCCAGTCCATGGGGCTGTTCTGGATCGCCAGGCGGGCCTGACGGTCCCCGTCGGGCACGACGAGGGCGGCGTGGAAGGCGGTGAGTTCGGTCTCGATGCCGGATTCGGCGTAGTTCAGCAGGTGCTGCACGGCGGTGGCCCGGGCTTTGGACCACAGGCTTTCACCGCCGACGTAGGCGCGCACGGCCCCCAGCATCTGCATGCTGCCCAGGGCGAGCAGGCACAGGATGACGAACACCGCGACGGGCAAGCCCACCACCGACAGGGTCGATGGGCGCTTCAGGGTAGGGGAGGCTGGATCGGTCATGGCGGGCAGGTCCGAATCGATCCAGCATGACGCACAGCCTTCCCTGCGTCATTGGGGGTTACCGGGGGCTGGTGTGATCAAAGCACCGGGTGGGGCGGCGCGAGGTCGGTGGCGGCGTGGTGCGTTGCGAGGCGTCGGCCCGCGGCCACGGCGTCGCGCAGGGGGGCGAGCCGGTCACCCAGGCGGGCGGCGTCGGTGCCCAGTGCGCGCACCACGCACAAGGCGGCCGGACCGCACGCCGCGAAGCGGGTGAGGTCGCCTTCGCTCAGCAGGCCGCCGATGGCCACCACGGGGGCCGGGCTGTGGGCCACCCACCAGCGCAGGTTGACTTCGCCTTGGGGTTGCCAGGGCATGTCCTTCGTGGTGGTGGGCTGGACGGGGCCGCAGGCGATCAGGCTGGCGCCGCAGCCGGCGGCGCGCGCCAGCTCCCACAGGCTGTGCGAGCTCAGGCCCAGCTGGATGCGGTGGCGCTGCGAGCGCAGCAGGGCCTGGTCGTCCGGGGTGAGCGCGAGCAGGTCTTCCTGGCCCAGGTGCAGGCCGAGCTGGAAGCCGGGGCGGGGTCGCTCGGGCAGCGGCTGGGCCAGGGCGGCCCGCCAGTGGTCGTTGACGAACAAGGTGGCGCCCGCTTCAGCGCAGGCCTGCAGGCTGCGTCGCAGTTCGGCGTCCAGGCCCTCGGCGGGCTTGTGGCGCAACTGCACGCAACGCAGGCCGGCTTGCACCGCGGCGCCCAGCAGGTCCGCGTCGGGCAGGATGCCGTAGAGGCCATCGGCGGGCGCCTGGTGGGCCCGGAACAGCGGGCTGCCGGGCGGGGCGCCGTCTGGCAGCAACCAGGGGAGCGCCTCTCCGATGCCCAGCCAGGGCAGGGGCGCGCCGCCTGCGGCGACCCCGGCGGCGAACCCCGCTTGCGCGACGACCGGGCCGCTGCCCTGGCCGGCCTCGCGCGCTTGCATCAGGGCGTGTCGGGTGAGCAGGCTGGCCAGCACGACGGCGTCGGCCTCGACGTGTCCGTGCGCCAGCGCGGCGGCCACGCCGGTGGCGAAGGTGCAGCCGGTGCCGTGGTGGTGGGGCGTGTCGACGCGGGGGGCGCACAGCCAGCCGTGGGCGTGGGGGGTGTCGACCCAGTCCAGGCACCAGCCGCTGTCGTCATGGGAGGCGGGGAGCACGGGGGTGTCCCCCCCGGTGATCACCACGCTGCGTGCGCCTTGCGAGCGCAGCTGCCGCGCCAGTGCGGGCAGCGGGGCATCGGTGTGGCCGAGCCAGGTCTGCGCCTCGATGCGGTTGGGCGTGACCACGGTGGCGCGGGGCAGCAGGTGGGCCCGGTAGGCCTCGCGGATGGCCTCGTTGCTGAAGCCCGCGCCGCCGGCCGAGGCGCGCCAGACCGGGTCCACCACCACGGCGAGGTGCTGGTGCGCATCGAGCCCTTCGGGGGCTTGCGCGCGCAGCTTGTCGATCCAGCGCACCACGACCTCGATGACCGCGATGTTGCCCAGCAGACCGGTCTTGATGACCCGCGGGGGCAGGTCGCGGCTGAGCGCGTCGAGCTGGGCCTCGAGCTGCTCGGGCTCGACCGGGAAGATGGCCTCGACGCCTTGCGAGTTCTGCGCCGTCAGGCAGGCGACCACGGGGCACAGGTGCACGCCCAGGGCGTCGGCAGCGCGCTGGTCGGCGCTCAGCCCGGCGCCGCCTGCCGTGTCCAGCCCGGCGATGCTCCAGATGATGGGGGGGCGCATGCGCATCAACCCAGCAGGACGAAGGGCTGGCCGCCCACCGGCGTGGTGGCCACGGCGACGTCGCAGGTGGCCATCAGGCCCGCGAGGTGGCCGGCGCGTCCGCCTTGCACGGCGTCGCGGAAGGCGCGGGCCATGCGCACCGGCTCGCGGGCTTGCGAGACGGCGGAGTTCAGCAGCACCGCGTCGAAGCCCATCTCCAGCGCGGCGGCGGCGTGCGAAGGCGCCCCCAGTCCGGCGTCGACGATGAGGGTGACGCCGGGCAGCCGCGCGCGCAGGGTGCGCAGCGCCCAGGGGTTGATCAGGCCCAGCCCGGAGCCAATGGGCGCGCCCCAGGGCATGAGGATGCGGCAGCCGGCGTCCACCAGCCGTTGCGCGCTGACCAGGTCGTCGGTGCAGTAGGGCAGCACCTCGAAGCCGTCGTGGATCAGCTGCCGCGCGGCCTCGATCAGCTCGAAGGGGTCGGGCTGCAGCGTTTGCTCATCGCCCACCACCTCCAGCTTGATCCAGTGCGTGCCCAGCAGCTCGCGGGCCATGTGCGCCAGGTTGATGGCTTCGCGGGCGCTGCGGCAGCCGGCGGTGTTGGGCAGCAGGTGGGCGCCCTGGGTGCGCGCGGCCTGGCGGATGATGTCGACGAAGCCGTTGTCGTGGCCGGTGGTGCCCAGCGTGCGCTTGAGGCCCAGCGTCAGCACCTGGCTGCCCGAGGCGTGGATGGCGTCGCGCAGGGTCTCGGGTGAGGGGTAGCCCGCCGTGCCCAGCAGGAAGCGGCTGCGCAGTTCGGTGTCGCCGATGCGCCAGGTGTCGGGCGAGGCCAGGGTGTCGTCGTCGGGTGTGGGCATCGTCTCAGCCTCCGGTGATGGGTGCGAAGCACAGCACGGTGTCGCCGTGCTGCAGGGCGTGCGTGGCCCGGGCCGTGCGCGCCACGAAGTCGCCGTTGACGGCCGTGGCCACGGTGTCGGGCGAGCGCGATGGGCCTTGCAGCAGTCGCTCGACGGCGTCGGCCAGCGTGCTGCCGGCGGGCAATTGCAGCGGGCCCTGGTCGGTGTGGATGGTCAGGGAGGGGGCGTTCATGTGGGCAGCCTTCCGAGTTGGAGCGATTGCAGGGCGTCGTCGATCAGGGCCGGGGCCAGCAGCCAGCCGTGGCGGTACAGGCCGTTGATGCGCAGCAGGCCGGGCTCGGTGTGAACCTCGGGGCGGTGGTCGGGCAGGGCGGGGCGCAGGTTGGTGTCCAGCCTCAGGATGCGGGCCTCGGCCAGCTCGGGCAGGATGCTGTGGGCCGCGGCCATGAGCTCGACCGCGCTGCGCAGGGACATGGGCGAGCGGTCTTCGCTTTCCAGCTCGCTGGCGCCGATCAACACGCGCTCGCCGGGCCGGGGCACGATGTAGACGCGGTGTCGTGGGTGCAGCAGGCGCACCGGGCGCTGCAGCGTCAGCCCGGGGGCGTGCAGCCAGACCACTTCGCCGCGCACGCCGCGCACCGGGGTGGCCGAGCGCGCGCCGGTGCCGCGCAGGTCGCACACCAGGTCGAAGCTCAGGGGTTGCGTCTGGCCGGGGTTGCCCAGCCAGAGCTGGCCGGGGGCCACGTCCTGCACGGGCTGGGCCCAGTGCCAGCGCACGCCCTCGGCGTCGTCGTGCAGGGCCTGCATGGTCGCCACCGTGTCGATGTGGGCCTCACCGGGCAGCCACCAGGCGTGCAGGGGGCCGCCGCTGCCGTGCAGGGCCGGCTCCAGCTGCGTCAGCCGCTCGGCGCTCAGCGCGTGGAGCTGAACTTGGGCGTGGGCGGTGCTGGACGCCTCCAGGCGCTGCAGCACGCGCCGCGCTGCGCCCAGGTCGCTGCCGTGGGCCACCAGCAGGCTGCCGTTGCGCGCGAAGTGGGGCCGCTGGGTGCAGCGCGAACCCAGCTCGTCCGCGATGGCCTGCCAGTGCGCGATGCTCTGCCAGCCCCGATGCGCCACCTCGGGCTCGGCCGTGTCCAGCTCGGCCAGCGGGCTGAGCATGCCCGCGGCCGTGAAGCCCGCCGCGCCGTGCCCGTCGTGGGCCGGCATGGCTTGCGGGGCGGGGTCGAACACGCTGACCTGGTGGCCTTGCCGAGACAAGGTCCAGGCCATGAGGCGACCCAGCAGGCCCGCGCCGGC
Organism: Burkholderiales bacterium; assembly: GCA_016000265.1. Lineage (GTDB taxonomy): Bacteria > Pseudomonadota > Gammaproteobacteria > Burkholderiales > Burkholderiaceae_C > Aquabacterium. The sequence goes on from JAECRL010000002.1 coordinate 224,389, forward strand.
CACCCCGATGCGCAGGCCCCGCCGGGGCGGCGTGGAGAAGGGGACGTCCGGTCGCATCGATCAGGCCGGGGCGGTGGGCGAGCGGGTGTCGAGCTGGATGGGGATGTAGAGCTCGCCGCCGACCTGCTTGAACTCCTCGGACTTGGCGGCCATGCCTTGCTGCAGCGCATCGCCCTCGGTCAGGCCTTGCTTCGCAGCGAACTCGCGCACCTCCTGCGTGATCTTCATCGAGCAGAACTTCGGCCCGCACATGGAGCAAAAATGCGCCACCTTGGCCGCGTCCTTGGGCAGGGTCTCGTCGTGGAAGTCTCGTGCGGTCTCGGGGTCCAGGCCGAGGTTGAACTGGTCCTGCCAGCGGAAGTCGAAGCGGGCTTGCGACAGCGCGTCGTCGCGTGCGCGAACGCCCGGGTGCCCCTTGGCCACGTCGGCCGCGTGCGCCGCGATCTTGTAGGCGATCAGGCCCTGCTTGACGTCGTCGCGGTTGGGCAGGCCCAGGTGCTCCTTCGGGGTCACGTAGCACAGCATGGCCGTGCCCATCCAGCCGATCATGGCTGCACCAATCGCCGATGCGATGTGGTCATACCCCGGCGCGATGTCGATGGTCAGCGGGCCCAGCGTGTAGAAGGGCGCCTCGTGGCAGTGCTTGAGCTGCTCGGCCATGTTGGCCTGGATCAGGTGCATGGGCACGTGGCCGGGGCCTTCGATGAGGGTCTGCACATCGTGCTTCCACGCGATCTGCGTGAGCTCGCCCAGCGTGCGCAGCTCGGCGAACTGGGCCTCGTCGTTGGCATCGGACAGGCAGCCGGGCCGCAGGCCATCGCCCAGCGAGAAGGTCACGTCGTACGCCTTCATGATCTCGCAGATCTCTTCGAAGTGCGTGTGCAGGAAGTTTTCCTTGTGATGCGCGATGCACCACTTGGCCAGGATCGAGCCCCCGCGCGAGACGATGCCCGTGCGCCGGTTGGCCGTCAGGTGGATGAAGGCCAGGCGCAGCCCAGCGTGGATGGTGAAGTAGTCCACGCCCTGCTCGGCCTGCTCGACCAGCGTGTCGCGGAAGATGGCCCAGGTGAGGTCTTCGGCCACGCCGCCGACCTTTTCCAATGCCTGGTAAATGGGCACGGTGCCGATCGGCACGGGGCTGTTGCGCACGATCCAGTCGCGCGTGGTGTGGATGTGCTTGCCGGTCGACAGGTCCATCACCGTGTCGGCGCCCCAGCGGATGGACCACACGAGCTTTTCGACTTCCTCTTCGATCGACGACGTCACGGCGCTGTTGCCGATGTTGGCGTTGACCTTGACCAGGAAGTTGCGGCCGATGATCATCGGCTCCAGTTCGGTGTGGTTGATGTTGGCGGGGATCACGGCGCGGCCGCGCGCCACCTCGTCGCGCACGAACTCGGGCGTGATCTCGCGCGGGATGGCCGCACCCATGCTGTTGCCCCGCAGGCGGGCTTCGCGTTCGGCGCTGTCGCCGTACTTGGCGCGCCAGTCTTCGGCCAGCTCGATGCGACGCTGGTTCTCGCGCAGGGCGATGAACTCCATCTCGGGCGTGACGATGCCTTGGCGCGCGTAGTGCATCTGCGTGACGTTGCGGCCGGCCAAGGCACGGCGCGGCTGACGCTGCAATGCCGAAGCAGCCGAGCGCAGCGCGGCCATGCGCTCGTCGTGGCGCTCGTTCGGCAGCAGGCCGTCGTCCACGGCCAGCACGGCTCGGCCTTCGTAGGCCTCGGTGTCACCCCGGGCCAGGATGGCGGCCTCGCGCACCGCAGGCAGGCCACGCGTGACGTCGATGGCCACGTTCGGGTCGGTGTAGGGGCCCGAGCAGTCGTACAGCGTGACCGCTTCGCCATTGGTCAGCGAGACCTCGCGCATGGGCACGCGCACGCCGGGGTGGCTGCCTTCGACGTAGACCTTGCGGGACGCGGGCAGCGGCTCGCGCGTCAGGCGCGTGCGCTCGTTGAGGGACTCGGCGGCGGTGGCCAGGGCGGTGACAGATGCGATGTCTGGTGCGTTCACGATCGGCTCTCCTCGGTGTGGATGCAGGTGCCACGGCAGATGCCATGGGACACGTGCTCCGAGGGGTGCCAAGCGGGCACGGGAGGCGGTCGAGCAAAGGGAGTGGGCCGGATTCGGGTGGCTGAGGCAGCGCACGCGAATCGGGCCGCCCCCGTCACGGACCACCACAGGCCAGACAGGACAGCTCTTCTTTCGCCGGTATGAGCCGGATCAAGTTCAACGGGTTCGGTGGGTCACCATCTCAGCGCCTGCATGTCGGACACGCAGCACACCCCGGAGCGAAGCGAAGTGTAGACGCAAGATGCGCCGGGCTGCAAATGGAGGGGGATGGATGGGGGTGAGGGCCGGCCTCAGCGCTGGCTCAACCCCGTCCCAGGCCCTGGCGCTTGAGCCTGGATCACGCTGACGGCCGCCGCCGAGGGGGACCGTTCAGCGGGCGTGGCCCGTGAAACCGCCGAGGTGGGAGGCGCCAAGGGTTCGGCCACGCTGGCTTGCTGGCGCGGGCCGAAGGCGGCCAGCAGCAGGGCAAGGGGGGCGATCGCGAACAGGGGGCGCATGGACGGCGGACTCCGCTCGGGGCGGAAGGTGTTGATGCCATCAGTGTAGGCAGCACCGGGGGGCGCACATCCCCCGGCACGCGGGGAGTCCCCTCATGCGGGGGTCAGGGCCAGGGGGGTGTTCGCGTCACGCGCACGGGGTGGGCGCTTGGCGCAGTGGCGTGCGGGCCACACCCGGCGCAAGCTCCCCCGACGCCGGTGGACCCGCACGCCCGCGCCGACGGGGCGCTGGCGCAGGCCGGTCCCGAGGCGCCTGCCCCTGCACCCCGTTCGGGGCGACGCGGGCGCCAGCGTCGCCACAGGTGCCTCAGCGCCATCCAGCCCAGGGCGAACGCGGCCCAGGTCTGCCAGTCGCGCAGCAGCGTCTCCATGCTCAGGCCCCCCATGCCAGCGCCAGCCGGTAGACGACGAAGGCCGCGCCATACGCCAGGGCGAACAGGTACGCCACCATCACCAGCGGCCAGCGCCAGCCGTTGGTCTCGCGGCGCGCCACGATGACGGTCGACAGGCACTGCGGGGCGAACACGTACCAGGCCATCAACGACAAGGCCGTGGGCAGGCTCCAGGCGTGCCCGATCAGCTGCACCAGCGCGCTGGAGAGTTCGTCGCCAGTCTGGGACATCGCGTAGACGGTGCCCAGGGTGGCCACGGCCACCTCGCGCGCGGCCATGCCCGGCACCAGCGCGATGCAGATCTGCCAGTTGAAGCCGATGGGCGCGAACACGCCCTCCAGCGCCCGCCCGATCAACCCCGCCAGGCTGTGCTGGATCGCGGGCCCCGAGGCGCCCTCCGGCGGGGCGGGGAAGTTCGACAGGAACCACAGCACGATCATCAGCGACAGGATGATCGTGCCCACCCGCTGCACGAAGATGCGCGTGCGCTCCCACAGGCCCACGGCCAGGTTGCGCAGGTGCGGCAGGTGGTAGTCGGGCAACTCCATGAGCAGGGCTTGCGCGCCGCCTTGCTTGAGCAGGCGCTTGAGCACCAGCGCCACCAGCAAGGCCGACGCGATGCCCGCCCCGTACAGCGCGAACAGCACCAGCCCTTGCAGGTTGAACCAGCCCAGCACCGTGCGCTCGGGGATGAAGGCCGCGATCAGCAGCGCGTAGACGGGCAGGCGCGCCGAGCACGTCATCAGCGGGGCGATGAGGATGGTGACCAGGCGATCGCGCGGGTTGGCCATGGTGCGCGTGGCCATGATGCCGGGCACCGCGCACGCGAAGCTCGACAGCAGCGGGATGAAGGCCCGCCCCGACAGCCCGACGCTGCCCATGATGCGGTCGAGCAGCAAGGCCGCGCGCGGCAGGTAGCCGGAGTCCTCCAGCGCGAGGATGAAACCAAAAAGGATGACGATCTGCGGCAGGAAGATCAGCACGCTGCCGGCGCCCCCGATCACGCCCTCGATCAGCAGGCTGCGCAGCATGCCCTCGGGCAGGTGGGTGCGAACCAGGTCGCCCAACGCACCCATGCCCGCGTCGATCAGGTCCATCGGGGCCTGCGCCCAGCTGAAGACGGCCTGAAAGACCAGGAACATCAGCGCAGCCAGGATGAGCGGGCCGGCCACCGGGTGCAGCGCCCAGCGGTCCAGTTCGGCGGTGGTGCGCGGCGCGTGCGCGGGCTGGGAGGTGCAGGCCCGCAGGACCTCGCCGACGCGGCGGTGCGTGTCCTCCACCGGGGTCTGCCCGATCGCGTCGAGCGAGCGGCGCAACCCGCCGGGCGCATGCGCGGTCTTGGCTGTCGGCCAGTTCAGGCCGTCGAGTTGCGCGAGCAGCGCCTGCTCGCCTGCGGGTTGCACGGCCACCGCCTCGACCACGGGCAGGCCCAGCATCTGCTGCAGGCGGTCGGTGTCGATGCGGATGCCCCGCTTGCGCGCCACGTCCATCATGTTGAGGACCAGGAGCATGGGCAGGCCCAGCTGCTGCAGCTCCAGCACCATGCGCAGGTTCAGGCGCAGGTTGGTGGCGTCCACCACGCAGACCAGCCCGTCGGGTGCGGCCTCACCGAAGTGCGCCCCGGTGATCACGTCGCGCGTGACCGCTTCGTCGGGCGTGGCCGCCAGCAGGCTGTAGGCGCCAGGCAGGTCGAGCACGCGCCAGGTGCGCCCGGCCGGCGAGGTGAAGCGCCCCTCCTTGCGCTCCACCGTCACGCCGGCGTAGTTGCCCACCTTCTGGCGCGAGCCGGTCAGCCGGTTGAACAGGGCGGTCTTGCCGCAGTTGGGGTTGCCGACCAGGGCGATCAGGGGCGGCTCGGCGGGGTGCGGGCCCACGGCGTGCGCGCTCATGCCGGCGTCTCCCCGGCCCGGATCGCCTCCACCTCCACGAGCGAGGACTCCAGCTCCCGCATGGCGAAGGTGCTGGTGCCCACCCGCACGGCCAGCGGGCCGCGGCCGAACAGCACGCGCCTGAGCACCTGCACCCGCTCCCCCGGCACGAAGCCCAGCTCCATCAGGCGGCGGCGCAGCGCCCCGCCGTCGCTCTCCAGGGTGCGCACGCGGTGGATGGTGGCCACCGCCTGGGCGGGCAGGCGATCCAGGGTGATCACGTCGCGGGGGTGGGGTGGGGGGCTCGCCATCGGGTTCATGCCGCCATTGTGAAACAAATGAGAACGATTCTCAGTTTCTGGGTTTGACGCGGCTCAGCCTGGCGTCACGCCCCTCACCCCATCCTTTTGGGTGGAAATTCCTCATCATTCACTTACACACCCTTTTGCAGGTCCTTGATTCATAAGGACTTTTTTTGTGCACTGTTGAGGTGAAATCTCGCCTAAGTCTTTGATTTCATTGAACTTTTTTTTGGTTCCACCTTGTTTTGGGGGTGGTGATCAGTTAAAGTGGGATTTAGTGCAAATTCGTGGGGTTTTGTGTGACTCTGATCTTCCAAGGTGCATCGGCGCTGTCGCTGGACGCCAAGGGCCGCTTGGCGGTCCCGGCGCGCCATCGCGATGCGCTGCAGGCGCTTTGCGGCGGTCAGCTCACCCTCACCAAGCACCCCGAGGGCTGCCTGATGGTCTTCCCTCGCCCGGCCTGGGAGGGCTTTCGCGACAAGGTCGCGGCCCTGCCCATGTCGGCCGCCGGCTGGAAGCGCATCTTCCTGGGCAACGCGATGGACGTGGACATCGACTCCGCCGCCCGCGTGCTGGTCTCGCCCGAGTTGCGCGTGGCCGCCGGCCTCACCAAGGACGTGATGCTGCTGGGCATGGGCAGCCACTTCGAGCTCTGGGACGCCCAGCGCTACGCCGCCCACGAAGCCGAGGTCATGGCCCAGCCCATGCCCGACGTGCTGCAGGACTTCACCTTCTGACGTCATGCAACAGGAGCGCGCACCTTGGCAGCATCACACCGTCCTGCTGCACGAGGCGGTGGACGGTTTGTGGGACGAAGCCACCGGCCCTGAGCCGCAGGGCCGCTACGTCGACGCGACCTTCGGGCGCGGCGGTCACTCCCGCCTGATCCTCTCCAGGCTGGGGCCCGACGCCCGCCTGCTCGGCATCGACCGGGACCCGGACGCCATCGCGCACGCCACTCAGGGCCCCGACGCCATCACCGACGAGCGCTTCCAGATCGTGCACGGCCCCTTCTCCGAGTGGGCCGAGGCGGTCGAGGCGCAGGGCTGGGGCCCGGTGCAAGGCCTGCTGATGGACATCGGGGTGTCGTCGCCGCAGATCGACAACCCCGCGCGGGGTTTCAGCTTCCGCTTCGATGCGCCGCTGGACATGCGCATGGACACGACCTCCGGCGAGAGCGCCGCCGACTTCCTGGCGCGCGCCACGCTCGATGAACTCGCCGACGTCATCCGCACCTACGGCGAAGAGCGCTTTGCCGGCCCCATCGCGCGCGCGCTGGTGGCCCGCCGCGACGAGGGTCAGCCGGTGCGCACCACCGGAGAGCTTTCGGCGATCGTGGCCCGTGCGGTCAAGACCCGCGAACCCGGCCAGGACCCGGCCACCCGCACCTTCCAGGCCCTTCGGATTCACGTCAACCGCGAGCTCGGTGAGCTCGAGGATGCGCTGGAGTCGGCCTTGAAGATGCTGGCCCCGGGTGGGCGCCTGGCGGTCATCAGCTTTCACTCGCTGGAAGACCGCATCGTCAAGACCTTCATCGCGCGCCACAGCCGCGAAGAGGTCGACCGCCGCGTGCCGTTCGCGCAGCCGCGCCCGCTCATGCTGCACTCGATCGGGCGCATCAAGCCCTCCGAAGCCGAGATCGCGGCCAACCCGCGCTCGCGCTCCGCCGTGCTGCGCGTGGCCGAGCGCACCGACGTGCCGTGGTCGCAGGAGCTGGTCAACGCGGCCTCGCCCCGCGCCGAGCGCGGCGGCAAGCCGGCGCGTGGTGGCAAGGGAGGGCGCCGATGATGCTGCGCCTGAACATCGTGCTGACCGTGATCCTGCTGGCCAGCTGCATCTGGCTCATCCGCAGCAGCCACGAGTCGCGCCGCCTGGTCTATGAGATGGAGAAGTCTCAGGCCGCCGCGCGCGAGCTGCAGATCGACTTCGAGCGCCTGCAGCTCGACAAGCGCGCGCAGGCCACGCCCTTGCGCGTGGAAAAGCTCGCGCGCGACAAGCTGCGCATGTTCGGCAACACGCCGGCGGTCACGCACTACGTGGCGGCATCGGCGGGCGCCGCCTCCGGGGTCGCCCCATGAGCCGCGTGGGCGACTTCTGGCGTCGCCTGGCGGGCAAGCCCCGTCGCCAGGGCGCGACCACGGGCATGCCCACCGTGCGCTACGCCACCAGCCCGCTGCTGGCTTCGCGCACGCCGCCGTGGCGCGTCAAGTTCATGATCGGTGCCATCGGCCTGGGCTTTGCCGTGTTGATCGGCCGCGCCGCCTGGATCCAGATCATCCACAACGACTTCTACCTGCAGCAAGGTGCCAGCCGCTACGAGCGCCGCATCGAGCTGGAAGCCAACCGTGGCCGCATCCTCGACCGCAATGGCGAGCTGCTGGCCTCCAGCGTGCCGGCGCCGTCCATGTGGGCCATCCCCAAGGACATGTCCGCCTCGCCCGAAGACCTGCGCGCCCTGGCCAAGCTGCTGGACATGAAGCAGGCCGACCTCAAGAAACGCCTGGCCTCCAACCCCAACTTCGTGTGGCTGCGCCGCAAGGTGCCCGACGAGGTGGCGCAGAAGGTCGCCGCGCTCAAGATCAAGGGTGTCTACGAGCTGCGCGAGTGGCGCCGCCAGTACCCCGAGGGCGAGTCGGCGGCGCACATCGTGGGCTTCACCAACATCGAAGACCAGGGGCAAGAAGGCATCGAGCTGGCCTACCAGAAGCAGCTGTCGGGCCACGACGGCGCACGCCATGTCATCAAGGACCGCCTGGGTCGCGTCGTCGAGTCCGTGGGCGACACCATCCCCGCGGTGGACGGCGAGTCCATCCGCCTGTCCATCGACGCCAAGGTCCAGTTCTACGCCTACCAGCGCATCCGCGACGCCGTCATCCAGCACAAGGCCAAGGCCGGCAGCGTCGTGGTTCTGGACTCGATGACCGGCGAGGTGCTGGCCCTGGCCAACGTGCCCAGCTACACCCCCGATGACCGCCGCAACCTGACCGGTGCGCAGCTGCGCAACCGCGCCCTGACCGACACCTTCGAGCCCGGCTCGACGATGAAGCCGATCATGGCCGCGCTGGCCATCGAGACGCGCCGCGCCACCCCCGACACCATCATCTCGACGGCGCCGGGGCGCATCACCATCGACGGCTCGACCATCACGGACTCGCACCCCCATGGCGACCTGACCCTCGAGGGCGTGATCCAGAAGTCCAGCAACGTGGGCACGGCCAAGCTGGCCCTGCAGATGCAGGCGCGCGAGATGTGGGAGATCTACACCGCCGTCGGCCTGGGGCAAAAGCCGCAGATCGGTTTTCCCGGCGTGGTCACGGGTCGCCTGCGTCCGCACAAGAGCTGGCGCCGCATCGAGCAGGTCACCATGAGCTACGGCTACGGCCTGTCGGCCAGCCTGTTCCAGCTGGCGCAGGCCTACACCATCTTCGCCACCGACGGCGAGCTCGTGCCGATGTCGCTCATCCACCGCGACGGCGCCGCCGAGTCGCGCGTGACCGCGCAAGCCGCCGACGGTGAACGGCCCGTGCTGGCCTTCAAGACGGCGTTCCGCCCGGCGGCCGACGTTGCCCCTGCGGCGTCGGCCGACCCGGTTCAGGTGCGCGGCACGCGCGTGATCGCGCCCGAGACCGCGCGCGCCGTGCGCAAGATGCTGCTGATGGCCACCCAGGCCGGCGGCACCGCCACCAAGGCGCAAACCGTGGGCTACAGCGTGGGTGGCAAGACCGGCACGGCGCGCAAGCAGGAGGGCCGCGGCTACGCGGGCAACAAGTACCGCGCCTGGTTCGTGGGCATCGCCCCGATCAGCCAGCCGCGCATCGTCGTGGCCGTGATGGTCGACGAGCCCGGCACCGGCGTGTACTACGGCGGCGAGGTGGCCGCGCCCGTCTTCAGCCAGGTTGTGCAGCAAACGCTGCACCGCCTGGGCGTGCTGCCGGATCAGGAGGTGCGCTCCCAGATCCAGACCAGCATCCCCTCCGAGGTGGAGAGCTTCTGATGGCCCACACCCTGCTCCAGCTCCAAGACACCACCGAGGCCCTGGACTGGTTGCGCCAGCAAGGCGTGGCCGAGTTGACGGTGGACAGCCGCGCCGTGGCGTCCCTGACCGATGCGGGCTTCATCGCCTGGCCCGGGGCGGCGCGAGACGGTCGGGCCTTCGTGCAGCAGGCCTTGCGCGACGGCGCCCGCGCCTGCCTCGTCGAGGCCGAGGGCGTGGCGGCTTTTGATTTCACCGACCCTCGCATCGCCGCGGTGAAGGGGCTCAAGTCGCGCAGCGCCGAGATCGCGCATGGCTTCCACAACGAGCCCAGCGCGCAGCTCAGCGTGGTGGCCGTCACCGGCACCAATGGCAAGACGTCGACCTCCTGGTGGACGGCTCAGGCCTTGAGCGCCTTGGGTCAACCCTGCGGCGTGGTCGGCACCCTGGGCGTGGGGCGCGTGGCGCCCGATGGCATCGTGCACACCGGCCTGACCACGCCCGACCCCATCACCCTGCACCGCACCTTCCGCGACTTCGTCAACCAGGGCCTGAAGGCCGCGGCCATCGAGGCCTCGTCCATCGGCATCGAAGAGCTGCGCCTGCACGCCACGCACATCGCCGTCGCGCAATTCACGAACTTCACGCAGGACCACCTCGACTACCACGGCGACATGGCCGCGTACTGGCTGGCCAAGCGCCGCCTGTTCGACTGGCCGGGCCTGAAGGCGGCCGTCATCAACCTCGACGATGAGCGCGGCGCGGACCTGCTGGCCCACGCTCGTGCGCGCGGCCTCGATGCCTGGACGTACGGCGTGGGCGGCGCGCTCGGTGCATCAACCCCCGCGCGCCTGCAGGCCCTGGACGTCGAGCACACGGCCGCAGGCGTCGGCTTCACCCTCGTCGAGCACAGCGAGCAGGGCACGCAAGAGCTTGAGCGCGTCGCGGTGCAGGCCCCCGTCATCGGCGCCTTCAACGTGGCCAACTTGCTGGCCGTGATCGGTGCCGTGCGCGCGCTGGGCCTGCCGCTGCAGGCCGCCGCCACCGTGTGCGCCACGCTGGAGGCCGTGCCGGGGCGCATGCAGCTGGTGGCTGCGCCCGATGGCGCCGAAGCCGCATCGCCCCTGGTGGTGGTGGACTACGCCCACACGCCCGACGCTTTGCAGAAGGCCCTGTGTGCGCTGCGCCCGGTGGCCGAGGCCCGTGGTGGCCAGCTGTGGTGCGTGTTCGGCTGTGGCGGCGACCGCGACCCGATCAAGCGCCCCATGATGGGCGTCACCGCCGACCGCCACGCCGACCGCGTCGTGCTGACCAGCGACAACCCGCGCAGCGAAAAACCCGCCTTCATCCTGTCGCAGATCCTCGCGGGCGTGCCGGGCCGCGACGGCGTCTCGGTCATCGAAGACCGCCGCGCCGCCATCGCCCACGCCATCGGCCAGGCCGACCCGCGCGACGTCATCCTGCTGGCAGGCAAAGGCCACGAGGCCACGCAGGAGGTGGCCGGTGTCAAGCTGCCGTTCTCCGACCTCGACGAGGCCGCGGCCGCGTTGAGTGCACGGGTTGCACACACCCCACGCACCCCACGCACCCCGACCGGAGGCGCCGCATGAGCCAGGCCCAAGCGATGATGACCCTGGGCCAGGCCCACGCGCTGTTGCCGGGCTCGACCCTGCACGGCGACCCCGCCACCCCGATCCAGCGCGTGCACACCGACACCCGCAGCCTGCAGGCGGGCGACCTCTTCGTGGCACTGTGCGGTGAGCGGTTCGACGCGCATGACTTCCTGCCCCAGGCCGCGCAGGCGGGCGCCGTGGCCGTCATCGGCCAGCGCGGCGTGCTCGAATCGGGCCTGCCGGGCCTGGTCGTGCCCGACACCCGCGCGGCGCTCGGCATGCTGGCCTCGGGCTGGCGCGCGCGATTCGACATCCCGCTCGTGGGCGTCACCGGCAGCAACGGCAAGACCACCGTCACGCAGATGATCGCCTCCATCCTGCGCGCCTGGATGGCCCACGGGCACCGCCCCGACGCGGCCCTGGCCACGCAGGGCAACTTCAACAACGACATCGGCGTGCCGCTGACTTTGCTGCGCCTGCGCGAAGGCGAACACGCCCACCGCTGCGCCGTCGTCGAGCTGGGCATGAACCACCCTGGCGAGATCGCCCAGCTCGCCGCCATCGCCGCGCCCACGGTGGGCCTGGTCAACAACGCGCAGCGCGAGCACCAGGAGTTCATGCACACGGTCGCGGCCGTGGCGCGCGAGAACGGCGCGGTGTTGCAGGCCTTGAGCCGCAATGGCGTCGCCGTCTTCCCGGCCGACGACGAGCACACGCCCACCTGGCGGCAGCTGGCCAACGGCTGCCGCGTCATCGACTTCGCCACGCAAGGCCCGGCCGCCGTCACGGGTTCGGCCACCTGGCAGGCCTCCTCCCCCTCCCACCCCGCCCCGCACTGGCAGATTCAGCTGCGCACGCCCGAGGGCGAAGCCAGCGTCAGCCTGGCGATGGCCGGCCAGCACAACGTGCGCAACGCCCTGGCCGCCACCGCCGCGGCGCTCGGCGCGGGCGTGCCGCTGGTGCGCATCGTCGCCGGCCTGGAGGCCTTCGTGCCGGTCAAGGGCCGCTCGCAGCTGCAGCAGGCCAGCGTGCGCGGTGTGCCCGTCACCCTGGTGGACGACAGCTACAACGCCAACCCCGACTCGGTGCGCGCCGCCATCGACATGCTCGCCGACCTGCCCGGGCCGCACTGGCTGGTGCTGGGCGACATGGGCGAGGTGGGCAACCAGGGCCCGGCCTTCCACGAGGAAGTCGGCGCCCACGCCGCTGCACGCGGCATCGAACACATCTGGACGGCTGGCAGCCTCTGCGCCCACACGGCGCAAGCGGCCCAAGCCAGGCAGGCCACCGCCACGAGCGGTGCGCCTGCCACGTCTGGTCTGCACACCCGCCATTTCGACAGCGCCGCTGACATCGTCGCCGCCCTGTCCCAGCCCGATGCCGCACCGGCTGCCGCATCCATCCTGGTCAAAGGTTCTCGCTTCATGAAGATGGAACAAGTCGTTCACGCCCTCACCGGAGGTGCCCATGCTGCTTAGTCTCGCGCTGTGGCTGCAGGAGCTTCACCCGGAGTGGGGCTTCCTGCGCGTCTTCCAGTACCTAACCTTCCGTTCGGTGATGGCGGCCATGACGGCCCTGCTCATCGGCCTGGTGCTGGGGCCTTACGTCATCCGCAAGCTCACGGAGCTCAAGATCGGCCAGCCCATCCGCGAGTACGCGATGCAAAGCCACCTCAGCAAGCGCGGCACCCCGACCATGGGCGGCGCGCTGATCCTGCTGAGCATCGGCCTGTCGACGCTGCTGTGGTTCGATTGGGCCAACCGCTTCGTGTGGATCGTGATGATCGTGACCACGGGGTTCGGCCTGATCGGCTGGGTCGACGACTGGCGCAAGGTGGTCAACAAGGACCCGGAGGGCATGCCCTCGCGCGAGAAGTACTTCTGGCAGTCGCTCATCGGCCTGATCGCCGCCATCTACCTGGCTTTCAGCGTCTCCGAGACCAACAACCTGCGCGTGATCGAGCTGTTCTTCCGCTGGATCGGCTCGGGCTTCAGCAACGACCTGCCCCCCAAAGCCGACCTGATCGTGCCCTTCTTCAAGACGGTGAGCTACCCGCTGGGTGTGTGGGGCTTCATGCTGCTGACCTACATCGTCATCGTGGGCACCAGCAACGCCGTGAACCTGACCGATGGCCTCGACGGCCTGGCCATCATGCCGGTGGTGATGGTCTCGGCCGCCTTGGGCATCTTCGCCTACGTGACCGGCAACGCCGTGTTCGCCAAGTACCTGCTGCTGCCGCACATCCCCGGCGCCGGCGAGCTGCTGGTGTTCTGCGCGGCCATGTCGGGGGCGGGGCTGGCCTTCCTCTGGTTCAACGCCTACCCGGCGCAGGTCTTCATGGGCGACGTGGGCGCGCTGGCGCTGGGCGGCGCCCTGGGCACCATCGCCGTCATCGTGCGCCAGGAGATCGTGCTGGCCTTCATGGGCGGTGTCTTCGTGCTCGAAGCGCTGTCGGTGATGCTGCAGGTGAGCTGGTTCAAGTACACCAAGCGCAAGTACGGCGAGGGCCGCCGCATCCTGCTGATGGCGCCGCTGCACCACCACTTCGAGAAGTCCGGCTGGAAAGAGACGCAGGTCGTGGTCCGTTTCTGGATCATCACCATGCTGCTGTGCCTGATCGGCCTGTCCACCCTCAAGCTGCGCTGAGCGAGCAAGACACCATGCACCACCTCCGCAACCTCACCGTGCTGATCCTGGGTCTGGGTGACTCCGGCCTGGCCATGGCGCGCTGGTGCGCCCGGTGCGGCGCGAAGGTGCAGGTCGCCGACACCCGGTCGGCGCCGCCTCAGGCCCCCACGCTGGCCTCGGACGTGCCCGCCGCGGTGCTGCACCACGGCTTGAGCCCCGCGCTGCTCGACGGCGTCAACCTCGTGCTCAAGAGCCCGGGCCTGGTGCCGCACTCGAGCGAGGTTTCGCCCCTGCTGGCGCGCGCCGACGAACTCGGCATCCCGGTGCGCGGTGAGCTGTCGCTGTTCGCCTCGGCCCTGGTCGACCTGAAGGCCGACATGGGCTACGCGCCCAAGGTGGTGGCCATCACGGGCACCAACGGCAAGACGACCACGACCTCCCTGACGGCCCAGCTGATCGAGCGCGCCGGCTGGCGCGTGGGCCTGGCCGGCAACATCGGCCCGACCCTGCTCGACACCTTGCGCGCGGCGCTGGAGCACGAGCCGGTGAAGCTGGCCCTGGCCGATGACGATGTGCCGCCGCAAGAGCGGCAGGAGCCGAGTCAGGCACCGGAGGAAGGGCCGCGTGAAGAGCCAAGTGACGAGCCGAGTGACCAGCCGGGTGCAGCGCTCAACACCGAAGACGCCGACGCCCCCCTGGTCGAGCTGGCCCCGCCCCCGCCGGCCGCGCCCACCTTCGAGGTGCTGCCCGACGCCTGGGTGCTGGAGCTCTCCAGCTTCCAGCTCGACGGCGTCAGCAACTTCCACCCCGACGCCGCCGTGGTGCTCAACATCACGCAGGATCACCTCGACTGGCACGGCAGCATGGCCGCCTACGCCGAGGCCAAGTCGCGCATCCACGGCAAAACCGGCGTGATGGTCATCAACCGCGATGAGCCGCTGGCCGAGGCCATGGTGCCGCCCCCCGAGGTCATCAAATCCGGTGTGCGCGGTCGCCCCGCCCGCACCGTGCACCGCCAGGTGGTGCGCTTCGGCCTGGACGCCCCCACGCAGCCCGGTGACTTCGGCCTGGTGACCGAGTCCGGCATGGCCTGGCTGGTGCGCGCCCTCGAAGCCGACCCCACCATCAAGCTGGCCAAAGGGGAGCGCCACGAGATCGTGCTGCAGCGCCTGATGCCGGCCGACGCGCTGCGCATCCGCGGCCGCCACAACGCCTCCAACGCGCTGGCGGCGCTGGCCCTGGCCACGGCCATCGGCTGCCCGCTGGCGCCGATGCTGCACGGACTGCGCGAGTACCGCGGTGAGCCGCACCGCGTCGAGCACGTGCTGACGCTGCGGGGCGTGGACGCCATCGACGACAGCAAGGGCACCAACGTGGGCGCCACCGTCGCGGCCCTGCTGGGCCTGGGCGCGGACCTGTCGCCCGGCAAGCTCGCCCTCATCCTGGGCGGCGACGGCAAGGGCCAGGACTTCGCGCCCCTGCGCGAGCCCGTGGGTCGCTTCGGCCGCGCCGTGGCCCTGATCGGTCGAGACGCCGAGGCCATCGGCGCGGTGCTCGCCGGGGTGCAGGACCCGTCGGGCGACGACATCGTCATCCAGCGCTTCGACACCTTGGAGCTGGCCACGCGCTGGGCCTGGGAGCAGGCCCGCGAGGGCGATGCCGTGCTGCTGAGCCCGGCCTGTGCCAGCCTGGACATGTTCCGCAACTACGCCCACCGCGCCGAGGTGTTCGTGCAGGCCTTGCAGGACCTGGCTGCTGACCTGGGGGAGGTCGCATGAGCGCCGCCACCGACCGCAGCTTGCCCCTCGCCAGCCGGCTCGCCCACCTCGCGCAGCGCGTGGTGTCGCTCGTCAAGGGCCGTTCTGGCGACGGCCATGAAGGCGGCCCGCTGCCCGTGCGCGACTTCGTCAACGTCACCTCCTCGCAGCCGTCGCGCGTCATGGGCTTCGATCAGCCCTTGCTGTGGGTGGTGCTGGCGCTGATGCTCACCGGCCTGGTCATGGTCTATTCGGCCACCATCGCGCTGCCCGACAGCCCTCGGTTTGCCAACTACTCGCGCACGCACTTCGTCACGCGCCACCTGTTCTCCATGCTCATGGCGATCTCGGTGTCGGCCGTGGTGACCCAGATCCCGATGCGGACCTGGGAAAAACTGGCGCCCTGGTTGTTCGTGCTCTCTCTGTTCCTGCTCATCCTGGTGCTGATCCCGCACGTGGGCAAGGTGGTGTACGGCGCGCGGCGCTGGCTGCCCCTGGGCGTGATGAACTTCCAGCCCTCCGAGCTGGCCAAGCTGGCCATCGTGCTCTACGCCTCCGACTACATGGTGCGCAAGATGGACGTCAAGGAGCACTTCTTCCGCGCCGTGGCCCCGATGGCCGTGGCAGTCGGTGTGGTCGGCCTGCTGCTGCTGGCCGAGCCCGACATGGGCGCCTTCATGGTCATCGCCACCATCGCCATGTCCATCCTGTTCCTGGGCGGCGTCAACGGGCGCATGTTCTTCCTGATCACCTCGGTGCTGGTGGGCGCCTTCGCGCTGATGGTGTCGCTGAGCCCCTGGCGGCGCGAGCGCATCTTCGCCTACCTCGACCCGTGGGACGAGAAGAACGCCCTGGGCAAGGCCTACCAGCTCACCCACTCGCTGATCGCTTTCGGTCGCGGCGAAATCTTCGGCGAAGGGCTGGGCTCCAGCGTCGAGAAGCTGCACTACCTGCCCGAGGCCCACACCGACTTCCTGCTGGCCGTCATCGGCGAGGAGCTGGGCTTCATCGGCGTCTCCGTCGTCATCCTGGCCTTCTTCTGGCTGGTGGTGCGCCTCTTCAACATCGGCCGCCAGGCCATCGCGCTCGACCGCGTTTTCGCCGGGCTGGTGGCCCAGGGCGTGGCGGTGTGGATGGGCGGACAGGGCTTCATCAACATGGGCGTGAACCTGGGCGTGCTGCCCACCAAGGGCCTGACGCTGCCGCTGCTGAGCTTCGGCGGCTCGGGCATCTTGCTCAACTGCATCGCGCTGGCCATCTGCCTGCGGGTGGACATGGAAAACAGGCAGTTGATGCGCGGAGGCCGCGCATGAACTGCCTGTTTCACCAAAACCGGCTGGCCACCGCGAAGCGGGGGCAGGGCGCGAAGCGAACGTTGATGCGCGGAGGCCGCGCGTGAGCACCGCTCCCCGTCACCTCGTCATCATGGCCGCGGGCACCGGCGGGCACATCATGCCCGGCCTGGCCGTGGCCGATGAAATGAAGCGCCGCGGCTGGACCGTGAGCTGGCTGGGCACCGAAGGCGGCATGGAAAACCGGTTGGTGCCGCCCACGGGCATCCCGCTGGACACCCTCTCCTTCAGCGGCCTGCGTGGCAAGAACCTCCAGGACACCCTCTTCGGTGGCGTGCGCCTGCTCAAGGCCTTCGCCGATTGCTGGCGCATCCTGGCCCGGCGCCAGGCGGACGCCGTGCTGGGCATGGGGGGCTACGTCTGCTTCCCCGGTGGCGTCATGAGCGCCGCGCGCATGTTGCCCCTGGTCATGGTCAACGCCGACGCGGCCATGCTGCTGAGCAACAAGGCCTTGCTGCCCATCACCGACGTGCTGGCCTGCGGCTTCGACGGCCCCGCCGCGAAGCACAAGGTCTCGCGCGTGACGGGCAACCCGGTGCGCGCCGAGATCGAAGCCATCGCCGAGCCCGCCCAGCGCTTCGCGGGCCGCAGCGGCCCGCTGAAGGTGCTGGTCGTTGGCGGCAGCCTGGGCGCACGCGCGCTCAACGAGGTCGTGCCGCAGGCCCTGGCGCGCATCGCGCCCGAGTTGCGCCCGCGCGTCACCCACCAGACGGGCATGGCCAACTTCGAGGCCGTCAAGGCCGACTACGTCAAGGCGGGGCTCGACCCGGCGCGCGACGTGGAGCTGCTGCCCTTCATCAACAACATGGCGCAGCGCCTGGCCGATTGCGACCTGATCGTCTGCCGAGCTGGCGCCATCACCGTCAGCGAGCTGTGCGCCGCGGGCGTGCCCAGCATGCTGGTGCCGCTGGTGGTCTCGACCACCGCCCACCAGCGCGACAACGCCGAGTTCATGGCCAGCCACCAGGCCGCCATCCACCTGCCTCAAGGCGAGCTGCGCGCCGACACCCTGGCGCAGCAGCTGCAGTCGCTGCAGCGCGATCAGCTGGTGCAGATGGCGCAGCGCGCCCGAGCCCTCGCCCGACACCAATCCGCTGCCGCGGTGGCCGACGCCATCGAGCAGTTCGTCAAACCTTCCAAAGAAAAGGCGTCGGCATGAAGCACGCCGTCAAGCACATCCATTTCGTGGGCATCGGGGGCGCCGGCATGAGCGGCATCGCCGAGATCCTGCACAACCTCGGCTACACGGTGTCGGGCTCCGACCAGTCCGACAGCGCCACCTCGCGCCGCCTGGCCTCGCTGGGCATCACCGTGCACATCGGCCACGAGGCCGCGCACATCGAGGGCGCCGAAGCCGTGGTCACGTCCACCGCCGTGAAGGGCGACAACCCCGAGGTCATCGCCGCGCGCGCACGCCGCATCCCCGTGGTGCCGCGCGCCGTCATGCTCGCCGAGCTGATGCGCCTGCGCCGCGGCATCGCCATCGCGGGCACGCACGGCAAGACCACCACCACCTCGCTGGTGACCTCCATCCTGGCCGAAGCCGGGGTCGACCCGACCTTCGTGATCGGCGGCAAGCTCAACAGCGCGGGCGCCAACTCGGCCCTGGGCAAGGGTGAGTACATCGTGGTCGAGGCCGACGAATCCGACGCCTCCTTCCTCAACCTGCTGCCGGTGCTGTCGGTCGTCACCAACATCGACGCCGACCACATGGACACCTATGGCCATGACTTCGCCAAGCTCAAGCAGGCCTTCGTCGATTTCCTCCACCGCATGCCGTTCTACGGCTCGGCCATCCTGTGCGCCGACGACCCCGGCGTGCGCAGCATCATCCCGCTGATCTCGCGCCCGGTCATCACCTACGGCTTTGGCGAAGACGCGCAGGTGCGCGCGGTCGACGTCGAGGCCCTGCCCGGCGGGCAGATGCGCTTCACCGTGCAGCGCCGCAATGGCAGCGTCATGCCCGACCTGGCCGTCACGCTCAACCTGCCGGGCCGCCACAACGTGCTCAACGCGCTGGCCGCCATCGCCGTGGCCACCGAGATCGAGCTGCCCGACGAGCCCATGGCCAAGGCCCTGGCCGCCTTCACCGGCGTGGGCCGGCGCTTCCAGCGTTTCGGCGATCACCCGGCCAAAGGCGGTGGGCAGTTTACGCTCATCGACGACTACGGCCACCACCCCGTGGAGATGGCCGCCGTCATCGCCGCCGCGCGTGGTGCCTTCCCGGGCCAGCGCCTGGTGCTGGCCTTCCAGCCGCACCGCTACACCCGCACCCGCGACTGTTTCGAGGACTTCGTCAAGGTGCTGGGCACCTCGGACGCCGTGCTGCTCACCGAGGTCTACAGCGCCGGTGAGTCCCCCATCGTGGCCGCAGACGGACGCGCCCTGACGCGCGCCGTGCGCGTGGCCGGCAAGGTCGAGCCCGTCTTCGTCGACGACGTGGCCGAGTTGCCGCAGGCCATCGCCGAGAACGCCCGCGGCGGCGACGTCGTCATCTGCATGGGCGCCGGCACCATCGGCGCCGTGGCGGCCAAGGTCGCCGAGTTGTTGAAGGAAGGCCACTGACATGAGCCACGCCCTGTTGACCCCCTCCGTCGTCGATGCGAAGTCGCTCGGCCGCGTCGCCGTGCTGTTCGGCGGCACCTCCGCCGAGCGCGAGGTCTCGCTCATGTCGGGCTCCGGCGTGCTCCAGGCGCTGCTGTCTCAAGGGGTGGATGCCTTCAAGTTCGATCCGGCCGAGCGCCCGCTGCAAGAGCTCAAGGCCGAAGGCGTGAGCCGCTGCTTCATTGCCCTGCATGGCCGCGGTGGTGAAGACGGCACCGTGCAAGGGGCGCTGGAATTGCTGGGCATCCCCTACACCGGCTCGGGCGTGATGGCCTCCAGCATCGCCATGGACAAGGTCATGACCAAGCGCATCTGGCGCTTCGAGGGCCTGCCCACGCCGGACTGGCGCATCGTCGCCAGCGCCCACGAGTGCGAGCAGGCCCTGGTGGCCCTGGGGGCGCCCATGATCGTCAAGCCCGCGCGCGAAGGCTCGTCCATCGGCCTGACCAAGGTGACCGACCCCGCCCAGTGCGCCCAGGCCTACGCGGCGGCCGCGAAACACGACCCCGAGGTCCTGTGCGAGCAGTTCATCGAGGGCGAAGAAACCACCTGCCCGATCCTGTTCGTGGACGGCCAGGCACGGGCGCTGCCGGTCATCCGCATCGTGGCCCCCGGTGGCAACTACGACTACCAGAACAAGTACTTCACCGACGACGTGAAGTACCTGTGCCCCAGCCAGCTGGACGCGGCCGAAGAGGCCGAGATCCAGCGCGAGGTGGTGCGCGCCTTCAAGACCCTGGGCTGCCGCGGCTGGGCCCGCGCCGACGTGATGATTCGCCACACCGACCGCCAGCCCTTCCTGCTGGAGATCAACACCTCGCCGGGCATGACCGGCCACTCCCTGGTGCCCATGTCGGCCAAGGTGGCCGGCCTGAGCTACGAACAACTCTGCGTGCACCTGCTGGCGTCAGCCAGCCTGGACAAGCAGGCCTGAGGACGCGAAGGACACCCACCCCGCCATGCAAGCCGCCGCCGCCCTCCACCTGCCGCGCGAAGCCGACGAGGCGTCTCAGGACGTCCGCTGGATGAACGTGGCCACCTGCCTGCTGGTGGGGGTGGCGCTGTGTGCCTTGCTGGCCGCGGGCCTGCAGCGACTGGGGCGCCTGCCCTTCTTCAACCTCACCGAGGTGCGGCTCGAAGGCGACCTGGTGCGCAACAACCTGGCCACCGTGCGCGCCAACATCGTGCCGCGCCTGCCCGGTGGCTTCTTCCTGGTCGACCTGGCCCGCGCACGCGACGCCTTCGAGGCGGTGCCCTGGGTGCGCAAGGCCGTGGTGCGCCGCGTGTGGCCCAACGAGTTGCGCGTGCACCTCGAAGAACATCGCCCCGCCGCCTACTGGCAGCACGAAGACCGCGATGACCAGCTCGTCAACACCTTCGGCGAGGTCTTCGACGCGAACCTCGGTGACGTCGAAGACGAGCACCTGCCCACCCTGGCCGCGCCCGCCAACCCGTCTGCCGACCAGGCCCGCCTGATGCTGGACATGCTGCGCCGACTCCAGCCGGTGCTGCGCTCGCTGGGCGACATCGAGACCCTGCGCCTGACCGAGCGCGGCTCCTGGAGCGTGGAGCTGGACTCCGACGCCACGCTGATGCTGGGCCGCGGCAGCGACGACGAGGTGGTCGAGCGCACGCAGCGTTTCGTGCGCACCTTGCCCGCGCTGCAACGCGACTACCCCGCACCGCTGTCGCACGCCGACCTGCGCTACCCCGAGGCCTACGCCGTCAAGCTGCGCGGCACGACGACCTTGCAAGACGACCTGAACAAACCGGGTGTGGCGCGCAAGCCAAGCAGCGCGCCCACCCGTTCCATCACCCCGAATCCCACTCGATAATCGACACACACCATGGCCAAGGAATACAAGGATCTGGTTGTCGGACTCGACATCGGCACCGCCAAAGTGATGGCGGTCGTGGCCGAAGTCCTGCCTGGAGGCGACCTGCGGCTCGCCGGCCTCGGCGTCGCGCCCAGTCACGGCCTCAAGCGTGGCGTGGTGGTCAACATCGACGCCACCGTGCAGTCCATCCAGCAGGCTTTGAAAGAAGCCGAGCTCATGGCCGACTGCAAGATCAGCCGCGTGTGGACCGGCATCACCGGCAGCCACATCCGCGGCCAGAACTCCACCGGCATGGTCATCGTGCGGGACAAGGAAGTCGCGCCGCTGGACGTGCAGCGCGTGGTCGAGACCGCCAAGGCCATCAACATCCCCAATGACCAGCGCCTGCTGCTGGTCGAGCCGCAAGAGTTCATCATCGACGGCCACGAGGTCAAAGAGCCGATCGGCATGAGCGGTGGGCGCCTGGAGGTCAAGGTCCACATCGTGACGGGCGCTCAAAGCGCCGCCGAGAACATCGTCAAGTGCGTGCGCCGCTGCGGCCTCGAAGCCGAGCAGCTGGTGCTCAACCCCAGCGCGTCGTCGGCCGCAGTGCTGACCGAAGACGAGAAGTCGCTCGGCGTGGCCATGGTCGACATCGGCGCGGGCACCACGGACGTGTCGATCTTCACCGACGGCTCGGTGCGCCACACGGCGGTCATCCCGATTGCGGGCGACCTCATCACCAGCGACATCGCCATGGCGCTGCGCACGCCCACCAAGGACGCCGAGGACATCAAGGTGGACTTCGGCGTGGCCAAGCAGCTGCTGGCCGACCCGAACGAACACGTCGAGGTGCCCGGCCTGGGCGACCGCGCGCCGCGCATGCTCTCGCGTCAGGCCCTGGCCGGCGTGATCGAGCCGCGCGTCGAAGAGATCTTCTCGCTGGTCCACCAGGTGATCCGCGAGTCGGGTTACGAAGAACTGCTGTCGTCCGGCATCGTCCTGACCGGTGGCTCGGCCGTCATGCCGGGCATGGTCGAACTCGCCGAAGACATTTTCTTGAAGCCGGTGCGCAAGGGCACGCCCTTGTACTCCGGCGCACTGCACGACATGGTGGCCAGCCCGCGCTCGGCCACCGTCATGGGCTTGCTCGAAGAGGCAAGACTCGCGCGCATGCGCGGGATGAAGGCGGCGCAACAGGCAGGGTCGGTCCAGTCCCTGTTCGGTCGCGTGCGCGATTGGTTCGTGGGCAACTTCTGACAACACAACAGAAGCACCCACACAGGAAATTCAATTGGCAACTGCTTGAGACAAAGAGAGGTCTGACATGGCAATCGAAATGATCGAATCCTTCGACATGGGCACGCAAATCAAGGTGATCGGCGTGGGCGGTGGCGGCGGCAACGCCGTCGAACACATGATCGCCGAGGGCGTGCAGGGCGTGCAGTTCATCTGCGCCAACACCGACCAGCAGGCGCTCAACCGCTCCAGCGCCGAGTTCCAGCTGCAGCTCGGTGACTCCGGCCTGGGCGCAGGCGCCAAGCCCGAAGCCGGCCGCGCCGCCGCCGAAGAAGCCGTGGACCAGATCCGCTCCGCCCTGGATGGCGCGCACATGGTGTTCATCACCGCCGGCATGGGCGGTGGCACCGGCACGGGCGCCGCGCCCGTCATCGCCCGCGTTGCCAAGGAAATGGGCATCCTGACCGTGGGCGTGGTCACCAAGCCTTTCGAGTTCGAAGGCGGTCGCCGCATGAAGCAGGCCGACGCCGGCCTGGCCGAGCTGGAAGCCAACGTCGACTCGCTGATCGTCGTGCTCAACGAGAAGCTGCTGGAAGTGCTGGGCGACGACATCACCCAGGAAGAGGCCTTCAGCAAGGCCAACGACGTGCTCAAGAACGCCGTGGGTGGCATCTCCGACATCATCCACATCCCCGGCCTGGTCAACGTCGACTTCGAAGACGTCAAGACCGTGATGAGCGAGCCGGGCAAGGCCATGATGGGCACGGCCACCGCCGGCGGCCCGGACCGCGCCACCAAGGCCGCCGAGGCCGCCGTGGCCTGCCCGCTGCTGGAGGGCATCG
Source organism: Burkholderiales bacterium (assembly GCA_016000265.1). Classification (GTDB taxonomy): domain Bacteria; phylum Pseudomonadota; class Gammaproteobacteria; order Burkholderiales; family Burkholderiaceae_C; genus Aquabacterium. Next base: position 247,349 of record JAECRL010000002.1, read on the forward strand.
ACCTGTCCGGCGCGCGTGGCGTGCTGGTGCTGATCGCCGCGGGCAAGTCCAACTTCAAGCTGAGTGAGTCGCGCAACGCGATGAACACCATCCGCCGCTACGCCGCCGAAGACGCCCACGTCATCTACGGCACGGCCTACGACGAGAGCCTGGGCGACCAGCTGCGCGTGACCGTGATCGCCACCGGCCTGTGCGGTGCCAAGCGCCAGCAGGCCCCGATCACCGTGGTGCACAGCGCCCCGCAGGTCTTTGCCCGCACCGGCACCGACAACATCCCCGTGCTGACCCAGCCGGTGGGTCACGCCGCCCTGCACGGTGGCCACGCCAGCTCGTCCATGGGCCACGGCAACGATTTCAGCGGCATGAACACGCCCAGCGTGTGGCGCTCGGGCCGCACCCAGGCCGCGGCCAAGGTCGACGCCCTGGCCAGCAACGGCATGGATGAAATCGAGATCCCGGCTTTCCTGCGCAAGCAGGCCGACTGAGGCCTCAAGCCCTCGTCGGGTGGGTGGACCCCCGCCCGGTGAGGCCCTCTTTGCCCGTCACCTCTCCGCCTTCCCCCTGTCCCGCCCGGGCAGGGGGCTTTTGGCGTTGCCGCCAGGCGCCTGTTTGATCAGGCCCCGACCTTGAACACCGCCACCGCGTCGGCCAGCTGGCGCGCTTGCTGACGCAGGCTCTCCGCGGCGGCCGACGTCTGCTCGACCAGCGCGGCATTTTGTTGCGTGGTCTGGTCCAGCTGCGAGACGGCCACGTTGATCTGGCCCACGCCCTGGCTTTGCTCGGTGCTCGACGAGCTGATTTCGGCGATCAGGTCGTTGACCTTGCGAACCTGCAGCACCACGTCCTGGATGGTCCGCCCCGCGCCGTTGACCTGGGCCGTGCCTTGTTCGACCTTCTCCACGCTGTCCGTGATCAGGCCCTTGATTTCGCGGGCGGCGTTGGCGCTGCGTTGCGCCAGGGAGCGCACCTCGCTGGCCACCACCGCGAAGCCACGGCCTTGCTCGCCCGCCCGTGCGGCTTCCACCGCGGCGTTCAGTGCCAGGATGTTGGTCTGGAAGGCGATGCCGTCGATCACGCTGATGATGTCGGCGATGCGTCGGCTGGACTCCTGGATGCCCGTCATGGTTTGCACCACCGCGTCGACGTCGCTGCCGCCTTGTGAGGCCACGCTGGTGGCCTGCATCGCCAGCTGGTTGGCCTGGCGGGCGTTGTCGGAATTGGTGCGAACGGTGTCGTTCATCTGCTGCATGGAGGCGGCGGTCTCCTGCAGGCTGGCCGCCTGGTGTTCGGTGCGGCCCGACAGGTCGGAGTTGCCCTGGGCGATTTCCGAGGACGCTGTCACGATGGATTCGGTGCTCTGGCGGATGCCCCGCACCACGTCGGACAGGCTGGCTGTCATGCGGTTGAGCGAGGTCACCAGCTGGCCCAGTTCGTCCTGGCTGTCGACCCGGGCCTGGCGGGTCAGGTCACCGGCGGCCACGGCCTCGCTCTGGTCGAGGGCCTGCGTCAGCGGGCGGGTGATCGACTGGCGGATGCGAACGGACAGCACACCCGCGATGGCGGCGGCCACACCGAAGGCGCCGATGAGCTGCCACAAGGCGCTGCGGTAGGCGTCGCGCGAGGCCTGGATGGCGGCTTGCATGCCCTCGACGTTCACGGCGATGGACTTGTCCAGCGCGGCCATCAAGGCCACGAACTGCTCACCCGACTCGCCCGTCGCCAGCTTGCGGGCTTCGGCGAACTGCGCTTCGCCGGCGTTGGAGGCTTCGATGAGGCGGGCGTCGGTTTGCTTCCACGCCGTGATGTGTGATTTGACCGTTTCGAACAGCTGGCGCTCGGCGTCGCTGCTGATCAAAGACTCGTACTTGGCGATCAGGGCCGGCAAGGTCTCCTTTTCGATCTTCATCATGATTTCGGCCTGGGCGCGCTTGCCAGCTTCATCGGGCTCCAGCACGTGGCGCAGCGCGACTCGCCGTTCGTGGTTGAGCGAGCCGCGCAATTGATCCAGTGCCTCGATGCTGGGCAGCCAGTTGTCGGCGATGTCTTCGGAGTTGGCATTCATGCGCTGGGTTTGCAGCACCCCCACGCCCGCCACGAAAAGCATGAGCACGACCATGAAACCAAAACCGGCGCCCAGGCGGGTTCCGATGCGCATCTGACTCAGCCACATGATCGATCCTGTTCGCTGGATTGTTATCAACTCTAGCGATATCGGCCACCTGGGCCCGGGCTGGAGGCCTGGGCTGTGGAAAATTCACGCGCCTTCGGTCGGTGGGTTGTGCACAAGCGATGACAAACCCAGTTCACGCTCCCGCGCCCGGCCGATGGCCTGACCGATGGCCGGCCCTTTGAGGCCCGCAGCGAGCGCCTCGGCGGACACCTGGGCGGTGTCCACCGCCAGCACGCAGGCCAACGCGGCGCCCAGGCGGGGCCGCGGGGGGTAGGGGCGGTCTTCGAACCCCAGGCGGCCGCGGGCGTCGCACTCGCAGGCCAGCAGCACCTCGGCGAAGCGATCGGGTTTGCGCAAGGCGTCGCAGCGCTCCAGCAGGCGCAGCAGCGCCGCGGCCCCGAGCTCGCCGCTGCGGTGGATGTTGCCGTGCTCGCGCGCGACCACCTCGGCCAGCTCCCGGCAGTCGTTGGGCACCCGCAGTCGATCGCCCATCGCCTGGAGCAGCTTGACGCTGCGGCCCTCGTGCCCCAGGTGGCGCGGCAGCACCTCGGGGTGGGTCGTGCCTTTGCCCAGGTCGTGACCCAGGCAGGCGTAGCGCACGGGCAGGGAGCCGCCCAGGCGCGCCGACATGTCCATCACCATCATGAGGTGCACGCCGGTGTCGACCTCCGGGTGGTGCTCGGCGCGTTGGGGCACGCCCCACAGGCGCTCGACCTCGGGCAGCAGGCGCGCCAGGGCGCCGCACGCGCGCAGCACCTCGAACATGCGGGAGGGGCGTGGCTCCATCAGGCCGCGGGCGAGTTCTTGCCAGACGCGCTCGGGCACCAGGTGATCCACCTCGCCTCGGGCGACCATGCGCGCCATCAGCGCCTGGGTTTCGTCGGCGATGGAGAAGTCGTGGAAGCGCGCGGCGAAACGCGCCACCCGCAGGATGCGCACCGGGTCTTCCTCGAAGGCGGGGGAGACGTGCCGCATCACCCGGGCAGCGAGGTCGCGCTGGCCGCCCCAGGGGTCGATGAGGGCGCCGCTGTCATCCTGGGCGATGGCGTTGATGGTCAGGTCGCGCCGCTGCAGGTCTTCTTCCAGCGTGACCTCGGGCGAGGCGTGGACCTCGAAGCCGCGGTAGCCGTGGCCGCTCTTGCGTTCGGTTCGCGCCAGCGCGTGCTCTTCACCGGTGTCGGGGTGCAGGAACACGGGGAAGTCTTTGCCCACGGGCCGAAAGCCCGCCTCCAGCATGGCGGGCACGGTGGCGCCCACCACGACCCAGTCGCGGTCTCCTTCGGGGCGGCCCAGGAGGCGGTCGCGCACGGCGCCGCCGACGAGGTAGGTCTTCATGGTGGGGGCAGTTTAGCGAAGCGAGGAGGAGGGGGCGCACCGTGTCGGCACAGCGTGGCTCGATGTGGGGCGGCTTCGGGGTCAGTTTGGTGCCGGTTTGGCCCTGAGGCGCCCTTTTCGACCTGGCACGGCTCATGCAAACGGATCATGCCAACCACCCACCTTCGGGAGTTCTGCCATGAAGCGCCTCGTCCTTGCCCTTGCCCTCGCGGGCCCCGCCAGCCTGCTGTGGTCCACCAGCGCGCGCGCCGCGCCCGAGGCGGGCAGCTTCGCGGGCTCCGGGGGCGCCCAGTTCTTTGGTTTCGAAATCGACCACGCGGGCACGTTGACCGGCTCCGTCCTGTCGTCGTTTTCCGGCTCGTCGGGCTACGACATCACCTCGGTGAGCGTCGACGGCGTGGCCCTGGTCGACCTGCTGCCCGCGGTCGGCGACGATTACTTCGCCTTCAACCTGTCCTTGCTGCCGGGCGTGCACACCATCTCGGTGAAGGGCACGTCGTACGGGGGCTCTTTCGTGGGCAGCTACGCCATCACCCCCGTGCCCGAGCCGGCCGCACTGGCGCTGGTGGGCGCGGGCCTGGGCCTCCTGGCCGCCGCCCGCTTCATCCATGCCCGCCGCGCCAGGGCGGGAGCGCAACGCCCTCGGGGGTGATCAGGTCTGTTTGAGTCGGGCCAGGGCCAGGTAGTCGGCCACCGGCACTTCCTCGGCCCGACGCTGCAGATCGAAGTCCGCCTCGATGTTGTTCTGAGCCATCCACGCGCCCAGCGTGTTGCGCAGCATCTTGCGACGCTGTGAAAACGCGACGGCCACCATCTCTTCGAGCACCGCGGGGTCGACGTCGGGCACCTCGGCCAAGGGGGTCATGCGCACCACGGCGGAGTCCACCTTGGGCGGTGGGTCGAACGAGCCGGGCGGCACCGCCACCACGCTCTCCATGTCGTAGCGCCACTGCAGCATCACGCTCAGGCGACCGTAGGCTTTCGTGCCGGGCCGCGCGACCATGCGGTCAACCACCTCCTTTTGCAGCATGAAGTGCTGGTCGATCACCTGATCGGCCACGGGCAGCAGGTGAAAGAGGATGGGGCTGGAGATGTTGTAGGGCAGGTTGCCGATGATGCGCAGCTTCTGGCCGCTGTCGCGCGCCAGCTGAGCGAAGTCGACCTTCAGCACGTCCGACTCGATCACCTGAAGCTCTTCGCGCTTGCGCAGGCGAGCGGCCAGGTCGCGGTCAAGCTCGACCACGGTGAGCTGCTTGCTGCGGGCGACGACCGGGTTCGTCAGTGCACCCAGGCCGGGGCCGATCTCGACGAGCGCCTCGCCCGGCTGGGGCTGGATGGCGCGAACGATGTCTTCGATGACGCCTTGGTCAACTAGGAAGTTCTGGCCGAAGCGCTTGCGGGCCACGTGGCCGCCGCTGCCGGCGACCGCGCGTTTGCCACCGGGCTTGCCCGGGCGGCTGGTGGGGTGGGGGCGCTCAGGGCGCATCGCGCATTTCCACGTAAGCGGCGGCGCGCAGCTCGCGGGCCCAGTCCTCGTAGGTGGACTCGAAGCGGCGTTCACGCAGCACGCTGCGGGCGGCTTCGCGTTTCTGCGCTTCGCTCAGTTGCACCTCGCGGCGCTCCAGCAGCTGGATCAGGTGCACGCCAAAGCGGCTGACCACGGGCTCGGAGATCTGGCCGGGCTGCAGGGTCAGCAGGGCCTTTTCGAACTCGGGGACGAACTGGCCGGGAGACGTCCAGCCCAGCTCGCCGCCCTTGGCGCCGCTGCCGTCTTCGGAGTGCTGGCGCGCCAGCTGGGCGAAGCTGGCTTGCCCGCCGGTGATCTGCTTGCGGATGTCGTTGAGGCGGTCGACCAACTCGCGCGTGCCGGCCTGGGGCGTCGAGCGCAGCAGGATGTGGCGCGCGCGCTGCTGCGTGTAGGTGGCCTGCGCGGTGTTCTCGCGCTCGACCAGCTTGATGACGTGGAAGCCTGCACGCGAGCGCACCACCGGGGCCACCTCGCCCACCTTCAGGGACTGCACGGCCTTGACGAACAGCTCCGGCAGGCGGCTGACTTCACGCAGGCCGAAGGCCCCCCCGCTGTCGTGGGTGCTGGTGTCGTCGCTGTTGCGCTTGACCAGGTCGGAGAAGCCCACGCCAGCGGCGGCGCGGCGCTGGATGTCTTCGGCCTTGGCCTGCAGGCGCTTGACCTCCGCGTCGGAGGCCTTGTCCGGCACGGCGATCAGGATGTGGGCCACGTTGAGCGAGGACTCGGCCTGTGCGGCGGGGTCGTCCTTCATGAAGGCCGTGACCTCGTCGTCGGTGACCTGGATGCGGGCGTTGACCTCGCGCTCGCGCACGCGCTGGATCATGATCTGCTCGCGCAGGCTGCTGCGGTAGCGATCGAAGTCCAGGCCGTCGGCCTGCATGCGCTCGCGCAATTCACGCAGGGTCATCTGGTTTTGCGCGGCGATGTTCTCGATGGCCGTCTCCAGCTCGGCGTCGGCCAGGCCCATGCCGATGGCGCGGGCGTAAGACAGCTGCACCTTCTCGTCGATGAGGGCCTCCAGAACCTGGCGGCGCAGCTCGTCGGTGGGGGGCAGTCGCGTGCCCGCCGGGGCCGACTCCTGGATGCGAGCCACGCGGCGGTCGACCTCGGTGTGGGTGACGGGCTCCTGGTTGACCACGGCGACGATGTAGTCCGAGGTCGTGGGCACGCCGGAGAGCTTGAGCTCGGTGCTCAAGGCGCGCTCACCGGGGATGCGGGGGCTCACCGACGGGGTGTCGTTGCGGCGCAGCTGGGCCCAGGTCGGGGCCACCGTGGTGGCCAGCAGGCTCAGGCACAGCACCGGCAACAGCCGGCGCGCGCGCGGAAAGGAACGCTCATTCATGGTTCAGGCTCGTCGAGTTGCCGGGCGTGTTCAGGGGCTGGCCCTCTTCACGCAGGAGGCGGTATCCAGGGACATTCTGCTGCAGCACGCGCAGCGGGTTGGCGCCCAGCGCCAGCTGGGACAGGCCCAGCAGCTCCAGCTGGAACATCAGGCGGGTGTTGGCTTTGCTCTGGCCCAGCGCCACGCGCTCGGCGACCACGCGGCCGATCCAGCAGCCGGCGTCGTACTCCAGGCCGACCAGCGAGTTGATGACGCGGCTGTCGCGCATGCTGTGCGTGACGCGGCCCACGGTGTACCACGTGCCGCCGCAGGCGCCAGCGCCCGCGTTGGGGCGGCGCGGGTTCATGTTCATCAGGTCGGGCGAGCTGGCCTGGCGCATCATCTGGTCGATGGGCGGTGTGCGCCCGGCCAGCGGCCACTGCCAGGCGAGCTCCACCTGCTCGCTGGCTTCGCGGGTGTAGCGGTAGGTGGCGCTGACGGTGCGCCAGGCGCCCGGCGAGTAGCGCACGCCCACGGTGCCTTGTTCGGTCGAGCGGTTCTGCGCGCTGTACTGCAAGGTGCTGTCGAGGTTCCAGCCCGGGATCACCGAGGTGGAGCCCAGCAGCAGCAGGTCCGACAGCTTTTGTGTGATGGGTTTGTCGTCCAGCGGGTTGATGCGCTGGTCGGCCAGCAGCACCTTCTGCGCGATGCCCAGGCGCAGCGCCTCCCCGCCGGTGGCCGAGTCCAGCAGGCGGGAGGTCACGCCCACGGTCAGCTGGTTGGCGTCGGTGATGCGGTCGCCGCCGGTGTAGCCGTTGTCGTTGTAGACGGCGTACTGGTTGAAGTCGCGCGGGGCGCTGTCGAACAAGGGCAGCGCACCCTGGTTGCGATATGGCGTGTAGACGTAGAGCACGCGGGGCTCCAGCGTCTGAACCAGGTCGCGCCCGAAGAGCCGCAAGTCGCGCTCCATCGAAAAGCCGCTGTCGAGGCTGAAGGTGGGCGTGGCCACCGTCGAGGTGGAGCGGTTGCCGCTGTTGATCAGGGCGGCGTTGCGGTCCATGTTGTAGCTGATGCCGCGCACCGAGACGCTGGGCAGGATCGACAGCCCGACCAGGTCGAAGCGGCGCTCCAGCCGAGCGGACAGGTTCACGCGGTTGCCGCTGACCTTGTTGCGGTCGGGGTTGGTGAAGCGGTTGAACTCGCCTTGCAGGCCGAAGACGGTGCCGTTGTCGCTGCTGCTGCGGCTGCGAAAGCCCAGTTGGGGCTCGCGCCGGTAGGGGGTGTCGATGCGGCTGAGTTCGGGGTTGGACGGTGGGTCGAGGTCGCGCAGGGTCTGCCAGGACTGCACGCCGCCGTAGAAGGTGTTCTGGCTGCTGCCCAGGCCCCAGTCGCGGTCGTTGAGCGTGCTCTCGATCTTGAGGTGACTGTCGAGCAGCCGCGGCGTGGTCGAGGGCAGGTTCTGGTTGAAGTCTTTCCAGTAGTCGTCGTCCGAGGCGCGCATCAGCTTGAGGTCGTAGCGATTCTGGTTGAGCGTGCTGCTCGTGCGGAAGCGACCGCTGTGCGTGAAGTCGAACAGGCCGCGCGAGCTGCCCGTCAGGTTGTCGTTGGGCAGCCCGAAGAGGTGCAGCTTGCCTTTGTCGGTCTCGGCCAGGTAGCGGTACTCCAGGTCCATGCCCACGCCGCGGCGGGCCGAGACCGTGGGGGCGATGGTGGCGTCGCGATCGGGCGCGATGTTCCAGTAGTACGGCGTCGAGAGCTCGAAGCCGCTGGCGCTGTCGAAGTAGAAGGTGGGCGGCAGCAGGCCCGACTTGCGCTGGTTATTCAGCGGGAAGGTCAGGGTGGGCGCGGCCAGGATGGGCGCCCCCATGAAGCGCACCACGGCGTCTTCGGCCCGGCCTTCACCCGCGTCGAAGTCCAGGTAGACCTTGCTGGTGTTGAGCACCCAGTCGGGCTTGCCGGGGGTGCCGTCGGGCAGGTCTTCGGGGCGGCAGCTGGAGTAGCTGGTCTGGTGGGCCAGCAGGCGGTTCTCGCCCAGGAACTCCACGAGCTGGGCGTCGCCGCCAGCCTGGGTGCGCGCGAACCAGAACTCGGGGCGCACGAAGTTGCCCTCCAGGGTGTCCAGGCGCAGCGTCAGCTCGGGGCCGGTGAAGAGGTTGCCGTTGCTGACGATGCGCACGTTGCCTTGGGCTCGCGCGGTGTTGTCGGCCAGGGTGTGGGTGAGGTCGTCGGCGCGGACGTGGAGCTCACCTTGGCGCAGCCGCACGGAGCCGCTGGCGCGGGTTTGCACGCCGCTTTCTCCGCCCAGCGTGTCGGCCTCGAAGAACAGGGGCAGCTTGCCGTCGCGACGCGGCAGGCGCGGCGGGGCGGGCAGCGAGAACGTCATGCGCGAGGCCGCGGCGGGCGACGAGGACAGGCTGCCGGCCTCCCCGATCGAGGCGGCCGATGCGGCGGCGGCCGGACTGGACGTGATCGCGGGGGAGACCGCAGGCGTCTGCCCGTGCACCGGCGCGACCAGGCAGGCCGCGGCCAGGGCCACGGGGCGCCAGATGGGGGAGGGGGACGCAGCGGGGGCGCGGCGTGTCAGGCGGGAGGGGCGTTGATTCAAGGAGGAACTCACGGTCACGGTGGGCGCGTCGCAGTGGGGCTGCGGCAGGGGCTTCCGTCAGGGTGAGCCGGCCTTGCCTAGAATCGCCGCATTATTTCATGAGCGGCCCGCCTTGAGTGGCGGGCGGCCGAACCCCCCGTCATGAGTCAAGACCCAGCCGCCTCGCCCGTCCCCCTTTCTGCCGACCCCGCCGCCATCGCCTGGGCCGACCCGGCACGCGAGCAGGCCTTCGCCGCCTGGTTGAGCGCCTTGCCGCCCGAGCACGGCCTGAAGGCCCGCACCCTGCGCGCGGCCAGCGCCGACGCGAGCTTTCGCCGCTACTTCCGCATCGACACCGAGGTCGGCGGCCAAAGCGGCACCCTCATCGTCATGGACGCGCCGCCCAGTCACGAGGACTGCCGCCCCTTCGTGGCCGTCGACCGTTTGCTGGCCGAGGGCGGCGTGGGCGTGCCCCGCATCCTGGCCTGGGACGAGGCCCAGGGTTTCATGCTGCTGTCCGACCTGGGGGCGCACACCTTCCTGGCCACGCTGGAGGCCACCGACTACGACCACGGCCCGGCGTCCGCCAACCGCGCCCGCTACCTGAGCGCCATCGGCGAGTTGCTGCGCATCCAGGCGGTGCCCGCCGACGGCCTGCCCCCTTATGACGACGCCTTGCTGCAGCGCGAGCTGGACCTCTTCCCCGAGTGGTACCTGACGCAGCTGCGCGGCCAGCCCCTGGACGAGCCGACCCGACAGACGCTTTCCCAGGCGTTCACGCTCATCAAGGCGCAGGTGCTGGCTCAAGGCACCGTGCTGGTCCACCGGGACTTCCACAGCCGCAACCTGATGGCCGATGCGGCGGACCCGAAAGCCCGCCTGGGCGTCATCGACTTCCAGGACGCCGTGCGCGGCCCGGTCACCTACGACCTGGTCTCCTTGCTGCGCGACGCCTACGTCATCTGGGACGAAGACATCCAGCTGGACTACGCCGTGCGCTTCTGGGAGCAGGCCCGTCAGGCCGGCTTGCCCGTGCCGCCGGATTTCGGTGACTTCTGGCGCGACTTCGAGTGGATGGGCCTGCAGCGCCACCTCAAGGTGCTGGGCATCTTCGCGCGCCTGGCCCTGCGCGACGGCAAGCGCCAGTACCTCGACGACATCCCCCGCGTGTGGACCTACGCCCACCGAGTGGCCTCGCGCTACCAGGGACTGGGCCCCCTGGCGCGCCTGCTGGAGCAAGCCGAAGCGGCCCATGGCGGCATTCAGACCCAGGTCGGTTTCACCTTCTGAGCGAAATCTGCGCAAAAAAGCAGCAATGCAGGGATAATCCGCCCCTGATGACTGATCACACCCTCGAGAACCTCGACCCCGCCGCCCCCGTCGCCCCTGCCACCCCCGCAGAGGCACCGGCCCGCTTCGACACCCTGCCCCTGGACCCCAAGATCCTCGCCGCCATCGCCTACCCGACGATGACGCCGATCCAGGCCAAGGCCATTCCCCTGGTGCTCGCGGGCCGCGACGTCATGGGCGCCGCGCAAACCGGCACCGGCAAGACCGCTGCCTTCTCCATCCCGCTGCTTCAGAAGATGATGAAGCACGAGAACGCCAGCATGTCGCCCGCCCGCCACCCGGTGCGCGCCATCGTGCTGGCGCCCACGCGCGAGCTGGCCATCCAGGTGGCCGACAACGTCAAGACCTACGCCAGCAAGTGCAACCTGCGCTCGGCCGTGGTGTTTGGCGGCATGAACATGAAGGAACAGACGGTCGAGCTGAAAGCCGGTGTCGAGGTGCTGATCGCCACCCCGGGCCGCCTGATCGACCACATCGAGGCCAAGAACTGCAACCTGTCGCAGGTGGAGTACGTGGTGCTCGACGAGGCCGACCGCATGCTGGACATCGGCTTCCTGCCCGACCTGCAGCGCATCCTGAGCTACCTGCCCAAGACCCGTCAGACCCTGCTGTTCTCGGCCACCTTCTCGCCCGAGATCAAGAAGCTGGCGCAGAGCTACCTGCAGGACCCGGTGCTGGTTGAAGTGGCCCGCCCGAACCAGACGGCCACCAACGTCGAGCAGCGCTTCTACAAGGTCGACGACGACAGCAAGCGCCACGTGATCCGCCAGATCCTGCGCGACCGCGACATCAAGCAGTCCATCGTTTTCGTCAACTCCAAGCTGGGTTGCGCCCGCCTGGCGCGCACCTTCGAGCGCGACGGCCTGCGCACCTCGGCCCTGCACGGCGACAAGTCGCAGGACGAGCGCATCAAGTCGCTCGACGCCTTCAAGCGCGGCGAGGTGGACCTGCTCGTGGCCACCGACGTGGCCGCGCGCGGCATCGACATCGCGGCCCTGCCGGCGGTGTTCAACTTCGACATCCCCTTCAACGCCGAAGACTACGTGCACCGCATCGGCCGCACGGGTCGCGCGGGTGCGTCGGGCCTGGCCGTCTCGCTGGTCACCAGCAGCGACGCCCGCCTGATGGGGGACATCGAAAAGCTGATCAAGAAGAAGATCGACGTCGAGGCCTTCGAGCTCGAGGGGGGGCGTGGTGATCGCGGCGATCGCGGTGACCGAAGCGATCGCCCCACCTACCGCCGCCGTGAGGGCTTCGACGCCCGCCCGGACGCCGACGTGGGCGTGGCCCCCGTGCGCGAGTCACGTGATTCGCGCGAGCCTCGGGATTTGCGCCCCAGCCGCCCGGCACCGCGCCGCGCCCCGGCCGACCCCTTCTTCGACAAGCCTTATGAAGAGCCCAGCGCCGCGGCCGAGCCCGCATCCTGGGAAAGCAAGGACACGCCACTGAGCCAGGCTTCCGGCTCTGGCCTGTCGCGCTTCATCAAGCCCAAGCGCAAGGTCGCGACCTTGTTAGGCGGCTCGGGCACGGTCCGCCGCTGAACTGTCGCCAGCCGGGGTGTTGGCTTCGGCCAGCGCCGCATCGGCCTGGCGCTGCTGACGCCACACCGAGGGCGACAGCCCGTGCTCTCGCTTGAACGCCTGGCTGAACGCCGCCTCCGAGGCGTAGCCCACCAGGTCGGCGATCTTGCCCACCGACAAAGCCGAGTTGCCCAGCTGCCGCGCCGCCAGCCGCATGCGGTGTCGCGTGAGGTAGGTCAGCGGGGGCTCGCCCAAGGTCTGCGTGAACCGGTCCGCGAAGGCCGAGCGCGACAGGCAGGCCTCGCGCGCCAGGTCGGGCACCGTCCAGTTGTGTTGCGGGTCGCGGTGGATGCAGGCCAGGGCGGTCGACAGCGCCCGGTCCTTGAGCGCCGCCAGCCAGTTGCCCGAGCCCTCGGTCACCGTCTCCACGTGGTCGCGGATGCACTGCATGAAGAGGATGTCGCCCATGCGGTTGAGGATGGCCTGCTGGGCCGGGCGCCGTTGCGAGACCTCCAGCGCGAGGAACTGCAGGCCGATGGCCAGCCAGGGTGGGGGCGCCTCGCCCAGCCCGCGCACGTGCAGCACCGGGGGCAGGGCACGAACCAGGGGCGCGGCCATGTCCACGTCGAAGCGCGCGTGCGTGCTGATGAGGTGGCAGGACTGCGGCGTGTCGCAGCCTTCCAGGCGCGCGCCGGCCAGGTCCTGTGACATCAGGGGCAGCAGGTCGCGGGGCGTCGCCGAGGTCTGGGGCTTGTCCTGGATGAGGTGAGGCAGCCCACCGGGCAGCACGATCAGGTCGCCCGTCTCCAGCAGCAGCGGGTCGGCGCCTTCGCGGACCAGCCAGGCTTGCCCTCGGGTGATGACGTGTGCGCAGGCCAGGCCGGGCAGCGTCAGGCGCCACGACCAGGGCGGTGCGTTGATGGACGAGGCAAACACCACCCCGTCGAAGTGCATGTCGTCCAGAATCAGGCTGAGGGTGTCCATGTTGCCGCAGCTTGCCACGGAAGCCAGCCCTGCGCACCGGGCAAAAAACCGGATCACCGTTCTGAAGCGCCGCCGTTGCACGCGGCTTGTTCTGCATCGGGTAGACCCTGAGTGGCGGGCGGCGGATCGCAACAGCGGGCCGGTCGCTGGCGGCTTCCGGTGCCCGGCCGGTTTGCGCACACTGGCGCCATTCCAACGGAGCACCGTCATGTCCCAAGCCACCCTCACCCCCGCGCCGGCCACGCACTGGTCGGACCCCAAGCGCTACCTCTGGCTGCTGGGCCCCGCCATCCCCGTCATCGGCGCGGCCATGCTCATCCTCTACTGGCAGACCCAGGCCCCCTGGACGCTGTGGTTCGCCGTCGCGCTGGTGCACCTCATCCTGCCCGTGCTGGACTTCGTCTTCGGTGAAGACGCCGCCAACCCACCCGACAGCGCCTTGCAGGCCCTCGACAGCGACCGCTATTACAGCTGGGTGCTGTACGCCTTCGTGCCGCTGCAGATCGGCGTGACCATCCTGGGCGCCTGGATGGCCGCCACCCTGGACATGCCCTGGTACCACATGCTGGGGCTGGCCATCAGCGTGGGCATCGTCAACGGCGTGGCCATCAACACGGCGCACGAGCTCGGTCACAAGAAGGACAAGCTCGACCGCTGGCTGGCCCGCATCTCGCTGGCGCCCACCTTCTACGGGCACTTCTACGTCGAGCACAACCGCGGCCACCACAAGAACGTGGCCACGCCCGAAGACCCGGCCAGCTCGCGCTTCGGCGAGACCTTCTGGGCCTTCTGGCCCCGCACCGTGGCGGGCAGCCTGCGTTCGGCCTGGCACCTCGAAGCCGAGCGCCTGCAGCGCTTCAACAAGGGCGTCTGGAGCACCGACAACGAGAACCTGCAGTCCTGGGCGATGTCCGTCGTGTTGTTCGGCGGCTTGCTGGCCGTGCTGGGCTGGGCCGCGTTGCCCTTCCTGATCATCCAGGCCATCTACGGCTTCTCGCTGCTGGAAGTGGTGAACTACCTGGAGCACTACGGCCTGCTGCGCCGCAAGAACGCCGACGGCCGCCACGAGCGTTGCCAGCCCGAGCATTCCTGGAACAGCAACCACACCGTGACCAACCTGTTCCTGTACCACCTGCAGCGCCACAGCGACCACCACGCCAACCCCACCCGCCGCTACCAGACGCTGCGCCACTTCGACGACAGCCCGCAGCTGCCTTCTGGCTACGCCGGCATGATCACGCTGGCTTACTTCCCGCCGCTGTGGTTTGCCCTGATGAACAAGCGCGTGGTGCGCCATTACAAGGGTGACCTGAGCCGCATCAGCTTCCAGCCGGGCAAGCGCGAGGCGCTGATGGCGAAGTACGCTGATTACGCCGCAGAGTGCGCCGCCGAGGCTCGCGCCCAGCAGCGCTGAACCGCGCTGAACCGCACGGAGCGCCGCCAGCCACCGGCAGACAACGAGGAGACCCCCATGAAATACCGCTGCCCCAATTGCGACCACGTCTACGACGAAGCCCAGGGTGAGCCCCACGAGGGCTTCCCGCCCGGCACCCCGTGGTCGCAGGTGCCCGACGACTGGTCCTGCCCCGGCTGCGCGGTGCGCGACAAGGTCGACTTCGAGCGGGTGAGCGACGCCAGCTGAATCGGGCCACGAGCGCGGTAGAGTGTGCTCACGATGAGCACCGCTTCCGACGACTCCCTGGCAACACAAAGCCGCAACGATGGCCTGCACGACGCAGGCTTCATCGCGGGCCTGCGCCAGCAGATGGTGAAGTTCGCCCGGCTGCACCTGCAGGACGCGCACCTCGCTGAAGACGCTGTCCAGGAGGCCCTGGTGGGGGCCTGGCAAGGCAGCGAGCGCTTCTCGGGCCGCTCGGCCTTCAAGACCTGGGTCTTCGCCATCCTCAAGCACAAGGTGGCCGACGTGCTGCGTCACAAGCAGCGCGTGGTGGACGCCGGCTCCCTGCTCAAGACCGCCGAAGACCAATCCCTGGACGACTTCTTCGACGAGCGCGGCCACTGGCTGGCCGACGGTCGCCCCGAAGGCTGGCAGGCCCCCGAGACGAGCCTGGGCCAGCAGCAGTTCTGGGCCGTGCTGGAGGTCTGCCTCGACGGCATGCCGGCGGCCCAGGCGCGCGTTTTCATGATGCGCGAGTTCATGGGCTTCGAGACCGACGAGATCTGCCAGACCGTGGGCGTCAGCAGCGCCAACTTCTTCGTCCTCATGCACCGCGCCCGGCTGCGCCTGCGCGAGTGCCTGAACCTGCGCTGGTTTGCCGCCGGCGCGCCGCGCCAGGGAGCTTGACCATGGCCTTGCCCAAAGTGATGCTCAATTGCGCGGAGGCCACGAGGCTGCTGTCTGAAGGGCAGGACCGCGAGCTGCCGCGCGGAGAGCGCACCGTGCTGCGCATGCACACCTGGATGTGCTCGGGCTGCCGCAACTTCGGCGAGCAGCTGGGTTTCCTGAGGCAGGCGACGCGGGCTTACGCGCGCGGCGAGGGAGATCAGGGCCGTCACGGCGATGGCGGCGATGGCGTCAGCCCGGGCGGTGACCCCAAGGCCTGAGGCCCGCCCCCGTCAGGGCAGTTCGACGCCACCCATGCGCGCGGCGATGGTGCCCGAGCGGCCCGTCACGTAGCCCGAGCGCGGTGCCTTCTCGAAGCGCTTGGGCGCGGGCAGCATCACCGCCAGGCGGGCGGCCTGCTGGGCACCCAGCTGGCTGGCGTCGACGCGGAAGTAGTGTCGCGATGCGGCTTGCGCCCCGAACACCCCTTCTCCCCACTCGACGTTGTTGAGGTAGATGTCGAGGATGCGTTGCTTGCTCAACAGGCCCTCCAGCATGAAGGTGATGGCGAACTCCTGACCCTTGCGCAGGAAGTTGCGCTCGCTGCTGAGGAAGAGGTTCTTGGCCAGCTGCTGGGTGATGGTCGAGCCGCCGATGACCTTGGGCGTGATGCTGGCGGCATCGGGCGGGGGCGGCGCGGGGCGGCCGCGCTTGAGGGCGCGGGCCACCGCGCGTTCGTGGCGCGCCAGGGCGTCTTGCCGGATGCGCTCGGCGCGGGCCTGCGCGGCGTTGTTCTTCTTCCAGGCGTTCTGCAGCGCGTCCCACTCGACGCCGTTGTGGTCGGCGAAGTTGGCGTCTTCCGAGGCGATCACGGCGCGGCGCAGGTTGTCGGAGATGCGGCTGCCGTCCACCCACTCCTGGCTCCAGGCGACGCGACCGTCCTGGCGCAGCAGGCGGGTGAACTCGCTGCGCTGGAAGGTGGTGGAGGTCGGCGCCAGCACGTTCATCAGCGCGATGCGTGCGGCAAAGAACAGCTGCAGGCTCAGGCCGCTGAGCACGAGCAACACGGTGATTCGCCAGACAGCGCGCATCGCGGGGGCTCCGTTCGGGTCAGGTCGATGGGCTCAGGCCGATGGGGTGGGGGCGTCCACCATGGCGCGCAGCTCGCACAGCACGGGGCGGGTGTCGGGGCGCACGCCGCGCCAGACGAAGAAGCTCTCTGCGGCTTGCTCGACCAGCATGCCCAGGCCGTCGCGGGGCACCGCGCCGTGCTGGCGCGCCCAGTCCAGGAAGGCCTGGGCCGCCGGGCCGTACATCATGTCCAGGGCGAGCGCGCCCGGGCGCAGCACCTGGGGGCCCACGGGCACGCCGCTGCCCGACAGGCTGGCGGCGGTGCCGTTGACGAAGACGTCGTAGCCCACGCCCGGGTCCTGCAAGGTGCGCGCGCTCAGGCGCACGCCGTGGTCCCGCGCGAAGGCGGCGTGACGCTGCACCAGCGCCTCGGCCTTGTCCACGCTGCGGTTGGCCACCACGACCTCGGCGGGGCCGGCTTCGATGAGGGGGCCCAGCACGCCGGCGCTGGCGCCGCCTGCACCCAGCAGCAGCACGCGTCGCCCCGCCAGGGCCACGCCGGCGTTGACGGTGAGGTCACGCACCAGGCCGACGCCGTCGGTGTTGTCGGCCAGCCAGCCGCCTTCGGCGTCGAAGCGCAGGGTGTTGGCGGCCTGGGCCAGCTCGGCGCGGGCGCTGCGTTGCGGGGCCAGCTCGAAGGCCTCGAACTTGAAGGGCACGGTGACGTTGCAGCCCTTGGCGCCCGAGGCCGCGAAGGCCTGCACCTCGGGTGCGAAGCCGTCAAGCGGGCACAGCAGGCGGCCGTAGTCGACGGCCTGGCCGGTCTGGTGGGCGAACAGGCTGTGGATGTGCGGCGAGCGGCTGTGGGCCACGGGGTTGCCGGCCACGGCGTAGCGGTCGGGGGCGCGGTCGGGGGCGTTCATGCGGACGTCAAGGTGGAGCGAGGGTCGGCGTGGTGTTCGGGTTCGCGGCCTGGGTGGTGGCTTCGAAACCCGCTTCGCGCGTGAAGCGAAAGCGCGAGGTGATGAGGATGAGGTCGTGGCCGGCGCTGACTTCGGGCGGCACCGGCTCCAGGCGACCGATCTGCTGCACGATGGCGGCGGCTCGGCGGTCCAGCAGCGGCTTGCCGGAGCTTTGCACCACGATGGCTTGGTGGATGCTGCCGTCCCGCTTGATGTGCACCTCCATGATCAGCTCACCGTACAGCTTCTGGCCGTTGTGAGTCGGGAACTGCGTGGTGCCGGCGCGCTCCACCCGGGTGCGAAAGGCGCTGTAGTACAGGGCGTCGGCGGACTTCAGGGTGGCGGGGCTGAGGTAGCGCTTCTTGGGGCGGGCGTTTTCGTCCTGGATGCGCTTTTCCAGCTCGGCCAGCAGCTTGGTGAGCTGGCGGCGCTTTTCTTCTTCGGCGCGGGCGTGGTGGGCCTCGGTGGGGCTGCGCGGCTGCGGCGGGGGCAGGGCGGCGAGTTCGTCGCGCATCTGGGCCAGCAGCTGTTGCTGCTCGGCTTGCATCTGCTCGATCATGCGGGCCGTTTGCTCCAGCGAGTCGCCCACCTCGTTGCTGGGGGAGGGCGGCAGCGGGGATTGAGCGCGGCGGTTGTCCGTGGCCTCGCCGCCACCGGCGAGGTTCTGCTGCGCCAGGGCCTGGGGTTTGTCGGGCGGCGTTTCGCCGCCGGCGTTGACCAGGATGACCTCCAGCGGGGTGTCCTGGAAGGTGCGGTTGAAGCCTTCGGGGTCAACGAAGCGAAAGCCGAACAGGCCCGCGTGCAGCAGCACCGACGCGCCCAGGCAGAGCTGCAGCAGGCTCAGGGACTTCCAGAGGGCGGTCAGGCGGGCGGGCATGAAGGCGTGGACGAATCGGGAGGGGTCGCATCGGCGTCGCCGACGTCGATGGCCAGCGTCAGCGGCCCTGCATTGTCCAGCACCTCGGCGTCGTCTTCCTCTTCCGATTCACCCTCGGTCGGCGCCGTTTCATCCAGGCGGGCGACGACGCTGGCGTGCACGTCCAGGGTCAGCAGGTCCACCCCGGTGACGCGCACGCGCACCTTGGCGTGGCGCGGCAGGTTGTCGGCACCGATGGCCTTGAAGACCAGGGGCAGGGTGTCGGCGCGCACCAGGCCGTTGACCATGACGGCGCAGTCCAGCTCGCAGAGGCCTTCCTGGCCCAGGTGCTTGAGCGTCCAGTAGCGCTCCATGCTCGACTGGAAGCCGTTGTAGGCGCTGTAGGCCCCGTCGAAGTTGGAGATGACGGCGAAGAGCTCGGCGTCTTTGGGCTTGAAGGGCGCGACCAGCGCGGCGGTGCGGCCGTTCTTGGCGCAGGCGATGATCTGCCACTGGTTGACCAGGTCGACGTAGCGGCGCAGCGGCGAGGTGGCCCAGGTGTACTGCGCCACGCCCATGCCGGCGTGCGGCGCGGGCTTGGTGCCCATGCGCACCTTGATGCCGGGCTGCAGGCTGGCCTGGCTGCGGTAGATGCCGGGCACGCCGAGTTCGGCCAGCCAGCCGCCCCAGGTGCTGTTGGCCAGGATCATGGCTTCGGCCACGATGAGGTCGAGCGCCGAGCCGCGCTGGCGCGTGCCGATGAGCACCTGCTCGTTGCCTTGGGGCTCGATGCCGTCGCTCATGGTGTTGACGCCGTGGGCGTCGATGAGCTTGAAGCTGTAATCGGGGCGGTTGAAGGTCTCGGGCTTGCCGCGCACCTCTTCGCGCTTGAGCTTGAGGTGCTGGGCGAGGCGGAAGGCGAAGGCCAGCTCGGGCGCGAAGGCGTAGTCGGCCGGGGCCTCGCCCGTCAGCGTGGCGTTGGTGATGACGCCGTCGAGCTGGTCGTGGCGCAGGTTGGCTGCGATCGGCACGCGCTCCAGCTTGGTTTCGCTGCCCTTGCGCTCCAGCGTGGCTTCGTCGAAGGTGACGTAGAGCGAGACCGCCGGGCAGTCGCGGCCTTCGATCAGCGTGTAGGCCTGCACCACCTCGTCGGGCAGCATGGTGATCTTGTGGCCGGGCATGTAGACGGTCGACATGCGCGCGCGGCCGAGCTGGTCCACCGGCGTGCCCGGGGCGATGGCCAGGCCCGGTGCGGCGATGTGGATGCCGTAGGTGACGGTGCCGGTGCCCAGGCCCTGCACGGACAGGGCGTCGTCGATCTCCGTGGTCATGGAGTCGTCGATGGAGAAGGCCCGCACCGATGCCAGCGGCAGCTCGTCCTTGACGGGCGGTGCGTCCAGGGCCGGGAAGCCTGTGCCCTTGGGGAAGTGCTCGAACAGGAAGCGCTTGTAGTGGAACTGGTAAGGGCTGTCGATGGCGCCGGCGTCTTTGAGCAGGTCCAGCGGGGCGCGCTGCGTGGCCTTGGCGGCCTCGACCACGGCCTTGTAGGCCGGGCCGTTCTTGTCGGGCTTGAAGAGGATCTTGTAGAGCTCTTCCTTGATGGCGGGCGGGCAGGTGCCGGCGCCCAGCTCCTGGGCCCATTGCTCGATCTGCAGGGCCTGTTGCTTCTTGCGCTCGATGGCCACCAGGGCCTGCTTGAGGATGTCTTCGGGCGCCTTTTTGAAGCGGCCCTTGCCGCGGCGGTGGAAGTAGTGCGGGGTCTCGAACAGGCGCATGAGCATGGCGGCCTGCTGCACGGCGTCGGCGCTGGCGCTGAAGTACTCGCGGGCCAGGTCGTCAAAGCCGAACTCGTCTTCGGGGGCGACTTCCCAGATCAGGTCGACGTCGATGTCGTTGACCTGTGCGGCGGCCTGCGCCAGCAAGTCGGTGGGGGCCGGCTTGGCGAACTTGATGAGCACGTTGGCGGCTTTCACCTTCACGCGCTTGCCGGAGTCGAGCTCGATCTGCATCGAGGCGTCGGCTTCGGTCATCACACGGCCGGCCAGGAATTTCCCGGCGTCGTCAAACAGGGCAAACATGGATCAGGGGGCTGGGGTGTCTGGACCGCGATTGTCCCACTTCGTTGCGCCGGGGGTGGGGCCGTCCGGCGGCCTCGTGGAAAGCGTGACGGATGTGGGCCATTCGGCAGGTTTGAGCATGACACGCTCACTCAAGGGGCTGTGAGCCGGCTGGCGCGTCGATAGCATCGGCTTCAGCTCACCTCACGTTCGTTTTCAGGAGTTCCACCATGCATCGCCGCCTGCACACCGCGTCTTTCCTGGCCTTGCTGCTGGCTTCGGCTTCGGCGCTGGCCGCCCCGCCCGAGGGCAAGGGCAAGCCCGCTGAGCCGCCCGCCCATGGCAGCTTCAACGCCGCGATCCAGGGCGTGCAGAACTCCGACGACCAATCGGTGCTGCACCAGTCTGTGTCCGAGATCCCCGAGCCGGGTGGCGTGGCCCTGGTGGCCGCGGGCGCGGTGGTGGTCGGCCTGGCGGTGCGCCGCCGTCGCAAGGGCTGAGCGGCCCTGTTTCATCCGGGGCGTCACCCTGATGAGGGGGCGTCCCAGCCCAGCCAGCGCATCAAGCCCGGCAGGTGCGCGTCGAAGTCGCTGACGGCGTGGTCGCTGCCCTCCAGCAGGGTGACCTGCGCGCCCTGGTGGTGGCTGAGCATCTCGCGCCAGTCCAGCACCTCGTCACCCTGGGCGATCAGGGCCCATTGGCGCTGCGGGTGGGCGATGGGGTAAGGATTGAGGGCCTCGAGTTCGGCGATGAACTCGGGGCGGAAGAAAAACCGCTCGCCCGGGTCGTGGAAAGCGGTTTGCTCGCCGATGTGGCGCGCCAGGTCCCGCGCGGGCTGCACCGCGGGGTTGATGACCGCCGAGCGCCAGCCTTTTTCCTGCGCCAGCACCGTGGCGTAGAAGCCCCCCAGAGACGAGCCGATGACCACGCTGGTGTGCGCTGGCCAGTGCGCCGTGAGGGCGCGCAGCTCGGCCAGGGCCTGGGCCGGGGAGGGCGGCAGCTGAGGGCTGCACCACACGATGTTTTCGCCCTGCTCCTGCAGGCGCCGCACGGCCGCCTCGAGCATCTGAGCCTTGGTCGAGCGCGGCGAGGAGCGAAAGCCGTGGAGGTAGAGCAGGTGGGTGGGGGCGGGCATGCCCCGATTGGACCCGGGGCCTGGGCCCCGGTCAAGCTCACTCGCCGGCCACGAAGGCGTCGCGCGCCTGCTTGGCCAGGAAGGGTTGGTCGCTGAAGAAGCCGTCCATGCCCAGCTTCAGGAAGGCCTTGATCTGGCCGGCCATGTCGCCCAGGTCGGCGGGGTTGGCGCTGCTGTCGAACTCGTTGGGCAAGAAGGCGTTTTCGGCGCGGAAGGTCCAGCCGTGCACGATCAGGCCGGCGGCGTGGGCGTCTTGCACCAGCGTGGTCGGGGTGCCCAGGCGGCCACCCACCAGCGGGATCATCAGGTTGGTGTTGGCGCCGATGCCGTCGGCGTAGGTGGCGATTTCGCGCAGGCCTTCGGGCTTGGCCAGGTCGGCGTAGGTGCGGGCGTCGCCCTTGACGACGAAGTCATAGGGCTTGCCAGCGCCGCTCAGCAGCTGGGCCAGCGGCACGCGGGTCATCTTGGCCAGGTCCTTGAGGTTGCTGACCTCGAAGGACTGGATGATCACCGGCGAGGTCTTGTGCTTGTAGCCGAAGCGGTGCAGCGTGCGCACCAGCGGCTCTTCCAGCGACAGGCCGATGCCGTCGAAGAAGGTGGGGTGCTTGGTCTCGGGGTACACGCCGATGGGCTTGAGCTTCAGCACGGCCTTCCAGCCACCGCTGGCCAGGGCCTGCTGGCGACGGCGTTCGTTGGCCTGGTCCACGAGCTTGAGGACCTCTTCCAGCGTGGGCACCTCGAACATGCCGTCGAAGCGGGTGTTGTTCGTGCGCAGGGCGGGCAGGCGCTCTTTGGCGCGCAGGGTCTTGAGCTCGGCGAGGGTGAAGTCTTCGGTGAACCAGCCGGTGATGCTGACGCCGTCGATGAGCTTGGTGGTCTTGCGGCTGGCGAACTCGGGGCGGTCCATCACGTCGGTGGTGGCTTCGCGCACGCTGCCGTCGGCGTTGACGATGGCGATGGCGTTTTCGTGGCGGGCCACGAGCACGCCGTCTTGCGTGATGACGAGGTCGGGCTCGACGTAGTCGGCGCCTTGTTCGATGGCCAGCCAGTAGGCGGCCAGGGTGTGCTCGGGCACGTAGCCGGAGGCGCCGCGGTGGGCGATGACCAGGGGCTGGGCGGGGGCGGCGTGGCTGGTGAGGGCCGCGGCGGCCAGGGCGAGGGCGGTCAGGGTGCGCAGGGACATGCGGGGAGCTCCGGGGTGCGGTTGGGAACAACGCATGCAGCGTAGGCCGGGGATGTGTCTCGTCCGTGAACGGGGGGTGGTCTCGATGCCTGTCACAAAGCTGTCAGCAATGGGCCAATAGGATCATGGTTGTTGCGGCTTCAGGCTTGAAGCGGCTGGAAGGATTCCCCCGATGAACACGCGTCAAGCGCCCCGCTGTGGGGTGCAGGCTGAACTCGTCCCTGTTGTTTCGGTTGCCGAACGGTCGGTGACGGGGTCTGCCCGTGGTTTCGCCCGCGGTCCCTCCCGTGGCTTCACCCTGCTGGAGTTGCTGGTGGTGCTGGTCATCATCGGTTTGCTGGCGGGCTACGTGGGCCCGCAGTTCTTCAAGCAGATCGGCAAGTCGGAGAGCAAGACGGCCGCGGCCCAGCTCGACGCACTCGGCAAGGCGCTCGACCAGTATCGGCTGGACACGGGGCGCTACCCCAGCAGCGAGCAGGGCTTGGGGGCGCTGTGGGTCAAGCCCGCCGACGAGTCGCGCTGGTGGGGCCCCTACCTGCGCAAGGCCCCACCGAAGGACCCGTGGGGCCGCGAGTACCAGTACAAGGCCCCCGGCCAGCACGGTGACTACGACCTGTTCTCGCTGGGCAAGGACGGCCGCGAGGGCGGCGCCGGCGAAGACCAGGACGTCACCAACTGGTGAGGGCGCGCGACATGAACCGACCGGTTGCTCAGGGTGGTGCGAACTGGCTGAGCCGGCCCCTCACGCGGCGCGGTGCCGAGTTCCCTCGGCGCCTGTTCTGCCAGGAGCTGGCGGTGCTGCTGGACGCGGGCATCCCGCTGTACGAGGCGCTGACCACGCTGCGCGAGAAGGAGGAGTCCGCCGACGTGGCGCGGGTGTTGTCGACCTTGACGGCGGCTTTGGCCGAAGGGCGCACGCTGTCGCAGGCGATGCGCGCGCAGCCTCAGGCCTTCAGCTCGCTGTTGATCGCGTCCATCGAGGCCAGCCAGCGCACGGGGCAGACGCCGCAGGCTTTGCGCCAGCACGCCGCTTACCTGGCGTGGTTGACGGGCCTGCGCGACAAGCTGGTGAGCGCGGCCATCTACCCGGCCATCCTGATCGGCGCGAGCCTGTTGGTGATGACCTTCCTGACCATCTTCGTGGTGCCGCGCTTCGCCGAGATCTACGAGGGCATGGGCGGGGAGCTGCCGTTCCTGTCGGGCCTGCTGCTGCGCATGGGCAGCGCCGTGGGCGAGCACCCCTGGCTGGCGCTGGGCACCGTGGTGTCCCTGTGCGCGGGCGTGGTCGTGGCCTGGCGGGCGCCTGCGGTGCGCGCCGCGGCCTCGGCCCGTTTGTGGAAGATGCCGGTCATCGGGCCGCGCTTGCGCCTCATCGAGCTGGCCTCGCTGTACCGCACGCTGGGCCTGTTGCTGCAGGCCGGCGTGGCCGTGGTGCCGGCGCTGGAGGCGTCGGTGGAGCTGGTGGGGCCGTCGCTGCGGCCGTCCTTGTTGCAGGCCATGAAGCGGGTGCGTGAAGGCGCGCGCTTGTCGGACGCGATGCACCGCCACCAGCTGAGCACGCCGGTGTCGCTGCGCATGATGCGCGTGGGCGAGCAGACCGGCGAGCTGGGCCCGATGCTGGAGCGCGCGGCGACCTTCTACGACGAGGAGCTGGCCCGCTTCACCGAGTGGGTCGGCAAGGTGGTGAGCCCGGCGCTGATGTTGATCATGGGCGTGCTGATCGGCGGCATCGTGGTCCTGATGTACCTGCCCATCTTCCAGGTGGCGGAGCAGATCCAGTGAGCGCGATGGACGTGGTCGATGGCCAGCTGAACGGCAAATCGGCATTCATGCCGGACCTCATGCCGGACCTCATGCCGGACTTCATGCTGGAGTGCACGCCCGACTGGCGCGTGTGGCCGCTGGCGCGGGCCTTGCGCCTGCGCGTGGTGGTGGCGCGCGACGAACGCGGCCAGCTCTGGGCCTTGGGCACGCAGGTCGATGACGTGCTGCTGCGCGAGGCCGTTGCCCGCAGCGTGCCCCAGCCTTTGCGATGGCG
Organism: Burkholderiales bacterium; assembly: GCA_016000265.1. Classification (GTDB taxonomy): domain Bacteria; phylum Pseudomonadota; class Gammaproteobacteria; order Burkholderiales; family Burkholderiaceae_C; genus Aquabacterium. The sequence continues at coordinate 271,727 of JAECRL010000002.1, forward strand.
CCAAGTGCACGAAGACACGCTGGCGCTGTGGCTGGCGCAGGGCGAGCAGGCCTTCGAGGCCCGTGGTGCCTTGCTGGGCTCGACGACCACCGAAGGCTCGGGCGAAGGCGGTGCCCACGTGCACGCCTTGTCGGTGGACACCATCACGCGCGAGACCAGCCAGGTCGTGCGCCTGCTCGACGCCACCTTGTTCGACGCGCTCAAGGCCCAGGCCAGCGACCTGCACCTGGAGTCCACCGCCACGGGCATGGTCATCCGACACCGGCTTGATGGCGTCATGGTGCCGGTGGGCGACGTGGGCTCGCGCGAGGTGGCCGAGCAACTCGTCTCGCGCCTGAAGGTGATGGCCGAGCTCGACATCGGCGAGCGCCGCCTGCCACAGGACGGGCGCTTCAAGTTGCGCGTGCAGCAGTCGGCCGACAGCGGCGTGCGGGAGGTGGACTTCCGCGTCTCCATCATGCCCAGCAGCTTCGGCGAAGACGCGGTGCTGCGCATCCTGGACCGCTCGCGCCTGTCCGAGGAGGCCCAGGCCTTGAGCCTGGAAGGCCTGGGCTTCGACGCCGACGACGCGGCCGTGGTGCGCCGCCTGGCGCGCAAGCCCTACGGCCTGCTGCTGGTGACCGGCCCCACGGGCAGCGGCAAGACGACCACGCTGTATGCGGTGGTGCAAGAGATCAACGACGGCGCCGACAAGATCATCACCATCGAAGACCCGGTGGAGTACCAACTCGGCGGCGTGGTGCAGATCCCCGTCAACGAGAAGAAGGGGCTGACGTTCGCGCGCGGCCTGCGCAGCATCCTGCGCCACGACCCCGACCGCGTGATGGTCGGCGAGATCCGCGACGCCGAGACCGCGCAGATCGCCTCGCAGGCCGCCTTGACGGGCCACCTGGTGCTGTCGACCATCCACGCCAACAACGTCTTCGACGTGGTGGGGCGTTTCATGCACATGGGCGTGGACCTCTACAACATGGTCTCGGCCCTCAATGGCGTGGTGGCCCAGCGCCTGATGCGCAAGCTGTGCGTGCACTGCGCCCAACCGTGGCAGCCCACGGGCTCCGACCTGCGCGCTGCGCAACTGCCGCTGGACTCGCAAGGCCGCTTCATGCGCGCGGTCGGCTGCCCCCACTGTCGTGGCACGGGCTACCGCGGCCGCAAGGCCATCTCCGAGATCCTGCTGATGGACGACACCTTGCGCGACCTCATCGTCACGCGCGCCTCGCTCATCCAGGTCAAGGCCCACGCGCGCGCCAGCGGCACCCGGCTGCTGCGCGAGGCGGCGCTGGCCACCGTGCTGCGGGGCGAATCCAGCATCGACGAACTCAACCGCGTGACCCTGGCCGAATGACCCCCGACGTGGACACCCCTTCCCGCCAGCCCGCCTGGTTGCAGCGCCTGCGAGTTCGGTGGCAGGTGCGCAGCGCCGTGCTGATGGCGCCGGCTCACGCCCCGGGCGACGCCGAGGCCATCGACGCGGGCGTGCAGGCCCTGAGCCAATGGGCGCAAGCCCACCCGGGGGCCTCGCTGGACCTTGGTTTGTCATCGCGCTGGTTGCTGTGCGCGGCCACACCAGACGCCACCACCGCCGAGCAGGCCCTGCAGCTGGCGGGGCAGCAGTGGGTGCATTACCTTGGGCTGGATGAGGCGAGCCTGCAGGCCGATTGGGTGCTGCAGCCGGTGGTGAGCCCGCGCGTGCGCCTGGTGTGTGCCGTGCCACGCGCGTTGCTCGAGGGCCTCCACGAAGCCGCCGCCGAGCATGGCGTGCGCTTGCGGGCGGTCTTGCCTTGGTGGGCGTTTGGTTTGCAGGCGGCCTTGGACGAAGCCGCGCAGGTCGGCGACGCAGCGCCCGTGGGCCCGCTGAGCTGGTGCTGGGACGAACCCGGCTGGCGCACGTGCGTGCAAGCCGTGAACACCGCGCGGACCGCAGGTGTGCCGGATTCGTCGTCGGTTGCCGCGTCGGGTTGGGTGGTCGATCGCGTCTGGATGAGCGCACCCGATGGGGCCGCGGGCCCGATGGGCTCGGCGATGCCGGTGGCCAGCTTGCCCGCGGCGCCCGAGCACGCAGGTGGCCTGACGCCGTCGTGGCTTTGCGAGGGCGATGCGGTCGCCGGGCTGTTGAATCGGAGGTCGGCATGAGGTCGTGGCGTCCGATGTGGCTGGCCTCGCCCGACTGGGCCGAGGGCCTGAACTTCGCGGGCCCGCGCGTGCGCACCTCGTTTTGGGGCTGGGCTTTGCTGGCGTTCGGGCTGATGGGCGCCTGGCACGCCGCCGACCTGGCCCGGCAGGCTCATGCCGAGCGCGACGAGGCCCAGGCCACCCTGGCCCGCCTGGAGCGCGGCCAGCAGCAACAGGGCGCGCAGGTGCAGGCCGCGGCGCAGGCGCGGGAGGCCCGACAAGGTGCGGTGCCCGTGCTCAGGGAAGACGGCCTGCGGCAGGCGGCCCAGCTGGCCTTGTGGTTGGGCCACCCCTGGGGCCCGGTGCTCGATGAGGTCGACGAGACCGCGCGGCGCAGCGGCGTGGTGCTGATGCAGTTCAGCCTGGACCTCAGCAGCCTGGGGTCCAGCCTGGGGGCCAGCGGTGAAGGCGCGGGGCCCCAGCCCGAGCTGCGCCTGCAAGCCACCGCCCCCGACGACGTGGCCGCGCTGAGGTGGCTGCAGGCCCTGGGGCCGCGCGCGGCCATGCGCAGCCGCGAGCCCCTCAGCGAGCCCTACTCGGCCCCCAGCGGCCAGCACACCTTGCGCGTGGACGTGACGCGCACCGGAGGCACCCCATGAAGGCCCCGATCTGGTTGCGCCAACTGGGCGTGCCCGGTGTGTTGGGCGCGGCGCTCTTGCTGGCCTCGGCCTGGGTGATCCTGTCGTGGCTGCCGCGTCAGCACGCGGCCGTGCAGCAGACCGAGTCGGACACGCGCCGTTTGCGCCACGAGCTGCTGCAGCGCGCCGAGCGGGCGCAAGCGGAGGCCCGCGCGGCCCAGGCGGTGGACGCACAAGCCCATGCGGTGGCCGATGCCTCGGCCCCATCGCACGCCCTGTGGGCCAGCCTGTGGCGTGACCTGCCCGATGCCTCCCGGCGCGTGGACCTGCAGCGTGCCGTGCTCGTCTCGGCGCGCGACGCGGGCATCCCGCTGGCGTCGGTGCAGTGGCGCGGCGAGCCCGTCGCCTGGGTGGATGCGGCGCAATCTGGGGCCCCCCCTCAAGGCCTGTGGCGCCAGCGCCTGGTCCTGCCCGTGCAGGCCAGCTACCCGGCCGTGCGGACCTGGGTGTCGGCCCTGCTGCGCGAGCCCGCGCTCAGCCTCGACTCGCTCGACATCCAGCGCAGCGACCCGCTGTCCGACCAGGTCAAGGCCCAGGTCAGCGTCTCGCTGTGGTGGCGTCAGGACAGGAGGCCTTGATGCGCACGCCTTTGATGATCGGCTTGGCTGGGGTGCTCGGCGCCACGCTGTGGCTGTCGTCCCTGGACGAGGGCGAAGGAGGGGCGGATGCCGTGGAGGTGGTCACCAGCCGGCGGCCTGCCGACGCGGCCCCGGCATCGCCCGGGACCAGGGCACCCGACGCCACGTCACTCAAAGCGACTTCAACCGCTGCCCCGGCCTCGACCCCCGCTGCCTCGGTGCAAGCCGCGCTGCAGTCCGGCCTCGGCGGCTGGCTGGCGCGCCGCACCGAAGCCGCCACCTTGCCCCCGGCGCGCCCCATGACCGCGGCCACGCCCTCGGCCTGGGCGGCGCAGCTGCCGCCACCGCCCCCTGCACCGCGCCGCGTGGTGCAGGAGGCCCCACCCCCGCCCATGGCACCGCGTTTCCCGCACGCCTGGGTGGGCCGCTTCAACGACGAGTCCGCGTCACGGCCCTTGCAGCGCGCCGTGGTCTCGGGGCCGGTGTCCACCTGGGTGGTCTCCGCAGGCGACGTGATCGACGGCCAGTGGCGCGTCGACCGCATCCAGGGCCACACCATGAGCCTGACCTACTTGCCCTTGCAGCAAAGCCAGATCGTGTCGATGAAATGACCATGAGCTTCCACCCACTTTTCCGCCGCCTGAGCCTGAGCCTGCGCTTGCTTGCCGTGTGCGCTGCGCTGGCCGCTTGCGCCGGCCCGGCTGCTTTGCAGGAAGCCGAGCTGCTGGCCCGCGGCGGCGAGCACGAAGCCGCCGTGCAGCGCCTGCAGCAGGCCGTGGCGCAAGACCCGGACGATCGCCGCCTGCGCCTGAGCCTCATCCAGGCCCGCGAGCGCGCGGTCACGCAGTTGATCGCCCAGTCGAGCGCGCAAGGGTCGGCGAACCGGGACACCACGGGCCCCGCCGCGACGCAGGCGCTGCAGGCCCTGGCCTCGCGCCTGGAGGCTGTTGCGCCACAGCACCCGCGCACGCTGGCGCTGAAGGCCGAGGTGGCGCGCCGCCAGCGTCACGCTCAGCTGATGCGGGACGCCCAGGCCGCCTTCGACGCGCGCCGCTACGAGCGCGCCGAGTCGATGCTGCGCGAGCTGATGGCCGAAGACCCCGCGCACCGCACCGCGCGCGACCTGCTCAACCAGGTCGAGACGCTGCGCGCCGAGCAGACCCGCACGCAGACCACGCTCACGCTCGGCACCGGCCTCAAGCCCGTGACGCTGGAGTTCCGAGAGACCCCGCTCAAGACCGTCTTCGAGGCCCTGGCCCGCGCGGCCAACCTCAATTTCGTCTTCGACAAGGACGTGCGCGGCGACGCCAAGACGACGATCTTCCTGCGCAACATCTCGGTGGAAGAAGCGCTGCGCGTCATCCTGAGCACGCAGCAGCTCGGCCACCGCCTGCTCAACGAGAACACCGTGCAGGTCTTCCCCGCCACGCAGCAAAAGCAGCGCGACGTGCTGGAGACCGTCACCAAGACCTTCTACCTCGTCAACACCGACCCCAAGCAGGCGCAGTCGCTGGTGCGCACGGTGGCCAAGTCGCGCGACGTCTTCATCGACGAGCGCCTCAACATGATGGTGGTGCGCGACACGCCCGAGGTGGTGCGCCTCATCGAGCGCCTGATCCAGAGCCTGGACGTGGCCGAGCCCGAGGTGGTGCTGGAGCTCGAGGTCATGGAGGTCTCCAGCAAGCGGCTCGACGAGATCGGCATCGACCTCGCGGCCTCGGCGTCCTACGGCCTGCCCGGCGCGGCCACCACGGTGTCGTCGGCCAGTGGCTTGAGCTGGCTGGTGCCCAACCCCGTGGCCGTGGCCAACCTGCGCAGCACACGTGGCGCCAGCAACCTGCTGGCCAACCCGACCATCCGCGCGCGCAACCGCGAAAAAGCCAAGGTGCTGCTGGGCGAGAAGCGCCCCGTCTTCACCACCACCTCCACGGCCAACGTGGGCGTGTCGGCCTCCGTCACCTACCTGGACGTGGGCCTCAAGCTGGAGGTCGAACCGCAGGTTCAGCTCGACAACGACGTCACCATCAAGGTGGCCCTGGAAGTCAGCAGCGTGACCAGCGAAGTCAAGGGCCCGCAAGGCTCCATCGCCTACCAGATCGGCACGCGCCAGGCCTCGACCACGCTGCGCATCCGCGACGGCGAAACCCAGATCCTGGCCGGCCTCATCAACGACAACGAAAGCCGCTCCACCTCGGGCCTGCCGGGCCTCAGCGAGCTGCCGATCGCCGGGCGCCTCTTCGGCACCACGACGGACACGCGCGACAAGACCGAGGTCATCTTGCTGATCACCCCGCGCATCGTGCGCAACGTGGTGCAGCCCGCGGTGGCCGCCGGCTTCCTGCCCTCGGGCACCGAGGCCCAGCCCGGCGCCGTGCCCTTGAGCCTGCGACCGGGCGTGAGCGCCGTGCGGCCCGTCACCGGCGGGGCCTTGCCTGGCATCGGCGCCAGCCCGCGTGCGCCTTCGCCGGAGGGCCGCCCCGGGGCCTCGGGTGCCCCGCAGCCTGGCGTCACCGGCCCCGAAGAGGTGATGTCCGGTGCGGCCTTCCAGGTGCTGGTGCACAACCCCTCGGCCCAAGCCCTGAGCACCACGCTGCAGGTCGACACCAGCGTGCTGAGCATCGAGGCGCCGGGCGGCGACAGCGGCCGCATCAGCCTCACGGTGCCCCCGCGTGGCTCGGCTGCGGTCATGCTCAAGGCGCGCGCCGACACCCGCTTCGCCGACACCGTGGTCTCGGTGGACACGGGTGGCGAGTCTTTGCGTCTGCGGGTGCGCGACCCGGCTCAGCCGGATCCGGCCGACCCCGCCGCCGACCCCAACTCACCCCAGCCAGGAGAGGGCGATGCGCCCGGTGTCAGCCCCGAGCGTTGAGCGCAGCCGCGGCTTCACCCTCATCGAGATGGTGGTGGTGGTGATGATCGTGGGCATCCTCGCCAGCGCGGCGATGCCCCTGGCCGCGCTGCACAAACGCCGCAGCCAGGAGGCCGAGTTGCGCCAGGCCCTGCGCACCCTGCGCGTGGCGCTCGACGACCACAAACGCGCCTGGGACGCCGGTCGCATCCCGAAAAAACCCGAAGACAGCGGCTACCCCGCCAACCTCGACGTGCTGGTGCAAGGCGTGCCCGATGCCGGCAGCGCCAAAGGCCAGCGCATCTACTTCTTGCGCCGCCTGCCGCGCGACCCCTTCGCCGACCCCGCCACCCCCGCCGCGCAGACCTGGTCCACCCGCAGCTACGCCAGCCCGCCCGACTCGCCCGCCCCCGGTGCCGACGTGTTCGACGTGGCCTCGCGCACCGAGGGCATCGGCCTCGACGGCGTCCCCTACCGGCAATGGTGAGCCACCCATGACACGACCCTCCCTGGCTCGCCGACCCCTGGCCCGCCGCGCCCTGATCCACCGCCTGGGCTTCACCCTCATCGAGCTCATCGTCGTGCTGGCCATCATCGGCCTGCTGGCCAGCCTGGTCGCGCCCCGCTACGTGCGCTCGGTCGACAACGCCCGCGAGGCCTCGCTGCGCACCTCGCTCAACGTCATGCGCGACGCCCTCGACAAGCACGTCGCCGACCGAGGCCGCTACCCCGAGTCGCTCGACGAACTCGTGCTCAAAGGCTACCTGCGGCAGGTGCCCGAGGACCCGCTCACCGGCCGCAAAGACAGCTGGCAGATGCTGCCGCCCAAGCCCGACTCCGGGGTTCAGGGCCGCGTGGCCGACGTGCGCAGCGGCGCGTCCGGGCGCGGCCAGAACGGCCAGCCTTACAGCAGCTGGTGAGGCCATGCGACAGCGCCGTCCGCAAAGCGGGTTCACCTACCTGATGCTGCTGTGGTGGGTCGCCCTCTCCGGCGTCATGCTGATGGCCCTGTCACACAGCTGGAGCAACGCCTCGCGGCGTGAGCGCGAGGCCGAGCTCGTCTGGCGGGGCGAAGAGATCCGCCGCGGCATCGAGTCCTACGCCAGCGTGCCCGTCAGCGACGGCGTCAGCAAGCTGCCCCAGCGCCTCGAAGACCTGCTCGAAGACCGCCGCAGCGGCACCTTGCAGCGCCACGTGCGCCGGCTGTGGCGCGACCCCATCACCGGCCAGGCCCGCTGGGGGCTGGTGCGCGAGGCTGGCACCGGCACCGGCACCGGCACCGGCACGGGCCTGACCCCTGGTGGCATCACCGGTGTCCACAGTCTTTCCCAGCAAGCCCCCCTGCGCGCACCCGACGGCATCCAGCGCTACGACCAGTGGCGCTTCGTGATGGGCTCCGAGGCCCCGCCCGCCGCCTCCGGGCGATGAAGTGTGAACTCCGTCAACAAACCGTCATGCCAGCTGCCTAGACTCGATCCGTTCAACTGACATCAACATGACGACACACCCCTTTGCCCCGGACCAATCCGAAGTGCTGCTGCGCGTCGTCGAGGCCGCCCCTCAGGTTTGCCGCCGACACCAGTTCTTCGTCTGGACCCAGGGCGACTTCCAGCGCTGGCTGCCGCACAAACTCAGCGTGTGCGGCACCTACGACCGCGACCAGCGCGACGTGGTGTTCGACCTCTTCAACAGCCTGCCCGTGCCCGAGTCCATCCTCCAGGGCCTGCGTCAGGCGCGCTCCAGCGTCATGGACGCGGCCCTGTCGGCCTGGCGCAAGTCGCGCGGGCAGTCCGTCGTCGTGCGCCTCTCCAGCGACGGCTCGGTGGACACCTCCGGCGACCCGCTGATCGCCGCCCTGATCGAACAAGGCTACGACCAGTTCGTGGTGCACGGCCTGACCCGGCCGGCGCGCCCCGACGAGCTGGAGAGCTTCTTCCTGTTCGCCCAACCCGGCGGCCAGTACCGCGAAACCGACACGCAGGCCCTCGACATGCTGCTGCCATGCGTGCACATGGCCTACCAGCGCGTGTGCGTGACCGAGCGCCAGATGGCCAGCGGCCGCACCCTGGGCGCCACAGCCGGCCTGCCCGGCCAGGCGCGCGCCACGCCCATCACCGAGCGCGAGCGCGAGATCCTGCTGTGGGTCCGCGACGGCCTGAGCAACCAACAGATCAGCGAGAAGCTCGGCATCAGCGCCCTGACCGTCAAGAACCACGTGCAAAAAATCCTGCGCAAGCTGGGCGCAGCCAACCGCGCCCAGGCCGTGGCCAAGGCCATGACCATGAACGCGCTGGGTGCGGCGCACATGCAGTTTGGCGAATCGCATCACTGAAAGACCCCCATGCTTTCTCACCAACGCAAGGGGCTTCGGCCCCTCTCCGTTTTTCTGATGGGCGTGTGCCTGAGTCAGGTGGCTGTGGCGCAGGTGGCGCCCCCGTGGCGACAGGACTCGGTGGCCATGCGTGATGCGGGCGACTGGTCGGAGTTCACCAAACCCGCCGCCGCAACCGCCTCCGACCGCGCGGTGGACGACGCCGAGTTCGCGGCCATCTCCAGGGGCGGCCCCTGGACGGCGGCCGAGTGGCAACCCCTGCGTGGCGCCTTGCCCGCCCTGATGTCTCAGGCGCGAGCTGGGCGCTGGGATGCGGTCCTGGCCACCTTGAAAGCCGACTCCCCCGAGGTGGACCCGCGCGACCGCGATGGCGCCACCTTGTTGACCCTGGCGGCTCGCCAAGGCCACCACGAAGCGGTGCGTGAGCTGTTGCGTCGCGGCGCCGACGCCGACCGCCGCGGCCTGCACGGCCTGACCCCGCTGTGCGCGGCGGCCCTCGGCGGCCACGACCTGGTGGTGCAGGAGTTGATCCGCCAGGGCGCCGAGCCCGAGCGCTGGAGTGCGCAGGGCCAATCGCCTCTGCACCTGGCGGCCCGCGAGGGCCAGGTGCGCGTGATGCGCACCCTGATGGCCGCGGGGGCCCAGCCCCTGGCGTGGAACCGCGCCGGCCGCCACGCCCTGGCCGAGGCGGCCTTGACCGGGCATGTCGGCTCCATGGCTGCGCTGGTCGACGCAGGTGTGCCCGCGGCCAGCCCCGATCAGCACGGCCTCAACGCCCTGCACGCCGCGGCCATCAACCGCCACGCCGACGCCGTGAACTGGCTGCGACAGCGCGGTGTGCCCGCGCCACACCCGGTCACCCAGGTCCTGCTTGACGCCATGGCCGAAGGCATTCAGCCGGCCCCTTGAGCGCCCCCCCGGATGCAGGGGTCCTGCCATCCGGTGACACATCCCCTCCCCAGCAAACGCCTCTGCATTTGATCCGAACGGATCACGGTGCGGCCCGTCCCTGCACGGCTTGCTGGTCACACGCCGTGGCTATCTTGGCGGCAGATGCGAGGGGCTGATCGATCAGACCCGAACGGACTAGGGCAGACCCGAGGTCACGCCCCCACGCCTGTCACACGGCGTGGCGAGACTGCGGATCGCACCCGGGCCCATCGCTGGCCTGACGTGACTCAACAAAATTTCCTTCCTTCTTCAAATCGGAGATTCAAATGAAACTGCAACACATCGCCGCAGCCGTGGCCCTCGCCGCCGTCGGTTCCGCCAACGCCGCCATCGCCACCGGTGGCAACGGTTCCATGGTCCTGATCGCCTATGACAAGCTGGGCGGCACGACCACCGCTGGCGTGTTCGACCTGGGCCTGACCCTGGACGACTTCGTGGGCTCCACCGGCAACGGCACCGCCCTGTCGTCCACCGCCCTGCACACCAAGAACATCTCTTGGGACCTGGTCAACAACACCATCACGGTCGGTGGCTCCGTCACCAGCTTCGGTGGTTCCAACAACTGGACCGCAGCCTGGAACACCCTGCTGGCCAACTCGGATGCAGCTGACCTGTCGTTCGTTGTCACCGCTTTTGACACCACGGGTATCGCCGCGAACCAGCGCAGCTTGGTGACGGGCTCGCCCACCTCCACCGCCACGTTCCTGTCTGGTCAAGCCAGCGGCCTGCAGGCAATTGCCGGCGGCAAGCCCCAGGACATTTTCCAGCCGCTCACCAGCAAGGGCACCATCGCCTCTGCTGCCAACGGCGCTTACACCTTCACCGCCGCTGACGGCGCCGCCACCCGCGCCAACGGCTACGCCATGGCCGGCGACGCTTTCGGCAACGAATGGCGCAGCAACAACGTGTTGGGCGGCGAAACCCTGGCTTCCAAGTCGACCGCCCTGTACTTGGTTGACGGCGCTACCAAAAAGGCCATCGCTGGTGGTGCCGCCACCCCTGGCGTGTTGCGTCTGGACGCCTCCACTGGCGTGCTGTCCTACACCGTGAGCGCTGTTCCTGAACCTTCGACCTACGCCATGCTCGTCGCTGGCCTGGTCGTGGCTGGCGCCGCTGCCCGCCGCCGTCGCGCCGCCTGATTGTTGTCAACGCCGAGTTGCTGGCGGGCTGCAGGCCCGCTGGCAACCGGCTCCGCTCTGCTCAGCACCTCATCCATTTGGAGCTTTCCATGAAATTCACCAAGATCGCCCTGGCCGCCGCCGTCACCCTGGTCGCCGCCCAAGCCCAAGCCGCCACCGTCTACCTGGCTGGCGCCTCCGCCACCCAGGCCAACTACCGCTCGGCCCTGGTCTCGCTGTGCTCCGGCACCGCCACCACCATCATCAGCACCGCTGACACCAACAAGTCGGCCGTCAAGTGCTCGGTGGACTTCACCGGCCTGCCCGGCGTCAACGCCGTGGCCATCAGCGTCAACGGCGGCTCGTTCACCGCCGTCACCACCTCGGTCGGCAACGCCTCCGAAACCTTCGTGAACGTGGCCGACAACAGCGGCAACACCCTGACGGCCCCCCGTCAGTCCGAAGGCGGTTTCCTGGACATCGACGCCGCAGCCTTCCCCGCTTCCGAGTACGCCACTTTCGGCATCACCTCGGCCCCCGCCACCCAGCCGGCCGCTTTCAGCCAGGTCTTCGGCGTGGCCGTCAGCCCCGAGCTGTACACCGCCCTGCAGACCGCCCAAGGCCTGCCCGCCAGCTGCGGCATCGACAGCCTGACCGCCGCTTGCCAGCCCAGCATCACCAAGGCCCAGTACACCGCCATCGTGTCTGACGCTTTCAACACCGCCAAGCAAGACGTCAACGCCATCCTGGGCGTGGGCGCCGCTGGCGACAAGCTGACGGTCTGCCGTCGCGTGTCCACCTCGGGCACCCAGGCTTCGTCCAACCAGTACTTCCTGAACGCCTTCATCGGTGGCGACGGTGCCGCTGCTGGCGCGCTGATTCCCGCTGACGCTGCCAACTACGCTTCGGCCAACTCGGGCCTGACCAGCTACGACGTGCAAGAAGGCTCCGGCACGGGCAACACCCGCGCTTGCCTGAGCACGGTTGGCACCGCCACCGAACCGTTCTACGCCCTGGGCGTGCTGTCGCTGGAGAACTACCCCGACCTGACCACCCGCACCCCCGTGCGCGCTGACCGCAAGTTCCGCTACGTCAAGATCAACGGCGTGGCCGCCTACGACGGCAACGAAGCCACCCCGGGCAAGAGCACCGCTTCGGCCAAGGCTGGCAAGTACGACTTCTGGTTCACCTCGCAGAAGTTCGCTTCCACCGCCAACGGCCAGGCCGTGGTGGACGCCATCGACGCCAAGCTGGGCACCGTGGACCTCAACGGTCTGTTCGGCAACGGCCTGAGCGCCGCCAAGCGCAACTCCAACACCTCGCCTGTCACCTTCGAGTAATCGATCGACCGCGACGCCTCGCCCCATCCCGGGGCGAGGCGGGTGTGAACACAACAGTCCCCTCCTCGGGGACTGTTCTTTTGTGACCGTTCGAATATGAAAAAAACACTCGCCACCGTGGCCGCGTTCCTGGTCTGCCTCAGCCCGGACGCGATGTCGCAAGCCGCCGCCTCGGGCGAGCCGGTGTTCGACGTGTACGAGTACGTCATCGAGGGCAACACCCTCCTGTCCAACGCCCTGGTCGAGCGCACCGTGGCGCCCCACATGGGCCCGGGCCGCAGCTTCAACGACGTCGAGCAGGCGCGCAGCGCGCTCGAAAAAGCCTACCAGGACGCCGGCTACCTGTCGGTGCTCGTGAGCCTGCCCAACCAGCAGATCGACCGCGGCGAGGTGCGCCTGGAGGTGGTCGAGGCGCCCGTGGAGCAGGTCAAGGTCAAGGGGGCACAGAGCCACCTGCCCAGCCGCATCCGCGAAGCCATCCCCGCCCTCCGGGAGGGCAGCGTGCCGCACTTCCCCTCGCTGCAGCAGCAACTCGCCGCCGTGCAGACGGCCAAGCTGCAGGTCACGCCGCTGGTCAACGCCAGCGAGAGCGGGCAGGCCATCGACATCGACCTCCAGGTCGAGGACAAGCCGCCTCAGTTTGGCAGCATCGAGTACACCAACGCGCAGAGCTACAACACCTCGCGTGGGCGCATCGCCGCGTCAGCGGGCTTGAACAACCTCTTCCAGCGCGGCCACACCCTGGCCCTGAGCTGGCAATACGCCCCTTACCGTCCTCAAGACAGCAACACCTTGTCGCTGCTGTACGGCCTGCCCCTGAGCGGGCGCGACGACCTGCTGCTGTCGGCCACCAACAGCCGCAGCGACACCCTCACCCGCGTCAGCGGCAGCGGGCCGTCGTCCACCCTGACCAAGGGCTTCTTCGCCGGCCTGCGCTGGACGCGCCGCCTCGACGGCCTGAACTGGCCCGTGCGCCACAGCGTGTTCTCGGCCTTTGACTACAAGGTCAACCGCGACTTCAACACCTTCAAGGACGGCCAGATCGTGCAGCGCCCGCCCACGCGCTACCCGGTCATCAGCACCGGCTACAGCCTGACGCACAACGGCGCGGGCGACGTCGTCTCCACCTTGAACGCCTCGGCCAAGGGCAGCAGCCACGCGCTGTCGGGCCGCAAGGTCGACTGCGAAGGCGTGCGCCTGGAGCAGTTCGACTGCAAGCGCGCGGGCTCCAGCGCGGACTTCGCCGCCGTGCAGCTCGCCTGGGGGCACGCCCGCCCGGTGCTGGGTGACTGGCGCCTGAACCTGAGCGCCGACCTCCAGCTGGCCACGGGCGCCTTGCCCAGTGGCGAGCAGTACAGCCTGGGCGGCAACGGCACCGTGCGGGGCTATTACGACTTCGAGCAGTCGGGCGACGACGGCTGGAGCGCCCGCGCCGAGCTGGTCAGCCCGGTGTGGCTCAACGTGGCGGGCTTGCGCGCCACCGCCTTGGTGTTCGTTGACCGAGGCTTCGTGCACCTCATCAACCCGCAGCTCACGCAGGTCTCGCGCACCCACATGGGCAGCCACGGGCTGGGCTTGCGCTTCTTCAATGACGACGGCCTCCAGATGGGCCTGGACCTGGCCCGCGTGACCTACGACACCCTGCGCCCCACCGACAACGGGGCGCGCGCCTTCGCCAGCGGCCCCCGCGCCGACCGCCGCTACCGCCTGGACATCAGCGTCCAGCAATCGTTCTGATCCCCACGCTCTCGCATCCGCAGGAAGACCACCATGAACAAGCACGTCCACCGCCTCGTCTTCGACCGCCGTCGTGGCATGCGGGTGCCTGCCGCCGAACACGCGCGCAGCAGCGGCAAGGCCGCCGGTGGCCAGACGCGCGCCGTGGCCGTGGCCGGTGCGGTGTCGCTGCTGATGGGCTCGGCCTCGCTGTCGCAAGCTCAGTTGGTGGCCAACGGGGGCGGGGGCGCGGGGAGCTTGAATGCCACCCGCGTGGCGCCACGTGCGCTGTCGGCCACCCGCTCGGTCTCGGGCATGGTCTCGCAAACGCTGTCCAGCGGGCGCCCCAACCTGCCGGTGTACTCCAAGGTCCACGAGGGGCTCAACAAGGGTGAGTTCGACAAGCCGGTCGAGTCGGCCGACGGCCTGCTGATGACCCTGCTGCAAAAGAGCGGCGCCATCGTCGTGCACTGGGACAGCTTCGACATCGCCAAGGGCTACACGGTTCGCTTCATCCAGCCCGAAGGCGGGCGCGCGCTCAACAAGGTTCACAACGCCGACCCGTCCTGGCTGGACGGCACCTTGCAGGCCACGGGCGAGGTCATGCTGGAGAACACCGCCGGCATCATCTTCGGCAAGAACGCGCGGGTGGACGCGCGCAGCATGGTGGCCACGGCCCTGCGCATCGGCCAGTCGGTGTTCGACCAGGCCAAGACCGATTTCAGCAACCCCAACGACCCCCGCCTGCTCAACCTGCGCAGCCTGCAAAAGGGCGAGGTCGCCCTGGGCGGCAACGAGGCCGACACCGCGGGCTTCGTCTCGGTGGAGGCGGGCGCCGTCATCCGCACCTTGCCGGGTGGCAACGTCATCCTGGTGGCCCCCCGCGTGGTCAACCAGGGCCTGATCGAGACGCCACAAGGCCAGGCCATCCTCGCGGCCGGCAAGACCGTCTACCTGCACGACCCGACCGACCTGGCCCAGCGCGGCCTGCTCGTGGCCGTGGACAACTTCACCGACGCCACCCTGGCCAAGATCCAGGCCGACGTGGCCGCGGCCCGCGCCAAAGGCGAGGTCGACCTCAACGAGGACGCCGCCGTGCTCGGCACCGTGGAGAACACGCGCCAGGGCGGCAGCTACACCAGCGGCCTGATCCGCGCCGACAAGGGCACCATCAACCTGGTGGGCACCGCCATCCGACAGAAGGGGCAGCTCACGGCCACCACCGCGGTCAAGGGGCAGAACGGCGCCATCTTCCTGACCGCGATGAAGGACACCTTCACGCACCCCGACGGTCGCCGCGACGCCAAGACCCTGGGCGGCATCGAGCTGGGGCAGGGCAGCATCACCGAGGTCCTGCCTTCGGTGGAGGGCCTGGTGCTCAGCGACGCCCAGCGCGTCGAGGCCGTGATCGCCGGGGAGCAGCCCGGCCAGGACGTGGTCGTCAGCAAGATCGGCGTGCGCCCCGACGAGGTGATGCGCGTGCGCGAAACCCCCGCCGAGCCCCAGAAGCCCTCTGCGCCGGCTGAAGACGCCAGCGCCGAGGCCAAGGCCACCTACCAGGCCAAGCTGGCGCAGTACGAGGCCGACAAGAAGGTCTACGACGCCACCGTGGCCCTCATGCAGCGCAGCAGCGACGTGTTCTACCGCTCGCGCATCGACCTCATCGGCAAAGACATCACCCTGCGTTCGGGCTCGCGCGTGCAGGCGCCGGCGGGCGAGGTCAACATCCTGGCGGCGGCCGACTGGGAAGGCGCAGCAGCTCGCCTGTCCTCGGCCCCTTCGCTGGTCAAGGACGGCAGCCGCATCGTGATGGAAGCGGGCTCGGTGGTCGACGTCTCGGGCCTGGACAACCTGCGCATGCCCGCGCAACGCAACCAGCTCGAAGGGCGCTTGTTCTCGCTGGAGCTGGCGGACTCCCCGGTTCAGCGCGATGGCGTCGCTTACCGCAGCACCTTGCTCGCCGACGCGCGCCGCCGCATCGACCTGGGTGACCTCAGCGGCTACTACAGCAACCTGCGCTACACCGCGGCCGAGTACTCGACGGCGGGCGGCCTGACGCGCATCCTGTCGCAAGGCGAGCTGCTGCTCGACCGCAACGCCCGCGTCGACTTCAGCGGGGGCGCCTTGACCTACGACGGCGGCACCCTCGTGTCGTCGGTGCTGCAGCGCAACGGCCTCATCACCCGCGTGGAAGACGCCAAGCGCGACGTTCGCTACAACAACTTCATCTCCAACCCGACCCAGTCGGACACCGATGACCTCACCCGCCTGGGCCTGAGTCAGCAGGGCCTGACCGCGCCCTCCACGCTGGCGTCTCAGCTGGTGGGCAAGAGCGCCGGTGTGGCCCACATCGCGGCCCCCACGGCCTCGCTGGAAGCGCAGCTGGACGGCTCTGTGCGCATGAGCGACGCCCAACGCTACGCCACCAACGTGGCCGAGCGAGACCGTGGCCTCGACACCGCGATCAAGCCCTTCCAGGATTCGGTCTCGCCCGTGTGGGCGGGCCTGGCCGACCTGCGCGCAGCCGATCGCGAGGTCAAGCAGCCGGTGGCCCTCAGCGCCGGCGCGACCGACAACGCGGCGGATTACCAGCCGCACCTGTTCGCCACCCTGAAGCCCACGGCGGGCCTGTTGATCCTGGGTCGTGAATTCGGCAACGGGGGCAGCAAGGACCAGCCGGGCGGCAGCGTGCAGCAGGAGGTGGTGATTGGGGCGGCGGCCTCGGGTGCCGCTGGCGCCTCGCTGCGCCTGTCGGCCGGCTTCCTCAGCGGCGCTCAGCTGGGCGGCCTCACCGTCTTCGCCAACCGATTCAAGCTGGGTGACGCGGCGTCGGGCGATGCGCCCGTGCTGCAACTCGCCTCCGGTGGCAGCTTCACGGCCAAGGCCTTGGCATCGGACGTCAACCTCAACGGCGCCATCGTGGTCCCCGGCGGCAAGGTCTCCGTCACGGCCCTGGGCGGCAACGTCAACCTGACGTCGGGCAGCAAGCTGGACGTGGGCGGCACCCGCCGCGACGACCGCTTCGCCGGTGAGTCGACCTCGGCGGCGGCCCTGCAAGGCGGCAGCGTCTCCCTGCAGGCCAACCAGAGCGTGAACCTGGCTGCGGGCAGCGAGATCGAGGCCTCCGGCACCGCCTGGCGTCGCCTCGACGGCCAGCTGGTCAAGGGCAAGGCCGGCGGCGTCACGCTGCAGGCCAACCTGGGTGCCGCCGGCACCTCCAGCACCTTGCCCACCGGCACCATCGACCTCGACGGTTCGATCTCGGGCTTCGACTTCACGTCGGGCGGCAGCCTCACGCTCAAGGGCCTGCCTCGCGTGGTGCTGGGTGGCGAACTCGCCGGCCATTTCTCGGTGGGCAGCGAGCTGTTTGCCAACCGCGGCTTCGGCAAGCTGACGATCGAGTCCCTGGGCGACGTGGTGGTCGCCGAGAACGCCGTCATCCAGCCCAAGCTGGTCAACATGGTGGCGCTGCCCTCGCGTCGCTCGGTGTTGAACGGCGTGACGCACGAAACCGACGTCCTGGAGGCGGGCTTGCGCAGCGGCCTGAGCCTGAGCCTGTCCGCGTCCACCGCCCCCAACGTCACCGTGCAGAACGGCCTGCCGAAGGGCGCCAACCTGACCGTGTCGAAGAACGCGCTGCTGGACATGGGCCTGGGCGGCAACATCGCGCTCACGGCGGGCGGCAGCATCGAGCACCTGGGCACCCTGCGCGCCTGGGGCGGCAGCGTCTCGCTGGGCCTGCTGGGCAAGCGGGGCGGCACCACCGCCGATGCCCCGACCGACGCCGAAGACTTCGGCTACCTCCAAGGCCAGCGCATCCACCTCGCCAAGGGCTCCTTGATCGACGCCTCGGGCGCGGTCAAGAGCCGCAAGGTGGGCGGGGTGCTGGGTGTGGCCGAGCGTGAGGTGGGTGAGGTGCTCGCCGCGGGCACCGTGACCCTGGGCGGCGTGGACGGCACCCCCGTTCGCGGCCAGCTCCAGGCGGATGTCGGCTCGACCATCCAGCTCAACGGCGCGACCGCCTTGCTGGACCGCGACGTGGTTGGGGGCAAGACCCGCATCAGCTCGGCGGCGGGCACCCTCAACATCATGTCCACCGACGGCTTCAGCCTGCTGGGCACCGTGGAGGCCAAAGCGCCCGACGCCAGCGTGGCGGGCGGCACCATCAACATCGCCCTCAGCCGCGAAGGCAAGGTCGACAACACCACAGGCGGTGTGGCTTACCCGACGAAGGACACCGAGGCGGGCAAGCGCACCATCCGCGTGGCGGGCACGCAGACCGCCGCTGAGAGCCTCAACACCAACGAGCGCCTTTTTGGTGAAGGCGTGCTCTCCGCCGAGCTGCTCAACAACGCCGGCTTCGATCGCGTTCAACTGCGCGCCGACGAGAGCGTGCAGCTCAACCGTGGCGCCAGCATCCAGGCCGCCGCAGGCCGCAGCCGCCTGCAGTCGGTGGTGATCGACGCCCCGGTGCTGGAGCTCAAGGGCGAGGCCCCCACGGACCTGAACGTGCCCACCCACGTCATCCAGGCCCACCACGTGTCCATGGGCCCGATCGCGGGCAACGGGGGCACCCCCGGCACGGCGGCCGCCAGCGCGCGCGTCCTGAGTGGCAAGCAACAACTGGAGGTGCAAGCCGGCCTCATCGAGGTCCATGGCGACACGGCCGTTCAAGGCGCCCAACGGGTCGACCTCAACGCCACGCTGGGCCGCAGCGGCGCCACCAGCCTCGACCGCCGCAATGGCGAGATCCGCTTCATCGGCGAGCGCGCCCTGAAGAACCCCTCGCTCACGGATCGCAAGCTCAGCGGTCAGTTCAGCTTCAACGGCGCCCTCAACCTGCGCGCCGGCCAGGTCTACGCCACCACCTTGTCTGACTTCAAGGTGCTGGGCCAGATCGGCAGCACCCTGAACATCTTCGCGCCCGCAGCGGGCTCCACCAGCCAGCAGCCCCTGTCGGCCCTGGCGAGCCTGAAGCTCAAGGCCAGCAAGGTCAAGGTCGACGGCGTGATCCGCCAGCCCGTGGGCACCATCGACATCGATGCCGACACCTTGACCCTCACCGAGCGCGCCGCCTTGTCGGTGTCCGCCGAGGGCGTCGCCGTGCCCGTGGGGCACCTCGTCAACGGCAACCAGTGGCTGTACTCGCCACAAGGCCAGGGCAGCGGTGACATCCCCACCGTGGACAACGCGATTCAGGACCTCACCAAGCTGCCCGTCAAGAAGCAGATCACCCTCAAAGGCACCCAGACCCTGAGCCTCGACCCCCAGAGCGTGGCCGACGTTCAGGCTGGCGGCGACATCGTCGGCTGGCAGTTCAACAAGGGCGTGGGTGGCAGCACCGACACCTTGCTGCGCCCCAACGTGTTCGCCGTCCTGCCCAACTACGGCTACGACTTCGCCCCGCACGACGCGGAGATCCGCGCCACCACCCGCCAGCAGGGCTCGGCCTTCCAGGTGGGTGACCAGGTCACCATCACCACGGCCAACAACGTCCTGGCCGCTGGCACCTACACCTTGCTGGACGCGCGCTACGGCATCCTGCCTGGCGCCGTCCTGGTCAGCGCCACCCAGCTGGACGTGACCCGCGCGCTGCCGGTGGCCGTGCAGAACGACGACGGATCGGTGAAGGTCTCCGGCCACCGCACCGCCACGGGCACGGCCCAGAACGGCGGCAACGACCTGCGCCAGGCCCTGCTGCTGGAGCCCGAGTCCACCTTCCGTCGCAAGTCCGACATCAGCGTCATCTCGGGCAACGCCTACCAGGACGCCCGCGCGGCCCGAGACGGCCAGACCTTCAGCCGCCCCGGTGACGGCGGCCGCCTGTCGCTGTCCTCGGATCAGTCCTTCAACTGGCAGGCCCGCTTCAATTTCAAGGGCGCCAATGGTTTGAGGGCCGGTGAGTTCGACCTCGCCATGCCCAGCCTGGTGGTGCAACGCGCTCAACCGGCCGCTGGCGTCAAGGGCGTGGTCAGCCTGGACCAGCTGAACCTGCTGGGCGCCGAGAGCGTGATGCTGGGTGGCTTGCGCACGGCGTCCGAGGATGGCACCCAGACCGTCATCACCCGCCTGGCCGACTCCGTCACCTTCCGCGCGGCGGTGGACGAACAAGGCCAGCCCCTGGGCGGCGACGCCAACACCCTGGTCACCCCCGGTGAGCTGTGGGCGGTGGCAAAAAGCAGCGTCAGCGTCGACGACGGCATGACCATCGCATCCAAGGGCGTCGACACGGGCGAAGCCCGCACCTTCGAGGTCAAAAACGACGGTGCCTTGCTGCAAGTCAGCCACCTCGGCAAAACGGACCTGCGCGTCTCGGGCGCCACCGGCAAGCCCGCCACGCTGAAGGTGGGCAGCGGCGCCGCTGGGGCGGCTCCGGTGACGCTCAGCGGCAACGCCATCCAGCTCGACAGCACCGGGCGCAACCAGGTGGGCGCCAACGTGTCCTTGAACGCCGCGTCGCTGGGGCTGGGCGCCGAGCGCCTGGCCGTGGGCGAGGCCCAGGGCGCCGATGCCAACGCACTCAAGCTGCAAGGCGGCTTGCTGGACCAGGCCAACCGGGCCCAGCGCCTGACCCTGCGCGCCAACTCCAGCATCGACTTCGCGGCCAACACGCAGTTGGGCCGCGCGGGAGACCAGGGCACCCAGCTGATCACGCTGGACGCCCCGCAGCTCAAGGGCGTGGCGGCGACCGACGCCAGCAACCCCACGGGCTCCACCCTGGCGCAGGTGAGCGCCCGCGAGGTGGTGCTGCGCAACGGCTCCGGCAAGGCGGCCCCGGTGGACAAAGACGCCAAGGTCGAGAAGGGAGTCGGTCAGCTGGTGATCCAGGCCCAGCCGGTGTTGCGTGACGGTCGCACCGGCGGCATCACGGTCGCGGCCTCGGGTGCCCAAGGCCAACGCTGGGCGTTCGACAAGGGCACGCTGCAAAGCCAGGGCGACATCGTCTTCAGCGGCGAGGGCAGCATCGCCGCCCAGGGCGGCGTTGACCTCACCGCTGCGCGCGTCACGGCCACCGGCGACGCACGCCAACAGCTCAAGGCAGCGGGTGACCTCACCGTCGCCCGGGCCACGGGCGGCGTCACGCTCAACGAGTCCCTGGGGGCGCGTGGGCAGCTCAACCTGGAAGGCCGCGTGCTGACGCAGAAGGGCAACATCGACATCGAGTCGGGTGCCCTCAAGCTGCTGGCCAACGGAGGCCAGGACGCCAACAAGAAGCCCCTGAGCGAAACCCTCGTCTTCGAAGCGGGCTCCACCACCAGCGTGGCCGGCCGCAAGAAGCAGGTCTCCGACACCTTCGCCGTCAGCAGCGGGGGCGGGCAGATCAACGCGCAGGCCAAACAAGGCGCCATCCGCCTCGATGGCCTGCTGTCGGCCGCCGCCCCGGTGATCCCCACCGGCGTCAGCGGTGACAACGCCTTCGCCGGCACCGTGAACCTCCAGGCCACGGGCGAGCAGGGCGCCGTCCTGGTGGGCCGCCAGGCCCGCATCGACCTGTCGGGCGCGGCCGGCAAGACCGGCAGCCTGGGTGTCGACACCCAGAAGATCGACCTCACGCAGGCCGCGAAGGACGCTTTGGCCGCCGCGGCCGCCGCGGCCGCCGCGGCCCAAGGTCAGTCGGCTCAGGAGCGCGCCACCTACGCCGCCCTGGCCAAGACCGGGCTGGACAAGCTGATCGCCATCAGCAACCACATGCTCACCCCGAAGGTGGGCGGCGAAGCCGCAGCGCCGGTCAGCGACACCGAGCTGGCCCACACCGACGCCAACCGCGTGAGCCTCAAAGAGGTCAACGTGCGCCTGCGCGACGGCAACCTCGACCTCAACGCCCAAGTCAAAGCCGCCATGGTGGCCCTGACGGCGGACAAGGGCGGCCTCAGCCTGGGCAAACAAGCCAGCATCGACGCCACCACCGCTGCGGGCGGCGTGGTGCAACTGCAGGCCCGAGACGACCTCGTCCTCAACGACGGCGCCCGCATCCTGGCGCGCTCCAGTCGCGACGGGGCCAACGGCGGCGACGTGCTCCTGGCGTCCACCCAGGGCACCGTCCAGCTGGGCGACGTCCAGGTGGTGGCCGACAGCGAGGGCGACACCCAGGACGGCCGCATCGTCATCCGCGCCCAGCAAACCGACGCCCGCGACGGCATGAAGGTGCAGCGCCTGTCGAGCGGGTCCGCGACCCAGCCCGACTCTCAGCCCGTGTTGCAAGCCGGGCGCGTGGAGCTCGAAGGCGTGCGCATCTACAGCGACGACGCCCGCACCACGCTGGACACCGGCACCAGCACGGCCACCGCCTGGGGCCTCGACAGCCTCACCCAGCACGCGAAGGACTTCGCCTCCAGCACCCGCCAGGCGGCCATCCTGGCCCAGGCGGGCCTGAGCAACACGGCCAACGCCAGCGTGCGCGCCGGGGCCGAGATCCGCTCCAAGCAAGCCTTCAGCGTGGCCAAGGACCTGCAGTTGGCCGCTGTTCCCGCCCCCGCCCCCGCCCCCGGCACCCTGGGCAACCAGCCGATGAACCTCACCGTGCGCACCGAGGGCGACCTCAACGTCAACGGCAGCGTCAGCTCGGGCTTCTCCAACGCCTCGATGGACACGGGCACGGTGCAGGCCGGCCAAGGCGCCAGCCTGCGCTTCGTGGCGGGCGCCGACCTCACCTCGGCCGACGTGAACGCCACGCAGGCCGATGCGTCCAAGAAGGGGCACTTCACCCTGGCCGGCGGCAAGGTCATCCGCACCACCACCGGCTCCATCGACGTGCACGCCTCCGGTGACGTGCGCCTGATGGCCCCCAGCGCCACCACCACGTCGGCCATCTACGTGGCCGGTGGCCGGGCCGCGGCCCTGGCCGCCGACGAGGTCTTCGCCGCCGCCAACACCCCGACGGCCAAGTCCGACGCCACGGCGGCCTACAACAGCGCCGTCTTCACCGAACGGGGCGAGCGCCTGAGCGTGTCCGCCGGCGGCGAGGTGGGCAGCTTCTCTGCCGTCACCACCGACGACAAGGGCGAGATCAAGCGCACCCAGCAAGCGCTCACGCAGCTGTCGGGCAATTACTTCTATCACGGTGGCAACACCAAACCGACCCTGCCGGCGAAGGCGACGCCCGTGGCCTGGTGGAGCGGCATCGGCCAGTTCCGCCAGGGCTTCGGCTCCTTCGGTGGTGGCAACGTCGACATCAGCGCGGGCGGCAGCGTCAGCAACGTCGCCGTGGTGGCGCCCACCAACGCGCGCAACCTGCTCAAGGTGGACGGAACCGGCAAGGTCTTGTCGTCGGACCTCAAGGTGCTCAACGGCGGCGACGTGTCCGTCATCGCAGGCGCCGACATCGTGGGCGGCGCGTACTTCCTCGGTCGCGGCGAGGGTCGCCTGAGCGCTGGCGGCAGCCTGGCCTGGGGCGCTGATTCGCTCGCCGGTGCGCTGCCTTCGGCCACCTCGGTGTTCAAGCCGGGCGCCATGCTGGCCCTGATGGACGGCCACTGGTCCGTCAGCGCGGTGGGCGACGTCAACGTCTCCCACGTCTACAACCCCACCATCGTGCCCTTCCGCTTCACCGGCTCGGGCCACTTCAACGGCACCACCGGCGGCACCACCGCTGCATCGGGCCTGAGCAACAACAACGCCTCGGTCTACTACACCTACGGCGCCGACGCCGGCGTCTCGCTGGCCTCTTTGCAAGGTGACGTGAGCCTGGCGCCCGTGGCCCAGAACTTCAACCGCCTGCACGCCAACTCGGCCGTGGGCAACCTGGAGCTCAGCCACATCGTGGTGGGCAAGGACGCCTCGGTGCCGGCTTCGGTGCTGCCCCCGGTGGTCAGCCTGGTCAGCCTGGCAAAGGACGTCGTCATCGACACCGCCGGTCGCGTGACCACCGACACCAGCAACGGCAGCAACGGCCAGCGTGGATCGGCCCTGTTCGTCATGCCCAGCTCGGCCTCGCAGGTGAACGTGTTTGCCGCGCAAGACCTCAAGCTGCAGGCCAACCTCCAGGTGCTGGACGCCCAGCAGGTGCAACTCGGCTTGCCGACCGCCTCCAGCCAGGCCTTGTTCGCCGCCACGCCGGGCGCCAACGCCGTGTCGAGCACGACGGCCCAGAACTTCTCCTTGCTGAGCTACAACCTGGGTGCGTTCGGCGCGGGCGTCATCGACCCCAACACCACCGAAAACAAGGCCACCAGCTACCGCGTGTCCACCGACCTGTTCACGGCCAGCGGCAACCTGGGGCGCTTGGGCGAGTTCGCGATCTCGGACCTCGGACAAAGCAGGAACGACCTCGTCAACCGCTTCGTCGCGGGCCGCGACGTCGTGTTCGCCGAGCGCAACGACGCGGGCCGGGAGCTGGTGTCGTTCTTGCGCAGCGCCCGACCGATGGAGATCGTGGCCGGCCAGGACGTCGTCAACCCCAACGTCCTCGGCCAGAACTTCGACGAGTCCGACGTCACGAAGGTCGCCGCGGGCCGCGACATCGTCGGCTCGTCCTTGACCAGCTCCACGCGTGTGATGGCGGTGGGGGGCCCCGGCCTGTTCGCCGTCGAAGCCGGCCGCGACCTCAACCTCAACCAGATGGCCGGTGTGCTGGCCCTGGGCAACGCGGTCAACCGCGCGCTGCCCGAGGCCTCGGCCAAGGTCTCGGTTGCCGCGGGCGTGGCCTCGGCGGTGAACCTGCCCGAACTGCTCGCCCGCCATGGGGGCCAGCCGGCCCTGCGCAGCGCCGTCAACCAGGCCCTGGTCGACAGCGGCCTGCCCGTGCCAGCGGGCTTCAAGACCTGGTCCGACCTGCCGGCTTCGCAAGCCTTCGCGGCCTTCGCGGAGCTGGGTCAGGTGCGTCAGGCCGGCGCCGTGCAGGGCTTCCTGGATGCTGCTTTCGCGGCGGCCTACCTGCCTGAAGACGCGGGTCAAAGCGCGGCCCACTACCGCAGCGAGGCCTTCCAGCGCAAGAAGCAAGAGGCCATGTGGGCGCAGATCACGGCCCTGGCCGACCAGGCCGTGTCCATCGCCGTGTCCACCGACGCGGCCGAAGAGGCCCGACGGGTCGAGCGTCGCCGCGCCCTGTTCCGCCAGGCCGAGGCCGTCGCCGAGCTGGCCGGCCTGGGCAAGAGCTTCGTGCGCACGGGCGACGTCAACCTCGGCCAGTCGCGGGTTCACAACCTGGGCGCAGGCGGCGGCGACGTCGCTGGTCAGGTCAACGACAGCCTGGGTGGCATCGACGTGGTGGCCGCAGGCCGGGTGCTCGCCGGCCTGACCACCAGCCCGGCCAACCCCGGCGGCTTCATCAACTACGACGGCGGCAGCTTCCGCTCCATCTCGGGGGGCGACTTCCTGGCCGGTGACCAGAAGGTCATCGCCATCGGTCGCGGCAACCTGTTGATCTACTCGGTGGACGGCAGCATCGACTCCGGCAAGGGCTCCAACACCACCGTCTCGGCAGCCCAGCCCGTGCGCGCCTTCAACAAGCTCATCGGCCAGGTCGAGACCCAGAGCCGCGCGCCCACCAGCGGCAGCGGCTTCCAGCAGGTGACACCGCCCGCCGACGTCGAGCCCAAGCTGGGCCTGTACGCACCCAATGGCGAGATCCGCGCACTCGACGCCTTCATCAAGGGCGGCAACCTGCAGATCGTGGCCCCGGCCGTCAAGGGCGGCGACAACATCGGCGGCGCCGCGGGCGTGGCCCCGGCCGCGGCCCCCACCGTCAACCTCAGCCTGACGCCGAAGGTGGCCGACACCGCCGCCGGCGTGGCCCAGGTGGCCGACGCCAGCGACACCAAGTCCAAGCAAGCCAGCAGCTCCGTGCTGACGGTGGACCTGCTGGGCTTCGGGGAGTCGACCGCCACGGCGGCTGGCGCCAGCGGGGCGAACGGGGACAAGGCCAATGACAAGGCCAACGAGAAAGACCAGGCCAAAGAAAAGGAGCCCCGCCAGACGCCGTGAACAGGGGGGTGACCCCTTCGAGGGGTGATTTGTGACGCTTGCGTGACGCCGCTTGCGGGGCGTGTTGATCCGAATGGATGCCATGCCTTCCCCAATGGGGACACATGCGGTTTCGATAATTCCAGCTTCCTCCTACATCGGTCCGGTCATGAAGATCTCGAGCTTGTTCACCACCACGCTGCTGGCCGCAGCGATCGGCTTCCCCTCCCTGGCCAACGCCTGGTGGAACCCCGATTTCAAACACCGCACCCAGGTCGTCCTCAACACCACGGCCCAGGGCGTTGAAACCAAGGAAGCCCTCTCGGGCGTGGTCGTGCCGGTGCGCCTGCACTCGGGCAATTTCGACTTCCTGGGCGCCCAGCCCAACGGCGCCGACCTGCGCGTCGTGGCCGCCGACGACAAGACCCCGCTGAAGTTCTGGGTCGAGCGCTTCGACGGCGCCAACGAGCTCGCCGTGGTCTGGGTCCAGCTGCCCAACACCCTGCCGGGCACCGACAAGAACACCATCCACGTCTACGCCGGCAACGAAGCCGCCGCCGCCGAAGCCACCAGCCCCGCGCTGTTCGACGGCGCCATGGCCGCGGCCATCTCTTTTGCTGGAAAGACCGGAGAGCCTGCAGCAGACGCCTCCGGCCAGATCGCCTCGGCCAGCCCCGTCACCCGCGAAGCCACCGGCCTGATCGGCGCGGCCGCCAAGCTCGACGGCCAGCCCCTGGTGTGGTCGTCCGACAAGCTCAAGGCCCCTGGCAACGGCCCCTACAGCGTCAGCCTGTGGTTCAAGCCCGAGGCCGTCAGCGGCACGCTCTTCAAGCAAGGCCCGCTCAGCCTGGTGATTGACGCCGGCAAGCCCGCCGCACAACTGGGCGCCACCACCGCAGCCGGGGGCGAGCTGCCCACCTCGGCGTGGGCCCACCTGAGCGTCACCGTTGGCAACGGCAAGCTCACGCTCTACGTCAACGGCGCGCAAGCCGCCCAAGCCGATGTGGCCGCGACCGGCGCGCCCATCGAAGGTGCCCTCAACGTGGGCCAGGGCCTCACCGGCCTGGTCGACCAGCTGGAAGTGGCCACCACCGTGCGCAGCGCCGACTGGGTCAAGTTCGCCCACGCCGCACAAAGCGCCGACGCCAAGCTGGTGCTGGCCAACACACAAACCCCCGAGACCGCCGAAGCCGGTGAGGGTCACGGCGAGGCCGGCCACTTCGCCATCCTGGTCGACAACCTCACGGTGGACGCCTGGGTCGTCATCATCATCCTGGCCGTCATGTTCGTCATCGCCGCCTGGGTGATGTACGACAAGGCCGTGCTGGTGGGCCGCGCCGACAAGGACAACCTCAAGTTCCTCGACGGCTTTCGCAACGCCAAGGACGTGCTGGCCGTCTCCACGCAGGACATGAAGCACTCGCAGCTGGCGCGCCTCTACAGCGCCGGCCTGCGCGAGCTCAACAAGCGCGACGTCGGCAAGGCCGGTTCGCCCCCGCTGTCCGGTGCCTCGCTGGACGCCGTCAAGGCCGCCATCGACGCCGACCTCATCCGCGAAAGCCACACCCTCAACAGCAAGATCGTGCTGCTGACCATCGCCATCTCGGGCGGTCCCTTCCTGGGCCTGCTGGGCACCGTGGTGGGCGTGATGATCACCTTCGCGGCCATCGCGGCCGCGGGCGACGTCAACGTCAACGCCATCGCCCCCGGCATCGCCGCGGCCCTGCTGGCCACCGTGGCGGGCCTCGCCGTCGCCATCCCGGCGCTGTTCGGCTACAACTACCTGGCCGCGCGCATCAAGAACATCTCGTCGGACATGGGCATCTTCGTCGACGAGTTCGTCACCCGCGTGGCCGAAACCCACGGAGCCCGCTGACATGGCCGGCGACGTCAAAGGCGACCTGCAGGCGTACGACGACATCAACGTCACG
Source organism: Burkholderiales bacterium (assembly GCA_016000265.1). GTDB lineage: Bacteria > Pseudomonadota > Gammaproteobacteria > Burkholderiales > Burkholderiaceae_C > Aquabacterium. The sequence continues at coordinate 299,255 of JAECRL010000002.1, forward strand.
CCCATGCTCGACCTCGCCTACGTGCTGCTGGTGGTCTTCATCATCATGACGACCGCCTCGGTGCAAGGCGTCAAGGTCAACAGCCCGCTCACGCAGGCCGCCAACAACCTGGCCAAGCCGCAGACCAAGGGCATCACCATCACGGCCGACGGCCAGGTCTACCTCGACGCCTACCCCGTGAGCATGGAGCAGCTGCAGGCCAACCTGGCCCAGTACAAGGCCGCCAACCCGGCCTTGCCTGTGGTGCTCAAGGCCGACGCCGCCGCGCAGTACGACAAGGTGATGGAGGTGCTGGAGATCGCCAAGCGCCTGGACATCACCGAAATCGGCCTGGCCACCAAACGAGCCCAGTGAGCACCCCCAGGTGAGGCCATGCAAGTCCAAGACGAAACCAAACCCTACGACTCCATCAACGTCACGCCGATGCTCGACCTGGCCTACGTGCTGCTGGTCGTCTTCATCCTCATGACCACGGCGTCGGTGCAAGGCCTGAGCATCAACATGCCCAAGCCCAGCAACAAACCCAGCACCGAAAAGCACGAACTCAAGGTCGTGCAGGTCATGCCCGGTGGGGCGCTGCTGCTCAATGGCGTGCCGGTCACGGCCGTGCAGCTGGAGGCTGAACTGGTGCAGGCCAAACAACGCGACCCGAAGATGAGCGTGGCCATCAAGGGCGACGCTCGCTCGCAGTACGCGCAAGTCGTCACCGTGATCGACCTGTGCAACAAGCTGGAGGTGTCCATGGGACTGGTCACCTCGCGGATCGGGACCTGAGATGGCGAGCACCGAACAGGACCGCAACGCTGACAACGCAGGCGAAGGCGGTGTCAAGCGCTACCTCGTCCCCGCCGTGCTGGCGCTGCTGCTGGTCGGCCTGGGCGTGTTCATCTACAGCCAGATGGGCTCGGCCAGCAAAGGCCCCAAGCGCCAGACGGTGAAGATCGCCGTGCTGCCCGACACGCCGCCGCCGCCCCCGCCGCCGCCAAAAGAAGAAAAGCGCCCCGAGCCCAAGCCCGAAGAAAACAAGCCCCAGCCGCAAGAGCAAAAGCAGGTCGAGGCCCCGCCCGAGCCGCAGCAGCTCAAGATGGAAGGCGCCGCCGGCGACGGCCCCAGCGCCTTCAGCGCCGGCAGCGTCAGCAGCGAGTACAAGGGCGGCGCGGTGGGCACCGGCACCGGGGGCGGCACCGTGGGCGACCGCCTGGCCGCGTCCTCGTATGGCAACGCCGCCAAGCGCGAGCTCGGCGCCTTCCTCAACCGCGAAGACGGCTTGCGCCGAGCCGGCGACTACAAGGTGCCCATCGGCCTGTGGGTGCGCGCCGACGGCTCTCTGGAGCGCTGGGAGTTGCTGGGTGGCAGCGGCAGCGCCGACACCGACGAGCTGCTGAAAAAAGCCATGAGCCGATTCCCGGGCTTCAAGAACCCGCCCCCGCCGAACATGCCCTGGCCCATGCGCCTGCAACTGACCAACCGCATGACCGGCTGAGCCACGATCGAACGAAGTGCAACGACCATGAACCACCGCCCCCCCCTCTTTCGCCCCGCCTTGACGACCCTCGCGCTGGTGCTGTCTTGCGCCCTGCCTGCGCACGCCAACGAGCGCGAGTCGCTGGAGAGCCTGCGCCAGACCACCCGCGCCCTCATCGACGCCCTCGTCGAGCAAGGCGTGCTCAGCCGCGACAAGGCCGATGCCCTGATCCGCTCGGCGCAGGAAAAAGCCCGGCTCGCCGCCAACGAAGCGGGCGCCACCAGCCCGGCGACCTCGGCATCCGGCAAGCCGGTGCTGCGCGTGCCCTACGTGCCCGACAGCGTGCGCGCCCAGCTGCGCGACGAGGTCAAGGACGAGATCGTGGCCCAGGCCCGCGCCGAGCGCTGGGGCGTGCCGAGCGCGCCGTCCTGGGTCAACAACATCAAGATCGACGGTGACATCCGCCTGCGCCACCAGCAAGACAGCGCCAGCAGCGACAACACCTCGGCGCTGACCTACGTGGCCGCCGAGATCCAGAACGCCAACGGCATCACCCGCATGCCCGAGTTCACCAAGTACGCCGAGAACGCGCTGGGTGTGCAGCCGCTCACCGACACCTCGGAGGACCGCTCTCGCCAGCGCGTTCGCCTGCGCCTGGGGCTCACCGCGAAGGTGACCGACGAAGTCGGCGTGGGCCTGCGCCTGGCCACGGGCAGCGCCACCGACCGCGTCTCGACCAACCAGACCCTCGGCCAGAACTTCAACAAGTACCAGCTGTTCGTGGACCGCGCCTTCGTGCGACTGGACCCGGCCGAGTGGGTGAGCATCCAGGGTGGGCGCATCCCCAACCCCTGGTTCGGCACCGAGATGACCTGGAACGAAAACCTCAACTTCGAGGGCTTCGCCGCCACCTTCCGCCAACCCGCGGCCGAAGAGGCCTTCGCGCCTTTCCTGACCCTGGGCTACTTCCCCCTGCGTGAAGCGACGCCGCCAGCGCGCAACTCCCGCTCCCTGTGGGGCGCACAGCTTGGCGCCAACCTCGCACTCGACTCGCGCACCCGCGTCAAGCTGGGCCTGGCGTACTACAGCTACAACAACCTCGAGGGCCGCTCGGACCCCAACTACGCCATCGTGGGCAGCAGCGTGCCGGTGGGGGTGAACTACGGGGGCTACGAGTACCCGTCGGGCCTGCGCCAGCGCGGCAACACCCTGTTCGAGACGAACCCCTTGCTGTCGGGCTCCCTGGACACCGACCCCGTCTGGGGCCTGGCTTACCGCTTCAAGCCGCTGGTGCTCACGGCGTCCGCCGAGTTCACCCACTTCAGCCCCTTCAACATCCTGGCCACGGCCGAGTACGCCAACAACACGGCCTTCAGCGCGTCCGACTTCCGCCGCCGCGCCAACCCGGCGTTCTACAACAACGTCGATCCGGGCGGCAGCCGCGAGGGCTACCAGTTCAAGCTCGCCGTGGGCGCCACCGAGGTGCGCGACTTCCAGGACTGGCAGGTGGCGTTCAGCTACCGCCACGTCGGCTCCGACGCCGTGCTTGACGCCTTCACCGACAGCGACCTGGGCCTGGGCGGCACCAACGTGCGCGGCTACACCCTGGGCTTCACCTACGGCCTCTATCGCAACACCACCCTGGGCATGAAGTACCTGGCCGCCGAGAACATCAACTCGACGATCAACAGCAACTTCCCCGACGCGTCCTACAAGGTCAACTCTCTTCAGGTGGATTTGAATGTTCGCTTCTGATCAAGCCATGGGCCCCGTGCAGCGCGGCGTGATCGCGCTGTTGCTGTCGCTCGCTGCGACGCTCGCCACGGCCCAATCCGACAAAGACGCCGAACAAGTCAAGCGCCTGCGCCTGCAGGTGCGCCAGATGCAGCAACAGCAGCAGGAGGCACAAGACGCCCAGGCCCAGGCCGACCGCGCTCGCCAGCAGTCCGAGCAGGCGCTCAAGTCCCAGGAGGCCGACCTGCAAAAGCAGCGCGCCACCGCCGCCGGGGCGTCGCGCCGCGTGGCCAGCCTGCAAAAGGAGCTCGACACCTTGAAGACCGAGCACGCCCGCGTCACCGGGGAGCTGGCCGCCTTGCAGGCGCAGCACGCCGCGCTGTCGGGAACTTCGCGCCTGGCGCAGGAGCAGGCCCAGGCCGCCCAGGCTCGCCTGAGCCAGGAGGGCGCCCGCCTGCAAACGCAGATCAAGGCCTGCGTCGCCGACAACGCCGAGATGGCCGACCTGGGCCTGGAGCTGCTGCAGCGCTACGAGAACAAGGGCCTGGGCGAGGTGCTCTCGGCCCACGAGCCCTTCGTGCAGTCCGGGCGCGTCAAACTGGAGAACCTCAAGGCCAGCTACCAGCAGCGACTCGAGGCCGCCCGGGTCAAGCCCGCCGAGGCTGTCCGCTGAAGGGGGCTGGGCACGCAGGCGGCCCATGGCTACACTGAGTCCATGCCCATCACCTTCAAATCCCAGGCCACCGGCAACCTCGTGATGCTGCAGGCCCACGCCGAGGCCTTGCTGCGCTTGCTGGGCAAGACCGCCACCCAACCCGGCGTCATCGAGGTGAGCGACATGCCGCGCGTGCTCGGCATCCTGCACGGCTTGGCCCACGACGCCCCCTCGGTGCCGCCCGCCTCGCTGGACACCCCGCCGCAGGCCCCGGCTGCGTCCGATGAGGATGAGGCCCCGCCTCCCTTTCAGGACGAGCCCGTCAGCCTTCGCCAGCGCGCCGCCCCCTTCATCCGCCTCATCGAACAGGCTCAAGCGGGCCAGCAGCCCGTGGTCTGGGGCGTGTGAGCAAGGTCTGAGCGAGGTCTGAGCGAGGTCTGAGCGAGGTCTGAGCGTGGAGGGGGAGCGGAGGCCACGCCTGCGGGTTGTGCGCTGCAGCAATCCTGATGCATCATCGTGGCCATGCCCGACCTCGTCACCCGCCTGATCGCCGTTCGCCACGGCGAGACCGCCTGGAACCGCGCCTCGCGCATCCAGGGCCACATCGACATCCCGCTCAACGACGTCGGCCTGTGGCAAGCCGAGCGCGTGGGCCAGGCCGTGGCGACCGAAGGCGTTCACGCCATCTACAGCAGCGACCTGCAGCGCGCCCACGACACCGCCCGCGCCATCGCGCGCGCCTCGGGCCTGAGCGTGGGCCTCGACGAGGAGCTGCGCGAGCGCCACTTCGGCGAGCTCGAAGGCCTGACCCAGGTCGAGATCGCCGCCCGCTGGCCCGATCAGGCCGTGCGCTGGCGCCAGCGTGACCCGGCTTACGGCCCGGTCGGCGGCGAAACCCTGCAGGCCTTCTACGACCGCTGCACCCAGGCGCTCGTCCGCCTGGCCCGACGGCACCTCGGTCAAACCATCGTCCTGGTGGCCCATGGCGGGGTGCTCGACTGCTTCTACCGCGCCGCCAACGGGGTGGCGTTGTCGGCGCCGCGCACCTGGACCATCGGCAACGCCACGGTCAACCGCCTGCTCTACACCCCCGAGGGCCTGACCCTGGTGGGCTGGGCCGACGACCGGCACCTCGACGACGAGGGGGGGCTCGACGAGTCCACCGACGGCGTGGTTTCCCCAGCCTGAGGCGGGATTTCCACGCCGCTTCACCAGCCGTTTGCAAAACATCGGTATATTGCGCGCAGAAGATTGACTAGGCAAGTATTCAAGGGGTGAACATGGTTCCTCGTTCCATGAAGTGGTTTTCGGCGGCGACTCTTGCGGCGCTTCCTGCGGCGCTCCCCGTGGTGTTGTCCGCGGCTTTGCTGACCGCGTGCGGCCAGGGCGACCCCAAGGCGGCCGCGTCCGGCGCGCCCGCCATGCCGCCCGCGCAGGTGGGCGTGATCACGGTGCAGCCGCAGGATGTGCCGCTCATCACCGAGCTGCCCGGTCGCCTGGAGGCCTTGCGTGTGGCCCAGGTTCGTGCCCGCGTGGCCGGCATCCTGCAAAAGCGCCAGTTCACCGAAGGCTCGGACGTGAAAGCCGGCCAGCCCCTGTTCCAGATCGACGCGGCCACCTACCAGGCCAGCCTGGACAGCGCCCTCGCCGCCCAGGCCCGCGCCGAAGCCAACCTGGCTCAGGCCAGCGCCCTGGTCCAGCGCTATGAGCCGCTGCAGGCCGCCAAGGCCATCAGCCCGCAGGAGTACCTCAACGCCCAGGTGTCGCAGCGCGCCGCGCAGGCCGATGTGGCTTCGGCCAAGGCCGCCGTGCAGAACGCCCGCATCAACCTCGGCCACGCCAGCGTGACGGCGCCCATCTCCGGCCGCATCGGCCGCGCCCTGGTCACCGAAGGCGCCCTGGTGGGGCAGGGCGACGCGACGCAGCTGGCCGTCATCCAGCAGGTGAACCCGCTGTACGTGAACTTCACGCAATCGGCCAACGAGGTGCTCAAGCTGCGCCAGGCGCTGCAGTCCGGCGCCATCAAGCAAGCCGGTGCCGGTGCCGCCGCCGTGCGCGTTGTGCTCGACGACGGCCGCGAGTACCCGCTGAGCGGCAAGCTGCTGTTCTCCGACCTCAGCGTGGACCCCACCTCGGGCCAGGTCTCCCTGCGCGCCGAGCTGCCCAACCCCCAAGGCCTGCTGCTGCCTGGCATGTACGTGCGCGTGCGCCTGGAGCAGGCTCAGGTGGGCGACGGCATCTTGCTGCCCCAGCAGGCCGTCACCCGCAGCGCCACGGCCGACACGGTCATGGTCGTGGGCCAGGATGGCCTGGTCACGCCCCGCCCGGTCAAGCTCGGTGGGGCCAAGGGCAACCAGTGGGTCGTGCTCGGTGGGTTGAAGGCCGGCGAGCAGGTCATGGTCGATGGCTTTCAGAAAATGATGAACCCCAAGGCGCCCGTCAAGGCCGTGCCGTGGCAGCCGCAGCCTGAGGGCAGTGGCCTGGGTGCGCCGTCCGCCGCGTCTGTGGCAACGGCTGCATCCGCTGCTTCTGCCGCCTCGCGCTGAAAGGGGCCCGTCCATGGCACGCTTCTTCATCGACCGGCCCATCTTCGCGTGGGTGATCGCGCTGTTCATCCTCGTCTTCGGCGGGGTGGCGATCACGCAGCTGCCGATCGCGCAGTACCCCACGGTGGCGCCGCCATCCATCGTCATCAACGCCACCTACCCCGGCGCCTCGGCCAGGACGCTCGACGAGAGCGTGGTCAGCGTCATCGAGCAGGAGCTCAACGGCGCGCCCGGGCTGGCCTACATGGAGTCGGTCAGCCAGGCCAACGGCACGGGCTCGATCACCGTCACCTTCGAGACCGGCACCAACGTCGACCTCGCCCAGATCGAGGTGCAGAACCGACTGGCTCGCGCCACGCCCCGCCTGCCCGCGGCGGTGACACAGCAGGGCGTGCGCGTGGACAAGTCGCGCAGCAACTTCCTGATGTTCGTGATGCTGGCCTCCACCAACCCGGAGTACGACCCGGTCGCACTCGGTGACTACGCCTCGCGCAACGTCGTGCCCGAGCTGCAGCGCGTGCCCGGCATCGGCCAGGCCCAGCTGTTCGGCACCGAGCGCGCCATGCGCATCTGGGTCGACCCCGCCCGCCTGCTGTCCTTCGGGCTGGGCCTGTCCGACGTCAACGCCGCCATCCGCGCCCAGAACGCGCTCGTGCCGGCCGGCGGCATCGGCGAGCGCCCCAACATCAGCAGCCAGACCATGGCCGCCACGGTCGTCGTCAGCGGCCAGCTCGCCAGCGTCGAGCAGTTCGGCAACATCGTGCTGCGCGCCAAGGCCGACGGCTCCAGCGTGCGCCTCAAGGACGTCGCCCGCATCGAGCTGGGCGCCCAGGCCTACGGCACCTACGCGCGCCTCAACGGCAAGCCCGCCCTCGGCATCGGCCTGCAGCTCTCGCCCACCGGCAACGCCCTGGCCACCGCCGAGGCCGTGCGCAAGCGCCTCGACGAGTTGCGCGCCTACTTCCCCTCGGGCGTGGACTACAGCATCCCCTACGACACCTCCGGCTTCGTCAAGCTGTCCATCAGCCAGGTCGTCGAGACCCTGATCGAAGCGGTCGTGCTGGTCTTCCTGGTGATGTTCCTGTTCCTGCAGAACATCCGCTACACGCTGATCCCGACGCTGGTGGTGCCGGTGGCGCTGCTGGGCACCTTCGGGGTCATGGCCGCGGCGGGCTTTTCCATCAACGTGCTGACCATGTTCGGCATGGTGCTGGCCATCGGCATCCTGGTGGACGACGCCATCGTGGTGGTGGAGAACGTCGAGCGCCTGATGGTGCAAGAGGGCCTGTCGCCCCTGGCCGCCACGCGCAAGGCCATGGGCCAGATCAGCGGCGCCATCATCGGCATCACCGTGGTGCTGGTCTCGGTCTTCATCCCGATGGCCTTTTTCTCGGGCTCGGTGGGCAACATCTACCGGCAGTTCTCGCTGTCCATGGTGGCCTCCATGCTGTTCTCGGCCTTCCTGGCCCTGTCGCTGACGCCGGCCTTGTGCGCCACGCTGCTCAAGCCCGCGTCGGCCGATCACCACGAGAAGAAGGGCTTCTTCGGCTGGTTCAACCGCTTCTTCACGGCCACCACGCACGGCTACGAAAGCTGGGCCGCCAAACTGGTGCGACGCGGCGGGCGCGTGCTCATCATCTACGCCGTCATCGTGGGCGTGGTGGGCTGGTTGTACGTGCGCATGCCCTCGTCCTTCCTGCCCTCTGAGGACCAGGGCAACCTCATCGTCAACATCCAGCTGCCGCCCGGCGCCACCAACCACCGCACCGAGCGCGTGGTCGAGCAGGTCGAGGACTGGTTCCTCAAGCAGCCCGAGGTGCAGTCCATCGTCGGCGTGGTCGGCTTCAGCTTCTCCGGCTCTGGCCAGAACGCCGCACTCGGCTTCGTCACCCTGAAAGACTGGGACGAGCGCCCGGGCGCGGCCAGCTCGGCGCAGGCCCTGGCCGGTCGGGCCTTCGGGGCGCTCTCGGGCATCCGCGACGCCTTCATCTTCCCGCTCAACCCGCCGGCCATCCGCGAGCTCGGCAACGCCACCGGCTTCTCGGTGCGCGTGCAGGACCGCGCCGGCCTCGGCCCCGAGGCCCTGCTGGCCGCGCGCAACCAGCTGCTGGGCATGGCCATGCAAAGCAAGCTCGTCACCGGCCTGCGCCCCGATGGCCTGGAAGACGCGCCGCAGCTGCAGGTTGACATCGACCGCGACAAGGCCGCCGCGCTCGGCGTGGGCTTCGACGCCATCAGCGCCACGCTGTCGACGGCGCTGGGCTCCACCTACGTCAACGACTTCCCCAACAAGGGACGCCTGCAGCGCGTGGTGGTGCAAGCCGATGCCAAGGACCGCATGCAGGCCGAGCAGCTGCTGCAGCTCAACGTGGTCAACACCGCGGGACAGAACGTGCCCTTGTCGGCCTTCGCGTCCACCCGCTGGATCAAGGGCCAGATGCAGGCCGTGCGCTACAACGGCTACCCCGCCATGCGCATCTCGGGTGACGCCGCGGCGGGCTTCAGCACCGGCCAGGCCATGGACGAAATCGAGCGACTGGCCAAGCAACTCCCGCCCGGCATCGGCATCGAGTGGACGGGGCTGTCGCGCGAAGAAAAGCTCTCGGGCTCCCAGGCCACGCTGCTGCTGGCCTTCTCGCTGCTGGCGGTGTTCCTGTGCCTGGCGGCCCTGTATGAGAGCTGGACCATCCCGGTGGCCGTGCTGCTGGTCGTGCCCCTGGGCATCTTCGGCGCCTTGCTGGGTGCGCTGCTGGGCGCCATGCCCAACGACGTCTACTTCAAGGTCGGACTCATCACCGTGATGGGCCTGTCGGCCAAGAACGCCATCCTGATCATCGAGTTCGCCAAGGAGCTCCAGGAAAAGGGCATGGGCCTGATGGAGGCCACGCTGCAGGCCTGCCACCTGCGCTTTCGCCCCATCATCATGACCTCGCTGGCCTTCATCCTGGGCGTGCTGCCCCTGGTGCTGGCGTCCGGGGCGGGCTCGGCTGCGCAACGAGCCATCGGCACCGGCGTGATGAGCGGCATGATTTCCGCCACGGTGCTGGCCGTGCTCTTCGTGCCGGTATTCTTCGTGGTCATCCGTCGTTTTTTCCCCGCCAAGCCGGTGGCGATCCGCCCTGGTGCTGACACCGCCCCCGTGGAGCCTGCTCATGAGTGATTCCCTGACCCCTGTGCGTCGCCTGGTCAGCCTGGCGGCGGTGCTGATGCTGTCGGCGTGTTCGCTGACGCCCGATTACCAGCGACCCGAGCTGGCCGTGCCGCAAAGCCTGCCTGCGCCGATCGCCTCGGCGGCATCCGGCACAGCCACCTCGACCGCCACCGCGCCCACACCCGCTGCGGTCGACGTCGCTGCGGTGCCCTGGATCGAGCACTTCCCCGACCCGCGCCTGCGCTCCCTCATCGCCGAGGCACTGAACAACAACCGCGACCTGCGCGTCGCCATCCTCAACATCCAGGCCGTCCGTGCCGCGTACCAGATCCAGGCCGCCGATCGGCTGCCGTCGGTCAACGCCAGCATCAGCGGCACCCGACAGCCCCAGTCCGCCCCGCCGTACGCCCTGGGCACCCAGGTCACGGGTGGCCTGGTCGTGCCGTCTTTCGAGCTCGACTTGTTCGGCCGCGTGCAGGCCCTCACCGAGGCGGCCTCCGCCCAGGTCCTGGCCTCTCAGGAAGCCCGGCGCGCGGCCCACATCAGCCTGGTCGCGTCAGTGGCCAACGCCTACTACACGCTTTGGGCTGACCGATGGCAGCTCAAGTTGGCGGAGCAGACGCTGCGCTCCCGCCAGGACGCGCTCAAGCTGCTGCAACTGAAGTACGACAACGGCGTGCTCAACGAGCTGGAGTTGCGCTCCGGCCAGTCCCAGGTCGAAGCCGCCCGCGTGGCCCGGGCGCAAGCCCAGCGCCAGTTCGCACAGGATCAGCAGTCGCTGGCTTTGCTGGTGGGCCGCCCGGTGCCACCGGAGTGGCTGCCGCCCGAGCCGCAGGGCCTGGTGTCGGGCACGGCCACGGCCACCCCGTCCACCCCGTCCACCCCGTCCGTGGCCAGCCGGCCTGTGCGCGGCAACGCCGCCGAGCAGTTTGTGCAAGCCAGCCTGTGGCCCGACCTCAGCGAGCTGCCCGTGGGGCTGTCGTCCGACGTGCTGCTCAAGCGCCCCGACGTGGCCCAGGCCGAGCAGCAGCTCATCGCCGCCAACGCCAACATCGGTGCGGCCCGTGCGGCGCGTTTCCCGCGCATCAGCCTCACCACCAGCGCCGGTGCGGTCAGCAACTCGCTCAGCGGCCTGTTTGACAGCGGGCGCTTCGCCTGGAGCTTCGGGGGCTCGCTGCTGGCGCCCATCTTCGATGCCGGTCGCACGGCCGCGGGCGTGGACGCCGCCGTGGCCCGCCGCGACATCGCCATCGCCCAGTACGACAAGGCCATCCAGTCGGCCTTCAAGGAAGTGGCCGACGCGCTGGTGGCACGCAGCACCTACGCCGAGCAGGCCGAGGCCCAGCTGGCCCAAGCCCAGGCCGAAGCGGCTCGCCTGAGCCTGTCGACCTTGCGCTACGACACCGGCGTGGCCAGCCAGCTCGACCTGCTCGACGCCCAGCGCGCTCTGTTCGCGGCGCAACAAGCGCACATCCAGGCGCAGCTGGCGCGTCAGCAGGCCCACATCAGCGTCTACAAGGCGCTGGGGGGCGGCTGGGTGGAGGGCAGCAGTCAGGCCGACTTGCAGCCCGCCAGTCATTCAGTGGTGCGTTGACAACCACTGCGTCGCCCGGGTTTGCTCAGGTTGTTGCGCGGCGGCGTTTGGCAGCCAGACCGAGCAAACCCAACCCACCCAAGACGCCCAAACCGAAGGTGCCGACTTCCGGCACGGCGGCGGTGACGTTTCGAGAGAAGGTGCAAGCGTCCGGCGCGATGGAGCACGATGTGCTCACCGCGAACAGGGGCGCGGGTGGGAACATGGCGTCGTCTTCAGGTGCCGTTGGCCCGTAGAGACTCAGCCCCACTTGCTGATGTTGGTAGAAGCCAGCCGGCACCGTCCCCGACCGAGGCGTCAGGTTCACGATGTGCAAGTCAACGCTCTCGCCTGGATTCAGGACGAAGGCGGGCCGTTGGGTCAGCTCGAACCAGGAGTTGGCGCCGAAATGAGGGACGGCCACGTAGGGTGATGGCGCCGCGGCGGGGGCCGGTCCGTCCAGGGAGCAATCGCTGAAGCCGCCGTCTTCACAATACCAATCGATGTAAGCCGAATCGGTGGTGGTGCTGAGGCTCACCGCGTCCGAATCGGGCGCCAGCGACAGCCTGACCCACATCGGGATGACGTCGGTGGTCGTCGCTGTGCCGGTGGGCTGGATGAAGGTCAGCGAAGCCAGCACCTCGGATTGGGCCGACTGCCCAGCCAGTGCCAGCAGGAACGCGATGGCAGGGCGTTGCGCGCGCAACAGGTTCATGGAAACTCCCTCGTCAATTTTGATGTCAAGACGAAGATGGTAAATCACCGCTGGTGACGCTGGATAATGCTGACCGTGCACGCAAGCAAGCTGACTTGGCGCGACCGCGGGTCGCTCTACCTCGACCTCATCCGCTGGAACCGCCCCCAAGGCTGGCTCCTGCTGCTGTGGCCCACCTGGATGGCGCTGTGGATGGCCGCGGGCGGCTTCCCCGGCTGGCACCTGCTGGTCGTCTTCACGCTGGGCACCGTGCTCATGCGCAGCGCGGGTTGCGCCGTCAACGACGTGGCCGACCGCGACTTCGACCGCCACGTCGAGCGCACCGCCCAGCGCCCCGTCACCAGCGGGCGCATCTCCGTCAAGGAGTCGCTGGCGGTGGGCGCGGCGCTGGCCTTGGTGGCTTTTGCCCTGGTGCTCACCACCAATTGGCCCACCATCGCCCTGTCCTTCGGCGCGCTGGCGGTGACCATCCTCTACCCCTTCACCAAGCGCTTTTTCTCGATGCCGCAGGCCGTGCTGGGCGTGGCCTTCAGCTTCGGCATCCCCATGGCCTTCACCGCCGTGCAGGGCAGCGTGCCCGCCGCCGTGTGGTGGATCGTGGTCGGCAACCTCGCCTGGGTGCTGGCCTACGACACCGAGTACGCCATGGTCGACCGCAACGACGACCTCAAGATCGGCATGCGCACCTCGGCCATCACCCTCGGCCGCTTCGACGTGGCCGGCGTGATGGGCTTCTACGCCCTGTGCATCGGGTGCTGGTGGCAAGCCGGCCAGGCCTTCGGGCTGGGCCGTGTCTTCGAGCTGGCCTTGGTCGCGGCGGCCTTGCAGGCCCTGTGGCACGGCTGGCTCATCAAGGGCCGCGAGCGCCTGGCGTGCTTCCAGGCCTTTCGCCTGAACCACTGGCTGGGCCTGACGGCTTGGCTGGGTGTGGCGCTGGATGCCGCCTGGCGAGGCCAGCCCGCGGGTTGAGCCTCGGCCAGGCCCGTCGGTGGGCTGGCGTGACGGACTGTGTGACTCAGCGACCGAATTCGTCGCCCAGTTCGCCCGCTCGTTTTTCTGCGGCGCGCATGGCCGCGATGAAGGCCGGCTTGACGCCCGCGGCCTCCAGGTGGGTCAGCGCCGCGTAGGTGGTGCCGCCCTTGGAGGTCACGCGCTCGCGCAGCACGGCTGGTGCGTCGGTCGACTGGGCGGCCAGCGCGGTGGCGCCGCCGAAGGTGGCCAGGGCCAGCTGGCGGCCTTGCTCGGCGCTCAGGCCCATGTCTTGCGCGGCCTGCATCATCGTCTCGATGAACAGGAACACGTAGGCCGGCCCCGACCCCGACAGCGCCGTGACGGCGTCCAGGTCGGCTTCTCGCTGCACCCACAGGTGCTGGCCGGTGGGCGCCACCATCTGCTCGATGCGCTCGCGCTCCTCGGTCGTGACCTCGCTGCGCGCGAACAGCCCCGTCATGCCCTGGCCGACCAGGGCCGGGGTGTTGGGCATGGCGCGCACGATGCGGGGGCTGCCCAGCAGTCGGGCCATGTCGTCGGTGCGCAGGCCGGCCATCACGCTGTAGTGCAGCGCCTGCGGGCACAGCGCCGCGCACGCCCCGGCGGCTTCCTTGAACTGCTGCGGCTTGACCGCCCACACCACGGTGGCGGCCTGCGACAGGCTGGCGTCGGGTCCGGCGGCGGTCTGCACGCCCAGTTTGTCGTGCAGGCGCTGGCGCTGCTCGGCCACGGGGTCGATGACGAGGATGCTGGCCGCGGCGCGGCCCTGGCGCAGCAGGCCCCCGATGATGGCGGTGGCCATGTTGCCGCCGCCGACGAAGGCGATGTCGATGTGGGTCGGTTTGCTCATGGGCGAGATCATGCCGCATCCGTGGGGGCGTCGGCCGTGGCATCGCACAGCAGCTCCACCAGGCGCTCGGCCTCGATCGGCTTGCTCACGAGCTGCACCCCCGCGCGGCTGGCTTCGTCGGCCAGGGGGGCGGGGATCTCGCCCGTCAGCAGCAACGCCGGCAGGTGCTCGCCGAATTCGTAGCGCAGCTGCTTGAGCACCTCCAGCCCGTTGACGCTCAGGCCCAGGCGGTGGTCGCTGACCAGGGCCGCGGGCATGTCGCCTTCGGGCATGCGGCCGTCGTCCTGCATCTGCGCGATGAGGCTCAGGGCGGCGTCCGGGTTGGCCGCGCCCGCGACCTGCCAGCCGTGCTGCTGCAAGACGAGTGCGGTGCTCTCGCGCACCTGGGGGTCGTCTTCGATCAGCACCACCACGCCACGGCCGGGCGACGGGGGCGGGGCGGGGTGCACCACGACCCGGGCGGGCGGCTCGTCGGGGCTCGGTGCCTCCACGCTGGCCGGCACCAGTCGCGGCAGGCGCACGCTGAAGCACGAGCCCCGGCCGGGGCGCGACAGCACCCGCACCGGGGTGGGCCCCAGCAGGCTCAGGCGCCGCACCACGGCCAGCCCGAGCCCGAGGCCTTCGCTGCTCAGGCGCCCGTCGTTGTGCGCCTGAAAGTAGTCGTCGAAGATGCGGTGGCGGTACTGCCGCGGCACGCCCACCCCCGTGTCCCAGACTTGGCACAGCACCCAGGGGCCGCGTTTGCGCGCGCGCAGCCTGACCTCGCCGTGTTCGGTGTAGCGCACCGCGTTGTTGAGCAGGTTGCGCAAAATGCGCTCCAGCACGTAGCCGTCGGCCTGCACCCACTCCGAGGTCGCGTCCAGTTGCCAGCGCAGGCCCTTGCTGTCGCACAGCACCGAGAACTCGATGTCCAGGCGTTTCCACATCTCCGTCAGCGGCAGGGCTTCGGCGCGGTAGTCCACGCGCTGCGCGTCGATGCGCGCCACGAAGAACATCTTCTCGAACATGCTGCCCAGAGAGCCCAGCGCCGTCTGCAGCTTGCGCAGCAGCTCCTGGCCGGCTTCGGCCGGGATGGCCGGCTTGAGCGCGCTGCTCAACAGCATCATCACGTGCAGGGGCTGGCGCAGGTCGTGGCTGGCGGCTGCGAAGAACTCGCCCTTCTGGCGGTCGGCCTCCTCGGCGCGCGCCTTGGCTTGTGTCACCTTGTTGATCTCGTCGCGCAGCTGCAGCACCAGGCCGGCGTTTTCGTGCCTCAGCAGCACGGCCTCGCGCAAGCGGCGGTTCACGCTCAGCGACACGCCCATGCAGGTCATCAAGGAGACCACCAGCACCAGGGCCAGGAAGTGCGAGCTCTCCTGTCCCTCGCTCAGCAGCTGGCCGGCCACCAACAGCAGCACGGGCATGCTGCCGGCGAAGGCCACGGCCCAGTCGTGGATGGTGACCAGCATGATCGTGTAGCCGTAGACGATCAACGCGGCCACGATGGTCATGCGCCACTCGGGGCTGGCCACCGCCAGCAGCGCCACCGCGATCAGGCCCCACAAGGTGCCTTCCATGGCGTGCCAGATCAGCAGCCGCGTGCGCCAGCGGCCGTAGCCGGACTCCGTGATGCCGAAGCGGTGGAACTGTCGCACCAGCAGCGCGACCGCCGTCCACACGCACACGTGGCCCAACGCGGGCAGCACCCACTTCCAGTGGGCCATCGGCCAGCCACGCACCATGTAGCCCAGCAGCAGCAAGGCCGCGAGCTGGGCGAAGATCGATCCGGGGGAGTGGCGCCAGCTGTCGTGCAGCAGCTGCAGGTCGATGCGCGCCTCGATCGGCGACAGTCCCCTCAGCGACCGTCGCAGGATGCTCACGCCAGGGCTTTCAGCGGTGGGTCGTCGTGAGGTCCGCTGGCGTCATCGGCCTGGGGGCTGGCGGCTTGCGGGCTGCGCGAGCACAGCAGCACCAGCTGCGTGCGGCTGTGGACCCCGTAGGCGCGGAAGATGGCGCTGACGTGGAGCTTGACCGTCTCGGCGCTGATGCCCAGGGCCGAGGCGATGGCGAGGTTGGTGCAGCCCTTGAGGATCCACTGCAGCACGTCCTTCTGACGCGGGGTCAGGCGGATGACCCGGGGCGGAGACTCTTCATCGGGTGTGGGGAAGTCCACGTCGCTGGGCGACAGCAACTCGGAGGGGAAGTGCAGGCGGCCGTCGACCAGCGCCTGCAGGGCCGAGGTGAAGCCGTCGATCTCGGCGAGCTTGGGGATGAAGCACGAGGCGCCGTGGTGGATGCACTCCAGCGCGATCTGCACGTCGGCCTGGCCGGTGATGATGCCGATGCGCTGCGTGGGCGCCGCCAGCCGCATGGCTTGCAGCGTCGCGATGCCGCGGCTGTCGGGCAGGCCCAGGTCCAGCAGCACCACGTCGATGGGGTCGCCGGCGGTTTCTTCGAGCTTGCCCAGGGCGGCTTGAAGCGAATTGGCCTGCGAGAAACGCGCGGCCGGATCCAGGCTGCGGATGGCCTGCATCATGCCTTCGCGGATGAGGCTGTGGTCATCAACCAGCAGGTAATGGGGGGCGCGCGTTACTTCCATACGGGGTCTCTTTGCAAGCCGCGATCTTAGTGCGCTCTCATCGCTGCCCGAATAGGGCTGTTCCCACCCTCACCAGGGTAGACCCTTGCTCCACGGCCGCTTCGAGGTCGGCGCTCATCCCCATGGACAGGGTGTCCAAGGGAAGACCCTGGGAACGCAGGTGCTCGAAGACGACACGCACGGCCTGCAGCTGACGGCGTTGTTCGGCGGGGTCGTCCGACGGCGCCGGCAGCGACATCACGCCGCGCAGTTGCAGCCGGGGCAGGGCGGCCACGGCGCGGGCCAGCGCCAGCGCGTCATCCGGTTGAACGCCACTCTTGCTGTCCTCACCGCTGGTGTTGACCTGGATGCAGACCTGCAGCGGCGGCAGGTGGGCCGGGCGCTGCTCGCTGAGCCGCTGCGCGATCTTGAGGCGGTCGACGCTGTGAACCCAGTCAAACTGCTCGGCCACCACCCGGGTCTTGTTGCTCTGCAGCGGCCCGATCAGGTGCCACTCGATCTGTTCGCGCAAGTCGGCCAGCTCGGCGATCTTGTCGACGGCTTCCTGCACGTAGTTCTCACCAAAGCGGTGCTGTCCGGCCGCCACGGCCTCGCGAACCGTTACCGCTGGAAACGTCTTGCTCACCGCCAGCAGGGTCACGCTGTCGTGCGGCCGTCCGAATTGCGAAACAGCGGCGTGAATCCTGCCCCGCACGAGTTGTAGCTTCTCGGCGATCGTCGCCATAATGGTCCTTCACGAAGTGCCAGGCCCCAATCATCCATGGATATCACCCAACTGCTCGCGTTCTCGGTCAAGAACAAGGCGTCTGACCTCCACCTCTCGGCGGGCCTGCCGCCCATGATCCGCGTGCACGGTGACGTGCGCCGCATCAACGTCGACGCGCTGGACCACAAGCAGGTCCACGACATGGTGTACGACATCATGAACGACGTGCAGCGCAAGCACTACGAAGAGACGCTGGAGTGCGACTTCTCCTTCGAGATCCAGGGCCTGGCGCGCTTTCGCGTCAACGCCTTCAACCAGAACCGCGGGGCGGGCGCCGTCTTCCGCACCATCCCGTCCAAGATCCTGACGCTGGAGCAGCTCAACGCGCCCAAGGTCTTCCAGGACCTGGCCCTCAAGCCCCGCGGCCTGGTGCTCGTCACCGGCCCCACCGGCTCGGGCAAGTCGACCACGCTGGCCGCCATGGTCAACCACCTCAACGAAACCGAGTACGGCCACATCCTGACGGTGGAAGACCCCATCGAATTCGTGCACGACTCCAAGAAGTGCCTCATCAACCAGCGTGAGGTCGGGCCGCACACCCTGAGCTTCGCCAACGCGCTGCGCTCGGCCCTGCGCGAAGACCCGGACTGCATCCTGGTGGGCGAAATGCGCGACCTGGAGACCATCCGCCTGGCGCTGACCGCCGCCGAAACGGGCCACCTGGTTTTCGGCACGCTGCACACCTCGTCGGCCGCCAAGACCATCGACCGGGTCGTCGACGTCTTTCCGGCTGCCGAGAAGGACATGGTTCGCGCCATGCTGTCGGAGTCGCTGCAGGCCGTCATCTCGCAGACCCTGTGCAAGACCAAGGACGGCGCGGGCCGCGTGGCCGCGCACGAAATCATGATCGGCACGCCCGCCATCCGCAACCTGATCCGCGAAAACAAGATCGCGCAGATGTACTCGTCCATCCAGACGGGCAACAGCATGGGCATGCAGACGCTGGACCAGAACCTCACCGACCTGGTGCGCCGCAACGTGATCTCGCCGGCGGAAGCGCGCGCCAAGGCCAAGATCCCCGAGAATTTCCCGGGCTGACATGAAACGCTTCCTGGACCGTTTCGTCGGCACCCACCGCCCCGCCACGGGCCCCGACACCTCGGGTGACGCCGACGACGAGGGCTTCTTTGCCACCCAGTTCATGGAGCGGCCCGAGGACTTCCGCACCACCTCGGCCTGGCACGCCCGCGCCCTGGTGGTGGGGGCCCACGCGCTCGACCCCGAGCTGGGCCTGCAGTTCCTGCTCAAGGCCTGGGGCAACGACGCCCTCATGGCTTCGCTGTCGGCAGAGGACCACCGCAAGATCCTGCAACACGTCGACTTCGTCACCGTCCCACCGGGGCGCGAGCTCATCGCGCAAGACGAGAAGGGCGACTACGCCTTGATCGTGCTCGAAGGCCTGGTGGCCGTCGACCGCGTGCAGCCCACCGGCGCCCGCGCCCGCCTGGCCGAGGCCCGCGAAGGCGACGTGCTCGGCGAGATGTCGCTGCTCGATGCGGGCGCGCGCTTCGCGTCCTGCCTCACGCTCAGCCGCGTCTCGCTGGCGGTGCTGACGGCCAGCACGATCGACGAGCTGGCCATCGACGACCCCCGGCTGGGCATGGCCTTGATGACCTCGCTGGCGCGCCGCCTGTCCTTGCGCATGCGCCAGCTCAGCGCCCGACTCGGCGCCTTGCTCACGGCGGGCTGAGCTCGCTGTTCGGGCCCTTCGGCTTCCCTCTTTCCCCCAGCATCACACACAGGCGGACCCCCTCATGGAACGCGACCAGGCCTCGAAATTCATCAACGACCTCCTGCGCCTGATGGTCTCGCGCGGCGGCTCCGACCTGTTCCTCACCGCCGAGTTCCCGCCGGCCATCAAGGTCGACGGCAAGGTCACCAAGGTGTCGCCCCAGCCGCTGACGCCGGGCCACACCCTGGCGCTGGCCCGCTCGGTCATGAACGACAAGCAGGCCGCCGAGTTCGAGCGCACCAAGGAGTGCAACTTCGCCATCTCGCCGGGCGGGGTGGGGCGCTTTCGGGTCAACGCCTTCGTGCAGCAGGGCCACGTCGGCCTGGTCATGCGCGTGATCCCGCAAATCATCCCCACCATCGACAGCATGCGCCTGCCCCACATCCTCAAGGACGTGGTCTCGACCAAGCGCGGCCTGGTGATCCTGGTGGGCGCCACGGGCTCGGGCAAGTCGACCACGCTGGCGGCCATGGTGGACCACCGCAACGAGAACTCCCACGGCCACATCATCACGCTGGAAGACCCGGTCGAGTTCGTGCACCCGCACAAGAACTGCATCGTCACGCAGCGTGAGATCGGCATCGACACCGACGGCTGGGAGATCGCGCTCAAGAACACGCTGCGACAGGCCCCCGACGTCATCCTGATGGGCGAAATCCGCGACCGCGAGGCCATGGAGCACGCCGTGCAGTTCGCCGAGACCGGCCACCTGTGCATGGCCACGCTGCACGCCAACAGCGCCAACCAGGCGCTCGACCGCATCATCAACTTCTTCCCCGAAGAGCGCCGCTCGCAGCTGCTGATGGACCTCTCGCTCAACCTCAAGGCGCTGGTTTCGCAGCGCCTGATGCCGCGCCAGGAAGGCAAGGGCCGGGTGGCCGCGGTCGAGATCCTGCTCAACACGCCCCTGATCGCCGACATGATCTTCAAGGGCGAGGTCGGCGAGATCAAGGAGATCATGAAGAAGTCGCGCGAGCAGGGCATGCAGACCTTCGACCAGGCCCTGTACGACCTCTTCGAGGGCAACGACATCACCTACGAAGACGCGCTGCGCAACGCCGACTCCGTCAACGACCTGCGCCTGCAGATCAAGCTCAACAGCCAGCGCGCGCGCAACCAGGACCTGGGCGCGGGCACCGAGCACATGCGCATCGTCTGAAGGCCGTTGCGATGTCCACTCCCCACCCCGCTCCCACCCTGGCCCTGGCCGACAAGGCCTACCCACCCCACCCCGCGCAGCGCATCGCCTTCATCGGCCTGGGCACGATGGGCGCGCCCATGGCCGCGCACCTGCTGCGAGCCGGCCACGACGTCACCGTCTACAACCGCACCGCGGCCAAGGCCCAGGCCTGGGTGGCCGAGCACGGTGGCCGCCACGCCGCCACGCCGCTTGAGGCCGCCAAATCAGGGGCGGGTGTCGACATCGCCTTCACCTGCGTGGGCAACGACGACGACCTGCGCCAGGTCTGCATCGGCCCCGAGGGCGTCTTTCAAGGCCTGGCCGCCGGGGGCATCGTGGTCGACCACACCACCACCTCGGCCGAGGTCGCCCGGGAGTTGTCCGCCTGCGCACGCGAGCGCGGCCTGCACTTCATCGACGCCCCCGTCTCCGGCGGCAACCTGGGTGCGCTCAACGGCGTGCTCACGGTGATGTGCGGCGGTGATGCGCAAGCCTTCGAGCGCGTTCGGCCCGTTGTCGCGGCCTACGCGCGCGCCGTCACCCTGCTGGGCGGCAGCGGCTCGGGTCAGCTCGCCAAGATGGTCAACCAGGTCTGCGTCGGCGGTTTGCTTCAGGGCCTGGCCGAGGCGCTCGCTTTCGGTGAGAAGGCCGGGCTGGACATGGCTCAGGTGCTGGAGGTGATCTCGCAAGGGGCGGCCAGCAGCTGGCAGATGGTCAACCGCGGCCCCTCCATGATCCACAACCAGTTTGACTTCGGCTTCGCCGTCGACTGGATGCGCAAGGACCTGGGCCTCGTGCTCGACGAAGGGCGTCGCCTGGGCGCCCGCCTGCCGGTGACGGCCCTGGTCGACCAGTTCTACGCCGACGTGCAGGCCCAAGGCGGCGGCAGGCAGGACACGTCCAGCCTCATCCGTCGCCTGCGCTGAGCGGGTTCGATCAGTTCGCGGGCGGCGTGCCCGTGCCCGAGTTGCCAGCCGGGCGCGGCAGGCGGTTGGCCAGCTCGTCTTCGCTGATGATCTCGAAGGCCTTGACCACCTTCTTGACGCCCGGGATGCTGGCCGTCAGTTCGGCCGCGCGCTGGGCCTCGCGCTCCGTCACGATGCCCATCAAGTAGACCTCGCCGCGCTCGACCACGATGTCGAAGGCGTTGCTGATCAGGTCGCGCGCGTCCACCAGGGTGGCGCGCACCTTGCCGGCCACGAGCACGTCGTTGGAGCGTGTGCCCAGGGTGCTGGCGGGCCCCACGATGAGCTGGTTGATCACCTTGGTGACGTTCTCGACGCGGGCCACGGTCTGCTCGGCCGCCAGGCGGTCGGCCTCGCTGTCCACCTCGCCGCTCAGCAGCACCGTCCGGTTGTAGGCGTTGACGTTGATGTGGCCCCGCCCGCCCAGCGCATCGCGCAGGCGGTTGGCCGACTTCAACTGGATGCCCTGGTCTTCGACCTGCATGCCGGAGGTGCGCCGGTCGGTGGCGACCAGGGCGCTGGCCGCGGCCCCGCCCAGCATCAGCGGGGCGCAGGCGCTCAGGCTGGCCGAGCCCAGGGCGACGAACAGCAGGCTCACGGCCAGGCGGGTGGGGGCGATGCGCTTCATGCGGCTTCTCCAAGCAGGTGGGTGTCCACGGCGGCGCACAGCCCGTGCAGGGCCAGCCAGCCGATGGCAAAGAGGGTGGAGGTATGGGTGCCGGGCAGGGGCACCCACACGTCGGTGTCTCGCAGTTGGGGGCCCAGCACGCTGGCGGCTTCGCCGGTGAAGGCCACCAGGGTCAGGTCCTGCTCGCGCGCGGCTTCGGTCGCGGCCCGCAGGTCTGCTTCGTTGCGCTCCAGCGAGAAGGCCAGCCACAGGTCGCCCGGGTGCCCCAGCGCCCGAACCTGCTGCGTCAGCGAGGCCTGCGTCGGGTGCATCGGGGGCGCCAGGGCCTGAGCCGCCAGGGGAGGGCGCTCGCGGCCGCTGCCACGCACCAGCAGGTTGGCTGCTTGTTGCGCCAGCCAGGCGGCTTCGCCTTCACCCGCGCACAGCACGCGGCCGCCGGTGGTGATGGTGTGCATGATGGCCTGCGCTGCGAAGTTCAGCTGCTGGGCCAGGCGTTCGGAAGACTGATAAAGCCAGTCGGCGGTTTCCAGCAGCGGCTGCTGCAGGAGGGTCGGCTGATAGGACGGATCCGGCATGCGGCCGATGATAAGTCAGCTCGCGGCACGTCAGCTGGCGTCGAAGGCCGCGGGCAGCCAGGTCAGCTCCTCCCCGTCGATGGCGACCACGTCGAATCGGCAGGGCGGCCACACGTGGAGGCTTTGCAGATAAAAACGCGCGCCGAGGATGCAGCGCCGCTGCTTGCCCCGCGTGACCGAGGCCGCCGCGCCACCGTGGTCGCTCGAGGCTCGTTGCCTGACCTCCACGAACACCAGGGTGCCGTCGCGGTCGCGCATGATCAGGTCGACCTCCGCGCCACGCGCGCTCGGGCCGCGCGCCACCCGATAATTGCGCTCGACCAGCGTCAGCCCCTGCGCCTGCAGGTGCTGCAAGGCGCGTTCTTCACCCTCATCGCCCCGGGATTTTGTCGTGACCCTTGATGTCAATCTGCTGCTCCAGGCGGCTCAACAGGTGGCCGGCAGCCAGCAGTATCCCAAAGGGGCGCTCTACCTGGTGCCCACGCCCATCGGCAACCTGGCCGACCTGAGCCTGCGCGCCGTTCACGTGCTCAGCCTCGTGGACGCCGTGGCCTGCGAGGACACCCGTGTCAGCGGGGGGCTGTTGCGCCACCTCGGGCTCGACAAACCCTTGATGCCACTGCATCAGCACAACGAGCAGGTCGCTGCTCTGCAGGTGCTCAAGCGCCTGCAAGACGGCCAGCGCGTGGCCTACGTCAGCGACGCCGGCACCCCCGCCATCTCCGACCCCGGCGCCCACCTCGTGCAGGCCGCGCAGGCCGCCGGCGTGCGCGTGGTGCCCTTGTCGGGCCCCAGCAGCGTCACCACGGCCCTGAGCGCGTCGGGCGACGCCGCCGCCCACGGGTTTCGCTTCGAGGGCTTCCTGCCCGCCAAGGGCGCCGCTCGCCTGACCCGCCTGCGCGAGGCCCTGGGCCACGACCACAGCGTCGTGCTCTTCGAGGCCCCGCACCGCATCGAGGCCCTGGCGCGTGAACTCGCCGAAGCCGCGCCCCAGGGCCGCGTCACGCTCTGCCGGGAGCTCAGCAAGCAGTTCGAAGACATCGTCACCCTGCCGACCACCGAGCTGTCCGCCTGGGTGGCGGCGGACGCGAATCGGCAGCGCGGCGAATTCGTGCTCGTCGTGCACGCCCAGCCGCCCAGCGACGCCCCCGAGGGGCTCGCGCCCGGCGTGGAGGCGCTCCTCAGCGAGCTGGTGCGCCACGTGCCCGTCAAGCAGGCCGCGGCCCTGGTCGCCGACGTCGTCGGGCTGTCGCGCAAAGCCTTGTACGACGACGCCCTGCGCCTGCGGCAGGCCCTCGGCGAAGACTGAGCCCACGCGGGCCCCTCCTCCCCGCTCTCCCCCGTCCTGGGGATCTGACGCGCACCCACATCCGAATCCCCCCGTCGGGCGGGTGAGTTGCGCCCGATAACCGCGGGTTACCCCTTGATTTGCCCCCCTCCGCCCCCCCGCAGGCAAGGGGGCTGTGGTGCTTTCAAGGGCCTCAACACGGCCTAACACCATCGAGGGAGAGAGCTTTCCCCCTGGTGAGGGTATGCCCGAAATTTAACGAAAGTCGTTATTCAGATACTGGCCCTGTCTGCAGCGAAGCACCCCCTTTTGAAACCCATTCGCAGGCAAAAACAGGAGCACAAGCATGACTTCCGGATTCAACCTCAAGGCCGTTTGCACCGCCGCCATCGTGGCTGGCGCGGCCCTGGCTGCCCCCGCCGCCCACGCCGGCACCACCGCCCAGACCAAGTACCCCATCGTGCTGGTTCACGGCTTCATCGGCTTCGACAACATCCTCGGCGCCGTCAACTACTTCTACGACATCCCCGGCACGCTGCGCAACGAAGGCGCCACCGTCTACATCGCCTCGGTGAACCCCTCGCAGACCACGGAATTCCGCGGCGAAGAGCTCATCCAGCAGATGAAGCAATGGGCCGCCAAGGACGGCGTCAAGAAGTTCAACCTGATCGGCCACAGCCACGGCGGCCCCACCGTGCGCTACGCCGCTGGCACCGTGCCCACGATGGTCGCCTCGGTCAGCACCATGGCCGGCACCCATTTCGGCTCCAAGGTGGCCGATGACCTCGCCCCCACCTTCTCCGAAGGCGGCACCCTCGACGGCCTGGCCACCTCCGGCCTGAAGCTCATTTCCTGGCTGACCGGCAACAAGACCACCGACCAGACCAACCTCCAGGCCGCCCTGAGCTCGCTGTCCACCGAAGGCTCCGCCGCTTTCAACGCCAAGTTCCCCGTCGGCGCCCCCACCACCGATTGCGGCACCGGCCCCGAAGTGGCCAGCGTCAACGGCAACAGCATCCGCTGGTACTCCTTCTCCGGCACCGCCGTCAAAACCAACGGTTGGGACATCTCCGATCTGATCCTGGCTGGCACCGCCTCCTACTTCAAGGACGAGCCCAACGACGGCCTGGTGGGCCGCTGCTCCAGCCACTGGGGCAAGGTCATCAAGGACGACTACGCCTGGAACCACCTCGACGAAATCAACCAGGTCCTGGGCACGATCGGCAAGGGCGCACCGGACCCGGTCGCCTTCTACAAGCAGCAAGCCAACCGCCTGAAGCTGGCTGGCCTGTGATGGGCTCGTCCGCCTCACCTCAATCCCCTGGAGACAACATGAGCAACAAGCTTTCCATCAAGGCCGTCTGCGCCGCTGTCGCGGTGGCGGGCATGGCCCTGGCCGCCCCCGCCGCGCACGCCGGCATCGCCGCCAAAACCAAGTACCCCCTGGTCCTGGTCCACGGCTTCATCGGCTTCGACAACATCCTCGGCGCCGTCAACTACTTCTACGACATCCCCGGCACGCTGCGCAACGAAGGCGCCACCGTCTACATCGCCTCGGTGAACCCCTCGCAGACCACGGAATTCCGCGGCGAAGAGCTCATCCAGCAGATGAAGCAATGGGCCGCCAAGGACGGCGTCAAGAAGTTCAACCTGATCGGCCACAGCCACGGCGGCCCCACCGTGCGCTACGCCGCTGGCACCGTGCCCACGATGGTCGCCTCGGTCAGCACCATGGCCGGCACCCACTTCGGCTCCAAGGTGGCTGACGTCATCGGCGCCAACACCACCCCGGGCGGCGGCTTCGACGACCTGGCCACCGCCGGCCTGAAGCTGATCTCCTGGCTGACCGGCAACAAGACCACCAGCGACACCGACCTGCTGACCGCCCTGGGCGCCCTCAGCAGCGAAGGCGCCGCTGCCTTCAACGCCAAGTTCCCCGCTGGCGCCCCGACGACCGCATGCGGCACCGGCCCCGACAAGGCCACCATCGCTGGCAACAGCATCCGCTTCTACTCGTTCTCGGGCACCTCGGTGAAGACCAACGGCTGGGACGTGTCCGACGCCATCCTCGCCGAAACCGCCAAGTACTTCGGCGACGAGCCCAACGACGGCCTGGTGGGCCGCTGCTCCAGCCACTGGGGCAAGGTCATCAAGGACAACTACACCTGGAACCACCTGGATGAAATCAACCAGGTCCTCGGTACCATCGGCAAGGGCTCGCCCGACCCCGTGGCCTTCTACGTCCAGCACGCCAACCGCCTGAAGTGGGCGTTCCTGTGACGCCATGAGCCAGCGCCCCGATCCACGTGGGTCGGGGCGCCCTCGGGCCGTTTCGTGATCCAAGAATGAGTGCAGCAAGAGGTTGAAGATGCAGATGCAAGCCTGGATGAAAGCCGCCGCGATCGCCCTGGCCCTGGGCGCCGCAGGCGTGGCCTACGTTTCCGCCACGCGCCCAGGTGGTTTGAGCGGTGAGGACGCAGCCTCCTCGGCCCCGGGATCCGGCTGGGGCATGATCCGCCCCGACGCCTCGCCAGGCATGGCCACGCCCGCCGTGGGCGCCAAAGCCGGCCTGAGTCTGGAGCAGGTCCGCCACAAGCTCTTCAAGGAAGGCTCGTTCCAGGGCACCGAGCCCTCGGGCGACTGGTGCGTGGTCGCCGCCAAGCTGAGCCCCTGCGCCGACCTGCGCAAGCGCTTCGAGTACTACATCCTCGGCCTGGGCGAAGTCACCATCGAAGACATCCGCGCGCTCGTGGCCGACGAAGCCCGCCGCGCCCACGGCGACGAGCTCGCCGGCGCCATCATGTCCGTCTGGGACCGCTACTGGCAGCTGCGCAGCCACACCTGGCGCAACGCCTTCGTGCAGTCCGACCGCAACACCTGGATGCCCGCCTTCGAAGAGCAGCGCATGGTGCGCCGCCAGATCCTGGGTGAAGACTGGGCTCGCGCCTTCTTCGCCGACGACGAAACCAAATTCAAGCAGTACGTGGCCCAGATGGACTCCGGACAGCCCCCGCCGCCCGACCCCGGTGAGCCCGTGCCCCAGATGGCCCCCGGCAAAGACCCCGCCGCCGTGCACGCCGAGCGCGTCGCCCGTTATGGCCAGGACGCCGCCAACCGCCTGGCCAAGGCCGACGAAGAGTGGGCCGACTGGGAGCGGCGCCTGGCCGCCGCGCGCACCGAATGGGATCGCCTCAAGGGCGCGGGGCAACTCTCCGACGTTCAGCGTCGCCAGGACATGCAGGCCTACATCGCATCGCACTTCCAGGCCGACGAGCACCTGCGCGTGAAAGCCTTGCTCAACATCTGAGCGGCCTCCGTGCCAGAATGCCGGCATGATCGCTGTCGACGCCACCCTCGCCCGCCTGCAAACCGCCCGTGACCTGCTGCTGACGCCGTACGGTCTGGACGAATCCAGCCTGCTCAATGCGCTGCGGGTCATCACCCAGCACCGCGTCGACGACGCCGACCTCTACTTCCAGTACACGCGCAGCGAAGGCTGGAGCCTGGAAGAAGGCATCGTCAAGTCCGGCAGCTTCGGCATCGACCAGGGTGTGGGCGTTCGCGCCATCTCCGGCGAAAAAACCGCCTTTGCCTACTCCGACGACATCTCCGAGGCCGCCCTGCTCGACGCGGCCCGCACCGTGCGCACCATCGCCGCAGCCGGCCAGAGCCGCCGCGTCAAGGTCGACGGCCACCGCGTTGCCGCCAGCCGCAGCCTCTACGCCTCCTTCGACCCCATCGCATCCATGGACAGCACCGCCAAGGTCGCGCTGCTGGAGGACGTCGAACGCCGCGCCCGCGCCAAGGACCCCCGCGTCGTCCAGGTCATGGCCGGCCTCGGCTGCGAATACGACGTGATCATGGTCGCCCGCGCCAACGGCGTGCTGGCCGCCGACGTGCGCCCGCTCATCCGCCTGTCGGTCACCGTCATCGCCGAACAAAACGGCCGACGCGAAGTCGGCTCATCGGGTGGTGGCGGACGCCACGACCTCAGCTACTTCACCACCGAAGTCACCCAAGGCTACGTCGACCAGGCCGTTCACGCCGCGCTGGTCAACCTCGAAGCCCGCCCCGCCCCCGCTGGCGAAATGACCGTGGTCCTGGGCTCCGGTTGGCCCGGCATCCTCCTGCACGAAGCCGTCGGTCACGGCCTGGAAGGCGACTTCAACCGCAAGGGCTCCAGCGTCTTCGCCGGCCGCATCGGCCAGCGCGTGGCCGCCAAGGGCGTCACCGTGCTCGACGACGGCACGCTGCCCGACCGCCGTGGCTCGCTCAACATCGACGACGAAGGTCACGTCTCCCAGCGCAACGTGCTGATCGAAGACGGCATCCTGCGCGGCTACATCCAGGACGCGACCAACGCCCGCCTGATGAAGACCGCGCCCACGGGCAACGGCCGCCGCGAAAGCTACGCCCACCTGCCCATGCCCCGCATGACCAACACCTACATGCTCGCGGGCGACAAGGACCCCCAGGAAATCGTCGCCTCGATCAAGCGCGGCCTCTACGCCGTCAACTTCGGTGGTGGCCAGGTCGACATCACCTCGGGCAAGTTCGTGTTCTCTGCGTCCGAGGCCTACTGGGTGGAAGACGGCAAGATCCAGTACCCGGTGAAGGGCGCGACCCTGATCGGCAACGGCCCCGACGCCATGACGCGCGTCAGCCTCATCGGCAACGACCTGCAGCTCGACAGTGGCGTCGGCACCTGCGGCAAGGAAGGCCAGAGCGTGCCCGTGGGCGTGGGCCAGCCCACGCTGCGCATCGACGGGCTCACCGTCGGCGGCACCGCCTGAGCGAAGTTTCGTGCGCTCCCCTGCGTGGGGTGGCGTGTTTTCAGCCTTCGATGCATGAGCGCTTGACCAGCCTCGCAAATCTCGTGCATAATGCAAGGCTTCGCTGTTGAAGCATTTGTCTCAACCCACCAACCCTTCGGTGGATTCTTCGAGTCAGGTGCTTTTTCAGATCCGCCCGTTCTACGGGCCCAAGACTGATGGTTCGTTGTTGCGCAGTGGTTTGTGCAGCCGAACGGTCAAGTTGGGGTACACCATGATCCAAATGCAATCGCGACTGGATGTCGCAGACAACACGGGTGCCAAGAGCGTCATGTGCATCAAGGTGCTCGGTGGCTCTAAGCGTCGTTACGCCGGCATCGGCGACATCATCAAGGTCAGCATCAAGGATGCTGCACCGCGTGGCCGCGTCAAAAAGGGCGAGGTCTACAGCGCTGTTGTCGTTCGCACCGCCAAGGGCGTGCGCCGCCAAGATGGTTCGCTGATCAAGTTCGATGGCAACGCCGCCGTGCTGCTCAACGCCAAGCTGGAGCCCATCGGCACTCGCATCTTCGGCCCGGTGACGCGTGAACTGCGTACCGAGCGCTTCATGAAGATCGTCTCGCTGGCTCCCGAGGTTCTTTGAACCTCAGGTCAACGAAAAGGACAGCTCAATGAACAAGCTCAAATCCGGCGACCAGGTCATCGTTCTGACCGGTCGTGACAAAGGCAAGCGCGGCACCATCACGTCGCGCGTCGATGCCGATCACCTGGTGGTCGAAGGCGTGAACGTTGCCAAAAAGCACGTCAAGCCCAACCCCTTGAAGGGCACCACCGGTGGCATCGTCGACAAGACCATGCCCATCCACCAGTCCAACGTGGCGATCTTCAACCCTGCTTCTGGCAAGGCTGACCGCGTCGGTATCAAGCTCCTGGCTGACGGCAAGAAAGTGCGCGTCTTCAAGTCCAGCGGCGAAGAAATCAAGGCTTGACGAGGTCACACATGTCTCAACAACAAGCTCGCCTGCAAAAGATCTACCGTGAAAAGATCGTTCCCGAACTGATGAAGCAGTTCGGCTACAAGTCGATCATGGAAGTGCCGCGCCTGACCAAGATCACCCTGAACATGGGTGTCTCGGAAGCCGTCTCCGACAAGAAAGTCATGGAACACGCTGTCAGCGACCTGACCAAGATCGCCGGCCAAAAGCCCGTGGTCACCATGTCGAAGAAGCCCATCGCCGGTTTCAAGATCCGCGAAAACATGCCCATCGGCACCATGGTCACGCTGCGTGGCGTCACCATGTTCGAGTTCCTGGACCGCTTCGTGACCGTCTCGCTGCCCCGCGTGCGTGACTTCCGTGGCATCTCCGGTCGCTCGTTCGACGGCCGCGGCAACTACAACGTCGGCGTCAAAGAGCAGATCATCTTCCCGGAAATCGAATACGAGAAGATCGATGCGATCCGTGGCCTGAACATCAGCATCACGACGACCGCCAAGACCGACGACGAAGCCAAGGCTCTGCTGCAGGCTTTCAAGTTCCCGTTCAAGAACTGAGGCCCGCCATGGCAAAAGTCTCTCTCAAGCAACGCGAAGAAAAGCGCGAAAAGCTGGTTGCCAAGTACGCCAAGAAGTACGCCGAACTCAAGGCCATCATCGATGACGCCCAGAAGTCGGAAGAAGAGCGCTATGCCGCTCGCCTTGAGCTGCAAAAGCTGCCCCGCAATGCCAACCCGACCCGTCTGCGCGCACGCTGCAACCTGACCGGTCGTCCCCGTGGCACTTTCCGTCAGTTCGGCCTCGGCCGTTCCAAGATCCGTGAATTGGCTTTCGCTGGCGACATCCCCGGTGTCACCAAGGCAAGCTGGTAATCCCGGCCGGGCACGAACAGGAGTTATCCCATGAGCATGAGTGATCCCATCGCCGACATGCTGACGCGCATTCGCAACGCTCAAATGGTCAAAAAGACCAACGTTGCACTGCCGTCGTCGAAGCTGAAAGTCGCGATCGCCCAAGTCCTGAAGGACGAAGGCTACATCGACGGTTTTGCCGTCACCGGTGAAGCCGCAAAGCCCACGCTGGAAATCGTTCTGAAGTACTACGCTGGCCGTCCGGTCATCGAGCGCATCGAACGCGTTTCCCGTCCTGGTCTGCGCATCTACAAGGGCCGTCACAGCATCCCTCAGGTCATGAATGGCCTGGGTGTTGCGATCGTGACCACCCCGCAGGGCGTCATGACCGACCGCAAGGCTCGCGCTGCCGGCATCGGCGGCGAAGTGCTCTGCTACGTCGCCTGATAGAGGAGCAATCGCAATGTCCCGCGTTGGAAAAATGCCGATCGCCGTCCCTGCAGGTGTGGACGTCAAGATCACCGCTGAAGCCGTGACCGTCAAGGGCGGCCTCGGCACCCTGAGCCTGCCGGCCAACGGCCTGGTCACCGTCTCGCAAGACGGCGCCACGCTGAAGGTCGCGCCGGTGAACGAAACCGCCGAAGCCAATGCCATGTCCGGCACCTTCCGCGCCCTGCTGGCCAACACCGTCAACGGTGTCAGCAAGGGTTTCGAGAAGAAACTGACCCTGGTGGGCGTGGGCTTCCGTGCCCAAGCTCAAGGTCAGAAGCTGAACCTGCAAATTGGTTTCTCCCACCCTGTGGTGAAAGACATGCCGGCTGGCATCAAGGTCGAGACCCCGTCTCAGACCGAGATCCTGATCAAGGGCTCCGACCGCCAGGTCGTGGGTCAGATCGCCGCCGAAGTTCGCGCCTTCCGTCCGCCTGAGCCCTACAAGGGCAAGGGCATCCGGTATGCCGACGAGCGCGTGTCTCTCAAAGAGACCAAGAAGAAGTAAGGAGCTGATTCATCATGGCATTGAGCAAGAAGGAACAGCGCCTGCGTCGTGCGCGTCAGACCCGTGTTCGCATCGCCCTGCAAGGCGCCGTGCGTCTGACGGTCACCCGCAGCAACCTGCACATCTACGCCAGCGTGATTTCTGGCGACGGCACCAAGGTCATTGCAAGCGCTTCCACTCAAGAGAAGGAAGTTCGCGAGCAGATCAAGAACGGCGGCAACGCCGAAGCCGCCACCCTGATCGGCAAGCGCATCGCCGAGAAGGCCAAGGCTGCTGGCGTCGAGAAGGTCGCTTTCGACCGCGCTGGCTACCAGTATCACGGTCGTATCAAGGCCCTGGCCGAAGCCGCGCGTGAAGCCGGCCTCGTGTTCTAAGCCGTCTGCAACCGGAAGGAATTTCAAATGGCTAAGTTTCAACCCAAGGTGGCAGACGAAGGTCGTGACGACGGTCTGCGCGAGAAGATGATCCAAGTGAACCGCGTGACCAAAGTGGTCAAGGGCGGTCGGATCATGGGCTTCGCAGCACTGACCGTGGTCGGCGATGGCGATGGCCGCATCGGCATGGGCAAGGGCAAGGCGCGTGAAGTGCCTCTGGCCGTGCAAAAGGCCATGGACCAGGCACGTCGCGGCATGCTGAAAGTGCCCCTCAAGAACGGTTCGGTTTTCCACAACCTGACCGGTGAACACGGTGCAGCCAAGGTGCTGCTGGCTCCGGCGCCCGCCGGTACCGGCATCATCGCCGGCGGTCCGATGCGCGCTGTCTTTGAAGTCATGGGCATCACCGACATCGTGGCCAAGAGCCTCGGCTCTTCGAACCCCTACAACATGGTTCGTGCCACGTTCGACGCCCTGAACAAGGCCACCACCCCGGCCGAAGTCGCTGCCAAGCGCGGTCTGACCGTTGAAGACATCTTCAACTGATCGCAGGAGAGCTGACATGAGCGAAAAGAAAACTGTCACGGTCAAGCTGGTTCGCAGCCCGATCGGTACCCGTGCCGATCACCGCGCCACCGTGCGCGGCCTGGGTCTGCGTCGCATGCACAGCACCGCTGTCCTGGAAGACACGCCGGCTGTGCGCGGCATGATCAACAAGGTCCGCTACCTGGTTGTGGTGCTCTAAGCATCGCAGCCTTCGGGGAATACCATGGAACTCAATAGCATCAAGCCCGCATCGGGTGCCAAGCATGCCAAGCGCCGCGTCGGCCGCGGCATCGGCTCCGGCCTGGGCAAGACCGCTGGTCGCGGTCACAAGGGTCAGAAGTCGCGTTCGGGTGGCTACCACAAGGTCGGTTTCGAAGGCGGTCAAAT